>NZ_VFTG01000014.1 GCF_006439355.1 Mesorhizobium sp. B4-1-3
TCGTCGGCAGCGTCATATTTGTATAAGAGACAGGAGCGTGGCGTCAGCCTTGTCGCCCAGGGCGGGCGCACGGGGCTGGCGGGCGGGGCGGCGACTTCCCAAGGACAGGTCATCTGCGATCTCGGCGGGCTTACCCAAATCGAGGAGATCGATCCGTTCGCACGCGTAGCGATCGTGCAGGCGGGCGTCACGCTGGGGGCGCTGCAGCAGGCTTGCGCCGTCCACGGGCTCGACCCGGGCATAGACCTTGCCGCGCGCGGCAGCGCTACCATCGGCGGCATGGTTTCCACCAATGCCGGCGGCATCATGGCGTTTCGCAACGGCACGATGCGCCACCGCGTGCTCGGCCTCGAAGCCGTGCTGCCGGACGGGCGGGTGTTTTCCGATCTCACAAGGGTGCTGAAGACCAGCGCCGGTTATGACCTGAAGCATCTCTTCGTCGGCGCGGAGGGCACGCTCGGCATCGTCACCCGCGTTGCGGTGCGGCTCGACCCGGTCGCCGGCGCCAGCGCCACGGCGCTTGTCGGCGTGCCGGATGCGGCAAGCGCGCAGCGCATCGTGCGGCATTTTTTGGCCTCGACCAGCGCGCGGCTCACTGCCGCCGAGATCCTGTGGCGCAATTTCGCTTCGCTCATGCAGCGGGCGCTGAACTATGCGCCCGGCAGCCTGCCGCTCGATGCGCCCTGCCTTCTGGTGCTGGGGCTCGGCGCCGATTCGATCGAGGCGGCGCGACAAGTGCTGGGGGACGGGTTGGCGGCGATCTGGGACGAGGCCGGCATCATCGACGGGCTGGTCGCGAGCTCCGAGGCACAAGCCGCAGCGATGTGGCGGCTGCGTGAGGAGACCGCCGAGATCGAGCGCGCGCACCCGATGGCGCCTTCCTTCGATGTGTCGGTGGCGGGCGGCGCGCTGGACGCCTATGTGGCGCGCATCGAGGCGGGGCTGAAGGCGCTCGACGCTTCCTACGCACCTTACGTCTACGGCCATCTCGCCGACGGCAATCTGCACATCTCGATCAATTGCGAAGGGCCGGTCCCGCATGAGCGGCACACGGCGATCGAGGATGTGCTTTACGACGGTCTACGCGAAGCCGGCGGCTCGTTCTCGGCCGAGCACGGCGTGGGGCTGGAGAAGCGCGAGGCCTATGAGCGATATGCGGATCCGGTGAAGCGGGATTTGGCGCGGGCGATCAAAGAGATGATCGATCCCAACAACATCCTCAATCCAGGGAAGGTCCTGCGCTGAGATCGGCGGGCTAGCCCTCAGAGGCTAGCGTGACAGCGCCCCCCTCCGGCCTGCCGGCCATCTCCCCCACTTGAGGGGAGATCAGATGTCACGCGGGCTTTCGCCAATCACCTACGTTGCAGAAGAGGCGTCCCCGATCGAACTGCTAATCTCCCCCATTGCGGGGGGAGTCCGGCAGGACAGAGAGGGGTGCCTCGCGCCCAGCCTTCAGAAAAGGTGATCCTATTCGCACTGGCGGCGCGGGCCGCCGTCGAAGGGCTGGTAGGTGTTGTCGCGCGGATCGTAGGAGCGATAGCGGCTGAAGCAGTCGTCAACATGGTCGCCCGAGAACTGCCGGCCCGACACTTGTCCCCGTCCGGCCTCGGCCTCTGGCGAAATCTCTTCCGGCGGGCCGCCATAGGTGGTGGCGTAACCGCCAGAGGACGGGGCATAGCCCTCCATCTCGGCCTGGTCGTCGCTCATCTGGTCGTCGGCCATGGCGTCCGGGCGATCGTTCGCTGCCGCCTGGTCATTCTGGCCAGCTTCGGTCGAGGCGGTGCGGTCGCCAGCGGGATCGTAATAGGGCGAGATGCAGGGGCGCAGCTCGCCGCTATAGGAGCGGTAGCTGTTTTCCGCCGGGCGGTAGCTGCGATAGCGGGTGGCGCACCATTGCAGATGGGCGGCGGGCAGTTGCTGTTGCTGCGCCCGCTGATCGGCCGCGGCCGGCTGCTGGGCCGCGGCGGCGCCGGGCGCGGGCTGGCCCGGGCCAGAGACGTCGGGCAGTGGCTGCAGTTGCGGCGCTGGCGGCGGTGCGGGCGTAGCCAGCGCCGTCGTCTGCGTTCCGCTATCCGCCTTGGTTGATTCGCTTGGGACCGCTTCGCCGGCCTTGGCGGGTGCGACCGCCGCCTGCTGGGCGGGAATGCGTTCAAGGTTCTGTTTCTGCGGATCGACCGGCTGCGCGTCCTTCGTCCAGAGCTCGGAAACGCCGATCGCCGGCGTTCCCTGGCGCACCGGCTTGGCGGCGAGCAGCCACGTGGCGAAGGCAAGCCCGCTGGCGAACACGGCAAGGGTCAGCACGAAGCCGCCGGCAATTCCCAACAAAGCCTTCACGCAATGCTCCTTCAGCCCCCGCTCATAGAATGCGGGGCGCGGGATGGAGTTCCTTGTGCTGCGCAATGGGAGCCAAAGTCAGGCCAGGAAACGCCGGCGCCGGAGCTGACAGATGTCGGCGTCAGGCCTGATGCATGTTGCCCAAAAGTGCGCAGCGGTTTGGGCGGACGACATGCACCAAGACAAAGACTTAAAGCGCGTCGCCTGAATCCCTTTCAGCGCGACGCGCTTTAGCCAACCAGCTCCCTGTACCGCCTCACCGTGCCGTCCTGGCCGCGGATCAGCCAGGTGTCGCCATCGCGCCCTTCGACATGGTTCGCCGCCAGCGGCACCTTGCCGCCGCCGTCGGGCAGGTCGATGACATAGGTCGGGTTGCAGATACCGGAGAGCCGCCGGCGCAATTCGGCGACCAGCGCCTGGCCTTCGGCAATCGTGGTGCGACGGTGCGCCATGCCGCGCGCGAGGTCGCCGTGATGCAGGTAGTAGGGCTTTACGCCGAGCCGATACATCAGGTCGCGGCAGAGCTCCTCCAGCACCTCGACCTTGTCGTTGACGCCTTTCAAGAGGACGCTCTGGTTGAGCAGCACGAAACCCGCCTGCCGCATGACGCGGCAAGCCGCCTCGGCCGCCTGGGTGAGCTCGCGCGGGTGATTGAAGTGGGTGACCACCGTCACCATGAGCCGGCCCTGCAGCGCCTCGATCATGCCAGGCGTGATGCGCGACGGCAGCGCCACGGGCACGCGGGTGTGGATACGCAAGAGCCTGAGATGCGGGATCGCCTCCAGGCGGGCGCGGATTTCGGCCAATGCCTTGTCGGGCAGCGACAGCGGATCGCCGCCGGTCAGGATCACCTCGCGGATTTCCGGGTGGCCGGCGATGTAGGCCAGCGCCGGCTCCAGCGCTTCGCGCGTGTAGCCGCGGCCGATGGAGGTCAACGATTCTTTCCTGAAGCAGAAACGGCAATAGACGGCACACTGATAGGTCGGGAACAGCAGCACGCGGTCGGTATGGCGGTGCGTCAGCCGAGGCACCGGACTGAAGGCATGGTCGCCGATCGGATCGTCGAGCTCGCCCTCTGTGGCGACCAGCTCGTCCGGCGACGGGATCACCTGGGCGCGGATCGGGTCCTCGGGGTCGTTCCAGTCGATCAGGTCGAGATAAGGTTTTGGCACGCGCACCTTGTGGGCGGCCGCGGCCTCTTGCGCGGCGGCGCGCTCGGCCGGCGAGAGCGGCAGCGGGGCGAGGTCGCGGACATGGCGCACACCGGCGCGGACGTCGTCCTGCCAGGCGGTGTCGGCGGCCGGTTGTTTGAGATCGGTGGTCATTTGCGTCCCGGGACAGATTTGCGCGGGATATCGGCTGTATGGCGCACGGCGTCAACCGCGCGGTTGACGCAGAGCCAAGCCCGCCAACCGGCCACGTCTCAACCCTTTGCGGCCCCTCTGTCCTGCCGGACATCTCCCCCATTTGGGTCCCACTTTGGGGGAGATCGGATGTCGCGCAGGCTTCGCCAACTGGCAACGCTGCAGGAAGAGCGGGGCGCGAAGGGACGTGGCCCCGGAGATTGATGGCCATTCTCTCACCGCTCGAACTTCGCCATCGCCTCCGCCGTCACCGGCGTGAAGAAATTCACCAGATTGCCGTCGGGATCGCGAAACAGCAGCGAACGGTTGCCCCAGGGCATCGTCGTCGGCGCCTGCACCAGCGCGCCGTCAATGAGACCGCCCAGCCGGCGGTATTCTTCGTCGACATCGGCGACGCGGAACTCGATGATGGCGGTGCGATTTGCCCCCGGGCTCGCGACATGGTCGCCGCCGAAGAGCTGCAAGGTGCGCGTGCTGCCGATCGCCAGAGTCCCCACTTCCGTGACGAGCTCGGCGAAATCCTCGGTGTAGAGCGTGAGCTTTGTGCCGGTTGCCGCCTCATAGAAGTCGACGAGCCGCTTGACGTCGGCGGTGATGATGCGGGTCGAAACGAAATTCATCCTGGTCTTCTCCGTTGGCTGGCCGACGAAGACTTTCTTCGTCGGCCGCGCCCGTTCAGGCGCCCTGCCCCGGCTTGTGGACCAGGCCTGCTGCCAGCATAGTGGCAACAGGAGACATGCCTTGCGCCGCGCCGACAGACTGTTCCAGATCATCCAGATCCTGCGGCGCTCGAGCCGACCGATCACTGCCAGCCGGATCGCCGAAGAACTCGAAACCTCGCGCCGCTCAGTCTATCGCGACATCGCCGACCTCGTCGGACAGCGCGTGCCGATCCGAGGTGAGGCCGGACTCGGCTATGTGCTCGATCGCGACTACGACATGCCGCCGCTGATGCTGACGCCGGACGAACTGGAGGCGGCGGTGCTCGGCGCGCAATGGGTGGCGGACAAGGGCGATGCCGTGCTGGCGGGCGCGGCGCGCGACCTGATCGCCAAGATCGTCACCGTGGTGCCCGAACGGCTGCGCCCCTTCGTCAGCAATCCAACCGTCGGCGCGCCGCTCGGCCGCGCGAACCTGCCGGATGGGCTGGACATCGCGAAGGCGCGGGCCTCGATCCGCGAGGGTCACAAGATCCGGATCCGCTACCGCAACGAACAGGGCGACGAGAGCGAGCGCGTCATCTGGCCGACGATGATCGGCTATGCCGAGACGGTGCGGCTCATCGCCGCCTGGTGCGAGCTGCGCCAGGATTTCCGCCATTTTCGCGCCGACCGGATATCGGCCGCGAGCTTTCTCGACGAGCGCATCGGCTGCCGGCCGGGAGAGCTGCGCAACCGCTGGAAGCGGCATATGGCGGCGCAGGGTATTCAACTGCCATAGAACGGCCCCCGATTTTCGCCGCAATCGACCAGCGCCCTCTTTTCATGCAATCTCCTGCGGCGGCGATTATGGGGAGATGATCCGCCGCCGAGGGAGGATTGCCATGACCGACACGCCAGCAGCGCTGCCGCGCTACGAAGATGCCGTCGCGCAATTCCGCATCGAGGACGAGATCGCCAGGCTTCACGGCGATCCGGCGACCGGCATCAACGCCTATGTCGAATGTTGCGGCCGCTATGCCGGCCAAAACCGGCTGGCGCTGCGCGCCATCTCGGCGGCCGGCGAATTGCGCGAATATTCCTTCGACGATCTGGCCGATATGTCGGGCCGCGTCGGCAGCCTCCTCAAAAGTCTCGGCGTCGGCGCCGGTGATGTCGTGGCCGGCATGCTGCCGCGCATTCCCGAGCTGGTGGCGCTGATCCTCGGCACATGGCGCGTCGGCGCGGTCTACCAGCCGCTGTTCACCGCTTTCGGGCCAAAGGCGGTCGAGCACCGGCTTAGCTACAGCAAGGCGAAGCTGGTGGTGACCAACCCCGCGAACCGCGGCAAGCTCGACGAGGTGGAAAACCATCCACGCATCGCCATCATTCTGGCTGCCGGCGACACGCTGCCCACCGGTGATGTCGACTTCCGCGCCGCACTTGCCGCCGCCGCCCCCGACTGCGAACCGGTGATGCGCCAGGGCTCGGACCTGTTCATGATGATGTCCACCTCGGGCACGACAGGACATCCGAAAGGCGTGCCGGTGCCGCTCAGCGCGTTGCTTGCCTTCGGCGCCTATATGCGCGACGCGATCGGGCTCACGCCCGAAGACATCTTCTGGAACATCGCCGATCCCGGCTGGGCCTATGGGCTCTACTACGCCATCACCGGACCCTTGCTGCTCGGCGTCGCCACCACCTTCTACGAAGGCGCGTTCAACGCCAAATCGACCTATGACATCATCGAGCGCCTCGGCGTCACCAGCCTTGCCGGCTCGCCGACGGCCTACCGCCTGCTGATGGCGGAAGGACCGGAAGCAGCCGCGCGCGTCAAAGGGAAGCTGCGCGCGGTGAGCAGCGCCGGCGAGCCCCTCAACCCGGAAGTGATCCGCTGGTTCGACGCGCACCTTGCCGCGCCGATCCACGACCATTACGGCCAGACCGAGAACGGCATGATGGTCAACAATCATCACGGGCTCAAGCACCTTGTCCGCGCGGGCTCGGCCGGATTTGCCATGCCGGGCTATCGCATGGTGGTGCTGGATGACGAAGGCAACGAGCTCGGCCCCAACCAGCCGGGCGTGCTTGCCGTCGATATTGCCAACTCGCCGCTGCGCTGGTTCGGCGGCTACCATGAGGCGGAAACGCCGGCGATCGAGGGCGGCTACTATCGCACCGGCGACACGGTGGAGTATGAGCCGGACGGCTCGGTCTCCTTCATCGGCCGCGCCGATGACGTCATCACTTCGTCCGGCTACCGCATCGGGCCATTCGACGTGGAGAGCGCGCTGATCGAGCATCCGGCAGTCAACGAGGCGGCGGCGGTCGGCGTGCCCGATCCGCAGCGCACCGAGATCGTCAAGGCTTTCGTGGTGCTGGGGCCCGCCTTCCAGGGCAGCGAAGCGCTGGCCGAGGAACTCGCCCAGCATGTGAAGAAGCGGCTGTCGGCGCATGCCTATCCGCGCGAGGTCGAGTTCGTCAGCGAGCTGCCGAAGACGCCGAGCGGCAAGATCCAGCGGTTCTTGCTGCGCAAGGCGGAGGTGGAGAAGCGCAAGGCGGAATAAAGATTTGCTCCCCGCTTCGATTTCCGCCACGCAAAAGCCGCCAAGTCGGGCGATAGCTTTCAAGGGCTCTTGATCGCTAACCTTGGGGGTTGCAGCATGCGGTTGGTCTTGACACTTCTCCTCACGCTGGCGGGCAGCGCGGCATATGCGGCCTCGCCGGAGGACGATTATATCGCGGCGCGCGACAAGGCGATTGCCGACATCGCGACGCAGGCAAACGCCAACACGGACATCGAAACCATCGATGCCCAGAACGAGAAGGCGCTGGCCGACCTGAAGCAGCGTCTCGACGCCATTCTCGGGCCGCTTACGGTCAAGGATTTTCCGACGACTGGCACCATGAACATTCAAAGCCTCAACGCTTCCGACATCGGCTACGGCATGCTCGACGGGTTGCGCTATGCCCAGAGCGATGACGGCCCGAGCATCGTGGTCTCAACGCGCGGGCTGACCGAGCGCTGGCTCAAATCCAAATCGGCCGAGACGGAAGCGGATTTCAAGCTGCCCACCGACATCGGCGCGGCGCTGAAGCTGGACGGTTTTTACACCCAGGCCATCGGCAGCGACGCGGCGTTCTCCGGCACGCTCGACTTTCCGCTGAAGAAGCCCGACGGCGCCGAAATCGCGATCGCGCGGCTCGGCGGCTGGACACAGGATGTCGGGCCGATCTACGACCAGCATGTCGTGGTGGCGATCGTCAAAGGCGACCGCGTGCTGATCGCCGAGGCGCCAGCCTCACCCGCCGTGCCGAAGATCGCAGCCTGCGATTCGATCTGGGCCGCCGCGGACGCCGCCGCGCAGAAAGCCCAACAGGCCGATCAGGGCTCGGATCAGGACGACCCGCAGGCTTCCGATCCCGCTAATGCCGCCTGGGAAAAGGGCGACGCCGACTACCGCGCCTGCATGGCCCAGCACCTGCCTGGCGACCCGTCCTTCCCGGCGCTGCTCAAACAGGCGCAGGACCTCGCCGACAGCATGGCGGGCAAATAGCCTTCCGAAGCAATTTCGGGCGCGGCGGTTCCTCAGCCTCCGTTCACTCGCATGCTGCGCCGAGAAACGCGCCGCGCGACGGGGCGCGCCGCCTCCGCGATGATCCCGTTGGTTTGAGGCGCGGCATCTTTGCGCGACCTTGCGTCGGTCACCCGATGCAGGCGCTCATAAGGCAGCAATTCCCGGATGCGCGCGTTGAGCGCTTCAACCTCGGCGCGCAAATCCTCGCATTCCTGCTTCTGGATATCGAGCTGGATCTGCTCGGACGCCTGCTGCAGCGAAAGTCGGGAGAGATTGGTGCTGATATCGGACAGGCTCTTCTTGTCGGCTTCGCTCTCCTCCTTGAGAACAGCGAGCCTTTTCTCCGCAATCTGGCGTTCGGTGACCGCGTCGTTCAGCTGCGCCTTTAGCGTGGTGATCTCGGCCGTGGCTTCGCCATTGTCGGTCGAGACCTTATCGAGACGCGACTGCAACTCCTGGATCTCGGCACGCAAACCGCGCATTTCCGCCTGGCTGCGCGCCAATTCGGCGGC
This sequence comes from Mesorhizobium sp. B4-1-3, assembly GCF_006439355.1. Classification (GTDB taxonomy): domain Bacteria; phylum Pseudomonadota; class Alphaproteobacteria; order Rhizobiales; family Rhizobiaceae; genus Mesorhizobium. Next base: position 8,427 of record NZ_VFTG01000014.1, read on the forward strand.
ACTGTCGCTTTCGGCGATCCGCGCCGCCTCGGCCGTTTCGGCAAGCTTGGCCTGCGTCGCCTCCAGCGCCTTCTGCAGCCGGGTTTCTTCCTTTTCATGGTTGCCGAGTTGCGCCATCAGCTCGGCGATATGGGCGGTTTCGCTGGCGTGGGTCGCCGCGAACTCGTCGAATTTGTGCCGAGCCTCCGCCTCGCGCTTTTGCGCCTGCTCGAGATCGACCGAGAGGCCGACCTGTTTTTCACGCAGCAGCTTGTTCTCGGCGCCGCGCCTGTCGACTTCGACAGTCTTGGCGGTCAAGGCCTTGACGATCTCGCCGAACTCCGTCTCGCGCCTGGCGCTCTCATTGCTCATCTCCACCAGCTCCAGGCGCACGGCCGCCAGCGCCGAGCGCAGTTGCTCCCGGTCTTGGACGAGGCTCGCCTCGCGCTGGTGCCATGCCTCGGCCGCGCCGTCGCGTTCACGCTGCTTGCGTGCGGCGTCCAGCAATTGTTCCGAGAGCGCCTTATGTTCTGTGGTGAGAGCGAGGTTTGCCAGCTCCAACTCATTGGAGCGCAACACATCGCGATGGAAGACGTTGAGGACCTCACGCGTCATATGATGCGCGGTCGCGATCTCCGCCAGCTTCGCTTCGATCTCCTGCAGATGCCCTTGCCCGTCACGGAAAAGCCCGGCGACGGCCTCGAGCGCGGCCAGCCGCGTCTGGGTATGGGGCGTCAACCGCGATGGAGCTGGCTCGGGCTGCTCTGCAGGCGGCGGATTTTCGTCGCTTGCCACCAGTTCCTGACCGGCAACGGCGTCGTCTTCCGACGGCGGCCGTTCGTCATCTTTCAGAACGTCCTCGAATGCTTCCGCCAGATCCGATTGGAGGTCCTGAAATTCCTTATCGACGTCCTCGGCCCGCTTGATCAGAGACTTGAAATTCATCACGGCACATCCCTTACTCACGCCCCACGCGTACTTAACGAATTGCTAATCTATCTTTTTACCTTCCGTTCGGGAAGCCTGTGCAAAGGAAACCAAAATTAAGGTTATCGCCGGCCCCAATCTTATGCGGATCCACCGCCAGGTGACTGCTCTTCCGCTTTAACTTATGTTAATTTCCCTCTCGGCCTGGCGCTGAACAAGCCCACGCCGCAACAGGGAAAGACAGCGCGCTGCTTGTCATCATTCACATGACCGATGCGAAGACTTTCGGACGGAAGATTGAAGCTCCCGTCGCATGAATTTCCTCTGTCCCCGGCTGCGCCGAGCGACCGCGAAGCGTTGCGCCGCGCGGGCAGTCAATCGCCGTGGCTTTCATGGACTGCGACGCGGGAGGCGCTCGGCCGCCCCCCGCGTCGGTGCATCAACTCTTGATGTCGATGCGCTTGACTTGCGACTGCGCCTTCTCGCTCTTCGGCAAGGTGACGGTCAGCACGCCATTCTTGAAGCGGGCATCCACCTCGTCTTCCTTGACCTCGTAGCCGACAGGGATGCGGCGCTCGAAGCGGCCGTAATAGCGCTCGGAGAACTGCCTATCCCTGTCCTCCGTCTCGGAGCGCCTCTCGCCCCGCAGCGTCAGCACGCCGTCGTCGAGCAGGACCTCGATGTCTTTCTGCTCGAGACCCGGCACCTCGGCCATCACCTTGATCTCCTTCTCGCCGTTTGAGATCTCCACGCTCGGCCAACTGGCGCCGAGGGCGGAGGCACCGCCAAAAGACGGCAACCGACTGTCGAAGCCGCGGAAGACATCGTCGAAAAGGCGGTTGACCTCACGATGCAGCGACAGGAACGGATCGCGTTCGCTATCGCGGAACAGGCTCGGAAGCTGGTTGCCGCTGCTCCGGCCCCAGGGAATCAGATCACGGACACTCATGGCTTTGCTCCTTTCTGTTCATCGGCTCGAAAAGCTCCTAGACGCTGGGCAAATGCCCAGCGCCTAGCGCGGATGCGCTCCAGGAAGGCCCTCAGGCGGCCTGCTTCTCGGCTTCGATCTTCTTTGTGGTGCCTTTGAGCGTTGCCTTGTCGGCTGCGATCTCGATCCGCCGCGGTTTCATCTCTTCCGGAATTTCGCGCTTCAGATCGATCGTCAGCAGGCCGTTGACCAGGCTGGCGCCGACGACTTTGACATGGTCGGCAAGCTCGAAGCGGCGCTGGAATGCGCGGCCGGCGATGCCACGATGCAGGTACTCGCCCTTATCCTCGCCGGCTTTCTGGCCCGAGACCATGAGCATGTTCTGCTCCTGGGTGATGGCCAGTTCTTCCTGCGAGAATCCGGCCACCGCCATGCTGATGCGATAGTCGTCTTCCGAGGTTTTGGCGATGTCGTAAGGTGGCCAGTTGTCGACCGTCTCGATCCGACTTGCCGTTTCGAGAGCGTTCAGCATTCGATCGAAGCCTATGCTCGACCGGAACAGCGGACTGAAGTCAAATGTGGTTCTCATAGCTACATCCTCCATTGAGCAACATAGATACGAGGAGCGCCAAGGAAGCGGCGCTCCTTGACCTGCCGGTCTCTCAAGCACCGGCAAAATCGATTTGGGAATTCAATGCCGGGACGTCAAGGGCCAGCCCCGAAGCCGCCTTCAAGGCCATGAAAAGTCACCCTTCGTCTGCGTGCAGGCAGGCAGGTGATAACTTGAAGGCGGTCGCACAACACGACCGCCTCGGGGAGATGATCTTCAATGGACTGCGATGATCCCATCGACGGCCCGCCATTCCGATGGCCTGATGAGCCGATGGTGGGCGACACGGACAGAATGCAAGGCACCCGTCAGATCGCGTTCCCAAAAGCCCAGAAAGCCCCTCAGCGCGGGGAAATCCGGGGCGAGATCATAGTCCTGCCAGACATAGAGCTGGAGCAGGCTGGGATGGTCCGGCAGATGATAATGGATCTCGGCAGTGGTCAAGCCGTAACCATTCATCTGCAAGCGGAATTCCCTGCTGACCGCGTTCGCCATCGTCTTCTGCGCCTTACGCGCTCAGCCGGTCGATCAACTGCCGGTGGTCGTCATCGGCAGCGTTGCTGGGCGGCGGGGCGAGCGCATCAAGCCGGCGCAGCGCATCCATGATGTCGTCGAAGGAGACCGGCCGCTCGGTGCCCGGCGGCTGGCGAAGCGCCGGCATCGATTCCACGGCGCAGGCGTCGGACGCCCAGGACGAAAGGATCGCCCGCTTTTCCCAAATGTCGAGCGAGCCGTCCTCCAGCACATCCCGCGGGTGCTGAAAATGGCTGGCCGGCGAAAGCAGCCGGTCGAGCGAAAGGTCTGCTATTTCGGGAGCAAGGGAAGGAATGATCGGCTTAAGCATCTGTCGGTCCATTTCTGTCCTCCGTCTCCAAAAAACTCCTTGTTTCGGTTTCGATTTTCTCAGCGGTCCCGGCGCTGCCGGGCGCCGATAATTTTGTTCAGCTCACGCGCGAATTCAAGCCTCTTCCTTGTCTGCTCGATCCAATTTACCGCATGTTTTCAGCGCGCTAGCACTCAGCGATCGAGAGTGCTAAAATTTTTTCGGCCCCCTCTTGAAAGTAGAAGAAGGCAAAATTAGCTCGACATGCGCGCGATGCCGAAAGGGTCGCGCGAGCCCCGCTCCGGCCCTGCCGGTCCGGAGCGGAGGAACCTCGCAATCTGTTTGTCCTGAAGGAGAACGATATGACGTTCCGTCCATTGCATGACCGCGTGCTCGTCCGCCGCATCGAGGCCGAAGAGAAGACGGCCGGCGGGATCATCATCCCCGACACAGCCAAGGAAAAACCGCAGGAAGGCGAAGTGATCGCCGTCGGCGCGGGCGCCCGCGACGAGAGCGGCAAGCTCGTGCCTCTCGACGTGAAGGTCGGCGACCGCATCCTGTTCGGCAAATGGTCCGGCACAGAGATCAAGCTCAACGGCGAGGACCTGCTCATCATGAAGGAAAGCGATGTGATGGGCGTGATCGAGCAAGCCGCGACGCTGAAGAAAGCCGCCTGACCGGCGCTTCGATTGAACCCAGTCAATGAAAACTGCCTAATCAAGGAGTGATCCAATGGCTGCCAAGGAAGTCAAATTCCATTCCGACGCCCGCGAGCGCATGCTGCGCGGCGTCAACATCCTCGCCGACGCGGTGAAGGTGACGCTCGGTCCGAAGGGCCGCAACGTCGTCATCGACAAGTCGTTCGGCGCGCCTCGTATCACCAAGGACGGCGTCACCGTCGCCAAGGAGATCGAGCTCGAGGACAAGTTCGAGAACATGGGCGCCCAGATGGTCCGCGAAGTCGCTTCGAAGACCAACGATCTCGCGGGCGACGGCACGACCACCGCGACCGTTCTCGCCCAGGCGATCGTTCGCGAAGGCGCCAAGGCCGTCGCCTCCGGCATGAACCCGATGGATCTGAAGCGCGGCATCGACAAGGCGGTGGATGCGGTCGTCGCCGAACTCAAGACCAACGCCCGCAAGATCACCAGAAACGACGAGATCGCGCAGGTCGGCACCATTTCGGCCAACGGCGATGCCGAGATCGGCCGTTTCCTGGCCGAGGCCATGGAAAAGGTCGGCAACGAAGGCGTCATCACCGTCGAGGAAGCCAAGACCGCGGAGACCGAGTTGGAAGTCGTCGAAGGCATGCAGTTCGACCGCGGCTATCTCTCACCCTATTTCATCACCAATCAGGACAAGATGCGCGTCGAGCTCGACGAGCCTTATGTGCTGATCCATGAGAAGAAGCTCGGCAACCTGCAGGCGCTGCTTCCCGTGCTCGAGGCGGTGGTCCAGTCGGGCAAGCCCCTGCTAATCATCGCAGAGGATGTCGAGGGCGAGGCTCTGGCCACGCTGGTGGTCAACAAGCTGCGCGGCGGACTGAAAGTCGCCGCCGTCAAGGCTCCGGGCTTCGGCGACCGTCGCAAGGCCATGCTGGAGGACATCGCCATCCTCACCGGCGGCACGGCCATCAGCGAGGATCTCGGCATCAAGCTGGAGAACGTCACGCTGGAGATGCTCGGCCGCGCCAAGAAGGTCGCCATCGAGAAGGAGAACACAACCATCGTCGACGGCGCCGGCAAGAAGGCCGAGATCCAAGGCCGCGTCGCGCAGATCAAGGCGCAGATCGAGGAGACCACTTCCGACTATGATCGCGAGAAGCTGCAGGAGCGGCTGGCCAAGCTCGCCGGCGGCGTCGCGGTGATCCGGGTCGGCGGCGCCACGGAAGTCGAGGTCAAGGAGAAGAAGGACCGCGTCGACGACGCGCTGCACGCCACGCGCGCCGCGGTCGAGGAAGGCATCCTGCCCGGCGGCGGCGTCGCCCTGCTCAGGGCGGCCAAGGCGCTCGACACGGTCGCCGTCGATAATCCAGACCAGAGATACGGCGTCGATATCGTGCGGCGCGCGATCGAGGCTCCGGCGCGCCAGATCGCCGAGAATGCTGGATCGGAAGGCTCGATCATCGTCGGCAAGCTGCGCGAGAAGACTGACTTCGCCTTTGGCTGGAATGCCCAGACCGGCGAGTATGGCGATCTTTACAAGCAGGGCGTCATCGATCCCGCCAAGGTGGTGCGCACCGCGCTGCAGGACGCGGCCTCGGTCGCAGGACTGCTTGTCACCACCGAGGCGATGGTGGCCGAGAAGCCGAAGAAGGAAGCCGCCCCGGCCATGCCGGCCGGCGCCGGGATGGACTTCTGAGGCGCTGACGAAAAGCCCGCTCCCATTTGGGAGCGGGCACCTCACCAGGAACAAATGGGAGGCCCTCATGAACATGATGAGCGGCAATGGTTCGATTCCGGCGCCGGCGCATCCGGCAAGCGAATTCCTTGCCTATGAAGCCGAATGCCGAAGCGCGCTGAAGCCGCTGTTAGCCGGCCTGCTCGACGCGGCCGAAGCTGCCGGATGGAGCCGGCGGACTGTCGCCTCGACGCTGATGTTCCTTGCCGCGCAGCAGGTGTCGGCCAGCGAAACATCCGCGCGAAGCTGAGCGAGACTGGCCCCCCGCCCCTCGCGGGCGGGGTCCATCAACTGCATCGAGATAGGATAGACGCTTGCACAGGGAATACGATCGCCATGATTGCGGGACGCTTGCGGGAATGCCTGAGGACCTTGCGATGGGAAGCCGCCGACCTCGCGCAGGAGCTTGGCTGTTCCAGGACCGATGCGACGCGCTGGATCGAAGGGCGCGCGCCGGTGCCGCTGGCGGTCGCCGCCTGGATCGAAGCCCTGGCCAAGGCGCATAGCGCGCTGCCGCCGCCGCGCCTGAACCAGCAAAGTTCAGCGACGCACTCAACGCCGGCGGGGCCGGTGGTCGTGCAGGCCTTCCCGGGGATAGGCCAGCCGCGGCCGCACGGCGTCGTCCTGCAACCGCCCTACCCGCGCCGTCACGCGCTCGCCGGAGGGCTTCGCTCCGGCGCCATGGTCATACATGCGAAAGAGGGTTCAGACCATGAACCAAGACCGCTTTGAAGAGCCTGTCACGGTGCTCGTCGGCATCGGCTTGCCGGTGCGGCTGGAGACCGTGGCGGAGGCCTATGGCTTGCTGCAGGATTGGCCCGCGGCGAGCCGGAGCAGCGCGCATGGGACCGCGCTCAACGCCTGCAAAGCCGGCATTGCCGGCGAAATCGACGCGGAGACGGTGCGGGCGACCCTTGTTGCCTTCGCCCGCCGTCACGATATTCTAGCCCCGGACATGATCTCACTGGCGCCCGCAGCGCCGGCCGGGCGCGCGTCCACAAGCAACAATGGCTGAAGATTTGAGCCCGGCGCGTGCTGGCGCGGCGGACAACGACCAACCCAGGAATTCTGAATGACGACGGACACGAAGGCGACGGAAACCAGGACATTCGAGGCGGATGTCTCGCGGCTGCTGCACATGATGGTGCATTCGGTCTATTCGGACCGCGATGTGTTCCTGCGCGAGCTGATCTCCAACGCAGCGGACGCCTGCGAGAAGCTGCGCTTCGAGGCGGTGAGCCGGCCCGAGCTCCTGGGCGACGATCCGAAGCCGCGCATCACGATCGCTGCGGACCCTGACAATAAGCAGCTTTCCGTCGAGGACAACGGCATCGGAATGAGCCGCGACGAGATGGCTGAGGCGCTGGGCACGATCGCGCGCTCCGGCACGCGCGCCTTCATGGAGCGCGTCGAGGCCGGCAAGGCGGCGGAAGACACGCAGCTTATCGGGCAGTTCGGCGTCGGCTTCTATTCTGCATTCATGGTCGCCGACCGGGTCGACGTCATCAGCCGACAGGCCGGCAGCGACGAGGCCTTCCGCTGGTCGTCCGACGGCAAAGGCACTTATGAAATCGCGCCGGCGCCGCTCGAGGCCGCGCCCAAGCGCGGCACGCGCATCGTGTTGCACCTGATGGAGGACGCCTCTTCCTACACCACGCCCTACAGGCTCGAAGGGCTGGCGAAGTCGCAGTCGGGCCATGTGCCCGTGCCGATCACGTTGGTCGAAAAACCCGGCGCCGAGCCGCGCGACATCGCCGACGGCACGGCGCTCTGGGTGCGGCAGAAGAGCGAGATCAAGCCGGAGGAATATACTGATTTTTACCGCAGCATCGCCGGCCAGTATGACGAGCCGGCCTCGACCATCCATTTCCGCGCGGAGGGCCGGCAGGAATACAGCGTGCTCGCCTTCGTGCCCGGATCGCGGCCGTTCGATCTCTTCGACCAGGACCGCAAAGGCCGCATGAAGCTCTATGTGCGGCGCGTCTTCATCACAGACGATGCCGATCTCCTGCCGCGCTACCTGCGCTTCGTGCGCGGCCTGGTCGATTCCGCCGACCTGCCGCTCAACGTCTCGCGCGAGATGATCCAAGAAAGCCCCCTGCTCGCCGCGATCCGCAAGGGCGTGACCAATCGCGTGTTGGGCGACCTCGCCAAAACCGCGGAAAACGATGCCGAAGCCTACGGGAAGATCTGGGATAATTTCGGCGTCGTGCTGAAGGAAGGGCTTTACGAGGATTACGAGCGCCGCGAGCAGTTGCTGAAGCTTGCCCGCTTCCGCTCGACCGCTTCGGGCGAAGGCTGGCGCAGCCTTGCCGACTATGTCGGAGCGATGAAGGAAGGCCAGAAGGCGATCTTCTTCATGGCCGGCGACGACCGTGCCCGGCTCGAAGCCTCGCCGCAGCTCGAAGGGTTTCGCGCGCGCGGCATCGAGGTGCTGCTGCTCACCGATCCCGTCGACAGTTTCTGGGTGACGATGGCGCCGGAATTCGACGGCAAGCCGTTCAAGTCGGTGACGCAGGGCGCGGCCGAGCTTGCCGACATCCCGCTGCCCGACGATGCGGCGAAACCGGATGCCGAGACGTCATCGGACATCGCCGCCTTCCTGGCTTTCGTGAAGACGGCGCTCGGCGAGGAGGTGTCGGACGTGAAGGCCTCCGACCGGCTGACCGAAAGCGCCGTCTGCCTCGTCGCGCCGGAGCATGGCCCGGACCGCCAGTTCGAGCGCCTGCTCAACGCCGCCGGCCGGCTCGACAAGGCTGCCAAGCCGATCCTCGAGATCAACCCGCGCCATCAGCGCGTGGCGGCGCTGGCAAAGCTCGGCGACGACGACAAGGCGTTCAAGGAAGACGCCGCGCATCTGCTTTATGACGAAGCGCGGGTGCTCGACGGCGACAAGCCGGCCGATGCCAAGGCCTTCTCGGCGCGTCTTGCGCGGCTGATCGATCGCGGCTTGGCGAAGGGTTAAGCGCGCCGGTGGCGCGCTTGTGCAGCCTACCAGCGTCCAGTCGGAACTGGACGCTGGTACATTTCCAGCAGCCCGCTAAGCTTTATCGTGGTTCTCGCGAAACGAGCGGCAGGAGCCTCCGATGAAGCGCATCGTTCTGGTCCGGCACTCGGAAGAACCGGGCGACGATCATGTTCAGACCACTCTGGAGGCTAACGGCCACGCGGTCACGACGGCGATGCCTTTCAAGGGCGAAGCGATCGATCTCGAAAATGTCGACGGAGCCGTGATCTATGGCGGCCCGTTCAACGTCTTCGATACCGACAAGCATCCGTTCCTCGATCACGAAGCCGCGCTGATCGAGCATTGCCTGGACAACGATCTGCCGCTGCTTGGCATCTGCCAGGGCGCGCAGCAGATCGCCTGGCATCTCGGCGCCGATGTCGGGCCGGTGGAAAGCGGCATCAGGGAGTTCGGCTATTTCGAGATCACGCCGACGGCCGAGGCCGGCGACTTTCTCGATCGGCCGCTCTTCCTGCCGCAGAATCACTTCCATACTTTCGCCCTGCCGGCGGGCGCGGTGCACCTCGCCTCGAGCGAAACCTTCCCCAATCAGGCGTTCCGGATCGGCGACAGGACCTACGCGCTGCAGTTCCATGCGGAGCAGGGTCCGGCCGGCTTCCGCCGCTGGCAGGAGCGGCAAGGCGCACCCTATGGCACGCTCGGCGCGCAGGACCGGGACGAGCAGGACCAGCTGATGGAAGCCCACCATGCAGCGCAGCAAGCCTGGTTCAGCGGCTTTGTGACGAGACTTTTCGGCTGAGAAGCGGTCGCTACCCCCTCAGCCCCGGCGCCTCCTGGCCGGTGCGGGCGACATATTCCGTGTAGCCGCCGCCATAGGTGTGGATGCCTTCGGGCGTAAGCTCCAGAACACGGTTCGACAGCGCCGCCAGGAAATGGCGGTCGTGCGAGACGAAGAGCATCGTGCCTTCATACTGCGACAGCGCCTCGATCAGCATCTGCTTGGTGGTGATGTCGAGGTGGTTGGTCGGCTCGTCGAGCACCAGGAGGTTGGGCGGATCGAACAGCATCAGGGCCATCACCAGTCGCGCCTTCTCGCCGCCCGACAGCACGCGGCACTTCTTCTCGATCTCGTCGCCCGAGAAGCCGAAGCAGCCGGCTAATGCGCGCAGCGGCGCCTGCCCGGCCTGCGGAAAATTGTCCTCCAGCGTCTGGAAGACGGTGCGCTCGCCGTCGAGCAATTCCATGGCGTGCTGGGCGAAATAGCCCATCTTGACGCTCGGCCCGCGCGCGACCGTGCCCTCGTCGGGCTCGGAGGCGCCGGCGACCAGCTTCAAAAGCGTCGACTTGCCGGCGCCGTTGACGCCCATCACACACCAGCGCTCGCGGCGGCGGATCTGGAAGTCGAGCCCCGAATAGATGGTGCGGCTGCCATAGGCCTTGTGGATGCCCTTCAGCGTCGCCACGTCCTCGCCGCAGCGCGGCGCCGGCTGAAACTCGAAGGCTACCGTCTGGCGGCGCTTGGGCGGCTCGACGCGGTCGATCTTGTCGAGCTTCTTCACCCGGCTCTGCACCTGCGCGGCATGCGAGGCGCGCGCCTTGAAACGCTCGATGAAGGCGATCTCCTTGGCCAGCATCGCCTGCTGGCGCTCGAACTGCGCCTGCAATTGCTTGTCGGCCAGCGCGCGCTGCTCCTGGTAGAATTCGTAGTTGCCGGAATAGGAGGTGAGCGCGCCGGCGTCGATCTCGATGATTTTCGACACGATGCGGTTCATGAACTCGCGGTCATGCGAGGTCATCAGCAGCGCGCCGTCATAGTCCTTCAGGAATTTTTCGAGCCAGATCAGGCTTTCGAGGTCGAGATGGTTCGACGGCTCGTCGAGCAACATGACGTCGGGCCGCATGAGGAGGATGCGGGCGAGCGCGACGCGCATCTTCCAGCCGCCGGAAAGTTTTGAAACGTCACCATCCATCATCTCCTGCGAGAAGCCGAGGCCGTCCAGCACCTCGCGGGCGCGGCCGTCGAGCGCATAGCCGTCGAGCTCCTCGAAGCGATGCTGCAATTCGCCGTATCGCTCGATGATGGCGTCCATCACGTCGGCGCGCTCGGGATCGCCCATGGCGTGCTCGAGCTCGCGCATCTCGGCGGCGACAGCGCTCACCGGCCCGGCGCCTTCCATGACTTCGGCGACGGCGCTTAATCCGCCCATGTCGCCGACATCCTGGCTGAAATAGCCGATGGTAACGCCGCGATCGACCGAGACCTGGCCTTCGTCAGGCTGCTCCTGGCCGATGATCATGCGAAACAAGGTCGTCTTGCCGGCGCCGTTCGGGCCGACCAACCCAACCTTCTCGCCCTTCTGCAACGCGGCCGAAGCTTCGATGAAGACGATCTGTCGGCCGTTCTGCTTGCCGATATTTTCAAGGCGGATCATGGGCTCGTAGGGATTAGGGATTAGGGAGTAGGGAGTAGGGAGTAGGGAGTAGGCCCAATAAGGGAGTACGTGCGATAAGGGAACCCCTCACCGCTGCTTGGCCCGGACGTAACCCACTGCCTGCTGCCTGTTCACCTCGCGTCGTGGAAGATGATCCCCACCGTATGCCGCCGCCCGGACCGCAGCCTGCTCACGCCGTGGCGCAAATTCACACGATAGTACCCCTTCGTTCCCTGCACCGGTCGATTGTGCACGGTAAAGATCACCGCATCGCCGCGCTTGAGCGGCACCACTTCGGCGCGGCTTTGCATGCGCGGGCGCTGCTCGGTGAGCACGAACTCGCCCCCAGTGAAATCCTCACCGGGCTCGGACAGCAGGATCGCCACCTGCAGCGGGAAGGCGAGCGTGCCGTAGAGGTCCTGGTGCAGGCAGTTGAAGTCGCCGGGACCGTATTGCAAGAGAAGCGGCGTCGGCCTCGTCTGGCCCTCGTCGTGGCAGCGCTTCAGGAAGGCGGCGTGATCGGCGGGATAACGAAGCGCCACGCCCATCTTCTCGTTCCAATCATTGGCGACGGTGGCGAGGCGTGGATAGAGGGCGGAGCGCAGGCCTTCGATCAGGTCCGGCAGCGGGTATTTGAAATAGCGATATTCGCCCTTGCCGAAGCCGTGGCGGGCCATCACCACATGGCTGCGGAAATGCTCCTCATGCGGATAAAGGCCGGCGATATCGGCGCATTCTTCCGCTGACAGCAGGCCGGGCATGACGGCGCAGCCATGGGCGTTGAGATCGGAGACGATGCCGCGCCAATCCTGCGCGGCGACGCGAGATTCGGAGGACCGGCCGACGCGCTTGGCACTGAGGGAATGCATGGTCATGGTTGGCTCCTTCGCTTGGTGCCAAAGTGGGGCGAAGAACGTGCATCGGCCACCCGATTCCTGCGGAGGTGGGCGGCCTCCCCTTCTCCGCTGCGGGAGAAGGTGACCTCGCGAAGCGAGGTCGGATGAGGGATGCTGGAAGGAATGAGGCGGCGGCGATTTCAACCTTGTCGCCAAGCTGGAACACCCCTCATCCGTCTCGGCGCTGCGCGCCGATCCACCTTCTCCCACAGGGAGAGAGAGAAGTCGCGCCTCACCGCCTCCGATACATCTCCAGCTCGGGATCGAGATCGACCTTGACCGCATTGGTGAACACGCAGGTCGCCACCATGACGCCGGCGAAGGCGGTGAGGTTGACCAGCAGCGCCTCGTCGTAGCGTGCCTTTAGCGCGGCCCAGGTCTCGTCCGGAACGGCATTGCCATCGGCGGCGACCGCCTTGCCGAAGGATATCAGCAGAGCCTCATGCGCGGTGGGCTCGATCGCTTCGGGATCGATGCCGCTCTCGATCAATGCGCGACGAAAGAAGGTCACCGGGATTTCGGCGCGCATCGTCTCAGCGATCGCCTTGGAGAACAGCCAGATCGCGCGGTCGTCGAGCGTGGGCCTGAGCAGGTCGCGCAGCGTGAACCATTCGGCGTAGATGCGATGGGCGGCGGGCGAATGCAGCAAGATACGCTTCATGTTTGTCATGCGGCCGCGCAGCTTAAGCTCGCGGTCGTGCTCGGCGCGGATATCGTCCGAGGCGGTCGCGTAGTCGATCGGCGAAAGATGCGCCATCGCCCTCACCCCAGCGTCGCGTGAAGCGCGGGCGCGCGGCGCAGCGTGTTGGAGACGGTGCAGATGTCTTCGGCGTCCGCGAGGATCCGCTGCTTGGTCGCAACGTCGAGGTCGCCGGTGATCTCCAATCTGACGGTGAATGTCTCCACCCGCGAGGGCTCGTCCTTCGCCTTGTCGCCGGTGACCTCCGCCCTCACCTCGCCGAGCCGGTCGGCGACGCCGAGGCGGGTGGCGGCGATGCGGGCGCTGAGCACCATGCAGGCGGCCAAAGAAGCGTAGAGCAAATCGAGCGGGCTGAAGCCCGGAGCGCTGACCTGGGTGACGACATCGACCGTGCCGCCGGTGGGCGTCGTAACCGCCGGCAGGCCGCCAGGTGGCAGGACGGCGAGCGCGCCGACGTTGCGGGTTCTGATTTTGAGGTCCGCCATCGTGTCGTCTCCAGTTTGGAGGCCATTGATAGCGGACGGGAATTCACTGAGGCAATCGTCGGCGCAGATCGTGGGCGATTGGCGTTTCCTCGCCCGCAGGAAATGGGGAGAGCTCGGCGAAGCCGAGACGGAGAAGGGGAGCGCCCTACGAAAGCCCCTCTCCGTCAGCTTCGCGGACACCCCTCCCCGCCTCTGGCGGGCGAGGAACTCAAGTCCTGAAACGCTACCTCGTCAGATCCAGCGCCGCCGTCAGATCCCCCATCGGCGGCTGGTCGTTGTTGCGCAGCGCCTTGTCGCGGGTGACGATGCCGGGCAGCACCGGCAGGTCGTAACGGTTGGTAATGAAGCGCAGGATCGAGGTGGTGTCGTACTGCGTGTGGTCGACCATGCCCATCTTCGCATAGGGCGAGATGATGAATGCCGGAATGCGGTTGCCTGGACCCCAGCGGTCGGCCTTGGGCGGCGCGACGTGGTCCCAGAAGCCGCCATTCTCGTCATAGGTGATGACCACCAGCATATGCGCCCATTGCGGGCTCTTCTCCAGATGCGCGACGAGATCAGCCAGGTGCTGGTCGCCCGAGGTCACATCGGCATAGCCGGCATGTTCGTTGAGGTTGCCCTGCGGCTTGTAGAAGGTGACGGCCGGCAGCTTGCCGTCATCGATTGCCTTGACGAAGTCGACGCCGTCGAGGCCGCCATCCTTGAGATGCTCGGCCCGCGCGGCGGTGCCCGGCGCATAGGCGGCGAAATAGTTGTAGGGCTGGTGGTGGAACTGGAAGTTCGGCACCGGTGTCGCGTTCTTGCCGTCAAGTGCCGCCTGCCAGGCGCCCGCATACCAGGCCCAGGAAACGCCCTTGAGCGTCAGGAGATCGCCGATGGTGATCTCGTGCTGCGGCGGCAGCGTGTTCGGCTGAGCCGGATCGGCCAGCGCCTTGTCGCCGCCCTCGGCCGGCTTGTTGGCGCTCGGCTGGTAAGGCGGCTGCATGGTGTTGACGGCGTAGAAGTCGGGGGTGATTGCGCCGTCATTGGCGAATTTCGGCACGCCGCCCAGCGCCGAGGCGGGCGAATTGTCGGCCGGCTTCAGCGTCACGCCGTCCGCCTCGACGACGGCGATCTGGCCCTTCACCGGACTGGTGTCCGCATTCGGATAATAAGGCGCGCAGGCGCAGGCGAGCATGAAGTGGTTGAGGAAGGAGCCGCCGAAGGCGCCCTGGAAGAAATTGTCGGCCAGCACGTATTTCTTGGCGACGTTCCACATCGGCAGGTTGGAGCCGTCGTAATGGCCCATGACCAGCGCGCCGGAATCGGCCCAGGCGACGAACTTGTCGTTCCGGCCGCCGTCGATCTGCATCTGCTCCTGATAGAAGCGGTGCCAGAGGTCGTGCGTGACGACATTGGTCCCTTCGTTGAAGCCCTTGGGATCGTCAATGGCGAACACTGCATTGGCAAGATGCGCGCTCTGCGCTTCCGTCACCGCCGGGGTTACACCCTTTCCGGTCAAGCCGCCCCAGACCGGCGGAAGTTCAGAAAGCGGCTTGCCGTCGCGGTCGAGCTGGCGAGCCTGCTCGGGCGATACATTGGCCAGGCCATTGGCGCCAGGGAAGCCGCCATAGAGGTTATCGAAGCTGCGGTTCTCAGCGTAGATGACCACGACGGTGTCGATCTTGTCGTAGCCGGGAGGAGCGGCCTGGGCAGCAGCGGCGAGCGATGCCAGCGCCGTGGAGGCGAGGCAAAGTGAGAGAAAGGTCCGGGTCATCGGGAAATGCCTCGTGGCTTGGAAATGGCTGGAGGACGGCAATGCAGGAACGCAGCTGCATTAATGCCCAGCTACTTCGACGCCTTGTCACCTATGTGACAGTTCTGCAGCGTCCGAACACGGTTTCGTGAGCGAGACGGGCAGTCATCAATCCGTTGCACTTGATCCCTACGTCGCGAAAAATCGGGCCTTACGTCGCGAACGAGATCGGGCGAGGAAAATCAGGGATGTCGCCGCAGACGTTGGGACGGAAAAACCGCGCGATCGCTCTTATGGCAGCTTCGATCGTCGGCTTGACCGCACCTGCCAACACCGCGAAACCTTCCGGCGTCCATCCCGGCCCAATGTCGCGCCAGGAAGCCTATGCCCGCGCGGACGCGCTGACGGCGCTGGGGCGGCAGATGTTCTTCGATCCGTCTCTCTCAGCCTCGGGCAAGCAGGCCTGCTCGTCCTGCCATGATCCCAATCACGCCTTCGGGCCGGCCTCAGCCTCGCCGGTCGAGATGGGCGGAGCCAATCTCGACCGGCCCGGCGTTCGCGCCGTGCAATCGCTGCGCTACCTGCAGGCGGCGCCAGCCTTCACCGAGCATTTCTACGACTCCGAGGATGAAGGCGACGAGAGCATCGATAACGGCCCGACCGGCGGCCTGACCTGGGACGGCCGCGCCGACCACGGCAAGGACCAGGCGAGCATCCCACTGCTATCTTCCTTCGAGATGGGCAACAAGGATGAGGGCGCCGTGGTCGCCAGCCTGCGCAAGGCGCCCTATGCCGACGCTTTCAAGGCAGCGTTCGGCGCCGATGTCTTCGATCATCCGCAGGACGCCTTCGATGCCGCGGTCGAAGCGCTCGGCACCTTCGAGCAAAGCAGCGCAGATTTCTATCCCTATTCCAGCCGCTACGACGCCTTCCTCGCCGGCAAGGCACAGCTTTCTGTGCAGGAGCTGCATGGCCGGATGCTGTTCGAGGACGAGACCAAGGGCAATTGCGCCAGCTGCCATCTGAGCGAGCCCGCCAATGACGGCGAGCCGCCGCAATTCACCGACTACGGCCTGATCGGGATCGCCGTGCCGCGCAATCCGGCGATCCCCGCCAATGCCGACCCGAATTATGTAGACCTCGGCCTGTGCGGTCCGCTGCGCACTGACTTCAAGGGGCGGACCGACTATTGCGGCCTGTTCAAGACGCCGACTCTGCGCAACGTGGCGCTGCGCAAGAGCTTCTTCCACAATGGCTATTTCCACACGCTGCGCGAGGCGGTCGCCTTCTACGCCAGCCGCGACAGCGATCCCGCGCGCTGGTATCCGAAGAAAGCCGATGGCACGGTCGACAAATTCGACGATCTGCCAAAAGCCTACTGGCCGAACCTCAACACCGATCCGCCGTTCAACGGCAGAAAGCCCGGCGACAAGCCGGCGCTGACCGACGCCGAGATCGACGACATCGTCGCCTTCCTCGGCACGCTGACGGACGCCGACCAAGCGGGGCAGTAGGCAAGCGCTTATCGGCCTGACATCATGAGGCCCGCGGGTTCGTCGCCGCGGGCAACGATCATGCAGCCTGGCCGCGGCCCGGACGGCCAGCCGGCCACCTGCGGCTGGTCAGCGGAGGAAGCTTCCGACCGTCCGGGAAAGGCGCGGCCAGACAGGCAGTTAGGAAGGCAGGCTGCCGGATTGAATCACGGTAGCACGGCTTCGATTATCATCTCTCATCGCTCCGGCGCGTAGCGACTCACCACCATGCCGCTGGCATAAGGCTTCGAGCCGAGAAGCTTCAGCCTGCCAAAGTCGCCCTCGCCGAATATGCGATGGCCGCTGCCCAGCACCGCCGGATTGATGAAGAACTGGAACTCGTCGACAAGGCCGGCGGCGATCAGCGCCGAGGCAAAGCCGGCACCGCCGAACACGGCGATGTCGCCGCCTTGGCCTTGCTTCAGCCTGTGCACCTCGCGCGGCAGGTCACCGCTCACAACCCGCGTGCGCTCCCAGCGCGAAGCCTCGAGCTTGTCGCTCGCTACCACCTTTTCGACCTCGACGATGCGTCGCGCGAAGGCATAGAAGGGATCCTGCGGATATTTCTTCGCCGCATTGCCCCAATGGGTTAGATAGCCCTCCTCAGCCATCTTGCGGCTCAAGAGGATGGTGTCGACGGTCGTGAAGACGGCGTTGAAGTCCTGCTTAAGCTCCTCGTCCCAGGCGCTGTCATCGCCCCACTCCCAGAGCTGCCATCGACGGTCCTCGTCGGCGCCGACAAAACCGTCGACCGACATCTGCATTTGCAGGATGAGCTTTTTCATATCCGGTTTCCCTTGCAGAAATTGGCTGCCTGTGAAGGCTCAGGCCGCGGCGCGCGAACGGGCGAAAGCTTGGGCCCAGGCTTCGAAACTGGTCGGTGTGGCATTTTCGGCAGAGGGGACTTCCAGCGCCCAGCGCTCGCCTCTGTTGAAGCTTGCCGCCGTCTCACCCAGCGCATCGGCAAAACTCGCCGATATGCCATTGGCGACCATGCCGGCGCGCGCATCGGCGAACGGCGCTTCATGATAGGTGACATCCTTGCCGATCGCCCGGCCCAGGATCGTGGTGGCCCGTTCGAGCGTGTAGCGGCCGCCGCCGTGCAATTCGACAACGCGCCGGGCCGGGAAATGTTCGGCGCTCAATAGCTCGGCGGCGCGCTCGCCAACGTCCTTGGCGGCAATCAGCGGCATCGGCAGGTCGCCACGGAAGGGCGAGGCGAAGACGCCGGACGGCGCCTGCTCGACGAAGCCCATGCCCTTGATGAAATTCTCCATGAAGAAGGAGGCGCGCAGATAGACGAGTTCCTCCAGGCCTAGCGCCGCGAGCCGCTCTTCCATCAGCGCAGCGCCAAGCGAGGTGCCCATTTTGAGATGGGCGTTGAGACCGCTGAGGAGCACGACCCGGCGCAGGCCCGCCTTGGCGATGGAGGATGCCAGCCGTGCGCCGACATCGTCCTCAAAGCAATGCAGATCGGTCGCCGTGACATCGAAGGGGATCATCACGTAAGCGCTGTCGGCGCCCGAGAAGGCGGCGTCGAGCGCCGCCTGATCGTCGAGGGCAAAGCCCAGGCTGCGGGCGACACCGCGCACCGTGTGCCCTGCCCCGGTCAGCCTGGCCGAGACCTCGACGCCGACTTCGCTGGTTGCGCCGACGACCACGATCGTGCGGATGGCATGCCGGTTCATATCGATCTCCTCTCGCCAATGATTTACTTTTGGAACTAATTGACGCAAGGCATGAATGATGTCAATAGTAAAGTGATTTAAAAATGGAACCGTACTAATGTCGACCAAAAGACGATCCGGCTGCCCGATCAACCTCTCGCTCGAACTGCTCGGCGACCGCTGGACGCTGCTCATCATCCGCGACCTGGTCTTCGCCGGGAAAAGGCATTTTCGCGAGTTCCTGCAATCCGACGAAGGCATCTCGTCCCGCACGCTCGCCGAGCGGCTGCAGACACTGGTCGACGAAGGCATCCTCACCCGCAGCAGCGACCCGACGCACGGGCTGAAGGCGATCTACCGGCTGACCGAAGCCGGCATCGACCTTCTACCGGTGCTGGCGACGCTGGGCGCCTGGGGCAGCAAACATCGCAGAGCCGACGACAAGCTCGCGCGGATCGCGGATGAACTCGCGGCCGGCGGCGAGCCGGCGCTTGAGCGGATGAAAGAGCGGCTCAGGGCGGAGCATTTGGGGTAGCAGCAGGACGCCCGCGGTTGCCAAGCTCCTCGTGCGGAAGATGCCTCAGCGCGCCCGCCCGCGCCGCAGCGGCCCGACCGGCTCCTCCGTCGGCGGCTCGCCGGGCAGCCCCAATCGCAGCCGCTCCTCCTCGGCGAAGATTTCGGCCTGCGCGTGAATATCGAACACTTGCTGCGTCAGCCTGCCGCCATCGACAACGCGCACGATCCATTGGCCATTGACGGCTTTTACGCGGACACTGTTTGGCTCGCTCGTTACCATATACAGCTCCTGCTCTTCGTTCGAAGAAACTGCCTAGTTGCTTTCCAATATGACCTAGCGTTCTTTGAGTTTCTGGGAAGTGTGGCTTGTCGACAGTTAGTGCAAAGGGCCCGCCGTTATTCAATAAAATTGCTGGGCCTCGCGAGTAAAAACGAGCATGACGGATCAGGCATGCCTTTGCATCTTGGCGTAGCGGAATTCCACTTCGCCACGACGTTTGGTATGCGCGAGGACGCGGCAGCGGATTTTCGAAAGCGTCCGGATGGGACTGCGGATCGCGCGATCCGGCATTTGCTTTACGGGAGTGCGGACGAATTCGCGCGGTGGCGGCCCGGCAGCCTTGGGGGGTGATACTGGGTTCGGCGGCCGGGCCTGACCGGAGTTTGCGAGGCCGCCGGCTGTCACAAGCATGCGCTCGGGCCTGGCCAAGGACAAGAACGACCTAGGCCCTAGGACCAAAGCTGCAAGGCATGCCCTCACGACCAGTTGTGCTTCGACCGACCGGCAAGCAAACGCGCCGAACGCCAGCGTCAAAAGCCGAAGAAATGCCGGCCGATGAGGTAGCCGAGCGCCGCGACGATCAGCGGAAACAGTGCCGGCGCGGCCTTGCTGAACAGCGAGGGGTTCATCTCCTTGGCGGGCGCGCTGGGTTTGGCATTGCCGAGGTTTTTGGTCATGGACTTGTTACCGGTTGGGGGCCAGCTGCCGGCCGAGCCTTTAAATTAGCAATCGCTTATTAATGTTCCGGCAAGCCCGACGCTACAATTCGCGGCAATTTATTCCGATCGCTGGGTACGCTCGGCAAGCGCGAAGGCCTGGAGATTTCCCGATTTGCCGAGATCCTGGTCGGCGTTGGCGATGATGGCGTGGAAGGCTGCCCGGGCAATGTCCTTCTTCTTGGCATCCGGATGCAGTTTTCGCACGGCCTTGAGCAGGTCTTTCGGTTTCATATCGGGGGTGACGACGCGCATCAGCGTATCACCTATGGCCTGCAATTCGCTGGCTTCCATGACGATGAACTCTGTGTTGGCAACGGGAGCCTTAGCATATAACGGGTCGAGCGCGTCAGTTTTGTGATGCGCCGTCCATCATCCTTTTTCGTGAAACCGCAGCCGGGCGCCTTGGCGGCGCGTTCAGAGGAGCCTTGTGGCGAAGGCGTCGAGCCGCGAATTCTCCTTATAGGCCAGCCGGACCGCCAGCGCAGCGATGGCGGCGGTGGCGGCGCCGCCGATCACGTCGCTGACATAATGCGTTCCGATGAAGATCCTGGACCAGCAGATGACGAACGCAACCGCGAACAGCGCCAGCGTGCGGCGCGGCAGCGCCTGCATGGCGAAGGCAGCGACGATGGCCGTGCTGGCGGTCGCGTGATCGGAGGGGAACGACCAATCGGCGCTGGGCGCAATGAGAAGATGGGTGACGCCGGCGTCGTAGGGCCTGATCCGGTGAACGAAGAGCAGGATACCCTGGTTGATCGCCAGCCCGAGCAGAAAGGAAAGCCCGGCGGACAGGCAGGCATGGCGCACATGGGAGCGATCGGCCCTCGACCACCATTGAAGGGCGACCGCGATCACCATCAGCGGCACGCCGATTTGTGAGATGATGATCATTGTCCTATCAAGAAGCAGGCTTATGCCGGCGGCCGAATTGATCCAGTGCGTGAGAGAAGCGTCCATTCCTACCTGATGTCCCTGTGTAAAAGTGAGGTCGATCGTTGAAACCCGCCAGCGAGCACCGCATTCACCAGCTCTTTGAGGTCGGTGTATGGCTAAAAGGTGCCCATGCCTTGATCGAGTGCGTCAGCGGTGTGCTGCTTTACCTCATCACCACCGAAACGATCGCCTCCTGGGTCAACATGTTCACCCAGGACGAACTGATCGAGGATCCCACCGACTTCATTGCCGCCCACCTGTCGCGGATGGCGGCCGAGTTCTCCCTCGCCAGCAAGCAATTCTATGCCTTCTACCTGCTCAGCCACGGGCTGATCAAACTCTTGCTGGTCATCGGCCTGCTGCGCGGCAAGCTTTGGTCCTACCCGGCCTCGCTGGTGGCGCTCGGCGCCTTCATGGCCTACCAGATCTATCGCTACTCCTACACGCATTCGCCCGGCCTGCTCGTGCTGACCGTCTTCGATGCAATCGTCATGTGGCTGATCTGGCGGGAGTGGAAGACGGTGCGCCGCCATATCGCGCCCTGATCACGCCCCGCCTCATTCGACTTTGCGCCGGAACTTCGAATGGCAGTTCGTGCAACCTGCAGAACGAGGTGCAGGCGATGCTCTGCCGGCATTTTTGCCGGATCGGCCTCGGCGACGTCCTGGCGCTTGTGCCGTGGAGATGGAAAGGTGGTCCATGTCGGCCTGGTTGACTATTTCCCACAACTCCGTCTCGCCGGCCCTGGCAAAGACATCGATGCGCCATGTCGAGACTTCGTCGCGAAGGTAAGGGTTCCAGCTAATGGAAGGCCAGGCTCGATCGAGCCTGGAGCCAGAAATTCCGCAGGATGGATCGTAGTGGCCACCGGCCGCGTTCATGCGCAGGGGATGCAACCAGCCGTTCCGTCGAGCAGAGGCCGCATCATGCTCATCCAGCCGA
The DNA here is from genome assembly GCF_006439355.1 of Mesorhizobium sp. B4-1-3. GTDB lineage: Bacteria > Pseudomonadota > Alphaproteobacteria > Rhizobiales > Rhizobiaceae > Mesorhizobium. Next base: position 29,899 of record NZ_VFTG01000014.1, read on the forward strand.
TGGACTATTTCCTGCTTGCCTGGTTCGTAGTCGCGGCCGCTTCGACGCTCTATGTCGGCTTCGACCAGTACCGCAACAATCCCGAGCCGGTGGTGATGAAATGGGGCTTCATCCTGGTAACGCTCTATATGGGTCCGCTCGGTCTGCTGCTTTATGTGCTGGCCGATAAGGAACCGCGCCCCGGCGAGCATGAGGCCTTCACAAAACCTCTTTGGAAGCAGGGCGTAGGCTCGACCATCCATTGCGTCGCCGGCGATGCCACCGGGATTATCCTTGCCGCGGTCGTCACCGCCACGCTCGGCCTGCCGATGTGGCTCGACCTCATCGTCGAATACCTTGCCGGCTTTGCCTTCGGCCTCTTCATCTTCCAATCGCTGTTCATGAAATCAATGATGGGCGGCAGCTATCGGGAAAATGTGAGGAAGAGCTTCCTGCCCGAGTTCATCTCCATGAACTTCATGATGGCCGGGATGGCTCCGGTCATGAGCTTCCTGATGATGGGCCGCGACATGCGCGCAATGGAGCCCACCGAGCTTCTGTTCTGGGGCGTGATGTCACTCGGCGTCATCGCCGGCTTCGTGCTGGCCTATCCCGCCAATGTCTGGCTGGTCGCGCGCGGCCTCAAACATGGGCTGATGACCGAGCGCCCACAGCAGGCTGAAGCGAGCGAGCACGGCCATCACCGGCGGGCCCATGGACCGGCGGGCGAACACAGCGCTGCCGCTCATCACATGCGCTCGGATGCGACCACGCCGCAGATAGCGGCGCTCGGTACGGTGTCGGCGCTGGCCCTGGCGCTCGGCATGGCAGCGCCTGCGAACTGGCTGAACCTCAGACTCTCGGCCCGCGACGTCGGCGGAGTGATCATGCCGCAGGGCATGATCATGGACCGTGACACGCCGGCTGACGCCATGCGCGACATGGCGGCGGCCGACCCGCGCCTGGTGACTGCATCCTATGGCCTTTCGGCCAGAGGGGACCAAGACCTGCCGTTCCGGATGGAGAATGGCGTGAAGCTGTTCGAGCTGAGGCCGGCGGTGATCCGCTGGCAGATCCTGCCGGATGTGGCGGTCGACGCCTATGCCTATAACGGCCAGATTCCAGGCCCGCGCATCCATATCCGTCAAGGCGACCGGGTGCGCATCAACGTCACCAACGGACTGCCGGAGGAGACGACAGTGCACTGGCATGGCCTGATCCTGCCCAACCAGATGGACGGGCCGGCCGAGATCACCCAGCCGCCAATCGAGCCCGGACAATCCTATTCCTACGAGTTCACCGCCACCCAACACGGCACCTATTTCTACCACCCGCACGCCAAGCCCGACCGCACCCAGGCACTCGGCCTCTATGGCGCGCTGATCATCGATCCAGCCAACCCCGCCGACGAGGTCGCCGCCGACCATGACTATGTCATCGAACTGCAGGAATGGCTGGTGCGCGAAGGCCTCACCTATCCATCGATGCCGATGGACGGCGGGATGCCGAACTTCTTCACGATCAACGGCAAGTCCTATCCATCTACCGACACCATCCATATGAAGGTCGGCGAGACGCTCAAGGTTCGGTTTATCGGCACCAACAACGGCTTTATCCATCCGATGCACATCCATGGCGGCCCGTTCGAGGTGGTTGCCCGTGACGGCGAGACGATTCCTCCCTCGGCCCGCTTCCTTGCCGATACCGTCAATGTCGGGCCGGGCCAGCGCTACGATGTCATCTGGAAGGCGCAGCGACCCGGCAAGTGGCTCATCCACTGTCACATCCCGCATCACACCACGAACAACAATGTCGAAGAGAAGGGCGGCGGCGGGCTGATGGTGGTGATCGATGTCACGTGACCGTGGCAGAGCGCCCTGCATTCGCTTGTCCGACGCACCCGTTCGGAGTTCGGAACTCTTGCCGCTCTCGCGGGGTTGATATGCGAGACGAACCACCATGGAAGACAAACCACCAGCCGAAAACCCGGGAAGGATCCTCACCACCGTGCTGGCGATCTGCCTGATCATCATCGCCTTGTTCTTTATCGGCTTCAAATATTCGGAGCGCGATCAAGGTGCCTTGGTCGTGCCCGGAGCGATGCAGGGCGGCAAATGATCGGCCAGCAGTCCTTGCCCGTCAGGGTATGGAAAGGCTGTAACGCTTTGATTTGCCTGTCATCCCTTGCAATTCTTGAGTTCGGGATCTCACGTCGGGGAAGAAGCAGGTTTTCCCAAACGTTTATCGAACAGGCAACGCTCAGCGTCTTGCGCCTGTCACGGGCGTTCATGAGCAAGGAATCCTTCCGGCAACAGCGCGTCCCCGCGCCCGAGGCTAGGGAGACAAGTACATGTCCGTCAGCGCCTATATCAACCGGATCGCGACAGCGGTTCCGGAGCATGAGGTCCACCAGTTCTATCTGGACTACGCGGCCTCGATGCTCGCCGCCGATCGCAGGAAGATATTCGAACGCATGGCCGGACTTGCCGGTATTGAGCACCGCTTCTCCTGCTTTGAGCCTGCTCTCGACCCCGAGGGGCCGTCGGCCGATCTCGGCGGAGCCTTCAAGCGCGGCGCGTTTCCCGGAACGGCCGCCAGGATGGCCATGTTTGCTCAAGCAGCACCCGTCCTGGCGCAAAAGGCAGTCGACGGGCTGCGCCTTGGTGACGAGGTATCGCGCATAACCCATCTCATCGTCACCACATGCACCGGTTTCTCCGCGCCCGGCATCGACCTTGATCTTGCCGCGCGCTGCGGCCTGCCGGACGGTATTGAACGCACGATGATCGGGTTCATGGGCTGCTACGCTGCAATCAACGCCCTCAAGCTTGCCCGTCACATCGTCCGCTCCGACTCACGTGCGAAGGTCCTCCTGGTCAACATCGAAGTCTGCACGCTGCATTTGAGGGAAACCAGCGAGCTGGAAAAGCTGCTGTCCTTCTGCCTTTGGGGCGATGGCTGCGCGGCGACGCTCGTCACTGCCGAGCCGCCCGGCATCGAGCTCGATAGCTTCCGCTGCACCATCGCGGCCGAGCAGCGGGACCTGATGACCTGGGACATCGGCGACCATGGCTTCAACATGTTCCTCTCCGGTCAGGTGCCGGCGGCAATCCAAGAAGCTCTGCGCAACAACCAGGACGCGATCCTCGACGGCCGGCCAGCCGAAGCGATCGACCTCTGGGCCGTGCATCCCGGCGGGCGGTCCATTCTCGACGCCGTCGAGAGGGCGCTGAACCTCACACCCGCGGCACTCGAGCCGTCGCGCGAGGTGCTGCGCCGATATGGCAACATGTCGTCGGCAACGGTTATGTTCGTGATGGAGGAGATGCTGAAAGCGCCGGGCGACCTGCGCGGCTGCGGCATGTCGTTCGGACCCGGACTGACGGCCGAGACCATGTTGTTCCAGACCGCTTCATGAACGCGCTCGATCAACGGAACCTCGTCCCAGAAATCCTCGACTGCCTCGGGCCGGACGATCCGCGGGCGCTCCGCTCGCGGCGCGATCTGCGCCGCATCAACGCATTGATGTTCCAAGCGCCCATTATGGCGTCGCTGATGAGGAAATTCTTGGCCGTCAGGCCTGCCCGCATTCTGGAGATCGGGGCTGGCGACGGCACCTTCATGCTCAAGGTGGCCCGGCGCATGGCAAGAGATTGGCCAGGGGTGGAACTGACGATGCTCGATCGCGTCGGCCTCATCACTCCCGAGCTCGTGGCGGATTTCGACGGTCTGGGATGGCAGGTCAAAACCTTTGTCGCCGATGTCTTCGACTGGGCGGAAAAGGCGGGTGGCAGGCCCTTCGACGCGATCATGGTCAATCTGTTCCTGCATCATTTCGACGACGACAGCCTGCTGCGCCTGTTTTCGCTATTGCGGCGCATGGCTCCGCTCATCCTGGTTACGGAACCGCTGAGGGCCGGCTTCGCGCTGGCCGCCGCCCGTCTTCTCCCGGCGATCGGCGCCAATGACGTCACCAGGCATGACGCCGCCCAGAGCGTGCGGGCCGGCTTTCGCGGGAGCGAGCTTTCCGATCTCTGGAGCGCCGCCGGCGGCAGACCACTGGAGGAGCGACGCGCCGGTCTCTTCTCTCATGTCTTCGTCGGTGCCGCGTCGATGCCTGCCGGGAATATGCCATGAGGCGGCCGCCCACCCACGATGCGATCGTAATCGGCGGCGGCCCGGCGGGCACGTCGGCGGCTCTGGCGCTCGCCCGGCGTGGCTGGGCCGTGGCGATCGTGGAAAAAAACGCATTTCCGCGCCGCAAGGTATGTGGCGAATATATCTCTGCAAGCAATCTGGCGCTTCTCGACCGGCTGGAGATCGGCGATGCCTGGCGCGCCGAGGCCGGTCCCGAAATCCGCCGGGTCGGCCTCTTTTCCGGCGACACCAAGGTCGAGGCGCCGATGCCGGGCGCGAAGTCCGGGGACCCGGCGAGAGGCCGCTTCGGCCGCGCGCTCGGCCGCGACATACTGGATACACTGCTGCTCGATGCGGCCCGATCGGCCGGCGCAGAAATCTTCCAGCCCTACCGCGCCATCGCCATCGAGCGGGATGGCGATCGCCAGCGGGTGCGGATCCAGGCGGGAGCCGCGACTTCCCGCGATGAGGCGACGATCCTACGGGCGCCGGTGATCATCGCTGCGCACGGCTCATGGGAGCCGGGGACGCTGCCGAGCCAACTCGAGAAGAAAAGCCGCCCCTCGGATCTCCTCGGCTTCAAGGCGCATTTTTTAGGATCGACGCTGCCGCCCGACCTGATGCCCCTGCTAACGTTTCCCGGCGGTTATGGTGGCATGGTGCTCGCAGATCATGGTCGCATGTCCCTCTCATGTTGCATAAGACGCGACATGCTCATCCGCCTGCGCGGCGGCCTCGCCCGCGAACGCGACGGCCATGTCTCCGCCGCCGAAGCCGTCGAGCATCATATCGTGGCGACATGCCGGGGCGTGCGGGAAGCCTTGGAGCAAGCCCGCCTCGACGGTCCATGGCTTGCCGCCGGCCCAATCCGGCCGGGCATCCGCGTTGGCTACGCAGCAGACGTCTTCCGCGTCGGCAACGCTGCCGGCGAGTCGCATCCGATCATTGCCGAAGGCATATCGATGGCGCTTCAGTCCGGCTGGCTTCTGGCTATGGAACTGAACGAGGCGGCAAGCGGACAGAGAGGGCGCGATGCGGCCGGCAGACGTTATGAGGCGGCCTGGAAAGAATTGTTCTCTACCCGTGTCCTGGCCGCAGAGGCCATCGCACGCATTGCGCTTGGTTCCGGCGGTGCCGCCATGATGAGGGCGGTCGTCCGCAATTTTCCGCGGACGCTCTCCTTGGGAGCTCGGCTCAGCGGCAAAACGAACCCCGTCCCGGGCTTGGCCGCGGCATGCTCGGCGGGAGGCGGCTGAGCCCTGCCGCCCCTGCCAGTTCGCAACGCAGTAGCATTGTGGACGCGGGGTTATGGAACATTCCGGGCCATCCGGAGTCGTATATTGTCCGGCTTTTTGCGGCCAAGCCCGCAATGCGTAGTGATGTGGACTGAGGGCGGCGCTCGCCACGCTTTACGAAGGCAGTGCCATGGTCCAGCATACGATCTCCCCCACAATCCGCACAGCACGGCAAGCATTGCCGGGCATCCTATCCATGCAATGCTGATCCCGTTCCCGATCGCCTTCTTCGTTGCGACCCTGGTTTCCGACGTCATCTTCTGGCGAACCGGCAATCCGGGCTGGGTCACCGCTTCAGTCTGACTGCTGGGGGACGGTCTGATCATGGCCGCCCTGGCGGCGCTTGCCGGTCTCACCGATGTGCTCGGCAATACCAGATCCGCAATCTTCAGGACGCATGGCTCCACGCCGGTGGCAATGTAATCGTCGTCCTGATCGAGCTCTACAACCGGTACTCGCGATATGCCCATGCAGAAACGGCGGTGGCCTGTCGGCCTGGTCCTGTCGCTGATCGTCGTTCTCATCCTTTTGTTCACCGGTTGGAAGGGCTGGGGAATGGTCTACCGGCATCTGTCGGCGTCGCCGATCAGCCGGAATGACTACGCCGAAGACGCAACGACTCTGACGCACAGTTTTCACGTTTCAAGGCGCCTCCGCCTCCCGGCGGAAGCGCCTTTTCTGGAGTAATCCGTCGAGGCGACACCGTTCGGCCCGCTTGCCCGCTGGTCCAATATATCTTGGACGAACTTGTCACAGCGCCGACCACTTGGTCGCATTTTGACCCAAATCGGCCTCTAGCCGGCTGAAGATGTTGCGGTTCCGGTCTTCACGGTTTCTTGACAGGGGCCGGAAAAACGGGCAGCAAAGCGGGTGAGGGAGAGCATTTTTACCGTGGCGAAGACTACGGAGGGCTCTTTTCGTATGGACCGTCGCCAAATCGGCGATTGGTGGAGGGATTGGTTAACCATCTTTGTCCATCTTTTGAATCAATCGGCAACAGACGCGTGAAGGTGCAGGGGGCACCGGCGAACTGTGATCGTGACGGGTGCCAGGTCCGCAAACCGGCATGCCGATTGAGAGTGGTCGTATGGCGTTTTTGCGTTTGAAAAACCGGGGTGACACTCCTCATGGGGAGGTAACTTCGAAAAAGTCTGGTCATCGTTGGGTCGTGGTGCCTGCTGTCGGCGCCGCTCTTGCCCTATGGTCCATCGGCACCTTGGCGGGGCTCTATTCGGTAAGCACCTCGCTGACCGCCGCTTCCAACGGGTTGCCGCAAAGTCTGCTTTCGCCGCGCACCATAGCGCTTGGCGACCAGCGCCGGCAGATTGCCAACGCCTGGGCGCCGCGCCTTGCCGCCAAGGGCGGCTACAAGGCAGGCTCGCTCACCGGCGGCTGCGACGCCGGCTGCTTCAGCCTCGCGGCAAGCTTCAGGGATAACGGCCAAGCTCTTGAAAAGCTGAAGAATGAAGGCCGCGACGGCAAGATGGCACGCCTCAAGTTGCCTGCTCCCGACAGCGTCGCGCAGGAAAAGGTCGTGGTGGCGTCGGCCGCCGAAGCCGCCGATCGTTTCGACGGCGTGGTGAAGCGTGCAGCGCTTTCGCCGCAAAAGCTTGCCGATGCCTTTGCCCGTGCCGAGAAGGCGCCATTCCTGCTCGCCAGCCTGCCTTCGGCGAGCCGCTTCGGCGGCGCGCTGCCGGGTGCCCCCGCGGAAGAGCGGTTCGGTTCGCAGCCCGCTCAGATCGCCGGCGCCGAGCTGGCGCTCGCGCTCGCCAACATATCGCCGGAGGAGACGGCCGACGTTCCGACCGCCGTCGCGCTGCAAAACAGCGACGCGCCCGCCGGCAAGCCGGACAATGGGCAGGATGGCACGTATCAGGTCGCCTCGCTGCCGCCGCAGGACGATCTGCCCGACACGATCGCCGTGCCCGGCCTTCGCCCGCGCACCACGCTCGAGCGCGCCACCGAGGCGCCCGAACAGAAGGCGGCGAAGCCGCAGAAGCCGGAGATCAGGCAGCCGGAGACCACCACCAAGCCGCAGATGGCCAGGGCCAAGCCGCTGCCGGTCGCGGCCGACACCGCGCCAAGCACCCCGACGGCGGCCTCGCCGAGAAGCGGCGACCAGGCCCTGCCGGGCGTGCCGAATTCGAAGCCGATGGTGGCAGATTCCAAGCCTGGCAAGCGCAAGGCGCAGGCGTCGGAAATGCTCGCCTATGCCAAGCCGGACACGCCGGAGCGAGGCGGGCTCGGCAATGCCTTCCGCAACCTCTTCAGCGGGCCTTCTACGGGCAACGGCGTGGCAGTCTATGACATTTCGGCGAGAACCGTATACATGCCCGACGGTTCGAAGCTGGAGGCGCATTCGGGTCTGGGTTCGATGGTCGATCAGCCGCGCTTCGTCGACCGCAAGAATGTCGGCCCGACGCCGCCCGACACCTACAATCTGTCGATCCGTGAATCGCGCTTTCACGGCGTCGAGGCGATACGCCTGACGCCGGCCAGCGGCCGGAACAAATACGGCCGCAACGGCCTGCTCGCACACACCTATATGCTGCGCGGCGGCCGCGCCGAGTCGAATGGGTGCGTCGTCTTCAAGGACTACCACCGCTTCCTTGCCGCCTACAAAAAGGGCAAGATCAAGCGCCTTGTCGTCGTCCCGCGGCTCACAAGCTCTCCCACCCAGGTCGCCCAGGAAGGCCGCCAAGGTTAAACCCTCATCGGCCGGCGAACGGGTCGCCGGCTTTTATCGATCCCCACTTGCTGATCGGAAGGGCCTGGTAGCCGAGAGGCACCCGGGTGTTTTGCCATCGCCATTTCAAACCATGGCAACCATCGCGACCTCTCACCCGAGGAAACGGTGACGACCCTTCCCAGGATGTAGATATGGCGCAGCCCGGGCTTGCGGCAAGTCCCCGGCCGTGGCGTATCAACGCTGCTCCGAAAAACGACGACGGAGCAGGGAATGCGGATCTTGTTATCGACTTACGGCTCGCGCGGCGACGTGGAGCCGCTGGCGGCGCTGGGCGCGGCTTTGCAGGCGCATGGCGTCGAGGCCAGGGTAAGCGCGCCGGCCGATGCGGAATTTGCCGCCCTTCTCGCCCGCGCCGGCGTGTCGCTGGCGCCGGCCTTCGCGCCGGTGCGCGAATGGGCGAAGGAAATGATCAACCGGTCGCGGTCGGCCTCGCCCGAGGACCGGGCCAGACTCATTTCCGGCCAGGCCGCCGAGATCGTCGCCAGGCAATATGAGGCGCTGAGCGCGGCTGCCGAAGGCTGCGACGCGGTGGTGGCGTTCGGCCTCTTCCCTTCCTGCGCCGCCGCGCGACTGGTCGCGGAGCAGCGCGGCATACGCTACATGCTCGGCACGTTCTGCCCGATCTGGCTGCCCTCGCCGCACAACCGGCCGCATGAATATCCTGGACATCCGTTGCCGGCCGGGGTGACCGACAATCGGCTATTGTGGGACATCGACATCCGGACCAAGAACGCCCTTTTCGGCGAGGCGATCAACGGCCACCGCGCGTCGCTCGGGCTGCCCCCGGTAAAGAATGTCCGGGACTATGTCTACGGCAATCCGGTCCTACTCGCCTGCGACCCGACACTGGCACCGTGGCTGCCCTCGGACCTGATCGACGCCGTGCGGACCGGCGCCTTCATCCTACCGGATGAACGGCCCCTCCCCGACGGGCTGGAAGCTTTCCTCAATGCGGGCCCGCCGCCGGTCTATGTCGGCTTCGGCTCGATATCGGTCGCGAGCGAAGCCGGCCGCGCGGCCGTCAACGCGATCCGCGCCAAGGGCCTCCGCACAGTGCTCGCGCAGGGCTGGGCCGAGTTGGCCCCCGTCGACGACGGCGACGATTGCTTCGCCGTCGGCGAGGTCAACCAGCAGGCGCTGTTCGGCCGCGTCGCCGCAGTCATCCATCATGGCGGCGCCGGCACCACCGTCGCTGCTGCGCGGACGGGAGCGCCGCAGGTGATTGTGCCGCAGACCGGCGACCAGCCCTATTGGGCGCGGCGGGTGGCCGAACTCGGCGTCGGCGCCGCGCATGACGGCCCGGTGCCGACGACGGCATCGCTGTCAGCGGCGCTGGACGTGGCACTGGCGCCGAAGGTCCGGGTTCGTGCCCACAAGGTGGCCCGCGAGATCCACGCAGATGGGGCGGACGCAGCAGCGAGATGGCTGGCGGAAAGGATGAGGTGAAGAGAACTGAGAGTTGGGTGTTGTGCCGCTCTCCTAGCCCTTTCTCCACACCGCCCTAAAGCGAGCCTCGAAAACCGCTTTCAATACCCGGCGGAGGCGCTATCTATGGCGCGGGGCGGCTCCCAATCATCACGAGGCTATCCATGACAATTCGCGCTGTCGTCTGGGGCGAGAACATCCATGAGCGGACCAATGAGGTGGTGGCCGGCATCTATCCGGAGGGCATGCACGCGACCATCGCCAACGCGCTGAATGCGGACAAGGCGATCTCCGCCTCGACGGCCACGCTGGAGCAGCCGGAGCACGGCCTGCCGGAAGCCCGCCTTGCGGAAACCGACGTGCTCGTCTGGTGGGGCCACAAGGACCATGGCGCGGTAGCCGACGAGATGGTCGAGCGTGTTGCAAAGCGCGTCTGGGAAGGCATGGGGCTGATCGTGCTCCATTCCGGGCACTTCTCGAAGATCTTCAAGCGGCTGATGGGCACCCCCTGCACGTTGAAATGGCGCGAGGCCGGCGAGCGCGAGCGGCTGTGGGTGACGAGCCCCAGCCATCCGATCGCCGAAGGCGTCGGCGAGTTCTTCGAACTCGAGAACGAGGAGATGTATGGCGAGCAGTTCGCCGTGCCGGAGCCGCTCGAAACCGTCTTCATCTCATGGTTCCAGGGTGGCGAGGTGTTCCGCTCGGGGCTGACCTACCGGCGCGGCGCCGGCAATGTCTTCTACTTCCGGCCCGGACACGAGACCTATCCGACCTATCACGACGCTACCGTGCAGAAGGTGCTCTGCAACGCAGTGAAGTGGGCGGTGAACCCACAAGGGTCGAATCCCGCCATCCTCAACGCGCCGAACGTGCCGGTCGAGAAGGCGTTGGAGTCGATCGAGGAGCGCGGGCCCAAGCTGCATGCGCATGGCGAGGCTGGCTTCCGCTAAAAAAGGCGCCTCCCGGCTTCGGCTGGGATTGCGCGCAAACAGCGCCTGGGTCACATTCGCTCCTCATGATTGAATCGAACCAAATCGCTCGAAGGAGCAGAAAATGCGGCTTTTGATACTCGGCACCGGCTGGATGGCGTAGGAACATGCCCGCCGCTTCAGCGCCATCGAGGGGGTCGAGATCGTCGGCGCGGTCGATGTCGATGCGGCCCGCGTCAGCGAATACGCCGACGCTTACAAAATTCCGAAGCGCTTCACCTCGCTGGAGGCGGCGCTCGACTGGGGCGATTTCGACGCGGTCGCCAATGTCACGCCCGACCGCATCCACCACCCGACCACCATGGCGCTGGTCGCCGCCGGCAAGCCGGTGTTGTGCGAGAAGCCGCTGGCCGAAAATTTCGGCAAAGCGAACGAAATGGCCGATGCGGCGGAAGCTGCCGGCATCGTCAACATGGTCAACCTCACCTATCGCAACGTCGCCGCGCTGCAGAGGGCGCGCCAGATGGTGCAGGCCGGCGAGATCGGCACGGTGCGCCATGTCGAGGCATCCTACCTGCAGAGCTGGCTCGTGTCGAAATTCTGGGGCGACTGGCGCACCGATCCGAAATGGCTGTGGCGACTGTCGCACGGCCATGGTTCCAACGGCGTGCTCGGCGATGTCGGCATCCACATCCTCGATTTCGCCAGCTATGGCGCGGCGCTCGGCATCGACCATGTGTTCTGCCGCTTGCGTGCCTTCGACAAGGCGCCGGGCAACCGCATCGGCGAGTACCAGCTGGACGCCAATGACAGCTTCGCCATGACGCTCGACTTCGCCAACGGCGCCTTCGGGGTGGTGCATGCCAGCCGCTGGGCCACCGGACATATCAACGAACTGCGCCTGCGCATCCATGGCGACAAGGGCGCCGTCGAGGTGGTGCATAATCTCGATGGCTCGTTGCTCAAGGCCTGTGTCGGCGGCAATGTCGAGAACGCCAAGTGGGAAGAGCTCGATGCAGGCTCCGTGCCGACCAACTACCAGCGCTTCGTCGAGGCGGTGAGGAGCGGCGCGCAAACCGAGCCGACCTTCCGCCACGCGGCGGGTCTGCAGAAGGTGCTGGACCTTGCGGCGGTGTCAGACGAGAAACGCACGGAGCTGAGGGCCAACGCGGATACACAGTGAAGCTGGAACTGCTGATCTCCCTCCTTGCGGGGGAGATTGGCTGTTGCTACGCCCCGCGATAAATCGCCACCGCCGCAGCCACCAGCGCGGCGTTGCCATCCGTCACGCTTGCGTCCCGCAATTCCTTGCCGTCCTCCAGCCCGACCCGCGTCGAAAGCTTCTGCGCCGCCGCCCTTTCCACGAATGGCCATACCGTCGCGTTCTCGCCATGCAGCAGGATGGAGCGGCGGATGCCGGCGCGCTGCAGCACCGTCTCGATGCCGTCGGCGACGGCAAACGCGTCGTCCAGCGTCTGCTCGGAAATCTCGATCAGCACGCGCAGCACCCGGCCGCCATGATCGAGGCCAACCAGCCGTTCGGCGTCGGCGATGGATGCCAGGCCGGCCTCGATGCCGATGCCGCGCTGGCGCAGACTTTCCATGACGACGGGGGCCGCCGTCTCGCTGAGATTGACCGAGGCATAATCTGGCAGCTCGCGCCATCCGGAGATGGCGACCAGCGTGCGAAGATCGTCCTTCTCGATCCAGGCGCCGGTGGAAACGCCGATCAGCGTGCCCGGACAGGCGCGGCGCAGTGCCGCGACCGTCCTGTCCATCGCTCCCGGCGCCAGGCTCTCTTGGCCGTCGGCGTCGCGCGCATGGACATGCAACTCGGCCGCACCCGCAGCGACCGAGGCGGCTGCGTCGCGCGCCATCGCCTTAGGATCGAGCGGCAATGCGGGATGGAAGTCGGCGGGACGGGCGCCGTTGATGCAGGCCTGGACAATCATCTCTGCGGCAATCCTGTTTCGGCTGGCGGGAGCCTAGCGCAGGGCCAGGACGATCGGAACGGATGTGGCGAAGTCTCCTGACAGGCCGGACCTGCAAACAGAAATACCCCCTGGCGCGCCGGCCAGGGGGTAAGCGTTCCCCTTCGGTGGTTTCGGACCTTGAAAGCCCGTTACGCGGGCACGCGCTTCAGCGCCTGCGCCATGCAGTGGATGCCGCCGCCGGTCTTGGAGATCTCGCTCATGTCGACGGCCGCGACCTCGAAGCCGCGCGCCTTCAGCTGGCCGATCAGCGTCTTGCTGGAAGTCGGCGCGATCACCCTGTCCTTGCCGAGCGACATGAAGTTGCAGCCGAGCGCCATCGTGTCCTGGAAGGGTACGTCGATGATCTCGTGGCCCTTGCCCTTAAGCCACTCGACGATGCCGGGCTCGGTGCAGGCGAGACAGACGGCGGTGAGCTTTTCGGCGATCGGCACCACCATCAGGTCGATATGGACGTAATATTCGTCGATGAAGGCCAAACGCGTCTCCCAGCCTTCCTTGTCGAACCATTCCTTCACCTGGCGCGCGCCCTCTTCCTGGGTGCGGGCGCCCCCGCAGCCGATCAGCACGACACCCTCCTCGATGACGTTGAAGTCGCCGCCCTCGAAGGTGCCGGCAGTCACCATGTCGTAGATCGGGATGCCGAGCTTTTCATAGGTGCGGATGGCGGCATAGTTCTCGCCGCGCCGCCACCAATTGGCCATGGCCGTGATGAAGGCGCCGTAAGGCGTCATGACGCTGGAGTCGCGCGAATAAACCTGCATCGGCAGTTCCGGCGTCGGCTCGTGCCAGTGGATGTTGACGCCGAAATGCTCGTAGGCCGCGACGAGGTCCTTGTGCTGCGCCTGCGCGATCTGGATGTTGCAGGGCGCCTCGCGCAGATGCTTTCTCGACAGCGAGCTGGTCGAGAGATGACGCAGGAAGTTCGGCGAGCCGAGCAGCACGTCGGTCAGCACATCGGTCTCGTTGGCGAAGCCCCAGGCGGTCAGCGGCTTGGTGCCGCCATTGGGGTTGCGGCGCTGCAGCGAGAACGGCTCGGCGACGATGCGGTCATGGACGGTCATGGTGTTCTCCTCTGGACTGTTCTGTTGATCGATCATGCGGTGGAAGCGGCCGGGATCCACCAATCGCGCCCGCGCGGCGTGGTGACATATTCCGGCCAGCGGAAGTTGATCGGCGGCTCGTAGTCGCAAAGCGGCGCGACCCAGTTCGAGCCGCCGACCCCTCCGCCGGTTCGCCTGACGAACTCGTTCATGGCGGCATCGCGCGCGGCCTTGTCTTCCAGCAGGCGCAACGCCGTCAGCGCGACGGTCTTGGCGGCGCAAGTGACCATCGGATCGATGGTGGCGGGGATGCCGCCCAGCGCATTCATCGCCCAGGCCGGATAGGTGTGGCCGGCGGCTGCGCGCAGCGCCGGACGGGCGATGTAGAAACGCGATGTCGGCGCGTGCCAGCTCATGTCGGTGTAGTCGTCGGAAGTGGAATTCACCTGCGATGGCGGCAAGTCGCGGCGCAGGATCGCTTCGGCCTCTTGCGGCGAAATCAGCTGTTCCAGCTTGTCGATGAACGGATTTTCCGTCGCCTCACCGCCGGCATTGACCTGAACCTCGCGGGCGATCGCCCTCGCCTCTTCGTTCCAGTGCGGCGCGCCAACAGCGGAGAGCGCCGCGTAGGTGATGTCGGCCATGGCGTGGTTGGCGAGCCCCGGCCGCGACTTCGACACCCAGTGGCGCTCGTAGCGACAGCCGCTCATCCTAGCCGCCGCTTCCGCGTTGCGGTCGAGCACTGCTGTCACCTGCTCGGCCATGGCGATGGTCGGCACGCGGATCATGTATTGGATCTCGGCCAGACCGGCCGGCAAATTGTCGGCGGTCGCCTGGCCCGCGGTCAGGATTGCCTCGCTGATCGACCAGCCGCCCTGATGCGTCAGCATGGAATCGCGCAACGCCTTGGAGGCTAAGTACATCATCATCAGCGCGTCATTGGCGCCGGGCGCCCTGACCGCGGAGTGCGCCTGTGGGATCGGGGCGCCGTCGCTTGCCGCGCGGGTCCAGTTCTCGGGCTCGTCGCACACGAAGCGGTAGATCATCGAATAGGCGGCGCCGCAATGCGTGTCCCAGCGCGCCGTATTGCAGAGCGGCAGCATGTAGAAGGGGTGGAAGGAGATCATGCCGGCAAGGCCGTCATAATAGCCCTTCGCGGCATGGATCGGCTTCGAGCCCCTCACCTTCTCCGCCGGCTCGCCGGTGAAGCGCAGCGTGCCCTTGATGCCGTGTTCCAGCATCGCCGCCTTGGTGGCGAGCAACCCGCCGAGGCTGCCGATGCCGAGCCCCGAATGCGGATCGGTGTGGCCGCCTGCCTGGAATCCCAGGCCTTCTCGCGGGCGCTTCACCGTCGCGGCATCCTGGCAGTTGCCTGGCACGGCGTCATACTCGCCATACATGCCGATCACCGGGCCATCGCCATTCGTCCAATGGGCGCAGAAGGCGGTCGGCATGCCGCCCGAGCCTTCCTCGACCGAAAAGCCTTCGCGCTTCAGCCGCTCGACATACCAGGCGGCCGACTGGTACTCGCGCCAGGCGGTTTCGCCGAAATCGAAGATGGTGCGCGTCCAGGCCGAGAGCAGCGGCTGGATTTTATCGATACAGGCAAGCGCGGTTTCTTGCGCCGAGGTCATGACCGGTTTGTCCATGACTCAAAGAAAGCAGTGAAGTGGCTCAGCAAAAAGTGATATGTTTTCCCGGCTCGTGCAAATTCGGTTCACCTGAGGCCCCTTGCGAATACCGTCCACGCAGGCGCTGCGCGCCCTCGACAGCTTCGCCCGTCACGGCAGCGTGTGGCGCGCCGCCGACGAGCTTCACCTCACCCGGAGCGCCGTTTCGCATCAGCTACGGCTCCTCGAACGCGATCTCGGCTTCGATCTCCTGCAGCGCATCGGCAAGGGCGTGGCGCTGACGCCGCGCGGCCAGCGCTACGCGGCCGATGTCAGGAAGGCGCTGACCGTGCTCGGCGACGCGAGGACCCAGAACAGCGGCGCCGGAGTCGGCGGCTCCTTCGCCATCTCCTGCCCGCCGGGCTTCGCCTCGATGTTTTTGTGTACGCATATCGGCGAGTTCCAGCAGATGTATCCGGACGTGACGCTCTCGGTGCTCACGCCGCGGCGGCTCGACGACGTCAGCAATCCGGATGCCGACGCCTTCATCGCCTTCGGCGTCGGCAATTGGCCGAACCGGGCCGTGGAACTGCTCTGCGAAGTGTCCTTCACTCCGCTCTGCAGCCCGAGACTGCTCAACAAGGTCGGCGGTTTTTCCAGACCCGCCGACGTGCTGCGAGCCAACCTGCTGCATCTTTCCGACACCGAGGACTGGGCGCGCTGGCTGGCGCTGTCCAAGGTGGAAAATCCCGATACCGAGGGTGGTATCTTCTTCTCCGACATGAATCTCGTCTTCTCGGCGGCGATCGCCGGCCAGGGGATTGCGCTGGGCGACGAGCTGACCGGCCGCCAGGCGCTGAGCGAAGGCCGGCTGGTCAAGCCGTTCGAAGCGACCGTCCCCTCGCCGCGATCCTATTTCCTCGTCTTCGAGCACGCCAAGGCGGGGCACCCGGTGCTCAATGCTTTCGGCGACTGGCTGAGGGCGAAGCTGTCGGAGAGCAGCCTGGCTAAGTATTGAGATCGGCGCTGCCACGTCGCCCCTCCGCACCACGCGTGAATCAAATTTGCCGATCAGGCGAAAACTATTCGGTTGCGGTGAGCCGCAGCGATGCCTACGATTTCATTGGGAACTTAGGAAAGAGCCAGGATGCAGCAACCCGGCCGGGCCGCAGAAATCAAGGCGAACGGGATCGGCAAGAGCTTCGGCTCGTTCCGGGCCCTCGACAATCTGTCGCTCGATATCGGCCGCGGCGAGTTCCTGACGCTTCTTGGACCTTCCGGTTCCGGCAAGACCACCTTCCTGATGATCCTGGCCGGCTTCGTGCAGCCGAGCGAAGGCAAGCTTTTCAGCGATGGCGTCGACATCACCAATCGGCCGGCCGAGCAGCGCGCAGCCGGCATGGTGTTCCAGGGCTATGCCTTGTTTCCGCATATGAGTGTGGAACAGAACATCGCCTTCCCGCTCAAGGTGCGCAAGAAATCCGCCGCCGAGATCAAGCAACGCGTTGGCGAGATGATCGAGCGCGTCGGCCTCAAGGGGCATGAGAAGAAGCTGCCGGCACAGCTTTCCGGCGGCCAGCAGCAACGTGTGGCGCTGGCCCGCGCGCTGGTGTTCGAACCCGGCGTATTGCTGCTCGACGAGCCGTTCTCGGCCCTGGACAAGAGCCTGCGCGGCCAGATGCAGGCCGAGATGAAGCGGCTGCATCAGGAGACCGGCACGACCTTCGTCTTCGTCACCCACGACCAGAGCGAGGCGCTGGCGCTATCGTCGCGCGTCGCGATCTTCAATCACGGCAAGCTCTTGCAGGTGGGCAGGCCGGACGAGGTCTACGACCGGCCGGCCAACCGCTTCGTCGCGGAGTTCCTGGGCGAGATCAACATGCTCCCGGTGAAGGGCGTGCGCCCCGCCGACAATGGCGCCACCGGGCTCTGCGAGGACCGCGCGGTCAACATGCGCTGTAAGGCCGAAGCGATCAAAGGCGACGCGATCCTCGCGATCCGCCCCGAGGACATGTCGATCGCGCCGGAAGCGTCGGTCAATGAGAACGGCATCGCCGCGACCGCTGTCGCCTCGACCTATCTGGGTGCCGCGACAAAGCTCGACCTCACCACGCGCCAGGGCGCCAAGGTAACCGTCTCGGTGCCGAACGAGGTGGCTGCGGCCGCACTCAGCAAAGGCAATTCGGTCTGGCTCACATGGCCGGCTGAAAAAGGTTTCCTCCTTCCGGACGGAGGACAGTAAAGAGCGCCGTCGCGGCCTGACATCGCCGCACCGGCTTCCGGTTCAGATCAACGAAGGGGAACTGACATGACGAACAACACGAAGAAACAGACCATCGAATCACTGGCCGAGCGGACCAAGCGCGGCGAGATTTCACGCCGCCAGTTCGCGCAGCTCGCGGGCCTCGTGCTCGCCGGCACGCCGATGCTGTTGCGCTCGACCGGCGCTCAGGCCGAGACCAAAGGCCTGGTGCTGGTGAACTGGGGCGGCGACGCCATCACGGCCTATGACACGGCCTACGGCCAGGCCTTCACCAAGGACACCGGCATCCCGGTCAAAATGGACGGCTCGGGCCCGACCGAAGGCGCGATCGCCGCGCAGTTCAAGAGCGGGGCGCCGACCTGGGACCTCGTCGACGTCGATCCGTTCTCGGCCATCACGCTCGGCGGCCAGGGCATGCTCGAGCCGATCGACTACAAGATCGTCGACAAGAGCAAGATGCGGCCTGGCTTCGGCTGGGAATATGCCGCGTCCACCTACTTCTTCTCCTATGTCATCGCCTACGATTCGCAGAAATTCGGCTCCGATGCGCCGACCGGCATGGCCGACTTCTTCGACGTCAAGAAATTCCCCGGCAAGCGCTCACTCTACAAATGGGGCGTGTCGAGCTGGGAAGCCGCACTGCTCGCCGACGGCGTCGCGCCGGCCTCGCTCTATCCGCTGGATTTGAAGCGCGCGCATGACAAGATCGCCGCCTTCAAGGAAAACGTCGTCTCCTATTGGGGCGGTGGCGCCGAGAGCCAGAGCGTGCTGCTCAACGGGGAGGCTTCGATGGCGATCGTGTGGTCGACCCGCGCTTCGCTGATCGAGCAGGACTCCGGCGGGCAGATCAAGTTCATCTGGGACCAGGGCCTGATCTCGCCCGGCGCACTGGCGGTGCTGAAGAACAATCCCGGCGGCAAGGAAGCGGCGATGAAGTTCATCGCCAGCACCCAGGATCCGCAGAGGGAACTGGTGATGTTCGACAAGCTCGGCCAGGGCCCGGCCAATCCGGCGGCCGACGCGCTGATCCCGGCCGACAAGAAGCGCATCAACCCGGTCGATCCGGCGAACATGTCGAAACAGATCCCGCTCGATATGGAGTGGTACGCCAAGAACTACGGCGCCGCGCTCGACGAATACACCAAGATCATCTCGGCCTGATCGGGCCGAGATTTTCAGACCGATGAGAGGCATCCTCTCCGACAGGGTGGGCGCGGCGCTGCTGATGGCGCCGCTGCTCCTGTTCCTCATCCTTGCCTATGCCTGGCCCTTCCTCGGGGTGGTGAAGTGGAGCTTTACGCTCCCCACGCCCGGGCTCGGCCAGTACCACGCCTTGCTTACCGACGATCTGGTGCAGTCGGTGTTCATCCGCACGCTGCGCATCGCGGCGATCGTCACCGTGGTTTCCGTCACCGCAGCCTATGCCATCACCGTGGTGTGGGTGCGCGGCAGCCCGGTACAGCGCGTGCTTGCCGAATTCTGCATCCTGGTGCCGTTCTGGATCTCGGTGCTGACGCGCGCCTTCGGCTGGGTGGCGCTGCTCTCAAATCGCGGCCTGATCAACACATGGCTGCAGTCGATCGGCTTCATCTCCGAACCACTGACCCTGGTGCGCAACGAATTCGGCGTCGTCGTCGGCATGTCGCATTTTCTGATCCCCTTCGCGGTGTTCCCACTGGCGTCCGCCATGCGCAGCCTGGACGAGCGCGTGCTGCTCGCGGCGCGCGGGCTTGGCTCCAGCCGCATGCGCACCTTCTGGACGGTGTTCGTGCCGATGACGCGCTCCGGCATCATCGGTTCGGCGCTGATCACCTTCGTCTTCTCGCTGGGTTTCTTCGTCACGCCGGCAATCCTCGGCGGCGGCCGCTCCGTCATGATCGCGGAACTGATCTACCTGCGTATCTTCCAGAGCCCGGACTGGGGGCTTGGCGCGGCAATCAGCGTCGTGCTGGTGGTGTTCGTCGGCGCGCTGATGGCGCTTCTGTTCCGCTACGTCAAACCGAAAGAATTGGTGTAGCCAGGATGCCGACCTACCGTCCCGGACCCGTTTCGCTGATCCTGGCCGTGCTGGTGGCGCTGTTCCTTTTGATGCCGCTGCTTGCCGTCATACCGGTGTCGCTGACGCCGAGCCGCATGCTGACCATGCCGACCGGGGAACTGTCGCTGCGCCACTACCGCTCGCTGATCGAGGATCCGCGCTGGCTGGATTCGATCCTGCTGTCGCTCAGGATCGGCATCGTCAGCAGCATCCTTTCCACCGCGCTTGCCCTCACCTTCAGCCTCGGCGTGTGGATGTTCCAGCCGCGCTTCACCGCCGCCCTTGTCGGCTTCGTGCTGCTGCCGATGGTGGTGCCGCCGGTGGTCTCGGCGGTGACGCTCTACTTCCTGCTCACCTCGGTATCGGGCCTAACCTCGTTCTTCGGCTACGACACCTGGCTGGGTGTCGCCATGGCGCATTCGGTGATGACGGTGCCGTTCGCTACGGTTCTGATCCTGGTGTCACTCAGTCAGCTGGACCGGCGCATCGACCTTGCCGCGCGCGGCCTTGGCGCCACCGTGTGGGAACGCGCGACGCGCGTCATCATGCCCAATATCAAGTTCGGCATCGTCACCGCGGCGCTGCTCTCCTTCGTGCTCTCCTGGGAAGAGATCGGCGTGACTTTGTTCATTACCTCAGTCAACGCCATCACCCTGCCCCGGCTGATGTGGATGGGCCTGCGCGACAACATCGATCCGGCGATCGCGGCGCTTTCGGTGATCCTGATCCTCATCACCGTGCTGGTGCTCGCGGTGCGCAGCGTCGTCACAAGGCAGCGCGCTGCAAAGGTCTGATCAGACAAACCGGACCGAGACGCGGCCGAACCTGCCCAGGTCACCGGTGACTTCATCGCCGGGCTCGACTTTTATCGGCTTGACGCAGGTGCCGGTTATCACCATCTGCCCCGGCTCGAGCGCGATGCCCAGGCCCGACAATTCGTTGACGATCCATTGAAGGGCAATCCGGGGATCGCCCAGCACGGCCGCTCCCGATCCGTCGTGGCGCGACTTCCCGGTGACGATCCCGACCACCGGGTGCTTCGCCAAATCCACATCGCGCCAATCGCCTTCCACGGCCTCGCCGATGACGAACAGGTTGGCGCAGGCATTGTCCGCGATGAGCTGTGCGGCGCCGACCGCGCAGAAATCGTCGTATCGCGAGTCCGGTATCTCGATCGCCGGGTGCAATGCCGCCACGGCATCCATCACCTCGGCGATCTCATAGGGCTCCGCGCGCGGCCTCTCGCGGCCCAAGCGAAAGGCGAATTCGATCTCGGCCACGCGCATCCTGCTCGTCGCCAGCGAAACGGCTCCGCCGACCTCGACCGCCTTCTCCGCCAGCAGTCGCCCCGCCATCGGACCGTCGACGTTGATGTGTCTCTGCCCAGCCAGGCTGGTCGCGGCGATTTTCCATCCGAACAGCGGAGCCGCCGAGCGATCCATTACATGCGATTGGACGGCATAGCCTTCCGAGCGCGTTTGCGGCCGCACCGTCTCGGGTATCGCGTCGAGACGGGTACCATTGTCCCAGTGGGTCACCAACAGGCGCGAAGCAGTCCTGGCCTTTTGCGTATCGAACATCGTCAGCACCGAAGATCAAGAATGCCTCGCTGCCCGCCGCGTCGCGGATCGGGAACCCAGCATGGATCATTGCGCAATGTGAACCAAGCGAGACGATAAGTGACGGGGAATCGAGTGCCCAGACTGCCGGACAGGAACTTCCCGGCGGGACCAGGCCTGTGATCGCCCTTGGTGGACGTGGCAAGGCATGGGAGCTCAAAACGAAAGAGGCCCGCCGGGAGCGGCGGGCCTCTTACGGGCCGAAGTGGAAGTTCGGCACCGTGATGATCCGGGGGTGTGGATCGACTCGAAATTTAGCCAACAGCGCCCGGCCGGGCGACTTACAAATCTGTAATCTTTGGCTGGGCCGGCATCCATAAACACAAGAAAATAGCCTATTATCAGTTATTTACAGCGGATATCGGACTTCGAAGCAACGCCTCTCAAACAAACGTGATGAACCGCCCGGCGAGCGGCATGGCAGGAGCGATGCAAGAAAACGTGGGCGGCGTCGCGATGCGGCCCACTTGTACGCAATCCGCGCCGTCGAGGCGCCGCGCCGAACGAAGGCCCCCCGGCCTCGTCCGCGCGCTGCAGTCCGTTCAGGCAGCCTGCGGCCGCCGCATCCTCTCGATCAAAGCCTGCCTTGCCGGTCCGGCAAGCGGCTTGTCCATCGTCAGCAGGCCATCAAGCAGTGTCAGAAGCTCGCGCGCTGCCGAAGACTTGCAGGAATAATAAACCATCTGACGATCGCGGCGGGTTTCGACCAGGCCAAACCTGCGCAGTTTGGCCAGGTGTTGCGACAGCGCTGACTGGCTGAGTTCGACCTTGTCGGCGAGCACGCCGACAGAGAGTTCGCCCTCGGCGAGGTAGTTCATGATGAGCAAACGCTTCTCGTTGCCCATCACCGCAAGAAAGGCTGCCGCGCTTTCTGCGTTGGCGGTAAGTTTCTTCGTAACCATCGATTTCCCCGTGGTTCATGCTCTTCCGAAGGCCATGGGGGCAATGGCTTCAGAGTTCCAGAGCGTTGACGAGCCTGCCCCGGTTTGGACACGGGACCTGCCCTGCTTCTTTTCGACCAGAACCCCTTCGTAACCCGGTTGCCACCACGTCGGGGTTGCTGCTCTCGGACGAAATGCGCGGCTTTTCTGGGCTCAAGTCAATGGAGACTCGGAAAAATTCCGCGCTGCTAATGCGTATCAGTGCAGCGCTCGTTCGGCAAGAATATAACCAGGCCAGCAAAGCAGCGGCCAGCCGCAGGCAAGAAAACACAGCAGTCGGCGTGCCCGGCTGACGAGATTTAGGCCACGATCTTGCCGCGACTCACTCCCAACCTCGAAGCGTGCTATTGTTAGCCAGGCAAGAGGGGCCGGGCTGGAGGAGGAAGCCATGTCCGTCATACGCAACACGTTCACCCCCAACGAAACGGCTATGTTCGGCCGTGTCTACGAGAACGGCAATTTCGAAGGCGAGACTGCCGAGCAGAAGGAAGCGCGCGCCTCGCGCATCATCGCCAATTACATGGCGGGCATCACCGACGAGGCGGAACTAATCGAGCTTTCACGCAGGCCGCTTGGAAGATGAGCTGGCTGAGCCGCCCTCGTGAAACGGCTTCACGTTAAGTTGACGTTTCGCGGCGTAACTCTACGATAAAATATATCGTGATCCGACATAGTTCGGGAGGTTTAACGATGATCCAGGGATGGTTTTCCAGGCCGGTCGAAGTGGCCGTCGGGCTTTCCGGCTCGATCCGCCACATATCTAACGCCGAACAGGCTGTCGAACTGCTGACCGGCCAATGGCGCGATGCCGGCAGTGCGCTGCATGGTGCGGCCCTGCGCGCCTGCCGCCGGGCAATCCGCGGCGACGTTGCGGCCGACAATGCCAGGGAGGCCTTCATCGTCGCCGCGCGCGAGGCGCATGTGCTGGTGGAATGAAGCATGGCGAGCCCGGCGCTCCGCAGGCCCGCCTAGCGATAGTAAAGCCATAAAAGCACCAGCACCGCCAACGCCGCCGGAGACAACAGGATTCCGGCCCGGAAGATGCATATGGCCAACTGAAGCGGCGTGAACATGCCTGGCGGTGACGGGCCTATCGGTCGCGCCATTTGACGGGAAGCCGGCGCTCCGTTCGAAACGCGCGCGCACGATCCGTCTCAGGGCGCGAGCGGTGCAGTCGCGCTTCCTCGTAGAGTCCGAAAGCGGTCGCCATCAAGGTGGCAACGGTCATGGTGGATGCGAGCACGGCGATAAGCATGAGAGATCTTCCCGCGTTTCATCAGCCTGCCGCATTGACTAGCGCTGCCCGCGAGGATGCGGCAGTGACTTTGGTCACGCTATTTTTTCAACGTCGGCAATCGCGGATTGGCTGGCCCCTGAGCCCTTCCGGACGCTGCCCGATCACTCTATCTCGTTGTTTTTGTGCAAGCGGGGCGGAAGGTTAGGGCGAAAGCGCCGAGCCTAACCGCTCACACTTTCCCGCAGTTCCCCAGCCTTGAAATTCTTCGGAACCTAACGCCCGGTGATTGGTTAACGCGCGGGTCCGCAATCGCGGAGCCGCATCGGGCGCCATCCGGCGCCGATTGCTTGCTCAAAAGACGATCATAAGAACGGAGGAAGTGATGAACGATGTCTGGTTTTCCGAGCCGGTCGTGATCGATTTCCAGCCAAACGGCCAGCGCAAGGTTTCGAGCTGCTTCGAGGCGATGGAATGCCTCGACCAGCGCTGGCCCAGACAGGCGCGCGACGGCGCCTGGCGCTCGGCGAGCCGCGTCTGCCGCGACGCGCTCGACGGCCTGCGCAGCCCGGTCGAAGCCCGCAAGACGCTGCGCAAGGCGGCCAAGGTGGCCGGCCTGCTGGCGTAACCCAATTTTTTTCCCATGGCGCCCGTGACGGGCGTCACCAAGCCCGTCGCGGTTTCCCATTGCCGCGGCGGGCTTGCGTTTCAATGGAGGCGCGGTGACGGCCGACGCATACTTGGAATGCGTTCAAGCACGCGTCCCGTACATGAAAACGCCGGCCGCTGGCTTCGGGGTTGCCTGACGGGTTCAGGCCGCTCCATTTCGGCGAGTCGACCGGCAGGCCGCAACGCGAGCACCGGCACGTGGTAAACGGGCGGTTATTATCCACGGGCACACACGACAGAAGCAAGCCAGGACTGGCGGGGCGTCGGCCCTTTGAAGGCCCCCGATCTAACGGAAACGCAATCCTAGGCAGCTTTGCCGGTATCGCGGTTCAAGCGTGGTCGTTGCCTAACGATTTCGTCGAGACGGGCAATGGCAACTTCCAGCGGAATGTCCTCTGTTTTCGAAGACCCAAACTCCTGCGCTTCGACGACCCAATGGTGCGGGGTGATGGGCCGCCACAGGCGTGCATTCGTTGGCCCTGCAAGCGTAAGGATCGCGGACGACCGCGTCGCGACCCAATGACCTAAACCGCTTTCGGCTGCGACGATACATACGGCGCGATCAGCAAGAGCATGAAATATCCAAGGAAGTATCAACGGATCTCGGACCGCCGTTGCATCGACTATTTGAAAGCCTGCGCGGTCTATCCATTCTCGCTGATCCTGCTCCTGCGGGCCGATCAAGAACACCGGAACGTTGCCGCCTCGTGCAGCGTAAGCAGCAAGGGAAAGCCATTTGTCCTTGCCCCAGAACTTGTTGACCGATGGCCCTGGCGACAGGCCTATGAAAGGACTTCCGATGGGCACCAGACGGGCCGCTTCATGAGCCGCCTCCGGCATAATAGGCACGACCGTTTCAAACGGCAGAAGGCGCCCGGCAACGATTTCCGCCATTCGGTGCCAGCGGAGAGCGTTGGTCGGTGGTCTCATCTCTCCAAGGCCAGGAATGTTGTGTCGCAGAGCGAAGCCAGGAAAACATGCTAGGTATCGAAGATTCAACCCAGCGGTTGCCAAGTAGCTTGGTATTGTTCGTCTGCTAGACCGAATATCAAGTACATATTCTACGGGGCCAAGCTGGCGGATCAGAGCACGTAATCCAGAGACGCTCGACAATGGCTGGTCTAACAACACTTTATCAATTATTTCTCTTCGCATCGCGCTTAAAGTCGAGAGCCAGACCGATCCCTCTGCAGACGCACAAACAATCGAATGCGTTGGGAATGCCAGACGCAAAGCCCGGTACATTGGGATGCGCAACACTGCATCGCCGAGTTTTTCATTGTGCGTAAGCGCAAGAATTATCGGCTTTGCGCCACTGTCGGTCAAAAACACCCCCTTGCACTGGTTGCCTGCATGCACCTTCGCTTAGCTCAAGTCCCCTCGCATTCCAAGCAGCTTGATGTTTCGCTCAACCCGAGCCACCTGACCCGGGGCTGCATGGCCGAAAACGTCAAGTCAGCGTCCGGCCTGGACGATGATCTTTACAATTGCCTCGTCTATCCCAATCCTCCCCTTGCGCCTTTGCCCATCGGCGTCGCGAAAATCGATCCAGCCTTCGTTGAAGCCGTCGAGCACCAGCAGCAATTCCGCCGCGGTCCTGCCGACACCGGCGGTCGCGACCATCGCAACCGGTCGATCGAGCGGCTGGAGATAACTGTCGATGACGCCCTCGTCGCGCGCCGAAGCGATGTCCCACTGGGCATTTTCCATGAACCAGGCGGCGCGCAGGAACGTCACGGCCACGGGCAGATCGGCGAGTGCTTCCTCCAGCAGGCGCAACACGTTGAGCAGATTGGGTTGCTCCGCATCGGCGCCGATGGTCGACAGCACGACGACCTTGGGTGGGAGCGCCCTGTGCAGGGCCTCGCGAACGACGGCGATCTTCGGCAGCACGTCCGGGAAATCGGGCTCGAAAGTTTAGATCCGGGCTCAGCTAGATCTCATAGGTCATTGAACCTTGGCGATCCCGGCAGGATTCGAACCTGCGACCATCGGCTTAGAAGGCCGGTGCTCTATCCAGCTGAGCTACGGGACCGTCGGCCGGCCAAGCCGGCTGGTCAATCATGCCGCGTGAGGCAAGACTCGAAAGTCAGTGCGTCCAGGGCGTCCTACGGTCATAGCGGAAATTGTCCGAATAGGAAATCTGCCGGCGCTTGGCTTCCTTCGGCTCTTCGACGCGATAGGCGATCTTTTCCTTCTCGGCGTAGGCGATCGCCTCTTCCTTCGTGTCGAAGGTGAGCTTCACCTGGCTCAGCATGTCGCCCGAGCTGGTGTAGCCCATCAGCGGGTCGATCTTCTTGCGCTGGGCGGGATCGAATTCCAGCACCCAATATCCGGTCTTGGCCTTGCCGGACTGCATCGCGGTTTTGGCTGGACTGAAAATGCGCGCGGACATGACCACCTCTTTGCAGCCCGAAAACCGGGCACCGTTGTTCAGCGCCATTTCCAGGGTCCATCGGGAGCCTGAAACCTCGCGCCAACCCGTCATTACTGTGCAATCACCGCGGCGGCAAGGCCGCAAGCGCCTCGGGCGCGCGCGACGGCGCGAGGGAACCTCACTCCGCCGCCGACATTATCGAAACGTCGGGCGGGCCGAGCCGTGCCGGCCTTCCCTGTGAGCCACCAACAAAACGGACGTTTCGCGATGACCGATGCAACCGAACATGCCGTCCTGCAGCTCGCCGTGCTTGTCGGCAGCCTGCGCGCCCAATCCTTCAGCCGCAAGATCGCCAAGGCGCTGGCTGCCCGCGCGCCGGATTCGGTGCGCTGCCGCTTCGTCGAGATCGGCGAGTTGCCGCTCTACAACGAGGATCTGGACGGCGACAGCCCGCCCCCAACGTGGTCGGCCTTCCGCGCGGCGATGCGCGAATGCGACGCGGTGCTGTTCGTAACCCCGGAATACAACCGCTCGATCCCGGGCTGTCTGAAGAACGCGCTGGATGTCGGCTCGCGGCCGTCGGGCAAGAGCGTGTTCAAGGGCCTGCCCGCCGGGGTCGTCAGCGTTAGCCCGAGCAAGATCGGCGCCTTCGGCTCCAACCAGGCGCTTCGGCAGACCTTCGTCTTCCTCGACATGCCGGTGATGCAGCAGCCGGAGGCTTATATCGGCAATGTCGCGGAGCTGCTCGACGACAAGGGCGCCGTCACCAATGCCGACACCGCCGCCTTCCTCGAGAATTTCATGGCCGGCCTGGAAAGCTGGATCAGGAGAGTGCATCCCGGCAGTTCGTCCTTCGATGCCTTCATGAAGCAGCGCGAGAAGATCGCCGAGGACTATGTCAACGGCGATGCGACCTCGCTGAAGGCGATCGTCACCCATGCCGGGCCGGCGACGTTCTTTTCGCCGCGCGGCGACCATCTCGAAGGCGCCGACGCAGTTGCGGGCCGCTACGAGCGTGATGCTGCGAGCTTCCAGAAGGGCGGCAGCACCGACCTGGAGGTGCTGCAGGCTTCAGCGAGCGGCGATCTGGCCTTCTGGACCGGCCTGCAGCATGCCAAGGCGCGCATGGGCAGGAACGGCGAGGCGACCGAGATGACCTTGCGGGTGACGGAAGTGTTCCGGCTGGAGGACGGCGCCTTCAAGCTGGTGCATCGCCACGCCGACCCGGTTCATTAGCCGGCGCTTGTAAAATCCGCGACACAATGCCGGAGGTTTTTGCAACAGCCACCTATTCCTTTTGGCCGGTGGGCGGCATATGTCAGATACATGATCATGCCACTTGAAGGCATGATGACGACGATAAAGACACGAATGGGCGCGGAAGCGAAAGTCTTGCCGTCGGGGGTCGGCGAGCCAGCGATATTGGACGGCACGATTGTCATCGGCGCGGGCGCCGCAGGGCTTGCCGCCGCACATGCGCTGGCAACAGCCGGCGTGACGGTGCAAGTCCTGGAGCGCGAGGGGCGGCTGGCCGGGCCCTGGCATCGCCGCCACGACAATCTGCATCTCAACACGCATCGCGACCTCTCCGCATTGCCCGGCGTTTCCTATCCGGCAGGGACGCCGGCTTTCCCGCATCGCAGCGCCGTCATCCGTCACCTCAACGATTTCGCCCAAACGCACCGGCTGCCCATCGCCTTCGGTGTCGTGGTCGACGAGATCGAATTTCGCGACGACCACTGGTTGCTGCGGACAAATACGGGTTTGATGGCGGCGCGGCATGTGGTGATAGCCACCGGGCGCGACCGGCAACCCTTCATTCCCGCCTGGAAGGGCATGGAGGATTTTTCGGGATCGATCATCCACTCGGCCGATTTCGGTAAGGCAAGCGACTATGCTGGCAAGAAGGTGCTGGTGGTCGGCGCCGGCAATTCCGGCTTCGACGCGCTCAACCATCTTTCCGGCGTCGAGACGGGCCAGATGTGGCTTTCGGCGCGCAACGGACCCTCGCTGCTGCCCAAACGCATCCGCAAGATCGCCGTGCACCGCATATCGCCGCTCATGGCCAGACTGCCGACAAGGCTCGCTGACGCGGCAATGGCGGCAACGCAGCGCCTGGTGTTCGGCGATCTTACGAAATACGGCCTGCCGCCTGCCCCGGCGGGCGGCGCGAGCCGGCTCGGTTCCGACTATACGGCGATCGCCGCGGATGATGGCGCGGTCGACGCCATCAAGGCCGGGCGCATCATCGTGGTGCCGCAACTGCGCGAATTCAGGCCCGGTGGCATCGTGCTCGACAATGGCCAGACGATCGCGCCCGACATCGTCATTGCGGCCACCGGCTACCGCACCGGGCTGGAGACGATGCTGGGTGGGCTTGGCGTGCTCGACGCCAAGGGCGTGCCGCTGTTCAACGGCGCCGCCAACGATCCGAAGCTCCCCGGACTCTGGTTCACCGGCATGCGGCCGAGCATTCGCGGCTGCTTTGCCAATGCAAGAATCCAAGGCGCCGCGATCGCCAGGAAGATCGCCAGCAGGAATCGCTGAGCGGAACGGTCGCTTTTGACCTCCGTTTTTGTGTTGCCTTCCGGGCGTGCGCCCCCTATACGCCCCGGGACGTCGGAGTGTAGCGCAGCCTGGTAGCGCACCTGATTTGGGATCAGGGGGTCGCGTGTTCGAATCACGCCACTCCGACCATTACTTCCTTCCTCGACAGAACCAAGCCGGTCTCTGCGTCCCTGCATTCCGGCCAGAGGGGGTCTCATCTTGGCAACCGTGGTCGTAGCAATCCTCGACAGGGACAATTGGGACGCCAACACCGACATCATCGTCATCGTGGATGGCGCTGGGCGGCGGCTGACATGGGTGCCGCGCGACTTGTGGTCTCGCGTCATAAATGACCGCGTCAATGCGGGCTTCGGCATGGGTGGCGGCAAGTTGCTGCTCGACGCGCTGGCGGGACTGGGATTTATGGCAGACAGCGCGATCTGCCTCCGGCGCGGCGCGACCGAGGCCGCGCTCGCCAGCGCCAGCGTCAGGGTGCCGATCCGCGCGCCGCTCGATTTCTGGTATCCGCTGACGCCAACAAGCCGCATCGAGGACGGACGCCAACAGGTTTCCTTCCGGCCGCCCGCCGAAACATTAATGGGCGCCCGCCTCCATCAATGGATCGGCGCCCGCACGATGGTCAACGGACAGGGAAGCGACTTCCACCGCATGCGACGCCAGATCGTGTTCCTGCGCGCGCTCCTTGCCCAGGGTTTCGATTTCCGCCTCGTGCTGAAGGATCCGGAACTGGTGCGGATCACGGGTGAGGATCCGTTGCCCCTGCTTGCCCGCGTCTCGACCAACTGGCGCATGCGGGTGCATGACTGGGTGGACGACGCCGTCATCGACGGCAAGATGGTCCTGGTCCCGCGCAAGCCGAAGCCGTGGTGGCGGCGGCAACTGCGCCGGCTGCGAGACAGGCTGAAGGGGAAGCGTATCTAGCCCATTTGGCCGCTGGAACGGTAAACCCGCCGGGCGAGAACCCCAACACCTCGAGCCCGGCGAGCCTACAACCCGATCAGGAACGCGACCGGGACCGGGATCAACCGGCATTGTCTGCCTTGCAAGAGCGATGCCGGAAAGACTGTTCCGAAATGGGACGGCTAGAGCGTTTCACCGTTTCACGGAAACGGCGAACCGCTCTATCTCTTTGTTTTTACGCAATTCCGGACGGAAAACCGATCACACTTTTCCTGGAATTGCTCTAGGCCGCGGGCTCCCACGGATTGATCACGGACACACCGGCTGTGGCTTGAATAACCCCTCGCTTCCAACTTTGTCGCCGGTCTAAGCTTTGAACAAAAAGGGGGATTTCCGATGCCTGTCGTCGAGGCGGTGCTGTCGCTGATCGGCCCGGCCTATTTAGCCTATTACGGCTTTGCCGTTCCGGTCATGGTGATCTGGGCAATTCTGTGCGCTGCGCTCTGGGTTTGGAACAACCGGCCGAGCAAGAGACCGGGCGGCATCGCGCGGTCGCGGTCCGCCGGCCTGATGTTTTTCGTCCTTGTCGCCGCCGGTTACATCGCGGCGCACACTGGCGTGTATCTTTTGGCCCAGCATCTGGCCGGGCTATGGGCGTAACCGCCGGGCCCCTATCGGTGGCTAAATGTCGAACTCGCCCTGCCCTTCGTCCATGGCGCTTACGGTCTCGGCGGCTAGCGCGCGGGTGATCGGCGTCTTGCGCTCGAGGGCTGCGCGGTCGAGCCGCTCGACGACGCGCATGGCGGTGCGGAGCGAGCGCTCGATGCGGCGCACCAGATATTGCACCACATGCGGCTCGACCTCGACCTGACGGTCGGCGAAGAGCTTCGTGATGACGCCGGCAAGCAAGAGGTCGTCGGGCTCGTGGATTTCGACCGTCGCCGCCGCCTTCAGCCGCGAGACGAGGTCGGGCAGCGCGACACGCCAGGCCGAGGGAAAACGCCGCGCAGTGAGCAGCAGCGTCGAGCCCGCGCCGCGCACGGCGTTGATCAGGTGGAACAGGCCCGGCTCGTCGATCGCCGCCTTGTCGATGTCGTCGATTAGCGCCGGCCTGTTGCCGAGTGCGGCTATGTGGTCGCCGATCCGGCTGGGATCGATAGCGACGGCATGCGCTCGATCCTGCCAGATCCGGGCGAGGTGCGTCTTGCCGGAGCCGGGCGGCCCGGCCAGCACCACCACCGGCGACGGCCAGTCCGGCCAGCTGTCGATCAGCGACGCGGCTTGCGCATTGGTGCCCGAGACGACGAGCTCGTCGCGCGAATAGCCGGTGCCGTGGCCGAGATCGAGCGGCAGCTGGCGCGGCGTATCTGCTGGCTGAGCGGCCATTTCAGCCCCGCTTCGAGCGGTGGCCGCCGCCGCGATCGGCCGGCAATGGCGGCGCGGGTTCGGTGGCGTGGCCCTTGTAAAGCGGTGATTCGAGATAGCGGCCGATCGCGAAGCGGACCAGCACGGCAATCGCCGCCGAGGCCGGCACGGCAATCAAGAGGCCGACGAAGCCGAACAGCGCGCCGAAAGCAAACAGCGCGAACATCAGCCAGACCGGATGCAGGCCGACGCTCTTTCCGACCAGCCGCGGCTGCAGGATGTTGCCCTCGATGAACTGGCCGACGAAGAACACACAGGCAACCGCAACCACCATGGTCCAGTCCGGCCAGAACTGGACGAAAGCGACGCCGACGGCGAGCACCAGCCCGGTCAAGGAACCCACATAGGGGATGAAGGAGATCAGGCCGGCGAAGAAGCCGATGAGGATGGCGAAGTTCAAGCCGGTCAGCGTCAAGCCCGTGGCGTACATGGCGCC
The DNA here is from genome assembly GCF_006439355.1 of Mesorhizobium sp. B4-1-3. Taxonomy (GTDB): domain Bacteria; phylum Pseudomonadota; class Alphaproteobacteria; order Rhizobiales; family Rhizobiaceae; genus Mesorhizobium. Next base: position 61,527 of record NZ_VFTG01000014.1, read on the forward strand.
GAGCACAAGGCAGAGCGTGCCCTGTCCACGCACGAAGCCCGCGGTGGCGGTGTTGATGTCGCGGGCAAGCGCGCGCACCGTCTCGACATGGTCGCGCGGCACCCAGCCGTCGACCTCGGCCACCATCCGGTCCCAGTCGAGCAGCATGTAGAAGGCAACGACCGGGGTGACGACGAACAGGCTGACCACCGAGACCAGCGCCACGCCCGAGCTCCAGATCGAGGTGAAGACGGTGGTGAGCAGGCTGAAGCCGGAGGTCAAGAGCGAGTTCAGCCCGTCGCGCAGGCCGGCGGCGTTGACGCCGAAACGCTGTTCCAGCCATTTCGGGTCGAAGCTGGTGATCAGCGACTGCAGGCGCGTGAGATATTCCGGCAGCTTGCGGGCGAAATCGGCCATCTGCGTGGCCAGCACCGGCACCAGGATGACGAAGGCCAGCACCACGACGACGATGAAAGCGATCAGGATCACCACCGTCGCCATCAGGCGTGAGAGGCCGAGCCGCTGCAGCCAGTCGGCGACGGGGTCGAGAAAATAGGCGAGCACCATGCCGGCCACGAACGGCAGGAGGATACCCGAGAAGACATAGAGGAACAGCGCAAGCAGGACGGCCGTCGCCAGCCAGAAGAAGACCTGGCGACGAAGCCCACCGGAGCTGTCGGCGGCGGCGATCACCGCGCCATCGCTCTCAGGCGTCCGCGCTGGGGCCGCCCGACTTGCCGATGCCCGACTTGATGTCGCCGGAATTGGTGTTGTCGTTCTGGGAGTTGCTCGTCCTGGAGCCTTCGCCATAGCCGCTCATATGCCTTAGCCAAGCCACGAGATAGGCCGCGGCCGAAGCCACGGTCAAGACCCCGGTCAGCAATATGAGCGCAGTCCGCAGCGGGCCGAGATGCACGGAAAAGGCAAGTTCGCCCAGCACAAGCGCCGCCAGCACGATCTGCGCGGCGGTGTTGGCCTTCGACACCAAGAGAGGCTTCACCTCGACCGGATGGTTCATCACGCTGGACAGGAGCACGGCGCAGACGATCAACCCATCGCGCGAGACCACGGTCACCACCAGCCAGAGCGGCAGCTCGCCGGCAAAGCCCATGACGACGAAGACGGAGACCAGGAGGAGCTTGTCGGCGACCGGATCGAGGTAGGCGCCGAGGCGGGACGACTGGTTCCAGCGGCGCGCGATAAAGCCGTCGACGCCGTCGGAAATGCCGGCGACGAGGAAACCGGCGAAGGCCCAACCCCAAAGCGACTGCAGCATGGCCAGCACGACGGCAGGCACGAGCAGCAGCCGCATGATCGTGATCATGTTGGGAAGGGTCACGTGAGGTCCCGTCGTGTCTTTTGTTGAGAAAAGATGAGGGAGATGGGAGATTGGCGCAAGTAGCGGGGCAGCTTCGGCGCCTCGCCCACTTTCCACGCTTTTATCGGCGGGAACGGCCGTCATCCTTGCCCCCCGAAACCATTCATGCGAAGAGCCCGCAATGACAAACAGGGACGAGCCGACGATGAGCAAAGGCGATAAGGCCAAGCGCAGGAACGGGCTCACCTATGCCGAAGCGGGCGTCGATATCGATGCCGGCAATCTGATGGTCGAGAAGATCAAGCCGCTGGTGCGCGCGACGCGCCGGCCGGGCGCCGACGGCGAGATCGGCGGCTTCGGCGGGCTGTTCGACCTGAAGGCGGCCGGCTTCACCGATCCGGTGCTGGTCGCCGCCAATGACGGCGTCGGCACCAAGCTCAAGATCGCCATCGATTCCGGCAAGCACGACACGATCGGCATCGACCTCGTCGCCATGTGCGTCAACGACATCGTCGTGCAGGGCGCGGAGCCGCTCTTCTTCCTCGACTATTTCGCCACCGGCAAGCTCGACCCCGAGCAGGGCGCTGCGATCGTCGGCGGCATCGCGCAAGGCTGCCGACAGGCCGGCTGCGCGCTGATCGGCGGCGAGACGGCCGAGATGCCCGGCATGTATCACGACAAGGACTATGACCTTGCCGGTTTCGCCGTGGGCGCGGCCGAGCGCGGGCAGTTGCTGCCGACCGACGACATCGTCGAGGGCGACGTGCTGCTCGGCCTTGCCTCGTCCGGGCTGCATTCCAACGGCTTTTCGCTGGTGCGCCGCATCGTTGCCGCGAGCGGCCTCGGCTGGAGCGATCCGGCGCCGTTCAACGAGGAACTCAGCCTCGCCGAGGCGCTGCTCGAGCCGACGCGCATCTATGTGAAGTCGATCCTGAAGGCGATCCGCAATACGCATGGCATCAAGGCGCTCGCCCATATCACCGGCGGCGGCTTCCCGGAAAACATTCCGCGCGTGCTGCCCAAGGATTTTTCGGCCGAGCTCGACCTCGAGGCGATCGACGTGCCGCCGGTGTTCTCGTGGCTGGCCAGGACCGGCGGCGTCGCGCCGCAAGAAATGATGCGCACCTTCAACTGCGGCATCGGCATGATCCTCGCCGTCGCCTCGGGCCAGGCGGCGCAGGTTGCGGCGGTGCTGCAGGAGGCCGGCGAAACTGTGACGCCGATCGGCCGCATCGTGCCGCGCCGCGACGCCGGCGTCATCTACAGGGGCTCGATCGGCCTATGAGCAGGAAACGCACGGTCGTCCTGATCTCGGGACGTGGCTCCAACATGACGGCGCTGATCGCGGCGGCCAGCGACCCAACCTATCCGGCCGAGATCGTCGGCGTCATCTCCGACCGCGCCAATGCTGCCGGCCTCGGCATCGCCCAGTCGCGCGGCGTCGCCACCAAGGTCATCCAGCGCGCCGATCATCCGAGCAAGGACGCCTATGATGCCGCGATCGACGCCGCGCTCAGCGGCTTCGGCGCCGACATCGTCGCGCTCGCCGGCTATATGCGCATCCTCGGCCGCGGCCTCGTCGAAAAATGGCAAGGGCGCATGGTCAACATCCACCCTGCCCTGCTGCCGGCCTTCAAGGGGCTGGACACGCACGCGCGCGCGATCCGCGCCGGTGTTCGCATCCATGGCTGCTCGGTGCATTTCGTCACGCCCGAAATGGATGACGGGCCGATCATCGCGCAGGCCGCGGTGCCGGTGATGGTCGGCGACAATGAGGACACGCTTGCCGCGCGCGTGCTGAAGGTCGAGCACCGGCTCTATCCGTTGGCGCTGGGCCTCGTCGCCGAAGGCAAGGCGCGCGTGGAAAAGGGCCACACCGTGCTCGCCCACTTCGCCGACGACGCCGACAACGCCACCTCGATGGTGATGGCGCCCGACCCGCTGCGCGAGGAGACGGACCTCGAACAGCTGGCGCGGATCACGCCGTAGAGGCGTCAATGCCCCTGAAACAACTGCTTATCCTACGCCACGCCAAGTCGAGCTGGAGCGATCCCGCACTTGCCGATTTCGACCGCCCTCTCGCCCCACGCGGCTTGAAGACGGCGCCGCTGATGGGGCGGGAGCTTGCCCGGCGCAGCTGGCTGCCCGACCTCGCCTTGGTCTCGCCGGCGCTGCGCACCCGCGACACCTGGCGGCTGGTCGCCCAGGAACTGCCGAAACATGTGCAGGCGGAATTCGCGGAAGAACTCTACGAGGCGGCCGCCGGTACCATCCTGGCGCGCGTGCGGCAGGTCAGGGCAAGGTGTGTGCTGGTGATCGGCCACAATCCCGGCCTGCAGCACTTTGCGCTGCGGCTGGCCGACGCCGGATCGGATGAGAGCGTCTTCAAGAAGATCGAAGCGAAGTTTCCGACGGCGGCGCTTGCTCGCTTCACGCTGGACGACGATTGGGCGGATCTCGACTTTCGCGGCGCCCGGCTAACGCATTGCGTGAGGCCGAAAGACTTAGCGTAGAGGGCACAGCCAACTCCCTGCAAGGCAGGCGCTTCTTTGCCGCTCAATACAAAGGGCGGCGGAACAAGTCCGCCGCCCTTTGACTTATCCGAGGCGTGAAATCAGTTGCCCCAGATGCCCTGACCCGGGTCCGGCCAAGCCTTGGAGCCGGCAGGGCCAGTCGTCATCGAGGTGTCGACGTCGGCCGGCTTGGCAGCCTCATGCTTACGGATCGAAGCGGTGGGGCTGCTGTCTACAGAGACGGTCGGCCGGTTGGCGTCATTGGGGTCGTAGTGGTCGCTCGCGGCGAAGGCGGAGCCCATGGCGAGAAGCATTGCGGCGGTGGTGAGAGCGATCCTGGTCATTTCGGTTTCCTAGTTCGTTTGGTTCGTCGAGGCGGTGGCTTTGGGAGGATGGCCCCGCTGCCGACAAGACCGATGGCGTCCGGGATTTATTCCCGGCGCATCCGTTTTTTTCAACCAGCACAGCAGGCTCGGCCTGGATTTCGCCTGGAAAAAAGGTGAACGATTACAACTGCTTGTGATGACAAATCCTCGTAATCGATTCAAACCGGCGATAGCCGACTGTCAAAAGCAGAGCGGCGGGACAAGCCCGCCGCTCAAGGTCTTGGAAGAGAGTCTTGGAAGACCGGGCGGTTCAGCGGTTGCCGAACAGATCCTGGGCCTCGGCCTGGGCGGCGGGCTTCTGGACATTCGCGTCCGACTTCTTGATCGACGCGGTGAAGGAGGTGTCGACCGAAGCAGCCTGCCGGTTGGCCTCATTGGGATTGTAGTGGTCCGACCCGGCGAAGGCGGCGCCAGTGGCGACAAGCAGGGCGGCAGCGGTAAGAGCGATCTTGGTCATTTCAATACTCCTGGTTTCGGGTTGAGCTGTTTGGTCGGGCGCGATTGGCGATCCGATGACCTGGTGGATCGGCATGGGACAGCCTCGGACAATCGCCCGGGTGCCGCCCGCTCGCTCCACTCGCTTGAATTTCCTGGCATCGGCCCCGTCTACCGGCCCTTGCTCCCACTTCGACGGCACCGGGGGCGTCGTTACAGGCATCACCGCTTCGTGATGAATGCTTGATCAACCCGGCAAAAGCGGCCTCAAAAGGCAGCCGCTGTAGAAAAACAGAGCGGCGGGACAAGCCCGCCGCTTTGAAGTCTTGGGAAACTGGGCCGTTTAGCGGTTGCCGAACAAATCCTGGGCAGGAGCCTGAGCCGCCGGCTTCTGGACATTCGCGTCCGACTTCTTGATCGAAGCGGTGACCGAGGTGTCGACTGAAGCGGCCGGCCGGTTGGCTTCGTTCGGGTTGTAGTGGTCCGACCCGGCGAAAGCGGCGCCAGTGGCGACAAGCAGGGCGGCGGCGGTAAGAGCGATCTTGGTCATTTGAGTTACTCCAAATTCAAAGTCGATGATTGGGTTGATGGTCAGATATTGGTCGGGACTGGAACCAGCTTAGTGGTTGCCCCAGAGGCCCTGGCCGGATTCCTGCTGGTTCGAGCTGGGCGCATTCTTGATGAAGCGCTGTTCGAACTTGCGGATCGAACCGGTGACGGCGCGATCGACGTTGCCCGCCGGGGCCGTCACGGCCGACTGGTTGGCATCGTTGGGGTTGAAGTGGTCGCTGCCGGCGAAAGCGCTGCCCGTGGCAATGAGGAAGGCAGCGGCGGCAAAAGCAATCTTGTTCATTTTAGGTACTCCAGATTTCAAAAGTCGTGTCCGTCTAGTGGCGTGCCTTGATGGAAATTCGCGTCGCTCGGACCACCCTGAAATGGGTCGGCTCTGTTGCCATTTCCAATCACGAAAAGTTGTGAACCGAACCGTTCGGTTCGATCTTGAAATTACGTGAGCGACGCAGCGGTCACATTTTTACCTTTCAGTATCAAAGCCTTATATACATCGCCGCCAGATGCAGTACCCTGGCATGGGATGCCGGTGTTCACCTTCGCTACACGAACCGTCAACGTTAATTGAACCGAACGGTTCGGTTTCATTGGCTGCACGGCCTAACACGCAGCTCGGCAGACGCCATGATCGGGGTGGCGACCGCCGGGAAACCACGTTTGCCTTGCGGACTGATCGATACTATCGGTTGCCTCAGGGACCAATTTGGACGCCGCCCGCCGCCTTTTGGCGAAGACCGGCGCCATTGGGAGGAAATTACGACATACGATGCGGCTGCTGCTTGTCGAGGACAATCGCGAACTGGCCGATTGGCTGAGCAAGACGCTGCGCCAGGCAAGCTATGTCGTCGACGTCGTGCATGACGGCGAGGATGTCGAGCATGCTTTGGCCGCCGGCGACCACGCCTTGATCATCCTCGACCTTGCCCTGCCCCGCATGGGCGGCATGGAGGTGCTGAAAAAGCTGCGGGCGCGCGGCAACCCGGTGCCGGTGATCGTGCTTACCGCCAACGCCAGCCTCGACGGCCGGGTCAAGGGCCTTAACGAAGGCGCCGACGACTATTTGGCGAAACCCTTCCAGATCGAGGAGTTGGAAGCCCGCATCCGCGTGCAGCTGCGCCGCGCCAACGACCGCACCGCGCCCGTCATTGCCTGCGGCGATCTTGTCTTCGACACCAACACCCGCCTGTTTTCGCTCGCCGGCGTGACGCTGTCGCTAACGCCGCGCGAACACGCCGTGCTGGAGCAGCTCGTCGTCAAGTCCGGGCGCACCGTGAGCAAGGCAGCGCTATCGACCGCGATCTACGACTTCGAGACCGACGCCGACCCCAGCGCCATCGAAATCTACGTGCACCGGCTGCGCAAGAAGCTCGAGGGATCGCGAGTCCAGATCGCCACCTTGCGCGGCCTCGGCTACCTCCTGCGCCACGACGATCCGGCGCCATGAGGATCGGCAGGCTTCGGATCGGCAGCCTTCGCCTGCAATTGCTGGCCTGGGTGGTGCTGCCGCTGGCCGGACTCGCCGCCATCAATCTGTGGACCAGTCATCGCAATGCGATGGCGACAGCGGACCTCGTCACCGACCGCATGCTGGTCGGCTCGGCGCGCGCCATCGCCGAGCAGGTGGCGATGGCCGACGGCGCGCTCGACGCCACCGTGCCACCGGCAGCGATCGAGATGTTCGACACTGGCGACCGTGACAGCGTCTATTATCGCGTCGAGACTGCCGGCGGGCGCCTGCTGACCGGCTATCCCGACCTGCCCGTAGCGCCTGAGCGCGGCAGCATTGAAGCCTCCTATCGCGATCACCCGCTGCGCCTTGCAACGCTCGGCCATGCGGTGATCGGCGCCGGCACGGACTCACCGATCAAGGTCACGGTCGGCGTCACACTCGCAGGCCATGACGCGATGGTGAAGCGCCTATGGCTCAGCGCCTTCGCCCAGCAGCTTGCGCTGGTGGCTATTGCGGGCGTGTTCGTGCTGCTCGGCCTGCGCCGCGGGCTGGCGCCGCTCATCCGGTTGCGCGACGCGGTGCGCTCGCGCAGCCGCAGCGACCTCGAACCGGTCGAGATTTCAGGCGCGCAAAGCGAGATCCGGCCGCTGATCGAGGCACTCAACGCCTATATGGAGCGCGTGCGGGCCCAGATGGCGGCGCAACGGCGCTTCATCGCCAACGCCGCGCATCAGCTGCGCACACCGCTGGCGCTCTTGTCGACGCAGGCGAGCTACGCCTTGCGGGAGACCAAGGCCGACCAGCGGCAGGAGGCACTTGTGGCGCTGCAGGCGAGCTCAGGCAAATTGGCGCGGTTGGCCGAACAGTTGCTCACCCTGTCCAGGGCTGAACCCGGCAGCCGGCGGCCGCGCGCCGACTTGATCGACCTCACCGAAGCCGCGCGCCACGTGCTGGAAGCGCAGGCGCCGGCGGCGATCAAGCGCGACATCGACCTCGGTCTCGACGAGAATGGACCAGTGCCGGTGATCGGCGACGGCACAATGCTGCGCGAGATGATCGTCAACCTGGTCGACAATGCGCTGCGCTATTCCAAACCGGGCGGCAGCGTTACCGTAAAACTCACCGCCTCGGATGGCGAGGCCGAGCTCACAGTCAGCGATGCCGGACCGGGAATCCCGGTGGAAGAGCGGGAACATGTCTTCGAGCGCTTCTACCGTATTGCCGGCGCGACCGAGGAAGGCAGCGGGCTCGGCCTGGCGATCGTGCGCGAGGTGGTCGAGAATGCCGGCGGCAGCGTCACACTGGGTGACGCCGCCGCGGGCGGGCTCAAGGTCGAGGTGCGGCTGCCGCTGGCTGCGGCAAAAGACTCCGCTGCCTGATCACGTCCCCTGCTCGTTGAACGGCGCCGGGCGCCATTTCACCACATAGTTCTCGAAGCGGGTGATCAGGAACTCCACGACCAGCGCCATCACCGCCAGGATGATCATGGCCGCGAAGACGCCATTGGCGTTGAAGGCGCCTTGTGCCGTCGAGATCAGGAGGCCCATGCCCTGCTTGGCGCCGAGGAACTCGCCAACCACGGCGCCGACAAGGGCGAAGCCAAACGAGACATGCAGGCTGGCGAGGATCCAGCTCATCGCCGAGGGAATGATCACCGATGTGGTGATCTGCATCGGCGAGGCGCCGAGGATCTGGGCGTTGGCGATCATCGCCCTGTCGGCCTCGCGCACGCCCTGGAAAGCGTTGGCGAAGACGACGAAGAACACCATCACCACGGCCAGCGCCACCTTGGATGCCATGCCTAGCCCGAGCGCGATGATGAAGACCGAGCCAAGCACCACGCGCGGCACCGAGTTCGCTATCTTGATGTAGATCGAAAAGACGTCCGCCAGCAGCTTGTTGCGGCCGAGGATGATGCCCGCCACGATGCCGCCGACGGCGCCGATGGCGAAGCCGAGGAAGGTTTCCTCAAGCGTCACGTAGATCTGCTGCCAGAGCGGCCCCTGCGAGGTGCCCTCGGTGACCCAGGACCAGATCTGCTCCCAGATGCCCGACGGGCTGGAGAAGAAGAACGGGTCGATGATGTTGTAATCGGCGCCGAGTTCCCAAAGACTGAGGAAAGCGATGAGGATCGCGAGGCGCAGGGCGATGACCAAGGCGTGGCGCTTGCGCAGCCGCGCCCTTGCCTGCGCTTCGGCGGCGACGATCGACGTCGCGCGGGAGGCAGCCTGTTCGGTCGGAGAGATGGCGGTCATGCGGTTTCTCCTTTCAATGGCCGGTCTGAAGGCCACGGCTCTGGCCGAGTTGCACTTCCTCGCGAAGATCGTTCCAGATCACCTTGGCGATCTCGATGAATTTCGGGTCGTAGCGGATGTCGGCCATGACGCGCGGGCGCGGCAGGTCGATGCGGTAGACGCTCTTCACCGTGCCTGGGCCGGCGGTGAGCACATAGACCTTGTCGGCCAGGGCCACCGCTTCCTCGAGATCATGCGTGACGAAGACGACGGAGGACTTCAGCCCCGACCATAGGCCCAAGAGCTCGTCCTGCATGGCGGTGCGGGTCTGCATGTCGAGCGCGCTGAAGGGCTCGTCCATCAGCAGGATCTTGGGCTGGTTGATGAAGGTCTGTGCAAGCGCCACGCGCTTGCGCATGCCGCCCGAGAGTTGGTGCGGATAATGCTTTTCGAAACGCGAAAGGCCGACGCGCCCGATCCAGTCGCGCGCCTTGTCGTAGGCTTCCTGCTTCGGCGTGCCGCGGAAAAGCGGACCGGCGGCGACATTATCGATGACGCTGCGCCACGGAAACAGCGCGTCGGCCTGGAAGACGAAGCCGATGTCGCGGCTGATGTCGGTGACCGGATTGCCCATGACGCGGACATTGCCAGTGGTGGGCCTGAGTAGGCCGGTGACGAGGTTGAGCGTCGTCGACTTGCCGCAGCCGGTCGGGCCGACGACGCAGGCGAATTCGCCGCGCGCCACCGTCATGGTGAAATCGCGGATCGCCGTCATCATGTGGCCGTCCGGCGTGACGAAGCGCAGCGTCACATCGTCGATGGCTATGGCGGCATCGGCCGGCGGCGCGGCGGGAGACAGTTTCTCGGCCGCCATGGTCTGGGATTGCATGGCACACTCCTGTTGTGGTGGCGCGGGGATGCCGGCGGGTCAAGCTCATGGGCCTGACTCGGCTCGGCATCCGGAAAGGCGCCGCTGCCGAATTGATTCAGGCGGCCGGCGCAAGCTGTTGTTTTTCAAGGACGGACCGATCGGCCCGCCCTTGCCTGTCGGCGCTTACTTCGCCGCGTCGACGAACTCGGTCGTGTAGGTCTTCGACAGGTCGATCTGCTTGCCCTGCAGGCTCTTGGAGAAGGTCGACAGAACCTTCAGCACCGTCTCCGGTCCGTCGGCCGGCATGCGGCCGTCCGGCGTGAACATCGCCTTGCCGCCGGCAAGGCCCTGCACATAGAGGTCCTTGCTGCCGGCGTAATAGTCCTTCGGCATCTTGCCGGCGATCTCTTCGGCCGAGTGGCCGGCGATGAATTTCATCGTCTTGACGAAGGCATTGGCGAGCTTCTGCGCCTCGTCCTTATGACCTTCGAGCCAGCTCGACTGAACGTAGAAGGAGGCCGCCGGATAATCACCGCCCAGCGCTGCCTTGGTCTTCTCGGGCGTGCGCATGTCGACCAGCACTTTGGCCTCGCCGGTCTGGAGCAGCTTGGCGATGGTCGGCTCGGTGGTCATGCCGGCCTGGATCTGGTCCTGCTTGATGGCGGCGATGAAGGTGTTGCCGGCGCCGACCGGAAGCAGCGTGTAATCGCCGGGTTTCAGGCCGTTGCGGACGGCGAGATACTGGGTGAGGAAATCGGTCGAGGAGCCGAGACCGGTGACGCCGAGCGTCGCGCCTTTGAAGTCGGCCGGCGACTTGATCTCCGGATGCTTGGCCGAGACCAGCTCGACCTCGCCCGGCGCCTGGCTGAACTGCACGATCGACTGGATGTATTTGCCCTTCGACTGCAGGTCGACGGTGTGATCGTAGAAGCCGACGACGCCCTGCACGGCGCCGGCCAGCAATTCATTCTCGGCCTCGACGCCCGCGCGGGAGTTCACCAGCTCCACGTCCAGCCCCTCATCCTTGAAATAGCCGAGCTGCTGGGTGAGCACGGCCGGGAGATAGATCTGCTTTTCCATGCCGCCGACGATGATGGTGATCTTGTCGGCAGCCGAGGCCGCCGATGCGCCAGCGCCAACGATGGCAAGCGTCAGCGCCACCGAGCGCAGGACGCGTCTAGAGATGAAACGGGTCACGTAACTTCCTCCACTGGGCGGCGCGGCGCGCCGCATTCCTCCTTGCGGCCACTCCCAGCCGCTTATGTGGCGACGCCACAAAACCGTCATGGCATGGCCAACCTTTCAGCTGGCTTTCAGCCGTTTTAGCGGCTGCGGAACAAAATCCGGCTCGGTTTTCCGGTCACGAAGCGGTGAAGCCCAGCACATCGCACATGTCATATTCGCCCGGCGATCGGCCGGCGATCCAGAGCGCCGCCGCGATGGCGCCGCGCGCGAACATCGAGCGGTCGCCGGCGGCATGCGAGAGCGTGAGCGTCTCGCCCAGACCTAGGAAGCTCACGCTGTGCTCGCCGACGATGCCGCCGCCGCGCGCAACGGCAAAGCCGATCTCTCCGGTCGGGCGCGGACCGACGAGGCCGTCGCGGGCGCGCTTCGCCACATCGTCCAGCCTGACGCCATGGCCGCGCGCGGCCGCCTCGCCCAACATCAGCGCCGTGCCCGACGGCGCGTCGACCTTGAAGCGGTGATGCGCTTCGAAGATCTCGATGTCGCAATCATCAGGGCCGAGGGCCCGCGCCGCCTGCTCGACCAGCCCAGTCAGCATGTTCAGCCCCAGCGAATAGCTGCCTGAGCGGACGATGGCGATCTCTTTCGCCGCTTCCGCTACGGCCTCCAGCTCGGCGACGTCAAAACCGGTCGAGCCGATGACCAGCGCCGGACCGCCGCGCGCCGCGCACGCCTTGGCCAGTTCGGCCGATGCCGCGGGCGTGGTGAAGTCGACCACCACATCGGCAAGCGCCAGCGCTTCATCGCGCTCGACCAGCCCCTCGCCCTTGCTGCCCGGCCGATGGAATCGCGCGACGAGCCGCAGCCGCGGATCGGCAGCGACGGTCTCCGTCATCTCCCGGCCCATACGGCCTAGCGCACCGGCAATGGCGATCTTGAGCGGCTGCGGCATAGCGATCATTGTCGAAAGCTCGAGTCGGAACAATCCTCTAGCACGTCGCATTGGCAAAGTGATTCAAACGACTGCAGGGCGATACGAAGGCCGAATTGCAGGCGAATGTGAAGCCTCACTCATCACCGCCGACGCGACATGCTAATTCAGCGTTCGTGTGTCCGGCTGCGCCCACGCCCAAATCCGAGAGGGGCGCTCATGCTGCGGCCAGTGGATGCCCTGGTTCTTTCCTGCCTTGACGCCCCTTGCCGCAGTGGCCCTGGGGGCGCAGGCGTCTTCCGAAAAATCCGACGACGCTGCGCGAAGGCATCACCAACCGCATCGCGCTTTACAATGACGGCATCGTCAGGATGGGCGCCGGCGTGGTAGGCGATGCGCTCAGGATGGCTTACGTGGACCCTTGCGCCACTCTTGGTCGCCAATCGCAGATCATCCCGGACGATAATCTCGAAGGCCGAGACCCCACTTGGTGAGCCGCCGAGCAAAGCCCGACCGCGAAATGGTCAAAGTGCCCTGAGCCACACCTTGTTGTCGTGGACCGCAGCGCCGCCATAGGGCGCGGGCGCGTCGGCGCCCGTCAGCACGTTGATGCCCTCGCCGCGCTCATGCGCGCTGTTCGGCCAGATGCCTTCGGCGATCACCACGCCGCGCTTCACGCCGTCGAAGAACCTTGCGTGCAGCACTACGTCGCCGCGCCGGTTGCCGACTTCGACGCGGCCGCCGTCTTCGATGCCGAGCGCCGCTGCGTCTTCGCGGTGGATGAGCAGCTCGGGCCTGCCTTCCTTGGCCTTTGACACCGGCGTCTCGGCAAAGCTCGAATTGAGGAAGTTGCGCGCCGGAGAGGTCGCCAGCCGGAACGGATGCTCCTCGTCCGCGACCTCGATCAGTTCGACATGATCGGGGAATTCAGGCAGCCGCTCCACCGGACCGAACAGGCCCATGCTTTTCGGCGGCCGGTTGGGCGCCGACTGCCCTGTCCAGTTGGGGCGGAAGTGGAATTTCTTGTCGGCATGGCCAAAGCCGTTGATGAAATGCGCGTCGTCGAAGTCGGGCTGCAGGTCCACCCACTTCTCGGCCTTCAAACTGTCGAAGCTGCCGAGCCCGCGCTTGCCGAGAATGATGTCGATATGCTCGCGCTCGGTCAGGCCGAAGCCCGGACGGTCGCCGACGCCCAGACGCTTGCCGAGTTCTTCATTGACGTAGTGGTTGGTGCGCGGCCCTTCCGGCGGTTCGATCAGCTTGGGGCCGAGCGTGATGTGCTGGTTGCCGCCGCCCTTGTAGATGTCGTCATGCTCCAAAAACATCGTCGCCGGCAGCACGACGTCGGCGAGCTTGGCCGTATCGGTCATGAACTGCTCGTGCACGCAGGTGAACAGGTCCTCGCGCAGGAAACCCTTTTTCACCAGCCGCTGCTCGGGCGCGACATTGGCCGGATTGGTGTTCTGGATCAGCATCGCCGTCACCGGCGGGCCGCCATAGAGCGCGTCCTCGGCACCCGTCAGCACCGGGCCAATGCGCGAATGGTCGAGATAGCGGATGTTCGGGTCGCGCATCGCGGTGCCTTCGAGCACATCCTGGTTGAGCTTGAAGATGCCGGAATTGGAATGGAAGGCGCCGCCGCCCTCATATTGCCAGGCGCCGGTGACGGCGGCGATCGAGGCCGCGGCGTGCATGTTGACCGAGCCGTTGCGCTGGCGCGCGAAACCGTAGCCGAGGCGGAAGTAGGTTTTCTTCGTCGTGCCGACCAAATGTGCGAAAGCTTGAATTTCATCGACGCTCAAGCCCGTGATGGCGGCTGCCCATTCCGGAGTGCGGGTGCGCAAATGCTCTTCCAGCCCACGCGGATCGTCGGTGTATTTCTCGAGATAGGCGCGGTCGGCCATGCCGTCCCGGAACAGCACATGCATCACCGCGCAGGCGAGCGCGCCGTCGGTGCCGGGCTTCAGCACAAGGCCAAGATCGGCCTGCTTCATGGTGGCGTTGTCATAGATGTCGATGACGACGATCTTGGCGCCACGCTCCTTGCGCGCTCTGGTGGCATGGGTCATGACGTTGACCTGTGTCACCACCGCATTGGTGCCCCAGATCACCACGCAATCGGACTTCGCCATCTCGCGCGGATCGGGGCCACGCAGCGCGCCCGCTCCCATCATCCAGCCGGTCCAGGCCAGATTGGTGCAGATCGAGCCGAAGAAGCCGGAATATTTCTTGGCGTGCCGCAGCCTTTCGATACCGTCGCGCTGCACCAGCCCCATCGTGCCGGCGTAGAAATAGGGCCAGACCGTCTCCGAGCCGTATTTCTCTTCCGCCGCGATGAACTTTTCCGCGACCAGGTCGAGCGCGGCTTCCCAAGAGGCTTCCTTCCAGGTGCCCTCGCCCTTGGCGCCTGCGCGCACCAGCGGCTTCAGCAGGCGGTCGGGATGATGCACCCGGTCCGCATAGCGCGCGACCTTGGCGCAGACGACGCCTGCCGTGTAGCTGTTCGCCTTGGCGCCATGCACGCGGCCGATACGATTGTTGTCGAGCAGCTCGACTTCGAGCGCGCAGGTGGAAGGGCAGTCATGCGGACAGGCCGAATGGCCGATCCGAAGCTTGGCGTGCTGGTTCATGGCGCGTGTTTAGCGGGTTTTCGAAGAGAGGTGTAGAGCCAGAGACAATTAGCCAATCTCCCCCCTTGTGGGGGAGATCAGCTAATCACTCCGCGATCCCTTCTTCATATTCCGCCGACATCGTCAGCCACTTGTCCTCGTTGAGCGCCAGCGTGTGCGCCAGTTGCGAGCGTTCCTTAGCAAGCCGTGTCGCGGTCGAGGGATCCTTTTCGTAGACCGCCGGATTGGCGAGCTCGTCCTCGATCAGGTCGATACGCTTGCGGATGCGGTCCATCAGCGCCTCGGTGGCACGAATCTCCTTGGCCAAAGGCTCGAGCGCGGCGCGGCGCTGCGCCGCCTCGCGGCGACGGTCGGCCTTGGAGGCCTTGTCGGCTTCCTTCTGCTCGCGGCGGTTGGACGAGACGCCGGTGACCAGCGTCTTATAGTCCTCCAGGTCGCCGTCATACGGATTGACCGCGCCATCCTTGACCAGCCACAGCCGGTCGGCCGTCGCCTCCAGGAGGTGGCGGTCGTGCGAGATCAGGATGACGGCGCCCGGGAAATCGTTCAGCGCATGGATCAGCGATTCACGGCTGTCGATGTCGAGATGGTTGGTCGGCTCGTCCAGGATGAAGAGGTTCGGGCCTTCGAAGGCTGACAGGCCCATCAGGAGGCGCGCCTTCTCCCCGCCGGACAGGTCCTTGGCCGCCGTGTTCATCTTCTCGGTCGAGAGGCCGAACTGGGCGACGCGGGCGCGCACCTTGGCTTCCGGCGCATCCGGCATCAGCCGGCGCACATGCTCGTAAGCGCTTTCCTCGGGGCGCAGATCGTCGAGCTGGTGCTGGGCGAAGATCGCCACCTTCAGCCCCGGCGCGATCGTCATCGAACCGGTCTCAGGCTTCAGCCGGCCGGCGAGCAATTTGGCGAAGGTCGACTTGCCGTTACCGTTGGCGCCGAGCAGCGCGATGCGGTCATCGGCATCGATGCGCAACGTCATCTTCTTCAAGACCGGATTGCCTTCGGTGTAGCCGACATTGACGCCGCTCAGCGCCACGATCGGCGAAGCGACCGTCTTCACCGGTTCGGGAAATGAGAATGGCCGCACCGTATCGTTCACCACCGCGGCGATCGGCTTCAGCTTCTCAAGCGCCTTCAGGCGCGACTGCGCCTGCCTTGCCTTGGACGCCTTGGCGCGGAAACGCTCGACGAAGGATTCCATATGCTTGCGCTGCGCTTCCTGCTTGGCGCGGCTCTTCTCCTGCAGCTCGCGCTGTTCGGTGAGCTGGCGCTCGAACTGGTCGTAGCCGCCGCGCCAGAAGGTCAGCTTCTTCTGGTCGAGATGGACGATCGAATTGACGGCGCGGTTGAGCAGGTCGCGGTCGTGCGAGATCAGCAAGACCGTGTGCGGATATTTGGAGACATAATTCTCCAGCCAGAGCGTGCCTTCGAGGTCGAGATAGTTGGTCGGCTCGTCGAGCAGCAGAAGGTCGGGCTCGGAGAACAGCACGGCGGCGAGGGCCACGCGCATGCGCCAGCCGCCGGAGAAGGACGAGGCAGGCCGCTTCTGCGCGGCATCGTCGAAGCCGAGGCCGGCCAGGATGGTGGCGGCGCGGGATTCGGCGGAATGGGCGTCAATGTCGGCCAGCCGGGTATGGATCTCGGCGATGCGATGCGGGTCGGTCGCGGTCTTTTCCTCTTCGAGCAAGGCCTGGCGTTCGACATCGGCTTTCAGCACGATCTCGATCAGCGGCTCCTCGGTGCCCGGCGCTTCCTGCGCCACCTGGCCGATGCGCGTGTTCTTCGGTAGGCTGATCGAGCCGGTCTCCGAGGGGAAATCGCCGGTGATCGCCTTGAACAACGTGGTCTTGCCGGTGCCGTTGCGGCCGACGAGACCGGCCTTGGTGCCGGCCGGCAGGGTCAATGAGGCATGATCGAGAAGCAGCCGCCCCGCCATGCGCAGCGTGAGGTCGTTGATGATAAGCATGAGCGGGCTTTTGCACGGGAGATCGGCGCTTCGCAAGAGCCAGCGCCTGGACGAGGCCTGCCGCGCGCGGTCTGCGGCCGTTCGGCAAAAAACGCGACGGGGCCGGAACCAGTTGCCGACCGAAACGTTGGCAGGCCCGTGATCCGTTATCTCGCCCTCGCCTTCATCCTGTTCCAGGTCGCCACGACCACCGCGCTGGCGACGCAGGTGGTTCTGTTCGAAGACCAGGCCGCTCGAATTGCGGTCCTCGCTGAGCCCGCGCTTGGGCCGCAGGCCCAACCAAACTCTCCGCAAGCGGGAAAGCCAAACTCTCCGCAAGCGGGAAAGATTGCGAACAGGCCAGAGACATGGGCGCCGGAACACCTGCTGATCCAGATCGATTCCGGGAAGGCGTTTTAGGCGTCGCCGCCCGGGACAGCACCCTGCCCTTCCATTCTCCATAGCAGGTCACCGTTCCGGGGCTGGGCGCGCCTTTGCCGGAGCCGGTAAGCGCGGGTCACACTTTGCTTGCCACGTCACCGGTTTGTCGTTGATCGCGCCTGTCGCCTCAACCTATGCTGGCGAACGACGGGGCGATTCAGACAGAGGGAGATCAGATGTCGGGCAAGACCACGCTCCTTTCGGCCTCGCTGGCGGTCGCTATTTTCGCAGTCACCGCCGGGTTGGCGATGCTTCTCACCACCCCCGCGGCCCGTGCGGCAGCCATCGACTGCGTGGCAGCGAAGACACAGGCCGACCTTGCCACCTGCACGGCCGCGAATGCCGCTTCGGCGGATGCGGGGCTCAACGCGGTCTACAAGGCGCTGGCGGGACGTCTCGCGCCTGCCGACCTGAAGCGCTTGCGCGACGCGCAGCGCGCCTGGATCCCGTTCCGCGACAAGGAATGCGCCTTCCGCACCCAGCCCTATGCCGACGGCTCGGCGTATGCGACCCTGGTCGAGACCTGCAAGACGGAGTTGACCAAGGTGCGGCTGGCGCAGTTGCAGCACCAATTGCAATGCCCGGAAGGCGACCTCTCCTGCGTGCCGCAAGGCGGCGGCAATGCCGCGCCCACGAAGAACGCGCCTGCGACGGCCAAGGCCGCGCCTGCGAAACCCGCCGCAGCCCAGGCTAATCAGGACGACACAAAGCCATGCGTGCAATCCGCCGGCAAGGCTAAATCGGACCAGTATGTTTCGCAGTGCATCCAGGTGTCGCCGGCGACCAATCCGCCCTGCAACGGGCAGAATGCCTGCAGCATGATGATCGACGAGATCAAGCGCGGCTGCGCCATGATCGGCAAGGACAACCCGCCGGGATTCTGCTCTGCCTATAAAGGCTGAGCGGCATCACCGCCACAGCCGGCCGGCTGTAGCGGCATCACCGCCACAGCCGGCCGGCTGCGATCAACATTCCGTTACGGAAAATCAACCTGGCGTGGCAAGACAACTCCAAGTTCGGCGCTGGCTAATATTGGCGGGCAAGCGACGATGCCACCAAAAAAGGACGGCGAAAACTTGCGAGCCAAGCTTGATGCTTATCAAAAATCGATTTCAGTTTTATCGCAAACCTGCAAATCTGTAGACGCGCCGTGAGTCGGGAGTGGCGCCAACGATAACTTGGTCCCCGTAACTTGGCCCAATAACTTGGCCGTGTCAGGAGCTCACGATGGACGGAGCGCCCAGCGATTTACGAACGTTGAGATATGTCGCGGAGATCACGCGCAAACTGGCGAAAATGCTCTCGCGTACGCGCTATCAGATGCTTGTCTATCTTCTTGAAATGACAGCGGTGGAGGCGGAGAGCCTTGCCGGCGAGCAGGATCCCAAACGCACCCGGCCGGTCAAGCCATCTCAGGCCAGCCGCTAGATCCCAGGAAAGCGTGAGCGCTTAGGATCGGCGCCTTCGCGATAGCGTTCCGGCTGTAGTGTTTCACGCTCTCCTGAATTGCCTAACAGCTTGCGCGTGGCTGGCCGTTTGCCGCAAGGCGGTCCAGAACGGCCAGGCAGTTCAGCCTGCGCGCCTCGATAACCGACGGATCGTCGCATTCGACGATCGCGCGCTCGAACCGGTCGAGCGCATCGAGCGCGGCAAGCAGGTCGGCGGGCGGCTCGCCCAAGGCAAACAGGATGCGCCGCGCCCTGACGCCGTCGGCCGCATCTACCGAGGACTGGATGGCCACCCTGCGGCGCAAATCGCCGAGGGCAGCCTGACGGTCGCGCCATGGCGTTGGCGCGACGTCCCCCGTTGCAAGCACCATGCCTCAGGCCTTGGTCTTGCGCTTGCCCTTGCCTGCATCGCCGCCGGCCGGCTTGCGGCCGAGGCCGGACGATTTGGCCAACGCCGAGCGGGTCGCCGAATAGCTCGGCGCCACCATCGGATAGTCGGCGGGCAGGCCCCATTTCGCGCGGTATTCATCCGGCGTCAGGCCATGATCCGTCGCAAGGTGGCGCTTCAACGACTTGAACTTCTTTCCGTCCTCGAGGCACACGATGTGGTCGGGGAAAACCGAGCGCTTCGGATTGACGGCGGGCGTCAGCGCCACCGCCTCCTTGACAACGCTGCTGCTGGCGAGCTTGCGCACCGAGGCGCTGACGCTGGCGATCAGGTCAGGCAGGCCAGAGGCAGGGAGCGGATTGTTGCCGACATAGGCCGAGACAATGTCGGCGGTCAGTTCGATTGCAGTCTTGTCGT
Source organism: Mesorhizobium sp. B4-1-3 (assembly GCF_006439355.1). GTDB lineage: Bacteria > Pseudomonadota > Alphaproteobacteria > Rhizobiales > Rhizobiaceae > Mesorhizobium. The sequence goes on from NZ_VFTG01000014.1 coordinate 80,665, forward strand.
CGATGTTGGACAATTTTTTCACCTTCTGCTGGCCTCAAATCGCCAGCTCTTTTTCAAGACTTTCGTCGGTGTATCGAATTGGACCTGTCCCCCAACGGACCGTCCAGAGTCAGTAAAGCTACGAGACTCAATACCGGGCGATGTTTCTACACGGACTGGAAACGTGCAAGTTAGGAATTCTAATAGCTATAGCCAACGCTTTATAGCACCGGCTGCCCGCCTTGATGCGTAAAAAGGGCTATAGCACTTCGACTTGCGGTAGTAGTTGCTGAAAAATCGAAGTTCACGCCAAGTTCTGGCACGGCAGCGAAAATCCGCCGGCCGGACAGTCAACGATGTGCGATTCGGCGGTCTCGTGGCAAATCACTCATCTGCCGGCGACATCGCGCCTGACATCCGCGGCCGGCTTGTCAGCGAGGATCTCCAGCACGCGCTTCCAGCGGGCGCAGCGGCCGAAATCCTTCTGCTCGATGGCCTTTTCCGCCTTCATGGCCGCATAGAGGGGCGCCTCCGCGCCAAACTCCCTGACCAGCCAATGCGCCTCCTGCCTGGCGCGGCGTTCGTCCTCGTCAACGGCCATTTTGGACATTGTGCCTGGTCTCCGTGCCCTCGATACCGACCGCGAGGCAGCTGCCAATGACGAGGACGGCGCCGGCAATTGCTGTCATCGATAGGCTTTCGCCCGAGAGCGTCAGCAGAAACGTGGAAGCGATCGGCGTCAGATAGGCGACGACCGCTATCCTGCCGCCGTGGTCGAGCTTTGCCGCGCGCGACCAGAAATAGTAGCCGAGCCCCATCGGACCGGCGCCGAGATAGAGGCCGAGCAGAAGGTGCGCGCCACTCGGGCGCACGATGCCGTCATGCAGACACCAAGCGAAGGTGAGTGCGACGCCGATCAGCGCCGAGGGCAAAAGCAGACGCTCCGGCGACACGGCAAGGCGGCCGACGGTGAGCGAGTAGAAGGCCATGCAGAGCGCCGAGCCGAAAGCGGCGAGATAGCCGACAAGGCTACCATCGAACCAGCTCTGCGCGCGGCCGCCGGAAATCACCAGCACCACACCGACGAAGCCAAGCGCCGCAGCCAGCCCGAGCAGCAGCGGACGGCGCGGGCGGCCAAGCAGGATGACCGCCGCGGCGATCATCAGCGGCCAGGTGTAGGCGACGAGGTTCGCCTCGATAACCGACATCGAGGCGAAGCCGATATATTGCAGCACCATAGTGCCGACCAGGCCCAGGAAGCCGACGGTGTAGGCGAACGCGGCTTTTCCCTTCTCCCCTTGTGGGAGAAGGTGGATCGGCGCAAAGCGCCGAGACGGATGAGGGGTGCTGGAAGAAACTCCAGCGTCGGCTACCCCTCCAGCGCCCCTCATTCGACCGAGCTTCGCTCGGCCACCTTCCCCCACAAAGGGGGAGGGAAAGAGCCGGATCAGCGCGAAGACCAGGGTCGCGCCGCAAAATTGCAGGAACTGCACTTGCGATACCGGGTAGAGGGCAAGCAGCGTCTTGCCGACCAGGGCGTTGGTCGCCCACAGCGCCACGGCACCCAGAGCAAAGGCAAGCGCCGACCCCACGGCGCCGGAACGGCTTTGGCTTTCCGACACGACCGGACCGAGGCTCAGCGACACTGAGGGCGGCTGACACTCGATCGGATCGTCGGTCATTACCAAGACTCCCTCGCCCCGCCAGGAACCGCTTCCGCCGTCGGCTGCGGCACGGGATGCTCATCGGCATGGCGGCGATAGGCGGGCAGCTGGTTGGTCCAGACATCCTCAGCCAGCTCGTTCACCCAGGCACGGTCATGGTCGTTATCGGCGGCGAGGTAGAACATGCGGTTGTCATCGACATAGGGTTTGGTCGCCGAACGCTGGTTGAGCACCAGCGTGACGCGTTCGCCGAGCTGGATCGGCGCCGTGCGGTGGAGCACGCCGAGGAACTGGCCGAGCGTGGCGTAGTTCATCTTGTGGTCAATGCGCATGATCTTGTTGCGCGGCAGGTCGCGGCCGGATTCCAGGATCGAGCGGCCGGTCTCGGAATCGTCGCAATAGATCTCGAGATGGCCGCCGATGAGCGGATCGCTGATCGACAGCGGAATGAGCTCCGTCACCGGAACGCCGTCGCAATGCCATTCGACCGCGCCGTCCTTCGGATTCATGAAGGTGACGGTCGAGCCGACGATCGACAGCGGATAGGGCTCAAGCTTGGTTCCCATCATGTCCGACAGTCTTTCCAGGCGCAGCTTGTCGTGCAAAAGTTCCTTGATCTCCGGAATATAGCGGTCGGCGCCGGTGATGAAGGTGAGGTCGAGATGCTTGTGCACAGCATGGCTGGCCTTCAATTTCAGGGCGGCTTCCTCGATGGCGGCAAGCAGAGCGGGGTCGTAACCGTGGCGATACTGGGCGACACCGAACCCCGACACTTTCCAGGAGGTCTCGTGACCAATGATGGCCTCGCGGCTCATTGCACAGCGCAGTTCGGGAATTGTATGGGCGTTCATTCTACTTTCTCCAAGGTGGGGGCAACACTTGGTTAACAGTCATTTAAACGCCTACCCCTGTAAATTTAGGAATGCTAGTGGTAGCTTAAGCCCAGCTTAAGGTCGAAACGCCGTGCGCCAACTCAGTCAGGTCAACCTCAACTCGCTGAAAATCGTGGAGAGCGCCGCGCGGCACAGGAATTTCACGCGCGCCGGCGAGGAGCAGTTCATCACCGCTTCCGCCGTGAGCCAGCGCGTGAAAAGCCTGGAGGACCAGCTGCGCTTCAAGATCTTCGAGCGCGGCGGCAATGCGGTGTCGCTGACGCCGGAAGGCGAGACCTATGTGGCGCGCGTGCGCGAGGCGCTGGAGCGCATCGTGGCGGCCAGCATGGAGGCCACCGGGCAATCGCAGGCGCATGTGCTCAGGATCTGCGTGCTGCCGACCTTCGCGGCGCGCTGGCTGTTTCCACGGCTTTCGGCGTTCCAGCAGCAATGTCCCGAGATCGAGATGCGGGTGTCGACCTCTTACGCCACGCATGAATTCTCGACCTCCGAATACGATCTCGAAATCCGTTATGGCGACGGCAATTTCCCCGGCCTCATCTCGGAGCTGCTGTTCAAGGAAGACTTGACCCCGGTGTGCAGCCGCAAGCTCTTCCATGAGGTGCTGGGCGACAAGCCGCTGTCGAAGGTGGTGCCGGAGGACCTGCGCCACTTCACGCTGCTGCACTCCGACACCTGCACGCAGAACTGGCAGTCGTGGCTGGGCTTCGCCGGCGCGAGCTTCGTGCTGGGCGAGACGAGAAGCGTCTATTTCGATAGCTGCATGATGTCCTACGAAGCGGCCAATGCCGGAATGGGCTTCGCCGTCGCCAACCGCGCCTATATGGCAAGCGACATCCGCGCCGAAAGGCTGGTGGCTCCCTTCGCGGTCCACCATCCCAACACCGCGGGCTGGTATTTCGTCAGCCCCATCAAGGCGCTCGGTGCCCGCAAGGTGGAGCTGTTCAAGCAGTGGATCATGGCCGAGGCGGCGCTGACGCAGCGCCAGCTGGACATCGAGATCGCCGGCGGACAACAGGGCCGCGCGGCGCTGGCGTGAGGGGTCGGATTGCCGGCTACCAGCGTTCGCGTATGTCTTGCTCGATGCCCGGCCTCCAGTATCCGGCCGTCGGCATCGATCGCCACTCGCGCAGATAGTATTTCGGCTTCGGCGTCCCTTCGATGAGGTAAGTCATCTGGACCCCGGCAGAATTTCAGGATTTTGGGCGATTTCTTCGGAGTTGCATAGCCGGCTACCGCGATCACGCCATGACGCAGGGTCGAGACTCAGCTATGTTGGATCGTGCGGCGGGCCTGATTTCCCGCTTGGCCGGCGCTACCCAGCTTCCTCCCAAGCAGCGCCGGCCTTCTTCGTTTTGGCCCGACGATCACTCGACCTACCTCGCCCTATTGCTTCGGCGGCGTGCCCGGCTGGTCTCCGCCGGTGGTCGATTTCGGCACCGGGTTCTTGTCGACCTGCGGGTTCTGGTTGACTTCATCGCCCGGCGCCTTGGTGGGCTGCACGTTGTTGTCGCAGGCGGCGAGGACGAGTCCTGCCGCAAGAGCCAGCAGCACAGGAAGCTTCTTCATGACGACCTCCTCTCGTTCGCCCCTTTCATGAAAGGCAAACGAGGCGGTGGCGGTTTGGTTGCGTGGACAGCCGGAACCAACTGGCCCGCGTCCGGTTGAAATCCCGAGCCAATCGAACGCATGAGGAATTGATCATGGTCCGCCTTCTGCTTGCCGGCCTCTTTGCCTACACCGCCTATCGCGTCGCCGTGAGGATCATCGACGAGGTGCCCGGCGACGTCGCGCCACTGGACATGCCGGGCGACGAAAGGCGCAGGCTGCGGCGACAGTCGGCCGCGATGGGAGTCGAGCCGAAGCGGTAGCGGCTCTTTTGGGGTGAAAATAACCCATTCCGGTGAAGCGAGAACGACAGCGCAGTCCTTTTCCGGCCACCTCTCCCTGCCGGCGCGGAGCGAGGAAATTATTGCGAACAAAGCGGAAACGATGCTTGATGGGCGATGAACATCGCCGCCCGTGATTCGTCCTTCGAGACACCTGCCTATCTTGCCCGGCTGAACGACGAGCAGCGGCTGGCGGTGGTGCATGGCGACGGCAAGGTGGCGACGCCGCTGCTGGTGATCGCCGGCGCAGGCTCCGGCAAGACCAACACGCTGGCGCATCGCGTCGCGCATCTCATCGTCAAGGGCGCCGATCCGCGCCGCATCCTGCTGATGACCTTCTCGCGCCGCGCCGCCGCCGAGATGGCCAAGCGCGTCGAGCGCATCGCCGGCGAGGTGCTGGGCCGCGACGCGACGATCATCGCCGACGCGCTCGCCTGGGCCGGCACGTTCCACGGCATCGGCGCAAGGCTCTTGCGCGACTATGCCGAGCAGATCGGCCTCGATCCCCCCTTCACCATCCATGATCGCGAGGATTCCGCCGACCTGATGAACCTTGCCCGGCACGAGCTGGGATTCTCGAAAACCGAAAGCCGTTTCCCGACCAAAGGCACCTGCCTGCAGATCTATTCACGGGCGGTGAACGCGCAGGCGCCGCTCGGGGAGGTGCTGGGCTCCGCCTTCCCCTGGTGCGCGGCATGGGCGGACCAGTTGAAGGAACTGTTCGCGGCCTATGTCGAGGCCAAGCAGGCGCAGAACGTGCTCGATTACGACGACCTCCTGCTCTATTGGGCACAGATGGCGGCCGAGCCGGAGATCGCCGCGCATCTCGGCAACCGCTTCGACCACGTGCTGGTCGACGAGTATCAAGATACCAACCGGCTTCAGGCCTCGATCCTTTTGGCGCTGAAGCCGGACGGCGCGGGGCTCACCGTGGTGGGCGACGACGCGCAGTCGATCTACTCCTTCCGCGCCGCGGAAGTGCGCAACATCCTCGATTTCCCGAACCAATTCGCGCAAGGCGCCGAGATCGTCATGCTGGAGCGCAACTACCGCTCGACCGAGACGATCCTGGCCGCCGCCAACAAGGTGATCGGGGAAGCCAGCGAGCGCTTCACCAAGAATTTATGGACCGAGCGCCGCTCCTCGCACAAGCCGCAGCTGGTCAGCGTGCGCGACGAGCCCGAGCAGGCCAACTATGTCTGCCAGACGATCCTGGCCGAACGCGAGGCCGGCACGGCGCTGAAGGCGCAGGCGGTGCTGTTCCGCACCTCGAGCCACAGTGGACCGCTGGAGGTGGAGCTGGCGCGCCGCAACATCCCCTTCGTCAAGTTCGGCGGCTTGAAGTTCCTCGACGCCGCGCATGTGAAGGACATGCTGGCGATGCTGCGCTTCGCCGAGAACCCGCGCGACCGCGTCGCCGGTTTCCGCGTGCTGCAGCTCATGCCGGGGATCGGCCCGTCCGCCGCATCGCAGATCGTTGACGCCATGACGACGTCGCTGGACGAGACCCTCGGCCTTGCCCGCTACCGGCCGCCGCAGCGTGCCGCGCAGGACTGGCCGGTGTTCCTCGACATCTATAACGGGCTGCGCGCTGGCGCCAAATGGCCGGCGGATCTGGAACGGATCAGGCTCTGGTACGAGCCGCATATGGAGCGCATCCACGAGGACGCGGTCACGCGCCGCGCCGATCTCATCCAGCTCGAGCAGATCGCATCGACCTATCCGTCACGCGAGCGCTTCCTGACCGAGCTCACCCTCGATCCGCCCAACACCACAAGCGACCAGGCCGGTCCGCCGCATCGCGACGAGGATTATCTCATCCTGTCGACCATCCACTCGGCCAAGGGCCAGGAATGGAAGAACGTCTTCGTGCTCAACACGGTAGACGGCTGCATCCCCGCCGATCTCGGCGTCGGCACCAAGGAGGACATCGAGGAGGAGCGGCGCCTGCTCTATGTCGCGATGACCAGGGCCAAGGACAGCCTGCATCTGGTGGTGCCGCAGCGCTTTTATCCGCACAACCAGGCGGCGCGCGGCGACCGCCATGTCTATGCCTCGCGCACCCGCTTCATCCCGGCCTCGATGCTTTCGGTTTTCGAGCAATCGTCCTGGGCAAGTGCTGCGCTCAAGGACGACCCGCGCCAGCGGCCGGGCGTCAAAGTCGATCTCGGCGCCCGCATGCGCGGCATGTGGAAATAGCCGTCGGCGCGGCTGCAACCAAGACCCAGGATCGGCGTTTCGGAAACGGCGGGTTCGCCAGGCCGCTTAAAGGACGTTTCTGTGAGATCGCTTAATGCATGTCGCCCAAAAGTGCGGAGCGGTTTTGGGAGAACGACATGCATCAAAACAAAGACTTAAAGCGCGTCGCCCGAATCCCTTTCAGCGCGACGCACTTTAGACGGGCGTGAGGATGGAACCAGCAACTGTGGCCATGATCCTGCTTACCTGCGGCGCGCAATTGCAGGCCTGCCATGTGGTGGACACGCGGCCAGCCATCTATGCCGGGATGGACCAGTGCACGGCCGCCCTGCCCGCCCGCCTGCAAGGCACCATGTTCATCGGCAGATGCGAGCCTGTGACGGGCGTCGCTCCGGGTAATCGGGTCGCCTTGGTGCGAGTGATCAGGGGCAACGGATCCGGTGCAACCTCGACAGACTATCTCGTCGATCGCCTCGACGACGTCCCGAACTGATCACAATGATCATGCCGGACACCTTCTCGTCGGCAACCCACGCATGTCTTGTTGCACGTTGACCAGCGGCCACCTGGCGACCGTCCTGGAACCTGTTGGCGCGAGCCGCGTTGTCGAGCGTCTTACCCCAACCGGAGCGGTGGCGGCCCTGCCACGATCCTTCCATCTCGAGAGGTCCGAATGTACGACAGGACGTTCTTCACCCCGGTCGCCCTCAGCGTCGGCGCCGGCCACAAGCGCATGATCGCCTCGCTGTTCGACATGCATGACTTCCTGACCGAGTTTCCGCCGTCGCGCCGGCGCCTCAGCTACGGCGCCGCGGTGAAGGCCTGCGAGGCCGCGCGGAGCGGAGAAGTGTCGGTCGAGGCCGCGCGCGACGCGCTGATCACCTTCGCGGTGACGGCCGGCGTGCTCTGGCCCTCGGAGCAGCCGATCGTCTCGGCCAAGCCCGTGGCGCGCGGCCATGGCGGCTTCGCCGCCTGACAGCAAGACACTTCCTTTTCAGGAAGCCTGCCATCTATGAACCGACCCGCAGGTCAGTTCGCCCGATGGCGGAATTTCCGTGCCGTCATCCGGCTTGGCGGCCGCCGGCGAAGCTTCGGTGATCGGCACGGCCGGCTCGGCCGCGTTGACGAAGGGATGATGAGCTGCCGGTGACAGAGCTGCGGCACCGGCTCGTCGACCCCGTATTTCTGCGGCATGAACAAGGTGCCGCCGATTCAACAGCAGCCGCCGCTGAGAGCGGTTCAGCCAAGCTCCTGCCGCGAAGAGCCGTTCAGTGGATCGTGCCGGCGATGTCGCCCGACGGCACACCGCGCGGGCTTTCGAAGCTCACCTGGTCGCGTCCGTTCGATTTTGCCTTGTAGAGATGCTTGTCGGCGACCTGGAACATGTCGTGATAGGTGGTTGGACCGCTGAAGGCGATGCCGCCGATGCTGACCGAGAGCGGCCATGGCTGACCGCCGGGCGCGAACCTGGCCTCGCGGATGCGCAGACGGATCGATTCCGCGACCAGGAAGGAGCGCGTCGCGTCGGCGCCCGGCAGGAAGACCGCGAATTCCTCGCCGCCGATGCGGCCGACAATGTCGGCGCCGCGCAATTGCCCTTGAATCGTGCTGGCGATCAGCTTCAGGGCCTGGTCGCCGCAGTCATGGCCGAGACGGTCGTTGATCGATTTGAAATGGTCGGCGTCGACGATCAGCAGCGCGCCGGAATCGGCGACGTCATGGCTGCGCGCCTGCTCCAGATAAGCCTCCACCAGCATCGAGAAGGCGCCGCGATTGAAGACGGCCGTCAGGCTGTCGGTCGCGGCGACGATGCTGAGCTCCTTCTGGGCGATCGCCAGCTGGCGCATCTTCCACATCAAGAAGAACAGGAACGAGCCGCCGAGGACGAGCGGCAGGAAAAGGTCGGTGAGCTTGGCCCAGAGCAAAGCCTGCGGCGACAGCGACGGAAAATTGAAGGAATCGACGAAGAAGGCGGCCGCAATGAAAAAGGCGGTGCCGGCGACGGTGACCACCACGATCCTGCCCCAACTCGTGGGGGACAAATCGATGCGCATGTCATTGCTCCCACTGCAACTGGCTTATTGTGGAGCGCAGGCGCCAAGGAAGTCCTAATATATTAGCTTCAATTCAAGTGTGGTTAATGGGCGGTCGGACCGCCTGTGGTGACGGGCAAGCAGGGAGCCCACACCAAAGACTCTTCGACTGCCCAGAGGTTTCTCGTCAGCGTGCCACTGCGGCCGGCGACGCGGTGGGCCGCAGAGCCTCACGGCTGGTCGACACTCCTGGTTGAACTCGTTGCGCCGGCACCGGGAACGGTATGGCGCTGTGACTTGGCGCACGATCCTGCCGAACCTTCGGCTCAGATCGTGCGCCAATGTTGTCGATGCATGTGGGTCACCCAAAACCGCCGCGCTTTCGGGCGACATGTCTCAGCGGCGCGCGATCATCAGGCAGAGAGCCTTGAGGTCGCTGTCATAAGACCCCTCGCTCGAAAGCACATCGACGCAGCGCTTCTTCATGCGCGCCAACTGATTGCCGGACATGCTGGCGGCGGCGCCAGGCAAGCCCGGTTTGGTGGAGGTGCTGGGATTGGACGGGTTACTGGGGTTGCCTGGATTGGATGGGTTGCTGCCAATACCGAGCCCCAGACCAACATTGACGCCGTTGCCGACGTTGGCGCCGACGCCGGCGTTGATGCCGCTTCCAACACTAGCGCCCAGACCGGCGTTGATGCCGTTTCCGACATTGGCGCCGACGCCGGCGTTGACGCCGTTTGCGCCGCCGACCGAGGCTGTGGCGCCGGCGTGGGTGCCGCCCGAGCCGCCCACAGATGCGCCGGCCCCGGCGTTGACGCCACCTGAGCCACCGACCGAGGCGCCAAGGCCGGCGTTGATGCCGCCACCACCACCGACAGACGCGCCAACCCCAGCATTGGCACCGCCGGATCCACCGACAGATGCGCCTACCCCAACACCAAGACCCGCGGCGTTCGCAGGCATGGCCAAAATGGCCACGATCGTGCCAAAGGTCAGGGTAACGGCGGCTTTTTCAATAATATCGCGCATGACATTCTCCTTTTTCACGACAGCACATTCAGCACTGGGTATGCAAGCATTGCCTGCACACCAACACTGAATACACGGATGAGTTACGCGCGAAGTTTCGCCCGGTTTCGCCAAGGCGCTCCCGCTGACACGTTGTGGTTTTCAAAATCTATATTCGTCACTTAGGACTATATAATAATTTTCTTAAGTTTTTTATTTAGTACCATATGGGTAAATGAGATCGAGATTTGAGCCTGCTTAGCGAGTCGCGACGCGCTCGTTCGGCATCGCTGCGCGCATAGAGTTGCTCCACTATGACCGGCCCATGTGGAAGGGGAGCGTGTGATTGGCCTCGATGCAAGCTCGAAGGGCACGACGATGGCGCGAAGCGGAGGCAGCTTCCGCCCTGGCGGGGGCTGCCTCTTCCTGAGAGCGCTTCAGTGAGCCGTCATGCCGCCCGCGCCGCCGATGCCACCCGCGCCGCCGATGCCGCCCGTCGTGCCGAACGAGGTGCCGGTGGTGGTCGTGCCGGTGACGCCCCCGATCGACCCGCTGGTGCCGGCGTTCAAGCCGCCAGCGCCGCCCACGGTGCCGGTGCCGCCGACGCTACCTGTTGCACCGAGCGAGGTGCCGCTGGTCGTGCCGGTGGTGCCGCCGATCGAGCCGCTGGTGCCGGCGTTCAAGCCGCCGGGGCCGCCCACGGTTCCGGTGCCGCCGATGCCGCCCGTCGCACCGAACGAAGTGCCGGTGGTGGTCGTGCTGGTGGCGCCGCCGATCGAGCCGCTGGCGCCGGCGTTCAAGCCGCCGGTGCCGCCCATGGTGCCGGTGCCGCCGATACCGCCCGTCGCACCGAACGAGGTGCCGGTCGCCGTCGTTCCGGTAGCCCCGATCGACCCGGTGGTGCCGGCGTTCAAGCCGCCGGTGCCGGCCACGGTGCCGGTGCCGCCGATGCCGCCCGTCGCACCGAACGAAGTGCCGGTGGTCGTGCCGGTGGCGCCGATCGACCCGGTGCTGCCGGCGTTCAAGCCGCCGGTGCCGGTGCCGCCGACACCGACGCCACCGATATTGCTGCCAAAGCCCGTGCCGAGACCGGTTGAACCGCCGATCGAGGAGCCCGCTCCGGCCCCCGCGCCACTCGGGCTGCCCGCGGCGACGCCGGTGTTGTCGATGCCAAAGCCGATGTCGAGACCGGCAGCATTGGCCGGCACGGCTAGAATGGCGATGCCGCCGACCAACGTGCCGGCGATTTTTTCTACGATACCATTCATGGTATTTCTCCTTCGTTGCCACATTTTTCCGCAACGCATCGCCGGAGCGCCGTGTCCGGGCGGATGACTGTGCGAGAGGGAACAAGGGGAATACGAACGGGCCCGGTCAGGGTTCCACTTTTTCAGGGAAAAATTCGTTGTTTCAAAAGGATATACAAGTTTTCCCTGATGTTTGAGTGTGATCGACAATCGGCGATCGGAAAGCCGTAGGCGATCGCCGCGATCAAGCGTAGGCGCGGCCTTCCTCCGAGCGCTGAAACAGCATCAGGTCGAGCGGCACCGATGGCCGGCCGAGGACGGTAAGACACATATGCGCCTGGCCGCGATGATGGGTCTGGTGGTTGAAAAGATGGCTGAGCGCCGGCGCCAGCCGCTGCGAGACGGTGCGCATGTCGGTCGTCATATAGGCAAAACGTCCGGTGAACGCTTTGTCGGTCATGCCGCCCACCCAGTCGGCGATCCTCCTATCCTCGGCCTCGCGTGCCAGGCGCAAGCCCGGGAAGGCGCGATAGAGGATCGTCGCAAGATTCGAGGGCGCGTCACCCTCGCCCGTAAAGCGCTTCATCCAGACGCGGTCGGTGACGAGCAGATGGTTGAGCGTTCCGAGCATCGAGCCGAAGAAGGCGCCGATGTCGCGGCCGAGTTCCTCTTCGTCGAGATCGGCGGCGGCATCATAGATGCGCGTGTTGGCCCATTGATTGTAGGCCGCAAACATCATGAAATGCTGTTTCATTCTTCCATCCGGGTCACAATGAATCCCGGCTCTTCGTAACCCGCAGGAACCGTAATGGCCATTCTGTTCTATGACCTCGTCGGCCACGACACCGAACGCCCGTTCAGCCCGCATTGCTGGAAGACGAAGATGGCGCTGGCCCACAAGGGGCTCACCGCGACCAAGGTGCCGACGCGCTTCCTCGAAGTGCCCAAGGTGGAAGGCGGCGTGTCGAAGACGGTGCCGGTGATCCGCGACGGGGAGCGCGTGTTGGCCGATTCCTTCGCTATAGCGCTCTATCTCGACGAAGCCTATCCGGAGCGGCCGACGCTGTTCGGCGGCGAAGGCGGCAAGGCGATGGCGCGCTTCATCGAACGCTGGTCGCAGTTCACCATCCATCCTTACATCGCAACCGTGGCCCTTACCGACCTGCATGAGATGCAGGACGAGACGAATGGCCGCTACTTCCGCGAGGATCGTGAACGGCGCTATGGCAAGCGGCTGGAAGAGGTGGTGGCCGGACGCGATGCCGGGCTCGCCGGCTTCCGCGCCTCGCTGGAGCCGCTGCGCTCGATGCTCACCTACCAGCCCTTCATCGGCGGAGCCTCGCCGCTATTTGCCGACTACATCGTCTTCGGCGCGCTGCAATGGGGGCGCATCGCCTCGCCTTTCCAGCTGCTTGACGACAGCGACAACATCGTCCGCTGGTTCGAGCGCTGCCTCGACCTGCATGGCGGGATCGGCCGGCAGGTCGCGGCCGCGGCGTGAACGCGGCGAGCACCGGACTGCCATGTTGCGCTATGAGATGCGGGCCAAGATCTGGGTTTACCCCGGCAAGGGCGGCTGGCATTTCGTGACGCTGCCGGCGGACGTCGCGGCGCGGATCAAGGCGGCGATGGCGGGACTGGCGCGCCCTTGGGGCTCGCTCGGCGTCACGGCCAGCATCGGCGAGACCAGGTGGCAGACATCGCTCTTCCCCGACAAGACCTCCGGCAGCCTGCTGTTGCCGGTCAAGGCCCCGGTGCGCCAGCGCGAAGGTCTCAAGGCCGGCGATACGCCGACATTGACCATAGAGGTTGAGTTTTAGCGGCTACTTCCCGCGCTCGTTGGCCGGCCCGTCCTTCTCCACCAGCTTGACGCAGATCGGGTCGCCCTTTTCCATCCGGATGCATTGCCACTCCGGACCAAAGCCGAAATTCTGCTGCCCGAGCCGTGGAAAGAGCAGCTCGCCGAAGACGATCGCGGCAAGAACCGCGGCCATGATGATGATACCGCGGATATCCCCCCGCCTGAGATAAGGCCAGTTCATCGCCTTCACTCCGCTGCCGCAACGTCCCGGATTTCCATGTGAAGGATTTTCGCAGCCGCCTATTTATCCCGCAAAGGGTTCTCCTTGACCAGAACCCCCGCCTCCCCTTGGCAAGCCGCCGGGCGGCTTGTATAGAGCCCGCCACCCTAATTTCCATTCCCAGAACAAGGACGACTCTATGGCGATCGAACGCACCTTCTCCATGATCAAGCCCGACGCGACCAGGCGCAACCTGACGGGTGCCATCACCAAGATGCTCGAGGACGCCGGCCTGCGCGTCATCGCATCGCGCCGTGTGTGGATGAGCCGCCGCGAGGCCGAAGGTTTCTACGCCGTTCACAAGGATCGCCCGTTCTTCGGCGAGCTGGTGGAATTCATGTCGTCGGCGCCGACCATCGTGCAGGTGCTGGAAGGCGAGAACGCCATCGCCAGGAACCGCGAAGTGATGGGTGCCACCAACCCGGCCAACGCCGCCGAAGGCACCATCCGCAAGGTGCACGCGCTGTCGATCGGCGAGAACTCGGTGCATGGCTCGGACGCGCCGGAAACCGCCGCGCAGGAAATCAAGTACTGGTTCTCGGATACCGAGATCGTCGGCTGAGGCTTAAGTTCAAGTTTTACGGAACGGCCCGACCAGGCGGGCCGTTTTTGTTTAAGACGGGTGGTCACGTCCGCCGCCTGCCCTAGGTTCAGCGAAATCGGCGACAAAATAGCGCTGGGCGGCTGTGGGCCGCGCTTCCGCCGAACCGAGGGAGCGAAGCATGATCAAGCCTCATGTTTCTGAAAGTGGCCTTGCCTATCCGGACGACCTCGCCCTGTTGAAGCGTATCTATGACGAGGTCTGCGAGGAGCGCGGCATCGTCATAGGCAGTTCTGAGGCGTCGGACCTGGCGATAGAGGCCATGAAACTCTTTTCGGCCGGTATCTTCGACGAAACGACGATCGGCCGCAGGCTTCGTGGCGGGTGATGGGAGACGGCGGGTTCAATCCCCGTCGCCGTAGCGGATGACCTCCACCTTCTCCCTGGTAATCAGGCAGCTCTTTTCACTGGTCAGCGCCTTGATCGCCGGGATCAGCGCATCGATCTTCTCCGGCGCGTCGACGATCTCGACGACGATCGGCAGGTCCTGCGACAGGCGCAGGATCTTGGCGGTGTGAAGCACGCTGGAACGGCCGAAGCCAAGCGGACCTCTCAGCACCGTGGCGCCGGCCATGCCCGCCTCGCGCGCCTTGATGACGATCGCCTCGTGCAGCGGCTTGCCGTCAGCGGCCCTGTCGTCCTCGCCGAAGAAGATCCTGAGCAGCGCGCATTGCGCGGGAAGTTCCATGTTCTTCTCCCTGATCACGTTTTAGCCCGATCGCCTGCCGACCGGCAAACGGTTGAGCCTGGACGCCACGAGATAGCCCAGCCATGCGGCAGCCAGCGACAGAGCGACCACACTGACGAGATAGGCCGCGGCCAGCGGCCAGTCGTCCTCGAACAGCAGGAAGGTGTCGAGGCTCATCGCCGAAAACGTGGTGAGCCCGCCGCAGAAGCCGGCCATGACGAAATTGCGTCCGGACTGGCCGACCATCAGGCGGCCATCCGGCCCGGTCAGCGTGGCGAAGGTCATGATCACCCAGGAGCCGACGACATTGACGAAGGCGGTCGACCACAGCGCGTTCAGACCGAGCAGCGAGACGATGACGTAGCCCGACAGGAAGCGGGCCAGCGAGCCGATCGCCGCGCCGCAGCCGACCGCCAGATAAAGCCGCATTGCCATCTGTCTATCCACCATTGCTCAGCCCGCAGCCCATACTACCGCCCAGAAGCCGAGGGCGACGAACAGCACGCACAGCGCCGCCGAAGCGGCGACGTTGAAGGCGGCGAGCCGGGCCTCGCCGTCGAGCGCGAGGTTCAGCGTCTGCAGGCAGAAGGACGACACCGTGGTGTAGCCGCCGAACAGGCCGACCACGACCAGATCGCGCACGAGATCGCTGGCGAAGACCCCGCCGACCGAGCGCGCCGCGCCGGCGAAGGCACCAATGGCAAGGGCGCCGGAAACGTTGACCGCCAGCGTGCCCCAGGGAAAGGTCTCGCCGACGCCGCGGCCTACCACGCCGGACAGGAAAAAGCGGGAGACGCCGCCGAGGAAACCGCCGATCAGGACCAGGGCGCAAGCCGCAAGGGTCATCGCTTCAATGCCTTTCCAACGCGATTCCGCACCGGAATCACTTCACGAGATCAGGCATGATGCGAGCGGGAAAACAAACCTGCCGCGCAACAGCACGCCTGGCAGGAGTCATCAGCCACAAGGGCGGTTTCGGGGGAACCCCATCCCCATTTTCAAGCGAGGCTAGGCGGTTGCAGCGGCGCGGTCAACCAGCCCGTTTCAACACGATGCCTTGACGACCACCGGCCAGCGGATCGAGCTGGTGGCTTGTATCGGTGATGAACATCAGCCGTTCGCCGACCGTGATACGCGCCTGCAGAGCGTAGGTCCGGCCCTTCCGGATCGCCTTGGGGTCGAAACCGATCTCGAATTTGATCGGCACCTGGCCGGCGGGCGCTATCCTGCGCTTGGCGATCACGGTCGCCGGCGCATCGGCCAGCGAGACGTCGGCGAGCTCGACCATGAGAACGGCATCGGGCGGCAGGGCGATGCGCTCGCGATAGGTCAGCTCGCCCGCGATTGCCCTCTCGCCGGCCTTGGTCACTTCCGGCACGGCAAGCACGCCGACGACCAGCGGCACCAGCCCGAAGATGAAGAACTCCGCGATCCGGTCCAGCATGAGATTGCTCCGCCAAGCAAATCAAACCAACCGGCAGGCTTAGGAAGGATTGCGGTCGTTCGATGGCCGAACGGCAGTTTTTTCTGATGAATGTCGTTGCCCCAGAACCGCTGCACACTTCTGGGCGACATGCATTATTCGCGCTGTTTCTTCCAGCGGTCCGCGGCGCGATCGTCGGCTTCCTTGGCCTCGACCCAGCCGCCCTCGGAGCCGTCGGCGCGGTGCTCCTTCTTCCAGAAGGGTGCGCGCGACTTCAGATAATCCATCAGGAAATTCGCCGCCTCGAAGGCCGCCTGGCGGTGCGACGAGGCCGCGACCACCAGCACGATGTTCTCGCCCGGCGCGATCTTGCCGTGGCGATGGATGACGGTAAGCCCCTGCAGCGGCCAGCGCTCGAGGGCTTGCGCGGCGATGCGGCCGATCTCGGCCTCCGCCATGCCGGGATAGTGCTCGAGTTCGAGCGCCGACAGCGCGCCCTGTTCGTCGCGGCAAAGGCCGGAAAATGTGACCACGGCGCCGATATCGGCGCGCCCCGCGGTCAGGCCGGCGATCTCGGCGGCGACGTCGAAGTCCTCGCGCTGGATGCGGATGGCGGGCACGATCGCGCCGGCCATCTCAGCCCCCGGTCATCGGTGGAAACAGCGCTATCTCGCGCGCGCCGGCAATCTTCTCGCGATGGCCGACATGTTCCTGGTTGATGGCGACGCGTATGACGTCCGGATACTGCAGCGCGTTCTCATACTCCTCGCCGCGCGACTTCAGCCAGCGCAGCAGGTCGGCGACCGTCTCGATGCCGGCAGGCAATTCGACATGCTCTTCCGGCTTGCCGATCCGCTCGCGTACCCAGGCGAAATAGATGAGCTTCGTGGACATTGTCTTCACTCGTCCATGATGTGCTTGAGGCCGGCGCGGAAATAATCATAGCCGGTGTAGAGCGTGACGAGGGCCGCAACCCACAAAAGCACGAGGCCGATCTGGGTGGTCAGCGGAAATATCTTGTCGCCGGCCGGACCGACCAGCAGGAAGGCGATGGCGACCATCTGGATGGTGGTCTTCCATTTGGCGAGTTGGGTCACCGGCACCGAGACTTTCAAGGCGGCCAGATATTCACGCAAGCCCGACACCAGGATCTCGCGGCACAGGATGATGATTGCCGCCCAGAGCGACCAGCCGGCGATGCCGCCATGGCGGTCGGTGTCGGCGGCAAGCAGAAGCAGGCAGGTGGCGACCAGCAATTTGTCGGCGATTGGGTCGAGCATCTTGCCGATGTTGGAGGTCTGCTGCCAGGCGCGTGCGAAATAGCCGTCGAAGTAATCGGTGATGGAGGCGAGCAGGAAAATGACCAGCGCCGACCAGCGGGCGAAGTCGGACGACTTCAGATGACCTTCGAGAAAAAAGCACAGCACGACCAGCGGCACCGCCACGATGCGGGCATAGGTGAGGATGTTCGGCAGGTTGAACGCGCGTTGTGCCATGTCGTCTCGGGAAATCTCCTCCGCCAGTCGTACTCAAATCAGAAGCCAATGTAGGGGGTCAACTGTCGAGATTCGATTGGACAGGGAAAAATGGCGTGAAGGTCGGAGTAAGGTACACCCTTTGGGACGTCCCTGCGCGCGAGCGCGTCAGCTCTCATGAAAATGATTGTAGACCAGCTTCGCCACGTGTTCGGAAATACCGTCGACCTTGACCAGATCTTCGACCGCGGCGCGGCTGACCGCCTTGGCGGTGCCGAAGGCGTGAAGCAGGGCCCGCTTGCGGCCGGGGCCGATGCCGGCGATCTCGTCGAGCGGGCTTTTCACCATCTCCTTCTTGCGCCGCGCCCGATGCGAGCCGATGGCGAAGCGGTGCACCTCGTCGCGCAGGCGCTGGACGAAATAGAGCACGGGGTCGCGCACCGGCAGCATGAAGGAGTCCCGGCCCTTGACGAAGAAGCGCTCGCGGCCGGCATCGCGATCCGGGCCCTTGGCGATGCCGATAGCGACGACCCTGTCCTCGACGCCGAGATCGGCCAGGATCTGGCGCACCGCCGTCATCTGGCCCTGACCGCCGTCGATCAGGATGACGTCGGGCCAGGCTGGGAAGCTGCCATTACCGGTGACCAGATCCTCCTCGCCGGCGTCCTGGGCTTCCGCGTCTTCCGAGGCCGGTGATTTCTGCTCGTCGCCATGTTCGCGCAGAAGCCGCGAGAAACGCCGCTGCATCACCTCGCGCATCATGCCGAAATCGTCGCCGGGCGTGATCTCGGTCGAGCGGATGTTGAATTTCCGGTACTGGTTCTTCACGAAACCTTCGGGGCCGGCGACGACCATGGCGCCGACCGCGTTGGTGCCCATGATGTGCGAGTTGTCATAGACCTCGATGCGCACCGGCGGCTTTTCCAGGCCGAAGGTGTCCGCAAAACCCTTGAGCAGCCGGGCCTGGGTCGAGGTCTCGGCCAGCCTGCGGCCGAGCGCCTCGCGCGCATTCTGCAGCGCGTGATCGGTCAGGTCCTTCTTCTCGCCGCGCTGCGGCACCGAGATCGTGATCTTGCGGCCGGCATGGGTGGAGAGCGCCTCGGCGAGTAGTTCCTGCTCCTGCGCGGTCTGCGAGAGCAGCAGCGTACGCGCCGGCAGCTTGTCGTCATAGAATTGCGCCAGGAACGAGCCCAGCACCTCGGCCGGCTCCAGCGCCGGATCGGCCTTGGGGAAATAGGCGCGGTTGCCCCAGTTCTGGCCGGTGCGGAAGAAGAACACCTGAATGCAGGTCTGGCCGCCTTCCTGGTGGATGGCGAAGACGTCCGCCTCCTCCACCGTCTGCGGATTGATGCCCTGATGCGCCTGCACATGCGAGAGGGCCGCAAGGCGGTCTCGATAGATCGCGGCGCGCTCGAAATCGAGTTCTTCCGCAGCCTGCTGCATGGCGGCGGAAATCTCGGTCTTCACCTTCTGGCTGCGGCCGGAGAGGAAATCCTTGGCCTCGGCGACGAGCTCGGCATAGCCCTGATGCGATATCTCGCCGGTGCAGGGACCGGCGCAGCGCTTGATCTGGTAGAGCAGGCAGGGCCGCGTGCGGTTTTCGTAGAAAGAATCCGTGCAGCTCCGCAGCAGGAAAGCTCGCTGTAGCGAATTGATGGTGCGGCCGACCGCGCCGGCCGAGGCGAAGGGACCGAAATAGTCCCCTTTTCGCGAGCGCGCGCCGCGATGCTTATAGATCCCGGGCGAGACATGGTCGCCGGTGAGCAAGATATAGGGGAACGATTTGTCGTCCCGCATCAAGACGTTGAAGCGCGGCCTCAGCCGCTTGATGAGGTTGGCCTCGAGCAGCAGCGCCTCGATCTCGGTGCGGGTGACGACGAATTCCATCGTCGCCGTCTCGCGCACCATGCGGCCGATGCGGGCAGTGTGGAAACGTCCCTGCGCATAGTTGGTGACGCGCTTCTTCAGGCTGCGCGCCTTGCCGACATAGAGCACGTCGCCGGCCGCGTTCATCATGCGATAGACGCCGGGCTGGTTGGGCAGCCGCTTGACGAAGGTCTGGATCACCTCAGCGCCGATCATGCCGTCGGCGTCGCCGGCGTGCGGCGTCCAGTCTATGGCCGTGAAGGCGACATCGGGGCCGGTCGGGACTGACTCCGGCTCGACAATCTCCTCCGCCGCCTCGTCCTCGATGTCGAGATCGACATCGGGCGGCACATCATCGGCGGTTCCGTTGCTTTTATGTCTTTGGGCTGCGGGACTCATTCCACCATGCCTGTCACATCGGGCGTCTGCCACGCAAGATGCTGGCCGCCGTCCAGCGCGATCATCTGGCCCGTCACCGAGCGCGCCTGCCAGAGATAGCGGATCGTGGCGCCGAATTCGGGCAATTGCGGGCCGCGCTTCAGGATCAGGCCCTTGACCTGTTTGCCGAAATCATCGTCATCCTGACGCTTGTTCTTCAAGGTCGGCCCGGGGCCTATGGCATTGACACGGATGCGCGGCCCGAGCGCCTGCGCCAGCATCTGCGTTTGCGTCCAGAGCGCCGATTTCGACAGCGCGTAGGAGAAATAGCGCGGCGTCGGGCGCCAGACGCGCTGGTCGACGATGTTGACGATCAGCCCCTCCTCGCCTTCGGGCAAAGCACGGGCAAAATTCTGCGCCAGCAGCGCCGGCGCCTTCACATGGATCGCGAAGTGGCGGTCCCAGGCCCGCCAGTCGAAATCCTCCACGCGGTCGTCGACGAACAAGGACGCGTTGTTGACCAGCAGCGTGACGGGGCCGAGTTCGGCTTGCGCCCTGCCGACAAGATCGCCGACGGCATCCATGTCGGTGAGGTCGGCGGGGACCACGGCGGCGTGGCCGCCCTCGCCCGTAATCTTATCCGCCAGCACCTCGGCCTTGCCGCTCGACCGGTTGGCATGGATGGCGACGGCGAAGCCATTGGCGGCCAGATCCTCGACGATCGCCTTGCCGATCCGCCTTGCTCCACCCGTCACCAGCGCGACGGCTGTGGCTTGTCTCATGGTGTCAATCCTCAATCGGCTTCACGATTCCGGGAAGCCGGCACAATGTGACGGGCCAAGCGTTAAATGCCATTTCCACCTGGGGCAGGAATGTGGCGAAGCGGCCCGGATGCATTTGCGCCCCGCTGGATATGGGGCACCGTCCATGGCAATATATGTCGCTGGACCCCTTGAACCAAGCGGCGTGCAGCGCAACATGATTAGCCTGCTGACATTCGCTGTTGCGAAGATGCAACGTCACCTTTCGGCCTTATTCGTGCCTGGGAATGACCCAAGTTCAGGTTCGCTTCAGCCGCATTTCAGCACGACATTTGGAACCGTTGAGCGCCGAGCCCGTTTATCCCCCCGGGCGGGCCGGGGCGTTTCATAAACAAAAAAAGCCTAAGTGTCTTGTGGCTTAAGGAGAGTAGAACAATGAAGACCAATCTCAAATTCGCGCCGCTTGCCGCTGCGCTCGGGCTGTTCGCCTTTGGTGGTACCGCCTTTGCAGCCGACGTCGTTTCCGAAGAGCCGCCGGCTCCCGCTCCGGTTGCCGAGCTTCCGGTCGCTTCCTGGGCTGGCCCCTATGCCGGTATCAGCCTCGGCTACGGCTTCGGCGGCCATGCAGATGCTCGTGACGTCGGCGTCAATGTGAAGACCAAGGGCTTCATCGGCGGCGTGTTCGGCGGCTACAACTGGCAGCAGGAGAACTTCGTCTACGGCGCTGAAGCCGATCTCGGCTACAACGGCGTCAAAGGCGACAGCGCTGGCATCAATGCCAAGGGCGGCCTCGAAGGGTCGCTGCGCGCTCGCCTCGGCTATGCCGTGACCCCGGAAATCCTGCTTTATGGTACCGGCGGTCTCGCCGCCAAGGATCAGAAGATCTCGACTCCGATCGGTAGCGACAGCAAGGGCATGTGGGGCTGGACGGCCGGTGTCGGCACCGACATCAAGATCACCGACAATGTGTTCGGTCGTGTCGAGTACCGCTATACCGATTACGGCCGCAAGGACTTCGACAACATCGGCAGCGTCAAGTCGAAAGACAACCGCGTCACGTTCGGCGTCGGTATGAAGTTCTAAGTCGTAGAAGCCACGACACGGAAAAGCCGGGCCTTGCGCCCGGCTTTTTTTGTGCCCGCAAAACCGACAAAGGTGCGCCCCTCAGTCAGCCATCATGTCGACCCGTTCGGCGGCTTGGCCTTCACCTTCGCCGGCAGCGTGTCGACGAAGGCCAAAGCGCGATCGAGCCACCCGGCAAGATCGGCATCCGTCGTCGTGCCTTCCGGCGCGACGCGGATATAGCCTTCCATCGGGCGCCCACCCATCTCCATCGTGCTCGCATGAGGAAGTGCTGCGGCAGCCGCATGCGCGTCCTTGCCGACACGAACCAGAAGCCCGCGCTTCGAGGTGCCGATCAGCATGTTGCCGTTGATCATGAAACAGGTGCCGCCGAACATTTTTTGTTCGGTGAAGGCGCGTTGCCCGAGGGCGGCGCGCAGGCGTGCGACCATCGGGTCCGGCGCGACATTGGTTGAGGGCTTTGCCATGCTCAGCACTCCGACTTGGGTGATGTCAGGCAAGCATGGAAGCGCACGGGGTTCAAGGTTGGTGCGCGAGGCCGAAGCTGCCAATCTCCGCCACGTGGCGGAGATTAGCTGTATCTACCCCGGCACGCTTGCTTTCAACTCGGGAAACTTCTCATCGAACCTAGCGGCCCAGCGCACGAGCCGGCCGCGGCCCTTTTCCCATTGGCCGGAAAAGCGCAGTGCGAGATAGCCAAGCGTTGCGCGCAGCGCCATGTGGCCGGCGGTGATCTTCTTCGGCAGCTTCGGCGGGTTGGCGTTGATCAGGTCGAGCGCGGTGGCGATCTTCGTCCATTGCCGGTCGAGCCAAGGCTGATAGACCATCGCCTCCGGCCGCGTGCGCCGCTCATAGACCATCGACAGCGCACAGTCGCAGATGCCGTCGGCAAGCGCCTCCAGAACCTCCGCGTCGAGCCGCTTGTCGGGATTGCGCGGAAACAGCGCGTTCTTCGACAGGCGGTTGAGATGCTGGGTGATGGCGCGGCTGTCATAAATCGAGCGGCCGTCCTCCAGCACCAGCACCGGGATCTTGCCGAGCGGATTGGCCGAGATCAGGTCGGCGGGCCTGTCGTCCGTCTTGACCGGCACGAGGTCGATGGCGATGCCGGAATAGACGGCCGCCATGCGGACCTTCGAACTGTAGGGGGACGTGGAAGCATAGAGCAGTTTCGGCATGATTGGGTTCCCGGTTGTTTGCGGCACTGTTGACCGATCAGCGTCCGAAGGGCAACGGCCAGCAGGCCGATCCGGATTAGCCAATGTTCTTTGCCGGCGCCGGAGCGCAACAAAAAAGCTCCCGGAAGTTTTGCTGGCAGCAAAATTTCCGAGAGCTTTAGGAGGAGCGTCCGCTCCGACTTCGCTCTGACACCGAATTGGCGAGAGGGGTGCCTGGGTGGCACCCACCGTCACCCGTTTGCGCCGGCCAAGCGAAGCTACGCGATTACTTCTTGGCGGCCGGCTTCTTCGCCGGAGCTGCCTTCTTCACGGCTGCCGGCGCCTTGGCGGCGGCGGCCTTCAGCGGAGCCTTGGCGGCGGGCTTGGCCGCGGCCTTCGCTGCCGGCTTCTTGGCGGCGGCGGGCTTGGCTGCTGCCTTTGCAGCCGGCTTGGCCGCTGCCTTGGCGGCGGGCTTGGTCGCGGCCTTGGCGGCGGGCTTGGCCGCGGCCTTGGCTGCCGGCTTGGCTGCTGCCTTGGCCGGAGCCTTGGCGGCTGCCTTCGGCGCCGCTGCCTTCTTCACTGCTGCAGGTTTCGCGGCAGCCTTAGCTGCCGGCTTCTTTGCCGGCGCTTTCGCCGCCGGCGCCTTGGTTGTCGTCTTTGCCATGCGATGCCCCTTGCGTTTTGCCAATGGTCGTGAGTGACCCGGCGTGTCTATGCATATCTGACTCGCGACTGTCTAGCCAGCGAAGCAACACAATGATTTTCAGTTATTGAATTTTGGTTACACGAAGATGCACCTCATGCAAATTGTGAGCGAATCTCTCACTTTCGAAGTGACGGCCCAGCCCACAGATTTTCGCCCCGCTTCTATCGCCCGATAATCCATCCGTCCGCGCCATAACCTTATATCACAATGCGAGCAAAGTGCTCACAATAGAGAACACGCCGCCGAACGCCGGCTTCATCTTGTCCAGCCGAAACATCTACAGATGAGCCGGCCAGGCGAGACGATCAAAGCTTACTCATTTGAAAGTGAGTTAAAAGCTCATATTCGGTGCCATCAATCTCCGCCGGCTTTGCGTTCGCTCTGCAGGCGGCGCGCCGGTTCGGAGCGATGCAGATGGACGGCATAGGTATCCAAGGGCGGCGAGACCGCGATCCCGGCCAGTATGCGGCCGATCTCACCCCGATGGTAGCTGCCGTGCAGGACGACATGGGTCAGCATCTCCTGCCTCGCCATGCAGCCCTTGTCGCCATCGGTGAAGACGAAGGCGACCCGGTCGGCAAGCCCTTGCTCCGAAACGGTTTCCAGGTAGTCGAGGTACCAGCGATCGACCTCGGCCAAGGCGCCGCGCAGCTCGCGCGGCTCGGGCGTGCCTGGCGTATTGTCGCTCGCATAGCCATGGGTGGGTGACGCCCTTCAGGTGCGCGGCAAAGATCCGCGACACGACATGGATATGGTTCATCAGGCGGAGCGCGGCGTGGCGTAGTGCGGCGTCACTCGCCGGATCCGTCCCGGCAAGCTTCTCTATCAGCTCATCGTTCGCCCAGGCCTGGTAGGCGAGCATGCCCTTCAGCAAGGTCTTGGCACTCATCGTTGCGACCCATTTGCGTTGGTGAAATGAATGTGAGTATCCTGTTTATATTCTCGGGAGACGGGCCAGCATGTCTACTCGCATTGCAAAGCCGGCCGCACGCATGCGCAAGCTGCCGCGCCAGGCGCGTTCGATCGCTACCGTCGAGGCGATCATCGAAGCCGGGGCTCACGTGCTGAGCGAGCTCGGCTGGGCGGGGTTCTCCACCAACAAGGTGGCGGAGGCCGCGGGCGTCAGCATCGGCTCGCTCTATCAATATTTCCCCGACAAGCTGGCCCTGGTCGAAGCGATCCGGCGCCGTCACTTCGATCATGTGCTGTCGGTGATTCGCGAAGCGTCGGCGGAGGAGAAGCCGCTCAAGCAATTCGCGCGCGAGCTGGTGCGCGGCATGATCGGCGCGCACTCGATCCATCCGACGCTGCACCAGGTGCTGCTCGACGAGGTGCCCGGCGATCGCGGCTCACGCGCCGCGCACGCCTCGTTCCAGGCGCGCTATCTCGAACATTACGCCGCGGCCGTCGCGCAGTACCGCAAGCGCCGCAAGGATACCGAGACGATGGCGCGCGTGCTCTCCTCGGCGGTCGAGGGCGTGATCCACAACGCGGCACGGCGCAACATGCTCGACGCGCCGGAACTGCAGAAGCAGCTCGGCGAGCTGATCCAAGCTTACATATCGGGCGGCAAGGCCGCGTGAGTCAGCGGAAGCGGAGCAGGCATGAGCGAGGCCTGTTTGCGCGGGCCGCCGGCGGAGCCTCCTGGAGGCCAGCAGCCCAGCGTAGGATAGGGAGGGACAGCGCCCTCCTCTGTCCTGCCGGACATCTCCCCCACAAAGGGAGGAGATCGGATGCCATGCAGGCTTTCGCCAATCGCCAGCGCTGAGAATGAGCTGGACGTCGAAGCCGACATCTCCCCCCAAGTGGAAGAGATGTCCGGCAGGATAGAGGGGGCGCCGTAGAGCGCCAACCTCAACG
This sequence comes from Mesorhizobium sp. B4-1-3, assembly GCF_006439355.1. Classification (GTDB taxonomy): domain Bacteria; phylum Pseudomonadota; class Alphaproteobacteria; order Rhizobiales; family Rhizobiaceae; genus Mesorhizobium. The sequence continues at coordinate 105,659 of NZ_VFTG01000014.1, forward strand.
GTCTATGGGGCCGACGAACTTACCGCAGCACCCGGCAGCGGCCGTTATAGACCAGCCAGCGATCGAAGCCCGAGACGCAGAACTCGACATTGTCGCCGATCGAGGCAAAGCCTTGGCCTTCCTCGATAAGGTAGAAGATCGAGCGGTCGCGGCCGTCCGACAGGTTGACGGTGGCGCGGCAATAATGGCGGCCGATCGGCCATTCGTCGCTCGCCGGCTCGTAGCGATGCTGACGGATGTTGCGGAAATCGGTGATCGCCACGTCCGGCAGATGCGGCACGTGATGCACCTGGTAGGAGAAGCGGTCGGTGATCTTGTTCAGCACCCAGGCCTCGCCGCAGACGCTGCCGTCATCCTCGGTGTAGATGGACAGGTCGGCGGCATGCGCCGCCTGGCTGAAGCCCAGCGGAGCGGCAAAGGGAGTGGATAGCGCAACGAGCGCGGCAAGGGCGGCAAGGGCGGAATGGGCGAAGCGAGTCATGACAGCCTCTCAAGGTCGGTTCCGCGCACTGTGCGGATTCGCTTGGCGGCGGTCAAGCGGTTGCGAAAACAATGGTTTCCGCAAAACTTCGTTCCCTCATCGCCAGCTCATCAAAACGTGCCGGCAAGCAGCAGCCCGCCGATGACGGCAACGTTGATCAGGAACGCATTGCGCAGCACCTGGCGCTCCGGTTCCTCGCTCGCCCAAAAACGCAGCAGCATGAGGTTCGTCGCCAGCGTGAAGAGGATCAGCGCGCCGGCGGCGAAGGGCTTAGCCACGCCAACGGCAAGCAGGAAACCGGCAACGACCTCGACCGCCGAACCGGCGGCCAGCATCAAGGCCGGAGCCGGGAATTTCCGGGCGGCCAGATAGTCGCGCATCGCCGCGAATTTCACGAAATGCTCGATGCCGGCGAAGACGAACACGCCGCCGATGAGGAGAGCGCCAAGCGCTTGAACGGTTTGAACAGGCATGGCGGCCTCCTCGCGATGATCTACTTCGCCTCAACTCAGTCCTCGGGGACGAAGGCCGGGTTGTAGACGACCTCCCACAGGTGATCGTCGGGATCCTGGAAGTAGCCGGCATATCCGCCCCAGAAGGTCTTTTGCGCCGGCTTGACCACACGCGCGCCGGCCTTGACGGCCTCGGCCATCACGGCGTCCACCTCGGCCTCGCTGCCGACATTATGGCCGATGGTCAATTCGGTCGGGCTGCGGCCGCTTTGCGGCACCGTCGCATCGTGGGCGATGCTGGAACGTTCGAAGATTGCGAATTTCAAGCCGCCGGCAAGCTCGAAGAAGGCGACCGCGCCGTGCTCGAATTCGCGGCCGATGATGCCTTCGGTCGGCAGGCCGAGCCCGTCGCGATAGAATTTGAGGGAGGCCTCCAGATCGTCGACGCCGAGCGTCAATACAGTGATGCGAGCTTTCATTTCTCTCACTCCTTTCTATATTCGTGCCACAGTCGCAAACGGATGCGGTCCGATGCGAGCGCGTGGAGCGCCGTGAAGTTCGTCCGTTTTGCCATGGATGACGTGGCCGGCATTGAATATTTCGGCCAAAATAACCAGCGCCCGATGCGGCGACTCTGCTGAAGCAGATCGGAGACGGAATGGAACCGGTCCTGGCGCAGACCACCGGCTTTTTTCGCGAGCGGCCCGTCGCCGACGGCCTGGCCGGTGCCTTCTCTGCGGTCTGGGTCCACCACATGGACGAGCGCGCCGTTCCGCCCATCGTCATCACGCCTGACGCCACCATCGACCTGCAATGGATCGACGGCCGCTTCCGCGTGGCCGGCCCGGACAAGGAGCCGCAGATCGAGACGCCGCCGGGCGGCGCGGTGATCGTCGGCTTCCGCTTCCGGCCGGGCGCCGCCGCCGGATGGCTCGGCGTGCCGGCCGGCGAGATCGTCGGCGGACGGCTCGACCTCAGCGAATTGTGGGGCACGCGTTGCCGGGAGCTTTCCGACCGCATCGGTCCGACGCCCAGCCTTGCCGACCTGGTTCGTCGCCTGGAAGAGACGATCGGAGCGCGCACGCAAGGACGCGACGCGCTCGACCCGCAGATGGATATGGCCTTCGACGTCATCGACAAAGGTTTACCGCTGGAGACGCCGCTGGTTCCGTTCCTGCAACGCCAATTGCATATGAGCGAGCGGACGCTGCGACGCCGCTTCGAGGACGCCTTCGGCTATGGCCCGAAGACGCTCGACCGCATCCTGCGCTTCCACCGGTACCGGCGCCTGCAGCGGCAGCAAAGCGACGCCTCGACCGCGTTGCTCGCCATCGAGGCCGGCTATGCCGACCAGGCGCATCTGATCCGCGAAAGCCGGCGGCTGACTGGCGTGACGCCCTCGGCGCTGGCTTGAGCGAATGCGGGCGCCCTACTCGCCGGCCAACCACTCCAAGGTCCAGCGTGACGGCTGCCGGACAACCAGCGCCTTGTGCAGGACCGGCAGCAGCAGCCGCAATTCGCTCTCCAGTGTATAGGGCGGATTGACCACCACCAGGCCGCTGCCGTCGAGGCTGGGTTCGTCCGAGGCGGGCCGGATCTCGAAGGCGATGTCGAGCAGCTTCGGAATGCCAGCCTCCTTCAGCGCCGCGCGGAAGGCCGTCACCGCCTTGCGTTCCTTGATTGGGTACCAGAGCGCGTAGATGCCGCCCGGCCAGCGCCGGTGCGCCCTGCGAAGCCCTTCGACGAGTCGGGAGAATTCGCCATCCTCCTCGAAGGGCGGATCGATGAGGACGAGGCCGCGCTTTTCCTTCGGCGGAAGTTGCGCGCCGAGCGCCAGCCAGCCGTCGAGCTCGATCACCCGCGTCTGGAAATCGCCGGCGAAAACGGATTTCAGCCGCGAGACATCCTCGGGGTGCAGCTCCACCGCCGTCAGCCGGTCCTGGTTGCGCAGGAGATGGCGCACGATCAGCGGTGAGCCGGGATAGTGCTTGAGCCCGCCGTCGGGATTTAGCGCGCGCACCGCTTCCAGATAGGGCTGAAGCAGGACCGCCGCTTGCGGCTCGAGACTCGCCTCGGTGAGCCGACCGATGCCGGTTTGCCACTCGCCGGTCTTGCCTGCCTCGACCGAGGCAAGATCGTAGCGGCCGATGCCGGCATGGGTGTCGATGACGCGAAAAGCCTTGTCCTTCTGCTTGAGATAATCGACGAGGCGCGCGAGCACGGCATGCTTGACGACATCGGCGAAATTGCCGGCGTGATAGGCGTGGCGATAGTTCATGCGCGGCTCACTCCACAGAGCATGATGTCAACCGAAAACCGTTTCACACTTTTCGGCATCATGCTCGTGGCGAACCGTTGCGGCCCCAGCGTGGCGGTGGTGGTTGCGAATTGGGGTTTTGCGGATGGCCTTCGCCGCGACGCCCGAAGACCAGCGACAGCACCAGTCCGGCAAGGCCGACGCCCATCAGCGTATAGCCGACCGGCTCAGCGCGTTCGTCGATCGAGCCGGTGTCGGCGCGCAGGATGAGATCGACCGCGCGCATGTCGATGCCGTCGGCATCACCGGGGCCAACGGTGAAGACATAAGGGCCGGGCGTGACGGTTTTGATGACGCCGGCCTCGTCGCGAAAGATCTTGTCGGGCAGTTGCGGGCTAGCCTGGCGCGGATTGTCGGTGTGGTTGAAGGAGAGCGCCGAGGCCAGCGCCGTGCGGCCGCCGCTCGCCGCTGTCAGGGTCAGCACAGTGCGCTGCTGGCCGGCGACCCGTTCGGCCCGCGCGGTCAGGTCGACCAGCACCCGCACCGGCGCATCGCTTGCGGCGAGCTGCACAGTGGCGGGCCGGAAGCGGCCACCCTCATAGATGCGGTAAGTGCCGATCGCATGGCCGGAAAAATTGCCCATCGTCCAGGGATAGAAGATGCCGATGGCGGCACCGGCGATGAGGAGAAGAACGAAGAGGAAGCGCATTCAAACCCTTGGCTGTTTTGTTCGGCTGTCCGCCCTTCTCAAGAGCGGTTTTCATCTCGGGCAGCTTCGCGGACCCGCTCCATCTCGTCCAGGAACATTTCCAGGCCAAGCTCGAAAGTCTTGTCGAAGCCGGCGGCGCCGAAATAGGCGCCGGCCTTCACGACGCTCGGATAGTCGCGCGCCAGTTCCTCGTCGCTGACGGTGGTGACGGCCGACGGCCCCTTGGCGTAGCCGGCCGTCTCGTCGAGGATCGCGCCCATCAGATAATAGCCGGCGGCGCGGAACAGGCGCGCGCTTAGCTCGGGGCCGAAGCCGCCGTCCTCGAACAGGCCGATAATGGCGTTGAGCTTGGCGAGGCAGGGCGGCGAGTTCATGCGGTAGACGACGATGAAGGGCGCGAAGGCCGGGTGCTCGGTCGCGATACGGCGGAACTCCTGCATGCCGATGCGCGCCCGCTCGCGCCAGGGCAGGCTGTCGTCGGGAATGACGAGCCCGCTCATCTGGCGATCGACCAGCGCTTCGTAGAGATGCGCCTGCGAGGGGAAGTGGTGGTAGATGCTCATCGCCTCGCAGCCAAGCCTGGCGGCGAGCTTGCGCATCGAAAAGCCGGACAGCCCTTCCCGCTCGATCACCTCGAAGGCGGCATCCTCGATCATCTCGCGGGAGAGTTTTCCGCGGGTTCGCTTTTTTTTGCTCGATGCATCCATGGCGGCGCTTGACAACTTACACTGTAAGGCTTATCTTCCACACACCTTACATCGTAAGGCTAACAAAAACCAGAGGAGAACATCATGTCGGTCATTCGCATCGTTTCAACCGTGCATTCCTGTCTTCGTTCCGCCTCGCTCATCGCCGCCGCGGGCGTGTTTGCCGCCGCGCTGGCGTCCGCCCCTGCCCGGGCCGACGATTACGACGCGGCGCTGAAGGACATCCGGTCGACGATGGGCGGCGTGCCGGGCTTCGTCAAACAGTTCCCGAAAGCCGGTCTGCCCGGCGCGTGGGCCGAGGTCAAGGCTATCGAACTCAGCGACAAGACGGCGCTGACGCCGAAGGAGAAGTCTCTGATCTCGCTGGCGGTCGCGGCGCAAATCCCCTGCAGCTACTGCATCTGGTCGGACACTCAGAACGCCAAGCACGCCGGCGCCACTGACGAGGAGATCCAGGAAGCCGTCGCGATGGCGGCTCTGACGCGCCACTGGAGCACCATCTTCAACGGCATGCAGGTCGATTTCGACCAGTTCAAGAAAGAGATGGGCGGAGAATAAGGCCTGTCCCCGCAAAGCGGGCGGGCGCGACGCCCGCCCGTTTTTCGCCGTCCCGATCGAAGCTCCAACAAGCTTGTGGATTCGCCGCCGCCGCTGCGCCAGAGCGGTTCACCGTTCAGGGAAACGGCGAACCGCTCCATCTCTTTGTTTTGACGCAATTCCGCACGGAAAACCGCTCACACTTTTCGTGGAATTGCTCTATAGGAACAGCGCCTTGAATGAGCCAGCGCGGATCCGATGTCGGACCGGCGCCGGCCGGGCCGACATTCGAAAGTTGCCCTCTGCCGGCCTTCGGATGGCGCTTCCGCCCAACCGGGCGGCCCGTTGGAGACCTGTTTGAAGCGAGCGATATCGATAATCGTCACTCTGGCGTTGTTGGCATGGCTAGCCAGCGACCAACGCTGGAAGATGGTCGGCGGTGCCTTCGCCAGCATCACGCCCGGCGCGTTTGTGGCGGTCGCGGCGGCGCTGTTCGTCACCTATGTGCTCCGGGCGCTGCGCGTCTGCGACGAATTCCGCGACGATGTGAACGGCCGCTTCGGCGCCACACTGCGCGTCATCCTGATCCACAACGCGATGATCAACGTCGTGCCGTTCCGTGGCGGCGAGACGGCCTTCCCGATCCTGTTGCGCCAGGTGTTCGGCGTCTCGATCGTGCGCGCCAGCGCTTCGCTTCTGTGGTTCAGGCTGCAGGACGCTTTCGTCGTCGGCGTGCTGGCCTGCCTGGTCTGGCCGGGTTTGTATCCGGCGCTGAGAGCCGCCGGCATCGCGGCGCTGATCGCGGCCGCATGGTACTTGCCGCGCTGGGCCCGCGCGCCGCACAACTGGACGACCGGCGGCAGGATCGTCTCGAAATTCGGCAAATTGCGTGACATCTTCACCGAAGCGACAGGGCGCTCGCGCTATGGCTGGTGGTGGACGATCGCCAATTGGACGCTGAAGCTCGGCGTGCAGGGCTGGCTGCTCGCCATGCTGCTCAACACCTCTTTCCAGACCGCCTTTCCGGGCGCCGTCGGCGCGGAGGCCGCCGCCATCCTGCCGGTACAGGGTGTCGCCGGCTTCGGCACCTATGAGGCGGGCGCGGCCGCCGCGCTGCTCTATTCCGGCATCGCGATGAAGGACGGCCTGCAGGCGGCGCTTGCGCTGCATCTCTTCATCCTGTGCTCGGCGGTCGCAACCGGTGCGATCGCTTGGCTGTTCCCTTCGAAATCGACGCTGCCGAAAACTCCGGCGGCGGGACCGGCAAGGAAATGACCGTCATGAACGTGCTTCCCATCCCCGCATCGGGACTGCCCGAGGGCGCCGTCATGCCCGAGCACAAGCTCTCCATCGTCATTCCGATGTACAATGAGGCCGACAATGTCGAGCCGCTGCTGGTCCGCATCCATCAGGCGATGGAAAATTACAGCCAACCCTGGGAAGTGGTGCTGGTGGACGACGGCAGCACCGATGCCACGCCCGCCGAGATCCGCCGGCTGGCGGCTCAATACGGGCCGCATGTGCATGGCGTGGAGCTGGTGCGCAACTACAAGCAGACCGCCGCGATGCAGGCCGGCCTCGACGCCGCGCGCGGCAACGTCATCGCGACGCTGGACGGCGACCTGCAGAACGACCCGTTCGACATTCCGCGCATGGTCTATCGCCTGCTGACCGAGGATCTCGACCTCGTTGCCGGCTGGCGCAAGGACCGCAAGGAAGGGTTCTGGCTGCGCCGCCTGCCGTCCCGCATCGCCAATAGGCTGATCGCCCGCGTCACCGGCGTGCAGCTCAAGGATTATGGCTGCAGCCTGAAAGTGTTCCGCGGCAGCGTCATCCGCAGCGTGCGGCTCTATGGCGAGATGCACCGCTTCATCCCGGCCTGGCTCGCGACGGTGACGACGCCGCGCCGCATCGCCCAAGAGGTGGTGACGCATCACGCGCGTATCCATGGCCAGTCGAAATACGGCATCTCGCGCACCTTTCGCGTGGTGCTGGACCTCGTCTTCATGTTCTTCTTCCTGCGCTATCGCACGCGGCCCGGCCATTTCTTCGGCGGCATCGGCATCGTGCTCGGCGTGCTCGGCTCGCTGATCCTGGCCTATCTGTTCGCGATCAAGGTTTTCTGGGGGCAGGATATCGGCACGAGGCCGATGCTGATCACCGGCTTCTTCTTGGTGATCGCCGGACTGCAGGCGGTGACGTCGGGCGTGCTCGCCGAGATGCTGTCGCGCGTCTATCTGGAGGCCAATGGCGCGCTCGCCTATGTGGCGCGGCCGCAGCCCGCGCATGGCGAGGGCGATGGCTGGCACTGGCCGAGGAAGCCGGCTACCGAGAAGGCGAAGCCGCGGCGGAAATGATCCTGCCGCTCCGCGTCGATAGCCACCCGCGTTGCCAACGGCACCGCGATTTCGCGCAACGGTTTTCGCGACGGGAACGACCGCGAACCACCGATGCCGAGGGCTGACGCATCCATCCTGATCATAGGGGCGCGCGCGCCGGTGGCGCTGCATCTGGCGCGCCTTTTCCATGGCGCCAGGCATAGGGTGATCATGGCCGACACGCCGGCGTGACCGATCGCGGCGGCGAGCAAGGCTGCGGCGCGCTATCACAGGCTGCCGCCGCCGCGTTTCGAACCGCAGGCCTATGCCGAGGCGGTGGAGGCGCTGGTGCGAGCTGAAGGCGTGAACCTCGTCATCCCGACCTGCGAGGAAGTCTTTCACCTTGCGCTCGCCTGGCGCGGCAGGACCATGCCGGCGCGATTGTTCGCCCCCGATATTGAGTTGTTGACGCAGGTCCACAACAAGCACAGCTTCATCCGGCTGGCTGAACGGCTTGGCTTGGCGGTGCCGGAAACCATGCTTCTCAATTCCCGCGATGATCTGGAGGCAGTGCGTGCCCGCTCGCGCGACCTGGTGTTCAAGCCGGTCTGGTCGCGCTTCGCCAGTCATGTGCTGCTGCGGCCGACCGGATTTCCTCGATGCGATCACCCCCTCGCCCGCCATGCCCTGGGTGGCGCAGCGCTTTGCCGAGGGCGAGGAGATCAGCGCCTATGCGGCGGCGCGCGACGGCAGGCTCAGGGCGCTCTCGCTCTACCGCTCGCTCTATCGCGCCGGCAAGAGCGCCGGCATCTTCTTCGAGCGTGTCGAGGACAATGCGGCGCGCGCTGGTCGAGCGCATCGTCAGGCACGACCTGGACCGGCCAGATCTCCTTCGATCTGATGTGCGAGCCGGGCGGCCGGGTGCTGCCGCTCGAATGCAATCCGCGCGCCGTGAGCGGCCTGCATTTCTTCCGCGATCCCGCGCGCTTCGTGGATGCCGTGCTCGGCGACGGTCCGGAGGCCGATTGACCCAGGTATCGGAAACGTGGCCGGCGCTTGCAGCCCAGTTCGCCGATCCTGATCGTCGCGGCGAACTGTTGCTGGCCGGATTAGCGCGGCACGAAAGAAGGGATTGGTCTTGGCGGACGGCGAATGTTACGACTTTCGAAACGCCACCTGTACTCGGCGGCGAAATGTCCGTTCAGCAAATCGAAGACTTTCTTCGTGGTCAAAGTGCACATGGCCGGCCAGATTCACTGGCAAGTAAAAGACCTCCCGCACGGTACGAAGGTCAACAAGGTGACGATCGGCGATCGCTAATCGTCACCCTGTGGTCCCGGCACGATCGCGCCTACGGCATCAGCCGATCGCTTGCAGGGCGCCAGTAAAGTGATTGGACACAGCTGCCTCGCTATTGCGAGTTGCGTCCAGGAAACCCAGCACCGCTTCCATGAACTCTACTGGCCGCTCGACATTGAGCAGGTGGACGCCGGGCAGAAGCAAAAGCTCGGCGCCGGGGATTGCGCCCGCGATCGCCTCGCTGTGGCTCGCCAGCGTCACCTTGTCGTCCTCGCCGCCGATGACCAGCGTCGGCGAGGTGATCAGTGAAATCGGGCGGCGCAGATCGGCGTCGCGGACCGCGGCGAAACATCCGGCGAGGCCTTGCGGCGACATGGCAAGGATCGCGGCGCGGAATGGCGCGACCGTCTTGTTGTGGCCATCAAGCATCGAAGCCGGGAACCAGTTGCGCATGAACATGTCCGCCGTGGCCGACAGGTCGCTTGCCGAAAGCACGTTGCGTATCTGCTCGTCGAAATAGGATGCCGGGCCGAGATGCGGCGAGGTGTTGGAGAGGATCAGGCGCTCGATGCGTTCCGGCGCGTGGATGCCCAGCCACTGGCCGACGAAACCGCCGAGCGACAGGCCGAGGAAATGCACGCGGGCGAGCCCAAGGAAATCGAGCAGTTCCAGCACGTCGCGGCCGAGACGGTCGAGCGAATAAGCGCCGGCCGGCGCGTCGGAGCCGCCATGGCCACGGAAATCATAGCGCAGCACGCGGAAGGATTGGGCGAGTTTGGGAACCTGGCCGTCCCACATGTGGAACGTCGTGGCGATGGAGTTGGAAAGCATCAGCACCGGACGGTCTTCCGAGCCGTCCAGCCTGTAGGCGATGCGGGCGCCATCGCCCGCCGTGAAGTGAAGTGTTTCGGCCATCTGGCCCCTCATCTGTTCGGCGCGTTCGCGCAGGTTGCGATGAGGCCAAGTTAGGCGTGGCTACTATCGAATAAAATTACTATGATTTGACAATCTCTGTAGGATTCTTCGACTATGGATAACGTGAAACTTCACGACCTCAGATGTTTCGACGCGGTCGCCACTCAGGGCAGCTTTCAGGCCGCGGCCCAGGCCCTTCACCGGACGCACCCTTCCGTCTTTGCCGCGGTGGCGCGGCTGGAGGAACAGCTTGGCCTGACGCTGCTCGACCGCGGCGGATATCGGGTCAACCTGACCGAAGAAGGTCGCCTGTTCCACCGCCGCGCACAGCTGGCCCTGCGCGAGGTCGAGCATCTGCAAGACTATGCCGGCCAGCTCGCGAGCGGCGAGGAAACCATGCTGCGCGTCGTCATGGGCGACGTCTGCCCGCGGCCCGAAATACTCGGCCTGCTCAGCCGCTTCTTCGCCGGGCGGCCGCGCACGCGGCTGCACCTCGACTATGAAACGATCGGCGGGCCGGTCGAGCGGCTGATGGACGGCGAAGCGGACCTCGTCTTCCATCGTGCCAATCCTTCCGACCCGCATCTCGAGCGGATCGATCTGTGCGACGTCGCCTTCGTGCCGGTGGTGGCGCACGGCTTCCTGCCGTTCGACATTCGCCATGACGTCACCCCGGAAGCGATGCGCCCCTTCACCCAATGCGTGATCCGCGACACAGCGCGGCGCCCCTCATCGGAAAACTTCTTCGTCCTGGACGGCGCACATTCCTGCTCGGTGCCCGACCATATGATGAAGAAGGAGCTGATCCTGCATGGGCTTGCCTGGGGGCATCTGCCCGCGTGGCTGATCGAGGATGAGTTGCGCGACGGACGGCTGATCTCGATCGCCGGCCGGCATATCCCAGGCCGCACCGAAACCGTGGCCGCGGTGCGGCGACGCGGCAAGCCGCACGGACCTGTGGCCGAGGCCCTGTGGCGACACCTTGAGGACAGTCCCAAGCTTTCGCGCTAGATCGTGATGGCGTTTCGTTGAATCGCCCTCACGATCTACCTCTTTGTTGGAGCATGATCTTTTTCCGAAAAGCGGTTCCCACTTTTCGGGATCATGCTCTAAGCCTTGCGCTCCCAGCGGCGATCCGGCGTCTGTTGCCAGTAGGTCACGGCGTGGCCGGCTTCCTTCATCGTCTTCCAATGGCCGCGCGCGGCTTCGAGCTGTGCCGCGTCATGGCCGTCGAACAGGAAGACGGCGCGCTCGTAGCCCGAAAGCTCGGGCGGGCTTGCGCCGTCGACCAGGAAGCGGATCTGCGCGGCGTTCTGGTTGGCCTCGCCCGTGGTCAGCAGGACCGGCTGCTCGGCCGGATGGGCTTCGCGGTCGGTGGCGTGCGCCAGGAAGGAATCGTCGCGGAACGTCCACAGGTGCTGGTCGAGCGCGTCGCGGCGCTCTTCAGTGCCTGTCTGCACCACCGCGCGCCAGCCGCGCTCGACGCTGCGCTCGAGCAGGCCGGGCAGCGCCTCCTCCAGCGTCGATTCAGTCAAATGGTAGAACAGTATGTCGGCCATCCCCTACCCTTCGTAGTGGTCGCGCACCAACCGGTCGAGCAGCCGCACGCCGAAACCCGAACCCCAGGACTGGTTGATCTCGCTCGACGGCGCACCCATCGCGGTGCCGGCAATGTCGAGATGCGCCCAGGGCGTGTCCTTGACGAAGCGCTGCAGGAACTGCGCGGCGATGATGGCGCCGCCATAGCGGCCGCCGATGTTCTTCATGTCGGCGTTCTTGGAATCGATCAGCTTGTCGTATTCGGGGCCGAGCGGCATCCGCCAGACCCGCTCCTGGCTGGCCTGGCCCGCGCCGAAAAGCCGGCCGGCGAGCTCGTCATTGTTGGAGAAAAGGCCGGCATAGTGCTGGCCAAGCGCCACCATGATGGCGCCGGTCAGCGTCGCCAGGTTGATCATGAATTTCGGCTTGAAGCGGTCGTTGGCGTACCAGAGCGCGTCGGCGAGCACGAGACGGCCTTCGGCGTCGGTGTTCAACACTTCGATCGTCTGGCCCGACATCGATGTGACGATGTCACCGGGGCGCTGGGCATGGCCGTCAACGGCATTCTCGACCAGGCCGATGACGCCGACCACATTGGCCTTGGCCTTGCGCGCGGCCAACGCGTGCATCAACCCGGTGACGGCGGCCGCTCCGCCCATGTCACCCTTCATGTCCTCCATGCCCGAAGCCGGCTTCATCGAGTTGCCGCCGGTGTCGAAGGTGACGCCCTTGCCGATGAAGGCAAGCGGCGCGTCCTTGGCCTTGCCACCGTTCCAGCGCATCACCGCCAGGCGGGCGCCGCGCGGCGATCCTTGGGCGACGCCAAGCAGCGAGCCCATGCCGAGCTTCTTCATCTCTTTCTCGGTCAGTATCTCGACCTCGACGCCGAGCGATTCCAGTTGCTTGACGCGATCTGCGAATTCGACCGGGCCCAGCGCATTGGCCGGCTCGTTGACGAGGTCGCGGGCAAGCAGAACGCCATTCACCACCGCTTCCTCGCCGGCGAAGGCCTTCTTCGCGGCCGCGGGGTCGGCGCAATGGATGGTTATCCTGGCGGGTTTTGCCGTTTCGGCCTTCTTGGCGTCGGCCCCCTTTGCATCGGCCCCCTTCGAATCGGATTGCCCGTCTTCCTTGTCCTTCCTGGTCTTGTATTTGTCGAAGGAATAAGTGCGCAGCAGGATGCCGGCGGCAAGGCTGGCCGCCTGGCGTCCATCGGGCTGTAAATCCGGCAGATCGAGGATGACGGCCACCTCCCTCGCCTTGCGCAGCGAAGCGGCAACGGCGCCGCCGAGCTTCAGCCAGGCGTTGTCGTCGAGGCTCGAGACCTTGCTGGCGCCGATCGCCACGAGCCGGTCGACAGACGTTCCTTCCGGCGCCAGCACCTCGGCCGAGCTTGCAAGCTTGCCGGAAAAGTCCGCGACCGGAAAGGCACGCGCAAGCGCGCCGGCTGGATCGCAGGCCTTCGCCGCCTCGCCGAGCCCGCCGCCATCGGCCGCTAACACGAAGACGCTGCCCTTTTTCGGCGCGGCGAACTTGGCGAAGGAAATGGAAGGTCTCGACGTCATTAGGTCCTGCTTTCGGGGATGGAGGCGGGGTGTCGGCAAAGGTTCGGCAAGCGTGCGCGACATTTGGTCGTTTTGAGCCATTTGGCAAGACTTTGGCCGAAATCGCGGTCTATATCAGCACCACAATAGACAAAGGATTCGCCTCGGCACGGCGTTAGCTCTCTGCCTTAACCCGCTGTTAACCATCGATGTTTCGCATTTCTTATCCATTGGCGCGGACACTCCGCCGCGCCGGGGCACGCGGCGTGGGGCGACAATCCGGAGCGAGCCGCTTATGACCCAGTTGTGCACGCGTCGCCGGATCACTACTTTGTCGGCGGGCATGATGCCGTTCGGCAAAATCGAGAAAAGCCTTCATGAAGGTCGTTGAACGCTACATCATGCGCCGGGCGCTGACGATGTTCCTCGCCGCGCTGGCCTGGACGCTGGCGATCGTGTGGACGACGCAGGTGCTGGCCAAGATCGACCTCGTCACCGACAACGGCCAATCGGCGCTGACCTTCTTCGAGGTCGCAGCACTCATCATTCCTTCCATTATCCCGATCGTTGTGCCGTTCGCCCTAGTGGTGGCGGTGGCGCAGACACTGAGCGCGATGAACACCGATTCGGAGCTGGCCGTGCTCAGCGCCGCCGGCGCCTCGCGCTGGACGATCGCGCGACCGATCCTGCTGCTGGCTGCTTTTGCCTGCGCCTTTTCCTTCATCGTCGACAACGCGATAGACCCCTATGCCAGGCAGAAGAACCGCCAGTTGGTGGCGGCCTCTCGCGCCGATCTCGTATCGCTGATCATCCAGGAAGGCACGTTCCGCAAGATCGACGAGGGCCTCTATTTGCAGGTCGGCGAACGGCTTCCCGGCAACCGGCTGGGCGGCATCTTCGTCGCCGATTCGCGCGAGGAAGGCGCCAGCCTCACCTACTACGCCAAGACAGGCAGCATCGTCGAAAAAGGCGACGAGAAGGTGCTGATGATGAATGACGGCGTCATCAACCGCAAATCGGTGACCGGCGACCTCTCCGTCATCCGCTTTACCTCTTACGCGTTCGACATGTCGGCTTTCCTGTCGGCGGCGAACGACATCACGCTTTTGCCCAAGGACCGCACGACGGCGTACCTGCTCAACCCGGATCCCAACGACAAGATGTTCCAGCGCGAACCGGGCAGCTACCGCGCGGAGCTCAACCAGCGCTTCGCCGAATGGTCCTACTCGCTGGTGTTCGCGCTGATCGCGCTTGCGGTGGCGGCCGATGCGCGCTCGCATCGCGAAGCGCGCATCAATCCGCTGATCACGGCGATCGCGATCGCGCTTTTCGTGCGGTGGCTGGGTTTCTTCGCCGCCGGTAAAGCCGACAAGGTCTGGTATTATGTCTACCTGCTCTACGGCATACCGCTCATCGCCTCCGCGGTTTCGATCTGGTTCATCGTCTCGTCCCGCACCATGGAACTACCGGTCAGCTGGGCCGACTGGCTGACGGGCCTTGCCAAGCGCGCCGGCGAAAACTGGACGACGTTCAAGCTCTGGCTCGCCCGGCGCACCTCGGGCCAGGGAGCCTGACCATGGGCTGGACGCTGGGCCGCTATTTCTTCTTCCGCTACGTCTCGATCACCTTCTGGTTCTTCCTGGGCCTGCTGGCGCTGGTGTTCCTGATCGACTTTACCGAGCTTTCCGGCCGCACGACCGGGCTGCCCGGCTTCACCTACGGCATAGCCTTCGCCATTTCGGCCCTGAGGATGCCGATGATCATGCTGCAAACGGTGCCGTTCGTCGGGCTGTTCTCGGCGATGGCGACGCTGGTGTCGCTCAACCGCCGCTATGAGTTGGTCATCGCGCGTTCGGCAGGCGTGTCGGCCTGGCAGTTCCTGTTCCCTTGCTGCGTCGGCGCGCTGATGTTCGGCGTGCTGTCGGTCGCCATCATCAACCCGATCGCCGCGCATGGCTTTTCCTGGTCCGAGCAGATGGAGAACGACCTCAGGGCCGGCAAGTCGAATGCCGTCACCACCAACGTTACGCCGTGGCTCAGGCAAAAGACCGAATCGGGCGACACCATCATCGGCGCCCGCGCCATCCTCAACCAGGGGCTGGAGATGGCGGACGCGGTGTTTTTCATCCTCGACCCGCAGGGCAACATCGCCGAGCGCAAGGATGCCGCCAAGGCTTTCCTGCGCGACGGCTACTGGGAATTGCAGGACGTCAAGGTCTTCAAGGGCGGCAATATCCAGACGCTGGCCTCCGACAAGGTGCCGACCAATCTCAAGCCGGAATTCGTCCAGGAGCGCCTAGCGCGCCCGGAAACGATCCCTTTCTACGAACTGCCGCGCAAGATCGAGGTCGCCCGCTCCTTCGGGTTGAAGGCCAATGCCTTCGCCATGCAATTTGATTCGCTGGTGGCGTTGCCGTTCCTTCTCGTGGCCATGACGCTAATTGCCGCAACAGTTTCAATGCGATTTGCGCGAATGGGACAGTCGGCAACGATGATTCTGGGTGGCGTCGTGGCCGGCTTTCTGCTTTATGTCGTTTCGGTACTGGTCAAGGCATTCGGTGTAGCCGGATTCGTGCCTACGGTGGTGGCTGCATGGGTTCCGGTTGTCGTGGCTATGTTCTTTGGGGTGACGTTTCTGCTATACAAGGAAGACGGCTAGTGAGGGAGGCGGTTTTGCGCAGCCATAGGCAGGCCGGTTTGGCACGCCTCTATGGGGCGACCGCTTTGGCATGTCTGTTCGCTTGTGCGGTGCCGATGGCACCCGCGCTGGCGCAGCAGATTACTGCCAAGCCCGTCCCGTCCGGTTCGCAGATGCTGCTGGCCGCCGATACGCTTGTCTATGACAATGACAAGCATACGGTGACGGCCGTCGGCGGCGTGCAGATCGACTATGGCGGCAACAAGCTGGTCGCCCAGCGCGTGGTTTACAACCGCGACACCAAACGGCTCGTCGCCAGCGGCGCCGTCGAGCTGATCAACAGCGACGGCACCAAGGTCAACTCCGACCATATCGACATCACCGACGATTTCGCCGACGGTTTTCTCAACGCGCTGCGCGTCGAGACGATCGACAAGGCTTATTTCGCCGCCGAGAGCGCCGAGCGCATGGGCGGCGTTCTCACCACCTTCCACAACGGCGTCTACACCGCCTGCGAACCTTGCGAGGACAAGCCGGACAAAGCCCCGACCTGGCGCGTCAAGGCGCGGAAGATCATCTGGAACGGCGAGAAAAAGACGGTCCGCTTCGAGAACTCGAATTTCGAATTCTTCGGCTTCCCGCTCGCCTACCTGCCGGCCTTCGAGATCGCCGACCCGACGGTGAAGCGCAAGAGCGGCTTCCTGATCCCCGGCATCGTCTACAACAACCATCTCGGCGTCGGCGTCAAAGTTCCCTATTATTTCGCCCTGTCCCCGACCTATGACCTGACCGTCACCGGCAGCGGCTATACCAAGCAGGGTTTCCTCGGCGAGGCCGAGTGGCGCCAGCGTTTCAACAACGGCCAGTACACGCTGAAGATCGCCGGCATCAATCAGCAGGATCCCGACGCGTTTATCGATGCCGCTGGCCATAATGTGAATTCCGGCCCTGCCAACGATCCGAACAAGTTCCGCGGCATGATGGGCACCAGGGGCCAGTTCGCTATCAACGAGCGCTGGGATTTCGGCTGGGACGTGCTGCTGCAGACCGACAAGAATTTCTCGCGCACCTATAACATCGACGGCTACAGCGACCTCGTCCACCAGTCGTCGATCTATCTGACAGGCTTGAGCGACCGCAACTATTTCGACGTCCGGGCCATGCGCTTCGAAGTGCAGGAGGACACGCTTTCCAGCGATCCGACGGCGCGCGGTGCCAAGCAGCCCTGGGTGCTGCCGTCCTTCGACTACGCCTATATCCCCGACACGCCGGTGGCCGGCGGCCAGCTGTCGTTCAACGTCAACGCGCGCGTGATCAGCCGCAATCGGCTGGACGAAACTCTCGACGGAGGCTCGGTTCTGCGCGTCCCGGGCGTAGAGGGCCAATCAAGCCGGCTGAGCGCGGAAGCCGAATGGAAGCGTACCTTCACCACGGATGACGGCCTGCAGTTGACGCCATTGCTGGCGTTCCGCGGCGACGCCGGCTACGTCAACGCGAATTCGGCTTCGCTTGACGCAATTACGTCTATGGCTAACAATCCCGTGGTAGGCACACCCGGCGAGGACATGCGTTCCTCGCTCGCTCGCTACATGGCCACGCTCGGCCTCGAGGCGCGGTGGCCGCTCCTGTTCTCGATGCCCAGTTCCAGCCATATCCTTGAGCCGACAGCGCAGGTCTTCGTGCGTCCGAACGAGCAATATGTCGGCGGACTGGCCGTCCCCAACGAAGACGCGCAGAGCTTCGTCTTCGACGCCACGACGCTGTTCGAGCGGGATAAATTCTCCGGCTATGACCGGATCGAAGGCGGCACGCGCGCCAATGTCGGCTTCCGCTACTCGGGCGCCTATGACAATGGCTGGGCCACGAACGCCATCTTCGGCCAGTCCTACCAGCTCGCCGGCGAAAATTCCTTTGCCGCGCCCGATCTCGTCAATGTCGGGGCCGAGTCCGGCCTGGACAAGCGGACCTCGGACTATGTCGGCCTTGTCGGCTTCAACAGCCCGAGCGGTTTCTCCGGGTCGCTGAGCGGTCGTTTCGACGAGCAGACCTGGGAGGTCAGGCGCGCCGAAGTGAAGGCTGCCTATTCCAGCCTGCCGATTTCGCTCAGCGCCAAATATGCCTTCATCGAGGCGCAGCCGCTCTATGGCTTCACCACCGACCGTCACGAGGTCACGCTCGGCGCCTCGACACATCTGGCGCAGAACTGGCGGCTGTTCGGCACCGGCACCTACGACATCGAGAACAATGTGCTGGTCAGGGATGGTGTCGGCTTCGCCTATAACGATTCCTGCTTCACCTACATCATGACGTATTCGCAGACGCGTGACACCGTCACCAAGGAAGTGTCGCAGAACATCGGCTTCAACCTGTCGTTCCGCACGCTCGGCGATTTCGGTTCGTCAACAAGCGCTGTCGATACCATCCAGTGACCAGGCGGCAGACGCTCGGCCTGCGAGCCGCGCGTCGGCTGGGGCGCTGATGTGGGGCTTTGGTCTTGATTTGGAGCGGGTTCCTTCGAAAATGGGCTTGATTGTCAGGGCCATGCGCCGGCGACATCGTTTCGCCGCATAAGACGGGCATGGGGTCGACTGCATCGCGCAGGCGTTCGGAGGACGCGCGGCGCCGTCGTGGTGGGGAAAATTGGGAAGGCAAGATGAGGAAATACCTGTTTTCAGCGGGCTTCGCGCTTCTGGTGGCGGCGATCACGGTTCCGGTCACGGCTGTTGTGCAGCCCGCTTTTGCTGCTGAGATCAAGTACATCGTCAATGGCATACCGATCACCACCGGCGACATCGCGCACCGCGCCGCCTTCTTCAAGCTGCAGCACAAGAAAGGCGATGCGAAGGAGGAGATGATCGACCAGACGCTGCGGCTGGCCGAAGCCAAGCGGCTCGGCATCCGCATCACCGACCAGCAGGTCGACGCCGCCTATCAGCGCTTCGCGTCGGGCAACAAGATGCCGCTGGCGAGGCTCGACGCGATCATGGCGCAATCGGGCGTCACCAAGGAGCATTTCAAGGAATTCATCCGCGCCCAGATGGCGTGGAACCAGGCGCTCGGCGCGCGCTACCGCTCCGGCGAAGGCGGCTCGGTGACCGAGCAGGACGCCGTGCGGCGCATGCTCGACAAGGGCGGCGCCAAGCCGACAGCGACGGAATACATGCTGCAGCAGGTGATCTTCGTCGTGCCGGCATCGGAGCGCGCCGCCACGCTCGCCAAACGCAAGCGCGAAGCCGACGCCATGCGCGCCCGCTTCAATGGCTGCAACACCACGCGCGAGTTCGCCAAGGGCCTGCTCGACGTCACCGTGCGCGACCTCGGCCGCTTTCTGGCGCCGCAATTGCCGTCCGACTGGGCCGAGCAGATCAAGGCGACCAAGACCGGTGGCGCTACGCCGACCCGCGAGACCGAGCGTGGCGTCGAGTTCATCGGCGTCTGTTCCTCGCGCGAGGTCTCCGACGACAAGGCCGCGCAGATGGTGTTCCAGGCCGAGGGCAGCAACGACAAGGACGCTGAAGAGCTCAGCAAGAAATACGTCGCCGAACTGCGCCAGAAGGCCAAGATCGTCGAACGCTAGAGCGACAAGCGTGCCGCGACACCGCAACAAGTTCTCCTTCCGCCGTTGCGTCAGCGGCCCAGTCCGCGAATTCGCATGAGCGGACAGAAAGCCGATGCCCCGCTTGCGCTCAGCGTCGGCGACCCCTCGGGCATCGGACCCGAGATCGCTATCGCCGCCTGGCAGGCGGGCGACAGCGCCGGCGTGCCGCCCTTCTATCTCATCGCCGACCCCGCTTTGATCGAAGCCCGCGCGCGCCTAGTCGGCGCAAACGTCGCGATCGTCGAGACGCTGCCGGGACAGGCAGCGCACCACTTTGCCCGGGCCCTGCCCGTCGTGCCGCTCGATGCACGCCATGTCGACAGCCCGGGAGAACCGGACCCGGCCAACGCCGCCGGCACCATCGAAGCGATCGACCGGGCCGTCGCGGACTGCCTCGCCGGCCGCGCCGCCGCGATAGTTACCTGCCCGATCGCCAAGAAGCCGCTTTATGATGCCGGTTTCGGCTTTCCCGGCCACACCGAATATCTGGCGCATCTGGCCTCGCGCCACACCGGCAGGGACGTGATGCCGGTGATGCTGCTGGCGGGCCCTGATCTGCGCACCATTCCGGTCACCATCCATATCGCGCTGGCCGACGTGCCAAAGATGCTGACGACGGAGCTGATCGCCGCGACCGCGCGCATCACCGCCGCCGATCTCAAGAGCCGGTTCGGCATCGCCCGGCCGAGACTTGCGATCGCCGGGCTCAACCCGCATGCCGGCGAAGGCGGCGCCATGGGCTCCGAGGATGCTGCGATCGTCGCCCCGGCAGTCGAGATGCTGAAGGCTGAAGGCATCGACGCGACCGGGCCGCTGCCGGCGGACACGATGTTTCATCCGCGTGCGCGCGCCTCCTATGACGCGGCGCTCTGCATGTATCACGACCAGGCGCTGATCCCGGCCAAGACCTTGGCCTTCGACGAGGCGGTGAACGTGACGCTGGGTCTGCCCTTCATCCGAACCTCGCCTGATCACGGCACCGCTTTCGACATCGCCGGCAAGGGCATGGCGCGCGCCGACAGCCTGATCGCCGCGCTGAGGCTGGCGCGCCGGCTGGCCGACAGCGGGCGGCGGGCCGCCGGCGCATGAGGCTCCATTGAACGGGCGCACCACGATCGACGGATTGCCGCCGCTGCGCGAGGTGATCGAGCGGCATGGGCTGCAAGCCAAGAAGGCGCTCGGGCAGAATTTTCTGCTCGACCTCAACCTGACAAGCAAGATCGCCCGCGCCGCCGGCGATCTCGGCGAGGCGACCGTGATCGAGGTCGGTCCGGGCCCAGGCGGACTGACGCGGGCGCTGCTGTTCAACGGCGCGCGGCGGGTGATCGCCATCGAGCGCGACGAGCGCTGCCTCGAAGCTTTGGCCGAGGTTTCCAGTCACTATCCCGACCGGCTCGAGGTCATTCCCGGCGATGCGCTGAAGACGGATTTTGCCGCACTTGCCGGCGCAGCGAACGGTGGGCCGGTGAAGATCGCCGCCAACCTGCCTTACAATATCGGCACCGAGCTGCTGATCCGCTGGCTAACCGTTGCCGACTGGCCGCCCTTCTACCAGTCGATGACGCTGATGTTCCAGCGCGAGGTGGCGGAGCGTATCACCGCGGGTCCGGGCAGCGATGCCTACGGCCGGCTCGGCGTCCTGGCCGGCTGGCGCACGGAAGCAAAAATCGCTTTCGACGTGCCGCCGCAGGCTTTCACGCCGCCCCCAAAGGTCACCTCCTCCGTGGTGCATCTGGTGCCGCGCCCGTTTCCCCTGCCCGCCGACGCGAAAAAGCTTGGCCGCGTCACCGAAGCCGCCTTCGGCCAGCGCCGCAAGATGCTGAGGCAAAGCGTGAAGAGCCTGGGCGGCGAGGCGCTGCTGGCAAGGGCGAGCATCGATCCGACGCGGCGGGCGGAAACGCTCAGCGTGGAAGAGTTTGTGAGGCTGACGAACGCGGTGTAGTTCTCTTCTCCCCGTTTACGGGGAGAAGATGCCGGCAGGCAGATGAGGGGCAGCGCGAACCTGCAAAGGATGACTCTTACCCCTCATCCGGCCCTTCGGGCCACCTTCTCCCCGTAAACGGGGCGAAGGAAAGTTCGCTCACCCGGTCTTCTCGTCCAGCAGTCCCGAGATGAAATCGAACAGGCCGGGCCGCCTGTCGCGGCGAAGCCGCTCCGCGGTGACGATGGCGCGCACCTCGGCGAAGGCGCGGTCGAGATCGTCGTTGACGATGACGAAGTCGTATTCCTTCCAATGCTCGATCTCAAGGCGGGCGTTCTTCAGCCTGGTCTCGATGACGGATTCCTGGTCCTCGGCGCGGCGCTTCAGGCGCGCCTTCAATTCCTTCATCGAGGGCGGCAGGATGAAGATCGAGACGATGTCGGCGCGCATCTTCTCCTTGAGCTGCTGGGCGCCCTGCCAGTCGATGTCGAAGAGCATGTCGCGGCCTTCGGCCAGCGCCACCTCCGCCGGCTCGCGCGGCGTCGCATAGCAATTGCCGTGAACCTCCGCCCATTCGAGCAGCGCGTCGGAATCGCGCAGCCGCTCGAACTCACGCATGGTGGTGAAATGGTAGTGGACGCCATCGATCTCCGAGCCGCGGCGCGGCCGTGTGGTAACAGATACCGACAACTCCAGACTTGAATCTTTTTCCAGCAGGTTGCGCGCGATCGTCGACTTGCCGGCGCCCGACGGCGAAGACAGCACCAGCATCAATCCGCGGCGGCGGATGCGGGACCCCAGATCCCTGGCGGCCGTCGGCTCCTTGGCAACCATTCCCGTCACTCCAGATTCTGGACCTGCTCGCGAAACTGGTCGACCACCGCCTTGAGCTCCAGCCCGATCGCAGTGACCGCGGCGGCGTTCGACTTGGAGCACAAAGTATTCGATTCGCGGTTGAATTCCTGCGCGAGAAAATCGAGCTTGCGGCCAACGGCCGTGCCGCTTTTGAGCAGCGCCCGCGCCGATGCGACATGTGTCTTCAGCCGGTCAATCTCCTCGCGGATATCGGCCTTGGTGGCGAGGAAGGCCGCTTCCTGGTGCAGCCGGACGGCATCGAGATTGGCCGAGGCATCCATCAGCAGACGCAGTTGCTCGGCAATGCGCTCGCGGATCGCGGCGGGCTCCCGCGAGGGATCGGCCTCGGCCTTCAACGTCAGCGCCTCGATGGCGTCGATGTGGCCGGCGAGCAGCGCGCCAAGTGCCGCGCCCTCGCTGCGGCGCGCCTGTTCCAGCCCGCCAAGCGCCGCCTCGAGCGCCGACAGGATCGCGGCATCGAGGACCACCCGCTCCTCCTCGGTCTCGACAGCTTCGGGAATGTCGAGCACGCCGCGCAAAGAGAGCAGGCCGTCGGCGGTGGCTGGCTGGGTGCCGAACTGCTCCTGCAAGCGCTTTGCCAACCCCGCGAGGTCTTTGAGGAAAGCCTCGTTGACCACCGGCTGGATTTGCCTTGCGGCGGCGCGGCCGACGGTCAGCGTCGCCTGGAAATTGCCGCGCGCGAAACGCTTCTGAACGGTCTGCCGGACGGCCGTCTCTAGCCGGTCGAATCCCTGTGGCAATCTCAGCCTCACCTCGGCGCTCTTGCCGTTCACCGATTTCACCTCCCAGGCGATCGAGGTGCCGTCGCTCTCGGCGGCGGATCGCGCAAAACCGGTCATGCTTTGCAGGCTCATTGACCTGTCGTCCCCCTGTTGCAGCCAAGGTAAGCGGGCCCAGCGCTGCTCGTCCCAGAAATCGCCGGACGATCGGCCGGCGTCCCCTAAAAACATGAATACAGCCTCGCGTCAAAGGACGCGTGCTTCGGCTAGATGCAAGCCGTTGTCGCAAAACCGCGCTGCGCACTTTTGGGCGACATGCTTTTGTTGATGCAAGTCGTTGTCCCAAACCGCTGCGCACTTTTGGGCGACATGCTTTTGTTGATGCAAGTCGTTGTCCCAAAACCGCTGCGCACTTTTGGGCGACATGCATTGCGCCTACTGCGCTGCGTCGCCACCGGCGTCACCGTTTTCGCCGCTGGCGCCATTGTCTCCAGCGTCGCCGCCGTCGGCGTTGCCATCGGGCGCGGCCGGCGCCGTCGTCTGGCCGGAAGCCTTGGCGGCGGTATCCGCCTGCTTTTTCTGCAGCGCCCGATAGCGGGCGACGTTCTGGTTGTGCTCTTCCAGCGTCGCCGCGAAAACATGGCCGCCATTGCCGTCGGCAACGAAATAGAGATCGTCGGTCTTCGATGGATTGGCGACCGCTTCGAGCGCCGCACGGCCCGGATTGGCGATCGGCGTCGGCGGCAGGCCCTTGATCATGTAGGTGTTGTAAAGCGTCTGCTTGTCGAGGTCCGACTGATAGATCGGCCGGTCGGCGGGCTTTCCCTTGCCGCCGAACAGGCCGTAGATGATGGTCGGGTCGGACTGCAGCCGCATGCCCTTGGCCAGGCGGTTGAGGAACACCGCGGCGACCCGCGAACGCTCGTCGCTCCTGCCCGTTTCCTTCTCGACGATGGAGGCGAGCGTGACGAAGTCGTTGATATTGGCGATCGGCAGGTCGGGGGCACGGTGCGACCAGACCTCCTCGACCAGCTTCTTCTGGTCGGCGATCAGCTTGTCGACCATCTGTTGCCTTGTCGCGCCGCGGGTGAAGCGCAGCGTGTCAGTGGCGATGCTGCCCTCCGGCGGCAAGGTCGCCGGCATGTCGCCGGTGAGCGCCTCCTGCTCGGCCACGCGCTGCAGCGCCTGCTCGACCGTCAGCCCTTCGGGAATGGTGAGCGAGTACATCACCGACTTGCCGCTCTTGAAGAGCTCCATGATGTCGCGCATCGAAGCGCGCGGCTTGATGGCGTATTCGCCGGCCTTCAACGCCGATTCATTGCCGGTGGCGCGCACGGCGAGCCGGAAGATGCGGGCATCGCTGATCAGGCTGCGGCGCTCGAGCTGGTCGGCGATCTCCTGCACGCCAGTGTTCGGTTTGATCATGAAGGTATCGCCATTGGCGGACGGACCGGGCTCGATGAAAGCCTGCATGCCGAAATAGAGCGCCACACCCGAGGCAAGCACCACGAGAATCACCAGGGAGAGGAAGAAATTCAGGAACACGACGACCTGGCTACGCGAGGCGCGCGAACGCTTCGAGGGCGGCGGCGTGCCGGCTTCCGGACGCAGCGCCTCGGCCGCGGTCTTCGGCACGATCGGCCCCTTCGCGCCTTGCCGTCCGAATTCCCCGTCGCTCGGATTAGTATTCATGACGCCCTGCCGTCTGATCTTGCAACGAATCCCCCGCCGAAAAGCTAGGGGCGAATTTGGCAAAAATGACGGCAGTTGGCGGACTGCCGATTAGTCTGACTCCGAGCAAATCCGGAGGGGAAACCGCGCAGGCTCCGTGGGACTGCTCGGGTTGCTACTCAGCCATTGTAACGCTGGAACACGAGCGAGGCGTTGGTGCCGCCGAAGCCGAAGGAGTTCGACAGCGCGACGTCGATCTGACGCTGGCGCGGCTTGTTCGGCACGAGATCGATCGCCGTCTCGCGTTCCGGATTGTCGAGATTGATAGTGGCGGGCGCGACGTTGTCGCGGATGGCGAGGATCGAGAAGATCGCTTCCGCGGCACCCGCGGCGCCCAGCAGATGGCCGATCGACGACTTGGTCGACGACATCGAGATCTTCGAGGCGGCATTGCCGACCAGCCGCTCGACCGCGCCCAGCTCGATCGTATCGGCCATCGTCGAGGTGCCATGGGCATTGATGTAATCGACATCGGCCGGCGAAAGCTTCGCCCGGTTCAGCGCCGCCGTCATGCAGCGGAAGGCGCCGTCGCCGTCCTCGGCGGGGGCGGTGATGTGGTAGGCGTCGCCGGTCAGACCATAGCCGGTGACTTCCGCATAGATCTTGGCGCCGCGCGCCTTGGCGTGCTCGAGCTCTTCCAGCACGACCACGCCGGCGCCCTCGCCCATGACGAAGCCGTCGCGGTCGCGGTCATAGGGACGCGAAGCGGTCTCCGGCGCATCGTTGCGCTCGGTGGAGAGTGCCCGGCACGCTGCAAAACCGGCGATCGACAGCCGGGTGATCGGTGCTTCGGCGCCGCCCGCCACCATGACGTCGGCATCGCCCCACATGATCAGCCGGGCGGCGTCGCCGATGGCGTGCGCGCCGGTCGAGCAAGCGGTGACCACCGCATGGTTCGGGCCCTTGAGGCCATGACGGATGGAAACCTGGCCCGAAACCAGGTTGATGATCTGTCCGGGGATGAAGAAGGGACTGATGCGGCGCGGCCCGCGTTCCTTCAGGATCATCGCGTTTTCGGCGATGCCGTCGATGCCGCCGATGCCGGAGCCGATCAGCACGCCGGTGGCGCACTGGTCCTCATGCGTCTCCGGCTTCCAGCCGGAATCGGCCAGCGCCTCGTCGGCGGCCGCGATGCCGTACAGGATGAAATCGCCGATCTTGCGCAGTTCCTTCGGCTCGAGCACAGCCTCCGGATTGAAGGTTCCGTTCGAGCCGTCGCCGCGCGGGATGATGTGGGCGATCTTGCAGGCAAGATCGTCCACCTCGAATTCGGTGACGCGGCGGCAAGCGCTGCGGCCGGAAAGCAATTCCCGCCAGCTATGCTCGACGCCCATGCCAAACGGTGAAAGCAGGCCAAGGCCCGTGACGACGACACGCCTCATCGCAGGTCCTCCCCGGTGATGCCTGCGAAAGAACTCAGGCCGAGGCCTTGTCGATATACTTCACGGCGTCGCCGACGGTGAGGATGGTCTCGGCGGCATCGTCCGGAATTTCGACGCCGAATTCCTCTTCGAACGCCATAACGAGTTCGACCGTGTCGAGGCTGTCCGCGCCCAGATCGTCGATGAAGCTCGCCTGCTCCGTCACCTTATCGGCATCGACGCCGAGATGCTCGATGACGATCTTCTTGACGCGCTCTGCGGTGTCACTCATTTCGGCAATCCTCGTCTTATGTTGTCTATCTTCGTTAGCGGGCGGAATGCCGCTAATCAAGCTGAAAGATGGTCTTGCGGGCAACGCACGCCACAGGACCGGTTTTTGCCCGAACCGCCGGGTTGCGGGCCGCATTACACGAAAAATGACGGGCGTCCAAGCCGAAATGGCTGTTTTCACAGGCGCCCGGTCCCGGCCCCTTAGATCACCCCCCTCAGATCATCGCCATGCCGCCATTCACATGAATGGTCTGGCCGGTGACGTAAGCCGCCTCATTGGAAGCAAGATAGGCGACGGCGGACGCGACCTCGGCGCTGGTGCCCATGCGCCTTGTCGGGATGGCGGCCATGATCGTCTCTTTCTGCTTGTCGTTGAGCTTGTCGGTCATGGCCGATTCGATGAAGCCCGGAGCGACGCAGTTGACGGTAATGTTGCGGGTGGCGATCTCCTGCGCCAGCGACTTGGAAAAGCCGATCATGCCGGCCTTGGAAGCGCAGTAATTGGTCTGGCCGGGATTGCCGGTGATGCCGACCACCGAGGTGATGTTGATGATACGGCCGTGACGGCGGCGCATCATCGGATGCGTCAGCTCGCGGGTGAGACGGAACACGGCGGTGAGGTTCACCTCGATCACGGAATCCCAGTCGGCGTCCGACATTCGCACGAAAAGGCCGTCCTTGGTGATGCCGGCATTGTTGACCAGAATGTCGACGCCCTCGAGGTCCGCCTCCGCCTTCTGGCCGAGCGCCTTGACCGCATCGCGGTTCGTCAGATCCGCCGGAAAGAGTTTTACACGATCGCCGAGCTCGCCGGCCAACGCCTCGAGCTTTTCAACGCGCGTGCCGTGCAGGCCGACCATCGCGCCCTGGCTGTGCAGCACCCTGGCGATCGCTTCGCCGATGCCTCCCGATGCTCCGGTGACAAGCGCCTTGCGGCCGGTCAGTTCGAACATTTTTTTCTCCTGATCTCAGAGAGGCACCCTTGGCACAGGTGCCGTCAAATCGCCAGCCTGTCAGGCGAGCGCCGCCAGTGCCGCCTCGACTTCCGCCGCCGTGCCGACGGCGCCCGTGGCGATGTCGCGGTTGATGCGGCGCGCAAGGCCCGACAGCACCTTGCCGGCGCCGACTTCGTAAAGGCTCGACACCCCACTGGCGCCGAACCATTCCACCGTCTCGCGCCAGCGCACGCGGCCGGTCACCTGCTCGACCAGCCGGCGGGCGATCTCGTCCGGGTCGCTGGTCGGCGTCACCGTCACGTTGGAGACGACCGGGACCACCGGCGCCTGCTTCGCCACGCCGGCCAGCGCCTCGCGCATGGTCTCGGCCGCGGGCGCCATCAGGGCCGAGTGGAAGGGGGCGGACACCTGCAGCATCAGCGCCCGCTTGGCGCCCTTTTCGGTGCACAGCTTCGCCGCCAGCTCGACCGCCGCCCTGGCGCCCGAAATCACCAGCTGGCCGCCGCCATTGTCGTTGGCGACCTGGCAGACGGAGCCCTTGGCCGCTTCCGCGCAAGCCGCTTCGACATCGACCTGCTCCAGCCCGATGATGGCCGCCATGGCGCCCTCGCCGGCCGGCACCGCAGCCTGCATGGCGTTGCCGCGGGTCCTGAGCAGCCGCGCCGCGTCACCGATCGAAACGAAGCCGGCCGCGGCAAGCGCGGAATATTCGCCCAGCGAATGACCGGCCACATAGGCCACCTTGTCCTTCAGCGAGAAGCCGCGCGCTTCGAGCGCCCGCATCGCCGCCAGGGACACCGCCATCAGCGCCGGCTGCGCGTTGGCGGTCAGCGTCAGCGTCTCTTCCGGCCCTTCCCAGATCAATTTCGACAGGTTTTCGCCGAGCGCGGCGTCCACTTCCTCGAAGACGAGGCGCGCTTCGGGGAATTGATCGGCGAGGTCCTTGCCCATGCCGACGGCCTGGCTGCCCTGTCCCGGAAAGGTGAACGCGACGGCCATTGAAGTCTCTCCAGAGGCTGGTTTTTCCCTGCCTCTGGCGCAAGGCGGACGGCCAAGTCAAGCCCGCGGACGCCTCTTCGGCCCTCATTTCAGCCGGAAAACGTAGCTGACTCCCTGTTCCGAAAGGCTTTTTGGCGATCACACCTGATGAAAACCGCTCACGTTTGGTTTGCTGGCTCTTCTTATTTCCGCCACAGGCGCTAGCTTTGCGTGACACTTCGATGACAGAAGCGTGACGGGCGTGGAAGGCGTGTTGCGTGGGCCGGGGGAAAACAGAGTGGCAAGGATCAGAAAAGGCGCGGCCAAGCCCGTGCCGGGCTTTTTGGAAGACGATCCGTCCACCGGCTATCTGCCCGGACGAGCCTGGCCGACCGTACGTTATGGCCTGACTACAGTTCTGGCGGCGGCCCTGCTCGTCTTCGCGATCGAATGGATCGTGCGCGGCGATTTCTTCGGCACGGTCGATTTCTTCCTGCAGCCCTTCAAGCCGGGCTGGACCACAATCGTCGTCTTCGCGCTGGTGCTGGTCGGGCTTGACGCCATACTGGGCCGCAGCCACCAGAGCCTGATGATCGTGGCGCCGCTGACGCTGGCGCTTGCCTTTGTCGGCCATCAGAAATCGCATTATCTCGGCGACCCGCTCTATCCGACGGATTTCCTGTTTGCCCGCCAGATCGTGGCGCTGATGCCGCTTCTGGTGCGCGAACGGCCGTGGACGGCCATCATGCTGGCCGCCGCCATCATCGGCAGCCTGACGCTGCTCGTCTATTGCTGGCGGACCTGGCGCCGGCGTGTGCCGATCCTCAGCCGCAAGGGCCGGCTGGCGCGGCTGGCGCTTGCCGTGCCGCTGCTCGCCTTCTTCGTCTCGATCATGGACTACGCCACCTTCTCGTGGACGCGCGACCGGCTGCAGATCATCCCGATCATGTGGGACCAGAAGGAGAACTACGCATCCAACGGCTTTGCGCTGGCCTTCGCGATGAACGTGCCGATGGCGCATGTCTCGGCGCCGCCCGGCTATTCGCAAAAGACGATGGACGCGATCCAGCGGCCCGACGTCGCCGCTTCAGTGCCGGACGAGAAGCCGGATATCGTGGTTGTGATGAGTGAGTCCTTCTGGGATCCGACGCAGTTGCCCGGCGTCAGCATCAAGCCCGACCCGATCCCGACGGTGCGCGCCCTGCGCTCCGGCTCGATGTTCTCGCCCGAGTTCGGCGGCATGACCGCCAATATCGAATTCGAGGCGCTGACCGGCTTTTCCAACGCCTTCCTGCCGGCCGGCTCGATCCCCTACCAGCAATATGTGCGCACCCCGACGCCCTCGCTGGCGACCTTCCTGAAGAGCGAGGGCTACCGGGCGCGCGCCATCCATCCCGGCACCAACTGGTTCTGGAACCGAGGCGCCGTCTATGCCGATTTCGGCTTCAACGATTTCGGCTCGGAAGAGACGCTGCCGCCGATGGAGAAGCGCGGGCCGCTGGCTTCGGACGCGGCGATGACGGACGAGATCATCCGGGAGGCCGACGCAAGCGACGATCCGGTGTTCCTGTTCGCCGTCAGCCTGCAGAACCACGGCCCTTACGAGCCCTACCGCTACTACAATCCGACGCATTCGGTCG
This sequence comes from Mesorhizobium sp. B4-1-3, assembly GCF_006439355.1. Taxonomy (GTDB): domain Bacteria; phylum Pseudomonadota; class Alphaproteobacteria; order Rhizobiales; family Rhizobiaceae; genus Mesorhizobium. Next base: position 135,126 of record NZ_VFTG01000014.1, read on the forward strand.
ACGCGCCGATCAGTTCCTGGGCGCGGGAATCGCTGCTTTCCTACACCGAGGGCTCGGCCGACGCCGACCGCGGCCTGCAGCGGCTGATCGACTGGGCGAAGAAGCGTAAGCGCCCGACCATCATCGCCTTCTTCGGCGACCACCTGCCGCCGCTCGGACCGGTCTATGTCGAGACCGGCTTCCTCAAGGACAATGTCGCGCCGCGCAAGGAACCGACGGCCGGCGCCGCGCTCGAGCACCACGACACGCCGCTGGTCATCTGGTCGAACCGCTCCGGCCCGGTGCAGAACCTGGGCCCGGTCAGCCCGGCCTTCCTGCCCTACCACATCCTGACCACGGCCGGCATCACCCACCCCTATTACACCGGCTTCCTCGGCGCGCTGCGCGAGCATTACCGGGTGGTCGACCGGAACCTGCTCCTGTCGCCTTCGGGCGAAGCGGCGCCGGATTGGGCGAGGCAGAAGAAGATCGATCCGAAAATCAACGATTTCCGCCTCATCCAATACGACATGATGTTCGGCAAGCGCCGCTCGGCGCCTGATTTCTTCCCCGAGACGGTGGAAAAGCTCGTCGCGCATACGAGCTGAGCGTGGTGGTTGAAGCCCCACGCAACGCTGCGGCCAATTAATCGGCACGCGGCCAAGGCGGCTGGAATAGCGTCTTTAACCAAAACCGGAGTTGCAGCTTCGGAACGGCTATTCTCGCAGACCGGATCTCTCGTAGATCAGAGCCTGAAGGCTGCGCCAAGCCTGTGCCTAGAGCAATTCCAGGAAAAGTGTGAGCGGTTTTCCGTCCGGAATTGCGTAAACAAAGAGATAGAGCGGTTCGCCGTTTCCGTGAAACGGTGAAACGCTCTAGGCTGCAGTGACAATTTAACGGTTTGGGATTCCCATCGCGAGGCAAATCAGATTCAAGGCTGACTTTTGGA
>NZ_VFTG01000015.1 GCF_006439355.1 Mesorhizobium sp. B4-1-3
GAGCCGTCCACTTCCTCGGCTTCCTACAACTCGCCGCAGCTTTGCTCTGGATGCGTTGAATGTCGATTCAGCCTAGAACGGCAACCGCCCAGCTATTCCTTTTCCTGCGTGTGCGCTTCCAGGAACCACAGCAATTTGTCGAGCGAGCGCGAATAGGCGGTGAAGATGTCGGCGGTGTCGGCATCGCCGGCGTCGTCCGCCTCGTCGATCGCTTCGCGCGCCAGTTTGGCGGCCGTGGCATAACGGTCGATCAGCGCCGCCAGATGATCCTTGGTCTTGTGGATGTCGGTCGGATAGGGTTTTAGCTTCGTCGCCTTCGACACGTCTTGCGAAGTGCCGTGCGCGGTGCCGCCGAGCTGCACGGCGCGCTCGGCGATGATGTCGACATGGCCGTCGATCTCCTCGCGGAATTCATCGAGCATCTCATGGATGGCGATGAATTGCGGACCCTTGACGTTCCAGTGCGCCTGCTTGGTGATCAGCGCTAGGTCGATGGCGTCGGCAAGCCTGGCGTTGAGCAGATCGATCGATTCTTTTTTGGCATCCGATTTGAGGTCGTTCTTGGTGACGATGGCGTCCATGGTCGGCTCCTGTCGCGCTGCGTCGATTGGTGAGAGCTGAAGGCGGCCCGGACAGCCGCCAATCGTCAGAACGGCGATAGGCCGAATTTCGTTCCGCGTTGGATCGAAGCGCACGACGCTGATTGCAGATGTGACTGGCGCTCACCGCTGCTCGCCGCTTTCTTCATTTCCCAAAACGGCTTGAAATGTGTTTGTTGCGCCTCACGGACAACGAGGCCAGGAACATGGATGTACTGAGGATCGCAGCCTTTTCGGATGGGAACACCGGCGGCAATCCTGCCGGCGTGGTGATCGGCGAGGCCTTGCCGGATGCGGCCGACATGCAGCGCGTCGCGGCCGAAGTCGGCTTCTCTGAAACCGCTTTCGCCGCGCCCGAAGGCGAACGCTGGCGCGTGCGCTATTTTTCGCCGGAATCGGAGGTGCCGTTCTGCGGCCATGCCACCATTGCGCTCGGCGCGGCGCTGGTCAGGAAATTCGGCGACGGCGTCTTCAAGCTGAGGCTCAACCAGGCCGACATCACAGTCGAAGGCTTTCGCGACGGCGCCAATTTCGCCGCGGCGCTGCAATCGCCGCCGACGCGCAGCCAGCCGGATTCGTCGGAGCTGGCTGGCGAGGCGTTGGAGCTATTTGGCTATGAGCCTGGCGATCTCGATCCCGCCATTCCGCCGGCGCTGATCCATGGCGGCGTTGATCATCTCGTGCTGGCGCTGAAGTCGCGCGAGGCGCTGGCCGCCATGGCCTATGACTTGAAGCAAGGCCAGTCCTTCATGCGGCGCGAAGGCCTGGTCACGATCCTGCTCGCCTATGCCGGGACGCCGCGCCTCTTCCACACGCGCAATCCTTTCGCTTCCGGCGGCGTCTACGAGGACCCGGCGACGGGCGCCGCAACCGCTGCCTTTGCCGGCTATCTGCGCGACCTCGGTTGGCCGCATGGCGGCGCCATCGGCATCGTCCAGGGCGAGGATATGGGCATGCGCTCACGCCTCCATGCCGATATCCCGCCGGCGCCGGGCAGCTCGATCAGGGTGTCAGGGACGGCGCGGCTGATGGATTAAAGCCCTTAAGCCGGCCGTTTGAGGCCGAGATGTTCGCGCAGCGTGCGGCCTTCATACTCCTTGCGGAACAGGCCGCGCCGCTGCAGTTCGGGCACCACCAATGTCGCGAAGGCGTCGAGCTCGCCCGGGAACCAGGACGGCATGACGTTGAAGCCGTCGGCCGCGCCGCCTTCGAAGCGCGCCTGCAATTCGTCGGCGATCTCTCCGGCCGTGCCGACGATCCGCCAATGGCCGCGCGCACCGGCAAAATAACGCGCGAGCTCGCGGATCGAGAGCCCGTCGCGGCGCGCCTGCTCGATGACCAGCGCCTGCCGGCTTTTCATGCCTTCGCTCTCCGGCAGTTCGGGCAGCGGCCCGTCAATCGGATAGCGCCGGAGGTCGGAGATGCTGAGATAGCTGGAGAGCAGCGCCAAGCCGACATCGTCGGGGATCAGTTCCTGCAGCGCATCGTATTTCGCCTGTGCCTCGGCTTTCGTGGCGGCCACGATCGGCGCCACGCCGGGCATGATCTTCACATCGTCCGGCTGGCGTCCGTAGACGGCGAGCCGACCCTTGAGATCGTCGTAAAAGGCCTTGGCTTCTTCGAAGGTCTGCGCCGCCGAGAACACGACATCGGCGGTGCGCGCGGCCAGATCCTTGCCGTCATCGGACGCGCCGGCCTGCACCATCACCGGCGCGCCTTGCGGCGAGGGCGGGATGTCGAGCGGATCGCGCACCGAGAAGCTTTCGCCGTCATGGCCGGCAGCGCGTCGGTTCCATAGGCCGGTTATCACCGTGGCGAATTCGCGCGCCCGCGCATAGCGATCGGCATGTGGTCTGAGCCCCGTCGCGCCGAAATTCGCGGCCTCGATCGGGCTTGCCGACGTGACGAGATTCCAACCGGCGCGGCCGCCGCTCAGATTGTCGAGCGAGGCGAACATGCGCGCCAGCCCATAGGGCTCGTTGTAGCTGGTCGATGCCGTGGAAACCAAGCCGATCCGCTCGGTGTGCGCGGCCAGCGCCGAGAGCAGGCTGATCGGCTCGAAGCCGATCGAGCGCGACGTCTGGCTGGCGATCTGGACATTGGCCTCGCGCAGACCGGCGGCATCCTCGCAGAACACCACGTCGAACTTCGCCGCTTCCGCCGTCTGCACCAGCTTTATGTAGTGGTCGACGTCGACACCGGCCGTCACATGCGCATTCGGGTGACGCCAGGCGGCGATATGGTGTCCCGTCGCCCACAGGAACAAGCCGAGCTTCATCCGGCGCGCGGTCATTTTGCGCCTCCTAGCCCAAGATGTGCGCGCAACGTCGCGCCTGGCCGGCCCTGGCCGGCCAGCCCGCGGTGGCGAATCTCCGGCAAAATGTGGTCGGCAAAACTCTGGAGTTCCTGATTGCCAGTCGGCAAGGTCAGGTGGAGGCCCTCGCAGCCGCTCGAGCCCAGCAAGGTTCGAAGCCTGTCGACGTTGGGCTCCGATCCAACGGCGACCGTCAGCAGCACCTTCACACCTTCCGGTTTGCGGCCGGCGGCAAGCGCCCGGCGTCTCAAGTGCGCGCTAGCAGCATTGGCAGTCTCGGCCGATTGTTCCTCGATCAGGATGACGTCGGCGACACGGCTCGCGAAATCACGATCGGCTACGCTTGAGCCGGACATGACCAGCACAGGAGTGTCCTGCGGCGAGCGCGCGACATTGAGTGGCCCGCGTACCGCGAAGAAATCGCCCTTATGGTCGAGGACATGCATCTTGCCGGGATCGTGGAACCGCCCGCCCGCCTTGTCGAACAGCAAGGCATCCGCGTCCCAGCCGCGCCATAAACCGTGCACGATGCCGATGAACTCTTCTGCGCGGCGGCGAAAGTCGTCGTCCGAAAACCCTTCCGGCCGGCTGAAATTCGCCGCCTCGCGCGGGTTCTGGCTCAGCGTCGCGTTCCAGCCGATGCGGCCATGGCTGATGATGTCCAGCGAAGCAAACCGGCGCGCCAGATTGTAGGGCTGGTGCGCCAGCGTCGAGGCGCTGGCCACGAGGCCGATCCTGTCGGTCACGGTCGCCAAGGCGGCCAGCAGCGTCGTCGCTTCGAACGGACTGGTGGACGGCTCGCCGCTCCCCAACACGTCAGAAATGATGACCATGTCAACACCCGCCGCTTCCGCCTTCTGCACGAAGGCGCTGATCTGGCCGAAGTCCAGGACGTCCTGTCCGTTTGTGGCGGCGATGTTCAGCGAAATGGCGAGATGCATGCAGCGGTCCACTCGGTTGCGGGCGACGTCTCGCAGCCATTCGGCAACCAACCTAGGCCGGCTTTCGCGCAAGGCAACCGGCCCGGATGGCCCACGCGGCTATCACTTGCCAGCCAGGATATCCTTGATCAGCCGCTGGCAGCGGTCGGCCATGAAGTCGAGCAGCAGCCGCACCTTCGGGTCCTGCAGCTTCTTGTGAGGATAGACGGCGGCGAACTGCACCGGCGTCGGTGGCGTCTGGGGCAGGATCACCTTCAGCCGCCGGTCGCGGATGAAGGGCTCCACCTCGAAGCGCGGCTTGTTGATGATGCCGCGCCCCGACAGCGCCCAGCCGGTCAGCACATCGCCGTCGTCGGTGTCATAGGGACCGTGCACCTCGAATTTCTGCACGCCGCCCGGCGTCTGCAATGTCCAGACGAATTCGCGCGCGCCGGCATAGCGCAGCATCAGGCAATCGTGCTTCTTGCCGACCAGTTCCTGCGGCTCGGCCGGTTCGCCGCGCGCTTCCAGATATTTCGGTGCTGCCACCAGCACGCGCTCGCATTCCATGATGCCGCGCATACGCAGGCTCGAATCCTCGATGATGCCGAGTCGGAAGGCAACGTCGATGCCTTCCTTCATGATATCGACATTGTGGTCGGAGAGCCTGAGCCGCACCTCGATATCGGGGTATTTATCATGGAAATCCGGTATGCCGGAAGCGATCAGCCGGCGGCCGAGACCGAGCGGCGCCGTAACCCTGATGGTGCCGCGCGGCTGTCCGGAAAGGGCTGCGACCGCGGCTTCCGCCTCGGTGATCGCATCCAGCACCTGCTTGGCACCGGTGTAGAACACGGTGCCGTGCTCGGTCGGCATCAACTGCCTCGTCGTGCGGTTGAACAGCCGGACGCCCAGATGTTTTTCGAGTTCCTTGATGCGGTTGGAGGCGACGGCCGGCGAGATCCGCATGTCGCGCCCCGCCGCCGAAAGGTTGCCGAGCTCGACGACGCGGACGAAGACGGCGATGTTGTCGAGATAGGCCATGCGTGGCTTTCATGCGGCTCCGTGGGGCACCCTATTATTTTTTATTTTTTTTTGAAAGTCATCGCGCACCTCGCCTCTTTTCGTTTGCGCGCCAGACCGTAAAGTCGCTCTCATCGGCAGGGACGAGTGCAATGATGGATTTCGCGATTTTCTGGGACTGGCTGAGTTTTGCGGTCCGCTGGCTGCATGTCATCACCGGCATCGCCTGGATCGGCTCGTCCTTCTATTTCGTCGCGCTCGACCTCGGCCTGCGCCAGCGTCCCGGCCTGCCCGCCGGCGCCTTCGGCGAGGAATGGCAGGTGCATGGCGGCGGCTTCTACCACATCCAGAAATATCTGGTGGCGCCCGCCGAGATGCCCGAGCACTTGACCTGGTTCAAATGGGAATCCTACGCCACCTGGCTGTCGGGCTTCGCCATGCTCTGCGTGGTCTACTATGCCGGCGCCGATCTCTTCCTGATCGACCCCAACGTGCTTAACATCTCGGTGCCGGTCGGCATCCTCTTGTCGCTCGCCACCATCGGCGTCGGCTGGATCGTCTACGATCTGCTCTGCCGCTCGCCGCTCGGCAAGAGCGACACCGGCCTGATGCTGGTGCTCTACTGCGTGCTTGTCTTCATCGCCTGGGGGCTGACGCATCTCTTCACCGGTCGCGCCGCCTTCCTGCATCTCGGCGCCATCACCGCCACCATCATGTCGGCCAATGTCTTCATGATCATCATCCCCAACCAGAAGATCGTCGTCGCCGACCTCATCGCCGGCCGCAAGCCCGACCCGAAATACGGCAAGATCGCCAAGCAGCGCTCGTTGCACAACAACTACCTGACCTTGCCGGTACTGTTCCTGATGCTGTCGAACCACTACCCGCTGGCCTTCGGCACCGAGTTCAACTGGGTCATCGCCTCGCTTGTCTTCATCATCGGCGTTTTGATCCGGCACTATTTCAACACCGTGCATGCCAGGAAGGGCAACCCGACCTGGACCTGGCTCGGTGCTGCCGTGCTGTTCATGATCATCATCTGGCTGTCGACCGTGCCGAAGGTGCTGACCGGCGAGCCCAAGGCCTCCGCCGCATCCTCCGCCGCGCAGGTCTATATGGCTTCCGCGCATTTCCCGGCGGTGCGCGACACCGTGCTTGGCCGCTGCTCGATGTGCCATACGCAAGAGCCGGTCTATGAAGGCATCTACCATGCGCCGAAGGGCGTGCTGCTCGACACTGACGAGCGCATCGCCGAGCATGCGCGCGAGATCTATATCCAGGCCGGCCGGGCGCATGCCATGCCGCCCGCCAACGTCACCCAGATCACCGACCAGGAAAGGGCCCTTCTGGTCGCCTGGTTCGAAGGCGCCGGAAAGTAAGCATGACAGCGAAAATTCTGCGCGGCCGCACGCTCTCCTTCCTGCGTTGGCCCGAAACGATAGACGACCATTCCGCCTGGCGTTACGAGGAGGATGGCGGGCTGTTGATCGACAACGGTAAGATCATCACTGCCGGCTCATATGCCGAGGTCTTGGAGAAGGCAGGCGCCGGCATCGGGACGATCGACCATCGCCCGCATCTCATCCTGCCGGGCTTTCTCGATGCCCATGTCCATGTGCCGCAGATGCAGATCATCGCCTCCTATGGCGCCGAGCTGCTCGACTGGCTGAACAAATACACCTTTCCGGAAGAGTCGAAATTCCAGAACGCGCAGCATGGCCGCCGCATCGCCAGGGTCTTCCTCGACGAGATGCTGCGCCAGGGCACGACGACCGTCGTCGCCTATTGCTCGGTGCACAAGTCTTCGGCCGAGGCTTTCTTCGCCGAGTCACATGAGCGCAATATGCTCAACATTGCCGGCAAGGTGATGATGGACCGCAACGCGCCGGACGGCGTGCTCGACACGCCGCAGACCGGCTATGACGATACCAAGGCGCTGATCGCCGAATGGCACGGCAAGGGCCGTCAGCTCTATGCAATCACGCCGCGCTTCGCCATCACCTCTACGCCCGAGCAGATGGAGATGGCCGGCGTGCTCTGCCGTGAGCATCCCGATCTCCACATGCAGACGCATCTGTCGGAAAACCACGCCGAGATCGCCTTCACCCAGGAGCTCTATCCTTGGTCGCGCGACTACACCGACGTCTATGAGCATTACGGCCTGCTCGGCAAGAAGAGCCTGTTTGGCCACTGCATCCATCTGTCGGACCGCGAGGCGGATGCGCTGTCGCAATCGGGCTCGGTCGCGGTGTTTTGCCCGACCTCCAATCTCTTCCTCGGCTCCGGCCTGTTCGACTATCAGCGTTACCGCCGGCGCGAGAAGCCGCTCAGGATCGCCGCGGCCACGGATGTCGGCGGCGGCACCAACTATTCGATGCTGCGCACCATGGATGAGGGCTACAAGGTGATCGCGCTGAACGGCGAGAAGCTGAACCCCTTCCAGTCCTTCTGGCAGCTGACGCGCGGCAATGCCGAGGCGCTGTCCGTGGCCGACAAGGTCGGCACGCTGGAAGAAGGCACCGACGCCGATATCGTCGTGCTCGACGCCCATGCGACGCCGGGCATGCGGCTCAGGATGGAGACCGTGGAGACGCTGGCGGAAGAGCTCTTCCTGCTGCAGACGCTGGGCGACGACCGCGCTGTGCGCGAGGTCTATGTGGCGGGTCGGCCGGCAAAGAGCGCGATCGCGGCATAACGCCATTCCATGCCCTTCGCGCTTGACCCGGCGTCGGCCATCGGCCAAAGCGTGCGTCGACATTTGACAGGGGAACGCCATGGCCACCGCCGACGACATCGCTCTGATCAAGAAACAGGAAGCCACGCTGGTCTTTGCGGCCTTCGATGAGGCGGTCGCATTCAAGATCGGCTCTGCCATCAGGGACCGGGCACTGAAGGAAGACCTGCCGATCATCGTCGACATCAGGACCTTCGACCGGCCGCTCTTCTATGCCGCGATGCCTGGCTCCAACGCCTCCAATCCGGACTGGGCGCGGCGCAAGATCAATGTCGTGAAGCGGTATCTCAGAAGCACCTATCGCCTGGTCCTGGAGCAGCAGCGCTCCGACCGCACCTTCAAGATCGGTGAGGGCCTGGACATTGCCGACTATGTGCTGGCCGGCGGCGGCTTTCCTCTCACCGTCAAGGGCGCAGGCGTGATCGGCGTCATCGCCGTCTCCGGCTTGCCGGAGCGCGAGGACCACGGCGTCGTGGTCGATGCGCTCTGCGCGCATCTCGGCGTCGATGCGAGCAAGCTCAGGTTGCCGCCGGAAGACAAATGACCGATCCAAAAACCTTCCTCACCTCGATCTTCAACGCCGCCGTCGCCGCCGCCGACCCGGAAAAGACGATCCGCAATCATTTGCCGGCAAAACCGAAGGGCCGCACCATCGTCATCGGCGCGGGCAAAGGCTCGGCGCAGATGGCGGCGGCCTTCGAGCGGGTCTGGGACGGTCCGATCGATGGCCTTGTCGTCACCCGCTACGGTTATGGTGCCAAATGCGAGCGCATCGAGATCATCGAGGCGGCGCATCCGGTGCCGGATGCCGCCGGCCTCGAGGCCTCGCGCCGCTTGCTGGAGAAGGTGCGGGGCCTGACTTCGGAAGACTTGGTCGTGGCGCTGATTTCCGGCGGCGGCTCGGCCCTGCTGCCGTCGCCCGCGCCCGGGTTGACGCTTGCCGATGAGATCGCCGTTAACGAGGCATTGCTCGCCTCCGGCGCGCCGATCGCGGCGATGAACACCATCCGCAAGCATGTCTCGACCATCAAGGGCGGACGGCTGGCCGCTGCCGCGCATCCGGCGCGCGTGGTGTCGCTGGTCGTCTCAGACATCCCAGGCGACAATCCGGCCCTGGTTGCGTCGGGCCCGACCGTTCCCGACACCGGCAGCCGCGCCGACGCGCTCGCCTCGATCGCCGCCTATGGCATGAAACTGCCGGACGCGGTCATGGCCCACATCAATTCGTCCGCCGCCGACGCGCCCCGCCCCGACGATCCGCGTTTCGCCGGCAACGAAGTGCACCTGACCGCCTCGGCCGGCGTCTCGCTGGAGGCAGCCGCCGCCGAAGCGAAGCGGCAAGGCATCGAGGCCGTCATCCTGTCGGATGCGATCGAAGGCGAGGCGCGCGAGGTTGGCGGCGTGCATGCCGCGATCGCGCGGGAAGTGGCCACGCGCAATCGTCCCTTCAAGAAGCCGGTGCTGATTCTCTCCGGCGGCGAGACGACGGTGACGTTGCGCGCCAAGGGCAAAGGCGGCCGAAATTCCGAATTCCTGCTCGCCTTTGCGATCGGCATCGATGGCGTGGACGGCATCCACGCACTTGCTGCCGATACCGACGGCATCGATGGTTCCGAGAACAATGCCGGCGCCTTTGCCGACGGCTCGACCGTGGCACGCATGCGCGCGGCAGGCGTTGACGCCAAGGCGATGCTTGCCGGCAACAACGCTTGGACGGCCTTCAATGCGGCCGGGGATTTGTTCGTGCCGGGGCCGACGGGCACGAATGTGAATGATCTGAGGGCAATTCTGGTCCGCTAGGCTTGGCTCGGCCCGGCAGTTTTGAGATTCAGGTCAGGCCGAGTCGAAAATGGTGGGTTCCGAGAACCGGAGCGGAGCGTACTTTCGTACGTGAGCACCGGAAGCGCAGGAAGCCGCCATTTGCAGGCCGGCCTCACCTGAAGATCAATACTGCCTAGGCAGCCATCAACTGCTTCACCTTCCGCATATCTCCGAGAAACCGCTCCTTCTCGGCCTCTTTGTCCTCGTGATCGCGGATACGCAGGATGAAGGACGGGTGGATGGTCAGGAACACACGCAAACCGTCCTCGCGCTCGATCACGTCGCCTCGCATCTTGGTGATCGGCACCGCCTTGCCAAGCAGCGATTGCGCCGCCGTCGCGCCGAGCGCCACCACGAGGTTCGGCTTGACCAGATCGAGCTCCTTGTCCAGCCACCAGCGGCAGGCCTGGATTTCGCCCGCATTGGGCTTGGAATGGATCCGCCTTTTGCCGCGCGGTTCGAATTTGAAGTGCTTCACCGCGTTGGTCACATAGACCTTGCGGCGGTCGATTTCGGCGTCGTCCAGGATGGTGTCGAACACCTTGCCCGCCGGACCAACAAACGGCTTGCCGGCCAGATCCTCCTGGTCGCCGGGCTGCTCGCCGACGAAGATCACGTCGGCATTCTCCGGCCCCTCGCCAAAGACGGTCTGCGTCGCATCGCGCCAAAGCGGGCAGCGGCGGCAGCCTTTCGCCTCCTCGCACAGCTCCGGAATATTTCCAGCTTCAGGCGCCACAACATCGGACGGCTCGGGCGTCGGCCAGTGCTTGGCCTTCACCTTGGCGTGGTGCGGTGCTGGGGTGGTTGGCATCCGGTCGATCATGGCTGACGCAGCCTTGTCCGCTCCTGCTATCAAATCTGGAATGAGCGAGGCCTCCGGAAGGTTCCGCCAATATTTCTTCGGCATCTCCCTCTGCATCGCCTTCACCTTGAGGCGGGCAGGATTGAAAATGCTTGCGAAATAGGTCTGCCACAGCGCTTCCGCATCGTCCTCGCCCGGCGCGTCGCGCTTGCCGGCGCCCGGGCCGATGGCTAGCTGCTCGCCGTCCCAGTCGGCCGAGGCGTAAGGTGTCAGGATCGACCAGCGCATGCCGGTAAAGCGCCGCACGAAAAAATGGGCGTTGCGCTCGACGATGAAATGCTCAGGCTCGAACCAGGCGACATAGCGTTCGTCCGTGCCTTCGCCGATCTTCCGGAAACGCACGAAGGCGCGCATCTTATGGACGTCGCGGTGCACCGCCTTCTCCGTCGCCTCCAGCTTGCGGATATCCGGATCGGAAGCGATCGAGAGCAACTTCGGCTCCGAACGCAGCCGCCAGAGCAGCCGGTAAAGAAAGCCGAAGCGCTCGGGGTCGCAATGGCAGATGACGGTCTCGGCGCGTTCGATGAAATCGCGCGGTACGACCAGCTTTGCATCGGCCAATACAGCCGGCAAGTCTTTACCGCGATCTTCTCCATCCTGCTCGACCTGCCACGCGACATCTTCCGGCGTTATCTCGTTCATGGCCAACCGGCGCGCCGCGTCGCGCCAGCCGGCAAAATCGGTCTCGCTGTCGAGCCGGACAAGATGGGTGGCGAGGTTGAGCTGGGTGCTTGGCATGGTCAGAACAATGAAAGCTGCTCGCAGGAGCGGGCGATCACCTGGCGCAAGCCGGCCTTGTCGGTCAGGGCGCCCGGCGACCAGCCTTCCGCGATGATGAAGGGCCGCAGCTTGGCGACCGAATGGCAGAGCCGGCCGACATCCTCCAGCCGCAGCCGCCGGTGGCGGCGTGTTTCGATAATCCTGTCGATGACCTTGGTACCAAGGCCGGGAACGCGCAGCAGGGTTTCGCGCTCGGCGCGGTTGACGTCGACTGGAAAGCGGCCCCGGTTGCGCAGCGCCCACGCAAGCTTGGGGTCGATGGCCAGGTCCAGCATGCCATCAGTGCTGCCGGCCAGGATCTCCGGCTGCGAGAAGCCGTAAAAGCGCATCAGCCAGTCGGCCTGGTAGAGCCGGTGTTCGCGCATCAGCGGCGGCTTGCGCAATGGCAGTGATGACGATGAATCCGGGATGGGGCTGAAGGCGGAGTAATAGACACGTCTGAGGTGATAGCTGCCATAAAGCCGGGCGCTGGCGCGCAGGATGCCGTCGTCGGATGTCTTGTCGGCGCCGACGATCATCTGCGTCGACTGGCCGCCCGGCGCGAAGCGCTCCTGCTTGCGGGTCTGCAATGTCGGCTCGGACTTTTCCTCGATCTTGCGGCGCAGCTTCGCCATCGAGAGCCGGATCGTTTCCGGCTTCTTTTCCGGTGCCAGCTTCTTCACGCCCTCGTCGGTCGGCAGTTCGACATTGATCGACAATCGGTCGGCATAGAGGCCGGCCGTTTCGATCAGCTCGGCCGACGCTTCGGGAATGGTTTTCAGGTGAATATAGCCGCCGAACTTTTCCTCGATCCTGAGCCGCCGCGCCACCTCAACCATCTCGCCCATGGTCTCGTCCGGCGAGCGGATGACGCCTGACGACAGGAACAGCCCCTCGATGTAGTTACGGCGATAGAAGTCCATGGTGAGCTTCACCACCTCCTCGACGCCGAAGCGGGCACGCCGCACATTCGAGGACGAGCGGTTGATGCAATAGCTGCAGTCGTAGATGCAGAAATTGGTGAGCAGGATTTTCAGCAGCGAGATGCAGCGCCCGTCCGGCGCGTAGGAATGGCAGATGCCGGAACCCTCGGTCGAACCGATGCCGCCCGATCTCAGCGAGTCGCGCTTCGCCGAGCCGGACGAGGCGCAGGAGGCGTCGTATTTGGCGGCATCGGATAGGATCGCCAGTTTTTCGCGAAGGGAAAGTGCAGCCATATGTTCATGATATGTTCTCATGCGCACGATAGCTATAGCTTTTGATGAGGCGCGGCAAAATGTGATCGCCGCATCCCAAATGTCGTCGTCGGCGAAACTCACACCTCGTGCAGATAGAGGTGATAATCCAGCTCGCTGACGGTGCGGGCGACACGCAGATATTCGGCCTGTTTGATCGATACGAAGGTCCGGTGCAGGTCGGGACCGAGCGCCAACTTCAGGAAATCGGAACCTCTGGCCGCTTCGATAGCTGCGCGCCAGTCGGCGGGCAAGGTCGATCTCTCCGTCGCCTGCTGGTAGCCATTGCCGGTCGTCTCCGGGCCAGGGTCCAGGCCCTCATCCACACCCTTGACGATGCCGGCCAGCACCGTCGCCGCCACCAGATAGGGATTGGCATCGACGCCGGACGGCCGGTGCTCGATGCGGCGGTTCCTGGCGTCGCCCGCTGGCACGCGCAGCGCCACCGAGCGGTTGTTGACGCCCCAGCTCGGCGCCACCGGCGCGTAAGATTGCGAGACGAATCGCCGCCATGAATTGGCGTGCGGCGCAAACACCAGCATCGATTCCGCCATGGTGTGGATGAGGCCGCCAAGCGCATTGAGCAGCTTCGGCGACCATTTTTCGCCGGTAGTCTCGGTGAAGACGTTGCGGCCGGCATCGTCCTGCAGCGAGACGTGGAAATGCATGCCCGAACCCGCATATGCCTCGATCGGCTTGGCCATGAAACAGGCGGTGACGCCGTGCCGGCGCGCCTGCGCCCTGACCAGCCGCTTCAGCATGACGAGGTCGTCGGCCGCCCGCATCACGTTCTTGCGGTAGTTCAGCGTCAGCTCGTACTGGCCGGGCGCGTATTCCGAAATGACCGTTTCGGCTGGGATGCCCTGCGCCTTGGCTGCGGCGTAGATGTCGGAAAACAGCGGCTCCATGCCATGCAGATGGTCGACCGAATAGACTTCCGTCTTCGCCGAACGGCGGCCGTCGAGCACAGCGCGTGCGGGCTGCACCTTACCGTCCGCGTCGCGCTCATTGGACAAAAGGAAAAATTCCAACTCGAAGGCGCCGGCCGGATGCAGGCCGCGCGCCGCAAGCAGTTCCACCTGTCTTGCCAGCACCAGCCGCGGGTCGGAGGTCATCGGCTGGCCGTCGAGATGGTACATCGACATCAGCACCTGGCCACGGGCCGGGCTGGTGCCGTAGAGCGGTACCAGTGTCCCCGGGATTGGCCACGCCCTGAGGTCGCCGTCGCCGGTGTCCCACACCAGCCCGGTCTCGTGCACGTCCTCGCCGGTGATGTCGAGGCCGAGGATCGAGATCGGCAGGTGTCGGCCGTTCTCGAAGATGCCCATCAGCTCGTGCCGGCGCACGATCTTGCCGCGGCCGATGCCGTTGGCGTCGGTGAGCACGATGTCGAACGCCTCGATCTCGGGATGCGCGTCGAGAAAGGCTTTTGCCTCGGCTGGCGTCGAGCCGGAAGGTGAAGTTGTTACGGCGTTCGGATTGTCCATGGCCGCTTTTCTCACGCCGCAAGCTTGCCGGCAACCGTGGCGAAGGCGGCGATCAGCCGGCTCACCTGTGCGGACGTTGTCACGGGCGAGATCAGCATCATGTTGTGGAACGGCGCGATCAGCACGCCGCGATTGACGAGCGCTACATGGATGGCGGCTTCGAGCTCCGGCGCATGCGCCTTCTCGGCCTCGCCGCCATCGTGCAACGGTCCCGGCGCGCAGATGAATTCGACGCGCGCGCCGACCCGCGCCACATGCCAGGGAAGCTTGTTTCGCTGGATGACGGCGGAGAGCCCCGCATCGAGCCGGCGCGCCAGCCGGTCCATATGCGCGTACGCCTCCTCGGTCATCACCTCTTCCAGCGTCGCCCGCATCGCCGCGAATTGCAGCGGATTGGCCGACAGCGTCGTGCCCATGCCGGAATAGCCGGGCTCCTTGGTGCGGTTGTAGGCGCCGTAGCGGGTGGCGACTTCCTCGCTCATGCCCCAGATGCTCGCCGGCACGCCGCCCGCCACCGGCTTGCCAAGCACGAACAGGTCCGGCTCCAACCCATGCTTCTTCGTGTAGCCGCCGGGGCCGGTCGAAATGGTGTGCGTCTCATCGATCAAAAGCAGCGTGCCGGCCGCGCGGGTCAGCCGCCGCAGCGCATCGTGGAAGCCCGGTTCCGGCAGCACCATGCAGGAATTGGTCAGCACCGGCTCGGTGATGACGCAGGCGACGTCGCGGTTCGCCAGCGCTGCTTCCAAGGCAGCGATGTCGTTAAACTCGACGATCTTCGTCGCCCGTGTGAGATCGCGGAATTCGCCGGCCAATCCAGGCCGGTTGACCGGTTTGCCGTTGATCAGCCGCACCATCGTCTCGTCGACCGACCCGTGATAGCAGCCGTTGAAGACCAGGATCTTCTCGCGCCCGGTCACCGCGCGGGCGACGCGCAGCGCGAAGCGGTTGGCGTCGGTGGCGGTGGTGGCGATCTGCCAGTAGGGGAGGCCGAAGCGTTGCTGCAGCAGCGTTCCGATCGCCAGCGCGTCCTCGCTGGGCAGCATATAGGTCAGGCCGCGGGCCGCCTGACGGCGGATCGCGCGCGCGACCGCAGGCGGCGAATGGCCGAGCATCGAGCCGGTGTCGCCAAGGCAGAAATCGTCGAGCCTGTTGCCGTCGATATCGGTGATGGTGGCGCTCTTGGCGCCGTCGACCAGGATCGGGAACGGCGTCGGCCAGTCGGTCATCCAGTGCATCGGCACGCCGCCGAGGAAGCCGGCGATGCCGTTGCCAAGCTTCGCCTCGGATTTCGGCCGCGCCTTGCGGAAGGCGGCCGCCTCCGCCCCGCGCAGCTCGGCGATGCGAGCGATGTCGATGCCGCCGATGGAGCCACCGATGGAATTCGTGGAACTGTCCGATGCCTGCATGAAAGCCCCTGTGTTTCGCGCGGCACTCTGCCCATGGCTTGGCGAAACTGCAATTGGCCGTAGTGGGGGCGGGCGTTGGCTCAGGGGAGTAGGGCAGTAGGGCAGTAGGGCAGTAGGGCAGTAGGGCAGTAGGGTTTTCCTTTCCCTACTCCCCTACGCAGTGATATCGATCACGCCGCAGTCGCCGGCGGCGCTGCCGAACACGATGCGGCGCTCTTCCTTGTCCCACATCATCGACGTGATGGCGCCCTTGCCGGGACGGCGCAGCAGCACTTCCTTGGCGTCGGCGAAGCGCGCCGCGATGACCATGCCGTCCTCGTAGCCGATGGCGGTGACCTCCTGGCTCGGATGGCAGGCGACGCAGGTCACCATGGTGTTGCCGCGTGTGCCGAGCTCCAGCGGCGCCTTGCCCATCGGGCCATCCTTGCTGGCGAACGGCCAGACGATCGCCGCCGGCGCGCCCGAGCTTGCCAGCCATTTGCCCTTCGCGCTCCAGGACAGGCTCTTCACCTTGCCGGGATAACCCGACATGCGCATGTGCTTGCCGTCGGCGAGCTTCCAGCCATGCAGCGCGTTCTCCTGCATGGTGGTGACGAGGAAGGTGCCATCCGGCGAAAAGGTGATGCCGGTATGGGCGCCGGCCCATTCGAGCTCCACCGGCTTGCCTTCGGCCGCCGGGAAATGCAGCGTTGCGCCATTGTAGCGGGCGACGCCGAAGCGCATGCCCTTGGGCGAGAAGGCCAGCCCTTCCACCGAACGCGGATGGACAAATTCCTTGATCTTGCCGTCGGCGAAACGCACGAAGGCGGTCTTGCCGGAGGCGTAGGCGATCGCGCCTTGCGGTCCGGCGGCGATGCTGGTCACCCATTTTCTGCCGGCGCTGGCGAGTTCGCTCACCTCGCCGCCGGCCTTCACGGCAAACACCTTGCCGTCCTCGCCGCCGGTGATCAGCCGATCGTTCGCAGCGTCGTGGAAAGCGGCCAGCAGGCCGTCATTGGCCTGCACCGTCTTGTGCCCATTGTCCAACCGGTGGATCGCGCCGTCGGCCAAGGCGAAATGCGGCACGTCGTTGAGGAAGACAGCGGCGACGCAATGGCCTTCGAGATCAAGCGGGGCGACTGTGGGCATAGGGCGGTCCATTCGGGCTTCTGTGCACGAAGCCGGTGTGGCTAGGTGCGACCTGGCCTTCTCCCCTTGTGGGAGAAGGTGGATTGGCGCGCAGCGCCAAGACGGATCAGGGGTAATTGACGGATCGCCGTCATCGCCAAGCTGGAGCACCCCTCATCCGACCTCGCTTCGCGAGGCCACCTTCTCCCACAAGGGGAGAAGGGAGAAAGCGCAGCGCTAGCGCCTGAAAGTGCGGAAATCAAGCCGCCTGGCAGGCTTCGAAGCTCTTGCGCAACCGCTCCGCATCAAGCTCGCGGCCGATGAAGACCAGCCGGCTCTCGTGCTTTTCGCCGTCCTTCCAAGCGCGCTGGTGGTCGCCCTCGAGGATCATGTGCACGCCCTGCAGCACATAGCGGTCCTCGTCGCCCTTGAGCGCGATGATGCCTTTCAGCCGCAGGATGTTCGGCCCTTCCATCTGGGTGACCTTCTCGATCCAGGGGAAGAACTTCTTCGGGTCCATCTCGCCGCCGCGCAGCGACACCGACTTCACCGTCACGTCATGGATGTCGGAAGCATGGTGGTGATGATGATCGTGGCCGTCGTGATGATGGTGGTCGTGATCGCAATCCGGGCCGCATTCGTGGTCGTGATCGTGGTCATGCGCATCGAGGAAGTGCGGGTCGTTCTCCAGCGCGCGTGACAGGTCGAAGGCGCCGCGGTCGAGCACTTCGCTGAGCGCGACGCCCGAGCGCTGCGTGCGGTGGATCTTTGCCGCCGGATTGATGGCTCGGACCGTCGCTTCGACCTTTTCCAGCTCTTCCGGCGTGACGAGGTCGGTCTTGTTCAGCACCACAACGTCGGCGAAGGCGATCTGGTCCTCGGCTTCCTTGGAATCCTTCAAGCGCAGCGGCAGGTGCTTGGCGTCGACCAGCGCCACCACAGCGTCGAGCTTGGTCTTGGTGCGCACGTCGTCATCCATGAAGAAGGTCTGCGCCACCGGCACCGGGTCGGCGAGCCCCGTAGTCTCGACGACGATGGCGTCGAAGCGGCCAGGGCGTTTCATCAGGCCCTCGACGACACGGATCAGGTCGCCGCGCACCGTGCAGCACACGCAGCCATTGTTCATCTCGTAGATTTCCTCGTCGGACTCGACGATCAGGTCGTTGTCGATGCCGATCTCGCCGAACTCGTTGACGATGACGGCGTAGCGCTTGCCGTGGTTCTCCGACAGGATGCGGTTGAGCAGCGTCGTCTTGCCAGCGCCGAGATAGCCGGTGAGAACGGTTACGGGAATTTGCGTCTGTGCATCGCTCATATTTGCCTCGAAAATCTTGGCGAAAATCTTGGATTGTCGGCCTCATATAGGATGGGCGCCGCGCTTTTGCACGCCTCAAACCGATAGACTAGGCATCCGCTTGCCTCGGCAGCCGGACCGGGGCGGAAAAGATGGTGTCGAGAGTGGAACTTGGCAGGGCTCTTGCGGCAGCCCCGCCAGGCCGATGTGAATCTCGCCGGTTCAAAAGTCGTTTGTCATCTAACTGAAATAAACATCTGGCATCACCTGCGCGGGCACCGCAATGCTTGCCGGCAAAGCGTTCCGCAAGCCGGATTCTTAGAGATCGTCATTTGCCAACCGTCGGACAGCCTCTATGCTGGCCACGCCGGTTGGGCCGAAGAGGGAATGGCCATGGCCAAGGCGGACAAGACAGCGACAATGAGCCGGCTGCATTCGGCGGCGAGGCTGGCGCGCACGGCGCTCGCGTCGCGGCTTCTGGCGCATGGTTTCTACGCCGGCCAGGACCAGATCATGCTGGCGCTCGACCGTGAGGACGGCCAGACCCCCGGCAACCTCGCCGGCAGGCTCGGCGTGCGGCCGCCGACCATCACCAAGACCATCAACCGGTTGCAGGCGCAGGGCTTCCTCGAAAAGCGTGCCTCCAACGCCGATGCCCGCCAGGCCCATATCTTCCTCACCGAATCCGGCCGCGAAACCATTCGCGCCATCGAGAAGTCGGTCAAGAAGACCGAGAAGCAGGCGCTGAGGGGCCTCGACAAGAAGGACCAGAAGGCGCTGTTCAAGTTGCTCGCCCGCATCGAGGCGAATCTCTCGAACGAAGATCTGGTCCTGATCGACGACGACGCGGAGATGGACGAAGCGTAGCGCGACGCGCAGCGTCATCGCTCCACGGGCGGATTTAGCACTGTGAGCGCGATGCGCAGCGTAGTCGCTTCACGTACGGCGTTAGCATTGTAAGCGCGACCCTACGCCTCGCGCTTGCGCGCTTACCAGAGTTGCCCAGCGACCCGGCGTCATGCCGAATGCCTTCTTGAAATGCCGGTTGAGATGGCTCTGGTCGCTGAAGCCGGCGCCGGCGGCGATCTCCGCCAGCGACTCGCCCTCGGCGATCATGCGCCGCGCCCTTTGCAGCCGGCGCATCAACAGGAAGCGATGCGGGCTGGTCGAATAGGTGGCGCGAAAATGGCGCGACAGCGCGTAGCGGTCGAGGCCAGTAATGGCCTCCAATTCATCGGAACGCACTGCGCGCTCGGCATGCTCTTCCAGATAATCGCGCGCAAGCGCCGCAGCGCGCCAGGCGGTCTTGCTCGCTGACTTTGCCGGCTTTCCCGCGTGGCGCCTCAGATGCTGCGCCAGCTGCGCGACGAAATCCGCCACGAACAGGTCGCCGAGCTCTTCGTCCAGCGGCGCCAGCGCCGAGAGCAGCGTGCCCCGCAGCGCCGGATCGTCGACCACTGCGTCGCGGACGAAGGGCAGCGGCTCGCCTTCGAGGCAGTCGAGCAGCAGGGACGGCTCCAGGTAAAGAATCCTGTAGCGCAGCCCGTCCTCCGTGCCGGCGCCGCCATCGTGCAATTCGTCCGGGTGCAGCACGATCGCCTGGCCGGGTAGGCTGTGTTGCAGCGCGCCGCGATAGTGGAAGCGCTGCACGCCGTTGAGTGTCACGCCGATTGCATAGGTGTCGTGCCGGTGCAGTTCGAAGGCATTGCCGTGGAAGCGCGCCTCGATGCGTTCGAGGCCAAGCCCGCCAGGCGCAGAGACGATGCGGTCGCCATCGGCCGCATCCGCGCACGAACGTTCAAGACCTTCCTTCGCTTCTGCGCCTAGAGCCTGCGCCATCGCCCTGTTCCGCCCCTCATGGGCCATCTCGGAGTTTCAATCTTGGTGTTCGATACGAAAATTGCAATTGTCCTGAGAGAGGATCTGCCGGTGTGGCAGAAGCTCAACGTCACCGCGTTCCTGACCAGCGGTATCGTCGCGCAGTTTCCCGAGGTCATCGGCGAGGCCTATCGCGACCGTGCCGGCAACCTCTACAACCCGATGTCGATCCAGCCGGTCATCGTCCTGTCGGCCGACGCGGCGACGTTGGGCACGATCCATCGCCGGGCCTTGGAGCGCGGCGTGACGACGTCCGCCTATGTCGAGGAGATGTTTTCGACCGGTCACGACGCAGCCAACCGCGCCGTCTTCGCCCAATTCGCGCCGGACGATGCCAAGGTCGTCGGCATCGCCTTGCGCGGCGAGAAAAAGCTCGTCGACAAGATCACCAAGGGCGCCCGCATGCATGGCTGAACGCCGGGGCGTTGTTGCAGCGGCCGCATTTGGTCCGGCCACGCCGGACAATTGGCTTGCCGGCAAGCTTTGATTGCCGCAAAGGTGGGGCCTCCGCCTTTGCTTTCTCTCGGCCCGAATTTGTCTGTTTCCCGAACTCAAGACGACAGCGCAACGCCGCCCGCGGCGATGCTTTTGATGCTTTGCGTCTATGTCTGCTTCACTTTCCTCGACACCTCCAGCAAATACCTGGTGCTGGCCGGCGTCTCGGCGCTGATCGTCGCCTGGGCCCGTTTCACCGTCCATGTCCTGCTGGTCGGCGTCTTCCTGCGCGGCTGGCGCGAGCCGGCGCGCTTTCGCGCCAACAATCTGCCGGCGCATATATTGCGCGGCTGCATGCTTTTCGGCTCGACCATGTTCAACATCCTGGCGCTGAAGACGCTGCAGCTTGCCGAAACCACCTCGATCTATTTCTTCGGCCCGATGGTCATCACCGCCCTTGCCGGCCCGTTGCTCGGCGAATGGGCGGGCTGGCGGCGCTGGCTGGCGATCCTCACCGGCTTTGTCGGTGTTCTGATCATCACCCGGCCCGGTGTCGGCGTGTTCGGCATCGGCCATCTCTTCGCGCTGGGCTCGATGCTGTCGAACAGCTTCTACGTCATCATGACGCGGCGCATGTCTTCGACCGAAACATCCGAGAGCCTGATCCTGTTCTCGGCGCTGGCGCCGTCGGTGCTGCTGGCCCCGATGCTTGCCTTCTCGCCCGCGCTGCCGCACGGCGGCCTTCAGTGGTTCGTCGTCCTGATGCTGGGTGTCTTCGGCGCCGGAGGCCACTATCTGCTGGTCCGAGCCTATCGCCTGGCGACCACGACGCAACTGGCGCCTTTCCCCTACTCGCAGATGGTGTGGATGATCATCTCCGGCTGGGTGATCTTCCACCAGTTCCCCGACCGCTGGACCTTGCTCGGCGCTGCCGTCATCGTTGCCAGCGGCCTCTACATCATCCACCGCGAGCACAGGCTTCGCGTGCGCAACTCCGCCTCGCTCGACACCGAGGCCGAGGCGCTGGCGAAAAAACTTTGATTTGCTCCCGATCAATGGCATAAGGCCGAATTTAAACAATTTAAAGACCCGATTGAGAGACCCTGGGGAGCGAAGGGCACTGGCACAGAAGATCAAGCTTTCGACGATCGCGGATGCGCTCGGTGTGTCCACGGCAACGGTATCGCTGGCGCTGCGCGACAGCCCGCTGGTCGCAGGCACCACGCGCGAGCGCATCAAGGAGCATGCCCGCGCCATCGGCTATATCTACAACCGCCGCGCCGCCTCGTTGCGCACCTCGCGGTCCGGCATTGTCGGCGTCGTCGTTCACGACATCATGAACCCGTTCTTCGCCGAGATCCTGCGCTCGATCGAGAGCGAGCTCGACCGCAGTCGCCAGACCTTCATCCTCTCCAACCACTACGACCAGCTGGAAAAGCAGCGCACCTTCATCGACACGCTGCTGCAGCTCGGCGCCGACGGCGTCATCATGTCGCCGGCTATCGGCACGCCGGCCGAGGACATCATCATGGCCGAGGAAAACGGCCTGCCGGCTGTGCTGATCGCGCGCACCGTCGCCGGCGCCGACGTGCCGGTGTTCCGCGGCGACGATGCCTATGGTACCGCATTGGCCACCAATCACCTGATCTCGCTCGGCCACAAGCGCATCGCCATGGTCGGCGGCACCGACCAGACCTCGACCGGCCGCGACCGCTACCAGGGCTATCTCAACGCGATGGAGGCGGCCGGCCTGGAGGTGAAGCCGTCCTGGCGCATTCCCGGGCCGCGCACCAAGCAGGCGGGGTTCGAGGCCGCGGGACAGTTTCTGGCACTGAAGGACAGGCCCACCGCTGCCTGCTGCTGGAACGACCTGGTCGCGATCGGGCTGATGAACGGCATCGCGCGCGCCGGCCTCGTGCCGGGCGTCGATATCTCGGTCACCGGCTATGACGATCTCGAGGAAGCGGCGATCGCGACGCCGGCGCTAACCACGGTCTGGAATGGCCAGCGCGAGGTCGGCCGCCGCGCGGCGAGCGCCTTGCTCGACAAATTGAACGGGCAGGCGGTGCGGCCCTCGCAGGAGCTGATCAAGCCGGAACTGCATGTGCGGCAGTCGACCGGCAAGCCGGTGGAGCGTGCATGACTAGGGCCGAGAGAAAATTGCCGGTCGCCATCCTGGTGCCCGCCGATTTCAACGACCATGCCGCCGGCCGCATCGACAAGGCGTTCGAGCCTGTGCCGATCGAACGCGCCGATCCTTTGCTGGTGACGGACGAGATGCGCGCCAAGGTACGCGGCATCGCCTCCTACGCGGGCGTCAGCGCGGCGATGATCGACGCGCTGCCCAATCTCGAGATCATCGCCAGCTTCGGCGTCGGCTACGATTCCATCGACGCCAATCACGCAGCCAAGCGCGGCGTCATGGTCACCAACACGCCCGACGTTTTGACCGATGAGGTCGCCGACACCGCCATCGGCCTTTTGATCAACACCGTGCGTGAGCTCTACGCCGCCGAGAAATGGCTGCGCGACGGCGACTGGGTGGAGAAGGGCAATTATCGCCTGAGCCGGCTTACCTTGCGCGGCCGCAGCGTCGGCATTTTCGGCATGGGCCGCATCGGCCGGGCCGTCGCCCGCCGCCTCGAAGCCTTCGGCCTGCCGATCGCCTATCACAACCGCCGCAAGGTCGAAGACCTGCCTTACGACTATCATGCCACTTTGAAGGGGCTTGCCGAAGCCGTCGACACGCTGATCTGCATTGCCCCCGGTGGCGCTTCCACCGAGAAGGCGATCAATGGCGAAATCTTGTCGGCGCTGGGTTCGAACGGCGTCTTCGTCAATATCGGCCGCGGCTCGGCCGTGGATGAGGCAGCTCTCGCCGCCGCCCTCGAAAGCGGCGCCATCGCCGCCGCCGGGCTCGACGTCTTTGCCGATGAGCCGAACGTACCGCGGGCCCTGCTCGACGCGCCCAACGCCTCGCTTCTGCCGCATGTCGGCTCGGCATCGGTCCACACCCGCCGCGCCATGGCGGACCTCTGCGTCGACAATCTCGTCGCCTGGTTCACCGAGCGCCGGCCGCTGACGCCCGTGCCGGAGACGATCAACGTCAAGCCGCGCGGCTAGGACTATCCGGAAAGCGGTTGTCCGTCGGAATTACGCAAAAAGATACAGGGAAATTTCAGGGAAAGTGGGGGCGGTCAGGCTCGGCGGCTTCGCTTCCGCCACATGCGTTAATGCTGGCGGAGCAGATTAACCGCTGCTTAACCCTTTGAATTCATTTTTCATGCATAATTGAGTGTGGAGAGGCGGCGTGAAGCTGATTGCCGGGTTGGTCATGTCGGTTGCGTTGTTCGGGGGCGCGCATGTCCTGTATGGCGGCCAAGGCCAAAGCACGGCTATCGAAACCGCGACTTCAAGCACGTATCGACTGACGGCCAATGGCGACGAAGCCGGCTGCGCCGTGCAGCGAGGAGCCTCGGTCTCTGACGGCCTGTCGCGGCTCGACGTCGCTTCGGACTGCAGCAAGCTGATGCCCGGCGTCGAGCGGGCGAAATTCTGGCGCGAGCAGGCGGACGGCTCGGTCGCTTTCAGCGAGAACGGCATCGACCCTATCGTCACCTTCGGCGTCGCCGATGGCGACGGCTACGAATCCTACGCGCCGTCCGCGCCGCTGCTGGCGCTGAATAGCGACAGCAGCAACTGAATTTAAGCTGAGTGTTTATTCCGCTGCGGCGCGGGCGCCTGCCTTTGCCGCCGCGTGCAGCCGCACGGCATCGCCGAAAGCCTTGAAGATCTTCGCGGAATTGCTGTCCGACTTCACCCAGTATTCGGGGTGCCATTGCACGCCGACCGCGAAGGCCCGCGCATCCTTGACGGAGACCGCTTCGATCGTGCCGTCGGTGGCCAAGGCCTCGATTTGCAGTTTCGAGCCGAGCCGGTCGATTCCCTGCCGGTGCAGCGAGTTGACCTTGATGTCTCCGGCGCCGAACACTCCGGCAAGGCAGCTTCCGGGCTTGATCGAGATCGTCTGATGGATGGCGAAGCGCTCGTCCTGATTGTCGCTCACCGGCGCGCGGTGATCGAGCGAGCCTTCGCGCTCCTGGATTTCGGTGCCCAGCGTGCCGCCGAGCGCCACGTTCAGCTCCTGGATGCCGCGGCAGATGGCAAGCAGCGGCACGCCGCGTTCGAGCGCCTTGCGGATCAGCGGCAGCGTGGTGGCGTCGCGCGCGGGATCGTAAGGACCGTTGGCCTCGCTCGGGTCGCCATTATAAAGCGAGGGATGGACGTTGGATTTCGAGCCCGTCAGCATGACGCCGTCAACCGAGGACAGCAATTCGTCGAGGTCGAGCCGGTCGCCGAAGGACGGCACCAGCAACGGGAACACGCCGGCGCCCGTGATCGCCGCTTCCAGATATTGCTGGGGCGCGGCGTGCCAGGTGTAATTGTCGAACTGGCGAACGTCGGTTGAGACTGCGACGAGCGGCTGCTGCATTTTGGGGTTGGTTTCCATCAGGCCAAGGATTTGTTCTGCCTATAAAATAAGCGATCCGTAGCGGCTTTTCCATGGCAAGTTTCGCTACCTCGCATGGGCCAGGCAAGAGACTATTAGACTATAGTTGCAGTGGGCCGCTGAGAATGGCCGCAAGCTTGGCCGCGGCGCTGGACTCGACTTCTTGCCCGTGTATGTTTCTCCCCCAACCGGTCCGGGCACCGAGGATGTCCTGGCATCGGTCAGCTGATCCGCAAGGGAGGAAACTTAATGGATCGTCGTTCATTCATTCGCAAGGCCGGAGCCTCCGGCGTGGGTGCCGCCGCAGCGGCTGCGGCACTCGCCACGCCGGCCATCGCCCAGTCCAATCCGAAAGTGACCTGGCGGCTGGCGTCGTCCTTCCCGAAGTCGCTCGACACGATCTATGGCGGCGCCGAAGTCTTCTCCAAGATGCTGTCGGAAGCGACCGATGGCAATTTCCAGATCCAGGTCTTCGCTTCGGGCGAGCTTGTGCCCGGCCTGCAGGCGGCCGATGCCGCCGCCGCCGGCACCGTCGAAGCGGCCCACACCGTGGCCTATTATTACTGGGGCAAGGACCCCACCTGGGCGCTGGGTGCGGCAGTGCCCTTCTCGCTCAACGCGCGCGGCATGAACGCCTGGCACTACCACGGCGGCGGCATCGACCTGTTCAATGAATTCCTTGGAACGCAAGGGTTGTACGGTCTGCCGGGCGGCAATACCGGCGTCCAGATGGGGGGCTGGTTCCGCAAGGAAATCAACAGCGTCGCCGATCTGTCGGGTCTCAAGATGCGCATCGGCGGCTTTGCCGGCAAGGTCGTCGAAAGGCTTGGCGTGGTGCCGCAGCAGATCGCCGGCGGCGACATCTACCCGGCGCTGGAAAAGGGCACCATCGACGCCGCAGAATGGGTCGGCCCCTATGATGACGAGAAGCTCGGCTTCTACAAGGTAGCGCCCTATTACTACTATCCCGGCTGGTGGGAAGGCGGCCCCACCGTCCATCTCCTGTTCAACAAGGCGAAATACGAAGAGCTTTCACCGACTTACAAATCGCTGGTGCGCACCGCGGCGCAGGCCGCGGACGCCAACATGTTGCAGAAATACGACTATGTGAATCCCCCGGCGGTGCGGCGACTTGTGGCCGGCGGCGCCAAGCTCAGGCCGTTCAGCCAGGAGATCATGGCCGCCTGTTTCGAGAAGGCCAACGAGGTCTACGCCGAGATGGAATCCAACAACGCACCGTTCAAGAAGATCTGGGAATCGATCAAGGCCTTCCGCAAGGAGCACTACCTCTGGGCCCAGGTCGCCGAATACAATTACGACACCTTCATGATGGTGCAGCAGCGCAACGGCAAGCTGTAGAAGATTAGCCCCTCTCCCCGTATAGAGCGGGGAGAGGGGCGCTGTTCTCGGCGGTTTCGCCAATCGCCAACATTGCAGGACTTGACTTCAGCCCCGGCCCGGCACCACCAGCACCTTGACCTCGCCCGGCGCTGGCGGGCTGGCGATCACCTGCGGCGCTTCCTCCAGGCTGACCTGCCTCGAGATCAGCCTGTCGACCTCGATCGCTCCGGAGGCGATCAGTTGCGCCGCCCTTCCATGCGTGAACGGGTTAAGGAAGGAGCCGAGCACCTTCAGCTCGCGGAACAGAAGATCGAACGGCTCGATTTCCACCGTCATGCCTTGCGGCACCACGCCGACGATGACGACCGTGCCGCCGGCCCGAGCCATGCGCACCGACTGTTCGACCGTGTCGCGAACGCCGGCGCATTCCAGCACCACATCGACGCCGCCTGGCACCAGGCCATCAGGCCCCGCGACGGCCGCGATCGGGTCCCCGGGGCCTGGGTCGATCGTCGCGGTCGCACCGAGCTCCTCGGCAAGCGCACGGCGGGAGGCCTGCCTGGTCGACAGGATGATGGTTGCCGCGCCCGCGAGTTTTGCCAGTTGCACGATGAGCAGGCCGATGACGCCGCCGCCGAGCACCACGACCGACGCGCCCGGCCGGATCGCGGCAAGGTCGACGTCGTGCAGGCAACAGGCGAGCGGCTCGCAGAAGGCGCCGTGCGTCGGCTTGAGGTCTGCCGGCAGCCGGAAGGCCTGCTTGTGCGGCATCAGCACGTAATCGGCGAAGCCGCCGTCGCGGTGGATGCCGATGGCCCTCAGATTGCTGCAGAGATTGACGCGGCCGGTGTGGCAATGGGCGCAGCGCCCGCAGGCGATGTTGGGATCGCCGGTGACGCGGTCGCCGACGGCAATGCCCGACACCGCCTGGCCGACGGCTTCGACGATGCCGGAGAATTCGTGGCCGAGCGTCACTGGCGGCGTGCAGGGGAACTCGCCGTGGAAAAGGTGCCGGTCGGTGCCGCAGACGCCGCAGGCCTCGATCCGTACCAGGACGTCCTCCGGACCCGGCGAAGGCTTATCCACTTCGCGAAGCGCGATGCTGCCGATTGCTTCCAGCCGGACGGCTCTCATGACGTGGTCACCTCAATTGAAACTCGGCGGCTTCGAAAGGTCGGGCGCCGGCGCCGCCGGCTTGGCCGGTGCATCGCCGAAGCTCGGCGGCTGCGACAGGTCGGGCGTGCCGGGAGCCGCCGCGGCGCCGCCATTGGCCGGCGCCGCGCCGTTGTTGTTAGCCGGGGCTGTACCGAGCGGCGCCAGCGACGGCATGTCGGGCAGCTTGAGGTCGATCGTGCTCGGTTCGACCGCGGTGCCCTTGTAGCGCATGACCATCTGCGGGAAGGCGATGGTGAGTCCGATCATGATCACCTGGATCAGCACGAACGGCACCGCCCCCCAATAGATCTGCCCGGTGCTGACCGGCGCTATCTGCTTGCCTGTGATCCTGTCGAGATAGGGCACGCGGGCCGCGACCGAACGCAGGTAAAACAGCGCGAATCCGAAGGGCGGATGCATGAAGCTGGTCTGCATGTTGACGCCGAGCAGCACGCCGAACCAGATCAGGTCGATGCCGAGCTTGTCGGCGGCCGGCGCCAGAAGCGGCACGATGATGAAGGCGAGCTCGAAGAAATCGAGGAAGAAGGCAAGCACGAAGACCAGGATGTTGACGCCGATCAGGAAGCCGGTCTCGCCGCCGGGAAGCGAGGTCAACAGATGCTCGACCCAGACATGGCCGTTGACGCCGTAGAAGGTGAGCGAAAAGACGCGCGCGCCGATCAGGATGAACAGCACGAAGGAGGAAAGCCTGGTCGTCGAGGCCAGCGCCTGATTGATGACGTCCCTCGTCAGGCGGCCCTTCATCGCCGCCATGATGAGCGCGCCGACGGCGCCCATGGCGCCGCCTTCGGTCGGCGTGGCGATGCCGAGGAAGATCGTGCCCAGCACCAGGAAGATCAGCGCCAGCGGCGGGATCAGCACGATCACGACCTGCTGCGCCAGCTTGGACATCATGTTGATGCGGAGCCGCTGGTCGACGATGGCCACGATATAGATGACGATGACGCCGACGGCGAAGCCGAGGATGTCGGCATTGTCGCCCTGCGTCGGCGCGAGATAGCGATAGGCGCCGTAGGAGATGGCGACGGTGATGAGCAGCGCCACGATCAGCGACAGCACGCCGTGGCCGAGCGTGCGGGCTTCGAGCGGCAGCGCCGGCATCGAGTTTGGCCGGACGATCGACATGATCAGGATATAGAGCATGTAGATGCCGGTCAGCACGAGGCCGGGGATCAAGGCGCCGGCATACATGTCGCCGACCGAGCGCCCTAGCTGGTCGGCAAGCACGATCAGCACCAGCGACGGCGGGATGATCTGCGCCAGCGTGCCGGAGGCCGCGATGACGCCGGACGCAACCCTGCGGTCATAGCCGTAGCGCAGCATGATCGGCAGCGAGATCAGCCCCATGGCGATGACGGAGGCCGCCACCACGCCGGTCGTCGCGGCAAGCAGCGCGCCGACGAAGATCACCGCATAGGCAAGCCCGCCGCGGATCGGCCCGAACAGCTGGCCGATCGTGTCGAGCAGGTCCTCGGCCATGCCCGAGCGCTCGAGCACTATGCCCATGAAAGTGAAGAAGGGTATCGCCAGGAGCGTGTCGTTGGACATCACCCTGGTGCCGTAGAAATTGTCGGGAAGCGCGTGCAGCAGGGGCCACGCGAGGTTGATTGAGCCGCCGGAATAGGGCGAGACCAGCACGCCGATGAAGAAGAACAGCAGGCCGTTCGCGGCCAGCGAGAAAGCGACGGGGTAGCCGATCAACAGGAAGACGATCAGCGAGGCGAACATGATCGGCGCCATGTTCTGCGCCATGAATTCGATCATGGGCGGGCCTCGCCCGCGATCGCCTTGGCTTCCTCGGCCAGCGCCTTGGCCTCGAGCTCGGCCTGCTCATGCGCGGACAGGAAGGGATTGGGATCGTCCATGTCGCCGCGCATGATGGCGATCTTCTTGATGATCTCGGAAACCCCTTGCAGCGCCAGCAGGAAGAAGCCGACCAGCAGGATCGCCTTGGCCGGCCACACGATCAGCCCGCCGGCATTGGTCGACATCTCGCCGCTGCGGAAGGACAGCGACACGTAAGGCACGAAATAGACCACCATCAGCACCACGAAGGGCATCAGGAAGAACAGGTGGCCGAAGAGGTCGATCCAGTGCTGCACGCGCCGCGGGAACATGCCGTAGACGATGTCGATGCGGATATGGTCGTTCTGCTTAAGCGTGTAGGCGGCGGCCAGCATGAAGGCGGCGCCGAATAGATACCATTGCAGCTCCAGCCAGGCATTGGAGGAGGTGTCGAACACCTTGCGGATGACGGCGTTGCCGGCGCTCACCAGGATCGCGAGCAGGATCAGCCAGGAGACCCAGCGGCCGATGAACTCGTTAATGCGGTCGATTGTCCTGGATAGAGCGAGCAGCCCTGCCATGCATAGTCCTCCCTCGCGCATCGGCCAGAAAATCGCTTCGATTTTCGGAAAGCATGATGCGCAGACTCAAAAGTACTTCGCGATGCGCCCGATTCCCCCCCGGCGTCGCGCCGCTTGGCCCAACGATATGCAGTGCGTGGTCCGGCAGGTCAACATGACAAAGCCGCTGCAAACAGATCGGCAGGGCGCGCAGCGGCGGAATGCCGCCGCCTGACGATGCGTCATGCAACGAAAGTCTGTGGGCAACGAAAGTGTGTGGCAGCGAAAGTCTGGAGACAGCGAAGTCTGGGGCTCAGGCGATCTTGGCCTGGTCGCGCCCGGCGCCGATCAGCACCAGCATGGCGACGAGGAAGAGATAGATCCAGGCGTCGCGCCATTCGAGCGGGAAATAGCCGGCCCAGAGCGCTTCCGCCATGCCGAAGGCCGCGGCGCCAAGCGCCGCCTTGAGCGGCGACAGATAGCCGCCCACCGCCGTCACGAACAGGATCTTGAGGCCGTAGATCAGCCCGGTGCCGAATGAGACATTGCCGTAATAGAGACCGGCAAGCACCCCGGCCAGGGCGGCGCAGAAGCCTCCGAGCAGCACGGCGCGGCGGAACACCGCGGTGACGTCGATGCCGCACATCGCCGCCGCTTTCGGATCGTCGGAGACGGCGCGCCAGGCGCGGCCGAAGCGCGAATGCGAGAATAGCCAGGCCGCCAGCGCCACCAGCGCGATGACACAAGCGCAATCGAGCAGCTGGATGACGGTAAGCGTGACTTTGAAGCCCTCGCCCTGGGCAAAGATGACCGGGGTGGCGAGCATCGGCGGCAGCCACAGGTCATGCGTGTCGGCGGCGATGCGGCTCGCCTCCGACAGGAAGAGCAAGATGCCGAGCGTCGTCACCACGATGGCATTGGGCGAGCGGTCGGCGAGCCTCTCGAAAACGCTGCGCGACAGGACCTGGCTGATCAGCGCCGCATAGAGGATGGCCGCGGCGGCGCCGAGCGCCACCGCGGCGGCGAGCGTCAGCCACAGCGCCTGATAGCCGAAGGCGGCGGTCAGGATCATCGTTTGGCCGCAGAAGGCGAAGAGCGCGCCGTAAGCCAGGTTCGTGCGATGCAGGATGCCGTTGGTCAGCACATAGCCGAAGGCGAGCAGCGCATAGAGCGCGCCCGAATGCAGCCCGTTCAGCACCTGCTGGAAGAAATAGTGCATGCGACGTCCTTGGGTCGCATGGTGCGACCCTGCACGAACCGTTGCACTCGGAATCTAACTTGTCAAATGCGTTTTATCGGTTAGATTTCTATTCATGACGGTATCCTGGACCCCGCACCGCTTCACCGGTGGCATCCTTGCGCTCGACACGGCGAACACCGTCGTGCTGCGCAACGATCCGCAAAAGTCCTTCGACCGTTTCGACGACCCGGCAGAGATCGCCCGCTTCGCCGAGGCGGCGAGCGGTTTTCGCGCCGCCGAACTCGGCGGCCGGCGGCTGCAGGCGCCGGAACCGGGCGAGATAAAACCGACCGTCATCTCGATCCGCGAAGCGACCGATCGCCTGTTTCGCCATGCCGTATCGAACGGCGCGCTCGCGACCAGTCACCTGCCGGGTTTCCTCACGGCCTGCGCCGGCGGTTTGTCCGGCAGCGCGACCGAGATCGGGACGCCGGGCCGGCCTTTCGGCGATCCGGCAACGCCGATTGCCTTCGAGGCGGCCTTGGCCGTCTCGGCGCTGTCGCTGCTGCGCGACGAAACGGTGGCGCGGCTGCGGATCTGCCCCAATTGCAGCTGGCTGTTCGTCGACCGCAGCCGCAACGCCAGCCGCTTGTGGTGCGACATGGCCGTTTGCGGCAACCGCCAGAAGGCAAACCGTTATTACCGCCGCCGGACGGCGGCGAGGGAGGTCAGCAATGCTTAGGAAATTGTCGCGTTCGGCCCTGGTCGGCGCAGCCCTGGTCGCCGCTGTCGCGCTCGGCGCCTGCCGCGACACCGGCAAGGACCAGCTCTTTGCCATTTCCGGCAAATTGTTCGAGTTCAATTACCGCTTGGCCATCGCCACCTATGTCATCACATTGAAGCCGCTGCGGCCGATGGTCGACGGCCAGGTCGCGGTGGTGAGCTTCCAGAACCCTGCGGGCGGCGACCCGCTCATCGTCAACCAGAAGATCTGGCCGAAGCTGCCTCACATCACGCTCACCAGCCCGCCGCTCTCCTGCGTGGTCAAGGACAAGCCTTACAAAGTCTCGATCCGCATCGAGGATGCGACGGGCACGTTGCTGCAAAGCATCGACATCACCATGACCTCGTCGGAGGACCAGACGATGCTGCCCGACCGGCCATTGGTGATCGGCCCGAAATACGAGCTCAATCCGGACCTTGCCGGCCACCCCGACGGCAAGCTGCCCGACCAGCAGAAGCCGGATTGCTCGAAAGCGACCTGAAACGCGCGGCGTGGAGCAATTCCACGGTTTCCGTGAAACGGTGAAACCGTCCCCTGTCGCGAAATTTTTGTTCCTCACGAAGCGGTTAGCATGATCTTGCATGCGCCGCCGGCCACTCGCCAGACCGTTTGTTGCGTGTTATCTGGCCTCTGCGATTTTGTTTGACCTCACCGCCAAGGGACGAAAGACTGCGGTGTCCCACTCCGACGTTGGCTGCCTGATTTGAGGCGCCTCCGCAGAGGAAATACCTGATGACGCTGCACGACGTCGCGCTCGACGACAAGTTCGACCTTGGCAAGGAGCGCGTCTTCCTGTCCGGCGCGCAAGCAGTCGTGCGCATGCTTCTGATGCAGCGCGAGCGCGACCGCCGCGCCGGCCTCAACACGGCGGGCTTTGTCTCCGGCTATCGCGGCTCGCCGCTGGGCGGCCTCGACATGCAGCTGTGGCGGGCGAAGAAGCAGCTCGCGCAAGCCGACATCGTCTTCCAGCCCGGCCTCAACGAGGAGCTCGCCGCCACCGCCTGCTGGGGCTCGCAACAGGCCGAGTTGCTGGGCGAGGGCACGCATGATGGCGTCTTCTCCGTCTGGTACGGCAAGGGCCCGGGCGTCGACCGTTCCGGCGACGTCTTCCGACACGCCAATCTGGCGGGCTCCTCGAAGCATGGCGGCGTGCTTGCCCTGATGGGCGACGACCATATGGCCGAATCCTCGACCAACGCACATGCCACCGAATTCCTTTTCGTCGACACCATGGTGCCGATCCTCAACCCGGCCGGCGTCCAGGAGATCATCGATTACGGCCTCTATGGCTTTGCCATGTCGCGCTTCGCCGGCACCTGGGCGGCGATGAAATGCGTCAAGGACAACATTGAATCGACGGCCTCGGTCGACGCCTCGATCGAGCGGCTGAACATCGTCATTCCCGAATTCGACATGCCGCCGGGCGGCCTGAACATTCGCCACGAGATCGACATGCTCGGACAGGAAGAGCGGCTGCATGAATACAAGCGCGCCGCCGCTTCCGCCTTCATCCACGCCAACGGGCTGAACCGCATCGTCTATTCCGGCGGCCGCAACCCTAAGCTCGGCGTCATCACCATCGGCAAGAGCTATCTCGACGTCCGCCAGGCGCTGGAGGATATCGGCATCGACGAAGCGGCCGCCAACCGCATCGGCATTCGCCTGTTCAAGGTCGGCTGTCCGTGGCCGCTGGATTTCCAGCATATCGCCGAGTTCGCCCGCGGCCTCGACACCATCGTCGTCGTCGAGGAGAAGCGTTCGCTGATCGAGGTGCAACTGCGCGAGAACCTCTACGGCACCGCGGTCCAGCCGATGATCGTCGGCAAGAAGGACGAGCGCGGCGACTGGCTGTTTCCGGCCAAGGGCGCGCTCGACCCAAACGAGATCGCCATCGCGCTCGGCGAGCGCATCCTGCGCACCATCGGCCCGTCGGAAGAGATCGCCGCCAGGGTGGCGAAGCTGCGACAGTTCCAGGCGATGCTCTCCGACACCGTCGACATCGGCTCGCGCACGCCTTTCTTCTGCTCGGGCTGCCCGCACAATTCATCCACCAAGGTGCCGGACGGTTCGCTGGCCGCCGCCGGCATAGGCTGCCACTTCATGGCGCTATGGATGGACAGGAACACGGTCGGCTTCACCGCCATGGGCGGCGAAGGCGCGCAATGGGTCGGACAGGCGCCGTTCTCCAAGCGCGACCACATCTTCCAGAATCTCGGCGACGGCACCTACAACCACTCCGGCGTACTGGCGATCCGCTTCGCGCTGTCTTCTGGCGCCAACATCACCTACAAGATCCTCTACAACGACGCCGTCGCCATGACCGGCGGCCAGCCGCATGAGGGCGGTCTCACCGTCGATATGATCGCCAGGCAGGTGCGCGCGGAGGGCGTCGACCGCATCGCCGTCGTCACCGACGAGCCCGACAAATATGCCGGCAAGGCCGATTTCCCGGCCGGCATCACCATCCATCACCGCGACGACCTCGATCTCGTCCAGCGCGAGTTGCGCGACGTGAAGGGCGTCTCGGTGCTGATCTACGATCAGACCTGCGCCGCCGAAAAGCGCCGGCGCCGGAAGCGCGGCACCTTCCCCGATCCGGACAAGCGCGTCTTCATCAACGAGCTGGTCTGCGAAGGCTGCGGCGATTGCGGCGTGCAGTCCAACTGCGTCTCCATCCAGCCGGTCGAGACCGAATTCGGCCGCAAGCGCCGCATCGACCAGTCGAGCTGCAACAAGGACTTTTCCTGCCTCAACGGCTTCTGCCCGTCCTTCGTCACCGTGCATGGCGGCAAGATCAGGAAGGCCGAAGGCATTGCCGGCAAGGCCGATCCTCTCGACGGCGTGCCGGCGCCGGCCGAGTTCCGCATGGGCAACCAGGGCTGGGCCGGGATTATCGACGGGGTCGGCGGCACCGGCGTCGTCACCGTCGGCGCGGTGCTCGGCATGGCCGCGCATCTGGAAGGCAAGGGCTGCGGCATGATCGACATGGCCGGCCTCGCCCAGAAGGGCGGCTCGGTGTTCACCCATGTCCGCATCGCCCCGACGCCCGAGGACATCCATGCCATTCGCGTTTCGGCCGGCAAGGCCGACCTCGTGCTCGGCTGCGACCTTGTCGTCTCCGGCGCCAAGAAGGTGCTGGGCGCGGTGCGGGAGGGGCACACGATCTTCCTGGCCAACACCGCCGAGATCATGCCCGGAGAGTTCACCCGGTCCGCCGACTTCTCGCTGCCGGTCGAGCGGCTGAAGAAGGCGATCCGGGCGGCCGCCGGCGACGACAAGGCGCATTTCTTCGACGCCACCCGCACGGCAACCGCGCTGTTCGGCAATTCGCTCGGCGCCAACATGTTCATGCTGGGCTTCGCCTTCCAGCATGGCGGTCTGCCGCTTTCGGCCGAAGCCGTTGAAAAGGCGATAGAATTGAACGGTGAAGCGGTGGCGATGAACATCGCGGCTTTCCGCTGGGGCCGCCGCGCCGCGCATCAGCCCGATTTCGTGCGCGACCTGGTCGCCCAAACCGGCAAGCCGGTGTCGAAACCCGCCGAGACGCTGGACGATGTCATTGCCCGCCGCGTCGCCTTCCTCACCGCCTACCAGAACGCCGCCTACGCCAGGCGCTACGCCGACCGTGTGGTGGCGTTGCGTACCGCCGAAGCCAAGGCCGTGCCCGGCTCGACCGCGGTGACCGAGGCCGTCGCCAGGAATCTCTTCAAGCTGATGGCGATCAAGGATGAATATGAGGTGGCGCGACTCTACACCGACGGCACCTTCGCCGCCGACCTCGCCAAGCAGTTCCAGAGCTACGACAAGCTCGAATTCCACCTCGCGCCGCCGGTCCTCGGCCGCCGCGGCAATGACGGCAAGCCCCGGAAATCGAGCTTCGGCCCGTGGATGATGAAGGGCTTCCGGCTGCTGGCGGCGATGAAGGGCCTGCGCGGAACCACCTTCGATCTTTTCGGCTACACGGCCGAGCGGCGCATGGAGCGGCAGTCGCTGCGAGACTACGAGGCCGACCTCGACCTTATCGCCGCAGCACTTGCGCCGGGCAGGGTGGAGGCCGCCACCGCTCTAGCCTCGGTGCCGGCGCTGATCCGCGGCTACGGCCATGTCCGGCAGGCTAGCGCCGCGAAGGCGGCCGGCGAGCGTGCGCGGCTAATCGAACGTCTCGCCCAGGCTCCGGCGGAGCCGGCGCTGCGCGCGGCGGAGTGAACGCGCCGGCGCGTCGATGGCGCGCCAACTCGCCCTAAGTTTCCGGGTCTGTCGCGCATATCGCAACCCTCTGCAACCGTGGCCGAGCGCCGTTCTAAGCCTTTCTTAAGGCCGGTGTGGCATGAAAAGGCGTAGTGTTGGGCCAACGGCATGGGTAGAACAAAGACCGAGAACATCCCGGCGGATGTTTATATCCAGTTTGTGCGGTCGTTGTTCGACAACGCGCACATGCTGGTGATCGGTGGCGTTTGCTATTGGATACTCGGCTTCATGATCTATTGGCGGACGCATGATCCGCTGTTTCTGGCCTTTTCATTCGGCCTGCTCTCCATCAGCCTTTTTCGT
This sequence comes from Mesorhizobium sp. B4-1-3, assembly GCF_006439355.1. Taxonomy (GTDB): domain Bacteria; phylum Pseudomonadota; class Alphaproteobacteria; order Rhizobiales; family Rhizobiaceae; genus Mesorhizobium. The sequence continues at coordinate 35,762 of NZ_VFTG01000015.1, forward strand.
TACGCCGGCATACGCGGCTTCCTGAAGGCAGGCGGCACCATAGCCAATGTCGAAGAGGCCCGGCGGTGGGAGCGCAACTACATCCTCAAGGGTAGCCTGCAGGGCCTGGGCCTGGGTTCGCTGTGCTTCATATCGATCTACGTCTATCCCGATCCCTTCGCCGAGCTGGCCGCGACGTCGCTGACGATCGCGACCCTGGTCACGGTTGTCGGCCGCAATTACGGCTCCCCGCAGATGGTGCGGATTTTCTCCGTGACCTTCATCGGCCCGGCGGCGCTCGGGCTCCTGCTGCGCATGGATTTCCCGTCCGTCCTGCTCGGCCTGATGATCATCCCGCTGACATTCATCACCATCAACAGCGCCGACCATGTCCGCAACGTGCTCTTCTCCGCCGTCATCGGCCATAAGCAGGCCAGGAACCTGACGCGCCGGTTCGACCGCGCGCTCAACACCATGTCGCATGGCCTGGTCATGCTGGGCCCCGACGGGCGCGTCGCGGTGGCCAATGCCGAGGCCGCCCGCCTGATGTCGCTGAAATCGGGTGACGCCTTGCTCGGACGCTCTATCCACGGTCTTCTGATGCGCGGCGTCGCCGGCGGCATGCTGGCGCCGAAAGACTGCCGCTACATCGAGGCGCAACTGACGCGCGCCCTGCGCGAAGGCCGCGACCGCAAGGTGCTGGTTTCCCTCGCCAACGGCCAGCATTACGAATTCTCCGCCCGCGAAGGCAGCCAGGAACTGGGCGTCATCACCTTCGAGGACGTGACGGCGCGCGTCGAGGCGGAGGAAAAGATCCGCTTCATGGCGCGCTACGACAATCTGACCGGCCTGCCCAACCGCGCCTATTTCCACGAGCTGGTCGGCGAGGCCATGGCCTCCGGCGACCAGGATCGGCTCTGCGGCCTCGCGGTGCTCGATCTCGACGACTTCAAGAGCGTCAACGACACGCTCGGTCATCCGGTCGGCGACGGGTTGATCTATGCCGTGGCCGAGCGCCTCGCGGCGATTGCCGGACCCGGCATCACCGTCAGTCGTTTCGGCGGCGACGAGTTCATGGTCTTCTTCGACCGCGTCGAGGACGAGAGCCATCTCAGCACCCTGCTCGACCAGATCTTCGCGGACCTGCAGGGCGAGGTGGACGTCGCCGGCCACGGCTTGCGCATCCAGGCCAGCGGCGGCGCGGTGCTTTCCAAGGTCAAGGACACTGACGCGGACGCCATGATCGTCAAGGCGGACCTTGCCCTCTACAAGGCCAAGGAGCTCGGCAAGAACAGCTGGCGGCTGTTCGAGGCGGCCATGGATGCCGCTTTCCGCAACCGCCAGCTGATGAAGGCCGATCTGCGCAATGCGGTGCAGGCCAAGGACTTGCGCGTGGTCTATCAGCCCATCGTGGCCGTCAGCACCATGCGCATCGCCAGTTGCGAGGCGCTCTGCCGCTGGGACCATCCCGATCTAGGCCCGATCTCGCCCAGCGTCTTCATTCCGCTTGCCGAGGAGATGGGCATCGTTTCCGACATCAGCACCCTCGTGCTCGAAGCAGCCTGCGCCGAATGCGCCAAATGGCCGGCCCAGACCAGCGTGTCGGTCAACCTGTCGGCCAAGGATTTCCGCAATCGCGACATCGTCCAGAAGGTCAGGGACGCCTTGGCCAAGTCGGGCCTGGCGGCGCACCGGCTCGAAATAGAGGTTACCGAGACCGCGCTGCTCGACGACAAGTCGCTGACGCGCGAGTCGATCGAGGAACTGAAGGCGCTCGGCGCGCGCATCGCGCTTGACGATTTCGGCACCGGCTATTCCAGCCTGAGCTATCTCCACAAGCTGCCGCTCGACAAAATCAAGATCGACCGCTCCTTCCTGGTCGATGTCAACCAGAACCGGCAGTCGCTCGATCTTCTGAAGGGCATTGTCGGCCTGTCGCGGACGTTGGGCCTTTCCGTCACCATCGAAGGGGTCGAGACCTTCGAGCAGCTGAAGACGCTGGTTCATCTGGTCAAGCCGGACTTCGTGCAGGGTTTTCTCTTCGGCGCTGCGCTCAGCGCGTCGGGCATTGAGACGATGTCGAGCGTCACATGGCCATTTGCCGCGGACCTGCATATTGCCGGCAAACGGACAGCCAGCTGAACGGGCTTAAACGGCCTCGGCTTCGGTGTGATATACTCCGCATTTCCAGTTCGCGGTGACGAAGGTGACTTGCGCAAGTCTAAACCCGCCACGTCTCGATATTTTCAAACCTTGAACTTGAGATGATCCAAGTGATCGCCGGGAGGTCGTGTCAGACAGCCGTCAGCGTCGAGCTTAGCCGTTTTGTTATGCAGGTTCGGCGAAAATCTGCCCAACCATTAACGTTAACAAGCGGTAAATCAGCAATATCGAATTTTCAGCTTGTGTCTCATTTCAACTCGAATAGCCTAATTGCAGGCGGAATTCGAGGATCGGCAATGGATGCAGTGAGGAAGAGTGCGTCGGCTGACGCCAGCGCGAGGATGGACTCCGCGCTCAACCGGTCGATGATGCAATTACTGGATCACGTCGAATATCGTCTCATCACCGGTGGCGAAGATCTCGAGGCGATCTACCGGCTCCGCTACAACTCCTATCTGCGCTCAGGTATGTGTGGCCCGATCGCCAGCGGCATGTTCGAGGACCGTTGGGATAACCTGCCCAATTCCTACAGGTTCGGCGTCTATTGTTACGGTGAATTGGTCAGCACGCTGCGCTTTCACTATATTTCCAGCGAGCAGCCATACTCGCCTTCGATCGACGCCTATCCCGAAGTCCTGCTCCCGCGCCTAGCCCGCGGCGAAACCTTCATCGACGGGACCCGCTTCGCAACCGATCCCGACAGCGCGCCGGCGCCCGGCGTGCTGCCGTTCCTGACGCTCAGGATCGCCATGGTCGCCTCCTGTTACTTCGGCCAGGACTCGGTGCTAACCCCCGTCAAGCTCGAGCATTCCGCCTTCTACGCGCGGTTCTTCAATGCTGTGCAGAGGAGCGAGGCCAAGCAATTTCCGGGGGTTCTTGCCCCGATCGCGCTGTTCGAAATTCCGGCCGGCGAGAACATGCGCCTGACGCTCGAGCGGCTGCCGTTTTTCAAGTCGACGCCGCTGGAACAGCGGCTGATGTTCGGCAATCCGGCCATCAACCGGTTGACGCCCCTCACGATCGTGCCGACGGCGAAATACTATCGCGCCGCCGCCTGAATGCGCGCCATGAACCTTTCGCCGGCTGCGCCGTTATCCGGTCCGCAGCCCGCCTGACGGCGATTGCCCGTCAAAAGAAAGGATTCCCGCATGACCATCCACTCGCTCGCGCTGACGCCACTGATCTCGCTGATCGCAGGCGTGCTGATCCTGGTGATGCCGCGGCTCCTCAACTACATCGTCGCGCTGTACCTGATCGTTGTCGGCCTGCTCGGCCTCTTCCCCCATCTCGCCGGCTGAAATCCCCTCGCCGCGCCGACGAAGGCAAGGCGTTCGATTTCAACTTTCGTTTGAGGCTCTTGTCGCTGGCCGTGCGGCAATAGCGCCATTGCTCTTGGTTCGGCTTTTCGCTATGTGCCTCACAGGCATTTTCGAAGGGGTACTTCCATGGCTGATCACTCGCCGACCGGTCCTGTCGAGCTTGGCGCGCAGATGGACTATGCCGAGCACGACCGTACCTACAAGGCTTTTCTCGGCCTTGCCAAATACGGCTCGCTGGTCTGCGCCGCCATCCTCATCGCTATGGCCTTCGGCTTCTTCGTCGGCGGCTTCTTCTCGGCGACCATCCTGTTCATCCTGATCTTGGCCGTCGGCACTCTCATTCTGCGGTAGATTTCCCAGCCAATTGCACTCGACGTCACCGGACGTCCCGGCCGACGCCTTGCGCAATCAAGGTTCCAGCCGAAAGGATCATCCGGTGGGACAAATAGTATTCATCCCTCGTGAGGTTGACCCGAACGAGCCGCGCGTCGCGGCCTCGCCGGAGACGGTCAAGCGCTTGGCGGGTCTCGGCTTCGACGTGATCGTCGAGAAGGGCGCCGGCCTCGGTTCCCGCATCCCCGACCAGGATTTCGCTGCTACCGGCGGCACCATCGGAGCGGCGGCCGACGCCAAGAAGGCCGATGTCGTGCTGAAAGTGCGCCGTCCGACGGATGCGGAGCTGAAGGGCTACAAGTCGGGCGCCGCCGTCATCGCCATCATGGATCCCTACGGCAACGATGCCGCGGTGGCCGCGATGGCCAAGGCTGGCATCACCGCCTTCTCGATGGAGTTCATGCCGCGCATCACCCGCGCGCAGGTCATGGACGTGCTTTCCTCGCAGGCCAATCTCGCCGGCTACCAGGCGGTGATCGACGCGGCGGCCGAATATGACCGCGCGCTGCCGATGATGATGACGGCGGCCGGCACCGTGCCGGCGGCCAAAACCTTTATCATGGGTGTCGGCGTCGCCGGCCTGCAGGCAATCGCCACGGCGCGCCGCCTCGGCGCGGTCGTCACTGCCACCGACGTTCGCCCGGCGGTTAAGGAGCAGGTGCAGTCGCTCGGCGCCAAGTTCCTGGCGGTCGAGGATGAGGAGTTCAAGGCGGCCGAGACTGCCGGCGGCTACGCCAAGGAGATGTCGAAGGAATATCAGGCCAAACAGGCGGCGCTGACTGCCGAGCACATCGCCAAGCAGGACATCGTGATCACCACCGCGCTGATCCCCGGTCGCCCGGCGCCGAAGCTGGTGTCGGCCGCCATGGTCGCCTCGATGAAACCTGGCTCGGTGATCGTCGATCTTGCGGTCGAGCGCGGCGGCAATGTCGAGGGCGCGGTGCCCGGCAAGGTCGTGACCACCGAGAACGGCGTCAAAATCGTCGGCCATCTCAACGTGCCCGGTCGTGTCGCGGCCTCGGCCTCGCTGCTCTACGCCAAGAACCTCTATGCCTTTCTCGAGACGATGGTCGACAAGGCGGCGAAACAGCTTTCGATCAAGCGCGACGACGAGTTGGTCAAGGCGACCATGCTGACCGATGGCGGCAAGGTCGTGCATCCCAATTTCGCCAAGGCGGCGGAACAGCCGCGCACCGAGCCGGCGGCCATTCCGGCGACGATCATGGTTGCCGATGCCGCCGACGCGAAGCCGGCGGCAAAGAAGAAGTCCGCAGCCAAGCCTAAGGGAACCGCGTGATGGACGCCTTGCAGAAAGCTCTCGATCAGCTCGATCAGGCGACCGCCGCCGTACGGCTCGCGGTGCAGGATCTCGCCAACAATGCGCCGGGCGCGGCCGATGCCGCCGGCGGCGCGGCGCACGCGCTCTCGGGCGGCGCCATCGATCCCTTCGTCTTCCGCTTCGCCATCTTCGTGCTGGCGATCTTCGTCGGCTATTATGTCGTCTGGTCGGTGACGCCGGCGCTGCACACGCCGCTGATGGCCGTCACCAATGCAATCTCTTCCGTGATCGTCGTCGGCGCGCTGCTCGCGGTCGGCATCGCGGCTTCCGGCCTTGCGGCGGGCTTCGGCTTCGTCGCCCTGGTGCTGGTCTCGGTCAACATCTTCGGCGGCTTCCTGGTGACCCAGCGCATGCTTGCCATGTACAAGAAGAAGGAAAAGTGACGTGACCGTCAATCTCGCTTCCTTCCTCTATCTCGTCTCCGGCATCCTGTTCATCCTGGCGCTGCGCGGCCTATCGCATCCGACCACCAGCCGCCAGGGCAACCTCTACGGCATGATCGGCATGGCGATCGCCATCGCGACCACGCTGGCGCTGGCGACCCCCTCGGCCGGCCGTTTCGGCCTGATCGTGCTCGGCCTCGCCATCGGCGGCGGCATCGGCGCGGTCACCGCGCGCCGCATCGCCATGACCTCGATGCCGCAATTGGTCGCCGCCTTCCACTCGCTCGTCGGCTTCGCCGCCGTCATGGTGGCCGCCGCCGCCATCTATGCGCCGGAAAGCTTCGGCATCGGCACGGCGGGCGACATCCACGCCCAGGCGCTGGTCGAGATGAGCCTTGGCGTCGCCATCGGCGCCATCACCTTCACGGGCTCTGTTATCGCCTTCCTGAAGCTCGACGGCCGCATGTCCGGCAAGCCGATCATGATCGGCGGCCGCCATGTCATCAACATCGCCCTCGGCGTCGCCCTGGTGGTGCTGATCGTGCTGCTCGTGACCACCGAGTCCAAACTTGTCTTCTGGCTCATCGTCGCCGCCTCGCTGGTGCTCGGCGTGCTCTTGATCATCCCGATCGGCGGCGCCGACATGCCGGTCGTGGTGTCGATGCTGAATTCCTATTCGGGCTGGGCTGCGGCGGCGCTTGGCTTCACGCTCGGCAATCTGGCGCTGATCATCACCGGCGCGCTGGTCGGCTCGTCGGGCGCGATCCTTTCCTATATCATGTGCAAGGGTATGAACCGGAGCTTCATCTCGGTCATCCTCGGCGGTTTCGGCGGCGAGACGGCCGCGGCTGCCGACGACGGCATCGAGCGCACCGTCAAGCAGGGCTCGGCCGATGACGCGGCCTATCTGATGATGAACGCCCAGAAGGTCATCATTGTGCCCGGCTACGGCATGGCCGTCGCCCAGGCGCAGCACGCGCTGCGCGAGATGGCCGACAAGCTCAAGGCCGCCGGCGTCGAGGTGAAATACGCCATCCACCCGGTCGCCGGCCGCATGCCCGGCCACATGAACGTGTTGCTCGCCGAGGCCAACGTGCCCTACGACGAGGTGTTCGAGCTGGAGGACATCAACTCGGAATTCGCGCAGGCCGATGTCGCCTATGTCATCGGCGCCAACGACGTGACCAACCCGTCCGCGCGCGATGACAAGTCCTCGCCGATCTACGGCATGCCGATCCTCGATGTCGACAAGGCCCGCACCTGCCTCTTCGTCAAGCGCTCGCTCGGCTCCGGTTATGCCGGCATCGACAACACGCTGTTCTACAAGGATGGCACCATGATGCTGCTCGGCGACGCCAAGAAGATGACCGAGGAAATCGTCAAGGCGATGGACCACTGATCCGGCCGTAGTTCCTGCAATGAAAAAGCCCGCTGGACGCGGGCTTTTTCATTGCAGGAACTGTCGGCTAGAGCAATTCCAGGAAAAGTGTGAGCGGTTTTCCGTGCGGAATTGCGTTAAAACAAAGAGATAGAGCGGTTCGCCGTTTCCGTGAAACGGTGAAACGCTCTAGGTCGCGCTCAAATGTCGAGGTTAGCCACCGACAGCGCGTTGTCCTGGATGAACTCGCGCCGCGGCTCCACCTCGTCGCCCATCAGCCGCGAGAACAGCGAGTCGGCGTCCGTCGCGTCGTTGACCTTGACCTGCAGCAGCGAGCGCACGTTCGGGTCGAGCGTGGTTTCCCAGAGCTGCTCGGCATTCATCTCGCCGAGACCCTTATAGCGCTGCATGGTGAGGCCCTTGCGGCCGGAAGCGAACACCGCGTTAAGCAGCGCCAGCGGCCCCGAAAGCAGCTCCGAGGTCTCTTTCCGGCGCAAGCTCGGCTGCTCGGCATAGACTTCCGAAAGCCGCGGCGCGTAGCGGTCGAGCTGGCGCGCATCAGCCGAAGCGATCAATCCGGCATCGAGCTGCACCACATCCTTCACGCCGCGCACGGTGCGCTCGAAGACATAGCCGCCAGAGCCGTCATTCGAGGTCGAAAGCCGCCCGGTCCAGCCGCGCTCGGTCTCCTCGGCGATCATGTCCAGCCGCTTTGCGACGCCCTCGGCCATCTCGTTTGCGCGGCCGAGATCGGCAAGCACGTCGGCATTAAGCGCTCCGGCGATCGCCGCCTGCTCGACGACGCTGCGGTTGTAGCGCGTGTGCAGGCCGTTGATCAGCTGGCGCACCGCCAGCGCGTCGTCGACCGAGGCTCGCAGGTCTTGTCCTGTCCGGACCTCGCCGGAGGTCAGCACCAGCGAGGCCTCGTCCAGTCCGGACTCGATCAGATATTCCTCATAGGCGCTCTCGTCCTTGAGATATTGCGAGCTCTTGCCTCGCGTCACTTTGTAGAGCGGCGGCTGGGCGATGTAGAGATGGCCGCGCTCGATCAGCTCCGGCATCTGCCGGAAGAAGAAGGTGAGCAGCAGGGTGCGGATGTGGGCGCCGTCGACGTCGGCGTCCGTCATCAGGATGATCTTGTGGTAGCGCAGCTTGTCGGCGTTGAACTCGTCCTTGCCGATCGAGGTGCCGAGCGCGGTGATCAGCGTGCCGATCATGTCGGAGGAGAGCATGCGGTCGAAGCGGGCGCGCTCGACGTTCAGGATCTTGCCGCGCAGCGGCAGGATCGCCTGGTTCTGGCGCGAGCGGCCGCCCTTGGCCGAGCCGCCGGCCGAGTCACCCTCGACGATGAAGATTTCCGACTTGGCCGGGTCGCGCTCCTGGCAGTCGGCGAGTTTGCCGGGCAGCGAGGTGACGCCGAGCGTGCTCTTGCGCGTGATGTCGCGCGCCTTGCGCGCGGCTTCGCGCGCGGCCGCCGCCTGGATCACCTTCTCGACCACCACCCTGCCTTCGCTCGGATGTTCTTCCAACCAGGTGCCGAGCGCCTCGTTGACCAGGCTCTCCACCACCGGGCGCACCTCGGAGGAGACCAGCTTGTCCTTGGTCTGTGAGGAGAATTTCGGGTCCGGCACCTTGACCGAGAGCACCGCGGTCAGGCCTTCGCGGCAGTCGTCGCCGGTGAGCGAGACCTTTTCCTTCTTCGTCTGGCCGGAGGATTCGCCATAGCTGGTGATCTGCCTGGTCAGCGCCGCGCGGAAGCCCGCCAGATGCGTGCCGCCGTCGCGCTGCGGGATGTTGTTGGTGAAGGCCAGCACGTTCTCATGGTAGCTGTCGTTCCACCACATCGCTACTTCGACCGTGATGCCGTCGCGCTCGGCGCGGATGGCGATCGGCGCCTCGATCAGCGGCTTCTTCACCCGGTCGAGATATTTGACGAACTCTTCCAGGCCGCCGTCATAATGCAATTCATGACGCACGAGATCGGCATGGCGCGCGTCGGTCAGGATGATCCGCACGCCCGAATTGAGGAAGGCAAGCTCGCGCAGGCGATGCTCCAGCGTGCCGAAATCGAACTCGATCATGCTGAAGGTTTCGGACGACGGAAAGAAGGTGATCTCGCTGCCGCTGCGGCCCTCATAAGTGCCGGGCTGCTTGTTCTGCTCATATGTGCCGGTCACCTTCAACGGCGCGTCGGCATTGCCATGCGTGAAGCTCATCTCGAAGATTTCGCCGTTGCGGCGGATCTTGAGCTTCAGCCATGCGGAAAGAGCATTGACCACCGAGACGCCGACGCCGTGCAGGCCGCCGGACACCTTATAGGAATTCTGGTCGAATTTGCCGCCGGCATGCAGCTGCGTCATGATCACTTCAGCTGCCGAAACGCCCTCCGAAGAGTGGATATCGGTCGGAATGCCGCGGCCATTGTCGATGACGGTGACGGAACCGTCCGGGTTGAGCGTTACCGAGACAAGGTCGGCATGGCCCGCCAGCGCCTCGTCGATAGCGTTGTCCACCACCTCGTAGACCATGTGATGCAGGCCCGAGCCGTCATCGGTGTCGCCGATATACATGCCTGGCCGCTTGCGCACGGCATCCAACCCCTTCAAAACCTTGATGGAATCGGCGCCGTACTCGGCTTCCACGCCAATGGCGCTTTCGGTCTGGTCGCTCATGAATACCTGTCTGATTGATGTCTATGGTCTGGCGCGGAAAAATGGCCGCGAATCGCGCCGTTTTGATGTCCTAGATATAGGCGCAAACGGTTGCTTTTCCAAGGTTTGCGGCCATTTTGCCGGCTTGGCGAGCAGTCTTTTCAAGCCCGCACGAGATGCTGGTCTGCGAAGGTGGGCATCCGACCGTGAAAGCCGCGCCGAAAGGCGGTCTCGCAAGTGCCGTACCGGAGGATTCCGCACCTGGGCGGCTCGCAGGGTCTTCAGCGCTTCGCCGCCGGCCCCCGTCACATGGACGCCTGCTTCGTAGGGCACTACATTCGGCGCTGTCAGCGGAGCATCTTCATGGACACCAAGCCCGCCCCTTTTCGTGCCGCCGGCGCCGAAGCCGCGCACAACGCCGCCTTCGACGCTGGAGATGATGCGCATCGTCTACCGCAACCCGCTCGAGCTGTGGGGCGAGCACACCTACAACGAGCCCTGGATCTCGGTGACCGGCGTCGGCGGGCCGCTGGTGATCGCCAACGATCCGGGCCTCATCCGCCATGTGCTGATCGACAACGCCAGGAACTACAAGATGGCCACGGTGCGCCAGCTGATCCTGCGGCCGATCCTGCGCGACGGGCTGCTGACCGCCGAGGGCGAGGTCTGGAAGCGTTCCCGCAAGGCGATGGCGCCCGTCTTCACGCCGCGCCACATCTTCGGCTTCGCCGCGCCGATGCTGAAGCGCACGCTGGATTTCGTCACCAGATACGAGGCCGGTGGCACGACCGACGTCGCTCACGACATGACGCTGCTCACCTATGACATTCTGGCCGAGACGCTGTTTTCCGGCGAGATCGCCGGCGAGCCAGGCAGCTTCGCCAAGGAGATCGACCGCCTGTTCGAGACCATGGGCCGCGTCGATCCGCTCGACCTTCTGCGCGCGCCGGAATGGCTGCCTCGGCTGACCCGCATCCGCGGCCGCAAGACCATGGCCTATTTTCGCAACATCGTCGCCAACACGGTGAGGATGCGCGAGGAGCGGATGAAGCGCGATCCTGGCGGCGTGCCACAGGATTTCCTCACGCTTCTGCTGCGCGCCGAGGGACCGGACGGGCTGACCCGCGCCGAGGTCGAGGACAACATCATCACCTTCATCGGAGCCGGCCACGAGACGACCGCGCGGGCGCTGGGCTGGACCATCTATTGCCTGGCCGAGGCGCCCTGGGAGCGCGACAAGGTCGAGCAGGAGATCGACGCGGTGCTGGCGCGTGAGCCCGACCCGACCAAGTGGCTGGACGCGATGCCGTTCACCCGCGCCGCCTTCGAGGAGGCGCTCAGGCTCTATCCGCCGGCGCCCTCGATCAACCGCGAGCCGATCGAGCCGGAGACCTGGAACGGTCTCTATATCCCGAAATATGCCGCCGTGCTGGTGATGCCCTGGGTCGTGCATCGCCACAGAAAACTCTGGGACAGGCCAGACGCCTTCCTGCCGGAGCGCTTCCATCCGGAAAACCGCGACCGGATCGACCGCTTCCAGTACCTGCCCTTCGGCGCCGGGCCGCGCGTCTGCATCGGCGCCAGCTTCGCCATGCAGGAGGCGATCATCGCGCTGGCGATCCTGTTGTCGCGCTTCCGCTTCGATACGACATCGCAGACCCGGCCATGGCCGGTGCAGAAGCTCACCACGCAGCCGCAGGGCGGCCTGCCGATGCAGGTCTCCCGGCGGGTGTAAGGAATGCTTTAGCGGTCGGCGATCGGCCGGCGCTGCTGGAACTGGCCGGCGGCGCGGAAGCGCCAGAGATAGCTGGGCAGGATGGTGGCGATCGCCTGCGGCTGGATGCCGAGACCGGTAAGCGTCCTGGCTGCTTTGGCGGCTTCGTCCGAGACGATGTTGTGCTCGCGCAACTGGAGCACCTGGTCCTTGGTCAGGAGCGGATTGGGCAGCAGCTGAAGGATCGACGCCTGGATGTTCGCCACCCACCACGGCACCGGCACCAGCAGGCGCCTGCGGTCGATCACGGCAAGCATCTCCTCCATGCATTCCTTGAACGTCAGCACCTGCGGGCCGCCGAGTTCATAAATCTGGCCGCCCTTGACATTGCCGTCGACCGAGCGCGCGATCGCTTCGGCGACGTCGCCGACATAGACCGGCTGCAGCTTGTTCTGCCCGCCGCCGATCAGCGGCAGGACGGGCGAGAGGCGCGCCATGCCGGCGAAGCGGTTGAAGAAGCGGTCCTCCGGTCCGAAATTGATCGACGGCCGGAAGATGACGGCATCGGGAATCGTCTCGAACACCGCTTTCTCGCCGAGCGCCTTGGTGCGTGCATAGGCCGAAGGCGAATTCAGATCGGCGCCCAGGGCCGAGATTTGGGTGAGACCGGCGCCGACCGAGCGTGCGGCCTCGGCGACGGCGCGCGCGCCGAAATCGTGGACCGCGCCGAACTTCTGGCGCCCGGTCTCATGCAGGATGGCGACGAGGTTGACGACGTGGTCGGCGCCTTGCACGGCGCGGTCGACCGACCAGCGCACGCGCACATTGGCCTGCACCGGCTGGATCTGGCCGACATTGCCGAGCGGCTGCACATGGCCGGCAAGATCGGGCCGCCGGCAGGCGACCCGGATGCGGTAGCCGCGCTTGGCAAGCGCACGCACCACATGGCGACCGACGAAACCCGAACCGCCGAAGACGACGACGAGCTTGGGGGTCTGCAGGATTTCGGTCATGATCGGCTCCGCGCGCGTGCTTGGCTGAAGCCGTTTCTTAATCCGTTTCTCGCCAAAGGCAAAGAGCGACCGGAAGTCGCCATTGCGTTGTTTTTGGACTTGCCCGGAACGCCTCTCCTGCCGCATTTGAAGAAGACAGAAAACCCCGCCGAAGCGGGGTTTTCCGGGCAGTGTCCGCGCCGAAACAGGGTCCAACGAGGCGGCCTGACTTGAGACAGTATCAAGGTGGCGTGAAGCAAGCACGCCCGCCCCCGCCCTGAACGCCCGGCGCGGCCCCGCCAACCGCGAGCCAGACGAAACCAACCAGGGCGGCTCGCGGCATGGGATGCCGGATATGGGTAGCGTCAAGCGGGAAAAAGGTTCGACAGCGTGGGAAAAATCAGGCCGAATAGCGCTCGGCGAATTCGGAGATGCGCTGCACGACCGCCCTGGAGGTGGTGATACCGCGCGCCTTGGCCTTCTCCGCGGCTTCGGCGCGGGAGCGGCCGGGAATATGCACGCCATAGCGCCGCCGCAGCCGGTCGAGCTGGTCCTTCATGCGCTGTTCGAAATCCGGGTCGAGCAGTTTTGGTTCGATGGCCAGGACGAAAAGGCCGGTGCCGGGGCTCTCCGCCCCACCGGTGAACCAGGGCGCGTCGAGCGACCAGTTGGCGCCGGAAATGCCGGCGGCCAGCACCTCGACCATCAAGGCGATGTTGGCCCCGCGCTGGCCGCCAAAGGCAAGCATCGCGCCCTTCATGGCCGCCGCCGGATCGGTGGTCGGGTTGCCGCTGGCGTCCAGCGCCCAGCCTTCGGGGATCTTCTTGCCGTCCTCGGCCGCCTTGCGGATGTTGACGAAGGCGGTGGCGCTCGACGACTGGTCGATGACCAGCGGCGGCCCGTCGGCGGCGGGCGAGGCGAAGGACATCGGGTTGGTGCAATAGACCGGCTTGACCGAGCCTGACCCGGCCAGCACCGCCGGCCCGTTGGTGGCGGCGAAGGAAACCAGCCCCTGTTCCGCCAGCCGGCCGGTGAAATAGCCGAGCGCGCCGCATGTATAGGCGTTCTTCTGCGAGAAGATCGAAACGCCGAACAGTTTTGCCGCCTTGACCAGGTCGTCGATCGTGCGGTCGAAGCCGGTATGGGCAAGCCCGCCGCGCGCGTCGGAGAGATAGACGGCGAGCGCCGGCCGGGTGACCACCGGATCGGCATTGCCGTCGATGCGGCCGGCTTCGAGCGCCTCCAGATAGTCGATCAAATGCGACAGGCCGACCGCCGACAGGCCTTCGGCCTCGGCCGCGATGATGGAAGCTGTCAGCGACTGCGCCGCCTCCTCATTGGCGCCGGCGCCGAGCGCCGCCATCCGGCATAGGCCTGTTGCCTGGTCGAGAGTGAGTTGCATCAGAGTTGCCCTGCAGCGAGTAGCAAATAGGAATAGCGAGTAGGGGAGATAAAGAAACTGTTCGCTATTCGCTACTCTCTATTCGCTAACCGATTTTGACCGGAATCCGCGCCTCGATCCGGCTGAACACGAAGACCAGAATGCCGGTAATCGTCATATAGATCAGCGCCAGAAGCAGCAAAGGCTCGTAGGTCAGGTAGGTGTCCTGGCGCACCTTGGAGGAGACGGCGAAGATGTCGATGACACTGATCGTCGCTACCAGCGGCGTCGATTTCAGCTGCAGCACGGTCTCGCCCGTCAGCGTCGGCAGCGCCCGGTAGAAGGCTTGCGGCAGCCAGATGCGGCGGAAGATTTTCCAGCGGCTCATGCCGAACGCTCGGGCCGCCTCCAGCTGTCCGCGCGGCACGCCGGCAAAGGCGCCGCGCATCACCTCGCCCTCATAGCCGGCGAAGGAGAAGGTCAGCGCCACCACGGCATAGGGCCAGGCCTGCCTCAGATACGGCCATAGCCACGATTCGCGGATCCACGGATATTGCGGGAAGATCGAGCCGAGGCCGTAATAGAGCAGCCAGAGCTGCAGGAGCAGCGGCGTTCCCCGGATGATGGTGCAGAAGGCCTTTGCCGGCGCCGAGAACCAGATCGGCCCGCCGGCCTGGGCGAGCCCGAGCGGCACGGCGAGCGCAAAGCCCAGCGCGCAAGTGACGGCAAGGATCCACAGCGCCCGCCAGATGCCTATCAGGCCCATTTCCCAATATTGTGGCAGCCAGTCCCAACGCATGAAGAAAGCCGCGCAGAGCACGAGCGCCAAGGCGATCAGAATCAGCACGATGCGGTGCGGCTTGAGCCAGATCGAGGCGCGCGCCGCCATGTTGATCGCGGTGGCTTCGGCCGACATCAGCGCGCCTCCTTGACGGAGGGCATGCCACGCCGCGACCAGGCCTCGACGCGGCCGATGATCAGGTTGGAGAACAGCGTGAGCGCGAGATAAAGCGCGCCGGCGGCGAGATAGAAGAGCAGATAAGCCTTGGTGACACCCGCCGCCTGGCGCGTCGCCAGCGTCAGTTCGAAGAAGCCGACGACGGCAAGCAGCGCGGTGTCCTTGGTGGCGATGAGCCACAGATTGGCAAGGCCGGGGATGGCGAAGGGCAGCATGGCTGGCAGCGTGATGCGCCTGAGCATCAGGCCGGGCGACATGCCGTAGGCGCGGGCAGCCTCGATCTGGCCTTGCGGGATGGCGAGGATGGCGCCGCGGATGACTTCGGTCGAATAGGCGCCCTGGACGAAACCCAGCACGAAGATGCCGGCCGCGAGCCCGCTGATGTCGACACGGCTGTAGCCCATCGCCGTCAGCACCTGGTTGATGAGGTCGGTTCCGGCATAATAGAGCAAAAGGATCAGCACCAGTTCCGGCACCGCGCGGACCACCGTGGTGTAGACGGCCAGAAGGTCGCGCGTCACCGGGCCGCCATAGAGCTTGCCGAAGGCGCCGGCGGTGCCGATCATGAGGCCGAGGCAGGTGGCGCCCACGGCGATTTCGACCGAATGCAGCAGGCCGGTCAGCAGCGTGCTGCCCCAGCCGGGCGCCACGGGTGACAGGAGTTCCATGATGCCGGCCGCGGAGGCCGGAAGAAAGGCGTCGATCAGCTTCGCCCCCGGATTGCTGGCAAGAGCGGTTCGCCGTTTCACGGAAACGGCGAACCGCTCAATTTTTTGTTTCGCGCAACTCCGGCCGGAAAACCGCTCACACTGGAATTGCTCTAGCTGCTGGCGTCGAGCTCAGCGACTTGCATGCATGGCAAGGTTTGGGCATGGCGCCGACGCCATGCCCTCACTCATGTGCGAGAGGCTCAGTTCGACTGCGTGGCGCCGCCATAGATGTCGAAGTCGAAATACTTCTTCGAGATCTCGTCATATTTGCCGTTGGCGCGGATCGCCTTGATGCCGGCGTTGAACTTTTCCTTGAGTGCCGTGTCTTCTTTGCGGATACCCGCGCCGACGCCCGGCCCAAGCACTTCGTCGTCCGGAGCCACCATGCCCTTCAGGTCGCAGCAGGCCTTGCCCTGGTCGGTTTTCAGGAATTCGCCGAGCGCGATCGAGTCGGCCTGCACCGCGTCGATGCGACCGGCGGCCAGATCGTTGTTGGCTTCGTCCTGCGTCTGATATTCCTTGATCTCCTGCGCGCCGGTGAAGTGCTTCTTGGCGTAGACGGCATGCACGGTCGACACCTGGACGCCGATCACCTTGCCCTTGAGGTCGTCAGGCGTGGCGCCGAATTTCTGGTCTTTCGGCCCGATGATCGCGGTCGGGGTGTTGTAGTACTTGTCCGAGAAGTCGATCGTCTTCTTGCGCTCGTCGGTGATCGACATCGAGGAGACGATGGCGTCGATCTTCTTGGTGGTCAGCGCCGGGATGATGCCGTCCCAGGCGACCGGGGTGATGACGCAGTCGAGTTTCTCCTCGGCACAGACGGCGTTGACGAAGTCGATCTCCCAGCCCACCCATTTGCCGGTCGCGTCGGGCGAGGTGAAGGGCGGATAGGGCTCGGCGGCGACACCGATCTTGACCTGCTCGGCCTTGGCCACGCCGCCCATCGCCGCGACACCGAGAAGCAGCGCTGCGGCCAATGTCTTGAGAACAGTCTTCATTTCAGGACTCCCAGTTTGTTGTTGTTCCCGGTTTTTCGCTCCGCTTGATGCCGGCTCCTAGCCGACATTGCGGAGGAATTGTTTGAGCCTTTCGGATTTGGGCGCGCCGAACAATTGTTCCGGCGCACCTTCCTCCTCGACCAGCCCGTTGTAGAGGTAGACGACATGCGTCGCGACCTCGCGGGCGAACTTCATTTCATGCGTCACCAGCACCATGGTGCGCCCCTCGCGCGCCAGGTCGCCGATCACTTTCAGCACCTCCCCGACCAGTTCCGGGTCGAGCGCCGACGTGGGCTCGTCGAACAGCATGACGCGCGGATTGATCGCCAGCGCGCGGGCGATCGCGGCGCGCTGCTGCTGTCCGCCGGACAGAAAGGCCGGATAGACGTCGCGCTTCTCCGCCAGCCCGACGCGGGCGAGCAGCTTTTCGGCCTGCGCGATCGCCTCGTCGCGCTTGACGCTCAGCACATGCACCGGAACCTCGATGACGTTCTCGATCAGCGTCATGTGGCTCCAGAGATTGAAATTCTGGAACACCATGCCGAGCTTGGAGCGGATCCGCTCGATCTGCCTGCGGTCGGCCGGAATGGTGTGGCCGTGGCTGTCGGCCTTGAGCTTGATCTCTTCGCCATTGACCCGGATGATGCCGCTGGTCGGGTTCTCCAGGCAGTTGATGCATCGCAGCAGCGTCGATTTGCCCGAACCCGAGCCGCCGATGATGGCGATCACCTCGCCGTCGCGCGCCGACAGCGAAACGCCCTTTAGCACGTGCAGCTGGCCGAATTTCTTATGCAGGTTCTCGACATGGATGGCTTCGGCGGCGGCGCTTTGCGCCTTGCCGGATTGGACTGCGGCAGCGTCCGCCACGCTCACCGGGCGACCTCTATAAGGTCCAAGGCAGTTCGTCGAACGTCCATCCGGTTAATCAACATCCGCTGTACTGCCCGCTCCAGACTCAAGCATGGACCCGACAGCGCGAGCCCGTCAATCCCGCTCATTACGGCACTTGCGGCGTTGTTGTGCAAGTGTATAAATAGCCCTTCATGAAATTTTTTCGCTTTTTTTCATTTTAGAAGGGCATCGATGAGCGCTTTCGGGTCACAGTCCATGGCGGCGCCGCTGCGGCGTGTGCTGATGCGTTCGGCGGCCAATGCCATGCGCGACGCCGACAGGGCTGCCTGGCATTATGGCCCAGGGTTCAACCCGGCGAAGGCAGCCGCCCAACACGCGGCCCTTGCCGAACTGGTGGCGGCTTCCGGCGCCGAGATCGAATGGATCGAGGACAGGGCCGACGGTCTCGCGGATTCGGTGTTCACGCATGATCCGTCGCTGATGACCGATCGCGGCGCGCTGATCCTGTCCATGGGCAAGCCCTTGCGCGCCAAGGAGCCTTCGCTGCATGAGGAAACTTATAAGAGGCTCGGCATTCCGATCCTCGGCCGCGTCGAGGCTCCCGGCCAGGTCGAGGGCGGCGATTGTGTATGGCTGGATGGTCGCACGCTGGCGATCGGGCGCGGTGTGCGCACCAACCAGGAGGGTATCCAGCAGCTAGCCAACCTGCTGACGCCGCTCGGCATTTCCGTCTATGGCTTCGACCTGCCGCTATGGCAGGGCGAAGAGGCGTGCCTGCATCTGATGTCGGTGATCAGCCCGCTGGCCGACGACCTCGCGCTGGTCTATTCGCCGCTTCTGCCGGCCCCGTTCTACCAGATGCTGAAGGCGCGCGGCATCCGCCTGGTCGAAGGCGATCCGGAAGAGTTCGCCTCGTCCAACGGCCTCAGCCTGAACGTGCTGCCGACCAGCCCGTTGAAGGTCATTGCCGTGGCCGGCTTCCCCAGGACCAAAGCCGCGATGGAAGCCGCCGGCTGCACAGTCGAAATCTTCGAGGCGGACGCGCTCTGTATCGCCTGCGAAGGCGGGCCGACATGCCTGACGCGGCCGATCCATCGCCAATGAATGCGCCGTCCCGTCGCAAATTCCGCCGCGAGGGCGAGGAGCGGCGGCGGCAGGATCTGATCGATGCGACCCTGGACAGCGTGGCCGAACATGGCCTTGGGGGCGCCACCTTGCGCACCATCGCCTTGCGCGCCGGCGTCACCGCCGGGCTGATCCGCCACTATTTCCCCGGCAAGGAAGACTTGCTGCAGGAGGCCTATGCAGCATTGATGGGACGCATGACCGAGCAGGCGAAAGCGGCTTTGGCCATGGAAGACGCCTCGCCGCGCCAACGTCTTGCGGCTTTCGTCACCGCCAACCTCAACGCGCCGATCATCGACCAGCGGGTGTTCTCGCTGTGGGCAACCTTCATCGGCCGCGCCGGCGCGTATCCGACGCTCGCCCGCGCCCATAGCGAAGGTTATCTCGGCTTTCGCAATGAGGTGGAAGCGCTCGTCGCCGAAGTGCTCGCCGCCGAAAGGCGCAAGCCGGACCCGGCGGAGTTGCGCCACCATGCCATTGCCATCAATGCGATCATCGACGGGCTCTGGATCGAAGGCTGCTTGGCCGGCGAGATGTTCTCGCCAGGCGAGCTCGCGGCGATCGGTGTCAAGACTGTCGAAGCAGAGCTCGGCCTAGGGCCGGAAACGGGAGGAAACCAATGACCACCATCGGCGAAGCGCTGATCAATCTGCTCGAGGCGCATGGCGTCGACACCGTCTTCGGCATTCCGGGCGTGCATACGGTTGAGCTCTATCGCGGTCTGGCGCGCTCGAAGATCCGCCATGTCACGCCGCGCCACGAGCAGGGCGCCGGTTTCATGGCCGACGGTTATGCGCGCGCCGGCGGCCGGCCGGGTGTCGCCTTCGTCATCACCGGGCCGGGGCTGACCAACACCATCACCGCCATGGGCCAGGCACGGGCCGATTCGGTGCCGATGCTGGTCATCTCTGGCGTCAACGCCACCGATACGCTGGGCAAGGGGCTGGGCTTCCTGCATGAGCTGCCCGACCAGCGCGGCATGATGGAAAAGGTGGCGCTGTCTTCCGAGCGCATCACCGAGGCCGAACAACTGCCGGGCGCGCTCGCCCGGGCCTTCGCGCTCTTCTCGTCGGCACGGCCGGGTCCGGTGCATATCGAGATTCCCACCGATGTCATGGTCAAGCCCGCCGAAGGCATCGCGGCGGCGCTGAGCAACGCCGCGCCGCCGTCGCCGGACTCGGCGGCAATTGGCGAAGCGGCGAAATTGATCAAGGCCGCCAGCCGCCCGCTGATCCTTTCGGGCGGCGGCGCCAGGAAGGCCGACGCGGCGCTGCGGCGCCTGGCCGAGACGCTTGGCGCCCCGGTCGTCGAGACGGCCAATGCGCGCGGCCTGCTGCATGGCCATCCGCTCTGCGTGCCGGCCAGCCCCAGCCTGAAGGCCGTGCGCGCGCTGATGGCGGACGCTGATCTGGTGATCGCCGCCGGCACCGAGTTCGGCCCGACCGACTATGACGGTTATGGTGACGGCGGCTTCGTGTTGCCCAAGAACCTGATCCGCATCGATATCGGCGCCGACCAGATTACGCGCCGGCCGGTGACGGTCGGCATCCAGGCTGACTGCGCCGAAGGGATCGAGGCTTTGCTCGCGGCAATCGGGCCGGGTCACCCTGCGGCCAAGGATGGCGAAGCCCGTGCGGCCGCGGCACGGAACGCTGCGCTGGCCGAGCTGAGACCCGAATACCTCGCGCAGCTTCGCGCCGTGGAGATGGTCCGCGACGCGCTGCCGGGCGCCATCATCGTCGGCGATTCGACCCAGCCGATCTATGCGGCCAACCTCTACTACGACCACGACCGTGCTGGTGGCTGGTTCAATGCCGCGACCGGCTTCGGCGCGCTGGGCTACGGTCCGCCGGCGGCGATCGGCGCAGCGCTTGCCGTGCCGGAAGCGCCGGTGGTGTGCCTCACCGGCGACGGCGGCTTTCAGTTCACCCTGCCGGAGCTGGGTGCGGCGCTCGATGCCGGGACGCCGGTGATCTTCGTCGTCTGGAACAATCGCGGCTATCGCGAGATCGAGACCTCGATGCTCGACGTCGGCGTCGAGCCGGTAGGTGTCTCGCCGGCGCCGCCGGATTTCTGCAAGCTCGCCGAGGCCTATGGCATCGAGGCCGAGCGCTTGACCGGGGTCGGCGGTCTTGCCGAGGCGCTGAAGCGCGCGCGAGCGGCGGGCAAGCCGCGCGTCATTGAGATCACCGTCGACTGAAAGGCTGGCGCGACCGTTGCTGGACCACGCCGACGCATCGGCAATTGACGTCGCCCGCCACGGTCCGACGCATGCAAAGACGCTGCGCCAGCCATGTCGATATTTCAATTGAGTGACAGCGCGAAAGGCGCGACGTTCGAGCCTGGGGCGGCATAACCCAAGATATAATCATAAAAAAATGACAGGAGCGGTCTAAGTATGACGGAAACGCTGAATGGCAGGCATGTCGTGGTGACGGGCGGCACTGGGGCGCTCGGCGGCGCGGTTGTCGGCAGGTTGCTGGAGCAAGGCGCGATCTGCCATGTGCCCAATGCCCATGCTGCGGCCCCGCCGCATTTTCCTTACGCAGCCCATGCCAGCGTGCATCTGGCGCATAATGTCGACCTGTCGGATTCGGCCAAGGTCGAGGCCTTCTACCATCAGGTGCCCGAACTCTGGGCCTCGATCCATCTTGCCGGCGGCTTCACCATGGCGCCGGTCGAGAAGATCGAGTCGGCTTCCTTCGCCGAGATGATGGACACCAACGCCCGCACGGCCTTCCTGTGCAGCCGCGCCGCGGTGCGCTCGATGCTGGCGTCCGATACGGCCGGCCGCATCGTCAACGTCACCGCGCGGGCGGCCCTGGAGCCGCGCAAAGGTTCGGGCATGGTCGCCTATACGGCGAGCAAGGCCGCGGTCGCGGCAATGACGGTGGCGATGGCCGAGGAGTTGAAGCACAAGGGCATCCTGGTCAATGCGGTGGCCCCTTCGACGCTCGACACGCAGGCCAATCGCGACAGCATGCCGGACGCCGATTTCAGCAAATGGGTCAGCCTCGATGCCGCGGCCGAAGCGATCGCCTATCTCGCCTCGCCCGCCAACCAGGCCATGAGCGGCACGCTGGTTCCGCTCTACGGCCGGGCCTGACGGCTATCTCTTTGTTTACGCAATTTCGGACGGAAAACCGCTGACGCTTTTCCTAGAATTGCTCCGATATCCCAACCAAAAGAAAACCCCGCCGGATCGCTCCGGCGGAGTTTTTGTTGTTCGGATCGAAGGCCTCGGCTTAGTTGCCCTGCTTCTTCAGCGCCGCGCCCAGGATGTCGCCGAGCGACGCGCCGGAGTCGGTCGAGCCGTACTGGGCGACCGCTTCCTTCTCCTCGGCGATTTCCAGCGCCTTGATCGAGACCTGCAGCTTACGGGTCTTCTTGTCGAAGGCGATGACGCGGGCGTCAACCTTCTGGCCGACGGTGAAGCGCTCGGGGCGCTGCTCGTCGCGGTCGCGCGAAAGGTCGGAGCGCTTGATGAAGGTCTCGAGGCCGCTGTCGACCAGCCGCACGTCCAGACCGCCATCCTTTACGCCGATGACCTCGCAGGTGACGACGGCGTTCTTGCGCAGCTCGCCGCTGCTCGCCGCCTCGCCGACCGTGTCACGGGCCAGCTGCTTGATGCCGAGCGAGATGCGCTCCTTCTCGATGTCGACGTCGAGCACCTGCGCCTTGACCATGTCGCCGCGATTGTACTCTTCGATGACCTGCTCGCCCGGACGGGTCCAGTCGAGGTCGGACAGGTGCACCATGCCGTCCACGTCGCCTTCCAGGCCGATGAACAGGCCGAACTCGGTCTTGTTCTTGACCTCGCCCTCGACCTGGCTGCCGACCGGATGGTTGCGCGCGAAGGCTTCCCACGGGTTCTCCAGCGTCTGCTTGAGACCGAGCGAGATGCGGCGCTTGGCCGGATCGACCTCGAGCACCACCACGTCGACTTCCTGGGTCGTCGACAGGATCTTGCCGGGGTGCACGTTCTTCTTCGTCCACGACATTTCCGAAACGTGGATGAGGCCCTCGATGCCCGGCTCCAGCTCGACGAACGCGCCGTAGTCGGTGATGTTGGTGACGGTGCCCTTGATCTTCTTGCCGATCGGGAACTTGGTGCCGATATCCGACCACGGATCCGACTCGAGCTGCTTCATGCCGAGCGAGATGCGGTGGGTTTCCTGGTTGATGCGGATGATCTGCACCTTGACCGTCTGGCCGATGTTGAGGATCTCGGTCGGATGGTTGACGCGGCGCCACGCCATGTCGGTGACATGCAGCAGGCCGTCGATGCCGCCGAGGTCGACGAACGCACCGTAATCGGTGATGTTCTTGACCACGCCTTCGACCACCTGGCCTTCCTCGAGGTTCTGCACGATCTCCGAACGCTGTTCGGCGCGGCTCTCCTCGAGCACGGTGCGGCGCGACACCACGATGTTGCCGCGGCGGCGATCCATCTTGAGGATCTCGAAGGGCTGCGGGTTGTGCATCAGCGGGGTGACGTCGCGGATCGGTCGGATATCGACCTGGCTGCGCGGCAGGAACGCCACGGCGCCGTCGAGGTCGACGGTGAAGCCGCCCTTGACCTGGTTGAAGATGACGCCTTCGACGCGCTCACCCTTGGTGAACTTCTCTTCGAGGCGCACCCAGCTCTCTTCGCGCCGAGCCTTCTCGCGCGACAGCATGGCTTCGCCAAGCGCGTTCTCGATGCGCTCGACATAGACCTCGACGGTGTCGCCGACCTTGAGGGAGGACTCCTTGCCCTTGGCGCCGAATTCCTTCAGCGGCACGCGGCCTTCGACCTTGAGGCCGACGTCGATGATGGCCATGTCCTTTTCGATCGCGGTGATCGTGCCCCGGACAACCTGGCCTTCGCCGGAATGGCCGGCGGTGAATGATTCTTCGAGCATGCTCGCGAAATCGTCGCGAGACGGATTAGCAGCTGACATTGTTTCTCCTGGAATGCTCCGCGCGCTGGCGGAGCGGGCGCCGTGGGTTAGCGTTGCGTGAGCCTGCCGGCGTTCCGGGCTGAAGAGCCCTTGGCCGCTATCGGAGCGGCAAGTCCGGCGCATGAAGAATGCTGGCAGGCTGGTTCGTGCCCGATATGGGTATTTTCGCCGCCCTAGGCAACCGAAAAAGCCCGATCAAGCCTTGTTTCTCTTGGCAAGGACCTCGTCAACGATCGCCATCGCCGCCAGAAACGCGGCCTCTATAGCCATTTCGCTGGTATCAAGCAAGTGCGCGTCCGCCGCCGGCTTCAAAGGCGAGTCGGCGCGGCCCATGTCGCGCTCGTCGCGGCGCTCGATGTCGGCGAGGATGGTGGCGAAGTCGGCACTGCCGCCCATGCTCTCTATCTCGGCCAGCCGGCGCTTGGCGCGCACCTCGGCGCTCGCCGTCACATAAAGCTTGATGTCGGCATCGGGGCACACCACCGTGCCGATGTCGCGGCCGTCGAGCACCGCGCCCGGCGGCGCCTTGGCGAACTCGCGCTGCTTTTCGACCAGGATGCGCCGCACCGTGGGAATGACCGCGACTTTCGATGCCGCTTCGCCCACCGCATGCGACGACAGCACCGTCCGGTCGAGGTTCGACAGATCGACCTGCCGCGCTGCGGTTTCGGCAGCCGAGACATTGTCGAGCGGCAGGCCGAGTTCGAGCAGCTTGTGGGCCACAGCGCGATAGGTGAGGCCGGTGTCGAGCAGGTTCAGGCGATAGTGGTCGGCGAGACGGCGGGCGAGTGTGCCCTTGCCGGCGCCGGCGGGGCCGTCGATGGCTATGGTGAAGGGGGTGCTCATGGATGGAGCGTCGCGGTTGGAGGGGGCGACAAATACAAAAACCGCCGCGATCCTTCGCGCCCCCCTCTGTCCTGCCGGACATCTCCCCCACTTGGGGGGAGATTGGCAGCTTCGGCGCCCCGCTCGATCTTTAAACGCTGGTGATTGGCGAAAGCCGACGCGACAGCTGATCTCCCCCCTTGAGGGGGAGATGTCCGGCAGGACAGAGGGGGGCGCTGTCCCGCCAACATTTCAGTTTGGCCCCAGTCCATCGCCGTCACTCGATCTCCGCGCCGAGCCCCTTCATCAATCCCATGAACTCCGGAAAGCTCGTCGCGATCATATTCGCGTCGTCGATGGTCACCGGCTTCTCCGTCGCCAGCCCCATCACCAGGAAGCTCATGGCGATTCGGTGGTCGAGATGCGTCTTCACCACTGTGTCCTGGCCGTTAGGATGAGCGCCCAAGCCCTTGCCGCCCGGCTTGCCGCGCACCGCAAGCGATGCCTCGCCCTCGGTGCAGTCGACGCCGTTGAGCTTGAGCCCGTTGGCGACCGCCGACAGCCGGTCGGATTCCTTGACCCGCAATTCCTCGAGGCCCTGCATCAGCGTCTCGCCCTCGGCGAAGCTCGCCGCGACCGCCAGCACCGGATATTCGTCGATCATCGACGGTGCGCGCTCGGGCGGCACCACGACCCCTTTCAATTCCGAGTACCGCACGCGCAAATCCGCCACATCCTCGCCGCCGGCATTGCGCGGGTTGAGGATGTCGATGCGGCCGCCCATCTCCTGCAGGGTCAGGAGCAGCCCGGTGCGGGTCGGGTTCATCAGCACGTTCTCGATTGTAATGTCCGAGCCCGGCACGATCAGCGCCGCCACCAGCGGGAAGCCGGCGGAGGAGGGATCGCCCGGCACGGCGATCGTCTGTCCCGTCAGCTTGCCCTGGCCTTCGATGAAGATGTGGCGCACGCCGCGCTCGTCGGTCTCGACGGTCAGATTGGCGCCGAAGCCCTTCAGCATCTTCTCGGTATGGTCGCGCGTCATCACCGGCTCGATCACCGTGGTGATGCCCGGCGTGTTCAAGCCGGCAAGCAGCACGGCCGACTTCACCTGGGCCGACGCCATCGGCACGCGATAGGTGATCGGCGCGGCATGCTTCGGGCCACGCAGCGTGATCGGCATGCGGTCGCCCGGCGCCGCCTTCAGCACCTGCACGCCCATCTGGCGCAGCGGGTCGAGCACGCGGCCCATCGGCCGGCCGGAGAGCGAGGCGTCGCCGATGAAGGTCGTCTCCATGTCATAGGTGCCGACGAGGCCCATGGTGAGGCGCGAGCCGGTGCCGGCATTGCCGAAATCGAGTGGCCCTTCCGGCTCGAGCAGCGCGCCGTTGCCGGTGCCGCGGATCACCCATTCGGCGCCGTTCTTTTCGATATGGGCGCCCATCGCCTTCATGGCGGCGCCCGTGCGCATCACGTCCTCGCCTTCGAGCAGACCGGTGATACGGGTCTCGCCCGAGGCAAGGCCGCCGAACATGAAGGAGCGGTGCGAGATCGATTTGTCGCCCGGCACGCGGGCCGTGCCGGCAAGGGCAGGGGATTTGCGGGCCGTGGCTGGTTTAGCAGCGGCGGAATGAGACATTTTGTCGTCCAAATGAAATGCCGGCTGGCCGGCCCGGTTCGTCATGATGCGGCGGTCTCGTATCACGGCGCGCGGCAATGGTCATCCCCTTGGCGCAAGCCTTTGAAAAGCGGGTTTCGGGCACATGTCTTTTGGCTTTGACAGCGCTCCAAACTGCGGTTAAGGGGACCATTCTTTTATTGACGAGGCCTGACGTGGCAAAAGCTGAACTTGGCACCAAACGTATCGACCCTGAGACGGGACGGAAATTCTACGACCTGAACAAGGACCCGATCGTCTCGCCCTATACCGGCAAGAGCTATCCGCGCTCCTATTTCGAGGAAGGCAAGATTTCCGCGATCGAGGAGGATGAGGAAGTCGCCGACAAGGAAGTCGACGCCGAGGACGAAGAAGGCGCCGAAATCGTTTCGCTGGAAGATGCCGACGAGGAGACCAAGGGCGGCGGCGATGATCTTCCCGATCTCGGCGACGACGAGGATGTGGATCTCGGCGACGATGACGACGACACCTTCCTCGCCGACGAAGAGGAAGAAGACGACGACGTCGCAGATATGATCGGCGTCGGCGACGACGAGGACGAGGTCTGATTCCGATTGTTTGCCGGCCATTTTCGCCTGTGACGAAAAAGCGGTCTTTCAAGACTTGATCTTGACCGAAGGCGGCGCTAGAAGCCGCCAGCACTAAACGACGGCGCGGGCCCAACCGCGCCGGATCTCTTCGCCGGAAACGGCGCCGGCTGACTGCCGGGAGTGGGGCCATAGCTCAGTTGGGAGAGCGCTTGAATGGCATTCAAGAGGTCGTCGGTTCGATTCCGATTGGCTCCACCAAACAGTCCTTCCTGAGCTGAGCAAGGTTTTCAGCTGGCCGAAATTGTTACCGCAAGCTGCTCGGAGCAACTGATGAACGGCCCGCTCCCGTCTTGCAACCGGGTTAACCGCGCTCGGCGCGGGTTCTGGCTGCCTTGCGCGCCGCCGCCGATCGTCCGGCGGCGCCTTTGGTCCGCGCGGCTTTCCTGGCCGCCGCCGACCGCTCCGCGGCCGTCCGGCCGGATGCGGCGCTCTTGGCCTGCCGCGACAGGGCCTTGCGGGAGGCGGTGCTTTTCGGCTCGCCCTCGAGCACCTTCGACACAGCCTTCGAGACCTTCGGCTGACGCTTCGGCTTCCGTTCACCCTGGCCTGCCTCGTAAGCGTATTCGGCGCTCTTGCGCGTGGTCTCCTTCACGTCGCCTTGCTTGGGCGGCGGCAGGTCGACGCCTGCGCGGCGCGCCTCCGAAAGGCCGATGGCGATCGCCTGCTTGGTGGAGCGGGCGCCGTGCTTGCCGCGGCGGATTTTGTCGATTTCAGCGTGAACGAATTCACCGGCCTGCGTGCTTGCCGACTTGCCTTCGCGCTTGTCCTTGCGCGCCTTTTCGATGGTTTTCTTGTCCGGCATTGTTTTTCTCTCCTCATTCGAACGGGAGGTACAAGCGAACGCGGAAAGCCCGCTTCAGCTGCGCATCAGCGGGTTTCATATGTGCCGACGAGGTCGGCGGTGGCGATCACATGCTGCTCCGCAAGGGCCAGAAGTTCGGCGATTCCCATCTTCCCGCCGGTTTCCAGCGTTTCAACGTCGAGTGCCAAAAGGCGGAAGTGATAGTGGTGAACGCCATGTCCCTTTGGCGGCTGGGGACCGTCATAATGGGCATTGCCGAAGTCGTTCACGCCTTGGCGGAAACTTTCCGGCCCGGCGGTGCCTTCGGGCAGGCGGTCCCGGGCGGCGGCAATGTCATAGACCGCCCAATGGCGAAACATGCCGCGGGGCGCGTCGGGATCCTCGACGACAACCAGGAAGCTTTTGGTCCCGGCCGGCGCGTTCTTCCATTGCAGGGGAGGAGACAGATTGCCGCCATTGCGGACATAGGGCTCGGGAATGGTCTGGCCATTCCCAAAGGCTGGACTCTCAAGCGTGAAAGCCATGGCTGGACTCCGTGCTCTTATCGCGTTCTTCCCGAAGGAAATTAACGAACGATCTCTGCTCGGATCGGTGGAGCGCAATCGCTGCTGGTTTTTTGGCAACGCGGGGCATCGGCGGGAGTTCCAGCCTCGCTGGATGTTCGCAAGCGAAGCTATCGGTCCCGGCTGCGCAGACGGACGCGACTCAAATCGTATGCCAAGGAAATCCCTATGCCGGCGGCGGCAACTAGGCTAAGGGCTCCTGTCAGAGCGATGCTTATGAGGATTTCGGTTTTGGGTGGGAAACTGGCGCAGGGGCGGGTTCAATCCGGATTGCTTGCGCGACCAGACAATCTCTTTGCGATGTTTTGCATTGCGGTCGCGCTTGTTGCTTGCCAATCGACGCCAGACACACAGCCTGTCGCCGACCCGCAACCCGCTCCGGTCGCCGCTCCCGCTCCGGCCTCGCCGAATTCGGCTGTGCTGGATCAGACGGTCGCGGTCGTCCAGCCCGGCAAGGGCGTCCCGGCGAGATACGCAGCCTTTTCCGGCATCTGGGCGGGGCAGCTCAACGGCATGTATGACGGCAAGCTCGCGGTCCTGACCGTGTCCTCGGGCGGGCAGGTGACGGCCAGCTACGCATGGGGCGATCTGGCCGACAACAAGCCGGGCGTCGCCGACGGCTCCGGCAGGATTTCCGGCAACACGTTGAAGCTCGGACGCCTGCCGAACGGCGCGGACATTACCGCCACGATGCCGTCGCCGGGAACGCTCAACGTCACCTACGCGCTTGCCGGCCAGACCTATACCGGCTCGTTCGCGCGGGTCGGCCAGTAACCAACGCGAGCTGCTAGCATTGGAGCGGGTCCTCGATGATCCGCACGCACATCGGCGTTCCGATCTCGATGGCTTGGCGGGTATCGGTCAGCCGGCCGCTCTGCTCGTCGCGGGCGAAGATCGAGATACGGTCGGCATTCTGGTTAGCTGAAAACAGATGCTTGCCGGATGGCGTCAGCGCCAGGTTGCGCGGCGTCGCGCCGCCGCAGGGCGCGAAGTCGACTGGATCGAGCTTTCCCGATTGCTGGTCGACGGCGAAGATGGCCACGCTGTCATGGCCTCTGTTGGAGCCGTAGAGAAAGCGGCCGTCGGGCGAGATCTGGATGTCGGCGCAGTGATTATGTGCGCGTGCCTGCGCGGGCACCGCCGGCTTGGCGTCGATTATCTCGAGCCGACCCGAGGATTGGTCGAGCGCCAGCGACACCACCGTCGAGTCCAGCTCGTTCATGACGAAGACGAAGCGGCCGTTCGGATGCAGCGCGACGTGACGCGGCCCGGCGCCGGGCGCGAGCGCCGAGGAAGCGAGCTTCAACAGCGTGCCGTCGGGCTCGATGCGGTAAGAGACCAACTGGTCGATGCCGAGATCGGCGACGATGGCGACGCCGCCCTGGAAGGTTTCGGTGACGCTATGGGCATGCGACCGCTCCTGCCGCTCGGCATTGGGGCCGGTGCCGGAATGCGCCACGCTCGCCAGCGGCGCCGTCAGGCCCCCGTCGGCCGCAAAGCCGAACACGGCGACCGCCTTGTCGGGCCCGCCGCTTCCCATGCCGTAATTGGCTACCAGAAGCTTGCTGCCGTCGCGGCTGATGGTGTTGTGCGCGGTGATGCTGCCGAGTGACGGCTGCTTGTTGATATAGGCGAGTGAATTGGCGGCGCGCTCGAAGCGATAGGCGGTGACCGTTCCCTCGCGCCAGGCGAAGACTTCTGAATTGGCATAGATTCGCGTTCCGTCCGGCGTCACCGATAGGAAGGTCGGGTTGTCGACCTCGTCGGTCTCGGCAAGCTTCTGCACGGCAAGCGTCGCCTCGTCGAAGGCATAGACGCCAAGGCCGACGCCGCGCGCGCCCTGGAAATAGGGCGCCTCGCGGTTGAGGCTGCCGACAAAGACAAGACAGGCGCTTTGCATTGGTGTTCCTCCTGTCGCCGGCGGCTCCTGCGCCCGTGCCGGCTTTCCAAAAATTTCGCCGATCATCGCTTGCAAGGCAATCCCATATGTGAAAATATTATTCACAAAAGAAAATTGACGGGAGGAAAGCGATTATGCGTCTCGCCATCCGGCATCGTGACCGGAACCGCCCTGCAGGCCGCGCCGGAAGCTCCCGGAGAGGATCATGAGCGCATTCTCGCCGACCGTCGGTGTCGCCTCGACGCATCCTGCCGACATGCCTGAGGCGCATGCGGAGATCCCTGTCTGGAATTCGGAAAACTGGTTCTACGAGGACTGGCAGGTCGGCCACAAAATCCGTTCGCTCCGCCGCACCATCTCCGAGGGCGAGAGCCATATGTTCAATACGCTGGTGCTGGATATCCACCCTTACGTGCAGGACCAGATGTTCGCCGAGAAGGAAGGCATCTTCGGCCGGCGGCTGGTGGCCGGCGCCTTCGTGTTCTCGGCCGGGCTCGGCCTGGTCGCCACCAACTGCCTCAACGCCTTTTCCTATGGCTATGACAAGCTTCGCTTCATCAAGCCGGTCTTCATTGGTGACACCATCTATTCGATCCGCACCAACCTCGACAAAAAGCCGCGCTACCAGGATATGGGCCTGATCCGCGCCAGCTATGAAGTCTTCAAGGGTGAAGGAGAGCTGGTGCTCTACTGCGAGCATCTCCAGACGGTGAAATACAAGAACCCGGCCGATTTCGCCGGCAAGACAGAGAAGTGAGCCGTGGCCGCTGAAAACGAACTTCCGCTGACCGGCCTCGTCGTCGTCGACATGAGCCAGTTCCTGTCGGGCCCCTATTGTTCGCTGCGCCTGCTCGACCTCGGCGCGCGCGTCATCAAGATCGAGCGGCCGGACGGCGGGGATCTCTCGCGCCGGCTCTATCTCAGCGACACCGAGATCGGCGGCGATTCCACCATTTTCCACGCCATCAACCGCGGCAAGGAGAGCCTTGCCATCGACCTCAAGAACGAGGCCGCCCTCGCCATGCTGCGCGCGCTGATCGCCAAGGCCGACGTGCTCATCCAGAACTTCAGGCCGGGCGTCATCGAGCGGCTCGGCCTCGATTATGAGCATGTGAGGACGATCAATCCCCGGCTCGTCTATGCCTCTATCAGCGGCTATGGCGAGGACGGCCCCTGGGTGAAGCGCCCGGGGCAGGATCTGCTCGCCCAGGCTCGCTCCGGAGTGATGTGGCTGAACGGCGACGAGGAGCAAGGGCCGGTGCCGTTCGGGCTGGCGATCGCCGACATGCTGGCGGGCGCTGCCTGCGCCCAAGGCATCCTGGCCAAGCTGGTGCGGCGCGGCATCACGGGCGAGGGCGGCCATGTCGAGACCAGCCTGCTCGAGGCGCTGGTCGATTTCCAGTTCGAAGTGCTGACCACGCATCTCAACGACGGCCGCCGCCTGCCGAAGCGCTCGTCCTTCCGCAGCGCCCACGCCTATCTCTCGGCGCCCTACGGCGTCTATCCGGCGAAGGACGGCTACCTGGCGATTGCCATGACCCCGATCCCGAAGATCGCCGATCTGCTCGGATTGCCGGAGCTCGACCCGTTCCGCGACAAGCCCGCGACCTGGTTCACCGCCCGCGACGAGATCAAGGCGATCATCGCCAGACGCATTGCCGAAAAGACCACCGACGAGTGGCTGGCCATTCTCGAGCCCGCCGACGTCTGGTGCGCCAAGGTGCTGACCTGGCCGGAGCTGATGCAAAGCGACGGTTTCAAGGCGCTCGACATGCTGCAGACCGTGACGCGCGAGGACAATGTCTCGATCCTCACCACGCGTTCGCCGCTGCGCGTCGACGGCGCGCGCGCCAGGGTTGACCGCGCCGCCCCGCGCATCGGCGAGCACAGTGAAAAGATCCGCGCGGAGTTCGGCCTGTGAGCGGTGTTTCTTTGAAAGGCATGACCTGGAGCCATCCGCGCGGCTACGACCCGATGGTGGCGTGCTCGGCGCTTTGGCAGGAAAGGACCGGCGTTTCGATCGAGTGGGACAAGCGTTCGCTGCAGGATTTTGAGTCCTTCCCGGTGGAAGAGCTCGCCCGCGCCTATGATTTGATCGTCATCGACCATCCGCATGTCGGCCAGATCACAGCCGAGAAATGCCTGGCGCCGCTCGATTTCCCCGGCCGCGAGGCGGAGCGCGAGGCGCTGGCCAGGGGAAGCGTCGGCAAGTCCTATCCGAGCTACACCTGGCAGGGGCGGCAATGGGCTTTCCCGATCGACGCCGCGACCCAGGTGCAGGCCTGGCGGCCGGACCTGATCGAGGCAGCGCCCACGATCTGGACCGAAGTGCTGGCGCTTGCCGAGCAGGGCCGGGTGCTCTTGCCGCTCAGGCCGCCGCATTCGCTGATGTGCTTCTACACTTTGGCCGCCGATCTCGGCCGGCCATGTATCGTCGATGGTTCGGCCGACCTTGTTGACGCCGAGACCGGCGAAACCGCTTTCGAGATGCTGCGCGAGATCGCGGCGCTCGTCGATCCCGCATGCCTGACGATGGATCCGATCGCGGTGTTCGAAAGGATGGTCGAATCCGGCTCGCGCATCGCCTGCGCGCCGCTGATCTATGGCTATGTTTCCTATGCAGTGGCAGGTTTCCGGCCGCATCGCCTCGCTTTTGCCGACATGCCGATCGTTGGCGGCAACGGCCCGATCGGCTCGGCGCTTGGCGGCACCGGCATTGCCGTCTCAGCCTTTTCCGCCGCGCGCGAGGCGGCGATAGACTTCGCCTACTGGATTGCCAGCGGCGACGTGCAGCGCGGACCCTACGCCGCCGCCGGCGGCCAGCCCGGCCATGCTGCCGCCTGGGAGGATAATGCCGTCAATGCCGCGACCGGCAACTTCTATCGCGCCACGCGGGCGACGCTTGAAGGCGCATGGGTCCGTCCGCGCCATGACGGCTACATGGTCTTCCAGCAGCAGGCCTCCGACCGCATCAATGACGGCCTTGCCGGCAGGCAGGACGCCCGCCACGTCGTCGCCGACATCAATCACCTGTTCCGGGAGAGTTTCGCGCCGGCCGCTGCCGGTTAGTTCCACTGCACCAAGGGAGGAAAAAATGACCAGCCTGATACGCGGCCTGCTCGCCGCAACCGCCTTAATCTCGATGCCCTTCGCCGCCCATGCCGCCGACGTGAAGTCGGTGATCGACGGCCTGCCGGCCGATCTCAAGGCGCAATATGACGGCGCGCCGCAGAAGGTGCTGCCCTCGGCCTGGGATAATTTCACGCCGCCGGCGAAGCCGTGGAAGTGGTGCCATTCGGAGAGCTACCAGGGCAATCCGTGGCGCGTGTCGGTCACCAAGGAATTGAAGCGGCTGGTCGACGGCCTCATCGCCGACGGCTCGGTGTCGAGCTTCGAGGTGTCGGATTCGAACAACGACCCGAGCCAGCAGATCAACCAGATCCGCGCCTTCATCGACAAGAAGTGCTCGATCATCACCTCGATCCCGGGATCGGCGACGGCGCTTGACGATGCCGTGAATGCCGCGGCTAAGGCGGGCATTCCCTTCATCACCGCGGCTGGCTCCATCACCAGCCCCAACGCCATCAATGTCGATTCCAACTATGCCCGCTGGGGCTATGACATGATGACGGCGATCGGCAAGGCAAAGCCCGATGCCAGCGTGCTGGTGGTCGAAGGCATCGCCGGCCATCCGATCGTCGTCCAGGAAAAGCAGGGCGCCGACAAGGCGCTTGCCGAGAACAAGGGCCTCAAGGTCGCGCGTACCGTCAACGGCAACTGGACGGCCAACGTCACCAAGACAGTGGTGCTGCAGGCCATCGCCACCAATCCGGCGCCGATCGACGCGGTGTGGACGACCGGCAGCGAAAGCCGCGTCGTCGCCGAGGCCTTCGCTGAAGCCGGCCGCCCGGCGCCGCTGATCACCGGCTCGATCACCGGCGATGCGCTGGGCTACTGGAAGGCCAATCCCGACAAGTACCGCTTCGAAGGCCATGCCGTTCTGCCGGGCTGGACCGCGCAGACGCTGTTCCGTGTCGGCGAGCGCATGCTCGACGGCCAGAAGCCGAAGCTTAACACGCTGCTGATCCCGATCCCGCCGGTGCATGCCGCCGAGCTCGACAAATGGTACAAGGACTGCATGACGCCGGACGCCGTTTCGGTCTTCCCGGTGCCGCCGACGGACCCGATGCCCGAAAACGTGCTCGACGCCTATTTCAGCAATCCCGCCCCGACCAAGGGTTGGGATTATTCCAAGGTGCCGGACGCTTGCGCCAAGTGATGTGAAGCCGGCTCAACACCCTTAAAGGGGCCGGCTTCTCCATTTCGGGAAGAAAAATGCTCGAAGTCCGAGGCGTCTCCAAACGCTATGGCGAAACCGTCGCGCTGGCCGAGGCGTCGATTGCCTTCCGTCCCGGCACGATCCATACGATCCTGGGCGAGAACGGCTCGGGCAAGAGCACGCTGGTGAAGCTGTTGTCCGGCATCGTGCAGCCGGATGGCGGCGTGATCCTGCTCGATGGCAAGGCGTTTTCCGGCACGCAGCCCGCCGCCTTCCAGGCCGCCGGCTTCGTCACCGTTTTCCAGGAAGTGCTGGTCGCGCCGGATCGTTCGGTGACCGACAACATCCTGCTTGGCCTGGACGGTCTGTGGCGACGAGGCGTGCCGCGCGGCGAGCGGCGCGCCCGGGCGCAGGCCGCGCTCGGGCGCTTTGCGGTAACGCCGATCGATCTCGACCGGCCATGCGGCGAGCTGCCGCTTGCCGGGCGGCAGCTTGTGGTGCTCGCCCGCGCCGTCATCCGCAACCCGCGTGTCCTGATCCTCGACGAGATGACGGCGGCGCTCGACTTTGCCGACCGCGAGTCGGTCTTCGCGCTGATGCGCGAGCTTGCCGGACAGGGCACGCTGATCCTGTTCATCACGCACCGCATGGACGAGGTGATGGCTTTGTCCGACCGTATATCCATCCTGCGCGCCGGCCGCGTGGTGAAGACCGAGGAGCGCGGCGCCTCGACGCCGGCCGAGCTTCTGGCGGCGATGGCGCCGCAGACGGCAGCGGAGCTGGCGCATGGCTGAGGGAAAGGCTCTTCGCGTGCGGGACCTTGTCATCGCGCCCGGCATCGATCCGATCACCCAGACCATCGCGCCGGGCGAGATCGTCGGCCTTGCCGGCCTCGACGGCCATGGCCAGGAACGCTTCCTGCGCGCGCTGGCTGGGCTTGAGCGGCCGGTCTTGGGTGAGATCGCCGTCGACGGCAAGGCAGGATCGATCACCAGCTTCCGCAAGGCCGTCGCCGGCGGCATCGCCTATTTGCCGCGCGACCGCCGCTCGACCGGCATTTTCCCGGCGCAGTCGGTGCTCGACAATTTCGCCATCTCCACCGTGTCGAACGACCGCCGCTTCGGCCTTCTCTCCTTCGCGGCACGGCGCCGGCGCTACGAGGCTTACAGGCAAAAACTCAGCATCGTCGCGCCACGCCCCGAGGCGGCCATAACCACGCTGTCCGGCGGCAATCAGCAGAAGGTGCTGCTCGCGCGGGCCCTTGCGCTGGAGCCGAACTTCCTTTTGCTCAACGATCCGACGCGCGGCGTCGACGTGGCGACGCGGCACGTGCTCTATGACGTCTTCCGTAGCCTTGCCGCCGAGGGCATGGCCCTGGTGATTCTGTCCAGCGAGATCGAGGAGATATTGCTTCTCTGCCACCGCGTGCTGGTGTTCCGCGAGCAGCGTGTGTCGGCTGAGTTCTCGGGCGCGGAAATGACCACCGACGCGGTGATCGCCGCCATGTTCGGACGCGCCGCATGAGCCCGGTCCTTCGCAAGCTCCGTGGCGTCGGCTTTGCCGTTGTGATGCTTATCGTCCTCATCGTGCTCAACGTCGCGCTCAATCCGGCGCGCTTCCAGCCATCGTCCTGGGGCACGTTGCTGGGGCTCGCCGCACCCCTCATCGGCGCGGCCGTCGCCTCGGCGCCCGTCATCCTGGCGGGACGCGGCGGCATCGATATCTCGGTCGGTCCGCTGATGGGCTTCGTCAACGCCCTGGTCATCCAGCTTCTGTTCCTCAACCTCGGCATCTCGTCGCCGCTGGTCATCGTCCCGGCCGCGCTGCTGGTCGGCGCCGCGGTAGGCGCGGCGAACGGCGTGCTTGCCACCATCGTGCGCATTCAGCCGATCGTGGCGACGCTCGGCACCTATCTGATCCTCACCGGCATCACGCTCACCATCCTGCCGGCCCCGATCGGTCCGGCGCCGGACTGGCTGAAGGCGATGGCCGGACCGCTCTCGATCATGCCGCTGGCGCTGATCGGTCTCTGCTGGCTGCTTATACGCCGGACACCCTATCACGACCTGCTGATGGCCGTCGGCAGCGACGACCGCGCCGCCTATACGGCTGGCGTGCCGGTGACCAAGGTGCGGCTGATCGCCTATGTGCTCACCGGGATCTTCGCCGCCGCCGCCGGGCTGATGCTCACCTCGCTGATCGGCTCGGCCGACCCCAATATCGGCCCGACCTACACGCTGATCGCCATTGCCGCCGTGGCGCTCGGCGGCGTCAGCCTCGCCGGCGGCCGTGGCGGGCTTGGCGGTGCCGCGATCGGCGCCATCGACATCTTTCTGCTGCAGAGCCTGCTCACCACCTTCAACGTTTCAACCTATGTGCTGCAGATCGCCTATGGCCTGATCCTCGTCGTCGCCGTGGTGCTGACGGCGGTGCAGGAACGGCTGTCGAAGCGGAAAGGCTGAGCGGGATGACTAGCAACTGGTTCCAGTCCACCGACGCCCGTATCGCCGGCGCCTTCCTGATGGCGCTGCTTTTGCAGATCGTCGGCACGCTGCTCATCCCCGGCTATTCGGCGCCCTTCGCCATCCGCGCGCTGCTGGTCATCGCCTCGCTGCTGGCGGTGGCTTCGATCGGCCAGACCCTGGTCGTCATCCTCGGCGGCATCGATCTCTCCATCCCCTTCGTCATCGGCTTCGCCAATGTCGTGGCGGCGCAGCTTTACGGGCAGGGCTGGAACTTCGCCCTGGTCTGCGTTCTCGTCGGTGTCCTTGCCATCGCGATCGGCGCGCTCAATGGATTGATCTCGCGCGGACTGAACATTCATCCGCTGATCGTCACGCTCGGCATCGGCATGGTCGTCCAGGGCGCCGTGCTGTTGTGGACCGAGGGCTTTCCCTCCGGCTCGGCGCCGGAAGCCGTGTCCAGCTTCGTCTCGATCGGCGGCTCGGTCGGCCCCTTGCCCGTGCCCTTGCTGGTGCCTTGTCTCATCTTGCTGACGGCGCTGATCGTGCTGGTGCTCGCCCGCACGCCCTATGGGCGTCGCCTCTATGCGGTCGGCAGCAATCCGGAGGCGGCACCGCTGGCGCTGATCGATCCGCTGCGCATGTGGATTGTCACCTATGCGGCGAGCGCCTTCTTCGCGGCGGTTGCCGGCGTGCTTTTGCTTGGCTTCACCGGCTCGGCCTATGGCGATGTCGGCCAGCCCTATCTCTTCCAGACGATCGCCGCGGTTGTTGTCGGCGGCGCGGCGCTTGTCGGCGGGCGCGGCAGCTATCTCGGCACGATCGCCGGCGTCCTGGTGCTCACCGAAATCAACACGCTGCTGATCGGCCTCGGCTTCCGCCCGTCGACGGTGCAGGCCGCGCTCGGCCTAGTCATCCTGCTCCTGGTCTCGCTCTATGGCCGCGAGCGCCACGTCAGGACGACGATTTAACTACCCTAACTGCCATAGCCGGCGCGCATTGCCCGAAAGCAACCGCGTCCGCTCCGACTCGCTTGTGCCAGCCAGCAGGGCGTGCGTGGCTGCAATCCAGGTCGTCAGCCCGCCGCCCAGTGTGCAGACCGGCCAGTCGCTGCCCCAGATCACCCGGTCCCAGCCGAAGCTGCTGATCGTGTGCTCGACATAGGGCCGGAGCGTATCGACCGTCCAGGTCGCCGGGTCGGCATAGGCGACGACGCCGGAGATTTTGCCAACGACATTCGGACGCTTGGCGATCGCTTCCATATGCTCGCGCCACGGATGCTCGGCATTGCCCTTGATGTCGGGCACGCCGCAATGGTCGAGGACGAACTGGACGTCGGGCGCGAGGTCGGCAAGCGCCATCGCCTTCGGGATCTGACGCGGCAGCACCACCAGGTCGAAGGTCAGGCCGGTGCCGGCCAGCCGCTTGATGTTCTGGCGAAACAGCGCTCCTTCCGACAGGTCGTCGGGCACGACATGCAGCACGCGGCGGAAACCCTTGACGAACGGATCGGCCTTGACCGTCTCCAGATAGGCCTCGAAGCCGGCCTCTTCCGGCCGGCAGGCGGCGATCGCTCCACGAAGCAGGCTGCCTGGGCGGCCGGCGACCGACTTCACGTAAGCGGTCTCGGCGGCGATGTCGGCAGGATCGACATCGACCTCCATATGCAGGACGTCTTCGATGCCTGAGCGCCGCGCTTCGGCTGCATATTCCTCATAGGGGAAATCGCGGTTCAAGGCCGGCGCGCCGGCCAGCCACGGATAGCGAAGCGCGCTTTGGTCGACGAGATGCAGATGCGTGTCGATGATCATGGCGGCGTTTCCTCCGTGGCTCTGAAGAATGATCCCGAAAGGTTGCAGACTTTTCGGATGAGATCATGCTCCAAAAAACAAAACCTTAGAGCGGGTGACGGCTATTTTGGGTTCTTTCCGCTCCAAGGCACTATCTCGCCGAAAAATCCATTATTCAAATAAGAAATTACGACGATTGCGGCACGTCGGATCCGGCGAGCTGCGACAGCCTGGCGGCGGCGCCTTGCAGATGCCGGATCGTCAGCGTGATGTCCGGCGCCGTGGGGGCGTTGACCAGCGTGATGTAGGGGATGGTCAGCGCCGCGATGGCCCTGCCGTCGGGCCCAAGCACCGGCGTCGAGAGATTGTAGACGCCGGCGGTCTGCAGCGAGGCCATCATCTCGTAGCCACGGTCGCGCACCTGGTCGAGGCGGGCAAAGAACTCCGGCGTCAAATTGAGCTGTTCGGTGCTCTGCAGGTGCTCGGCGATCATCATCTTGCGCTCCTCGGGCGAGCGGAAGGCGAGCAGCACATGGCCGGAGCCGGTGTCGAACAGGCTAATATGCGAGCCGACTCGGATCGAGATGCCCCAGTAGCGCGGCGCTTCCTGCTGCGCGATGACCACGGCGGCGCCGCGGTCGAATACGACCAATTGATTGGCTTGCCATGAGGTCTCGGCCAATTCGCGCATGATCGGCGTCGCGTAGGACACCAGGCGCCGCACCGGCGCGTGCAATTGCGCCAGCCCGAATAGCTTGAGCGTCAGCGAATAGCGGTCGCCGTCGATCTTGGTGACATAGCCGCGCCGCACCAGGCGGTCGAGCATGCGGTAGAACTCGTTCGGGCTGCGGTCGAGCCGCTTGGCGATCTCCGCCTGCGTCAGCCCGCCGTCCACGCTCGATAACAATTCGAGAATGTCCAGCCCCTTGTCCAGCGCCGGCGCGCGGTAGCGGTCCCCGTCTTCTTCCTCAGCCACCTGCCCCTCCAGTGAATTTCGATCTGCATATATGCATGAACTTCATTCGGCTGGAAGCATAATCGCCTTGACCCGGGAATGAAAATGCTATTTGCATATGAATGAAACTTGAGCGATCGGTCGCGCACTCGGCGGGCCGTCGCTGCGAGCCCATGGGAGGAGAACATGACGAGACTGGTTCTAGGCATTTCCGCCGGCCTGGCTGGCCTGCTGCTGAGCGGCACCGCGTTTTCGGCCGATCTGCCCGGCAAATTTCCGGGCGTGACGATCGACGTGAAGCTGATCGGCGGCCAGCAATATGAAAAGCTCTACGAGCGCATTCCCGAATGGGAGAAGGCGACCGGCGCCAAGGTCAACATCCTGACCAAGAAGAACGGCTTCGACATCGACAAGGAGCTGAAGTCCGACATCGCCTCGGGCAGCACCAACTGGTGCGTCGGCTGGAACCATTCGTCCTTCGCGCCGCAATATACGAGCCTTTACACCGATCTCAGCAAGCTCCTGCCCAAGGAAGAGATCGACGCTTTCGTGCCCTCGACGATCAAGGCCGCGACCATCGACGGCAAGCTGGAGATGCTGCCGCGCGCCCAGTTCGACGTCTCGGCGCTCTATTACCAGAAGAGCCTCTACGAGAACGCCGACAACAAGACCAAGTTCAAGGCCAAATACGGCTATGACCTTGCGCCGCCGGACACCTGGAAGGAAGTGACCGACCAGGCCGAGTTCTTCGCCAACCCGCCAAATTTCTACGGCACGCAGTTCGCCGGCAAGGAAGAGGCGATCAACGGCCGCTTCTACGAGATGGTGGTCGCCGAGGGCGGCGAATATCTCGACAAGGGCGGCAAGCCCGTCTTCAACTCCGAGGCCGGCATCCGCGCGCTCGACTGGTTCGTCAACCTCTACAAGGCCAAGGCCGTGCCGGCCGGCACCACCAATTACCTCTGGGACGATCTCGGCCAGGGCTTTGCCTCCGGTACCGTGGCGATCAACCTCGACTGGCCGGGCTGGGCCGGTTTCTTCAACGACCCGAAGTCCTCGAAGGTCGCCGGCAATGTCGGCGTGAAGGTCGCGCCCAAGGGCTCTTCCGGCAAGCGCACCGGCTGGTCGGGTTTCCATGGCTTCTCGGTGACCGAGAACTGCCCGAACAAGGAAGCCGCGGCTTCGCTCGTCTGGTGGCTGACCAACGAGGACAGCCAGAAGCTGGAAGCGGCCGCCGGTCCGTTGCCGACCCGCACCGCGGTTTGGGACTGGGACTTGAAGCAGGCTGAAAACGATCCTTACAAGAAGGAGGTTCTCTCCGCCTTCCAGGAGGAAGCCAAGCACGCCTTCGCCGTGCCGCAGACGCCGGAATGGATAGAGATCTCCAACGCCGTCTATCCCGAGCTGCAGGCGGCGATTCTTGGCGACAAGACGTCCAAGCAGGCTCTCGACGACGCCGCCGCCAAGGCGACGCAGATCCTCCAGGACGCCGGCAAGCTCTAAGCAGCGCTCCCAAGGCTGCCTCCCCCATCGTGAATGGGGGAGGCGACAGCGTCCTGTCGCCGCTGACTTTCCGCTCCGGCCGGCGCAATGCCCGTGGCGGCCCGAAATGAATGCAATACCCCACAGGATACTGATGAAGGGCCTCAAGCCATCCGCGCCGTTTCTGCTGCTGCTCCCGGCCATCGTCGTGCTGGCGGCGGTCGTGGTGCTGCCGTTGATCCTGTCGCTCTATTCCAGCTTCACGCCGTTCCGTCTGACGCGGCCCGAGACCTTCTTCGTCTTCATCGGCTTCAGGAACTATCTCTCGATCCTGTCCAACGCGGATTTCTGGTGGGCCTTCGGCCGCACCGTCCTGCTGCTCACCATCGCGCTGAACCTCGAAATGCTGCTCGGCCTGGGTCTAGCCATGCTGGTCGAGAAGGCGACGCGCGGCCAGCGTATCCTGCGCACGCTGATGATGTTCCCGATGATGTTCTCGCCGATCCTGGTCGGCTTTCAGTTCAAATTCATGTTCAACGACAATATCGGCCTGGTGAACAACGCGCTGCAGTCGCTGGGCATCACGCAGGACGCCATCCCGTGGCTGATCGAAGGCCATCTCGCCTTCATCGCCATTACGATCGCCGAGATCTGGTCGTCGACCTCGATCTTCGCCATCCTGATCCTGGCCGGCCTGCTCGCCATGCCCAAGGAACCGATCGAGGCGGCCCGCGTCGACGGCTGCACGCCTTGGCAGACCTTCCGCTATGTCACATGGCCCTTCGTCATGCCCTTCGCCTATATCGCCATGACGATCCGCTCGCTGGACGTGGCGCGCGCCTATGACATCGTCAAGATCATAACCGATGGCGGCCCGGCCGGCCGCACGGAGCTGTTGTGGACGCTGGTCGGACGTACCGCCTACAGCGACGCTCGCATGGGCCTCGCCAACGCCATGGCCTACTTCTCGATCCTGCTGTCGATCGCCTTCACCGTCTATTTCTATAACAAGCTCGCCGCGGCGCGCGCGCAGATTGGCGCGGAGTGGTGACGATGGACGAGAACGCCTCCGCCCGCCTGACGCGCCGCGCGCTGACCGTGGCGCACCGTGTCAGCCTGTTCCTCGCCATGCTCGTCATCTGCCTGCCGGGCATCTGGATCGTGCTGTCGTCGCTGAGGCCCACGGTCGAGATCATGGCCAAGCCGCCGGTCTGGATCCCGCAGGAAGTGTCGCTCGATGCTTACATCGCCATGTTCAGCGGTATCGGCAAAGGCGGCATTCCGGTCCTCGACTATTTCCGCAACTCGCTGATCATCTCGGTCACCTCGACGGTGATCGCGGTCGCGATCGGCATGGCCGGCGGCTACGCCTTTGCGCGTTACCGCTTTCGCGGCAAGTCGGGCATGTTCCTCGGCCTGATGCTGACGCGCACCGTGCCCGGCATCGCGCTGTCGCTACCGCTGTTCTTCCTCTATGTGCGGTTGGGCATCATCGACACCCATATCGGCATGATCCTCGCTTATGTCGCGCTCAACGTGCCCTTCACCATCTGGCTGATCGACGGCTTCTTCCGCCAGGTGCCGAAGGACCTCGCCGAAGCCGCGCAAATCGACGGCTGCACGCGCTGGCAGGCCTTCTGGCAGGTGGAATTCCCGCTGGCGCGCCCCGGCATCGCTTCGGCCGCGATCTTCGCCTTCCTCACCTGCTGGAACGAGTTCGCTTTGGCCTCGCAGCTCACCCGCTCCGTCAACTCCAAGACGCTGCCGGTCGGGCTGCTCGACTACACGGCCGAGTTCACCATCGACTGGCGCGGCATGTGCGCGCTGGCCGTGGTGATGATCATTCCGGCGCTGACTCTCACCTACATCGTCCAGAAACATCTCGTCGGCGGCCTCACCTCCGGCGCGGTGAAAGGTTGACTTCATGGCAACGGTTTCGCTGAAAAAGCTCACCAAGCGCTACGGCAATATGGAGATCGTGCACGGCATCGATCTCGAGATCGCCGACCGCGAATTCATCGCGCTGGTCGGCCCGTCTGGCTGCGGCAAATCGACGACCCTGCGCATGATCGCCGGCCTCGAGGATATCAGCGGCGGCAACATCGATATCGGCGGCCGCACGGTCAACGACCTGCCGCCGCGCTCGCGCAACATCTCCATGGTGTTCCAGTCCTACGCGCTCTATCCGCATATGACGGTGCGCGAGAATCTCGGTTTCTCGCTGAAAATCGCGGGTGCCGCCAAGGACGACATGGACCGGCGGGTCGCCGAAGCCTCCGCCATCCTCGGCCTGGACGAATTGCTGGAGCGCCGCCCCTCGCAGCTCTCCGGCGGCCAGCGCCAGCGCGTCGCCATGGGCCGCGCCATCGTGCGCGATCCGGACGTGTTTCTGTTCGACGAGCCGCTCTCCAACCTCGACGCGAAGCTCCGCACGCAGATGCGCACCGAGATCAAGAAGCTGCATGCCAAGGTGAAGTCGACCGTCATCTACGTCACCCACGACCAGGTCGAGGCGATGACGCTCGCCGACCGCATCGTCATCATGCGCTCCGGTTACATCGAGCAGGTCGGCACGCCGGACGAGGTGTTCAGCCGTCCCGCCACCCGCTTCGTCGCCGGCTTCATCGGCTCGCCGCCAATGAATTTGCATGAGGCGACGGTGAGCGATGGCAGGCTGGTGTTCAGCGGCGGCGACAGCCTGCCTCTGCCTGGCCAGTTCAATTCGAAGACGGCAGCCGGCGACAAGGTCGTGTTCGGCATCCGCCCCGATGATTTCTATCCCACCGGCCACGGCTTGAGCTCCGGGGGCGAAGCGGAAGTCCATCGTATCGAGCTGCCGGTCAGCATCACCGAGCCGCTCGGCAACGAAACGCTGGTCTTCGCCGAATTCAACGGCACCGACTGGGTCTCGCGCATGCTCAATCCCAAGCCGCTGAAAGCCGGCGACAGGATCGGCATGAGCTTCGACCTGAGCCGCGCGCATCTGTTCTCCGCCGAAACCGGAAAATCGCTGAGGAACTGACATGGCGAAAATCGAGAAAATCGAACTGCGCATGGTCGACCTCGTGCCGAAGGTCAAGCGTACCGACGCCATCCAGAGCTTCGTCAGCCAGGAAACGCCGATCGTCACCATCACCGATTCCGACGGCGCGTTGGGCACCGGCTACAGCTACACGATCGGCACCGGCGGCTCATCGGTGATGCGGCTGCTTGCCGACCATCTCGCGCCGCGCCTGATCGGCCGCGACGCCGACCAGATCGAGGCGATCTGGCACGAGCTCGAATTCGCCACCCACGCCACCACCATCGGCGCCATCACCGCGATCGCACTGGCCGCCATCGACACCGCCCTTTGGGATCTGCGGGCTAGAAAACAGAACCTGCCGCTCTGGAAGCTCGCCGGCGGCGCCAAGGATCGCTGTCCGCTCTACACCACGGAAGGCGGCTGGCTGCACATCGAGACTCAGGCGCTGGTCGACGACGCGCTGGAGGCCAAGGCCAAGGGTTTCACCGGCTCGAAGGTCAAGATCGGCAAGCCGCATGGCTCGGAGGATTTTTCACGGCTGTCGGCGGTGCGCAAGGCGGTCGGCGACGGCTACGAGGTCATGACGGATTGCAACCAGGGCTTTTCCGTCGACGAAGCGATCCGCCGCGCCGAGCGCTTGCGCGATCTCGACCTCGCCTGGATCGAGGAGCCGCTACCGGCCGACGACATAGACGGCCATGTGCGGCTGTCGAATTCGACGGCGACGCCGATCGCGGTGGGAGAGTCGCTCTATTCCATCAGGCACTTCCGCGAGTACATGCAGAAAGGCGGCGCCAACATCATCCAGGTCGACGTCGGCCGCATCGGCGGCATCACGCCATGGCTGAAGGTCGCCCATGCTGCGGAGGCCTTCGACATGCCGGTCTGCCCGCATTTCCTGATGGAGTTGCATGTCAGCCTGGTCTGCGCCATCCAGAACGGCAAATATGTCGAGTATATTCCGCAGCTCGATCAGTTGACGGGCGCCAAGATGCGCATCGAAGATGGCCACGCCCTGGCGCCCAGCGAGCCGGGCATCGGCATCGACTGGGACTGGGACGCGGTCAAGGCAAGGAGCATCGCCGAATTCACCACGGCGATCGTGAAATAGGGAGGCGGATATGCAGCGCATGGGAATGGTGCTTGGGCTGAAGCCCGAGAAGGTCGAGGAATATGTCCGCCTTCACGCCGCCGTATGGCCGGACGTTCTCGCCATGATCTCGGCCTGCAACATCAAGAACTATTCGATCTTCCTGAAGCGGCCGGAGAACCTGCTTTTCTCCTATTTCGAGTACCACGGCAGCGACTACGCGGC
This sequence comes from Mesorhizobium sp. B4-1-3, assembly GCF_006439355.1. Classification (GTDB taxonomy): domain Bacteria; phylum Pseudomonadota; class Alphaproteobacteria; order Rhizobiales; family Rhizobiaceae; genus Mesorhizobium. The sequence continues at coordinate 80,703 of NZ_VFTG01000015.1, forward strand.
CGACATGGCCAAGATGGCCGCCGACCCGAAGACGCAGGAGTGGTGGGCGGTCTGCATGCCATGCCAGGAGCCGCTGGAAACCCGCAAGGAAGGCGAGTGGTGGGCGTCGATGCAAGAGGTCTTCCATCATGACTGATGCCTTTGATCCGGCATCGCTGGCGCAGTCCTGGCCCAAGCCCTCGAAGCCGCGCCCGATCGTCACCTTCGGCGCCGGCTCGATCGTCGGCGACGCGCATTTTCCCGCCTACTGCAAGGGCGGTTTCCCGATTTCCGGCCTCTACGATCCGGACCAGCCCAAGGCGCAAAGGCTCGCCGACAAATGGGGCGTGAAGGCGTTCGGCTCGGTCGAGGAGGCCGCGGCCGTGAAGGACGCAATCTTCGATCTGGCGACGCCGCCGGGCCGGCACGCCGAGGTGCTGAAGGCCTTGCCCGATGGCGCGGTGGCGCTGATCCAGAAGCCGATGGGCAATTATCTCGGCGAGGCGACCGAGATCCTGGAAATCTGCCGCGCCAAGCAACTGAAGGCGGCGGTCAATTTCCAGCTCCGCTTCGCGCCGATGATGCTCGCGCTGAAGGATGCCATCGCCCGCGGATGGTTGGGCGAGGTCGTCGATTTCGACGCGCTTCTGGCGCTGGACACGCCCTGGCAGCTCTGGGAATTCCTGCTCAAGGCGCCACGCGTCGAGATTGCCATGCATTCGATCCACTATCTTGACCTGATCCGCCAGCTTCTCGGCAATCCGCTGGGCGTGCATGCCAAGACGCTCGGCCATCCCAACCACAAGGTCGCGCAGACCCGCACCAGTGCCATCCTCGACTATGGCGACACGGTGCGCTGCGGGCTGTCGATCAACCACGACCACAAGTTCGGCCGGCGCTACCAGGCCTGCGAGTTCCGCATCTGCGGCACAGAGGGCGCGGCCTATGTCAAGCTCGGCCTCAACCTCGACTATCCACGCGGCGAACCGGACATCTTGGAAATCCATCCCAAGGGCGGCTCGGAGTGGGTCACCGTCCCGCTCGCCGGCGAATGGTTCCCCGATGCCTTTGTCGGCCGCATGGCCAATGTCCAGCGCTTCGCGTCCGGCGAGGACGCGGAACTGGTGAGTTCCGTCGAGGACGCCTGGCACACCATGGCGTTGGTCGAGGCCGCCTATAAATCGAGCTCCGCGCCGGCGACGCCGCTGGCCGAAAAGCCATAGGCGGGACATGGAACAGACCACCTATTTCGAGGATTACGAGATCGGCTCGTCCCGCCTCACCGGCGGCCGCACCATCACTGAGACCGACTTCGTCGTCCATGCCGGCCACACCGGCGATTTCTTCCCGCATCACATGGATGCCGAGTTCATGAAGACGACGCCTTTTGGCCAGCGCATTGCCCATGGCACCCTGGTCTTCTCGGTCGGCGTCGGCCTGACGGCGAGCGTCATCAATCCGGTCGCCTTCTCCTACGGCTACGACAGGCTGCGTTTCATCAAGCCAGTCTTCATCGGCGACACCATTCGCACGCGCACCACCATCGCCGCCAAGGAAGACGACCCGAAACGGCCAAACGCCGGGCGCGTCATCGAGCGCGTCGAGGTTTTGAACCAGCGTGACGAGGTCGTGCTGGCCGCGGATCACATCTACATCGTCGAGCGACGGCCCGGCTGAAAGACGGAGACAGAAGAATGGCTGACATCACAGGCAAGGTCGTGGTCGTTACGGCGGCCGCGCAAGGCATTGGACGGGCAAGCGCGCTGGCTTTCGCGAAAGCGGGCGCCATCGTCCACGCCACCGACATCAACGAGACGGCCTTGGCCGAACTTGCCGACACGCCCGGCATTGCGACGCGAAAACTCGATGTGCTGAACGACGAGGCGGTGAAGGCCGCCTTCGCCGAGATCGGCCAGGTCGATGTCCTGTTCAACTGCGCCGGCTTCGTTCATGCCGGCTCGATCCTCGAGATGAAGGACGAGGATCTCGACTTCGCCTTCAACCTCAATGTGCGCGCTATGATCCGCACCATCCGCGCCGTGCTGCCCGGCATGCTGGAACGCGGCGACGGCTCGATCGTCAACATGGCCTCCGTCGCCGGCGCCCCGAAGGGCGTGCCGAACCGTTTTGCTTATGGCGTGACCAAGGCGGCCGTGGTCGGCCTGACCAAATCGATCGCGGCTGACTATGTCGCCAAAGGCATCCGCTGCAACGCGATCTGCCCGGGCACGGTTGAAAGCCCTTCGCTTCAGGGCCGCATGCAGGCGCAAGGCGACTATGAGGCGGCGCGCGCGGCCTTCATCGCCCGCCAGCCGATGGGCAGGATCGGCACGCCGGAAGAGATCGCCGACCTCGCGGTCTATCTCGCCGGCGCGACTTATACGACGGGACAGGCCTATAATATCGACGGCGGCTGGTCGATCTGAGGCCGTTCGGCGGGCAATTGAGCGGTGGCGATCCAATGACGAGGCGGGCTAGTACGAGGCAGCAATGACGAAAATCACGGACCTCAGAACCTTCGACCTCCGTTTCCCGACATCGCAAAGCCTCGACGGCTCGGATGCTATGAATCCGGACCCGGACTATTCGGCCGCCTATGTCATCCTCGACACCGATGTCCAGTCGCTGAAGGGCCACGGCCTCACCTTCACCATCGGCCGCGGCAACGAGATCTGCTGCGCGGCGATCGAAGCGCTGCGCCATCTGGTCGTCGGACTCGACCTCGACTGGGTGAAAGAGGATCCCGGCCGCTTCTGGCACCATGTGACCGGCGACAGCCAGTTGCGCTGGATCGGGCCGGATAAGGGCGCCATGCATCTCGCGGTCGGCGCGGTGGTCAATGCCGTCTGGGACCTTTGGGCCAAGGAAGCCGGCAAACCGGTCTGGCGCCTGGTCGCCGAGATGAGCCCGGAAGAAATCGTGCGCCTTGTCGACTTCCGCTACCTCACCGATGCGATCACGCCGGCCGAGGCGCTGGAGATTTTGAAGAAGGCCGAAGCCGGCAAGGCCGACCGCATCGCCACGCTCGAGCGTGAGGGTTATGCCTGCTACACCACCTCCGCCGGCTGGCTAGGCTATCCCGACGACAAGCTCAGGCGTCTCTGCCAGGAAGCGGTCGACGATGGGTTCAACCATATCAAGCTGAAGGTCGGCCGCGATCGCGCCGACGATATCCGCCGTCTCGGGATCGCCCGCGAGGTCATCGGTCCGGACCGCTACCTGATGATCGACGCCAACCAGGTATGGGAGGTCGACCAGGCGATCGATTGGCTCAAGGACCTCGCCTTCGCCAGGCCCTTCTTTATCGAGGAGCCGACCAGCCCGGACGATGTCGCCGGCCACGCCAAGATCCGCAAGGCTGTCGCGCCGATCAAGGTCGCGACCGGCGAGATGTGCCAGAACCGCATCATGTTCAAGCAGTTCATCGCTGGCGGCGCGATCGACGTGGTGCAGATCGATTCCTGCCGCATGGGCGGGCTGAACGAAGTGCTGGCGGTGCTCCTGATCGCGGCCAAGTTCGGCCTGCCGGTCTGGCCGCATGCCGGCGGCGTCGGCCTGTGCGAATATGTCCAGCACCTGTCGATGATCGACTATGTCGCCGTGTCAGGCAGCAAGGACGGGCGGGTCATCGAATATGTCGATCACCTGCACGAGCATTTTTTGGAACCCTGCGTGATCCGCGACGCCGCCTATATGCCGCCCCAGGCGCCCGGATTCTCGATCGAGATGAAGGCGAAGTCGATCGAGGATTACCTGCATCGCGCCTGAGACATGGCGCGGCAAACCGGGGCGCCGCCCGCGGTGCCCGACCGCCGCGAATCGGCTATGCCTGTCGCATGCAGGAGACTTCCCTCTACGAGCCGGTGAAGCGGTTTCTCGAGAGCATGGATTTCGCCGTCAAGGGCGAGATCGGCGGCTGCGACGTGGTCGGCGTGCGCGCCGGCGAGCCGCCGGTTGTCGTCATCTGCGAGCTGAAGCTGCAATTCAACCTCGAGCTCGTTCTGCAAGCCGTCGATCGCGCGGCCGCGTGCGACGAGGTGTGGCTCGCCGCCTATATGTCGGCGCGCGGCAGGGGCCGCGAGCACGACCGCCGCTTTCGCGCGCTCTGCCGCCGTCTCGGCTTCGGCCTGTTGGGTGTCGGCAGGAAGGGTGAGGTGGAGCTGCTGCTCAGTCCCGCCGCCCTGCCGCCGCGCCGGGATCCCAGGCGGCGCTCGCGCCTGGTCGAGGAGCATCACCGCCGCAAGGGCGATCCGTCCGTCGGCGGCAGCACGCGCAAGAAGCCGATCATGACCGCCTACCGGCAGGAGGCGCTGGCCTGCGCCGCCGCCATGGCCGACGGCCCGAAACGGCCGCGCGACCTCAAGGCCCTTTCGCCGCGCGCCGCGAGCATCCTGCAGCATAACTACTATGGCTGGTTCGCCCGCGCCGAGCGCGGCATCTATGCACTGACCGAAGCCGGCCTTGCCGCGATTGGGCCGCTTCCGGCAGCTCTATAAGCTTCACGCCCGGAGGCCACGGAAGCTTTTCGCGGAGGCCGAGACCACATCGGACCCTGCATGCTCCTCTGCAGGTCGTGCGTATCAGCGTGACTCGGCCTCCGCGATGCTCGAATCCGGCTTCCTGACCAAATCGAACTTCAACCGCGAGTTCCGCCGCGTCACCGCTAGAGCAATTCCAGGAAAAGTGTGAGCGGTTTTCCGCCCGGAATTGCGTAAAAAGAGATAGTGCGTTTCGCCGTTTCCGTGAAACGGCGAAACGCGCTAAGCCCCGCTTCATGGCGCGAGCGGTCTCGATCAGAAACGCTCGCGGTAGCCGCGCGGATTGGTGCCGAGGATACGTAGAAAGCCGCGCCGCATCGTCTCCTCGGAGCCGAAGCCGCAGCGCCGGGCCGTCTGGCTGACCGTCTCGTGCAGCTCTCGCTCGAACATGCCCCGGCGCCTCCCTTCCGCTCCGGCACGCCCGCCGAGGCTTCGCCGGCCGTGCTGGCGGAGGCCAAGGAGCGGCTTTCGGGTTCGAGGCGGGTCCGCGAGGAAATGTTCGCGCGCTGGCGCCGGGAGCGTGCGGCCGAGCCGGCACGCATCCGCGCCTGAAACGCCGGGGCTGGATGGCGCATAGCGCTGTTCAGCCCGGCCCGTTTTCGACTGTTGACTCATCTTTTCCGTCTGTGCAGAAATTGGTTGGACCATTGAACCACTTTAGGCGCGGCCGGCTTGACCGATTTTCTGCCCCCCATCCAGACCACGGCCCGCGATGACGCGGTGCTGAAAGCATTGGCGGGCTTCGTGCGGCAGGAGGCTCTGGGCCCGGGCGAAAAGCTGCCGACCGAGCGTATCCTGGCCGAACGCCTCAAGGTCAGCCGCAACACGGTGCGCGAGGCCCTGACCCGCTGGGAAGGGCTGGGCCTCGTCGAACGGCGGCAGGGCTCGGGCACCTATCTCAAGGCCGCCGTCTCCCCCGACATGCTGCACATGCCGCTGACGCTCGCCGGCGGCAACGACTTCGCCGGCCTGATGGCGACGCTGGAGATCCGCCGCGCGCTGGAGGCCGAGGCAGCCGCCCTTTGCGCTATTCGCGCCGGCAAGGCCGAGCTCGCCGAGATCGAGCGCAAGCTCGACCTCATGGAGGAGGCCTTCCAGACTCGCGCCGGCATGTCCTCGGAGGAGGATTGGGAATTCCACCAGGCGGTCTTCCGCGCCTCCGGCAACCCGCTCTTCGAGCAGATCATCGCCGCCATGTACGAGATGTTCCACCGTTTCTGGGAGCATCCGCTCGGCGTGCGGGATTTCGGCCATGCAAGCTTTCCCTATCACCGCACCATCTTCGAGCGCATCGCCGCGCGCGACCCCGAAGGCGCCCGCGCCGAAGCGCTGAAGCTGATCGCCACCGTCGAGGACGATCTGAAGCGCGGCGCCGCCAACCTCAAACTTTCGGACCGCAGATGAACGAGCAGCCCAACACCTTCGACCCGGCTTCCCTGGCCAGCGACTATCTCGGCGAGGCGGCGACGCTGCTGGCGCATGACGATCCGTTCCCGGGCGGCGCGGTGGTGCCACCGATCTACCAGACCTCGCTGTTCACCTTCGCCAATTACGCCGACATGGCCGAGACCTTCGCCGGCAGGAGGAAGCAGCCGATCTACTCGCGCGGCGACAATCCGACGGTGATGGAGTTCGAGGCGCGCGTCGCGGCGCTCGAGGGCGCGGAAGCCGCGCGCGGCTTCTCCAGCGGCATGGCGGCGATCAGCGCCACGGTGCTCGCCTTCGTCGGCGCCGGCGAGCGCATGGTCGCCGTGCGCAATTGCTATGGCGATGCCTACCGCCTGTTCGAGCGCCTGTTTCCGCGCCTTCACATCAAGGTCGACTATGTCGACGGCTCCGATCCCGACGCGGTTGCCGCGGCGCTTCCCGGCGCCAAGCTGCTCTACCTCGAAAGCCCGACCTCGATGATGTTCGAGCTGCAGGATCTCGAACACCTGACGCGGCTGGCCAAGGAGCAGGGCATTGTCACCACCATCGACAATTCCTGGGCGACGCCCGTCTTCCAGAAGCCGATCTCGCACGGCGTCGACCTGGTGCTGCATTCGGCCTCGAAATATCTGAGCGGCCACAGCGACACCGTCGCCGGCGTGGTGGCGGGTTCTGCCGTCCACATCAAGCATATCAACGAGCAGACCTATTCCCAGCTTGGCGGCAAGCTGTCGCCCTTCGAAGGCTGGCTATTGCTGCGCGGCCTGCGCACGCTGCCGCTGCGCCTGCCGCACCACATGAAGAGCGGGCTTGTCATCGCCGAGCGGCTAAAGGCGCACGGCAAGGTCGAGCGCGTCAACCACCCTGCCTACTCCAACCATCCCGGCAAGAAGACTTTAGCCGGCTATGCCGGACTGTTCTCCTTCGAGGTCACCGAGGATGTCGACATCCCGGCTTTCGTCGACGCGCTGAAATATTTTCGCATCGGCGTCAGTTGGGGCGGCCATGAAAGCCTGGTCGTGCCGGCAAAGGCCTCGCTCGAGCAGACGCCGGGCATCAATTCGATGGCGCGCTTCGGCGTCAGCCCCCGAACCATCCGCTTCAATGTCGGATTGGAAAATGTCGAAGACCTCTGGGCCGACATCGCCCAAGCCTTCGACAGAGCAAAAAAATAAGGATCAAAATGGGAGTCCTGAAGATGAAAAGACTGACCTTCATGCTTGCCGCCGTCGCCGGCCTGGCGATCTCCGCCAGCGGTGCGTTGGCCGACACCACCATCAAGCTGGTCGAGGTCATCACCAGCCCGCCGCGCACCGAATTCCTGAAGAAGCAGATCGCCGATTTCGAGCGCGCCAATCCCGGCATCAAGGTCGAGGTGGTCTCGCTGCCCTGGGGCCAGGCCTTCGAGAAGTTCCTCACCATGGTGCAGGCCGGCGACACGCCCGATGTCGTCGAGATGCCCGAACGCTGGATGGGCCTCTACGCCAATAACGGCCAGCTCGAGGATCTCGGCCCTTACATGGCCAAGTGGCCCGATGCCAAGACGCTCGGCGAGCGCGCCAAGCAGTTCGGCTCGACCGTCAACAACACGCAATTCATGATCCCCTATGGCTACTATGTGAACGCGCTGTTCTGGAACAAGAAGCTGTTCAAGCAGGCCGGTCTGGACGGCCCGCCGGCGACGCTCGACGAGTTCGTCGAAGATTCCAAGAAGATCTCGGCCATTCCCGGGAAATACGGCTACTGCCTGCGCGGCGGCCCCGGCGCCTTCAACGGCATGCACATGTTCATGAACATCGCCCAGGGCAAGGGCGGCTATTTCAACCCGGACGGCACCTCGACCATCAACGAGGAAGGCTCGGTCAAGGGCCTGCAGATGCTGGCCGACATGTACAAGAATGGCCTTGCGCCGAAGGACGCTGTGAGCTGGGGCTTCAACGAGACGGTGACCGGCTTCTATTCCGGCACCTGCGCCATGCTCAACCAGGATCCGGACGCGCTGCTCGGCATCGCCGACAAGATGAGCGCCGACGACTTCGCTGTGGCGCCATTGCCGGTCGGCCCGAGCGGCAAGTCCTATCCGACGCTGGGCTATGCCGGCTGGGCGATGTTCGCCACTTCCCAGCACAAGGACGAAGCCTGGAAGCTGATGTCGACGCTGCTGTCGCCCAAGGACAATCTGGAATGGGCCAAGGAAGTCGGCGTCGTGCCGATCCACAACGGCGCCGACCAGGACCCCCATTTCAAGACCGAGCAGTTCAAGGGCTGGTTCACCGAGCTCAGCGACAGCTCCAAATATGAAATGGTGACGCCGCCGACGCATCTGGAAAACCTCGGCAACTTCGTCGACCAGGTGGCGATCAAGAACTTCCAGGAAGTGCTGCTCGGCCAGAAGCCGGCCAAGCAGGTAGCCGACGAATGGGCGGCGTTCCTGACCAAGGAACAGCAGGACTGGATGGCGAAGAACAAGAAGTAAGCGCAGGCTTTTCCTTCTCCCCGTTTACGGGGAGAAGGTGGTCCGAAGGACCGGATGAGGGGCAGCGCCAGATCCTCGTAAGTTCGCGCCGCCCCTCGTCTGCCTGCTGGCATCTTCTCCCCGCAAACGGGGAGAAGGACGCTGTTGCTACGCCGCCCCAATCGTCCAACGCGAGCACCGTATGACCTACGCCGTCTCCGAAATCCGATCCGCCGCGCCGCCGCGAAAGCGGCGGCTGAGCAGGGCTGCGATCGAGCCATGGCTCTATCTTTCGCCGGCTATCGTGCTTTTGGTCCTGGTGCTTTTGGTGCCGCTGATCATCGGCATCAGCTATTCCTTCCGCAAATTCTCGGCCTTCAAGTCGCAATATGTCGGCCTTGCCCAATACCAGGCGATGCTTTCCGACCAGGTGCTTGGACAGGCGCTGATCAACACGCTGTGGTGGACGGTCACCAGCCTGTTCTTCCAGTTTTTTCTGGGGCTTGGCTTGGCGCTGCTGCTCGACAGGCCCTTCTACGGCCGCAAGGTCGTGCAGGCGGTGGTGTTCCTGCCCTGGGCGGTGCCGTCCTTCCTTTCCGGCCTCACCTGGGCCTGGCTGTTCAACCCGATCATCGGGCCGCTGCCGCACTGGCTGTTCGCGTTGGGCCTGAAGGCCGAGCCGACCAATGTGCTCTCAGATCCGGCCACCGCCCTGTGGGGGCCGATCGTCGCCAACATCTGGTTCGGCATTCCTTTCTTCGCCATCACGCTGCTCGCCGCGCTGAAGTCGATCCCGTCCGAACTGCATGAGGCGGCGGCCATCGACGGCGCCTCGCCCTGGCAGCGCTTCACCAAGGTGACGCTGCCTTTCCTGGCGCCGACCATCGTCATCACGGTCATGCTGCGCACCATCTGGATCGCCACTTTCGCCGACCTGATCTTCGTCATGACGGAGGGCGGGCCGGCGGGTTCGACCAGCACGGTGCCGGTCTACATCTATGTCAGCGCCTTCAAGTCGCTGGACAAAGGCTACGCCTCGGCGGTTGCGGTGCTGCTGCTGGTGCTGCTCATCGCCTATGCCATCGGCCTGATCGCCATCCGTCGCACGCTGGTGAGGCACGTATGATGATCGCCGGTCGCTCCACCTCCTCGCGCATCTTCGGCGGCATCGGCCTCTACGCGGCGATCGCGGCTTATGTGATCTTCGCGCTGTTCCCGATCTTCTGGACGCTGAAGATCTCGGTGACGCCCGAGCGTCTGCTCTATTCCGAAGGCATCACCTTCTGGCCGTCGGAAACGACGCTGAAGAACTTCGCCACCGTGCTCGAAGCCTCCGACTTCCCGCGTTATTTCCTGAACAGCGTCATCGTCTCGGTGTCCACGGCCGCGTTCGTCACCGTCATCGCCACGCTCGCCGGCTACGCCATGTCGCGCTTCACCTTCCGCGGCAAGGCGACGCTGGCGATCCTGCTGCTGCTCACGCAGACCTTCCCGCTGGTCATGGTCATTCCGCCGATCTACCGCATCATGGGCGATCTGGGTCTCACCAACAGCCTGGTCGGCCTGATCATCATCTACACCGCTTTCAACACCGCCTTCGCCACATTTCTCATGCAGTCCTTCTTCGACGGCATCCCGAAGGATCTGGAGGAAGCCGCGATGATCGATGGCTGCACGCGCGCGCAGGCGATGCGCCGGGTGATCGTGCCGCTGACCTTGCCCGGCATGGGCGCGACGCTCGGTTTCGTCTTCACCGCCGCCTGGAGCGAATTGCTGTTCGCGCTGATGCTGATCTCCAGCGACGAGCAGAAGACCTTCGCCGTCGGCCTGCTCACCTTCATCGGCAAGTTCGCCGTCGACTGGGGGCAGATGATGGCGGCTTCCATCCTGGCGCTGATCCCGGTCTGCGTCTTCTTCGCCTTCCTGCAACGCTATCTCGTTACCGGCCTCACCGCCGGCGCGGTCAAAGGATAAAAGATGGCTTCCGTCACGCTGCGAAATGTCGAGAAGGATTATGGCGCGCTGCGCATCCTGCACGGCGTCGATCTGGAAATCGCCGATGGCGAGTTCGTCGTGCTGGTTGGTCCGTCCGGCTGCGGCAAGTCCACGCTCTTGCGCATGATCGCGGGCCTCGAGGAGGTCACCGGCGGCGAGATCCATATCGGCGAGCGCTTGGTCAACGACGTCGCGCCCAAGGACCGCAACATCGCCATGGTGTTCCAGTCCTACGCGCTCTACCCGCATATGGATGTGTCGTCGAACATGGGCTTCAGCCTGATGCTGAAGAAGGCCGAGAAGGCCACGATCGACGGTCGCGTAGGCGCGGCAGCCAAACGGCTCGGCCTCGATTCCTATCTCGCCCGATTGCCACGCCAATTGTCCGGCGGCCAACGCCAGCGTGTCGCCATGGGCCGCGCCATCGTGCGCGACCCGAAAGTGTTCCTGTTCGACGAGCCGCTCTCCAACCTCGACGCCAAATTGCGCGTCCATATGCGCGCCGAGATCAAGGCGCTGCACCAGCAGCTCAAGACCACGTCGGTCTATGTCACCCATGACCAGGTCGAGGCGATGACCATGGCCGACCGCATCGTCGTCATGCATGACGGCTATGTGCAGCAGGTCGGCCATCCGCTCGAGCTTTACGACCGTCCGGCCAACACCTTCGTCGCCGGCTTCATCGGCTCGCCGGGCATGAATTTCTTGCCGGCCAAGGTCGCCAAGGGCGGCAAGGTCGATGCCGTGCTCGCCGACGGCCAGAAGCTCAGATTGCCGGATGGCCTGCCGCTGGGCGATGGCGATGCGCTCACTGTCGGCCTGCGGCCCGAGCACATCAAGCTGGTCGACGACGGCGCGCTGAAGGCCGAGGTCGAGGTCGTCGAGCCACTCGGCCTGTCGACGCAGTTCTATGTCAGGCTCGCCAACCAGCAGATCTGCGTCTTCGTCATGGGCCGCAGCGACGTGAAGCCGGGCGACACCATCCGCCTTGCCGCCGATCCGGCGGCACTGCATCTGTTCGATCCGGCAAGCGGAAACCGGATCGGCTAGCTGGCCAGCAACGCATCCGTTCGCCAGCAGGCGATCAAATGGCCATTGCCGATATCCGCTGAGGCAGGCTCCGCCTTCCGGCACTGAGGCGCGGCAAGCGGGCAGCGGTCGGCAAATGCGCAGCCGCCGATAGAGGGGCCCTCGATTGGCGCTCCGACCTGGAGGGCGATGGTCGGAGCCTCGTCTGAAGACGCCGCCAAAAGCTGCTTCGTGTAGGGATGGTTGGGCCCGCGGAAGACCTGTTCGGACGTGCCGGTCTCGAACAGCCGGCCGCGATAGAGCACGCCGATCCTGTCGGCCATGTAGCGCACGACCCTGAGGTCGTGGCTGATGAACAGATAGGTCGTGTCCCTGTCGCGCTGAAGGTCGTTGAGCAGGTTGAGAACCGTCGCCTGCACCGACACGTCCAGCGCCGAGGTCGGTTCGTCCAGCACCACCACTTTCGGCGCCCCGGCGAAGGCGCGCGCGATTGCCGCCCTCTGCCGCTGACCGCCGGACAATGAACGCGGTTTCTGCTCGGCGGTCGTGTCGGCCAGCCGGACGGAGCGGAGAAGCTCGGCGACGCGGGTCTTCGCGTCGCTTCGGCCAAGGCCGGCAAGCCGCCGCAGCGGCCGGCTGATGATCCGCCCGATCCGGTGGCGCGGATTGAGCGTGCGGTCGGGCGATTGGAAAACCATCTGCACGTCCCGTCGCTCGCCCGGCGCGCGTTTCTCGGCGCGCGGCGCGACCGTTCTGCCGAACAGTTCGACCGATCCTTGGCTCGGTGTCTGCAGCCCGGTGACAATCCGCGCCAGTGTCGACTTGCCCGAGCCGGACTCGCCGATCAGGCCAAAGGTCTCGCCCTGGCCGATGCTGAGGTCGATATTGTGCAGCACCGCCTGGTCGCCGAAGGAATGGCTGATCCCCTTGCCGGCGATGGCGATCCGCCTGTTTCTTTGATCGGCAGGAGAGGCCATCGTCGTGGGGCGATGACGAACGGTCGTGCCGGTCTCGGCCAGCCGACCGTCGCGCTTGGTGAAATTGAGCGCCGGGATCGAGCCGATCAGCGCCTTGGTATAGGCATGAGCGGGGTTCTCGAAGACATCGCGCGCCTCGCCGCTCTCGACCACGGCGCCTGACTGCATCACCGCCACCCTGTCGCAGGAGCGGCGGATCAGGTTGATGTCGTGGCTGATCAGAAGGATGCTGGTCTTGTGGTCCCGGCGCAGGTCGTCGAGGATGGCGATCACCTCCGATTGCACGCTGGCATCGAGCGCTGTCGTCGGCTCGTCCAGCACCAGCAGCGCCGGGTCGAGCGCGATGGCGATGGCGATGTTGGCCCGCTGCTGCATGCCGCCGGACAATTCATGCGGATAGAGATCGAGCACCCGCTCCGGATTGGCGACCCGCACGCGCCGGAGCAATTCGGCCGAGCGCCAGCGCGCTTCCTCGTGACGGACCGGGCGATGACGCATGATCGTCTCGCCGATCTGCCTCCCGATCGTCATGGCGGGGCTGAGCGCAGCGCCCGGATGCTGGTAGACCGCTGCGATGCGATCGCCCCGCAGGCCGCGCAACTCTTCGCCGGAGAGGCTGCCGATTTCCCGCCCCTGGAACTCCAGCGCTGAGGCGGCGATCCGGGCATTCCGCGGCAGGTAGCGCAATATGGCCAGCGCCACCGAGCTCTTGCCCGAACCTGACTCGCCGACCAGTCCCAACGCTTCGCCCCGGCCTATGGAGAGCGACACGCCGTCGACGGCGGATTGCCATCCTCTTTTCCCGCCATAGGCGATGGAAAGTTTCTCCACATTCAGTACCGAAGGGGACATCAAGACCTCGAAATCGCTTTCTGCCGGTGCCCTAATCGAGGGCAATCGCTTCCGCTTGCGTAGTATATTATATCTATAAAATTACTCGAATTACGGCCGAGCGCAATCTAACCTTTTGCAGATTGGAGATTTCGGGTCGCGCCGAACAACGCGGCGCCCGTGTCTCTCAGCGATTTGCAAGGAGGCCGGCATGGCGCGAAATCAGTTGATCCTCAACGCGTTCTTCTTCAACCCGCAGGGCGACCATCGCATGTCGTGGCGGCATCCGCGCGCGCCCGGCCGGGAGGTGCTCGGCTTCGATTATTACCGCGATCTGGTCCAGGCGGCCGAACGCGCCAGGATCGACACCATCTTCGTTGCCGACCATGTATCGATCTGGGATTCGGTGAAGAGCGGCGTCGCGCATTACGCCAATGCCCGCCTGGAGCCGCTGACGCTCTTGTCGGCGCTGGCCGGCGTGACCAAGCATATCGGCCTCATCACCACCGCCTCGAGCTCCTACAGCGAGCCCTACAACGTGGCGCGCTTGTTCGCCTCGCTTGACCATATCAGTGGCGGCAGGGCGTCGTGGAACGTCGTCACCTCGGCCATGGACGAGGAGGCGCGCAATTTCGGCCGCGACGGCAACATCGAACACGCCTTCCGCTATCAGCGCGCCGCCGAATTCCTCGATATCGTCAAGGGGCTGTGGGACAGCTGGGAGGACGAAGCCCTGCTGTTCGACAAGGAAACCGGTTATTTCGCCGACCCGGACAAGGTCCATGTGCTCGATCATCGCGGGGCGCATTTCAAAGTGCGCGGGCCGCTCAATGTCTCGCGGCCGCCACAAGGCCATCCGCTGATCGTTCAGGCCGGTTCCTCGGAAGACGGCAAGAACTTCGCCACCGCCCACGCCGACGCCCATTTCGCCATCTACAGCACCAGGGAAGACGGCATCCGGTATCGTGAGGACATCAACGAGCGGCTCGCCCGTCACGGCCGGCGCCCCGAAAGCTTCAAGATTCTGCCGGGCATCCTGCCGATCGTCGCGGCTTCCGAGGCCGAGGCGCGCGACAGGCAGGATTACCTGCAGATGCTGTTGCCGGATCGCGTCGGCATCGATCTCCTGTCGAGCTGGAGCGGCATCGATCTGTCGGCCTATCCGCCGGATGGCCCGCTGCCGCAGCTCCCCGACGAAAGCACCTTCAACGGCGGGCGCACCTCGCTCAACCGCGTCAAGCAGTGGGCGACGCAGAACCTGACCCTGCGTGAGATCGCGCGAAAACTGGCGAACAGCGGCTCGGTGCCGACTGTCGCCGGCACGCCGAAGCAGATCGCCGACCAGCTGCAGGACTGGTTCGAGGCGGGCGCCGCCGACGGCTTCAACCTGATGTTCCCCCTGTTGCCGGAGGACTGGATCAATTTCGCCGCTGAGGTCGTGCCCGAGCTGCAGCGCCGCGGCGTCTTCCCGACGGAATACGCGCCCGGAACGCTGCGCGACCGCTTCGGCCTCGCCCGTCCAGCCAACCGCTTCGCCGAGCAGCGCGCCAACCAGCGCGCCGTGTCCTGAGGAGAGCCGTCATGACCGCTCAACCCAGACTGCAGCCGCGCGAAGCGACCGCTCCGCAGCTGATCAATGTCCTGCACAGCCCCAAGCGCATCCGCGTCAAATTCGCCGGCCGCGTGATCGCCGACAGCCGCAATGTGCTTGTGCTGCGCTCCAACCATTTTTTGCCGATCTATTTCTTCCCGCTGGCCGCCGTCGACCAGTCGGTGCTGAAGCCGTCGAAGCAGGGTCAGCAGCATGCCGTCGGCGGCGAGACCAGATATTGGGATATCGAAGCCGGCGACCGGCGCGCCGCTGATGCCGCCTGGTCGTTCACGGCGCCGCCCGACGAGAACCTGGCGCCGCTCGCCGGCCGCGTCGCCTTCACCTGGAACCTCGTCGATCAATGGTTCGAGGAGGAGGAAGAGGTCTTCGTCCACGCCCGCGATCCCTATGCGCGCATCGACGTGCTGCAGAGTTCCAGCCATCTCGAGATCTGGTTCGACGGCGAGCCGATCGCCGACAGCCGCCGTCCCGTGCTGCTGTTCGAAACGCACCTGCCGACACGTTTCTACCTGCCGCCCGAGGATGTCCGGCTCGACCGGTTGAGGGCCTCGTTGACGAGGACCCGATGTCCCTACAAGGGCGTTGCCTCCTACTGGTCCGGCGGGCGCAAGGACGGCTCGCTCAGCGAGGACATCGCCTGGAGCTACCGCGATCGGATCGCCGAGATGCCGAAGATCAAGGGGCTCATCGCCTTCTATCCGCAAGCGGTCGACCGCATCCATCTCGACGGCCAGCCGGTCTGATCCAGCCCCGTCTCCACTTCATTTCAAAACCACGATTTTCACAGAGGCAAAAATGACCAAGCGCAACGAAATCGACGCCCTTCGCAATCTCTCCGGCGACATCTGGAACATCGCCATCGACGAATACGCCAAGGGTTATCTCAAGCGCCGCGACCTGTTGAAATATGCAGCCCTCATCGGCTTGACCAGTTTCGCCGCGTCACAAGGTCTGGGCTTTCCCGGCTCGGCGCGCGCCGCTGCTGGCGGCGGCACCGTCCGTGTCGGGCTTGGCCAGCCGACCAAGGCGATCGATCCGGTCACGGTCACCGATCCGGCCAGCATCGGCGTTCTCAGCCAGGTCGGCGAATATCTCATCCTCGACGATCCCAAGGATGGGCTCCAGCCGAAGCTCGCTCTTTCCTGGGAAGCCGACGAGACGGCCAAGCGCTGGACCTTCAAGCTTCGGCCCGGCGTGAAATTCCATGACGGCCGCACCGTCACCGCCAAGGACGTGGTGGCGAGCTTCGAGCGTCTGGTCGACCCGAACAGCGGCTCGTCGGCGCTCTCGGCTTACAAGGGCATCCTCTCCAAGGGCGGCGCCAAGATCGTCGACGACGAGACGGTCGCTTTCGACCTCGACCAGTCGAACTCGAATTTCCCCTTCTATGTCGCGTCCGACGTCTACAACGCGGTGATCCTGCCGGCCGACTATGCCGGCGACTTCGAGAAGAATTTCAACGGCACCGGTCCGTTCAAGCTGGAATCCTTCCGCCCCAAGCAAGGCGCCAGCTTCGTGCGCAATCCCGACTACTGGGGCGACAAGGCGCTGCCTGACCGGGTCGAGATAAAGTTCTTCGATGACGAGCAGGCGCAGGTCGTGGCGCTGCAGGCCGGCCAGCTCGACGTCATCCCGAGCACCACGCGTCTGGAACTGGCGATCGAGGGCAATCCCAACTTCAAGCTGCTGAGCGTCCAGGCGAGCTCGCATGACGCCGTGCATCTCAGGACCGACCAGGCGCCGTTCACCGACAACCGCATCCGCCGTGCACTGGCGCTCACCCTCGACCGTGAGGCCATCGTGAAGGGCCTGCTCAAGGGGCGCGCCATCGCCGGCAACGACACTCCGTTCGCGCCGATCTTCCCTTCGGCCGATCCGTCGGTGCCGCAGCGCAAGCAGGACATCGCCGAGGCCAAGCGTCTGCTCGCCGAAGCCGGCGTGCCCAACGGCTTCGAGGTGACGCTGACCACCGAACGCGCCTACGACATTCCCGACTACGCCGTGATCATCCAGAACTTCGCCAAGAAGGCCGGCATCGACATCAAGCTCAACGTGCTGCCGCAGGATGCCTATTACGGATCGGCGACCTTCGGCAGCTCACCCTGGCTTGATTCCAATCTCGGCATTACCGATTTCGGCCATCGCGGCACGCCCGACATATTTCTCAACGCCACGCTGAAGAGCGACGGCGCGTGGAACGCCGCGCATTTCAAGAATGCGGATTATGACGCATTGTTGGCCGAATACGGCAAGGCGCGAGACCTGCAGGCGCAGCGCGTCGCGGCCGGCAAGATCCAGGCCCTGCTGCTCGATGAGACGCCGGAGATCATCAGCTACTTCTCGCAATATAGCCGCATCTCCAGCGCGAAGGTCGAGGGCGTGCGCTTCACCGCGATCTCGCATCTTCTGCTCGACCGCGTTTCCTTCGTGCAGGCATGATGCGGGAACGCCAAGCCGGGCGGGCCACCGGATGCTGACCGGCCGCACCTTGTCGGCGCGCCTGGCCTCGCTGCTCCTCACCTTGTGGCTGGTCAGCGTACTGGTCTTCCTCGCCGGGCAGGTCCTGCCCGGCGATGTCGCGCGCGTCATGCTTGGTCCGTTCGCGGATGCGCAAGCGGTCGCCGCGCTGAACAGACAACTCGGCGCCGACCAGCCCGTGCTCGTCCAGTACGGGCGCTGGTTCAGCGCGGCGCTTACCGGCGACTTCGGCACGTCGCTGTCGATGCGGGCGCCGGTCGCGCCCTTCGTGTTGGCAAGCCTCGGCCGCTCGGCCGCGCTTGCCGGCATCATCCTTTTGTTTCTCGTGCCGCTGGGCGTCGGCGCGGGCATCGTCGCCGGCCTCAACCAGGGTCGGCTCGCCGACCGGCTGATCGTGCTCGCCGGCGTCTGCTTCGGCATCGTGCCTGATTTCGTGTCCGGCCTGCTCCTGCTTCTGGTCTTCGGATTGTGGCTGAACTGGCTGCCGATCACGGGTGCGGCGCCCGACGGCGCGGGCTTCTGGACGAGCGGCTGCTATCTCATCCTGCCGGCGCTGCCGATCGTGCTCAATCTCGCCGGCTATCTGGCGCGCATGACGCGGGCCGGCGTCATCGAGGCGCTGGCCGCCGACTATACGCGCACCGCCATCCTGAAAGGGCTGGATCGCCGGCAGGTCATTGTCCGCCACGTGCTGCCCAACGCGTTGACGCCGACGGTCGCGGTGCTGGCGACCCAGAGCGGCTACATGCTCGGCGGGCTGGTGGTGATCGAGACGCTGTTCGGCATCCAGGGCCTCGGCAATCTGGTTCTGAACGCCGCCAAGTCGCGCGATTTCCCGATGCTGGAAGCAGGCGTGCTGGTGATGGCGACGATCTTCGTCCTGTCCTCCGCGATAGGCGATCTCGCCCAGGCGCTGCTCGACCCGCGGCAACGGTGGAGGGCGTCGCCATGATGGACCTCCTGGAATTCCCCGCGTCCTCGCCCGCGCCCGCTGTCATGCGGACCGCCGCCAGGCTGGGCCGCGCCGTTCGCGGCCTTCCCGCGTCCGTCATCATCGGATCGCTCATCCTCGCCTTCTGGATCGCCTGCGCCCTGTTCGGCGGCCGGCTGGTCCCCTACGATCCCTATGCCGAGGATTTCCTCGCCACGCTGACGCCGCCGGATACCGCGCACTGGTTCGGCACCGATCATCTCGGCCGCGACGTGCTGTCCCGCATCATCGTCGGATCGCGCGATATCCTGCTGGTGGCGCCGCTCGCGACATTGGGCGGCATCGCCGCCGGCGCGATCATCGGTTTGGTGCTCGGCTATTTCGACGGGCTGGTCGATGCGGTCGGCGCGCGGCTGCTCGACGCGCTGATGGCCTTTCCATTCATCGTGCTCGTCACCATGACGCTGGTGGCGCTGGGGCCTTCGAACCTCACGGTCATCCTGGTGATCGCCATCGCCTATGCGCCGCTGGTGGCGAGGACCGTGCGCGCTGCCGTGCGCGAGCAGAAGGAACGCGAATATGTCAGCGCCGCCCGTCTCGGCGGCGAGAACGCCTTCGCCATCATGGTGCTGGAAATCCTGCCCAACATCCGGGAGACGATCCTCATCGAGCTCGTCACTAGGCTGGGCTACGCCTTCTTCTCGATCGCCACGCTGAGCTTTCTCGGCCTTGGCGTCCAGCCGCCTTCGGCCGACTGGGGCCTGGCGATCGCCGAAGGCTACGGCTTCCTCACCGGTGGCAAATGGTGGGTCGTGGTCTTCAACTCGGGCGCGATCGTATCGCTGGTCATGGCCACCAACCTGATCGCTCAAGGCATAGGCGCCTTCGAGAATATCGAGAGATGAATTGCGGCTTTTGATTGCTAGACTCCCGTTGATTCGTCTCGACAGGAACGGCATGAGCAAAGCCCTCGGCACATTCGCACTGATCACGGTTCTGAGCGCCTTGCTGATGGCGCTCTCTTTGGCGGTTGCCAGGCACGGCTATCCCTACGGCGCGTTCGGCGTGAAGCGTCTCGACGGCATCGCCGACGCCGGCTCGTTCCTGGCGATTGCCGCCGTCTACTTCTTCGGCGCCATGCTGATGATGATCCTGCCGATCCGCGTCGCCGGCATCGTGCTGACCCATGCCGCCGATGCGATCTTCTGGGCGACGATCATGCTGTTCGCGACCATCGTCGGCTCGCTCGTCGCCAGATGGGCGTTTGGCCAGCATGAGGTGCTTTGGGCGCTCTTCAACTGGCGCTTCCTGTTCGTGGCAGTGATCGTGGCGGCACACCTCACCATGAACGAGCTTCGCCGCAACATCCTGCTCAGAAGCCTGTTCTTCGTCGTCTTTGGCGCGGTCACGCTCGCCTGCCTGTTCTGGTCGTTCTCGACCTGAGTCCTAGCTTTGTCGCATATGGCGGGTAGACCTCCTGCCAGGCAATGACTATATCATTTGTCTGACAATTGACCCCGGTCGAAGGCCGTCGCGACCAAAACCCAAGGAAAAACAAGATGACCGTGCTGCGCAAAAACCTGATCGACGGCGAGTGGCTTGGCGAGGCCGGCTCGCGCAACATCAACCCCTCGAACACCAACGACGTCGTCGGCGAATATGCTTCGGCCGGCCCCGAAGAGGCCAAGCAGGCCATCGCGGCCGCCAAGGCGGCCTTTCCGGCCTGGTCGCGCTCCGGGCCGCTGGCCCGTCACGCGGTGCTGAAGAAGACCTCCGACGAGATCATGGCGCGCAAGGACGAGATCGGCCGCTCGCTCGCCCGCGAGGAGGGCAAGACGCTGGCCGAGGGCGTCGGCGAGACCATCCGCGCCGCGCAGATCTTCGATTTCTTCGCCGGCGAGACGCTGCGCCTGTCGGGCGAGATGGTGCCGAGTGTGCGGCCGGGAGTCGGCGTCGAGATGACCCGCGAAGGCGTCGGCGTCGTCGGCATCATCACGCCGTGGAATTTCCCGATCGCTATTCCCGCCTGGAAGATCGCTCCGGCGCTGGCCTACGGCAACACCATCGTCTTCAAGCCGGCGGAGCTAGTCCCCGAAAGCGCTTGGACCATCGTCGATATCCTGCACCGCGCCGGCCTGCCCAAGGGTGTGCTCAACCTCGTCATGGGCAAGGGCTCGGTGGTCGGCCAGGCGATGCTCGACAGCCCCGACGTCAACGCCATCTCCTTCACCGGCTCGGTCGGCACGGGCAAGCGTGTCGCAGCGGCAAGCGTCGAGCACATGCGCAAGTTCCAGCTCGAAATGGGCGGCAAGAACCCGCTCGTCGTGCTCGACGATGCCGACCTCGCGGTGGCCGTCGACTGCGCCGTCAACGGCGCCTATTTCTCCACTGGACAGCGCTGCACTGCGTCGTCGCGCCTGATCGTCACTGAAGGCATCCACGATCGCTTCGTCGATGCGGTAAAGGAGCGGCTGGACAAGCTCGTCATCGGCGACGCGCTCGATGCCAAGACCCAGATCGGCCCGGTCGTCGACCAGACGCAGCTCAAGCAGGACGAGGACTACATCGCCATCGGTGTCAGGGAAGGCGCAACACTCGCCTTCGGCGGCGAGCGGCTGGAGCGCGGCACGCCCGGCTTCTATCTGAAGCCGGCGCTGTTTGTCGGCTCCAACAATGCCATGCGCATCTCGCGCGAGGAGATCTTTGGCCCAGTCGCCAATGTCATCCGCGTCAAGGATTATGACGAGGCGCTCGCTGTCGCCAACGACACGCCGTTCGGCCTCACCTCGGGCATCTGCACGACCAGCCTGAAGCATGCGACGCATTTCAAGCGCAATTCCGAAGCCGGCATGGTCATGGTCAACCTGCCGACAGCGGGCGTCGACTTCCACGTGCCGTTCGGCGGCCGCAAGGGCTCGAGCTATGGTCCGCGCGAGCAGGGCCGCTACGCCATGGAGTTCTACACCACGGTGAAGACCGCCTATACATTCGCCGGCTAATCCAGTCCGGGAGGGAATCGATGAGCGTGACCGGCATGACATGGCTCAACCCGCCGCCGCACCACGAGGTCGGCGACGGCACGCTCACCGTCCGCACCGGCAAGGACACCGACTTCTGGCGCGAGACCTTCTATGGCTTCTGGCGCGACAACGGCCATTTCCTCTACCGACCGGTCGAGGGTGACTTCAGCGCCGAGGTCACCGTCAAGGGCGACTATAAGGTGCTATACGATCAGGCGGGGCTGATGCTGCGCCTCAGCGAAACGCACTGGATCAAGGCCGGTATCGAATACACCGACGGCTTGGCCTATTTCTCGGTGGTCGTCACCAAAGACACCTCCGACTGGTCGCTGGTCGCCATCGCCGCCCGCAAGGACGGCGTCAGGATCCGCCTGACCCGTCACGCCGAGGCGATCCGCATCCAATATCTCGACGCCTCGGATGGTCACTGGAAGCCGGTGCGGCTCGCCTATTTCCCGATCTCGAAAGCGGTCGATGTCGGCATGATGTGCTGCTCGCCGCAGCGCGAGGGTTTTGAGGTGACGTTTTCCGATTTCACCATCGGGCCTGCGATTTCGAGGGAATTGCACGACTGACCCAACGCTGGACTAGCTGTCCATCCGGTGCTGGAAGAATTGCAGGAACAATTCGCGCTCGGTGGTGATGTCGAGCTTTTCATAGATGCGGCGGCGGTGGTTCTTCACCGTGCCGACGGTGATGCCGAGCCGCTCGGCAATGTTGGCTGTCGGATGGCCGGCCAGGATCAACTGCACCAGTTCGCGCTCGCGCGATGAAAGCTCGGGCCAGAGGCTTTCCGGAATTCTAGGCTTCTGCTGGGGCGAGGCGCCGGGACCACTGGGCGCAGAGGTGCGGGAGAAGTCTGAGCCGCGCGCCTTGATGTCCAGCGCATGCAGCGCCTCGAACACCGGCAGCCGCTCGGTCAGCAACGCGATCTCGCTGTCCTTGAACGACACCGTCGAGCGGTCGAGGAAGATGCCGAGGCACCAGTCGCCGCCATCGGCGAGCATGATGCCGACCTCGTCGCAGATTTCCGATTGCGCCAGGAAGCCGGCTATGTACTGGCCGCGTTTCGCCTCCTCGCCGGCCAGACCTTTCAGCGGCATGATGCCCAGCCGGCGCTCGCGCCTCCAGGATGCATAGAACGGGTCGAAGACATAGTAGTTGTCGAGATAGCGCCGCACCATCTCGTCGGAGAAGCGCCGGTGCTTGACGAATTCCGGCGTTTTGGTCGCCGAATAGCGCGTCACCGTCACCAGGTCATGCGCGATGTCGGCGCCGATCAGATCGATCAGGCAGTCGACATGCCGGTCGGTGCCAGTGGCGGCGATCGCCTTGGCCAGCGGCGCCCAGATATTGCCCATGCGCATGCCCTTTTCTCGGCGAACCGCGCCATGCGGTCATTGTGTCTTTAGGCATATGGCGCGATCCGGCCGGTCGAATCTAGCCTGCGGTCACTCTCGGCAAGGGAAAGCGACCCGTGGACCAGATCACCACCAACCCAATCGTCATCGGCATCGACGCCGGCGGCACCATGACCGACACGATCCTTGTCGATCAGGACGGTCAGTTCAAGATCGGCAAGTCGGCGACCACGCCGAAGAACGAGGCGGAAGGTTTCCTCGCCTCCGCCGAGGATGCGGCCGACGCCTGGGGCATCTCGCTCCAGGACCTGTTCTCGGGCGTCAATGTCGTGCTCTATTCCGGCACCGGCATGCTCAACACGCTGTTGTCGCGCACCGGCCGCAAGCTCGGGCTGATCACCACCAAGGGCCTCGAGGACATGATCCTGATGGGCCGCGGCCTGCAGGCCTGGGCCGACTATTCCTATGCCGACCGCCTGCACGCGGTCACCCATCACCATCCCGATCCGCTGGTACCGCGTCGCCGCACCCACGGCGTCACCGAGCGCATCGACCAGTTCGGCGACGTCATCCTGCCGCTCTACGAGCACGAGGTGCATGCGGCCGCCAAGAAGCTGATTGCCGACAAGGTCGAGGCGATCTGCATCATGACCATCTTCTCGCATGTCAATCCCGCGCATGAGAAACGCATCGCCGAGATCTGCCGCGAGGAGATCGCCGCCGCCGGCGCCGACATCCTCGTCTACACCAGCCACGAAGTTCGGCCGGTCATCCGCGAGCAGTCGCGGCTGAACTCGGTGCTGATCGAGGCCTATGCCACCTCGCGCGGCCGCAAGCAGCTCAAGGGCATCGAGGACGTCTCGAAGAAATACGGCTTCAGATATGGCGTGCAGACGCTGCTTTCCTTCGGCGGCCTGACCTCGATTGAACATCCGCGCCTGCACGAGACGATGATCTCCGGGCCTATCGGCGGCATCCTGGGCGCTGCCTATATCGGCAAGCTGATCGGCAACGACTCGCTGATCTGCTCGGATATGGGCGGCACATCCTTCGACATGGGCGTCATCACGCGCGGCCAGACACGGATCGAGAACGAGCCGCTGATGGACCGCTTCAAGCTCAACGTGCCGACGCTGCATCTCGACACGATCGGCGCCGGCGCCGGGATGATCCTGAAGGTCGACCCGCTGACCAGGAAAGTCTCGCTCGGGCCGGAAAGCGCCGGATCCGATCCCGGTCCGATCTGCTTCGCCAAGGGCGGCACCGAGCCGACCATCGCTGACTGCGACGCGATCCTCGGCCGCTTGAACCCGCATTACTTCCTCGGCGGCAAGGTCGTGCTGCAGGTCGAGAAGGCGCGTAAAGCCTTCGAGGAGAAATGCGCCCGCGTGCTCGGTGTCGGCGTCGAGGAAGCCGCCGAAGGCATGATCGACATGCTGGAGGCCGACGCCAACAACGCGCTGCGCCGCGTCATCTCCGGCCAGGGAATCCATCCGTCGGAATTCACGCTTTTGTCCTATGGCGGCTCCGGCCCGCTGCACCTCGCCGGCTGTTCTAGGGGCATCGGCTTCAAGGACATCATCACCTTCCAGTTCGCCGCAGCCTTCTCGGCTTTCGGCTGCACCACCGCCGACTTCATGCGCCGCCATTCGGTGTCGACACAGATCGACATCGGCGCGCGCGCCAGCGATGACGAACTGCAGGCTTTCGGCGCGAAGGTCACGGGCGTCTGGGACGATCTGACCAAGGCCGCGGTCGACGAGATGATCGCCGATGGCCACGGTCGCGACAAGATCAAGACCGTGCCGTTCCTGATGATGCGCTACACCGGCCAGCTCGAGGATGTCGAGGTGATGGCGCCGCTGTCGGCGGTCCGTTCGGCCGACGACATGCGTAACGTCATCGCCGAGTTCGAGGCGGTCTACGCCAAGGTCAACCACCGCGTCTCGCGCTATGGCGAGGCGGGCTTCTCGATCACCGAGCTCGGGTTGATCGCCACCGCCGACAAGGTGAAGCCAACTTTGGTCAAGCGTCCGCTGGGCAAGTCCGATCCGGCTTCTGCTCACAAGGGCATGCGCGAGGCCTATATCGGCGGACGCTGGCACAAGGCCAATCTCTACGAGATGGACCTTCTGCAGCCTGGCCATGAGGTGATCGGCCCGGCCATCATCGAACACCCGGCGACGACCCTCGTCGTCCACCCGCAGGACCGCGTCCATGTCGATGAATGGACGCTGCTTCACTACACTCACGCTTGAGAAGGGCGAACGCCATGCTGGATAAACCCGCCTCCGCGCTCCGCATCCGCGAAAGGCTGCTCGAATCCGAACGGCTGATGGATGAGACCGGCTGCTATGACGGCATCACCGAGCTCAAGCTGCGCAACCAGGACCCGCTGAAATTCGAGACGCTGCATACCAAGCTGCGCGCCTACTGTGTGTCCGCGCGGGAAATGGCACGCCGCATCTCCGCCTCGCCCGGCGTGCGCGAGGTCGGCGAGATGGTCGTCGCCATCTACACGCCCGAAGGCGATGCCATCGCGCTCTCCAATGGCATCATGGTGCATGTGCACACGATGAGCCGCTTCATCAAATGGATGATCCGCAACGGCTACGAGGAAAACCCGCAGATCCGCGACGGCGACATCTTCGCCAACAACGACGCCTTCATCGGCACCGTGCAGGTGCCGGACGTGATGGACGTGGTGCCGATCTTCCATTCCGGCAAGCTGGTCGGCTGGGCCGGCGCCGTCTGTCACGAGCTCGAAGCGGGCGGCATCACGCCCGGCGGCGACGTGGCGCTGGCGCAGGAGCGCTTCACCGAAGGCCTGTTCGTCTGCGCCGAGAAGGTCGGCGAGAACGACGAGCTCAGGCGCGACTATGTCATCCGCTGCGAGCGCAATCTCCGCATGCCGATCTACTGGGTTCTGGACGAGAAGGCCAAGGTGGCGTCATGCATCGACATGCGCGAAAGCGTCAAGGCGCTGATCGACGAGATCGGCCTCGACTACTGGATGCAGGTGTCGAAGGAGTTCATCGAGGAAGGCCGCCGCGCCCAGCTTGCCCGGACCCGCCAGCTCACCGTGCCCGGCATCTATCGCGGTCACACTTTTTACGGCCACGTCACCAAGGGCAAGCCAGGCTACCAGCCGCTCGGCGATCCCGACTGGCTCTACAACATCCCGATCGAGATGGAGATCACGTCGGACGGCAAGATCAAGATGGACTTCGAGGGCACGCAGCCCTGGGGCTACCACTCGATGAACTGCACGCCGGCCGGCATGGATGGCGGCATGTTCGTGACGCTGACCCAGCACATGAATTTCGAAGGTCTCGTCAATGACGGTGCCTGGATGGCCACCGAGCTGAAGCTGCCCAAGGGCACCTGGACCAACCCCGACAACGAGATGGTGGCGACGGCGACTTCCTGGGCGCTGCTGCTCCCCGCCTATGGCGTCTTCCAGCGGCTCTTGTCGCGCTCCTTCATCGCGCGCGGCTTCGTCGAAGAGGCCTTTGTCGGTCAGGTCAACAGCCCGATGATCGAGATGGGGGGCACCAGCCAATACGGCACGCCCTTCGGCATGGCGCATTTCGAATGCGCCGCCGCCGGCTCGGGCGCGCTGGCCATCAAGGACGGGCTCGACACCGCCTATGTCGGATGGAACCCGGAATCCGACATGGGCAATATCGAGATCTGGGAACAGAACATGCCGATGCTCTATATCGGCCGGTCCATCGTTCCCAACTCGGGCGGCGCCGGCAAATACCGTGGCGGCTGCTCCTTTCTGTCGACGTGGCTGGTGAGCAAGACCGATCATCTCAGGCTGGTCACGTCCGAACATTCTTCGCGCGTGTTCGACAATGGCGGGCTTTGCGGCGGCTATCCGGCGCCGACCTGCCAGAAACACCGCGCGGTGCGCGAGAGCAACATCTTCGAGCTGGCCGAAAAGGGCGCGCCGCTGGCGCACCATACCGGCACCAACCCGTACCGCTCGGAGTTGGAGGTCCGGCTGGAAGGCGAGCATGTGACGCTGGAAGGGCCATACATCACCGCGCCGCATAAGACGGGTGATGTCTTCACCCATTCCTATAATGGCGGCGGCGGTTACGGCGACGTGCTGGAGCGCGATCCGGTCAAGACCGCCTGGGATGTCGAGAACGGCTTCCTCACCAAGGAGGCTGCCGAAGGTATATTCGGCATCGTGCTCGATGAGGACGGGGAAGGTTTCCCGGTCGCCAATCTGGACGCCACCAAGCGCCATCGTGCCGAAATGCGGGCAAAGCGCCTGGCTCGTGCAAAACCGGTTTCGGAATGGATCGCCAAGGAGCGTGAGCGGGTGAAGGCGGCCGATTTCGCGCCCGAGGTGAAGAAGATGTACGCCAGCGCGATCAAGCTCTCGCCGCGCTTCACCAGGGATTTTTCCGCCTTCTGGGATGTCGACGCAAAATCGACCTTCGGCGTGGAGTAACGGACCATGACCTCATACAGCAAGGAAGTCATCGCCGATCTGGTTGCCGGCACGCTGCCCTGGCCGCAGACGCGCCGCATCATGAGCGCCTACAAGGACGATGATCGTTTCTTCAAATATGTCGCGGTGCTGCAGGACCGCGTCGGTTGGAAGGATCCGATACTGCTCCCGGTCGGCGACCATCTCTTCATCTGCCAGAGCGGCGACGAGCGGGTGACGAAATGCGAATGTGGCCATTCCTTCGGCGACTACCGCAGGAACTGGAAGCTGGAGGCCGCGATCATCGTACGCGACAGCGAGGAGACGTTGCGTGAGATCTACCCCAACAGCGACCTGCCGGACCCGGACTGGATGGAGGTCCGCGAGTTCATCTGCCCTGAATGTGGCACGCTGCATGAGGTGGAAGCGGCGGCGCCTGGCTATCCGATCGTGCATGATTTCGAGCCTGATCTCGAAGGGTTCTATCGCGATTGGCTTGGCAAGCCGCTGGAGCCGTCGAACAAAGGAGGCTGATGCCGCAAATGGGCCGCGTCGCAGGCAAGGTGGCGCTCGTTACAGGGGCCGGTCTCGGCCTCGGGCGGGCGTCGTCGCTTTTGCTGGCATCGGAAGGCGCAAAACTGGTCGTCAGCGACATCGACGAGACGCTCGCCGGCGATACGGCGGCTGAGATCGTCAAGGCCGGCGGCGAAGCGCTGGCGCTGCGCCAGGATGTCTCGAAATCCGAGGACTGGTCTGCCGCCAAGGCGGCGATCGAGCAGCGGTTCGGGCGGCTCGATGTGTTGGTCAACAATGCCGGCATTGCGATTGCCAAAAACATCGAGGACACGACTTTAGCCGAATGGCGGCGCACCATGGCGGTCAATCTCGACGGGGTCTTCCTCGGCTGCCAGGAGGGCGTCAAGCTGATGAAGAAATCCGGCGGCGGATCGATCATCAACCTCTCTTCCATCGACGGCATTATCGGCGAGGCGGATCTTGCCGCCTACTGCGCCTCCAAGGGCGGCGTGCGCACCTTGACCAAGGCGGTCGCCGTGCATTGCGCCGAACAGCGCTACGGCATCCGCTGCAACTCGATCCATCCTGGCTACATCTGGACGCCGCAGACCGAGAACTATTTGCGCGACCTCGGCACGCTCGAGCAGGAGAAGGCAAAGGCGCTGTCGCGCCATCCGATAGGCTTCCTCGGCGAGCCCAACGACATCGCCTACATGGTCCTCTACCTCGCCTCGGACGAATCGAAATTCGTCACCGGCTCCGAAATGGTTGTCGACGGAGGCTATCTTGCAGTGTGAACACGGAGCGCGTTCGCGATGACCAATCTCACCGGCCGCAGCGCCATCGTCACCGGCGGCTTTTCCGGCATGGGTTTTGCCATCGCCACGGCGCTCGCCAAGGCTGGCGCCAATATCGCCGTCGGCTCCTACGTGGCGCCGCCGCAGCCGGGCAGGGCGGATGCCGCCTACTATCCCGGCGCCGACGAAATCGAGCGCGTGAAGTCGGCGCTGGCCGCCCACGGCACCAAGGTGCATGCCGCCCATCTCGACGTGCGCGACAGCGCACTCACAAATCTCTTCTTCGCGGAAGCCCAGGCCACCGTCGGCCCGGCCGACATCCTGGTCAACGCCGCCGGCACCACGGCCGAGCAACCGGTCTGCGGCCATTCCGACGAGCTCTGGGACAAGATCGTCGACACCAATCTCACCGGGGCGTTCCGTACGACCCGCGCGGTGCTGCCCGGCATGATCGGGCGCGGCTGGGGCCGCATCGTCAACATCGGCTCGACGGCGGCTTCCGTCGGCTGGAAGGACAATCCTGCTTACTGCGCCTCCAAGGCCGGACTGCTCGGGCTGACGCGTTGCGTGGCGCTCGAAGGCGCAGCGCATGGCGTCACCTGCGTCATGATCAGCCCGACCTGGGTCGAGACCGAGCTGATGCGCCGCAACGTGGCGCAGGTCGTCGAGCGCGAAGGCAGGGGCCGCAGCGCCGAGGAACTGATGGACGAATTCAGGAAAGGCAATCCCCAGGGGCGTATGATGCAGCCGGAGGAAATCGCGGCGCTCGCCGTCTTCCTCTGCTCGGACCTCGCCAGGGGGATCACCATGGAAAACATCCAGATCACTGGCGGAGCCATGTGGTAGCGTCGGTGGGGGGTGATGGATTCCGGTCTCGTGGGAGGAGACCGGAATAGACGGAAGGACCATCAACCAACAGGGGAACTGACATGAAAATAGGAAATGCCTTGCAAGGCGCCGGTCTTGGCCTGGCGCTGATGCTTGCCGCAACGACGGCTGGGCAAAGCGCCGAACTCGGCGCCAAGGACGAGCCGATCAAACTCGCGATGCTGGAGTGGACCGGCGCGCATGTTTCGACTCACATCGCCGGCCAGCTTCTGGAAAAGCTCGGCTACAAGGTCGAATACGTCACCGCCGGCAATTTCCCGCAATTCTCGGGCCTCGCCGACGGCTCGCTCAGCGCCTCGGTCGAGATCTGGTTGAACAATGTCGGCGACATCTATCCGAAGGTGCTGGCCGCCAAGCAGATCGAGGACATCGGCAAGCTCGATCTGAAGACCCAGGAAGGCTGGATTTATCCGAAGTTCATGGAGAAGGTCTGCCCGGGCCTGCCAGATTGGACCGCCCTCAACAAGCCCGAATGTGTTCAGGCATTGGCGACGCCCGAAACCGCGCCCAATGGTCGCTTCCTCGACTACCCGGCCGATTGGGGTTCGCGCGCGGCAACCATCCTTGCCGACAACAATATGCCTTACACCGCGGTTCCGTCGGGCTCCGAAGGCGCGCTGGTCGCGGAGCTCGAAGCTGCCGAAGCCGCCAAGACGCCGCTCATCATGATGTTCTGGGGCCCGCATTACGCGCTGGCCGAGAACGATGTGGGTTGGGTGACGATGCCACCCTGCAAGGAGCAGGCCAACGAGCACTGCATCACCCCACCTGATGTCGACAAGATCGTCTGGTCGGGCTTTGGCGCCAAATGGCCGGCGGCTTACGCCTTCCTCAAGGCCTTCAAGATGGATGCGACCGAGCAGCAGAAGATGATGCTGGCCGTCGACAAGCAAGGCAAGGATCTCGACGCCGTTGTCAAGGAATGGATCGACAAGAACGAGACGGTGTGGAAACCTTGGCTAGACGCCGCCAAGGGATAATTCGCCGATGTGCCTGGCAAAGGCTGAGGGGCGCCATAGGCCCGGTTTCCGCGATGGGCGGAGCCGGGCGGGCGATCGGCACGGGTGGTTAGGGATGAACACGGCCGCGCGTCCGATAAAGCTTGCCTGCCGAAATGTCTGGAAGGTCTATGGCCGGCGCCCGGCCTATTACTTCGACTCGCGCGGCTATATCATCGATCCCGATGCGCTGGCCGAGCGCCTGCGCGCTGAGGCGCATCTGCCGGCTGTGGTCGATGCCAGCTTCG
This sequence comes from Mesorhizobium sp. B4-1-3, assembly GCF_006439355.1. Lineage (GTDB taxonomy): Bacteria > Pseudomonadota > Alphaproteobacteria > Rhizobiales > Rhizobiaceae > Mesorhizobium. Next base: position 111,231 of record NZ_VFTG01000015.1, read on the forward strand.
AGGTGGCGACGGGCGAGATCTTCGTCATCATGGGCCTGTCCGGCTCCGGCAAGTCGACCCTGGTGCGGTGTCTCTCGCGCCTGGTCGAGCCGAGCGCCGGCGAGGTCCTGCTCGACGGCAGGAACCTGCTCGCCGCCAGCGGCAAGGAGCTCATCGAGCTGCGCCGCCACGCCATGGGCATGGTGTTCCAGAATTTCGGCCTGCTGCCGCATCTGAGCGTATTGGGCAATGTCGCCTTCCCACTGAAGATCCAGGGCAAGCCGGCGAAGGAGCGCGAGGCCCGCGCCCGCGAGATGATCGCGCTGGTCGGGCTCGAAGGCCGCGAGGCGTCCTTCCCGCATCAGCTCTCCGGCGGCCAGCAGCAGCGCGTCGGCATTGCCCGCTCGCTCGCGGTAGGCCCGGAGCTCTGGTTCCTCGACGAGCCGTTCTCGGCGCTCGATCCGCTGATCCGCAAGCAGATGCAGGATGAGTTCCTGCGCCTGCAGCGCATGCTGAAGAAGACCATCATCTTCATCACCCACGACATCGCCGAGGCCTTCCGCCTGGCCGACCGGCTGGCGATCATGCGGGCCGGCAAGATCGTGCAAATCGGCCGCCCCGCCGACATCGTGCTTAATCCGGCCGACGACTATGTCGCGCAATTCACCGAGGACATGCCGCTGCTGCGCGTCATCACGGCCGGCGACATCGCCGCGCCCGCCAATGGCGCCGCGCTGCCGGAACGCAGCGTTGCCGCCGACACCAGCCTTGAGGCGCTCATCCCGCAACTCGCCTCGGGTGTGACGGCCTTCACCGTTCCTGGCGTGGGCGACAGTCCGTCGGCGGTGCTCGACGCCGGTGCCGTGCTCGCGGTGCTCGAACGCGAGCAGGCGAGGCGCAAGAGCTCATGACAGCGCCGGCCGCGGCATTTCGGCCCTCCTTGCGGTTCGTAGTGGAACCGGCGCTTCTGCCTTGGTGCGGTCTGGCCGTGCTGGCGGGGCTTTGCCTGCTTCTCAAAAACGAGCTTCCCTGGCTGGTCAATTTCCCCAAGCAATGGACGCTGCCGCTGGCCACTTACATCAACGCGGTGACCGACATTGTCGTCGCTGTCATCCAGCCGGGCTTCCGGGCGCTCTCCGTCCTGCTCGATGCGCCGATGCGCGGCGCGCGGCTGGCGCTCGCCTGGCTACCCTGGCCGGCGGTGATGCTGGCTGTCGCCGCCCTTGCGCTGAAGTCGAGCGGCGAGCGGCTGGCGGTCTTCGCGCTCGCCACGCTCGCCTATATCCTGCTCGCCGGCTACTGGGCGCAGAGCATGAACACACTGGCGCTGGTGCTGCTGGCGGTCCCGATCTCGACCGTGCTCGGCTTCCTGCTTGGCGTTCTGGGTTACGCCCGGCCGCGCTGGCGTCCGGTGCTCAATGGCGCGCTCGACCTGATGCAGACGGTGCCGGCCTTCGCCTATCTCATTCCGCTCCTGCTCCTGTTCGGCTTCGGTCCGGTGGTCGGGCTGATCGCCTCGGCGATCTACGCGACGCCGCCGATGGTGCGCAACACCATGCTCGGGCTGGACCGCGTGCCGGCGGCGATCAGCGAGGCCGGCCTGATGAGCGGCTGCACGCGCCGCCAGCAATTCTGGCAGGTCGAGGTGCCGACGGCGCTGCCGCAGCTTCTCGTCGGCTTCAACCAGACGACGATGGCGGCGCTGTCGATGGTCATCGTCGCCGCCATCATCGGCGGCTTCGAGGACATCGGCTGGGAGGTGCTCTCCTCGATGCGCAAGGCCGAGTTCGGCCAGAGCATCCTCTCCGGCCTGGTCATTGCGCTGCTCGCCATCCTCATCGACCGCCTCACCATCGGCTACGCCAAGGCGCCGGAGACCGGGCCGACGCCCGCCATGCGCTGGATGACGCAGCGCCGGCTCGCCCTGTCGCTGGCGGTCGCGCTGGCTCTCGCCATCGTCATCCGACTGGCCGCGCCCGATGCGATGCTTCTGCCGGAAACCGGGCTACGCATGCAGATGGGCGCCGTCAACCAATGGCTGCTGGGGCTCGTGCGCGACTACGCCTGGTTCTTCAACGGTGTGCGTAATGCGGTGCTCTACTGCCTGCTTCTGCCGATGCGCGTCGGCATTGCCGGCTCGGCGACGCCGGCAATGTGGGGCTTCTCATTGCCATCGTCGGTGCTCGCCGCCTATCTCGTCCTGGTGCTGGCCTTGGCCGTGTTGGCGCTGCGCAGCTTCGGTTGGCGCGGGGCACTGGCCGTGCTGGCTGCCGGCCTTGTTCTCTATACCGGCTTTCTCGATCTCCCCTGGCCTGTCTTCATCCTTGCCGTCGCCTTGCTTGCCGGCCAGGTGGGCGGGCCGCGGCTCGGTTTTTTCGCGCTTGTCGGCTTCGGGCTGATTCTGGTCAACGGGCTATGGCCGCAACTGGTGCAGTCGCTCTATCTCTGCACGCTGGCGGTCCTGCTTTGCCTTCTGGTCGGCGGCGCGCTCGGCACATGGGCGGCGCATAGCGATCACGTCTCGCATATCCTGAAACCGATCTGCGATGCGTTGCAGACCATGCCGCAATTCGTCTTCCTCATCCCGGCGCTGATGTTCTTCAAGGTCGGCGAGTTCACGGCGCTGATCGCCATCATGCTCTACGCCATCGTGCCGCCGATCCGCTATGTCGAGCACGGGCTGCGGCATGTCCGCCCCGACGTCGTCGAGGCGGTCGAGCAGATGGGCGCAACGCCGATGCAGACTCTGCTGCAGGCCAAGCTGCCGCTTGCTTTGCCGGTCGTCATGCTTGGCCTCAACCAGACCATCATGGCGGCGCTGTCGATGCTGGCCATCGCCGCCCTTGTCGGCACGCGCGATCTTGGCCAGGCGGTCTATGTCGCGCTCGGCAAGGCCGATGCCGGCATGGGCCTGATCGCCGGCCTGTCGATCGCTTTCCTGGCGATCCTCGCCGACCGGTTGATCCAGGCAGCCGTTGCGCGTTCGGCCGCCGCTTCACACTGATCAGACAGGCGCCGGCATGCGTCCGTTGGCAGGCCTCTCATCCTCGGCTGGTATGGCCAACCTGCGGCGCCGAAAAGCCGGCAATGGGGTCAGCGTGAACAGGCCATAATAGACGATGAAGGACGCCATGAAGTAGGGGCCGAGCATCTCGACCTCGAAAAAGGAGCGGATCAGCATCAGCCCGACCGCGCCGGCAAGCGCCACCGAATCGGCGTTCCATTCGCCGAACACCACTTTCGACACATGACCGTAGAAAGAGCGCAGGATCACCAGCGCCAGCAGGGTGACTCCAATGAAGCCGATCTCGACCAGGGTCTCGACATAGGTGTTGTGGAAGTGGAAGCCGGAGCGGGTCGAGATGTAGAATTCCGCCCACAGCCGTTCAGGATCGGCAAAGCCTTGCACCCAGTAGGCGGCATAGCCATAGCCGAGCAGCGGATGCTGCTGCGCCGCCTCCCAGCCCTGCTCCCACAGATAGGTGCGGCCGGTGAGCGTCGAATCCTTGCCGAAGATGCCGAGCACGACATCCAGCAGGCCGAGGTTGAGCGCCGCCGCGACGCCCGTCACCAGCGCGCCGGCGCCGACGATGAACAGCACGCGGCGATAGCGCAGCGACAAGACCTTGGTCATGGTGAGCAGCATCACGATGCCGATCACCGCCGGCAGCGAGGCGACCGACGTCGCCGAATGGGCGATGGCCAGCATGTAGACCGACAGAAGCATGATCGGCGCAGTCCACACGAAGCCCAGCCAGTTGCGCCGGTAGAAGGCCAGGAACGCAAGGCAGAAGAAGATGCCGAGCGAGGAGAAGAAGCCGATCTGGTTTTTTGAGCCGAAGGCGCCGACGAAATTGACCGTGCCGTCGAGCGTGTCGAGCGCGTAAGCGCCGACCTTCAGGGAATAAAGCAGGACGACGAAGACGCCGATCAGCGAGCCCACCACCAGCGTGCGCACACTGATGGTGCGCGCCGCGACATAGGCGCAGATGATATGCGAGGCATACTGCACTCCCGCGCGCGCGCTGATGCCCGCCGCCTGGGACCAGAACACCGAGAAGCAGATATAGGTGGCTAGCAGAATGGGCAGCCAGGCACTGGAAAGTCTCCAGGTGAAGCGCCGGTAGTCGACGAACAGCAGCGGCAGCCAGACGGCGTAGTAGGCCAGGATCAGGATCTGCCCGAAATTGGGCGAGTAGGCGAAGGCGACCATGGAAACCGCGACCGCGAAGACGCCGTAGGTCTCGTTGCGATCGGGATCGATCAAGATGGATTTGGGAATCTTCATACCTGATTTATCCGTGGGCCGTTCTCTACGCTACGGCCCGGGCGCGCTGCATCTGCCGCTGCAGGAAGCGCCGCACCGGTTCGTCATAGATGCGCGTGGCGATGTCGGCGATGATGATGACCAAGACCGCCATCACGATGCCGAACCAGGGATGATGCGCGAACGGGTCGATCGAGAAGGCCTTGCCGGCTCCGGCGATGATCATCAGCATCGGCGTGTGGATGATGTAGATCGGGTAGGAAATCCGCCCGAGCCAGCCATAGAAGCCGGACAGAACCGGCGCGGTCGGCGCCACCGCGCCGGTCATCACCATGAGCGGAAAGACGATGACGATGGCCGCGAGGTCGTAGGCCACACGCGCGCCACCACCAGGCGCGATGGCGAAGACGGCAAGGGTGAGCAGAATCGCGCCCTCGACCCAGAGCCCGCGCCGCAGGTAGCCGAGGCTGCCTTGCCAGCCCGCCATCGATCGGCAGAGCAGCACGCCGAGGAAGAAGGAGAATGTCACGCGCGGCAAGCCGCTGAGGATGGTGCTGCCGGTCATGCCGAAATCCAGCGTGCCGGCGAGGGCCGAGGCGATGACGAGCAGCACCAGGCTGACGGCGACGATCCCCGTCAGCACGCGCCGTGTCAGCAGCACGAAGACCACGACATAGGCGATGTTGACGATAAGCTCGAAGAACAGCGACCACGATGCCGGATTGAGCGGGAAGATCGTGTGATAGGCGTCGCTGACCAGCGGGATGAACAGCATGCCGGTCGTCAGCTGCATGCCGATCTCGGACAGGGGCATATACTCGGCCGGCATCAGCCTGTTCTTGACCAGCAGATAGAAGAAGCCGAGCAGCGTGCCGGCGAGATAAAGCGGATAGAGCCGGATCAGGCGGATCGCTACGAAGGAGCCGAAGCCCATGCCGTTCTCGATCTTGCGGTCATAGGCATGCGCGATGACGAAGCCGCTGAGCAGGAAGAACAGATCGACCGCGAGATAGCTCGACGGCAGCATCTTGCCGTCGGCCAGGAACGGCGAGAAGTGGTAGAGCATGACGCTGATTGCCGCCACGCCTCGGATGGCGTCGAGGTTCAGATAGACGTGACGCGGAGCTGCGGGCTGCATGTTATGCCTTCAAGCGGTCCAAAACAGATCGCCCGCCCGCGCCGTAACGCGAACGAGCCTGGCTTGTCCCTCCCGCCTCCGTTCCGGCTCGCTTCGGGCAAGCATCGGGCCGGCGGCACTATTGGCTGGCCGTCGGCGCCAGCTTCACCTTGATCACGTCGCCCGGCAGGACGGGCGTGTCTTCCTTGGCCTCGACCTCGCTCGTCTTTCCGTCGGCAACGCGCACCAGCGAATAGAGCAGGGTCGGCTCCTGGTCACCGGTCATGCTGGCCGCCGTCGCGGGGTCCGACGCCTGCGCGATCAGGCCCTTCTGCATGCCGGCCTTCAACGTCGCCTCGTTCAGGTCGGCCTCCGTCTGCTGGCGGTTGGCGGTAAGGGTGGAGTTGAGCGAGTTCCTCGCGTCGATGGCGTCCTGCTCCGCCTTGCTGATCGACTGCTTGGCGGTGAGGATGGCCGTCTCGTAGTCTAGGATCTTGCCCTGCAGGTCGGTGACCGACTGTTGCGAGGAAAGCAGCCGCGCATTGGCGACCAGACCCTTCTGCGCCAGCGGACCGATGCTGTCGGCCTGCTTTTCGGCCAGGTCGACCTGTTTCTGCTGGTTGGTGATCTTCTTCTGCAGCGATTCGATTTCCGACTGCAGGACGCCTTTCAGATCGTCGAGGGCATCGAGCTTCAGCTTCAGCGATTTCTGGTCGGAGACCAGGATCGCCATCTCGTCGGCGACGATGGTCGGCAGTCTCGGATCGCCCTCGATCTCCTTCGGCACCTCGAAACTCGTCTTCCCGGCGAGGTCGGCGTCGATTCTGGCTCGCTTGACGAGCAGGCGGATACGCTGGTCGTCATAGATGTCGAAGCTGCCCTTGGCGGTGATCAGATCCTTGCCGAGTTGGGGCCCATAATCGGCGTTGCGCCTTATGCCGCCGGCGATGCTGACTGCCTTGAGCACGGTCAGATCGGGCACGAAGGGGAACTGGCCGGGGTTCTGGACCTCGCCTGAAATGTAGAACGGCCGGAACTGCGCCATCTCGACCGAGGCTTCCGGCTTGTCTGGCAGCGCCAGCTTACGCTGCAGCGCGAGCCCGATCGCCGAAGCGATCTGCGCCGTCGTCTTGCCGGCGGCCTGCATGTCGCCGACGAACGGCACCGAGAGCGTCCCGCCCGGGCCGATGGAATACTCGCCATTGATGGCCGACCAGTCGCGGAACGTGCCGTCGACCGTCTGCCATTCGGCGACGCGGATGTTGAGCTTGTCCAGAGGGCCAAGCTGATAATCGCCAGCAGCAGCCAATTGCGGCATGGCCAGCGACGCCGCAAGCAAGAAGCCCGCGACGCGGGCTGGTGTCCGGAGTATGAGACTGCAGGCGAAAGACAGTCCGAAGAGGTCTTTTGTCAAATGAACGTTTCCGATCCGCTTTGGCCCATCCGCCCGATGAGATCACTTTCGGATGCCTGCCCCGCCGTCGGCGGGGCTGGCCCGTCGGTCAATAGCTGCCGCGCGACATCCACACGGCAGGAACCGTCTTGAAGATGATGCGAATGTCCTCGAACAACGACCAGTTCTCGACATAGTGGCGGTCGAAGGCGACACGCGTGTCGTAGGATACGTCGTTGCGGCCGCTCACCTGCCACAGCCCGGTGAGACCCGGGCGCGACTTCAGGTAATAGACAGCGGCGCTGCCATAGATCTCCAGTTCGTCGCGCACGACCGGGCGCGGGCCGACAAGGCTCATGTCGCCCTGCAGGATGTTGAGGATCTGCGGCAGCTCGTCGAGGCTGAGCTTGCGAAGCACCGCACCGACGCGGGTGACGCGCGGATCGTTCTTCAGCTTGCGCGTCGCGATCCATTCGGCATTGGCTTCAGGATTGGTCGCCAGATAGGCGGCGAGCACGCGCTCGCCGTCCGGAACCATGGTGCGGAATTTGAGGCAGGAGAAAATCCTGCCGCCGCGGCCGATCCGCTTGTGGCCGTAAAAGATCGGACCGTTGTCCGAAAGCTTGACCAGCAGGGCGACCATCAGGAAAAGCGGGCTGAGCAGAATCAGCCCTGCCAGGGAACCGACGATGTCGAAGCTGCGTTTGATTAGACCGCCGATGGGGGGTGGAAAATCAACGCCGACCTGCGCAAAACCCGCATTAGCCGACTTGGCGACGTCCCTCATGCAGAAGCTCCATACGTTGAACGGATGGTTTACGGCAAGATATCAAAAAAATGCTGCAGCGCAACACACAATTTCCCATCGCGCTGAAATGTTCACGTCATGAATTGACTAAATAATAAACCTGCCCTGCCCAAATTCTCACCTTTGTGGCACGTTTATGACAAGGTGAAGGGAAACTTGGAAAATGTAGTCCACCTTTTGGGCCGTTTTTGGACAGTGCGTTCTTTGCTGCAGAAGAAACGCGGTTGTAGGCCGTGGGAAGCACTCGCTGTGGTAAGTCATCCACATAAAATACTAATCAAAGTGGTGAATTCTACTGAGGCAGCGGGCGCCGCATTGAATAGCGGGCGGAGCCACAGTGTGCGTCGCAGCATGGCCGAGTCGATCTCGTAAAATCCTTGGAAACCATACCTGTCGGGCCTTGCTCCGGCCGACCCGCCTTAATAGAGTCGCAAAATATTCCTGTCATAATCTGCACTGGTAAGGAAGGCCGGAAGCAACCGGCCGGATTGGGCAGCCACAAAGAGCTCTTTGGCGCAACGGGGAGTTACGCGGGTGGGTAAGTCGCAGCTTCTGCATGCTCGTCTCGGTTGAAGGACCGGCGAACATGTCTCTGCCAAAATTCATCATCGGCATGATGTTCGCGCTCGCGATCGTCATCGGCTGGTCGTATTTCGACGGCGCATCGGCGGGCACCATCGTCTTGCGCGCCATCGTTTGCGCCGTAATCATCCAGGCGGGCTATTTCCTTCTGGTCTTCGCCATGGTCGGCAGAGCCACGCCGACATCGGCGGAGAAGATCCGTGAAGCCGACCGTGGCGCGATCCTGAACAAGGTCGCCGAAGGCGAAAAGCTAAGCGCCAGGCGCAGCCTCCACTGACCGTTCGACCGGCGCCGGGACCGGTTCGGCCCCGACCGCGGGCGCGGTGTCGCGCTCGGCCTGTTCGCCCGATAGCATCCTGGCAAGACGGCTGCCGGCTTTTGCCTTCAGCCGCCGATATTGCCCGACCTCGACGATGCGCCCGTTCTCGATGGCCACGACCCAGTCGGCGAAGGCGATCATCGATGGCCGGTGCGCGATGGTCAGAATCGTCATTTGGCCACGCAGCGCCTCGATCGATTGGGCGATCAGCGATTGATTCTGCCAGTCGAGCGCGCTCGTTGCCTCGTCGAGGATGAGCAGCGAAGGCTTGCGCAGCAACGCCCGCGCCAGGGCGACGCGCTGCCGCTCGCCGCCGGAGAGCCGGACACCGCGGTCGCCCACCACCGTATCGAGCCGCAATGCCAGCCGCTCGACGAAATCGGCCGCATGCGCGTTGCGCAACGCCGCCCAGAGCTCGTCGTCGCTGGCCCCGGGTGCTGCAAGGCGCAGATTGGCGGCGATCGTGTCGTGCAGTAGGAACACGTCCTGCGGCACATAGGCGACCTGATCGCGCCAGGCCCTGCGGTTCCGGGCGGTGATCTCCACGCCGTCGGCCAGGATCCGGCCGCTGGTTGGTTCGAGCAGGCCCAGCAGCATGTCGGCGATCGTGCTCTTGCCCGAGCCGGAAGGGCCGATCAATGCCGTCACCTTGCCGGCCGGCAGGCCGAAGGTGATGTCGCTGACCACCGGGTGCCCGTCGCCTTCGCCATAGGCGAAGGAGACATCGCGGACGTTGAGGCCGGTCTCGAGCGAGAGTTTCGCACCCTGTTCGGCCGCGCTTTCTTCCGGCTCGCGCTCTGCGTCGAAACGGGCCTGGAGGCTTTGCATCGAAGCATAGGCCGGCAGGTTGATCAGCACCTGCTGGGTCTGGAGCTGCATATCCATGAACCGTGGCGCGACGCGCATGAAGACCAGGAGCAGCACGACGATCTCGGCTAGCGACAGGTGGAAGCCGACCAGCGCGATATAGATGAACAGGCTGAGCCCGATCACGCTCGTGACCTGGAACAGCGCGGTGCCGAGCGAAGAGTTGCGGACGAAGGCGATGTTGTCTGACTTCATCCTGTCCAGCGTCGCGCCGAGCTCGGCAAAATAGCTTGCCTCGACATTCAGGCTCTTGGCCACCTTGATGCCGCCGAGAAACTCGGAGACCGTGCGGTATTGGTCCTGGCGGTTGCCGGTCAGCGTCCGGCCATAGGCGCTGGCGCGCGCCCTGAATGGCTGCAAGGCGATCAGCAGCACCAGGCCGATGAAAATGGCAAAGCATGTCATCACCGGCGAGATGAAGAGCGAGACCACGAGATAGCCGGTGAGAAGCAGCGTGGCCTGGGTGAGCATGAGCAGCGAGAAGGCCGCGACCTGCACCCGGTCGACGTCGCCGTTCAGCGCATGGTCGAGATCGGAGCTGCGGATGCGGGTGAACACGCCCCAGCGCGCCTTGCCGACGCTCTCGAAGAGGTCCATGCGCACGCGGTTGACGAAGTCATAGAGCAGTCGCGCCATGTAGACCGACTTGAAGCGGTTGAAAATCGCTTGCAGCGTCACCAGCGCGACGAGCAGTGAAAGCACGGTGGCGAGCGACAGCGTTCCGCCGGGCACCAGCCAATGGAGAGCCTCCGGCACCCGAACCGCGTAATCCTGCTCGGCCTTGCCGATCAGGCGCAGCAGCGGCACGAGCAGCAGGATCGAGGCGCCTTCGGTGAGACTTCCCAGGACCAGGAAGGCAAGCGCCGTCGCCGTACGCCGTCCGCCGACATGCGCCATCATCGCGCCGAAGCCGGCGACATCCCGGAAGAAGGACAGGCGAAGCTTCGAGGACCAGCCCATGCCTTGGTTCACCTTGTCCCCGACGCCAGGTCGGTTTCGATCGCGGCGACCGCCTCGTCGATCCGGGCGAGCCCGGCCGGCACTTCGAGGCGGCTGAGGCCGACCCGCCCGGCGACCTGCGCGCATTGGCCGAGATGCACCGAGGCGGAATCGTCCCGCAGCGCCTGCCGGCCGAACCGCGTGATGTAGGAGAATTTGATGACCGCCGGCAGTGCGGCGGCGCCGGTCAGCGGCGAGATCGCCGCCCGACCGCCGCGCTCGAGCACATAGAGGCGCGACACCGGCACTGCTTCGGCGGCAAACCCGTCGCGCAGCCGGTGCTGCGCTTTGTCGATTTGCGGATGCACCTGCGGGCGTACCTCCGCCTGCTCGAGGTGAATGGCGCCGGCCGCATCCGCGGCGAGCTTGAGCTGCGGAAATCCGGGCAGGATGATCGGCCGCTCGGGATCGGATAAGTCCAGCGCCACGACGTCGTCGGTGAGCAGGCGGTGGCCGGCGCGGATCATCGCGCCCGCCGTCGTCGACTTGCCGGCCCCCTTGTCGCCCATGAAGATCACGCTCTTGCCGCCGACGGCAATGGCGCTGGCATGGAGAACGAGCAGCCCGCGCCGATGTAGCGCGAGCGCCATCACCGGCCCGAGCAGCGGAAACGCAAGCAGCGGGTCGTCTACCCCTGGCGCCGGATCGACGTCGATCCGCTTGACGCTGCTGATCATGAAGGTGCCGACCGCCTGCCAGGAAAGATACTGGCGCGTGGACTCGAACCGGAACGCCGTGGCGCCCGGCGATGCGGCGTCGGGGAAGTCGACCGGCCCGACCGCGATCTCCAGGTCCGGCGTCGCCGGCGCCGCCGGCTCCAGTTCCGGCAGGGCCACTTCCGAACGGACGATCAGCCCGTAGGCCTTGTAGAAATGGCGGACCCGTCCGCCCGGCGCCGCGGTCGCGGGCTCTGGCCGCGCAAGGGAGGCGATCGGAAGGTTCATGCAGGGCTTCCTTGGACTTGCCGCAGCCACAACGACAGCGAAACCGAGCGCCAGACATGCTGGACGTCGGGCAGCGTCGCCTGCTCGGGCTGGCTGAGCAGGCGCTCATAGACCGCGTTCACTTCGGGCAGGTTGACATAGGGCGCGATCCGCTCGCTGTCCGATATCAAAAGCCTGTCCAGAAGCTCTCGATGGTTGCCGAGCATGCCTTTGACCAGATTGGCGGTGAAATCGATCTTGTCGCGCCGCCATTGCACCGCCGGCGGCAGGACGCCTTGCATGGCCCGGCGCAGCACATGGCGGCCGAAGCCGTCCCTGAGCTTTTCCTCGCCGGGCAGCGCCAAGCAGAATTCGACGAGCGGCTTGTCCCAGAACGGATAGCGCGGCTCGACCCCGAAATTGGCGGCCGCCTTGTCGAGCACTTCGAAGGCGTGCGGCACCAGCCCGGCGGACAGAAGCCAGCGATGCGTCAGCGCTTCGCTGGCGGCAACGGAGGCGGGCATGTAGCCGCTGCGATGGAAACGCTCGGCAAGGTCTGTGCGCCTGGCAAGCTCCGGGTTGACCAGGCCCGTCCATGCCGCGCGCGGTACAGGCGCCGGCCTGCGCCGCGCCTTGCCGACAATGCGTTTGGCCATCGACCTCATCCTGGCGATCCGCCAGGCCGGCCCATAGATGGTCAGGAACTTGAAGTAGAGGGAGAGCATGCCCTCGCCATAGGTGTTGGCGGCGCTGCGCAATTCGCGCCAGAGCTCCAGCCACCTGCCGGCATTGGCGAGCTCGTGAAGGTGTCCATGGCCCTGTGAGACGACCTCGTCGCCACCATGCCCGTCGAGAAGCACTTTGACACCCTTGGCGCCCGCCATGCGGTAAAGGTCGCGGGTCAAAGACAGGCCGGGCGCCAGGAACGTGCCCTCCTGCTCTTCCAGGATGCGCTCGAACTCGGCGAAGGGCGCGTAATTGCCCACCGCAATCAGGGTGGCGTCGAGCGGATTGTCGGCAAGCACCGCATCGATGAACGGCTTCTCGTCCATCGGCGAGCCCTTGTCGAAGACCAGCGAGAAGGTCTTGAGCTTTGCGTTGCGCTGCGCCGCCGCGCGAAGACCGGCAACGCAGGCGATCGAGGAGGAATCGAGCCCGCCGCTCAGCATGGCGCCGACGGCCGGCGCGCCGCGCATGCGGTTTTCCACCGATTGCGCGAAGAGATGCCTGAATTCCTCGGCCGCGTCCGAGCGCGGCGGCCGTTGCGATGGCTCGATCTGCCAGTAGCGCCGCAGCGCCACCTGTCGGTCCGCCACCATCATGCTGTGCCGTGCCGGCAGGCGGAAGATCTCGGCATAGGGCGTGGCCTGCGGATCGTCCGGCAGGCCGGCGAGGAAACCGGAAATCTGGTGTTCGCTGAGGCGCCTGCCGACGCCGTCCAGCGCCAGGATAGGCCCGATCTCCGAGGCGAACGCAAAGCGTTTGCCGGTCGCATGGTAATAGAAGGGTTTGACGCCAAAATGGTCGCGCGCGCAAAACAGCGCCCGGCGCTCGCCATCCCATATCGCGAAGGCGAAATCGCCCTGCAGATAGGCCGGGCAGGCCTCGCCCCATTTGAGATAGGCGCGCATGACGAGCGCCGCGTCGGCCATCGACCGGTCGCGCTGGCCGAGCCGCGCCAGAAGCTCATCGCGGTTGTCCAGCCGGCAGTCGGCGGCGATGGCGAGCTTGCCGCCGGCCATCGTCAGCGGCCCGGGGCCGTCCTCTCCGGTCGTGTCGAGCCAGGCATGGCCGAGCGCCACGCCGCCGTCGGTCCACCATGAACTGCCGTCGCGGGCGCGGTGGCGCATGCGCGAAAGCATCTCCTGGATATCGCCGGCCCCGGCGGGCCGGCCATTGTCGTCATGCACGATTCCGGCGACGCCGCTCATTGGTCACGACCCATGGTCGACCAGGTGGGCAAAGCCGTTGACCGAGCCGCCGAGCACGATGTGGTTGCCGCTCATCAGCCAGGCATGCGCCTTGAGGGTGCTGCCGGTGCCTTTTTCGATGCCGATGCTGATCTTCGAGGCGTTGCCCTGGCGGGCCAGCAGATATTGCCCGGCCAGCGCCTGGGTGAGGCACGTGGCGCCCGGCACGAGCCGCGCGGCGGCGGCGACGCCCCAAGCGACAAGCCGCAGATCGGCGACGCTGGCGTCATGCGTGGCATCCAACCGCGTGACCGCGCCGCGGACACGGTTGTAGGAGGACAGCGTCAGCGCGAGCCGCACCGCGCTCACCACCATCAGGCAGCGCGCCAGAAACAGCATCTCCCGGCCACTCAGCGAGCGGAGCCTAGACCAGTTCCTCACGATGGAGCCTCGCAAGCCCTACCTCGCTCAGCCCCCTGAGCAAGCCCTCGACATCGGCCTTGCAGCGCTCGGCATCGACATCGTAGCGCGCAAGCACGGCGCTGCGGATATCGAGGATCGATCGCGGCTCCTGGATCTGCTCCCAGATGAAGGCGCCGACGCCGTTCAGGCTGTAATAGACGTTGGATTTGAGGTGGAGCAGCGCCAGTCCGGCGCCAAATTCACATGCGACCGCCTCGCCGGTCGCGACCACCCGATCGTGGTCCGAGGGGTTCCACTCCATGCTACAACCTCGTTGCTGGCCACCGCGCCCTTGGGTCTTTCGCCGTGGATCGGTTGCCGGCGATCCTCGGCAGGAAGCCGGGGGACAAAAGCCCCCCGGCTCACCTGGTGGAGAGCACCCGGAGCCCAACTTAGACGTCCGGATGCCTGTAAGCTTTAAGAGAAGGTCAACTCGCCGACCGGCGTGTGCGCGGGAAAGCTCGCGTCAAGCGCCGTCGTGCCAGCACCGCCCTGCGTGATCGTTTCGATAGAACCGTGAACCGTCAGGCTGGGGGTTTCGTACTCATGCTTTTCAACATTCTGTTCCATTTTACTCTCCAATTAAGGACTGGAAGCGGCTGCAGAATGCCGCCAGCATATCGCTATGCTGCAATGCGATTGCTGCACGGCACCATTCATGAGTCAAGCCTGATTTACCGACAGTTAATCAATTCTTGGTTGCGCTCGCCTTTCCTGGCGGTCAAGCCGCGAGCACCGTTATCGTAAACCTCGACCGCTCTGGGATTCAACCGCAGGTCTTTGCCGTTTACGTAAGCCGTTGGTTTATTTGTGGTAATTTTCAGGGGATGCAACCCATTTCCGCGCATGCGAAGAAATTGCCGAAAAAAATCGCCATTTTTCAGCCTCGACCGGATATCGCCTGTGGTGTCTTCAAAAGTGATTGAACGCGTGATGATTCTAACTCTTAGGTTGCAGCGCTGAACCAGCCCGAAGGCGTCCATAAGCGGCCGCGTGAATTTTCCCGGTGCTTTTCTTCGCAGTTGCGGTATAAATCGCGCGGACGGCATTTTGCGGAGAACGACATCGGGCATGGCGGTGCAGGATGGCTCCTATGAAAGGCTGCGCGCCGCCGGCTGCGCCGACGAGGTCGCCTATGTGCAGGCCTGCCTGAGGCTGTTTTTCGCGCCGCGAGCCAACATCACGGATGGTCTAGCCGATCTGCCCGCGCCGAGGGTCACGGCGGCCCCGATATCGGCGACCAACGTCGCCGATATCGCCAGGCTGAACAAGGTCGCCGTGTTCCTGCTCAAGGCGCTCAAGCATGCGCCCGCGGGTGCGGTGCCCGGGGAATTGTCCGGGTGGCTCGATGGCTATCGTCGGCGAACGATGTCGATGAACGCCGCCTGCATCGGCGACTCGATGGCCATCGATCGCGCGCTGCGCGAGAGCCGGGTCGATTTCGTCTTCCTCAAGGGGCCGCTCCAGCAGCATCTGCTCTATGGCGACCATTTCATGAAACCTTCCGGCGATGTCGACATACTGGTTTCGCCTGCGCGCTTCGGGCAAGCACGCGAGGCGTTGCGGGCGATCGGCTACGAGGTTGCCGGCAAATCCAGGTCCGTCTGGTGGGTTCGCTTCCTCGGTGAGCAGCATATGGTTCGCGACGATGGCGCGAGGGCCTCGACGGTCGACCTCCACCATCGGCTGCAGCAGCCGGGCTCGCCGAGCCCGCGCGACATCGACGGCTTCCTGCGCCGCAAGCGCGAAGTCGAGGTGGCCGGCGCCGTCATGCCGGTGATCTCGGCGGCCGACACGCTGCTATTGTCCTCTATCAGCGTCGCCAAGGCCTTTTTCAACCGCGAGCCCTGCGCCGGCTATGTCTGCGACGTCAGGGCCAGCGCCGGCCGCCTGAGCGAAGCCGAGCAGCAGAGAGTGCTCGATCACGCCGCCGGACAAGGCCTGGCGGATACGCTGCTCCTCGGCCTGCGCGCGGCGGACGTGCTGCTCGGCGCCACAAGCACCCTGCTTTCGGACCACGCCACCCGCATTCTGGCCCGCATCGACAACGCCGATCTCTTCCACATGGTCATGGCGCCGTGGCTCGCGTCGCTGCGCTGGCCGCAGCGCCGCCATGTGCTGTGGGAGCTCTGCGGCCGCGAGCCGGTCCGTTACCTGGCTGAAGCCGGCTGGGCGGCCTCCGCCGACCTCAGCCGGCGCATCTTCGAGCGCCCGGCCACGGTCGAGCCGGCGCGGGGCGAAATGATCAAAATCGTGGGCGGGGCGGCTAATCATGCAAACGAAAGGTGAGCCCATGCCCGAGACGACGCCAATGACGACCTCCGGGGTCTGCGTCATCATCGCCGCGCGCAATGCGGCGCGCACCATTCCCGTCGCCATCGCTTCGGCGCTGCGCGAGACGGAAGTCGCCGAAGTCATCGTGGTCGACGACGCCTCCACCGACGACACCCGGGAAGTGGCTTTGGCTGCGGACGACGGCGGCGGCCGGCTTGCCGTCATCCGCTTCGACGTCAATCGCGGTCCTTCCGCCGCGCGCAACGCAGCCATCCAAGCGTCCAAATCGCCCTTCATCAGCATTCTCGATGCCGACGATTTCTTCCTCGAGGGTCGCTTTCGCCGGCTTTTCGCCAGCGCCGATTGGGATTTCGCCGCCGACAACATCATGCTGATCCGCGACGATGCCGCGACGGACCTTGCCAAAGTCGCAGCGCCGCCTTTCGCGGCCGAGCCGGAATTTCTCGATTTCGAGCGCTTCATCGACGGCAACATCTCGCGCCGCCGCGTGCGGCGCGGCGAGCTGGGCTTCCTCAAGCCGGTGATCAGTCGGACTTTCCTCGAACGGCATGGGCTGAGCTACGACGAGAACCTCAGGCTTGGCGAGGATTACGAGCTCTACGCGCGGGCTGTCGCCTGCGGGGCACGCTTCAAAATCATCAAGTCCTGCGGCTATGGCGCGATCGTGCGCGCCGATTCGCTGAGCGGCCGCCACAGGACGCAGGATTTGAAGCGCCTTGCCGATGCCGATTTGGCGCTGCTCCAGATCGACAGCCTTCCGGAGCGCTCGAAGGCCGCGCTGCGGCGCCATGAGCGCCATGTCCGCGACAAATACCGGCTGCGCAATTTCCTCGATGTGAAAGCCGAGCGCGGGCTGGCGTCGGCTGCGGCTTACGCCTTCGCCAGCCAGTCGAATTTGATCCCGATCGTGCGCGGCGTGGCCACGGACAAGCTCGACGCGCTGTTCCGCCGCACCGGGATTGTTGCGCGGCAGCAAATGCCGCCGATGCGCTTCCTGATGGCGGCAACCAGCGCCGCGAACGAGTGATCCCGCGTTGTCCCGGGAGCTGCCGCCCCTCAAAAAATCCGCATTCCGAAAACTATGATGTTGCCTAGTCGCTGCTGGAATGGCAGTCTATGTTGCAATGCAGCAATTTCGAAAGGCCGGTAGGATGGCTTCGATTTTTGGCTTCAGATCCCGGGATCCGGCACGCGACCGGCAGACCGATCTCCAGCGTTTCGACCGGCTGGCGAAGCTGTTCGACCAGATCGCGGCGGAGATCGAGGCTGAGAAAACCGGGCTGGAGAACCGTTACAAGTCGACGGCTGCCAACGCGGCCTTTCTGGTCGAGGCGATGGAGAACGGCTCGGCATCGGCCAGCAAGGAATCGGACGTCAGCGCGATGACCAACTCGATCCTGAATTGCGAGCGACGCATTGCGGAACTCGCTCGCCAGAAAGGTTTGATGAAGGAACTGCGTCATTCGCTCGACGCGATCGTCGAGGATGGTTCCGATCGGCCTGCTGCGCGGGCGACAGTCAGAGCAATTCCAGGAAAGGTGTGAAACGGCTTTCCGTCCGGAATTGCGTCGAAACAAGGAGATTGAGCGGTTCGCCGTTTCTGTGAACGGTGAGACGCTTTGGAGGCTGATGGAGCGTTAGGCGCCGTCATCGGTACGAGGCACTAGAGGAGTTCAAGGGGGCGAAGGTTCAGTATCGGCCCGCGCGCGGGCCAGGAATGACTTTGGGTTGGGCGGACAACACAAGGTGAGTTTGTTATGAACGCAGATCCCGACAACACCTCCACCGTGGCGGCTTGCGCGACGTCGCATGCGCCAGGGAGTGGATTAACCAGCCTGCGGCTCGGCGCGATCGGCGCCCTGTTTGCGATTGCAGCGGCCCTTGCGGCGGGCACGCATCCCGCGCATGCGCAAGAGGCGCAGCAAGAGCTGCAAAGCGCGCCGTCCTTCGTCGACAATTTCTCGAATTTCAACCAGTCCCGCTGGTTCGTCTCGGACGGCTGGACCAACGGCGCCCATCAGAACTGCACCTGGTCGAAGGATCTCGTGCGGCTTTCCGACGGCGTGCTGTCGCTAGGCTTCGAAAAGCGCAAGCTGAAGGACCGCGATTTCGCCTGCGCCGAGATCCAGACCAAGCAGCGCTACGGCTACGGGGTCTACGAGGCGCGCATGAAGACCGGCACCGGCTCCGGCCTCAACGCCGCCTTCTTCTCCTATATCGGGCCGCAGGACAAGCAGCCCTGGGACGAGATCGACTTCGAGGTCCTCACCAAGGACCCGTCGAAGGTGCAGGTCAACAGCTACATCCAGGGCAAGCCCAAGAACGGCAAGCTGGTCGACGTCGAAGGCGGTGCCGACAAGGGCTTCAACGATTACGGCTTCGTCTGGGAGAAGGACCGGCTGCGCTGGTATATCAACGGCAAGCTCGTCCATGAGGTGACCAACCCGGACGAGTTGCCGACCCATTCGCAGAAAATCTTCTTCAGCCTTTGGGGCAGTGACAAGCTGGCCAACTGGATGGGCGCCTTCACCGATCCCGGCAGCAAGGTGACCATGCAGGTCAAGCGCGTCGCTTTCACCGCTTTGGGCCAGCCATGCCAATTTCCGGAATCGCTGGCATGCAGCATAAGTAACAGCAACTAAGGCATGATCCCGAACCGAAGGACCGTCAGCGTGGGAACCGGTTTTCGGATAAGATCATACTGAACCAACTGGGCCGTTTGGCCTGGGGACATCTGAACCGGCCGGGCCGCTTTTGTGGCCCGGCCTTTGACAGGAATAGAACCGAATGAATTTGACGGTGTTTGGGATTGGCTATGTCGGTCTCGTCCAGGCGGC
>NZ_VFTG01000016.1 GCF_006439355.1 Mesorhizobium sp. B4-1-3
GGATCGAGGAGGGGCCGGAGACAAGCCGTCCATGAGCGCGATCAGTACAGCGCGGTAGTCGTCGGCGGGCGCGCCGGCCTCGATGGCCAAAGCCGCCCGGTCGAAGGCGGCCGCCAGCAGGGCGGTCAGCGCCTCGGACGGCAATCTGGTTATCGCTTGCGCCCGCATCGCGGCGACCAGACCCTCGCGCAGCGAGCGGCTGCCATGGCGGTTGTCGATCTCGTCCATGGCGGCGCGGCCGAGCACGGCCGGCCCGTCGAGCAGCAGAAGCCGCGTGCGGCCGGGCGCCCGCATTGCCTTGAGATAGGCATCCGATCCGGCGATCAGCGCGTCGCGCGCGGACAGCGACGGCGGCGAGGCATGGTCGATCTCCGCCGCCACGGCCGCTGCTTCCTGTTCGACGACCGCCGCGAACAGCGCCTGCTTGTCGGCGAAATGATGGTAGAGCGCGCCACGCGTCACGCCGGCCTCGGCAACGATCTCCGGCGTACCGGTCTCGGCATAGGATTTTTCCGTGAACAGTTTTCGCGCCGCGCGGATCAGATCGGCGCGCGTCGCCTCGGTGCGGTCGCGATTGGAGCGGCGTCCGGACTCTTGTTGCATACATGCAGCCTGTATGTTATTTCCATTTACATACAGACTGTATGTTGGATGCGAGGAGAAGGAAAGATGAAGACGACAAGCTATTATCCGGTGCTGATGACGGACGATGTCGAAGGCACCGCGGCCTTTTACGTCGAGCATTTCCGCTTCAGCCCGCTCTTCGAGAGCGACTGGTATGTGCATCTCCAGTCAGCAGAGGACCGCCGCGTCAATCTAGGCATCGTCCAGGGCGACCATGAGACGATCCCGGAGGAGGGGCGCGGACGCACGTCCGGCCTGCTGATCAATTTCGAGGTCCGCGATCCAGACGCCGTCTATGAGCGTCTCGTCGCCGCCGGCCTGCCGATCCTGCGCAGCTTGCGCGATGAACCGTTCGGCCAGCGCCATTTCATCACCAGGGACCCCAATGGCGTACTGATCGACGTGATCAAGCCGATCCCGCCGAGCGAAGAGTTCTTGGCGCAATATGCCGACGGAGCGGCCGGAAGCTAGACTAGCCAGCAAGGCTTAGCTCGTCCGCGCCACCGGCGTCACCGTCACCTGGCTGACGCCGGTGCGGCGGACGACCGTGCACAGCGTCTCGCGGCCGATGCGCTCGGCATCGAGCATGCGCACGAGGTCGTCGACGCCGGTCACCGGACGGCCGTCTATGGCCGCGATGATGTCGCCTTCCTTCAGGCCGGCCTTGGCGGCGGGACCGTTCTTTTCGACGCTGCGCAGGCGCACCGCCGTGTTCGTGGTCACCTGCGACAGCAGCGCCGCGCGACGCGGCAGGTTGGTCGTGTCGGCGGAGACGCCGATGAAGGCGCGGCGCACGCGGCCGAACCGGATGATCTCGGAGATGACGAAATTGGCGGTGTTGGACGCGACCGCGAAGGCAATTCCTTGAGCACCGTGGATCATGGCGGTGTTGACGCCGATCACCTCGCCCGCCGACGACACCAGCGGTCCGCCCGAGTTGCCGGGATTGAGCGCGGCATCGGTCTGGATGACGTCGTCGATCAGCCGGCCGGTCGAGGCGCGCATCGAACGGCCGAGCGCGGAGACGACGCCGGCGGTGACGGTCCATTCGAAACCGAGCGGATTGCCGATCGCGATCGCGATCTGGCCGCGGCGCAGGCGCTTGGAATCGCCGAGCGGCGCGACATCGGCGAAACTGCCGTCGGCGCGCACCAGCGCGATGTCGGTATCCGGATCGCGGCCAAGCACGTGGCCTTCGCGCGAGGCGCCGTCGGGCATGGTCACACGCATGGCGCGGGCATCGCCGACGACATGGTAATTGGTGACGACCAACCCGTCCTGCGCGATCACGAAGCCCGAACCGTGACCGCCCGCGCCGATGCGCTCGATGCGGCACACGGCCGGACCGATGCGGTCGACGGCATCGGCAACGGATACCGAGTAAGCGTCGAGCAAAGTGTCGTCAGATGGAAGTTTTTCGGCTGCGAAGGCCATGGGCGTGTTCCCTCGTACATTGATGACTATATGTGCGGAGCGGCCGCAATTGCCGCGACCTGACCAGATGGCCAGTCGGGCCGGTGACTAGCCGTCAGGCGAGTATCCGCGGCTGCGCTGCCGAGCGATATCTGGGTCACCGAACCCAGGAGATCATTGATATGAGCGACTTTAACCTCAGTGCCTTTTCCGACGCGATCGCCGATGTTGCGGCCACCGCCGCCCCCGCGCTGGCGAGCTTCGTCACGCACCATCACCGCACCGCGAGCGCCTTCCACTGGCGCGATGGCTACTTCGTCACCGCCGAGGAAGCGGTCGAAGCCGGCGAGGAGATCGAACTGACGCTGGCCTCCGGCGAAAGCATGAAGGCAGAGCTTGTCGGCCGCGATCCGTCGACGGGCGTTGCCCTGC
Source organism: Mesorhizobium sp. B4-1-3 (assembly GCF_006439355.1). Classification (GTDB taxonomy): domain Bacteria; phylum Pseudomonadota; class Alphaproteobacteria; order Rhizobiales; family Rhizobiaceae; genus Mesorhizobium. The sequence continues at coordinate 2,470 of NZ_VFTG01000016.1, forward strand.
TGAAACCGGCTTCCGCCGCTGCCGGTTTGCCACAACTCGCCCAGGCCGGCGCCGTGCGGCCCGGCAATCTGGCGATCGCTGCCGGCAACAGCGATGGCGCCGCGCTCGCCGTGTTCGGCACGGTCGGCGAGGTCGGACCGGCCTGGCGCTCGATGCGCGGCGGCACGATCGACCGGCGCATCAACCTCGCCATCAACACCGGCGGCCGCTTCGAGGGCGGGCCGGTGCTCGACGCCAAGGGCGAGCTGATCGGCATGCTGTTGTTCGGGCCTCGCCGGCGGGCGCTGGTCATGCCTTACGAGACGATCGAGCGGGCGGTGGCGACGCTGCGCGAAAAGGGTCATGTCGCGCGCGGCTATCTCGGCGCCGGGCTGCACCCGATCCGCAATGGCGGCACCAAAGGCGCCATGGTGATGAGCCTCGACGACAACGGTCCGGCCAAGGCCGCCGGCCTGCATATCGGCGACATCGTCGTCGCCTGGAACGGCGAGGCCGTGCACGGGCCGCGCGAGCTGATCCGCAAGCTTGGGCCGGACAGTGCGGGTACCACCGTGACGCTCGGCATCTTGAGCGGCGGCGCTGAGCGCGACGTGTCGATCACCATCGGCGAGAAGCCGCTGAGCTGAGAGGATCGATGGCCAGCAGCGCGGCACAAACGATTGTGAGACCGGAGCCGGCAACTCACCGGCTCACGGTGCTGATCGCGCTCGGCGACGCTGGGCGCGCCGAGCAGTTGGCCGATGCGCTTGGCGCCAGCGACGATTTGTTGCCGTCGCTGGCCGGGAGCGGCACGGATCAAGTAGCCGATGTCGCGGTGACCGACGACACTGCCTTGGAGAGCCGAGTCATCGGCTCGACGATGCCCGTCGTCCTGCTTTCCCGACATGTCGGCCGCGAGAGGTTTCAAGGTAACGTGGTCGCCGTGCTGCCGCCGTCGGCCGATGGCTTGTTGATCGCCGCCGCGGCGCGGCTCGCGGCTTCCGGCTATCGCATCGACAGGGCAGGGCCGTCGGCGATCGCGCATGGCGATTTCCATGACGGCCTCGCCGAAGAGGATGTGCCGGATGACAACCAGGTCCGCCCTTCCTTGTCGCCGCGCGAGGCGGAGGTGCTGGCGCTGCTCGCCGAAGGTGCGCCGAACAAGGTGATCGCCCGGCGGCTCAACATTTCCGTGCACACCGCGAAGTTTCATGTCGCCGCCATCCTGGTCAAGCTCGGCGCCGCCAACCGCACCGATGCCATTGCGATTGCCATGCGGCAGGGGTTGGTCCTCGTCTAGAGGGGCAGATCTCAATGGCTCTTGTCCAGCGCCGCGGAGGTCCCGCACCCTACGCAGCGTAACCGTTTCGGCTACTTTGGGCCCTTGCACCGGGGCTGTCGGCCGCGCAAGTTGCCTCCACATCGAAGAGGGAGGCAAAGATGTCGCTCAAGGGAAAGACGCTGTTCATCTCGGGCGGATCGCGTGGCATCGGGCTGGCGATCGCGCTCAGGGCTGCGCGCGACGGCGCCAATGTGACCATCGCGGCCAAGACCGCCGAGCCGCATCCGAAGCTGCCGGGCACCATCTACACCGCGGCGCAAGACATCGAACGGGCCGGCGGCAAGGCGCTGCCGGTGCTCTGCGACATCCGCGACGAGGCCCAGGTTGCCGACGCGGTGGCAAAGACCGTCGAGACGTTCGGCGGCATCGACATCTGTGTCAACAATGCCAGCGCCATCCAGCTTACCGGCACGCTGGAGACCGACATGAAGCGCTACGACCTGATGCATCAGATCAACACGCGCGGCACATTCCTGGTCTCCAAAATGTGCATTCCACACTTGAAGTTGGCCAAGAACCCTCACATCCTGAATCTGGCGCCGCCGCTCGACATGAAGGCCAAATGGTTCAAGAACCACGTCGCCTACACGATGACGAAGTTCGGCATGTCGATGTGCACGCTGGGCATGAGCGCCGAGTTCGCCGGAGCCGGCATCGCCGTCAACTCGCTATGGCCGATCTCGACCATCGACACGGCCGCGGTGCGCAATCTTCTCGGCGGTGCCGCGGTGGCGGCGATGAGCCGCTCGCCCGACATCATGGCCGACGCCGCGCATGCGATCTTCCGGCGACCGTCGCGCGAGGCGACCGGCAATTTCTACATCGACGAAGAGGTGCTACGCGCCGAAGGCGTGACGGACTTTTCGGCCTACGCTCCGGGCGCAGCCGATCAGCTCGCGGGCGACTTCTTCGTTCCCGATGAAGTGTTTGCGAACTCGCAAACGAAGGTCAGAAGAATCTACTGAAGGGTGCAGGCACGTTAGAGCGTTTCACCGTTTCACGGAAACAGCGAAACGCTCTATCTCTTTGTTTTTACGCAATTCCGGACGGAAAACCGCTCACACTTTTCCTGGAATTGCTCTAGTCCGCCGCGGCCTTCTTGCCTTTCGCCAGCGCCATGACGCGGTCGATATAGGCCAGCATCAGCGCCGAAATCACGAACGCCAGATGCATGATGGTCAGCCACATCAGCTGCTCCGTCGTATAGGAAGCGTGATTGAGGAAGACCTGCAGGAGGTGGATCGAGGAGATCGCGACAATGGTCGAGGCGACCTTGACCTTCAGCGAGCCGACATCGATCGTTCCCAGCCAGTGGACCTCGCCGTCCTGCTCGTCGAAGCGGCTGACGAAGTTCTCGTAGCCCGAGATGATCACCATTACCACCAGCGAGGCGACAAGCGCCGCGTCGATCAGACCGAGCATCTTCAGGATCGTGTCGGTGTCGCCAAGCGTGAAGGCGCTGACCACAAACTCGTAAAGCTTCTTGCCGAAGGACAGGGCATATGTCGCGAGCGCCACGCCGAGCCCGAGATAGAAGGCGACCAGCAGCCAGCGCGAGGCGAGGATAACGGATTCGATGGCGAGTTCGAGACGCTTCATGAAGGCTTCCGGTCAAACTGCGATTGAGGGTATTTCGGCCAGACAGGGCCGGTTTTCAAGACAAAAAGCCCCGCCGGGGAGGGGACCCGGCGGGGCTCAGTCGTGTCCCGCTGGAGTCGGGACAGGGCAGGGAACGCCCTGCATAGAAACTGGGTGCCGCAATGTGGCAATTCAATGAGTTAGCCCCGATCGACAGGACAAATCTTCTCGAGCCAGGAAAGCAAAGGCCCGTCCGCCGCGGACGGGCCTTCACCTCAAGCGCTGATTCCAGAAATCCGATCAGGATCTTGAAATCCAACGCTCATTGCTGGTCACTGTTGCTCGCCACCGGCGCCACCAGCGAGGTGATGCGACGGATGGCGACACGCCGGTTCTCGCGGTTCGGACCGGGCGTGTTCACCTTGAGATACTCCTCGCCATAGCCCTGCGTGGTTAGGTTCTCGGCCGGGATGCCGAAGGCGTTGGTCAACGCCTCGGCGACCGCTTCGGCGCGGCGGTCCGACAGAGCTAGGTTCGCATCCGGCGTGCCGACGGCGTCGGTGTGGCCTTCGATCAGGAAGGTCTCGGCTGGGTTCTTCTTGAGCAATTTCTCCATGGCGCTGGCGACGCCATTGAGCTTCTGCACCTCGGTGTCGGAAATCGTGGCCGAGCCGAAGTCGAAGTTCAGCGTGTCGAGATCGATGCGCCGGGCGATATCGCGCACGCGGGCCGAGCGCTTGACCTCGTCGATCGAGTAGAGACGCTGCACCCTCTCCACAGGCGGCTGCTCGAGGAAGGTGTAGTAGTCGTCGTCGCTCTGGACATCCTCGGAATCGAGGATGTAGTCGCGCTGCGGTATGGTGAGCCGCATCGGCGGCAGATCGTCACCGGGATCGCGCCAATTCTCGTCGTCCTGGTACTGCCGCTCGTCGACATAGCTCAGCACATATTCGCGGCCGTCCGGCATGACGCGCGAACGCTGGATGACATCGCCGTAGCGGTTGCGGATGGTGACGACGCGGATGCCATTGCCGCGTTCGACCGTCTCGCGCGTGCGGCCGCCCGACAGATCCTCGTAGTAGACGTCCTTGGCGCCGCGGGTGATGCGGGGAGCCTCGTTGCTTTCGACGAAGGTCTGGTTGTTGAACTGGAGGATCACGCGGTCACCGAACTGTTTCACAACATCCGCGCCCTGGGGCCGGCGGCGTTCGCGCACCACCTGATCGGGCGTAAGCTCGATCCGCTTGCCCTTCTCCTGGTCCACCGGAACGATCTTCTCGGGCTTGATCGCCTGCTGTGCCGACCTGTCGTCGGCGGGCGGCGGACCCTGGTCGATCGGAGCCGGCCTCTGCGCCTGCTTGCCGCTTTGCTGCTGTCCGGCCTGATTGGCGTTCTGACCATTGCCGGCCTGGCCATTGTCAGTCTGAGCGCCACCGGTCTGGGCACCGCCGTTCTGGCCGTTGTCGTTGCGGCCCCGGTGCTTGCGCACGGCATCTTTCTGGCTGTCCAGGACTGGCGCCTCATTCGGATTGGCGGTTTGGCCCTGCGCGGTGTTGCCGCCATTGGCCGGCTGGTTGTTGTTCGCCGGCTGATTGCCATTGGCCGGCTGTTCGCCGGTTGCTGGTCGCTGCTCGCCGGTGGCGGGCTGGCGGCCGGTCTTGGTCTGCTCGCCGGTGGCAGGTTGCTCGCCGGTGGCGGGCTGTTCGCCATTCGCCGGCTGCTCGGCAGTCGGTTTCTTGCCGCGCTTCTTCTTGTCCTGGGTCTGTCCGCCCTGGGCCGGCTGCTCGCCATTCTGCAGCGGCTCGGCTTGCTGTGGTGCGGGTTCACCTGCCGGCGCGGTCTCGTTCTGCTGGTTCTGCCGCGGCTTCTTGCCTTGACTGCCGCCTTGCTGGTTGTCGTTGGCGGGAGCGGTCTGTTCGGTCGGGGCGACCTGCTCGCCCGCCTGGCCAGCGGGTTCTCTCTGCTGCTGGTCGTGCTTGCGCTTCTTGCGGCTCTGGTTTCCTTGCTGGTCGCCCTGCTGCTGGCCGCCCTGCTGCTCAGGCGCGACCTGCTGTCCAGCAGGCTGCTGATCGGACGGCGCCGTTTCGGTCTGCTGGTTGCGCTTTTTCTTGCGCGACTGCTGTTCGTCAGTTGTGGACTGAGCGCCCTGATTAGCGGGCGCCTCAGTCTGCTGTTGTTGGTCGCGCTTCTTGCGTGGCTTCACCGACTGTTCATCGGTTGCCGGCTGGCCACCCTGATCGGCGGGCGCTTCTGTTTGCTGCTGCTGGTCGCGCTTCTTGCGCGGCTTAAGCTGCTGCTTGGCGGGCGCGACTTCCCCGGACTGACCATTGTCCATCTGCTGCTGGTCTTGCCGCTTCTTGCGCGGCTTCTGCTCGGTCTCGGCGGGCGCGGCTTGTTCGGCCGCCGGCGCCGATTCGCTTTGCTGCTGCTGTTCGTGCTTCTTTTTCCGGGGCTGTTCGCCACCCTGTTGGCCCCCACCTTTTTGGCCTTGGGCGCATTCCTCAGCGGACTGGCCTTCAGCGCAGGCGGCCTGCGCAAGGATGAACGGTGTGCCGTGCAGGCTGCCGGAAGCGACACCCCCCTGCAGCGGGTACGCGCCCAACGGCGCGGATGCCATAAGCAGGCCGATTGCCGTGCCCGCCAGAATCCGTGGTTGGCGTTTCATATTAATTTTCTCCTACTGGGGTCCCATCCCTGCCCAAACTTTCGTCAACCGCAATTGGTTCCGCCAGGCATTGACGCCAACCAAGGATGCCTGGCCGGCCTTTTGAAGGCAATTTCGTGTTTTTCTAATGTTGATACTGGGCCACCCGTCACCGCGGCGCTTGACCGAAACGCCGCGGAGGGCCAAATCCAGCAAAATGACCGCGCCATTCTGGAAAACGAAGACGCTTGAGGCGATGACCCCGGCCGAATGGGAATCGCTATGCGACGGCTGTGGCAAATGCTGCCTGTCGAAGCTCGAGGACGAGGATACGGGCGAGATCTTCTGGACAAGCGTCGGCTGCAGGCTGTTCGATGCGCAGAACTGCCGTTGCTCCGACTATGCCAACCGCCTGGCGCGGGTGCCTGATTGCGTCGGCCTGACGCCGCAAAATGTGCGCACCATCACCTGGCTGCCAAAGACCTGCGCCTACCGGCTCATCGCCGAGGGCCATGATCTCTACTGGTGGCACAGGCTTGTTTCGGGAAGTGCCGAGACCGTGCACGAAGCCGGCATTTCGATCAAGGGCCGGGTGAAGGCCAAGGAAACCGATCTGGCCGAGCCGGACGACTACTTTGATTATATACTGGACGACGAACCGTAACCCGGTTCGCAACGGATATTGATGGCGAACGCTGAGGATCCGCGTTTAAGGACGACCATGATGGGGGCATTCACGTTCAGGCACCGCGAGAGACGAACCCCGGCGGGTTCGCGCTTGAGGGCGGACCTATCAGGTTCGCGTTTGCACCAAGGGTGACGAACCCGACGGGTTCCCGTTTATATGAACCGGACATGAATGGCCGGTTCGCGGAAAGTTCAGACACAAAAAGGCATTTTCCAATCATCGATTCTAAGGGCGAGAGCCCACAACAAGGAGAGAAGACGATGTTCAGCACGATCAAGACCGCAGCCCTTTCGGCTCTTGTCGGACTTGGCACTTTGGCCGCCATTCCGGCGCATGCGGATAGCCTCTATCTCGGTTTCGGGGACAGGCATGACCCGCGGTTCGGCATCTACGCCGGCGACGACGACGGCTATCGCCGCGACTGGCGCCGCGACCGCGACCGCGACCGCGACTGGCGTGGCTGCTCGCCGGACCGCGCCCTCGACAAGGCCGAGCACATGGGCCTGCATCGCGCCCGCATCGTCGACATCAGCCGCCGCACGGTGAAGGTGGCCGGCCGCCAGTATGGTGACCGCGTGGTGGTGGTGTTCGCCAACGAACGCGGCTGCCCGATCATCTATCGCTGAGATTAAAAGGACGATCCGCAGGATCGCCTGTGCGCCTGTGCGGACGATCCTCTTCGGGCATCGCCTATGAGATATGATCTTCTGCAAAGATCAATCTTGACTAGCGGAGCCCCTCAAGGTGAGGCGTGGCTCGAAAAAAGCCCCGGAGGACCGTTCCTCCGGGGCTTTTTGCGTACGGTGGCGCGCTCGCGGTGCGTCTGCGGCGCCGGCCGATCGTCACTTCAGCTCGAAGGTGACCGTGACCTGGACGTTGTAGGAATTCTCGCCGGCCTGGACCGGCACGGCCGAGCGGGCGGCGTCGAACGACTTGGCCGCCATCGGCATCGGCGCCGGCGCGATATTCTGGTCGGTGATCTCGATCACCTTGCCCAGGCTGACCCCGGCCGCTTCCGCAAGCGTCTTTGCCTTGGCCATGGCATCGGCGACGGCCTTCTTGCGCGCCTCGGTGATTGTCGCCTTCGGATCGTCATTGGTGAAGGCGATGCCGCCACCCTGATTGACGCCGAGCGACACCGCCTTGTCGAGAATCTCGCCCGTCTTGTCGACATTGCGCACGCGCACCGACAGCGTGTTGGTCACCTGATAGGCGACGAGCTGCGCCTCCTGGCTCCCGTCGGCCTTGTTGGTGTAGTTGTAGCGCGGGTTGATCTGGATGCCGGCGGTCTGCAGGTCGCGTTCGGCAACACCCGCGGATTTCATAGCTGCGATCACCGCCGCCATGGCGTCGTTGTTGGCATCGAGCGCTTCGCGCGCACTCTTGGCTTCGCGCATGACGCTGAGCGAAAGGATCGCCATGTCCGGCGCCACCGTCGCTTCGCCTCCGCCGGATACGATGATGCGGGGCGGTGGCTGAGTGTCTGCGGCGCTTGCCAGCGCCGGGAACGCGACCGCGGCAGCGAGCGCGATGGGCAAAAGATGTCTGGTCATGAAAACTCCTCGAAGTCTGCGATCCGACGCTCCGCGCCGCATCTGCCTCGACCCGCAAAGGCATCGATTCCCGCAGTGCGGCGCAAGGGCCGGACCTGTTTCGCGCCACATGGGCGCAGGCCGCTCTACGGCGCGAATATGGGCTGATTTTGGCGTTTTGCGCCAGCGCTTTCGAAAGCCTTGTGCGGCGACAAGAAAAACACTAAGCCAGCCCGCGTGGGGCCTGTAGCTCAATGGTTAGAGCCGGCGGCTCATAACCGCTTGGTTGGGGGTTCGAGTCCCTCCGGGCCCACCATTATCGTTATTTATCAATGGTTTATAGGCCGGTTCGCCACGAGGTTCGCCAATAGGTTCGCCAAGCATCGGCTTGCGCGTCACCAGACGCACGACTCGATCCATCCCCTGGACCGCCAGCCGAACCTGCGATGCCTCGCGCGAATAGAGCTCGGCATGATCGATGTCGTCGTGACCGAGCACATCCATGAGCTGCCTGGTCGAGGCTTCTGCTTCGGCCAGATAAACGCCAAGCGACTTTCTCAGCCCGTGCAGCGTCAGCCCTTTCGGAAGCCCGGCAAGCTTGCACCAGCGAGCCATGGTGCCGGTTAGGGATTTGGCGGAGAAGGGCTGGCCATAAGCCGTGACCAAGACGGTTTCGCCTCGCTTGTCAGTGGCATCGAGGATTTCGGCAAGCATCGGTGTAATCGGAACGAAAAGCCGCTTGCCCCCGGTCCTGGTCTTGTTCTTGGCCTGGGTGATGTCGAAGCCGTCGAACTGACGTTCCTCGCCATCGATCATGACCCTGCGTGTGACCCTCTGGTCCCATCGCAATTCGGCGACATCGCCGCGACGATTGCCCAGCCAAAGCGCGAGTCCATAGCAGGTGCGCGCAGCCGTCCCGAGCGGCCAGCGCTGTTCAAACTTCTGCATTGCTTCGCTTGGCCAAGCCTTCCAGCCTGTGTAGGCGGGACGCCATTCCACAGCTGCGGTGGGATCGATTTCGATCCAATCCAGGCGTATCGCGACATTGACGAGTTTGCGTATCCCGACCAGCAGGTGCTTAGCCTTGTGTGGTGTCGCGATGAAGCGTCCCAGAAGCTCCTCGACGTGCATTCGCCGCAGGTTCTTAACAGGCACATCGCGCCATGTAAGGGGATGGTCATCGACAACCCGCAGACCCAGAAATTCCTCGATCAGACGGCTGTTCTTGAATTTCGTACTCTCGTCATGGGCGAGCCACTTGACAGAAATCTTCAACCGTTGAAAGGCCGCTCCAAACGTGCCGGGCAGGGCAGATCCAGGCATTTGGACGACGGGGGCCTTGGGGACTTTCCGACCTTCGACCGCTGCTTGGTAGGCATTCTTGAAACCGGGCTGGTTTGGCGCCGGCAGACTAACAACACGCTCCTTCGTCCGATAGCGCCAGCGAACTTTGCCATGGCGATCGGTGTAGGAGGAGAGGCCGGGATATTTGTCGGTCATGGCAGAATGAATCTATTCCCTGCGATGATTCCCTTGCAACAGGAAGTCGACGATATTTTCTTCATCGTCTCCAGGTAGTTCGGTAAAGGCGGCTTCGAGTTTCAAGCGATCCCAAATCACGCGGCCGTCAACCTTCTTCGGCTTTGGCATGCGGTGGTCCGCGACCATTTGATCGAATTTGGTTACGCCAACGCCGACGTACCGGGCGGCTTCTTCCCGCGAGAGACCCCGAGGGGGATAGGAGAGGGCGTCGCTTTTCATGATCTCTCCGGCATATGTCCGCTCATTCCGTTCAGAGATAGGATCTAGATTGCATCGACCTCCGCCGGAAGGGCGCCGATCAAGCACTGCGGCAAATTGCGGTCTCTGCGTATAAATAGGATGGTTGCGGGAGTTCAGGGGGTCCGAGTCGGGGGAGCGCTACCGCCTTTCCCCCACTCCGAGAGCGCACGATAGTTTCTACAGTGTCGGGCATGATAACCTGCCTCGGTGCTGCAAAGACCAGTAGCGAGCGGTAGAGGCTGACATGAAAACTATCCACGACGCGAGCGGCAGTTCTGCACCCACATAGCGGTCGCTGCGGTAGGCTCTCCTAAAAGCGGTCATTGCTCGTGGCCTGGACCGCTAATCGCAAATCGATTTGCTCCGTCAGACTGCGCCGGCGAAGCGATTGATCCTGAAATCGTCGATTGGCGTTTCGCAGCGGCCTGCTGTCATTAGCTCGGCCATGGCCTCGCCCACGCCCGGGCCGAGCTGGAAGCCATGCCCGCAGAAACCGAAGGCATGGAACAGGCCCGGCGTGGTGGCCGACTGTCCCATGACCGGCAGCATGTCGGCCACATAGCCCTCGCATCCGGACCATGTGCGGATGACCGTGACTTTTCCGATTGCCGGCAGCAGCCGCGCGACGGCGCGCAACTGTAACGGCAGGCGCATGGGGTCGGCTTTTGCGTGACCGTGTTCGAGATCCACCGGCACCCTCTCGGCCGCGCCGCCGAAGACGATGTTGCCCCGCTCGACCTGCCGCAGATAGGCGCCATAGTCCTTGTCGCGTGTCCATATGCCGACCACCGGGAGGATCCGGTGCGGCAACGGCTCTGTCACACCCATCTGCGGGCCGCGCGCTTCCAGTGGAACTTCTTCTCCGAATTGCGCAGCGATGCGGGCGCCCCAGGCGCCGGTGGTGTTGAGCAGGCACTCGGCGGCGAACGCGCCTTTTGAGCTGACGATACGGAATCCGGCGTCGGTGTGGCTGATCGTATCGACCTTGGCATCGTCGACGATCTCTACCCCCAGCTTGTGGGCAGCCTGGGCAAAGGCCGTTGCGATGAGTCGCGGATTGCCGCTGCCGTCATGCGGCGAGAATGACGCAGAGATCGCCTCGGGGCCGAGGCCGCGAAACCGGGAGCGGATTTCGCGCGGTCCAAGTTCCTCCAGCTCGAGCCCCCAGCGTTGTGCCGCCCCGGCATAGGCCCGCATATCGGCAAGACTTGCCTCATCGAAGATCAGTCGGATGTGGCCGGTGGCGCGGAATTCGACGTCGCGGCCAAGCATCTTTTCGGCCTCGCCCCAGAGCTTGAGCGAGCGATGGGCAAGCGGCAACTGAGACAAATGGCGGCCCGTGCGCCGGATGTTGCCGAACGAAGCGACGGTCGCCCCGGTGCCGATCCGGTGGCGCTCTATCAGCCTCACGCGCGCGCCGCGCCTTGCGAGGAAATAGGCCGAAGCCGTCCCCATCAGGCCGCCGCCCAGCACGATCACATCCATGGCGGCTCCATGCAGGCAGGTTTCGATCCTCAAGCGATCTTGTCGGCGCCGATCCATTGCGTCAAAGATGGTTTTGGACGGACGTCATAAGCTCGACCTATGGAGTTGGAATTTGCGGGCCCGGCAGCTCGAAGTATTCATCGCCGTCATGCGCGCCGGCACGGTGACTGCGGCGGCGCGGATGCTGAACATCTCCCAGCCTGCGCTCAGCCAGATACTGCTCCACACCGAGGACGAGCTCGGCTTCGCGCTGTTCGAGCGGGTCAAGGGCCGGCTGCGGCCAATGCCTGAGGCGCTTGAGATCTTCGCCGATGCCGAGAAGCTGTCGGCGGGGCTGGACGGCTTGCGCCGTAAGACGACCGACCTGCGTCTCGGCCGAACCGGCCTGGTGCGGGTCGCCGCCTCGCCGCCGCCGGCCATGGCGATCTTGCCGCGCGCCTTCACCGCATTCCGGGCGCAGCATCCCGACATCTTGCTGCGTTCCAATAGCGCGCCGATCGCTGCGATCGTCGACATGCTTCGTGCCGGAGATGCAAGCCTGGGCGTCGCCATGGACGACCGGCTGCCCCCCGACATCGAGGCGGAGGTGATCGGCAGCGTCGGTTTCGCCTGCCTGCTGCCCGCCGGGCATCCGCTGCAGAGGAAAACCGAGCTGACGCTGGCTGACCTCGTCGGGGAGGAGCTGATATCCTACCGCGGAAACACCCGCCCCGCCGACGAACTGGCCCAAGCTGCCCGCACGCAAGGTGTGCCGCTATCGCCCTCGCTCGAGATCGATATTTCCATTTCCGCGGTCGGTTTCGTTCAGGCTGGTCTCGGCATCGGCCTGGTCGACGCACTGCTGCCGTGGCGTCAGTTCGCCGATCTTGCCGTCAGGCCGCTCGCGCACGGGCCGGAATTTCCGATCGCCCTGCTCACCTCGCGTACGCGGGCGCTTTCACGTGCCGACGAGATGATGCGCGAGCAGATCCGCGCGGCCTGTTCCGCCGTGCTGGGGGACGCCAAGAGGAGTGCATAAGCAAGACTTATAGTCTTGCTCCTCATCCATCTTGGACCCGGACCGTCCGGTCGTGCCAACTTTTGCAGGCAGAAGGAAGGGACGCATCATGGATGGAGCTATCGCGGCGGGTGAGGCGCAAAACGGAGCCGACTGGAAGGTCGGCGTCGACATCGGCGGGACGTTCATCGATTTCTGCGCGCTCGAGGCAAACTCCGGGCGCGTCGCGTCGCTGAAGGTGCTGACGACGCCGGATGATCCGGGCGCCGAGCTGATGATGGGCCTCACACTCCTGGCTGAGCGCGAGGGGTTCGATCCGTCCCGTATGACGCGCTTCGTGCACGGCACTACCGTCGGCATCAACACCATAATCCAGCGCAAGGGCGCGCGGCTGGCGCTGTTCACCAATGCCGGCTTCGAGGATGTCATTGAACTGGCGCGGCTTCGCATGCCGGAGATGTATTCGCTGTTCTGCTCGCGGCCGGACCCGCTGATCTCGCGCGACATGGTCTTTGGCATCCCTGCGCGCCTGCGCGCCGATGGAAGTGAGTGTCAGGCGCCGGACATGACAGCGGTGGAAAGCGCCGTGGCGATGGCGAAGGCCAATGGGGCGCAGGGGATCATCGTCTCCTTCCTGCATGCATGGCGAAACAGCGCGCAGGAGGCTTCCGTGAAGGCGGCGATCGCGCGTCTCGCGCCCGAGCTCTTCGTCTTCACCTCGGCCGAGGTCTGGCCGGTGATCCGAGAATATGAACGCAGCTCGACCGCCATTCTCAATGGCTATGTCCATCCGCGCGTCTCGGGCTATTTGACGGCACTGGAAGAGGGCCTGAGAAGCTGCGGTGTGCCGGCGCGCCCGATGCTGACGAAATCGAATGGCGGGTTGATGAACGCCGCCGAAGGCAAGCGCGCCTGTGTCAACATGCTCTTGTCTGGAACCGCCTCCGGCGTCATCGGCGCCTCTTGGCTGGCGCGCCAGGCCGGGCAAGACAAGGTGCTGACCCTCGACATCGGCGGGACCTCGGCCGATTTCGCCCTCATCATCGGCGGCGAGCCCCAGTTCGGCACCGGCGAAGTGATCGGCGAGTTCCCGCTCCACATCCCTTCCGTGGCGGTGAGTTCTATCGGCGTCGGCGGCGGCTCGATCGCCAGCGTCGACGCGCAAGGGGTGCTGCGGGTCGGGCCGGAGTCGGCCGGTTCGACACCTGGACCTGCATGCTATGGCCGGGGCGGCGAGCGGGCGACGGTGACGGACGCGATGGTGGTATGCGGTTGGCTTGGCCATACCGAGATGGCCTATGGCCAGCTCAGGATCCATAGGGAGCTGGCGCAGCGTGCGATCGGCGAGCTGGCCGCGCAGCTCGGCCGGACTGTCGAGCAGGCAGCGCAGGCGATCTTCGATATCGCGGTGTCGGAGATGTTCGTCGAAGTCGAGAAGCTCGCCTCGCGCGCCGGCGTCGACCTGCGCGATTTCACGCTGATGCCTTTCGGCGGCGGCGGCCCGATGCTCGGCGCCTTCCTTGCGCGCGAGCTCGGCATGAATCGGGTGATGGCGCCGCGGCGACCCGGCGTGGTGTCGGCGCTGGGCGGGTTGGTCGCTGACCTGCGCGGTGATTTCATCCGCACGATCTTCAGCTCGCTGTCGGCAGCGTCGCTCCCCGTCATCCGCGAGGCTTTTGAGGCGCTTGCGCAGGAGGGACGTGACTGGCTTGCGGCGCAGGGGCACGATGCGGCCGCCGAGCTCAATCTTTCCTGCGATATGCGCTATGTCGGGCAGAGCTACGAGATCGAAGTCGCGCTGTCGCCGCAATGGCTGGTCGATGGCGATGCGGCGACAATTGCGCAAGCCTTCCACCTCACCCATCAGCAGCTTTACGACTTCCACGATCCCGACGGCGCGATCGAGCTGGTGAACGTCCGGTTGTCGGCGATCGGCGCGGGGCCGAGCCTCTCCTTGCCGGAGATCGACGAGATCGATGTTCCAGCCAATCCAGCGCGCCGGCTCCCCGTCTATACGGGCCTCAGCATCGAGAGCGTCGACCTCCACGACCGGCGGACGCTGGTGCCCGGCAATACGTTCCACGGACCTGCCGTGGTCGTCCAGGAAGACACCACCTTTGCCATCCCTGCGGGAGCGAAGGCACGGGTCGACCGCCATCTCAATCTTTTGCTGACCTTTATGGAGTGAGCCATGTTCGACCGAACAAACCTGCAGGTTCTGGCGAACCACGCCCGCGCGGCCGCCGAGAATATGGCTCACACGCTGCACCGCACCGCGCACTCCGCCTTCGTCAAGGAGACGCAGGATTTCACCGTGATGCTGATGGACCGGTCGGGTGCGACCTTCGCTGTGCCGATGGAACTCGGCGCGACCTGGTATCCGGGGCTTTCCTATCACCGTGCCATTACAATGGTCGGCGACTACCGGCCGGGCGACGTTGCCTTTACCAACGATCCCTATTCCGGCCACGTCGCCACGCACGCGCCCGACACGCATCTGTGGAAGCCGGTCTTCATCGACGGCGAGATCGTCGCCTGGACTGGCGGCCACATCCACAACACCGACATGGGTGGCGCGGTGCCGGCCTCGCTCAGCCGGGCGCTGACCGAAATCCATCAGGAGGGCATCCGCTTTCCTCCGATGAAGCTGGTCCGGGAGGGCGTCTTCGATGAGATGATCCTGCGCATCATGAGCACCAATGTGCGCAAGCCTGAGCTCAACATCGGCGACATCAAGGCGCTGGTCGGAGCGCTCAACACCGGCGAGCGCAAGATCCAGGCGATGGTGAGGAAGTTCGGCAAGGCCGGTTTCATCGAAGGCGTTGCCGCTCTTCTCGACCAGGCGGAGGCGCAGGCGCGCGACGTGCTGCGCGCCATGCCCGACGGCACATGGGAATTCGTCGACTATGCCGACGAGGATTCGGTCGAAGCCAATCCCTGCCGGCTGAAGCTGACGCTGACGATCAAAGGCGACGAGGCGGTGCTCGACTTCACCGGCTCCGACCCGCAGCTCGGCTCGTCGCTCAATGTACCCTCGGGCGGCGACCCGCGTCACACCATGCTGCTGGTGGGCGTCTACTACGTGCTCTATACGCTCAACCCGAAGCTCCTGCTCAACACGGGGCTCACGCGGCCCTTCACTTGCATCACGCCGCAGGGTTCGGTGCTGAACCCGGTCCACCCCGCGGCCGTTGGCATGCGCTCGCTCACCTGCGCCCGGCTGCGCTCGGTCATTTTTGGCGCCTTCTCGCAGGCCGTGCCGGAGCGCCTGCCTGCGGCGCCGGCCGGCAACAACTGCATCGTCAACGTCATGACGGTCGATGAGCGCACCAGCCGCAGCGTGATCGCGGCGGTGAACCCCGTGGTGGGCGGCGGCGGGGCGATGCCGCATCGCGACGGCACCAACGGCTCTGGCGCGGATGCCGCCTATCTCAAGAACACGCCGATCGAGATCACCGAGACCGAGACGCCGGTCGAGTTCGTGAAATACGGGCTCGCCAAGGACAGCGGCGGCGCCGGCCGCTGGCGCGGCGGGCTCGCGACAGAGATGGCCTTCCGTGTCTTCGCCCCTGACTCCCGCATCACGGCGCGCAACCGCGACCGCAGCTTCTTCCGACCGTGGGGTGTGCTGGGCGGCAAGGCGGCTGGCCTGTCGGACATGGTCGTCAATCCGGGAACCGCGCACGAAAAGTGGCTGGGCAATATCGATACCGCGGTCCTGCATCCGGGCGACGTGCTGGAGATCCGCTCCGCCGGCGGCGGCGGGCGCGGCGATCCGCATCAGCGCGAACCCTGGCGGGTGGCACAGGATGTGCGGCGCGGCTATGTCTCGTCGGCCGCGGCCGAGCGCGACTATGGCGTGATCATTCATGACGGCGCGGTCGATGAACTGGCGACAGGGCAATTGCGGGCGCGGCATAGACCAGCCGCCAGTCATTTCCATTTCGGTCCCGAGCGCGACGGCTATGAAGCGCATTGGACGCCGGCGGCCTATGACCGGCTCCATGCCATATTGGACGCCCTGCCGATCCATTGGCGGTTTTTTGCCAAGACGGAGATCTTTCGGCGCATGGAGGGGCGCTCCGGGCCCGATGGCGTCCAGGCGGCCTTCGACGCGGCCTGCGAGCGGTTTCCCGAGTTGCCGCGTCCTCAACCAGTGCCACAGGCCGCGGAATGACCGCGAGCGGCCGCATCGTCCGGCTGGCCGAGCAACAGCGGGCAGAGGTGCATTTCTTTCTCGACGCTGAGATGCGCGGCGCGCTCGCCGGCGACACCGTGCTGACCGCCATGCTGGCGTCAGGACACGCCTTGCGGAACTCCGAGTTCGGATCGGAGGCGCGTGCCGGCTTCTGCCTGATGGGTGCCTGCCAGGATTGCTGGGTTTGGCAGGAGGAGGGACCGCGCCTGCGTGCGTGCACGACCCTGATCGCCGAAGGCATGCGTCTGCGCACTCAGCCACCGGAGAACTGGCCGTGAGCGCTGTTGCCTCGCCGCAGATCGTGATCGTGGGCGCAGGCCCTGCCGGTATCAGGGCTGCGGCGACGCTGGTCGATGCTGGCTTGCATCCGATCGTGATCGACGAGGGGCAGCGCGCAGGCGGCCAGATCTATCGCCGCCCGCCGCCCGGATTTACCCGCACGCCCGAGCAGCTCTATGGATCGGAGGCGGCCAAGGCCCGCGCGTTGCATTCGCTCTTCGACCGGCTGGTCGAAGGGCGGCGGCTCACCCATCGCGCAAGCAGCTCGGTCATCGCCGCGCATCAGGGAAGGCTGCACGTCATGGCAGAGCGCGGCGTGCAGGTGATCGGCTACGACCGCCTGATCCTGGCCACCGGCGCGTCCGACCGTGTCGCTCCCGTTCCAGGCTGGCAGAACGCCGGCGTCTACAGCCTGGGTGCTGCGCAGATCGCACTCAAGGCCCAGGGCGTGGCGCTCGGGCGACGGATCGTCCTCATCGGATCGGGGCCATTGCTGACACTGGTCGGCGCGCAACTCGTCACGGCCGGAGCGGACGTGGCGGCTGTGCTGGACACCTCTTCCTGGCGCCGGCAGATGCAAGGGTTCTGGGGACTAACAGCCCGGCCGGTCGTGGCGTCGCGAGGTTTGGTCATGCGGGCGCGACTTGGTCGCTGCTACCATGCGGGCGCGTCGCTCGAACATATCGAGGCCAACGGGTCGGGAGTGGTGGCGGTGCGCTGGCGCGACGCTGGCGGAAGGGAACGCCTCACGTCATGCGACATGGTGGGCATGGGCTGGCATTTACGGGCCGAGACGCATCTCGCCGACCTGGCCGGATGCACCTTCGCCTATGACGAACAGTGGCGGCAATGGCTGCCGAGGGCCGACCAGATGGGGCGCGCCGGAAAGGGAGTTTACCTCGCGGGCGACGGGGTTCGTCTTCTGGGGGCGGACGGGGCAGAAATTGCCGGGCGTCTCGCCGCGGCGGCGTGCCTGTCAGATCTCGGAATTTCCACGGCGTCCATCAACGCCGACCTGCGCAAGCTCAAGCGTCTCGAGCGGTTTGCGCGCGGTCTGGCGACCGCCTTTCCTTGGCCGAAGGAGATGGCACGCGCACTTCCCGACGAGGCGGTCGTGTGCCGTTGCGAGAACGTGACAGCAGGAAGCATTCGCGACAGCATCGAGCATGGCGGCGTTGAGGCCAACCGGGTGAAATCGCTGTCGCGCGTCGGAATGGGTCGCTGCCAGGGACGCTACTGCCTGCTGGCTGCCGTCGAACTCGTCGCGGCGAGCGCCGGTTGCGCGCCAAAGGACGTTGGCCGGTTTCGCGGCCAGGCGCCTGTGCGGCCGGCGCCGGTCGGCGCCTTTGTCGGGGAGGGCTGATGCGAGCGCGACAAGCGTGGCGAGCCTTAGAAGTCGGCGACCTTGCCCCAGGACGAAGCATCGAAGCGCCGCGGGTCGCAGGGTTTCGGATCCACGATCGGTTCCGAGCCGGTGACCAGATCGGCCAGCAGATGCCCCGCGCCGGGTCCAATGCCGAAGCCGTGTCCCGAAAATCCGGCGGCCAGGAAGAAGCCCGGAACGGTATCAATCTCGCCGATGGCGGGCACGCCGTCAGGTGTGCTGTCGATATAGCCGGCCCACGCTGCGCTGATCGTTGTCTGGCGCAGCGCCGGCAACAAGTCCAGCGCGCGGGCATGCGTCAGGCGGATGGTCGCCTGGTCCGGGACCGGATCGAGAATGCGCATGCGCTCCATCGGCGTCGGTTGGTCGAGCCGCCAAACCTTGAGCGTTTCGTGCCCAGAACGCACACCCTGCAGGCGGCCCGGCGCAAGGCTGCGCCACCGCTTCAGGAACATCGGTACGAAGTGGGACGAGAAGCGCAGCTGCTGGGGCGTGACATCAACGCGTCCGCGGCCGCTTATGGCGAGCGTATGGCCGCCGTCGCCACGGCGCGTGACCGAAATGCTAGCCGTGTGCAGCGCGTCCGGCAGGCCCTCCGCCCCGGGCGAGACGGAGAGGATCGAGGAGCGAATCGAGGCCTGCGGGAAGCGGAAGCCGAACTGACGGCAAAAGGAGGAGGCCCAGGCGCCGCCGGCCAGGACCGCCACCTTCGTGCGGATCGCCCCGCTTTCCGTGACGATCCCGCTCAATCGCCCGCCTTCGGTTTCGATGCCGCGCGCTGCGCAATTCTGGTGCACCGTGCTTCCGAGCTTCAGGATGGCGCGGGCGACCGCCGGCGCGCCGCGCGACGGATCGGCGGTGCCGTCGGTCGGCGAGAAGACGCCGCCCTTCCACCTCCGGCCAGTGGCATGGCCTCGCACGCTGGCCTCCGCGCTGTCGAGCATATGCGTCGTGACGCCTGCCGTCGTGGCGAAATCGCGCCAGCGCGCCCACCTGGCCAGTTCCGCCTCCTCATTGCTGAGGTAGAGCAGGCCACAGCGGCGAAAGCCGGTATCCTCCCCGGTGTCTGCCGCGAAACGCTCCCACAGATCGAGGCTGCGTGTCGCCATCGGCAGTTCACGGGCGTCGCGGTTCTGCTGGCGGCACCAGCCCCAGTTGCGGGAGGACTGCTCGGCGCCGATGCGCCCCTTTTCGACCAGCACGACCTTCATGCCGCGCCGCGCCAGGTAATAGGCCGCAAAGACGCCGACGATGCCGCCGCCAATGACCACCGCGTCCGCGGATTGCGGCAGTTCGCTCGAAGTCTGAATTTGCTGCAGCGGCGCGCGCATGATCCTCTCCGCCATGGGGCTTCAATCTACCGCGCTGCGCAGGCAGGGGCTGCTGCAGTTGCGGGCGAGGCAGAATTTTATTCCGGTAGTCCGGTGGAAATCGGGAGCCGATGCGTTGCAAAGCGGTGTCCAATCCGATGGACAGGTAGTGGGGCTGTGCTAGTGTCGCTGGGTATTGGCAGCGCGGCATTTTGTGCTGTGGCGTGCGTTCCGCGGAGACGGCCATGAAGCTGGATCGGATCGACATCAAGATCCTGCACGAACTGCAAAAGAACGGGCGCATAACCAATGTCGAACTGGCCGAGTTGGTGCATCTGTCGCCGAGCCCATGCCTTATGCGGGTGAAAAAGCTCCAGTCGGAAGGCTACATCGAGGGCTATTCCGCACAGGTCAATATCGGCAAGCTTGGTCAGACGCTGACGGTGTTCACCGAGATCACCCTCAAGAACCATCGCCAGGTCGACTTCGCCCGCTTTCTCGCCGTGGTGGAGAAGATCGATCAGGTCATAGAATGCCACCTTGTCTCGGGCGGCTACGATTACCTGATGAAATTCATGACCGCCGGCATCAGCGAGTATCAGACGATCATGGAACGGCTGACCGACATGGACATCGGCATCGACAAGTATTTCAGCTTCGTGGTGCTGAAGTCGCCGATCGTCAAGGCGCATATGCCGCTGCCCAGCCTGTTTCCGATGTAGTCGGCGATGGCCGCGCACTGGCTGCACACAGGCCCGCTACAGTATGCCCGGCCGCAATATAGGATGCAGCGCCTTCAATTCGGCTTGCATCTCAGCAATCATCCAGGCGAGGATGTCGGACACGATCGGTCGTAGCGGCCGTGAGCGTGGCGCAATCAACTGATGGGTCCGGCCGGTCTTGATCTGCCTCTCCGATGCCGGAACAAGCGTTCCCTGAAGCAATGCCCTTGAAACGTTGCTGAGCCAGCCGAGCGCCACGCCTTCGCCGTTCATTGCCGCCTGAAGGACGACCGCGTAGTCCGAGAACTCCAGCCACTTTGCCCGGCTGGTCTTGCGGTCCGCCACGCTGCCCCAGGCATCCTGCCACTGCTCCTTAGCATCGGTCAGATGAAGCAGGACATGACCTTCCCCGTTTCCGGCATGCACTAACTGGCCGTGGGTCGACAGATAGGATGGGCTGCACACCGGCACGAGGATTTCCGGACAGAATGGCCAGTGGTGATAATGCGTATCGTCGTCGGCCAGGATTCGCGTGGCAAGATCGACGTTCTCGGCCGGGCCTCGCAAGACGCCCGCGATCAGTTCGAACCTCAGGTCGACCTTGGGGAACCTCGTGTTGAACGCCCCCAACCTCGGAACGAACCAATAGGTTGCGAGAGAGCTCGAAAGCGAAAGTGTGACGACCGGCTTTGCGTCGCTGTTCTTCCTGATCGTGCCGATCACTCGCTCGATGCCATCAAATGCCTCGCTTACGGCCACATAGAGGGCGCGCGCCTCCGCGGTCGGGGCCAAACCCGCTGGACCTCGCGCGAAAAGGCCGACGCCAAGATGGGCCTCCAGCTGGGCGATGCTGCGGCTGATCGACGGCTGCGTGACGTTGAACTCGCGGGCGGCCGCCGTGAAACTGCCCGTCCGGACGGCAGCTTCGAAGACAAGCAGTCCGCGTGCGGAGGGAACAAGTTTTGCAAAACCGGCCATACGTGCAGCGTATAGATGCCCAAAGAATTTTCAAGCTTACTGCCGCGCTGCAAATGGCGAACTATAACCCTCGCGAATGGGCGGGAGCAGACATGAGCTTAGCGGGACCTCAAGCAGGCACGGCATCCAGCGATCCCTTGCTTCAGCCCTTTCGGCTGAAGGGCCTGATGCTGCGCAACCGCATCGTCAGCACCAGCCATGCCTCGATGCTCGACGAAGGCGGCCTGCCGCTCGAACGCTATCAGCGTTACCATGAGGAGAAAGCGCACGGCGGCCTTGCGATGACGATGGTGGGCGGCTCGGCGATGACGTCGCCGGATTCGAGCTGGGGAGGCGGCCAGCTGGATCTTTCGGGCGATCGCATCGTGCCCCATCTTCAGTCGCTGTCGCGGCGGATTCATAGCCACGGCGCTGCCGTGATGTGCCAGGTCTCGCATCTTGGCCGGCGCGCCACCGCCTATGCCGGAAATTGGCTGCCGCCGGTGGCGCCGTCACGCGTGCGCGAGACGCGAAACCGCAATTTTCCCAAGGAGATGGATGCCGCGGACATCGACAGGATCGTCAAGGACTACGCCAGCGCCGCGAGGCGCTGCGTCGACGGCGGTCTGGATGGCGTCGAGACCGTTACCGGCGGCCATCTGATCGGCCAATTCCTGTCACGCCGAA
This sequence comes from Mesorhizobium sp. B4-1-3, assembly GCF_006439355.1. Lineage (GTDB taxonomy): Bacteria > Pseudomonadota > Alphaproteobacteria > Rhizobiales > Rhizobiaceae > Mesorhizobium. Next base: position 24,034 of record NZ_VFTG01000016.1, read on the forward strand.
CCAACAGACGCACGGATGCCTTTGGCGGCTCGCTGGAAAACCGGGCGCGCTTCGGCCTGTTGGTCCACGAGGCGATCCGCCGCGCCACTGGCGACGACTTCGCCGTCGGCATCCGCTTCGTTATCGACGAGGCGGCGGATGACGGATCGGATTTCGATGAATGCCTTGCCTTCGCCCGCCTGTTCGAGCGGGAAGGCCATATCGATTTCTTCAACTGCATCTTCGGCCGCATGGACACCGACCTCTCCCTGGCCGAGCAGAACATGCCTGGCATGTTCACCAAGAGCGCGCCGTTTCTGCCGCTGGTGGGAGAGTTCAAGCGGCAAACCAGACTGCCCGTCATCCATGCAGCCGCCATCAGGGATGTAGCCACCGCCAGGCATGCGATCCGCGAAAACCTTGTCGATCTGGTCGGCATGACGCGGGCGCACATCGCGGACCCAAATATCGTCAACAAGGTGATGCGGGGAGAGGAAGAGCGCATTCGCCCGTGCGTCGGCGCATCCTACTGCCTGTACAAGAAGGTGCAGTGTATCCATAACCCGGCCAGCGGCCACGAAACGATCGTCGGGCATGTCATTGACCGGGCCGAAACATTGAAGCGGGTGGTCGTGGTCGGCGGCGGTCCTGGCGGGATGGAGGCGGCAAGGATTGCAGCCGAGCGTGGGCACAAGGTGACCCTGCTCGAGGCCGGAGCGCGGCTTGGCGGGCAAGTGCTCGTTGCAGCCTCTGCCCATCACCGCAAGGACCTCATCGGCATCGTCGACTGGCGTGTCGACGAGCTGGCTCGCCTTGGGGTCGCAGTCCGTCTCAACACCTATGCGGATGCCGAGCTCGTCCTTGCCGAAAGGCCGGACGCCGTCGTCGTTGCCACCGGCGGCATTCCCGACATGCAATGGCTGGACGGCGCTGAACACTGCGACAGCGTATGGGACGTTCTGACCGGAGTCGTGCCAGCCAAGGACGATGTGCTGATCTACGACGAGACCGGACGTCAGGCCGCCATCTCCTGTGCCCTCCATTTGGCACGTCTGGGGCGCGTGGTCAGCCTGGCCATGGCGGATGACACCCTGGCGATCGAGACGCCTTATCCGGACAGAGTGAGTTTTCGCAAACTTGCCTCAGAGCTCGGCGTCCGCGTTGCCGGCGATCTGCGCCTGGTCAAGGTCGCGCGCCAAGGCGACGGGATCGCCGCCATGTTCCGGCACGAACTCACCGGCGCGGAAACGGAAATGAGCGCGGCGCAACTCGTTGTCGAGCGCGGCACGGTGCCCATGGACGACACCTATCAGGAATTGCGCGTCCGCTCCGCCAACGACGGCGTCACCGACGTCGCGCTCATGACCGGAGCAAGCACAAAGAAAGGCCATAGCGCCCAAGCCGTCGGAGCGTTCGTCTTGCATCGCATTGGCGACGCGGTTGCCAGCCGGGATATCTACTCGTCGATCTATGAGGCCTACCGGATCTGTTCGCAATTGTAGTGTCCGGAGAGGCGCTCATCGAGCGGCTCGCCGACATGAATATCGGCGTTGAGAATTGTTTCAGCTTCGCGGTGCTGAAGTCTCCCATCATCAAGGCGCTTATGCCGTTGCCCAGCCCTTTCTTCGATGTGAGGCTCGGCCCTTTGCTAGCGGTGGCCGTATTGGCTGACCAGTTCGGGGTCGCGGACGAGCCCGTCAAGCCAGGTCGGGTCGAGCTTCGGCACGGAGGAGAACAGAAGCTTGGAATAGGGGTGGGTGGGCGCCTTCAGCTTGTCGGGCGTAATCTGCTCCACCCGCTCGCCATTGTACATCACCATGATCTCGTCGCAGATCGCCTCGACGACGGAGAGGTCGTGGCTGATGAAGATATAGGAAAGGCCAAGCTCGCGCTGCAGCTCCTTGAGCAGTTCGATCACCGCGGCTGCCACCACCGTGTCGAGCGCCGAGGTGATTTCATCGCAGATGATGAGCTTGGGATCGGCCGCCAGAGCGCGCGCAAAGTTCACCCGCTGCTTCTGGCCGCCCGAGAGTTCCGAGGGACGACGATAGCGCAGCGCTCTCGGCAGCCGCACCATGTCGAGCAGTTCATCGACCCGCTTCGAGCGCGCCTGCCTGTTCATCGCGTGGTAGAAGGCCAGCGGGCGGGAGATGATGTCTTCGATCGGCTTGGCGGGATTGAGCGCGGTATCGGCATACTGGAACACGATCTGCATCTCGCGCAGTTGGTCTTGGCTGCGTTTGCTTGCGGCACGCTCCAGTTGCCTGCCGTCGAAGATGATATCGCCGGCCGCTGCCGGATGAATGCCGGCGATGACGCGCGCGAGCGTCGATTTTCCGCAACCGGACTCGCCGATGATGCCGAGGTTGCGGCCCTTCTCGACGACCAGGCTGACGGCATTGACGGCCCGGATAAGTGGCAGTCCATCGTCTCGCACCGCGCCATAGCCGGCCGTCACATTGTCGATGCGCAGCAACGGCTTCGCCCCGGCATCTGCATCCGCGTGCGCTTGCCGCCGCTTCGGCTCGAAGGCCGCGAGCAATTCGCGCGTGTAGGGGTGGCGCGCCGCAGAAAGGATTTCGGTGGTGCTGCCGGCCTCCTGCACTTCGCCGCCCTTCAGCACCACGATGTGATCGGCGATCTGGGCGACGACGGCGAGGTCGTGTGAAACATACACGCCTGCTATCCCGCCAGCCCGCATCACCGACTTGAACGCCTTCAGCACGTCGATCTGCGTCGTCACGTCCAGCGCCGTCGTCGGCTCGTCGAAGATGACCAGCTTGGGATCGCCGATAAGCGCCATGGCCGCCGATAGCCGCTGCAATTGCCCACCTGAAACCTGGTGCGGATAACGGGCGCCGATCCCTTCCGGATCCGGCAACGACAAGGCCCTGAACAGCTCGACAGCGCGCTTTCGCGCCTTCTGGGGGGGCATCAGCCTGTGGATGCGCGTAACCTCGATCACCTGCTCCATGATGGTCGCCGAGGGATTGAACGAGGCCGCAGCACTTTGTGGAACATAGGCAATGTCGGTGCCGCGCAGCTTGGCTCGCTGCTTTTCGGAAAGTGCGGCCATGTTCTTGCCGTTCACATTGATGTCGCCGCCGGTTATCCGGCAGCCGGGCCGTGCGTGCCCCATGAGCGAGAGCGCCACCGTCGTCTTGCCGGAGCCGCTCTCGCCGATCAACGCGACGATCTCGCCGTCGGCGATGTCGAGGCTGACGCCCTTGATGATTTCGACGATCCGTCCGGAATCGGTCTTCGCCTCGATCCTCAGGTTCCTCACCTCGACGAGATTGGTCATGCGTCCCTGTCCCTGATCTTCTGCGGCAGGTTGTCGATCAGCAGGTTGACGCTGATGGTGAGGCTGGCGATCGCCAGCGAAGGCACGATGACTGCCGGCGCTGCGAACGGCAGGCCGCCGATATTCTCGCGCACCAGCGCGCCCCAGTCGGCCAGAGGCGGTTGCAGCCCGAGCCCGAGGAAGGACAGGCCGGAAAGCAGGAGCACGATGAAGACGAAGCGCAGGCCGAAATCCGCGAGCACCGGGCGGATGATGTTGGGAAGGACCTCCGAGCCGATGAGGTAGGCGGTGCTTTCGCCGCGCACGCGGGCGACAGTCATGAAATCCATGGTGTTGATGTTGACGGCAAGCGCGCGGGCAAAACGATACGCGCCAGGGATATAGATCACCGCAAGCGTCAGGATCAGCACCGGGATCGACGAGCCGACCGCGGCAACGACGACGAGCCCGAACAGCTTGCTGGGGATGGAGTTCATGGCGTCGAGGAAGCGGCTGAGGCAGGTGTCGAACCAGCCGCCGGTGACGGCCGCGACCATGCCGAGCACGACACCTGAAAAGCAGGCGATGCAGACGGCGGCAAGCGATATGCCGACGGTGTAGCGCGCGCCCATCAGCACCCGCGAGAGCATGTCGCGGCCGAGATAGTCCGAGCCCAGCAACAGGCCTTGGCGCATTGGGCCGAAATAGTCGTCATCGACGATGTCGCCGATCGGATGCGGGATGATGTAGGGCGCGAAGATGGCGACCAGCGTCCACGCCAGAATAACCAGCGAAGCCACAACGCCGACAAGATTGTAGCTGTGGCCGAGCAGGGATCGTCGGGAGGCTGCAGCGCGTGCCATCGTCATCTCAGCCTCGGGTTGGACATGATGGCCACGATGTCCGCGGCCGTGATGAGCAGCAGATAGCCGAGGCAGAAGATCATCGCGCAGCTCTGGATCAGCGGCAGGTCGCGTGTCGCGACGGCATCGACCATCAGCTTCGCGATGCCGGGATAGTTGAAGATTGTCTCAACGATGATGACGCCGCCGACCAGATAGGACAGCGACAGCGCGACCGCGTTGACGATCGGGCCGAGCGCATTGGGAAGCGCGTGCCTCAGCACCATGCGGCCGCGCGAGGCGCCCTTGAGCAGCGCCATCTCGGCGTAGGGCGTGGAGAGCGTTTCGATTACCGCGGCCCGCGTCATGCGGACCATCTGGGCGGAGATGACGAAAGTGAGCGTGATCACCGGCATCGCATAGATGCGCACCAGATCGGTCAGCGAATGCGCCTCGTTGACCGAGGACAGCGCCGGCAGCCATTTGAGATAGACCGCGAAAAGCAGCACCGCCAGCGTCGCGACCATGAACTCCGGCACCGAGATCACGCCGATCGAAAGCACGGTGACGGCGCGGTCATAGATTGAGCCGCGCAGCATCGCGGCGGTGATGCCTAGCGTCAGCGCCAGCGGCACCGACAGCAGCGTGGTGATGGCGGCGAGCTTCATCGTGTTCACCAGACGTCCGCCGATCAGCGCTGCGACAGGCATTTGGTTGGCATAGGACGTGCCGAGGTCGCCATGCAGCAGACCGAGAAGCCAGCGCAGGAAGCGCAGAATCGCCGGATCGTTGAGGTGCATGGCCTCGCGCAGCCCGGCGACCGCCTCCGGCGTCGCCGCCTGGCCGAGCAGGATCGACGCGGTGTCGCCAGGCAGCATGCTGGTGGCGAAAAACACGGCGAAGAGGACGATCAGAAGCGTGACGAGCGCGATCCCCAGCCGCTTCACCACGAGGTTCAAAACCCCAGACGTCATGGAGGCTCCTGCGGTTGCGTTCGGCCGAAATATTGCTCGATGCGGTGCCGGGGGGCCGGCTGGCCGGCCCTCCGGCAGGCGCCTCTCAGGCTTCGAGCCAGAGATACTCGGCCATTGCGTAGCCCATCATGCCACCAAGCGGGTTCGCTTCCAAACCCTTCACCTTGCTGGAGAGGGCATCGACGTTCGAGATATAGGCCGGGATGATGGTGCCCGCCTCTTCGGACACCATGGTCTGCATCTGGTCGTAGATCTCCTTGCGCTTGGCCTGGTCGAGGGAGCCGCGCGCCTCGACAAGCATCTTGTCGAACTTCTCCGACTTGTACTGGCTTTCATTCCAGGGCGCGTTGGATGCGTATAGCAGCGAAAACAGGATGTCCGGGGTCGGGCGCGGATTGATATTGCCGAAATGGACCGGCGCCTTGAGCCAGTAATTGTCCCAGTACCCGTCGGAGGGGACGCGCTGGACGTCGAGCTTCATGCCGATATCCGCCCCGGCCGCCTGGATGATCACGGCCATGTCGATCGAGGAGGTGGCAGCGTCGGAGGCAATCACCGGGATGGACTGGCCGAGCACGCCTGCCTTCTGGAAGTGGAACTTCGCCTTGTCCGGATCGAAAGCCTTCGGCTTGAGGTCGGCGTTGTGGAAGATGTTCGCCGGCGAGACCGGCTGGTCGTTGCCGATCTCTCCAAGGCCGCGCAATGCCGATTTGACGATCTGCTCGCGGTTGACGAGATATTTCATGCCGGCCACGAAGTCGGCCTTGTTGCCGGGGGCCATGTCGAGCCGGATGTTGAGGTCGGTGTAATTGCCCGAGGTCGTTTTCGACAGCTCGAAACCCTGCTGGCCGCCGATGAGCTTCATCGCGCGCGGATTGATCGAGGCGGCGAAGCCGATATCGCCCGACAGAAGCGCGTTGACGCGCGCGCTGTCGTCGCTGATGGCGATGAATTCGAAGGAGTCGAGATAAGGCTTGCCCGACTTCCAGTAGTTCTTGTTCTTGGTGACCACCGAGCGCACGCCCGGCTCGAAGGTCTCCAGCACGAAAGCGCCCGTGCCGTTGCCCTTGGAAAAGTCAGTGGTGCCGTCCTTTACGATCATGAAATGATGGAGCGCCAGGATGGTCGGCAGGTCGGCATTGGGGTCGGTGAGCGTGATTTCGACGGTCGACTTGTCGACAGACTTGAAGCCCGTCATCTGCGCGGCGATCTTGGCGACCTTGGAGCCGACTGCCTTGTCGAGGTGACGCTTCAGCGAGAAGACGACGTCGTCGGCGGTGAGGTCCTTGCCGTCATGGAAGGTGACGCCCTTGCGCAGCTTCACCGTCCAGGTCTTGGCGTCCTTGCTGTCGATGCTTTCGGCCAACTCCATCTGCGTCTTGCCATCCTTGTCGAGGAAGGTCAGGCGGTTATAGAGCGAGCAGCAGCGGACATAGTCGGTGGAGAGCGAGGCCTTGGCCGGATCGAGCGTATCGGCCGTCGAAGACGACCAGCCGGCAGCCTTGAGGTTGCCGCCCGAGACTGGCGTGGCGGCGACGGCATTGGTGGCTCGGCCGAGCACAGCGCTGCCCGCGGCCAAGGCGGCGCCGCCTGCCAGCAGCATCTTGAGGAGTTCGCGGCGGCTCGCGCCTCGCCTGATGGCGTTTTCGACCATCGCATCGTCTGCTCCGGTCCAGTTGGTGATCTTGTCGCTCATGTCATTCCCCTTTCTGTTGTTTGGCCGGGATGCGCGTCTTGATGCGGCTTTCCGGATTTTGAGCTCAGGTTGGTTCCTTCAGGCTTTCCCGCACGGCCGCCGCAAAGTCGGCCATTGAGGTGAAGTGGTAGTCGGGCACGGTGAAGTGCTTGGGCTCTATCGTGCCGCCATAGCCCTTCTGGCCGTGGCGGCGCTCGATCCAGCAGTTGCTCATGCCGAGCGTCCGGGATATGCCGATGTCGTGATGCTGGCTTTGCGCAACGTGCAGGATGTCGTCCTTGCTGTCGCCGCGGGACGACACGTAGTCGAAGACCTTCTGGAAGAAGGCAGGGTCCGGCTTCTCGGTGCCGGTATCGTCTGCGGTGAAGGTGGCGAAGAAAGGCGATCCGAGCTGCTTCTCGAAATGGTCGAGAGCCCAGCGCCGGGCATTGGTCATGGCAATCAGCTTATGGGACTTCGCAAGGTCTGCCAGCGCCGCCCCGCTGTCGGAGAAGCCCTGCCAGCCGCTCGCTGAATCCCGCAGGCGGGCGCCGTATTTCTCCTCTGCCGGCAGGCCGAGCCGCGGCGCGATGACCATGTAGACACGCGCCAGATCGTCGGGAAAAAGCCTCGCATCGGGCATGTAGCGGGCCTGCCGGTAAAGGGCGAGCGCTTCTTCGCCGTCGATGGAAACACCGGCCTCCGCGGCGATCTCGGCCAGGCAGGTCGTGATGCCGCCTTCGAAGTCGATCAGCGTACCGACCACGTCGAAGGTCATGTACTTGAAATCGTTAAGGCCCCTGGCCAAGACTGGCTCTCCTTTGCGCGCGGCCGAATTACTCATGCTGAACAGAACAACATTCGGTGCTCTCCGGGGCGTCGGCCTTGTTGGAAAGCCTGGAAATTCGAGCTTTCTGGCCCTTTCGTAAAAAGCAGTCTGGCACTTCCCCCGCGCTGGATTCGCCGAAAAGGCGCGAGGTAGCGGCACAAAATTGCGAAATCGTCTGCCCCAGCGATATTTCGAGACACGACATATTCATCTCTCGTCATGCCAGCGCCTGGCGGACGTCCGGATCCTCGAGCGTCTGGTCGAGGGTCCGGCGCGTGCGCTCGACGATCGCGTCGATGTCGTCGTCGGTGCAGCAGAGCGGAGGGGCATAGCCGAGAACACCGTGCGCGAAGGCACGGATGATGAGGCCATTGTCCCAGGCCCTGTCGAAGACGCGTCGCGCCGGCATGGCCGAGGCTGGAAGCGGCGTTTTCTTCTTTTTGTCGACCACCAGCTCGATCGCGGCAAGCATGCCGCGACCGCGGACCTCGCCGACCAGCGGATGGTCGCTCAATCCTGACAGCCCCGCCATCAGGCGGGCGCCGGCCTTGATGCCGTTCTCAAGAATTCCGTTTTCATAGAGCTTCAGCACTTCGAGTGCGACGGCTGCGCTGACCGGATGGGCGGAATAGGTGTAGCCATGGCCCACCGCAGAAGCACCCGCGCCATCGGCAATGACGTTGTAGACATGGTCAGCCATGAACACGGCGCCCATCGGGATATAGCCCGAGGTCAAGCCTTTCGCGGTCGTCATGAAGTCGGGAACGATATCCTCCTGCGTGCAGGCAAACAGGGGGCCGGTGCGGCCGAAACCAGTGATCACCTCGTCGGCGATGAACAGGATGCCGTACTCACGGCAGAACTCGCGGATCGCTTTGATCCAGCCCTTCGGCGGCACGATGACGCCGCCCGAGCCCTGGATCGGCTCGGCATAGAAGGCGGCGACCCGCTCCGGCCCGATCGCCTCGATCCTGCCCTTCAGCGCCGCAAGCGATGCGGCGATGATGGCGTTCGGGTCATCGCCAACCGGATTGCGGTAAGGATAGGGCGAGGGGATCTTGTGCTGCGATTCCAAGGGAATGCCGAAGCCGGCATGAAAGGCGGGCAGGGCGGTCAGGCCTGCGCCGACTACCGACGATCCGTGATAACCTTGCTCTATGGAAATGAACTGGTCGCGCTGCGGCTCGCCCTTGGCATTCCAGTAGTAGCGGACGAAACGGATCGTGCTGTCGACCGCGTCCGAGCCGCCAAGCGTGAAATAGACGTGGTTGAGGTCGCCGGGCGCGCGTTCGGCCAATTCCGAGGCGAGCCGGATGGCGGGCTCCGAGCCGAGATCGAAATAGGCGGTGGCGTAGGGCAACTCGCGCATCTGCCGGGCCGCCGCCTCGACGATGCTGTCGTGACCATAGCCGGCATTGACGCACCACAGGCCGGCGAAACCGTCGAGAAGCTGCCGGCCGGACGCGTCGGTCACTGTAGCGCCCTTCGCCGATTTCAGCACGCGCACGCCGAGCGCCTCATGGGCGCGATAGGAGGTGACCGGATGGATGAGATGGGCGCGGTCGAGTTCTAGCAGGGAATTGGCGAGCATTTGTGTCCTCCGGACTATCCCAACGCCTGGTTGGCGAGGGCGTAAACTCTTGGCCTGGCCTGTTCCGGCCCATTCCTGGCGGGGCGGTCCATGGCAACGCCGCCGCCGACATGGGCAAGGCCGATTTCTCCGAGCCAGCCGGCAATGCCGGTCCTGCTTTCGGTATCGACGCGCAGGAAGGCGCCAGGGCGCGACGCGGCGAAAAAGCTGATCAGGGCCTTTGCGTCGTCTGCATTTCCTGCAATGACGGGGCCAATCACCTCGCCGCGTCCGAACGGGCGGATTGCGGCATAGGCCACGATGATGCCTCTGCGGCGGAGGACTGCGAATTCACCCCGCTCGGCCAGCGCGTCGATCAACGCTTCACGATCAGCGCCGTAAGCGTCGCGATCCAGGGTCTTGATGTCGGCCAGATCATCGGCGCCTGCAGCTTCCACGCCTTTCGGCAAGGCTAACTCGACGACCTCGCCTTGATGCTGCCGGATTGTGCCGGCGGGCACGAAGCCCAGCTTCTCATAGAGAGGCATGCCGTCGGCTGTCGCGACAAGTCGCAGTGGACGATCGCCGGCGAGGACAAAGGCTTGTTCCATGAGCCGGCGCCCGAGCCCTTTGCCGCGCGCGTTCCTGCCGACGATCACCATGTTGATCATGGCGCAATCGCCGCCATAGGGCGTTACCAGGATGGTCCCGGTGACCCGACCTTGGTCGTCGAGCGCGACCGCACCGCTGGAGAGCTGCAGCGCCATCTGCCAGTCCTGCGGGCGATGCGGCCAGTTCTCCTGGCGAGAAAGCGCAACTGCACCCTCGATATGATCTGGCCCAAAGTCCTGGAGTTCGATCTCGCCTTGCTGCATGAGGCACCTTTCCATCTGGCCCCGAGTCTCGGCCATCGGCGGGCTGCAGATCGTCTGAAGGTTTCGACTTCGGCAGTATCATTCGCCTTTGCGCAGGGGGTGCACCGCATCTTGTGCTGGCGCTGGCCGCGGGCGGAAACTCGGAAGCCGCGGACGACCCTCTCGAGCGACCCAAGATGCTACAGCGTGCCAAACCGGCCGGCGGATACGCAACTTTCTGCTTTCGCGGGGCCGATTTCGGTCAAGTGACCGGCCGCCGGCCCGCATATGATGACGAAATCCCAAAGCGGGGTGCGTTTCCACCGGAGATCAACGGACATGGCTTCCTTCAGGCCCAAATACATCACCTTCGACTGCTACGGCACGTTGACTTTTTTCCAGATGGCGGAGGCGGCACGCGATCTCTATGGCAGCCGGCTGGACGAGCCGCGCATGCAGGAGTTCATCAAGAACTTCGCGGCTTACCGGCTCGATGAGATTCTGGGCGACTGGAAGCCCTATGCCGAGGTCATCCACAACGCGCTGGAGCGCGCCTGCAAGCGCAACGGCGTCGCCTTCAGCCCCGATGATGCCAAAATGGTCTATGAGCGCGTGCCGACCTGGGGGGCGCACGCCGACGTTCCGGCCGGGCTTGCCAAGGTCGCCAAGGAAATTCCGCTGGTCATCCTCTCCAACGCCATGAACGCGCAGATCATGTCCAACGTGGAAAAGCTCGGCGCACCGTTCCATGCCGTCTATACGGCCGAGCAGGCGCAGGCCTATAAGCCTCGCTTCAAGGCCTTCGAATACATGCTCGACAGGCTTGGCTGCGGCCCGGAAGATATCCTTCACTGTTCGTCTTCCTTCCGCTACGACCTGATGTCGGCCCATGATCTCGGCATCAAGCACAAGGTTTGGGTCAACCGCGGCCACGAGCCGGCCAATCCCTATTACGGCTATGTGGAGATATCCGATATTTCCGGGCTGCCGGGTGTGGTCGGGCTCTGAAACAGGCGGGTTACCGATGAAGTTCGTCTCCTACTGGCACGACACCGCCCCCGTCTTTTCCGGGGGGGCGCAAGGCCCGGTCGAGGGGCACTATGATGCGGCGATCGTCGGCGGCGGCTTCACGGGTCTCGCCGCCGCGCGCCAATTGGCGAAGGCCGGCGCCAAGGTCGTGGTGCTGGAGGCGGAGCGGGTTGGCTGGGGCGCATCCGGGCGCAATGGCGGGCATCTGAACAACGGCCTCGCGCACAGCTATCTTTCGGCCAAGGCGGAGCTTGGCAAGGAACGCGCGATCGCGCTCTACCGCGCGCTGGACGATTCCATCGACACCGTCGCGGCGCTGATCGCCGAGGAAGGCATCGACTGCAACTTCCGTCGCGCCGGTAAGCTGAAGCTCGCCTCCAAGCCGCAGCATTTCGAAGCGATCGCCCGCAACTTCGAAGCCGTCCATGCGGAAGTGGACCCGGATACGGCGCTGCTGTCGTCGACCGACCTTACATCCGAGGTCGGCTCGCCCTTTCATGGCGCAATGCTCTCGAAGAAAAGCGCCATGATGCATATGGGCCGCTATGTGGCTGGGCTGGCGACAGCGGCGGTCCGCCATGGCGCCATTATCCATGAGAATGCAACCGTGACGGATCACAGGCAGTCCGGCGCGCTGCATCAGCTGACCACTGCCCGCGGCCGCATCAGCGCCGACAATCTGCTGGTGGCCACCGGCGCCTATACCACGCCGAATTTCGACTATTTCCGCCGCAGGCTTATCTCCGTTGGTAGCTTCATCATCGCCACGCGGCCGCTGAGCGATGCCGAGATCGCCTCGACGATGCCGGGCAACCGGACATGCGTGACCTCGATGAATATCGGCAACTACTTCCGGCTTTCGCCGGACAAGCGCCTGATCTTCGGCGGCCGCGCCCGCTTCTCGGCAACATCGGACCAGCGCTCCGATGCCAGAAGCGGCCAGATATTGTGGGCAAGCCTCGCGGCGATCTTCCCGCAGCTCGCCAAGGTCGAGATAGACTATTGCTGGGGCGGGCTGGTCGACATGACCAAGGACCGCTTCCCGCGGGCCGGCTACCATGATGGGGTCTGGTACGCGATGGGCTATTCGGGGCACGGCGCGCAGCTCTCCACGCAGCTCGGCATGATCATCGCGGACGCGATGCTCGGCCGCGAGGATCGCAATCCGCTGAAGGGCCTCCCATGGCCGTCCATCCCCGGCTATTCCGGCAAGCCCTGGTTCCTGCCGATGGTCGGCCTCTACTACAAGGCGCTCGACCGGATCCAGTGATCGGGGCTGGGGTTAGCCCAGCCCACCCATATGGAAGCTCTTCATCTCCAGATATTCCTCGATGCCGGCCTGCGCGCCCTCGCGCCCGAGGCCGGACTGCTTGACGCCGCCGAATGGAGCGACCTCCATCGAGACGGAGCCGGTGTTGAGTCCCACCATGCCGAACTCCAGCGCCTCGCCGACGCGCCAGGCGCGCTTCAGGTTCTCGGTGTAGAAGTAGGAGGCAAGTCCGTAAGGGGTGCAGTTGGCGAGCGCGATCGCCTCCTCTTCGGTCTCGAACCGGAAGAGCGGCGCTACCGGACCAAAGGTTTCTTCACCGGCGAGCTGCATCTGCGCCGTTGCGCCGGTCAGCACCAGCGGCGCGACATATTGCGGGCCCGGCGGTAGCGCCGGCTTCTCGGTTGCGATCGCAGCACCCTTGGCGAGCGCGTCCTCGACATGCCGGTTGATCTTCTCGACCGCGGCCATGTTGATCATCGGTCCGATCGCGACGCCGGGCTGCGTGCCCGGTCCCACAGTCAGCGCATTGACGCGCTCGCTGAGCTTGGCGGCGAAGTCTTCGTAGACCGCGGCCTGAACGAGGATGCGGTTGGCGCACACGCAGGTCTGGCCGCCGTTGCGGAATTTCGAAGCGAGCGCGCCTTCGACGGCGAGGTCGAGATCGGCGTCGTCAAAGACTATGAAGGGCGCGTTGCCGCCGAGCTCGAGGCTGAGCCTTTTCACGCTGTCGGCCGCGCCGCGCATCAGCAGCGAGCCGACCCTTGTCGAACCGGTGAAGGAAATCTTGCGCACCGTCTCGTTCGCCATGATCTCGTTGCCGATCTCGGCCGGCATGCCGGTGACGATGTTGATGACGCCGGCGGGGATACCCGCGCGTTCGGCAAGCACGCCGAGCGCCAGCGCCGAATAGGGCGTGAATTCGGACGGCTTGATAACCACGGTGCAGCCGGCGGCCAGCGCCGGCGCGACCTTGCGGGTGATCATCGCATTGGGAAAATTCCATGGCGTGATGATGCCGCAGACGCCGACGGGTTCCTTCAGGACGACGATGCGGCGGTCTGAGGTCGGCGCGGGAATGGTGTGGCCGTTGATGCGGCGCGCCTCCTCGGCGAACCATTTGACGAAGGAGGCGCCGTAACGGATCTCGCCTTTGGCCTCGTCCAGCGGCTTGCCCTGTTCGGTCGTCAGGATCAGCGCGAGATCATCCAGATGCGCAAGCATCAGGTCATGCCACGCCTCGAGCAGGGCGGCGCGTTCGGCATTGGTCTTCTGCCTCCAACCCCGGTAGGCTGAAGCCGCGGCCTGTATGGCCGCGCGGGTCTCCGGTCCAGCCATGTCGGGCACTGTTCCGACCGATAGCTGTGTTGCCGGGTCGATGACATCGACGGCCTTACCGGAGCCGCCAACAAGCCATTCGCCATCGATCAGGCCGGCCTCGCGGAAGAGGGTTTTGTCCTTCAGGTTTTTCATCGGAAACGACCGTGCATTTCAGCTGAGCGCCGCGACGACAGCGGCTGTGATGGCGTCTGTCTTGTCCTTGCCGGCAGTGGTTCCGATGCCGCGCGCAGTCGTCGCTTCGACCGCTTTCATGATGCGCACGGCCCCATCCTTCTCGCCGAGGTGATCGAGCATCATCGCGCCGGACCAGATGGTGGCGATCGGATTGGCGATGCCAAGATGGGCGATGTCCGGCGCCGAGCCATGCACCGGCTCGAACATCGACGGCGCCGAGCGGTCGGGGTTGATGTTGGCGGAGGCCGCGTAGCCGAGCCCGCCCTGGATCGCCGCGCCGATATCGGTCAGGATGTCGCCGAAGAGATTGGAAGCGACGATCACGTCGAGACTCTCCGGCGCCATGATCATGCGCGCGGCGAGCGCGTCGACATGATAGCTGGTGACGGCGACATCCGGATATTCCGCCGCCAGCTTGCGGGTGATCTCGTCCCAGAAGACCATTGAGTATTTCTGCGCATTGGACTTGGTGACGGAGGCGAGCTTGCCTTGCCGCGACCGCGCCTGCTCGAAGCCGAAACGCAGGATGCGCTCGACGCCGGCGCGGGTGAAGATCGAGGTCTCCACCGCGACTTCGTCAGCCGTGCCCTGGTGCACGCGTCCGCCGGCGCCGGAATATTCGCCTTCGGTGTTCTCGCGGATGCAAAGGATGTCGAAACTTTCCGCCCGCAGCGGTCCCGTGACGCCCGGCAACAGGCGGTGCGGCCGAATATTGGCATATTGCACGAAGGCCTTGCGGATCGGCAGCAGCAGGCCGTGGAGCGAAACGGAATCCGGCACTTCGGCCGGCCAGCCGACGGCGCCCAGAAGGATGGCGTCGAAGCCGCGCAACGCGTTGATGCCGTCCTCGGGCATCATGCGGCCGGTCTCCTTGTAGAATTTGCAAGACCAGGGGAACTCGGTCTCAGCTAACGCAAACCCCGATTGATTGGCCACCCTTTCCAGTACCGCCCAAGCAGCGGCGGTGACGTCGGGGCCGATGCCGTCACCGGGGATCAGGGCAATAGAGTAGGTTTTCATCGACATCTCTTCACAGGCTGATCAGGACGCTCTTGGTCCTGCGATTGGCGAGGTAGGCTTCGCGGCCGAGGTCCTTGCCGATGCCCGAGCGCTTGTAGCCGCCGGTGGGCAGGATGTGGTCGCGCGAGCGGCTATAGCGATTGACCCAGACGGTTCCGGCCTCAAGCTTGCGCGCGAGACGGATTGTGCGAGATAGATCGGCAGTGAACAAGCCGGAGGCCAGCCCGTAGGTCGGATGGCTGGACAGCGCCAGCGCCTCCTCCTCGGTCTCGAAAGTCTGGACGGTCAGGACCGGTCCGAAGATTTCTTCGATGATCGCCGGATTTCCTGAACGACATTGGCGATCAGCGTCGGTTGGTAGAAATAGCCGGAATGCTCCATGGCGCCGCCGCCGGTCAGGCATTCGCCGCCGGCGGCGACGGCGGCCTGCACGATCCCGTCGACCCGCGCCCGCTGCCGTTCCGAGATGATCGGCGAATACTGCGTCGCCTCGTCCCAGGTTGCGCCGGGCCGCACTGCCTTCATCCGCTGCAGGATGGCCGCCGTCAGTCGGTCGGTCACGCTTCTCTCGACGATCAGGCGCGTGGCGGCCACGCAGGCCTGGCCGGCATTGAAGGTGACGCTGCCGGCGATCGCCGCCGCCGCCTTCTCGAGGTCGGCATCGGCAAAGACGATCTGCGGGCTCTTGCCGCCGAGCTCCAGCGTCATCGGCTTGACGCCGGTGCGGGCGACGTTCTCCATGATCGCCGAGCCTGCGCGGGTCGAACCGGTGAAACTCACCTTGGCAATATCGGGATGGCCGGTCAGCGCGCCGCCGGTGGTCGGTCCATCGCCGAGCACCACGTTGATGAGGCCCGCCGGCAGACCTGCTCTGACGGCAAGCTGCGCCATATAGAGAGTCGAGAAGGGCGTCATTTCCGACGGCTTCAGCACGACTGCATTGCCCGCGGCCAGCGCCGGGCCGAGTTTCCAGCCGGCCATCGAGATCGGAAAGTTCCACGGCGTGATCGCGCCGACCACGCCGTAGGGCTCACTTATGATCATGCCCAGGCTTGCGTCGTCGGTCGGCACCAGCTCGCTGCCTTCCTTGTCGGCGAACTCGGCAAAGAAGCGGATCTGCTCGGCGGTAACCGCAATGTCGCCGGCGACGAGCTGGCCGACAGGCCGGGTCGAACACAGCGCCTCGATCCTGGCGAGCGTTTCGGCTTCCGCTTCGATAAGGTCGGCCCAGGCCTGCAGCGCCTTGGTGCGTTCGCGCGGCCGAACACCGCCCCAGTTGCTGGCTTTCAGCGCCGCCTTCGCACTTTCCACCGCACGGTCGACCATGTCCGCGCCGGCCGCGGGGCAGGCGGCATAGGACTTGCCATCGGAGGGTCGGCGCATCTCGATCGCACCCTCGGCCGAAATCAGCTCGCCGCCGATGAAATGGCCGACGGGCAGAGGAATTGTATCGGGATCGAAGCTCAGGCTCATGGGCAAACCACTTGGCGGCATCGGCCTGAGCCTAGCCCGTGCGGGCGCGCAGCATTTACTGTTCGGTGACCCGCAGCCGACGAATGTTGCGTGCTCGGGACAAGAGACGGCAAAATCTTCCGCGGAATCATCGCGCGGGCGGATACTCGCTAGCCCACCGTCACGTAAATCTTCCGCACGGTCTCGAGTGTTCTCCAAATGCCGGTGAAGCCCGGCTTCATCACGAAGCTATCGCCGGCCCGATAGGTGACCGCATCGCCGCCGTCAGGCGTGATTTCGACCATACCGGAGAGGATGTGACAGAACTCGAAGGTGTCGCCCTTGATCGAGCGCGTCTCGCCCGGTGTCGCCTCCCACAAGCCGGTGTGGACGAGGTCGTCCTTGGCGACATCCTGCGCCCAGGTCTTGAAGGCTGGGTCGCCGGCAATCAGCCGCTCGGGCAGCGCCTTGGATTCGCGCGGCGGGAAAACCGGGTTGGTATCGACGGTCTTGAGCAGAGACAAGGTATGATCCTCCAATTGACGTTTTAATAGCCGCGCAAGCGGTCGACGAGCCCGATGGGATCGAGACCGGCGCGGTGGCGCCTGATGTTGTCGATGACGGCGCGCGCGGCGGTCACGGGCTGGGTGACGCTGGCGACATGCGGGGTCAGGATGATCTTCGGATGCGACCAGAACGGATGGCCAGCGGGCAGCGGTTCGGGATCCGTTACGTCGATCATCGCCGACGACAGATGACCGCTATCCAGCGCGGCGAGAAGCCCTTCGTGGTGGAGCTGCGGTCCGCGCCCGGTGTGGACGAGAGCCGCGCCCTTGGGCAATCTCGCGAACAGATCGGCATTGAGGAAACCTCGCGTCTCGTCGGTCAGTGGCAGGAGGCAGACCAGTATGTCGCTCGCCGCCAGCATCTGCTTCAGCCCGAGTTCGCCATGATGGCAGGCCACACCTTCGATCTGCTTTGGCGAGCGACTCCAGCCGGCGAGCTGGAAGCCGAAGGGTTTGAGCCGGTCGAGGACGGCTTGGCCGAGCTGCCCCAGGCCGAGCACGCCGATCCGGCGCGACGCGGCCGGGAGCTGCGGAATGTCGTGCCATTCTCCCGCGCGCTGCTGCCCAAGATAGGCCGGCAGGTTGCGGTGAAGCGCGAGCACGGAGAGCGTCACATACTCCTGCATCATGCGCACGATGCCTTCCTCGATCATGCGCACGACCTTC
Source organism: Mesorhizobium sp. B4-1-3 (assembly GCF_006439355.1). Taxonomy (GTDB): domain Bacteria; phylum Pseudomonadota; class Alphaproteobacteria; order Rhizobiales; family Rhizobiaceae; genus Mesorhizobium. Next base: position 41,555 of record NZ_VFTG01000016.1, read on the forward strand.
ACGTTCGCGGCCACCACATCGAAGCGGAACTGATCGACGCCGGCGCCGAGGGAAAACAGGATTTCGAGGTTCCGGTAACGGGCGAGGTCCTGAGGAACTGTCCAGGTGATCAGATAGCGCACGGCGTCGGGATCGACCGTCGCCGGGTCCATCGCGAAGGGCACCTCGGGCAATTCTCTAGCGAATGCCTCGGCAAATACCGCGCCGCGCCGCGCATCGGAATTGAACAGGAAGGTCATTCCGGCTGCTCCTTCACGCCGCGCATCGTGTGCCCAGCGCCTCGATCATCCGCTGGCAGACGGCGAGCTCGCTCTGGAGGATATATTCATCCGGCTTGTGAGCGCGGCCGATATCGCCGGGGCCGCAGATGATCGCGTCTAGCCCCGCGGCCTGGTAGAGCCCGGCCTCTGTGCCGTAGCTGACGGCGGCCAAGGGCACTGCGCCGGTCAGTTCCCCCAGCAGAACCGACAGAGCCGAGTCTGGCGGCAGAGACAGCGCCGGATAGGCGCTTACCGGCGTCCACTCGACAGCATAGCCTCGAGCGGCAAGTGCTTCAGCCTGCGCCTTGACCGGGGCGAGCAAGCCAGCCGGGTCGATCTCCGGTATTGCTCGCGCCTCCAGCTCGATCGTGCAGCTGTCGGGGATGATGTTGACGGACTGGCCGCCCGCGATCACACCCGCTTGCAGCGAGGAATAGGCCGGCTCAAAGTTCGCGTCGGACGGGCCTTGCCTCAGCCGCTCCGCTTCTCTTACCGCGGCGCTCAGTACATCGGACATCGCATGGATGGCGTTGAGCCCAAGATCCGGCCGCGAGGAATGGCCGGACCGCCCGCCTATCGTCACGCGGGCAGCCGCCTTGCCCTTGTGGCCGCGCACGGCGCGCATGCCGCTCGGCTCGCCGACGATGACGCCGAGCGGCTTGGCGCAAAACTCGGACAGGCGGGCGATCAGATGCGGCACGCCCCGGCATCCGATCTCCTCATCATAGGAGAAAGCGATATGTATCGGCCTGGCAAGGCGCAGTTTCGCGAGCGCGGAAGCGGCTGCGAGCACGGCCGCAAGAAACCCTTTCATGTCGGTGGTGCCGCGTCCGTAGAGCCGCTCGCCTTCGCGGCGCAAGGCGAACGGGTCCGAACGCCATTGCGGCTCGCAAGCGGGGACAACGTCCATGTGGCCGGAAAGAATATAGCCCGGGACATCCGTGGGACCGATCGTGGCGAAAAGATTGGAACGGTCGCCTTCCGGACCGGGAACCAGCCTGACCTTTGCTCCGTATTGTCCGAGATAGGTCTCGATCCAACTGGCGATGTCATTGTTTGGCCTGCCGGCGACGGAGGGAAAGGCGACGAGACGATCGAGGATGTCAAAGACGTCCATTCCTGCCCTCAAATCAGTTCGGATTCACCGGACTGGGCGCCGGTCATAACGGAAGAATTGCCGCCGACGATGGGCGCTTTGTTTCGCGATTGCGTGCCGAAAGCGGAAGTGTTTCAGTCGAATCTTGCGTTGGCGCGCGGCATTCGAGCAAATCGTATCGATCTGTTTGTTTAGCGTGGGCAGGGCAGGGGTGTATGTCACCCGTTACGCAATCTTTCAGAGGCAAGGAATTGAAGCCGTCCGAAAGCTTGAAAATCGATGCCTTCTCGGTGCGGATCGCCGACGTCAAAGGTGTTGAACTGGACCGATTGCATGCGCTCTCACTGTCTGTGGGCTGGCCGCATCGTGCAGAAGACTGGCACTTCCTGCGCGAAGTGGGGCAAGGCTTGGTGGCTCTCGATGAGATCGGGCGGGTTCTCGGCTCCGCGATGTGGTTCGGGCACGGCGAGAGCTTCGCGACCGTCGGCATGGTCATCACCTCGCCACGGCTTCAGACGCTTGGGGCCGCGCAGTGGCTGATGAAGCGGGTTTTCGATAATCTTGCCGGGCACGACCTTCGCCTCAATGCAACCCGCGCCGCACGCCGCCTGTATCTCTCGCTCGACTTCCAGCCGGAGAAGACCGTCTACCAATGCCAGGGAATCGCCCGCGTCCCAACGGCAGGCAGTCCCACGGAGGCGGGCAGCGACGTCCGGACTTTGGACGCAAGCGATATTCCGGCAGCGGTCGCTCTCGACGCGGCGGGGTTTGGAGTGAGGCGGACAGCGCTTATCGAAAGGCTCTTCGCACACTCGAACGGATATGGTCTTTTCAAAAATGACAAGCTGAACGCTTTCGCGCTCTGCCGGCCATTCGGGCGAGGCCATGTCATAGGACCGGTCGTGGCCGAAAAAGATGCTGATGCGGTTGCGATCGTCCGGCGGCATGTAGCCGATCATTCTGGGTCTTTCCTCAGGGTTGACACTCACATGCACAACGGCGAGTTCGCTGCCTTCCTGTCGCACGCCGGAATGCCGGTTTTCGACACGGTGCTGACCATGTCGCTGGGGAAACGCCTCGCCGATTTTTACGAAGGCCGATCGGCTGGGCCGAAGACCTATGCTCTGGCAAGCCAAACCTTGGGGTAGTTGGTGCTCGTCCATACATCCCATCTTTGCAACCGAGAGGCGTCGCGTCATTTCCGGGGTTTCGCCGAGTTTCGTGAACGATCTGATGAAGCTGCGCGCCGAGAGGGGTTTGCTTGAGCCGCTCCGGCAAGGCCATGGCACTGGCGGCGGCACGCTGGCCGCTCATGTCGACTTCGTGCGCCAGTGGACGGCCGATGACGGCAATCTGATGCTCGACCAGCTGTGCGGTGCGATCGCTTAAGGCAGGCCTGTTGTCCGGTCGCCGGCCCGGCGAGGCTGCGGCTAGTCGGACGCGCTGCCGAGCAAGGCCGCCTGAACAGCCTCGAAGAAGCGACGGACCTCAGCGCGCGCATCGTTGGCGTTCTGGCCGCGTTCGGTTGCGACCGAAAGCAGATGCGTAGCAGTTTCCCGCCAGAGCGTAGCCGCCTCGGCACTCGGTAGGCGAGCAATTGCGCTCGCCACGATTCGAATGGCGGGAAGCTCTCGACTAATTGGGAAGGCATGCACCGACATGGACCGGATGACCCGCAAATGTTCCGTGCCGACCCTATCGGTGGAAAGGAAATAGAAGCTTAAGGGAGCCAAGCTCTTCGCCAAGACCGCGTCGCCAATTTTGACGCTGCCCTTCGCCACGGTTTCAGCCTGAAGCGACTCGCTGCGGCGTCAAGATAGGCGGAGGCTAATATGCGCCGGCTGCTTATGCCAAAATGAGTACGCGCGGCGCAAATTTCCTGGAGGTACGGATTGGCAAAGAGCATCTGCCGGATACGGCGACCGACGACGACCCGGCCGCGATATACGATCTAGCAGACCAAGCCATGGAAGCTCCGGACCGAGACGGCGTCGCGGCAAGGGAGATGTACGAGGAAGCCGGCAGCGTCTTCGCAGCGATTGCGGCGGCGATGCAGCACCGCGAGGCTTGCTGGATACAGATCTCTTGGCCGGCCGGTTGCCCCGAGAAGCAAACGCCTCCAAGGTGCGAAGCCACGATCTGGTTGGGCGTTTCGGCAGCGATTGGGAAATCCTGCTCAACGAAGCCCATTTTATGAAAGAACTTGAAGGCCGTTTGGAGGAGCTGAAACAACAATAGGTGCTGCGCCGGCGGGATTGACGGCTGGGAAACTTAGGAACGGGCGATTTTCGTCGAAAGTTCCTCCACGCGATATCGCGGGATCATCGTATCCCGCTCGCGTAATCGCCCGGCGTCCGAAGCCGCAAAGTCTCGACGACTGGTCGACCATACCGTCGGTCGCGTGCTCGATCTCTTCGATCTCGAGACCGGCATCGTGCGGCGCTGGCAGGGAACCGGGGCGGCGGAATAGGATGGTTTCGCGCGTATTTCGGCGCCGCCGGCGGCGGCCAGAGGATTTCGACGGCGGATGCCAGCTGGTCGAGGGCTTCGACCTCATGCTTGCTAAAGCCATGTCGCCCAAACTGTGCAGCGGCTTTGGGGAAACGACATGCGCAAAAAAGCGCATCGCCTGGATCCAGTTCAATGCAACATGATTTGGGAAAGCATTTGCATGGTTATGATTACTGACCCGCGTCGAAGACTCTGTGTTCCCAAATATGACGCCTCCTCGACATCGGGTCTGGATCGGCGGCGCGACGACATCCCGATGGCAGCGCCGCCGGTCGCTTCGAGACAAAGTTGGGCCCGGCAAGGGGACGGCTCCAGACCGGTCGGGCAAAGTCCAACTTTATGCCAACGGGCAACGAGCATAGGTCGCGTCGCAACACTGGAATGAACCTGTGAGCCACTATTCTCGCGTGTACGGCACGCCCAGCCTCGCTGGAGCGCTGGCGCGCGAGCGTCGGATCATCAGCGCGACGATCGCCGCAACATAGGGCATCATCAACATGAACTGGTAGGGAATGGCGATGCCGACACCCTGAATTTGCAGTTGCAGCGCGTCGAGAAAGGAGAACACCAGTGCTGCCACCAAAATCGGGTAGGGCCGCCACAGGCCAGCGATGACGATGATGATGGCCAGCCACCCGCGGCCGTTGGTCATGTCCGGCACGAAACGCGCCGCCTGGCCGACGGAGAGAAATGCTCCAGCAAGGCCTGCCATCAGGCCGCCAAAGACCACCGCTGCATATTGCACCGGCGCCACCCTCACCCCCTTAACATCGAGGGCCTTGGGATTGTCGCCGGCGCAACGGACGATCAGCCCATAGCGGGTCCGGAACAGGAAGAGCCACACCGCGGGAACCATCAGAAAGGCAATGTAGGTCAGCATTCGCTGGTCGAACAGGATGGGGCCAAGCACCGGGATATTGCTCAGCCCCGGCACCGGCACGTCGGCAAAGAAAGGAATGGTCGGTGTCTTGCCGTCGCCAGCGAAAGCGGAGCGCAACCAGTAGGTGGAAAGGCCGGCACCGAGCAGGTTGACGGCAAGACCGGTGACGATCTGCTCTATCTTGAGCGTGATTACCAGCACTGCAAAGACGAGGGCCATCAGCGCACCGGTGAGGCCGGCTGCAAGGACGCCCAGCCACAGCGATCCGCTTTCATAGGCGGCAAGATAACTTGTGAAGGCTCCCATCAGCATCATGCCCTCGAGGCCCATATTGTAGACGCCGCTGCGCTCGGCGACCAGTTCGCCAAGTGAGGCGAGCAGGAGAGGGGTGCTGATGCGGATGGTGGCCGCGGCCACGCTCGTCAGAACTGCAGCCTGAAAGAGAGCGTCAAGCACGAGCGACCCTCCGCAGACGGAAATTGCACGCCGCCCAGCCGGCGAGGAAGAACAGAAGCAGGATCGCCTGGATAGCGTAGATCAGCGCCGAGGGTACGCTCGTCTTGATCTGCATGAGCGTGGCGCCGTTTAGCAACGCCCCGAACAGAACCGAGGCGACGACGACGCCAACCGGATGCAGCTGGCCGAGGATGGCGACGATGATGCCGCTGTAGCCGTAGCCTGTTATGGCGCCGGCCTTCAGGCGGTAGTGCACGCCGTAGACTTCCGTGATTCCCGCGAGCCCTGCAAGCGCGCCGGAAACCAGGAGCACCACCAGGATCAGCCTCCGGGTGTTGGTGCCTTGCACCTCGAGCGCCCGGATGTTGGAGCCGGCTGCCTTGATCTCATAGCCCAGCGGAGTGCGCGTCAACAGCATTTGAACCAAGCCGGCCGTCACGATTGCCAGCAGGAAGCCGAAATGCAGCCGCGAGCCGGAAAACAGCAGCGGAAGCGCCGAGTCCGGATCGACCTTCGGCGTCTGTTCGAAGAAGCCGCCCGCCTCGCTCCATGGGCCACGCAGCAGCAGCAGCGAAAGCACATAGACGATGATGTAGTTGAGCATGACGGTCGAGATCACCTCGTCGACCGAGAAGCGGGTCTTCAGCACGCCCGCAAGGCCGGCATAAAGTGCGCCGCCGACAATGCCACCGGCTATGACCACGGGAATTTGGACGAAGGGCGGGAAACCGGTGAGATTGTGCTGCAGCCAATAGGCGAACATGGCGCCGGCAAAAACCTGGCCTTCGGCGCCAATGTTCCAGATGCGCGCGCGGAAGGCGACACAGGCGGCAAGGCCGGTAAAGATCAAAGGCGTGGCCTTGACCAGCGTCTCGCCGGCAGCGCGCAACGAGCCAAAGCTGCCTTGCAGGAGAGCCGCGAAGGCCGCCCTGGGACTGGCCCCCGCGGCGATGAAAAGCAGGCTGCACACCAAAGCCGCCGCTGCCGCCGCTACGGCAAGCGCAACGATGCGCGCGGCGGGCCTTGGGTCCAGCCGGCGCTCGAAGCGCCACTCCACGAGGTTGAAATCGGTCATGCCGCAGCCTCGCTCCGGTGGCCGGCCATCAGGCTGCCGATTTCGTCATAGGTGGCTTTTTTCGTGTCGAGCACCGCAAGGATACGGCCGCGAAACATCACGCCTATACGACGGCTGAGCGCGAAAAGATCATCCAGTTCCTCGCTCGCGAGCAGGATGGCGCAGCCTTCGTCGCGCTTGCGAAGGAGTTGCCGATGGACGAACTCGATGGCGCCGATGTCGAGCCCGCGCGTCGGCTGGTTGCACAGCAGAAGCCGGGTCGCCTTGGCGAACTCGCGGGCGAGGATGACCTTCTGCGCGTTTCCGCCAGACAATTTGCGAGAGGGTGCCGACGGGCCGGTTGCGGCAATCGAATAGGCGCTGATCGCCGTGCGGGCGTTCGCGTCGAGCGCCGCGGCATCGATGAATGGCCCCTTGCGCCAGCGGGCTTGCCATTGCTGGCCGAGGACGAGGTTCTCACCGATATCGAGATCGGCAACGAGCCCGTCGCGGAAGCGGTCGCTAGGCACGTAGCCAACGCCCTTGGCCGCGATCGTCGCGGGCGAGTACGCTTGCAGCGTTTCGCCGTCGAGCAAGATCTTACCGCCATCCGGGTGAGCCAGGCCGGCGAGGCACTCGAACAGCTCGTCCTGGCCATTGCCGGAAACGCCGGCAATGCCGACGATCTCTCCGGCTGCGATGTCGAGAGACGCGTTGTCCAGCACGGGCCTTCGATCGCGCAGCTGCGTGAGCCCGCGCACCGAAAGCACCGTCTCTCCGTGCGCTTTAGCATCTCCGGCGCGCGTCGGTGCCGCAACGGAACGGCCGACCATCATAGTGGTGAGTTGGTCGCGGCTAACTTGCGAGGTCACGACCGTTCCGACCAGCCTGCCCTTGCGCAGCACGCTGACCTGGTCGGATTGCATCACCTCCGCCATCTTGTGGCTGATCAGCACGATCGACAGATCTTCGCCGGTGAGCCGACGCACGATCGCAAACAGGCGGCGCGATTCCTCAGGCGTCAGCACCGCCGTCGGTTCGTCAAGGATCAGCAATCTGGCGCCGGTGTAGAGCGCCTTGACGATCTCGACCCATTGCTGCTCGCCCACGGAAAGGTCGCCGACGAACTGGTGTGGATTGAGCGAGATGCCATAGGTGGAGCAGATCGCCTCGATTCTGGAGAGAGCCTCGGCCCGGCCCAGCCGCCAGCCGGAGCCCGTGCCGACCGCCACATTTTCCACCACCGTGAAACCGGGAACGAGAACGAAGTGCTGGTGCACCATGCCGATGCCGGCGCGGATGGCTTCGCCTGGTGAGCGTAGCTGGACGGTCTTGCCGTCCACCCGAATTTCGCCTGCGTCGGGTTGGTAGAGCCCGTAGAGGCAGGACGACAGTGTCGACTTGCCGGCACCATTTTCTCCTAACAGGCAATGCAATTCGCCGGGCATGACATCGAGCGAGATGTCGTCATTGGCGACAAGCGCGGCGAAACGCTTCGTCAGGTGCCGGACCGAAAGGCGCGGTATCTTGCTCATCTCGGATCGACCCGGCTTGACACTCCTCCTGTCAGTCCGATTTGGGTTCGTTCAGATTGAGCTCGATTTTCTTCCCGCCGCCCTGGATGGCCTTGGCCGTTTCAGCTGCCAGCGCCTTGACGTCTTCTGGCATCTTGGCCTCCCAGGCGGGATTGAGGACGAGGTCGCCCGAACCCTGCTGCCAGGTGAACCACCTTGGTTCCTTCGGGGCGTCGAATTTGGCGTTCGCGCTCTTTGCCTTCCACCATTCGTCGATGATCCAGTTGATGTGCGGATCCCATTTGACGATGGTGGAGGCGACGATCGACTTCGGTGCTACTTTCGACATGTCGACATAATTGCCGAAGCAGCCTATGCCGCGCTCCTCGCAAACCTCGAAGGCGCCCGACATCTGGTAGACCATGTCCGCGCCGGCGGCGATCTGCGCCGACGTCGCCTCGTTCGATTTGGCTGGATCGAACCAGGACTGGATGAAGGTGATCTTCTGCTTCACCTTGGGGTTCGCATCCTTGGCGCCGGCGAAGAAGGCGTTGATCTGATCGTTGGTGTCTTCGGCCGGGAATGTGGAGATGGCGCCGACGACGTTCGACTTCGTGAGTTTGCCGGCCAATTGCCCCATGACGTAAGCCGGCTCGTGTGCGTGGACGAATATCCAATAGGCATTGCCGCCGAGGCCGCGATTGCCCGAACCGCTCATGACGAACATCGTGTTGGGGAATTCGTCCTTCAGCTTCTCGATCGCGTCGACATAGGCAGTGTCGCCGAACAGGATGTCGTAGTCGCCGGTCTCCGCATATGTGCGAAAAACCTGCTCGGCATTATCGGAAACGTTCTCTGTGTAGTTGACCTCGATGTCGAGACCGTGCGGCTTGGCGGCGATGATGCGGTCCATGGAACTCACGAAGGAAGATTCCCACGGCGCTTCCTTGCCCGCCGACAGAATGCCGGCGATCCTGAGCTTGGTCGGCTCTTCGGCCTGTGCGCTGCCGCCCGCCAGCCACGTCGCGGCCACGAGCGAAACAGCCACGACAAGGTTCTTCAGCATGGTTCCCTCCCTTTTCTAGCGTTCCCGGTTATGAAGCTTGGCTCAACGGATCTACCACCGTCAGGTTTATGCAGTCGATCAGGCCGAGATCGGTTATCGCAAAGTCGGGAATCGCCGTGATCTGCAGCACGAACATGTACATGAAAGGCCATGGTAGCCCACAGCCGAGCGCGCGCGCGGCCTCATCGAGTTCCTGCTCTTTCTTGGCCATCTCCGCCGGGTCGATGTCCGAGACGATGCCGCCGATCGGCAGCGGCAGGAACGACACGATCCGGCCGCCGTCCGCCACCGCCTGGCCGCCATTGTTCTTGATGATGTGGTCGATCGCCAACGACATGTCGTCTGGATTGGTGCCCACGCAAACGATGTTGTTGTCATCGGGCGCCGTCGAAGTGGCGAGCGCGCCCGAGCGCAGTCCGAAGCCGGAGGCGAAGGCGACCGGCCGGTTGGACGTGCGGCCGTAACGCTCGACGACGGTGAGATACTGCACGTCCTGTGACGGATCGGCCTCTATATAGCCGTCGCGAACCGGCAACAGGACATCGCGCCGCGTGCGCACGAAAATCTTGTCGGGCGTGACAGCGATCGTCAGCACGGCGGCCTTGTCGCCTGCTGCGGGCGCGCGCACCAAAAGGTCTTCCCGCGAAACGGGCGCCACCTTGAATGTGTCGGTGACAAGCGCGCTGCGGGCAGGTGGCGCAAGATCGTCAACGAGCTTGCCGTCGCGGGCGGCGAGCTTTCCCTTCGAAATCACCGCCGAGACCCGGAAATCCGCGATATCCTTGATCAGCAGGATATCGGCGGCGAGCCCTGGCGAGATCGAGCCGACCTTCTGACCGATGCGCAGCGCCTCGGCGCCGTTGATGGTCGCCATCTGGATCGCGGTCAGCGGCGGAACTCCCATTGCGACCGCCATCCGGATCATGTTGTCGAGATGGCCGCGGGCCAGGATATCGGAGGCGACCACATCATCGGTGCAGAAGCTGATCCGGCTCGTCGCGGCTATTCCCATCTCCGTGACGATGCGCAGGTTCTCTTCGAGAAAATGCGAAATGGAGGATTCGCGAATGACGACATGCATTCCCTTACGCAGCTTCTCCAGCATCTCGTCCGCCGTGTAGCTCTCGTGGTCGGCGCGCACGCCGGCCTGCAGGTAGCTGTTCAACCGATTGCCGCGGCACATCGGCGAGCAGCCGAGGATCGGCAGACGGCTCTTTTCGGCGATCTCGATCGCCTGCAGGACATGCTCGTCCATCGTGTCGACGAATTCGCGCACCGTCTCCCATATGCCGACGCATTCCGGCCATGAATGGGTAGCGCGGTGATCGTCCGGTCCGAAATAGTAGCCGACATTGGAGCGCGGCAGCGTATAGGGCGTCTTGCATGGCGCGCCCCAGAAGATCTTGAGAGGGGTTCCCTTGGCTTCGTCGAGGAATTCGCGGGCGCCTTCCAGGCCGGACACCACGAGGATCTGGTCCAACCCTGACACGATCGAAGTGGTGCCGAGCGGCACGACCGCCTTGGCGAAGCTGGTGACCGACATCTTGGAGCATTCAACGTGGAGGTGGCCGTCGATCAAGCCAGGACAGAGGAAATGGCCGGTAGCATCGATCATCTTGGTCTCGGGGCCGCGATATTCCGAGACGTCTCCGACAGCGACGATGCGGTCCTTGTAGATGGCGACGTCGGCCGGATAGATCTCACCCGAAGCGACATTGACCAGCTTGCCGCCACTGACGATGAGCGTCGATTTATGCTCGGCGCGGCCGGCGCGGATAAATTCGCGTATGTCGGACAAGTTCATCTCCGCTCGTGTCGTCCCGCACGGCTTGGGACCAGGCTTGTCAGAGCAAAATCCCACCTTGCGCGCTCCGATCCTGTCGTATTAGGCTCGTCCATGCAAACGGCAGTTTCCGGCCAATTTTGAACGTTCCGTTCAAATTCTTGGACGATCGATGGATTTTGAAGCGATCGACTATTTTATCAAAGTGGCGGAGGCGCAGTCGCTTTCGCATGCCGCGAAACTATATGGGCTGCCCAAGTCGAGCCTCAGCCATAAAGTGCGCGCATTGGAAGATTCGCTTGGTGTCGCGCTCTTTGTGCGCGACGGCCGGGAACTGCATTTGAGCGATGCGGGAGCCGAGTTCCTCGACCATGCGCAACGCATCAAGGAAAGCTGCGAAGGAGCCAAGGCGGCGATCTCAGAGGCGGGTCACGATATCGCCGGCACCCTGACGATCGGCTCGACCGGCGAGTTCGGCACTTCCTTCACCTCCGAACTGCTGTTCGCCTTTCGCCAGCAGTATCCGCAGGTGCATGTCGATGTCATCTTCCTTTCGCTCGGCTATTTCCTGGCGCCGGAGAAGCACCAGCCCTTTGACGGCATATTCCATTGGGGCGAGCCGGCGAATTCGGACTATATCGCGCGCAAGCTCGGAGAAGCCTCGTTCTGCCTTTACGCCAGCCCGCGCTACCTCGAGCAATTCGGCGAACCATCCGACCCCGCGGACCTGGCGGGCCACCGGGCCGTCGCCTTCCGCCGGCCGAGCGGCGTGCAATCCTGGCACATCGAGCGCGGCGGCGAAACGGTCGACTTCACGCCCACCGCGCAGTGCATGGCGAACGATTATTGGATGCTGAAATATTTCGCCGTGGCCGGCGAGGGCATCGTCTATCTGCCAGCCTTCTTCACCGAGATCGAGTGCATGAACGGCGATCTGGTGCCGGTACTGCCGGAATGGCGTTCGCCACTGGTTTCGATCAACCTTCTCTACATGCGACGCCGTTACGTGTCGCGCAAGTTCGCCGCCTTCCTCGATTTTTGCCTGGATTATTACCGCCAGCGCGCCGCTTACAGTTCGCCGAGATATTGCGTCGAGGTCGTGCGCCCCTTTGCAGGCGCGCGCTCCGGAGGAGAAAACAACAGATGATCAAAAGCTGGTTCGAATGCGCGCCGCGGCTGGTGGATGTCGCCATGGGGCGCACGCCGGCCGACACGGTGATCCGCAACGTGCGCTGGGTAAATGTCCATTCGGGCGAAATCATCCCCCGAACGGATATTGCGATTGCCTCCGGCCGCTTCGCCTTCGTCGGCCCGAATGCAGACCATGCGGTCGGTCCTGCGACGCAGGTTATCGACGGCGAGGGCCGCTACGCGCTGCCTGGCCTTTGCGACGCGCATATGCATGTCGAGAGCGGCATGGTGACCGTTACCGAGTTCGCGCGCGCGGTCATCCCGCACGGCACCACCTCGATGTTCATCGACCCGCACGAGATCGCCAACGTCCTCGGCATAGCGGGCGTCAAGCTGATGCACGACGAGGCGGCCGGACTGCCGATCAATGTGTTCGTGCAGATGCCGAGTTGCGTGCCGAGCGCGCCGGGCCTCGAGAACGCCGGTGCCAGCCTCGGTCCTGCCGATGTGCGCGAGGCAATGGCGTGGCCCAACATCGTCGGCCTTGGCGAGATGATGAACTTTCCGGGGGTGGTCGCCGGAGATGGCGACATGCTGGCCGAGATCGGCGCCACGCAGGCAGCAGGCAAGACAGTGGGTGGACACTATGCCTCGAAGGATCTCGGCCTGCCCTTCCATGCCTATGTCGCTGCCGGTCCGTCGGACGACCACGAAGGCACCAACCTGGCCGACTGCATTGCACGGGTGCGTCAGGGCATGCGCGCCATGTTGCGACTCGGCTCCGCCTGGTACGACGTCGCGGCGCAGATCAAGGCGGTGACCGAACTCGGCCTCGAGGCGCGCAATTTCGTGCTGTGCACCGACGACAGCCATTCCGGCACATTGGTCAATGAAGGCCATATGAACCGTGTCGTGCGCCATGCCATCGCACAGGGACTGAAGCCGGTCACCGCGATTCAGATGGCGACCCTGAACACGGCCCAGCATTTCGGCATGGAGCGGGAACTAGGCTCGATAACGCCAGGGCGGCGCGCCGACCTCGTCTTGACCTCGGATCTCACGGAACTCCCTGTCGAAACCGTCATCGCGCGCGGCCGGGTGATGTCGAGTGACGGAAAGCTCGTCGCAGACATCACGCCCTATGACTATCCGGCATCGGCCAAGTACACGGTTCGTCTGGGCAGGACGCTTTCGGCGGCCGACTTCGACATCGTGGCGCCGGAGGGCGCGATCCAGGTCACGGCGCGGGTCATCGGTGTGATCGAGAACCAGGCGCCGACCCGTGCCCTGGAGGCTTCGCTCGGCGTTTCGAATGGAATCGTCCAGATGGACCGGGCCGGCGACGTGTGCCAGATCGCGCTGGTGGAACGGCATCGCGGCACGGGCAAGGTCGTCAACGCCTTCGTTTCCGGCTTCGGCTACGACAGACCTTGCGCCATCGCCAGCACCGTCGCCCATGACAGTCATCACATGATCGTGGTGGGCACCGACAAGGGCGATATGGCGCTGGCGGCGAACCGGCTTGGCGAGATCGGCGGAGGCGTCGTGGTGTTCAGCGAAGGGCGCGAACTTGCGCTGGTCAGGTTGCCGAGCGCTGGACTGATGTCCGACCAGCGCGCCGAAATCGTGGCTGAAAAAGCCAACGGCCTGGTCGCGGCGATGCTGGCCTGTGGGTGCACCCTCAACAACGCCTATATGCAGCATTCCCTGCTGGCGCTGGTCGTCATCCCGGAATTGCGCATTTCCGATGTCGGGCTGATCGATGTGGTGAAATTCCAGCCGACTGAAGCGCTGGTCGCTAAGACCGTGGATCTTCGGTAATCCGATTGACAACGTGGTGACGCTCGAAACCGTAGCCATCGTTGTGAGCTTTCGATCGGCTGCAGCATCACGCGGATGGGGAACGTCCAGGTCGTAACCGAGAGCGGCATGATATGGCCCGCTTCCCGGCATGGTCATTGGCATCGGGGTGTTCGCAAGTTCGGCTCCCTGCGCAAACAAGCCTGCCTCTCCCGCCCGGACTAAGCCTGCCGCTCAGCCCTGGCCGGCAAGCGCCGAGAGGCTGCCTAACAGCTTCGTCCGGTGCTTGCCGATCATCAGCACGCTGCTGTCGGGCGCGAGCAGCGCCGAGAAGGGCAGCATCGCCGCGCCGATCGGCGACGCCTCGGGGCCGAACTGTCCAGACACGATTTCCGGCGCGACGATGCCGATGGCGCTGACCCGGTTGAAGTGGTTCTGCACCTTCGCCAGCAGCTCGAGATGGATCGAGCGGGGCAGGATCGAGTCCAGCACGATCGCCTCGATGTCGATGACCGAGGTGATGGCGATGATCGCCTCCACCAGCGCGTTGGCGCAGTCCTCGATCCATTCGAACAGCGGCTCGCGCGCGCCGGGCGGCATGGGGTCGAGCTCGCGCACGCGCGAGATCTCGATGCCGCGCGACTTCAGGTGATTGACCAGCACATAGATCGAGGCGCGATGCAGCAGGCTCTGGTAACGCGCGGGCTTGGCCGCCACCGAATCCAGGCTTGACGGCGAAACCGGCAGCGGGCCCAACGCGGCGCTGTTGCCATGCGGGCCGGTATGCACCTTGCCGCTCTGCACCAGGCCGCCGCCGACGAAGGTGTCGATCGAGATGTGCATGAAATCGTGGAAGCGAGCGCCGGCGCCCTGCACGAGCTCAGCCAACGCCGCCGAAGTGGCGTCGTTCTCGATGAACACCGGAACCTTCCCCGGCGTCGCGAAGAAGGTCATGAGGTCGATCGCTTCCCAGCGATCGCCGAGGTCGTCCGGAAAACCCAGCTCCTCACTCCAGCCGCCGAGGAAATAGGGTGAGGCGATGCCGACGCCGACGATCGAGGCATCGTCGAGGCCGTCGACCAGCACTTCGAAATTCGCAAGCGAGGTGTTGCCGGCTCGGCGCACCAAATCCGGATCCGGATGGCGGTATTCATGCGATGCGCGCGCCCGTACTTCGCCGGCAAAATCGACCAGCACCGCTTCCAGCGCGCGCCGGCCGATCTTGATGCCGACGCTGTAGATGCGCTCCGGCGCCAGCCGGTAGAGGATCGAAGGCGATCCGCGCTGTCCGAACCTTTTTCCTACTTGCTTTATGAAACCAGCCTGCTCCAACCCGTCGACGATGTCGGCGACGGCGGCGGGCGTGAGGTGGGCGGCGCGCGCCAGATCGGACTTGGACGCCTCCTTCAGGCGGCGGATGGCATCGAGCACGAAACGTTCATTATAGTGCCGAACCTTGACCGAATTGCTGCCTTTTCCGGACAAACCCCATTCTCCTAAGTCTTGCCGCGAGCGCGGCCGGCTCCATCCGTATCACGGGTCATAAGGCTGCCGGATCACGGGTGAGCACGGCGCGACACTGCGCGTTGCGCCCAAGGAAGTCAATTTTCCAGTTGCGGGTTTGGCCTATTTAATATAGCAAATTGAAAAAATAAGTAAGACCAGGGAGGAAACGTGCTGCAGCAAGGCGCGCTTGGCGAAGCCGTCGCGACGGCGGCAGGGGCAATTGCTCCGGTGGCGCTCGTCGGCGCCACCAAGGCGTTTAGCGGCACCATTGCGCTGAAGGACGTCTCCTTCGAATTACGCTCGGGCGAGGTGCTGGCGTTGCTCGGCGAGAACGGCGCCGGCAAGAGCACCTGCGTGAAGCTGCTCGCCGGCGTGTATTCACCGACGGACGGCCATGTCGAGGTCGACGGCAAACCCGCCAGCTTCCATTCGCCGCACGACGCTCAGGCTGCCGGCATTGCGGTCATGCACCAGCATCCCGGCCTGTTTCCCGACCTGTCGGTCGCGGAGAATATCTACCTCGGTCACATGCCGCGCGAGCGTTTCGGCGGCATCGACAACGCCGCCATGCTTGCCGGGGCGCGAAAGGTGCTGGCGACCGTTGGCCTTGCCGTTCCGGCCGATACCAGGCTCGGCGCCCTGCGCACCTCCGAGCAGCAGCTGGTCGAGATCGCCCGCGCGCTCTCGCTCGATGCGCGCGTGCTGATCATGGACGAGCCGACCGCCGCGCTCTCGCAGCGCGAGGTGGAGCGGCTATTCGCCGTCGTCGCCGATCTCAGGTCGCACGGCGTGGCGATGATGTTCGTCGGCCATCGCATGGACGAGATCTTCCGCATTGCCGATCGCATCGCGGTGCTGCGTGACGGCCGCCTGGTCGGCGTCAAGCCGAAGTCCGAGCTTGGCCGCACTGCTGCGATCTCCATGATGGTCGGTCGCGAAGTCAGCGACCTCTATCCGGACCGTCGTGAAAAGCCCGGCGCGCTGGTGCTGGAGGCAAGCGGGCTGTCGCGCGCCGGCGCCTTCGCCGACATCGACCTGGAGCTCCATGCCGGCGAAGTGGTCGGGCTTGGCGGTCTCGTCGGCAGCGGCCGCACCGAGATCGCGCGCGTGCTGTTCGGCATCGACCAGCCTGACGCTGGCCAGATCTTCATCGACGGGAAGCCGGCGCGCTTCACGTCCGCGCGCGACGCCATGGACGCGCGCATCGCCTATGTTTCCGAAGATCGCATGGGGCAGAGCCTGGTGATGGATTTCGGCGTTCTCGAAAACTCCGTCCTGCCGGTGCTGGACAAGGCGACCCGCTTCGGCCTCTACGGCACCGACCGCGCTATCGGCCTCGTCGCTGATTGGCTGAAGCGCATGAAGCTGCGCTTCGCCGGCTACGGCCAGCCGGTCAAGGAACTGTCGGGCGGCAACCAGCAGAAGGTGGTGCTGGCCAAATGGCTGCGCACCGAGCCGCGTGTGCTCATCTTGGACGAACCGACGCAAGGCATTGACGTCGGCACCAAGGCCGAGGTGCATGCCATGATCGCCGACCTTGCCGCGCAAGGCATGGCGATCCTGTTGATCTCGTCCGAAATGCCCGAGCTTATCGGCATGTGCGGCCGCATCGTCGTGCTGCGCGAGGGCCATCGCACGGCCGAATTCGCGAGCGGCGAAGCCACGCAGGAAAAGGTGCTCGAGGCCGCGACCCGCACGGTCGAGCAGGCCGGCGCGACGACGGAGACGCAGCAAGCCGCCCTTGAGGAAGCAAGCAAAGGCCCGGCAAATGTCCTCAAACGCCGCGAGTTCGGCCTGCTCGCCGCGATGCTCGCGGTCGCCATTCCCGTCACCATCATCAACCCGCGCATGGTCAGCGCCGCCAATTTGACGGCCGTCTCGATGGACGCGGCATTGCTGGTGGTCGCGGCCCTTGCCCAGATGCTGGTGCTGATCACCCGCAACATCGACCTCTCAATCGCCTCGGTGATCGGTCTGTCGGCCTATATGGCGGCGAGCATGGTGCAGGCCTATCCCGGCCTCGATATCGCCATTGGCCTAGCGACCGCCTGCGCCGTCGGCACCGTCTGCGGGCTCATCAACGGCCTCGTCGTCACCCAATGGAAAGTCCCGGCGATCGTCGTCACGCTCGCCTCGATGTCGATCTTCCGCGGCTTCAACTCGATCTGGGCCGCCGGCAACCAGATCAGCGCCGACGAGGTGACGCAGAGATGGCTCGACATCACCGGGCTGAAGCTCGCTGGCGTACCGCTGATCGTCGCCATCGCGGTCGCGATCTTCGCCGTCGGCTACGTGCTGCTCTATCGCACGGCAATGGGGCGCGAACTGTTCGCCACCGGCTCCAATCCCGATGGCGCGCGTCTCATCGGCATTCCGGTCGACCGGCGCATCCTCATGGCCTTCGGGCTGGCGGGGCTGCTCGGCGGCCTGTGCGGGGCGCTCTGGGCCTCACGCTACGCCACCATCGACGCCCGCGTCGCGCTCGGCTTCGAGCTGACGGTGATCGCCTCGGCCGTGGTCGGCGGCGTCGCCATCCGCGGCGGCTCCGGCACGCTGCTCGGCATCGTGCTCGGCTCGCTGACGCTGCTGGTGATCAAAAACGGGCTGACCCTGGTGCGCGTCGATCCGCTGTGGCTGCAGGGCGTCTATGGCCTGGTTATCCTCGTCGCAATCGGCATCGACACCTTCATCGTGCGGCGCGCCGAGCAGGCAAGGCAGGCGAGGATGAGATGACCAAGCTCCTCCGCTCGATAGACTTCTGGGACCTGTTGCTGGCAGCCGCCTGCCTGGCCGTCTTCCTCTACGCTGCGATCTTCGTTCCGAACTTCGTCTCCGGGTTCAATCTCTCGCAGCTTGCCGCCAGCGCTTCGGAAAAGGCGCTGCTGATCCTGCCGATGACGCTGCTCATCATCTGCCGCGAGATCGACCTTTCGATCGCCTCGGTGCTCGCGCTGACGTCGGTGATTTTCGGTCTTGCCGTCCAGGCCGGCATGCCGACCTTCGACGCGATCCCGCTGACGCTGCTCCTCGGCGCCTTGCTCGGCGCCTTCAACGGCTTTCTGGTGTCCGCGCTCGGCCTGCAGTCGTTGGTGGTGACGCTGGGCACGATGGCGCTCTATCGGGGCATCGGCTACATCCTGCTCGGCACCGGCTCGGTCAACATCCTGCCGCCCGAAATCGTCGATTTCGGCATTAACAACCTGCCGGGCACCCAGATCCCCTGGACCATTGTGCCCTTCGTGGTGTTGGCGCCGGTCTTCGCGGTCGTGCTGCAGAAGACCGCGACGGGCAAGCGGCTCTACGCGCTCGGCGGCAGCCCGGAAGTCGCGCGCTACTCCGGCATAAACACGCACCGCATGGTGCTTGCGCTCTTCGTCGTCTCGGGTGTCGTCGCGGCGATCGCCGGCATCGTCTACACCGCGCGCCTTGCCAATGCGCGCGCCAACAACGCCCTCGGCATGGAGCTCGACGTCATCACCATCGTGCTGCTCGGCGGCGTCAGCGTCTTCGGCGGCAAGGGCAAGCTCACTGGCGTCATGCTGGCGCTGGTGCTGATCGCCATCATCCGCAACGTGCTGGCGCTCAACCAGATCGGCGGCGACGCGCAAGGGATGATCATCGGCCTGCTCCTGATCGGCTCGCTGCTTGTCGGCAATTACTGGCGCTCGCTGAAGGAGCGGCTCTCAAGATCGCGCGCCTTGCGCGAAACCAAGGGGTGATCTCGGGCCCCTTCCTGCAAGCCCGAATTCTTAAACGGAGGAGTGTACAATGAAAGCGTTTCGACTAGCCCTGCTTGCATCCGCGGTTCTGCTTGCCCCTGCTTCGCTGGCCTTCGCCGACGAATGCGCCAAGGAACCGGTGACCGTCGGCTTCCTGCCCAAGCTCGACACCGATCCCTATTTCAAGGTCGCCCAACAGGGCGCCGAGGAGGCCGCCAAGGAGATCGGCGGGAAGGCGATCCAGGTCGCGCCATCGCAAGCCACGGCGGAAGCGCAGATCGATTTCATCAACAGCCTCGTCACCCAGAAGGTCGGCGTCATCGCGATCTCGGCCAATGATGCCAACGCCGTCGCCCCGGCACTGAAGCGTGCGGCGCAGCAAGGCGTAAAGGTCGTGTCCTACGATTCCGACGTCGCGGGTGACGCCCGCGCGATCTTCGTCAATCAGGCCAAGGGCGACAGCCTGGCCGAGATGATGCTGGAAAGCGCCTACAATCTGATGGGCGGCGAGGGCGACTTCGCCATCCTGTCATCGACGCCGACGGCCACCAACCAGAACGCCTGGATCGACTTCATGAAGAAGAAGATGGCGGCCGAGCCGAAGTTTTCGAAGATGAAGCTGGTGCAGGTCGCCTATGGCGAGGAGAGCGAGCAGGTCAACCAGCAGCAGGCGCTGGCGCTCGTCCAGGCCTTCCCAAGTCTGAAGGCGATCATCGTTCCGGCCGGCATCGGCCTGCCGGCCGCGGCGCGCGCGCTCGAGGAAGCCGGCCTGATGGGCAAGGTCAAACTGACGGGCCTCGCCCCCGCGACGCTAATCTCGAAATACATCAAGGATGGCTCGGCCCAGGACATCTGGTGGAACGTCTCCGATCTCGGCTATCTGACCTACCAGGCCGCCCAGGCGCTGGCGCAGTGCAAGATCACCGGCAAGGAAGGCGAGAAGTTCAAGGCCGGCCGTCTGGGCGAATACACGATCGGCGCGGGCGGCGAGCTGGTACTCGGCCCGGCCAAGATCGTGACGCCGGAGAACCTTGCCGAGTTCAAGTTCTGAACCTCCAAAACTCGGCGGGTGCGCCACGCGCCCGCCGTCTCTTCTCAGTCGATCGGACGGTTAGGCATGAAGATCCTGCTTGCGGGCGAGACCTTTTCGGCCACGACATCGGTGGCTTCCGGCACCGAGGTGCTGACGAGCGCCGCCTATGTCAACGGCGCTACCGCCTTCAATGCCGCCTTGGCCGCCTAAGGCATTTCGGTCACCCAGATTGGCGGCGAGCGCTGTCCGACCGAGTGCCCTTACGACCTCGAAGCGCTTGCTCCATATAAGGCGGTGGTGATCTCCGATGTCGGCGCGCTGAGAGCCTGCTGGTCACACCCGAGGCGCGGGTCGGCCGTGTCGGCGTCAATCGCCTCGACATCCCTGAAAGCCGATGTCGAGGCCGGCGGCGGGCTGATGCTTGCCGGCGGCTATATGGGATTCCAGGGAATGTTCGGCACCGCGCGTTTCCACGACACGCCCGTGGAGGATGTGCTGCCGGCAAGGCCTTTGAGGGTCTTGAGCCATCGAAGCCTAGGATCAAACACATCCGCGATGGCGTCCAAAAAAAGTCCTCGGGAGTGCAATTAATTCTCGTCAGGCACGACGAGTGCTTGAGGGTGGCGTTTTGGGGGGACTGGTGGCTAAGTAGAGGCGATTGAGCCAGCCTGAGCCACCGCTATGATGTGCGCCAGTGCTTTTTCGACCGCGGTGTTGTGGTAGCGCTCGGGAATCAGCCCCGACAGGGTCGCTCCCGGCGCCGGGCCGCCGCCGGTCGCATGCTCCAGCCAGCGCGCGACAAAATCGACTTGCAGCCGCTCCGCCATCAGCTCCGCCTTTTTGATCTGGGCGCGCAGCTGTTCTTTCGCATTGTCCGGAATATCCTCGCGTGCCGGCTTCAATGTGCGGCGAAGCGTGCGCAGGGGAAGCACCACGTCTTGACGCCAGCTTGACATTGCTGCCCGCAGCGCAGCGAACTCGTTGCTCGAGAGGGACTTGCCCAAAGCCACATCGGAGTAGACGAGCATCAGCATCTCCACCACGTCCAGCCCTGCCTCGTCCTGCAGAACGAGGCAGGCTTCGGAAACGCCCGCGCGTGCGTAGAGATCGAGCAGGAACGCCCATGCGGCGTCTCCAGGGGAAGAGTGTTCGTTCAGGTCAATCCTCCTCGTATTGGCTAGCCAGTTCGCCGATTGAGACGGGTTTCAGGGGCGGGCGAATCCGGTAATATCCCGTTGTGTCGGGGGTCTGGCGGGTTTCGCGCGCGACGATGGCGCTGACCGTCGGACCGCACATGCGGCCTTGGCAAGGACCCATGCCGCAACGCAGAAACGCCTTGGCCTGGTTCGGGCCAAGACAGCCCTGCCGCACGACGTCGCGAATGGTGCCGGCACGGATACCCTCGCAGCGGCATACGATCACCTCGTCGCTCGGAACGAGCACTTCCTCGCGCGGACGATAGAGCCGGTCAAGGAAAGGCCGGATCGTCAGGTGGGCGCGTAGGGCGCGCTGTGTGACGGCCTTTCGGCTCGCAAATTCGGTATCGGTAATCTTGTCGAGGCGCTTGAGGATCGCGAGCGCGCCCAACGCGCCGGTATGGGCGCTTGCCGCCGCGCCCACGATGCCGCCGCTGTCGCCGGCGATGAAGATCCCCGGAATGGAGCTTTCCCGCATCGGGTCGAGGACGGGGAGGAAGCACTGCTGCTCTTCGTCCCATCGATGCGCGCAGCCGATTGATCTGGCTATCTGCTGGCTTGGTATCACGCCCTCGTGCAGGGCAATCAGGTCGAGGTCGATGCGCAGGGTGCGTCTTCCGGCCCGGAAGCTGACGGCGACAGCGCGCTCCGCCCCCTCGATGCGCAGGTTGGAAACGCCGCGGTAGATGTTCACGCCGTGCCGGCGCAATGCGATGATCAGACCGACGCCCTTGCGAAGGTAACCTGGACCGTGGCCGCAAACGGCTTTCGGCAGATGCTGCAGGGCTGGGATGAGATTGGCGCGCTCGGCGGTGTCGAGAAGCACGAGGTCGGAAACACCGGCTTCAAGGCACTGGCCGGCGAACAAATAGAGGAGCGGACCGCAGCCGGCCAGGACGAGACGTCCGCAAGGGCGAAGTCCGGAATCCTTGAGCATGATCTGCAAGGCGCCGACCGTCATAACCCCGGGCAGTGTCCAGCCAGGCACCGGAACCGGCCGCTCCATCGCGCCCGAGGCAATGACGAGGGTCCTTGCCTGTTGCCGCTCGATCTTATCGTGGGCCTTCGTCCAAACCGTGCCGTCGGCGTCGATGCGCCAGGCGCTTGTGTTGAAGCGCAACTCCGCCGCGGTAGCCCGCATTCTGGCCGCCAGCGCGGCGCCGGCTGCATAGTCGGAACCGAGCACCGCCGAAAGGCTCGCGTTGTCGGCATTGCGTTCGACCGCGCGGTAGATTTGCCCGCCCGGCAGGGGTTGCTCATCGACGACGAGGGTGCGGGCACCACCTTCGGACAATGTCGCGGCCGCCGACATTCCGGCAGGTCCGGCTCCGATCACGATTGCATCCCACAGGCCCTTCATCCGACCATCCTCGCACCGTGCTGGCGCTTGACGATCATCCCCGGGCGGGCCTTTGTCAGGCAGGATTGCTGGTTCTGTTTGCCGTCAATTTCGACCAGGCACTCGAAGCACACGCCCATCATGCAATAGGGCGCGCGCGGGCTGTCGTCGACAGGGCTTTCTCTCAAGGGTGAGGCTCCGGCCGCCAGCAACGCCGCAGCGACACTGTCGCCCGACCGGAAAGGAACCGGAGAGCTCTCGAAATCTAGGACGTTGCCGCTTGCGGGCAATATAGCACTGCGTTCAACCCGGGTGAACATCGAACCTGCCGCTTGTAAAGCTCGAAAGATGTTCGGGGAGCCGGCCTTTCGCCAGCGACGGCCCGATTTCCAGCGCATGCACGCTGGCGAGGGTAACACCACTGTGGCAAGTGACGGCAAAGGCGCCGGGAAAACGAGCGGATTCCTCATAGATGGGACGACCGTCAGGCGTCATGACGCGTAACGAACCCCAACTGCGCACCACCGTGGCTTCAGCCAATGCGGGGAAGACGCGGGCTGCTGTCCTGCAAAGCGCGGCTGCGGTAGGCACGTCTGTCCCGTCGTCGAAACCGCGATCTTCATGGCTGCTCCCAAGCAGGACCGTGCCCTCGACCGATTGCCGGACGCAGTTCGTGGCATAGGGCAGGAATGGCTTGATCCGTTCGGTGACGACAATCTGTCCCCGTTCGGGCTTCACCGGCATTGAAAGCCCCACATGCCCGGCGAGGTCGGCCGCGCCGAGACCAGCGGCCAGGGCAATCCGCTTGCCGGTGACGCTGGCAGTGCGGCTGACTGCCTTGAACCCATCTCTTTCCGTGGCGATGTGCTCGACCCGGAACCCGGGACGGTAGTGGCCTCCGGCGTCCTGCAACCCTTGTTGCAGCGCGCGTAGCAGATACAGGGGATTGACATGACCATCGAGCGAGGAAAACGAGGCGCCAACCACGTCGTCGCCGATGCCGGGCAACAGAGACCGCAAGTCGGCGCGATCGAGGATGGAGATGTCGATTTCGCCGCCGTCGGCCCGCGTGCGGGCAATGACATCGCGGCGCTTGTCCAGTTCCGCTTCGCTGAAGCAGAATTGCAGCCCGCCAGGTTGCCGCCACCCGATGTCGAAGGAAACGGCGTTGCTCAACCTCGCGGCAAATCCCGGCCACATTCGGCCAGCGTGCAGCGACCATTGCATATAGGGCGGGGCGCCGACGCCTTTTCCCTGTAGCCAGACAAGGCCGAAATTGCCACGCGCGGCGCGATGGGCCTGGTCGCCTTCATCGAGCAGGACGACGTTGGCTCCTGCAATCTGCGCGCCCCATGCAAGGGCTGCCCCGACGAGGCCGCCACCCACGACGATCAGGTCGTACGCCTCCATCGCGGTGCCTTCAGGAGGTTTCCGGGTGGAAACCGCGAGGCTTCAAGCCTGCGTGAAGCCACTCGACGAGCGACACGACATCGTAGACAGGCACGCCGAAAGTCCTCTCGATTGCCCGCGAATAGGGAGGAAGATTGGCGCATTCGCTGACCAGGGCGCCTATCGACGGCGTTTCGGCGAGCATACGCTCCACAGTCTCCAGAGCGTCGCGTTCCTGTGCCGCGTAGGAGACCCGGGAGGCGTTGTTGCGCATATTGGCGCGGATCGGCCCGTCAAAGGCGAGTTCGCCGAGCGGAAGGCCGATAGGAGCACCGATGTTTATGAAATGCTCGTCCGTGATGGACTTGCGGTCCGAAACGATGACGCCGACAGTCTTGTCCGCCGGCAATGTCTGCAGCACGAGTGGAATCTGCATCAAACTGGATGAGGCAACCGGCACGCCGCTATAGGCGCGCAATTGCGGATGTACCATCGCAAGGAACCCGCAACTGGTGGCGATGCCGTCCACACCCAATTCGGTCAGCCGGTCGATCGCGTCGTAAATAGCCGGCAAGGCCTTTTCTGGGGCGCCCTGGATCACATCCTGCGGGCGCACGCCGGTGACAACATGATACTGCACTGGAAAACGCCAAGTCAGCGCATTGCCAACATCGCCCGGAAGGCGCTCGAAACCGGTGTCGAGCACGATAATGCCGATATGCGCGCCGTGGACTGGGCGGCGGCGGCGCGGGCGATCAGTGGTTTGCTCGACATTTACGACAGGTTGCATCGGTAAGGCCACCCGGTCAGGGGTCGTCGTCGGGCTTTGGACAGGCTTCGCGGTCAGCGCTCATTCCCTCCCATCGCGCCACCTTGCCGCTGTCGATGCCGAACAGGTCCAGCGCGCGGCCAACGCTGTGGTCCACCATCTCCTCAAGCGAACGCGGCCTGGCATAGAAGGCGGGAACGGGCGGCATGATGATCGTACCCATTTCGGCGAGCGCGGTCATTGTCCGAAGATGCCCGAGATGCAGAGGAGTCTCGCGCAGCATCAGAACGAGCTTACGGCGTTCCTTCAACACCACGTCCGCGGCTCGGCTCATCAGGCTGGAGGTGACGCCGGAGGCGATCTCGGACATCGTCCTGACGGAGCAGGGCGCAATCAGCATGCCGAGCGTCCGGAAGGACCCGCTGGAAATCGAGGCGCCGATGTTTTGAACATTGTGGTAGACGCTGGCCCGTTCGGCGATCTCGGCTGGACGCATGCCGAGTTCCTGGGAAAGCGTCAGATGCGCCGACCGCGTCACTATCAGATGGGTTTCGACGCCGGCGACCCTGAACTGGTCCAGCGCTCTGACACCATAGACAGCGCCTGAGGCGCCGCTGATGCCGACGATGATACGGGGAGGCTGTGGCTCGCCCGTGCCGCCGTGCCAGGATGAAGCAGATCCGCTCACGCGTTTTCGAACCAGTTCGCGAGATCGACCTTGTCGGCAAGCCGGATTTTCTTGCGTTCGAATTCGGCCTTGCGGTGGAACGGCTTGGTGGCGTCGACGAGCAGGCGCCCCCAATGATCCTTGGCTTCGTCGCGATAGAAGGAAGGCGTATCGGGAATGATGATCATGTCCTTGTCTGGGCGGCACCGGGTCAGGGTCGCCCACATCACGTCGTCCATGCTGTAGATGTCCACATCCTCGTCGACGACAGTGACCACCTTGGCCCAGATTGGCTCGGCGCCGATGGTGGCTAGCATCACCTGGCGGGCGTGGCCCTCGAACTGCTGGTCGACCTTGATCACGGCATGATTGACAAAAGGCTGGCAGGTGACATCGAGAATGCCGGGCAGCGCCGCGCTCAACCGCTGGAAGATGTTGGCGGACACCGACAGTTCCAGCGTCAGCACCTCTTCGGCCGAGCCGCACAGGATGCTGTGGAACATGGCGTCGCGCCGCACCGTCACCCCCAAAACCTCGAACACGGCATTCGGCCCCTCGGGGACATAATAACCCATGAATTCGCCGAACGGGCCTTCGGGCCGGCGTTCGTTCGGCAGGAAGCGGCCCTCGATGACGATTTCGGTGTCTGCCGGAACCTCAAGGTCGATATATTTGCACTTGCGCATGGCGATGGGGCTGCCCTTCAGCCGTGCCGCGACCTCGAGCTCGTCCACGTCATAAGGCAGCGGGGCCGCGGCGGTGAGGAAGGATGTCGCCGGCGCGCCGATCAACATTGCCGCCTCCAACGGCTTGCCCATTTTCTCGGCCTTCTCATGATAGATGGTGAGGTGATGGCGCGGCGCCAGGCGGCAGCGCAGTTCGCTGTCGCTCACATACATCGAGCGGTGATAGGACAGGTTGCCGATCCCCGTCTCGGGATCCTTGGCAATGAACATGGCCGAGGTGAAATAGGGCGCGGCGTCGCGATCAGAGTATGTGATGAGCGGCAGATCAGACAGCTTGCACTCGGTCAGTTCCGGGTCATCGACCTTGACGAAAGGTTCGCCGACGCTTGCCGAGCCGAGATTGGCAAGATTGCTCCATTGGCGACAGAAATCGGTGGAATCGATACCGATCACCTCCGCCAGGCGCTCGCGCGAGCCATAAACGTTGGTAACGACGGGAAAGCGCGTGCCCTTGACGTTGGTGAAAAGGATCGGCTTGCCCCAGCGCTTCTGGGCCACATGGGTGACGGCAGCCAGTTCATGGAACGGGTCGATCTCCTTGTCCACAACAAGCAGGTCGCCGCGTTCACGCAAGCGAGCAACATAGTCTCTCATCGGATTCTCCTGGATGCCGCGGGACTGCGCTGCTGCGTGGTGCCGCGGTTCGGTGTGGCTTCATGCGAACTGCGCAGCCGGTAACGGTCACCCGGATAGAGGAAGCGGCTGCGGGTCACGGGGACGCCTTCGCGCCACGTGCGGCGATCGAGCAGAAGGCAGGGCTGATTGCCGTCGATCTCAAGGGCGCGCCTGCTTTCTTCATCGACCCGGATCGCCCGGATCGTGTTGTCGACATAGGTGACTTCGGTTTCCCGCAGGAGGTAGGCGTGAGGCGTAATGCGGGTGAAGTCCTGCTTAAGATACTCGGGGGCTTCCTCCGGGTTGACGAAGCGATCCTCTATTTGGATGGGCGTTCCGTCCTCCTTGTGAAGCAGGCGTGAATGGCAGACCGGACCATCGTAGGGCAGGGGCAGCATGCCGGCGAACGGACTGTCGGGAGGTACATAACCGAGAAAGAGCACTTCGCTGGTATGCACGCCGCCACTGAGGGCGATTTCCTCCGAGACGTCGGGCAGATCAAATATGGCGCACTGCATCCGCGGGCCGACGACGAAAGTGCCGCGACCCTGGATGCGAACGAGCATGCCTTCCGACTGAAGCTCCCGCAGGGCCCGGCGCACGGTGAGGGAGGAGGCGCCGAATTCCTCGGCAAGAGATTCTTCGGAAGGCACCCGGAAATCGGCGGGCCATTCCTCTCCGCGTATGCGCTTTTCGATCGCCGTCTTGATCTGCTCGTAAAGGGGCTGCGAGTTTTGAAGTTCGTTCGCCATCCTCTCTCGCTCCCATTGTAATATCATATGTTAGGCGGATTGATACGCCGAGTTTGGCCAGATTGTCCAGCGTCATTTCAATCGAGATTCGTCGTGGCGGGCTGGAATCAGCGGCAAATCTGCGGGAAGTTTGCAAAGTCTGAGGCCGTTGGGGAACGATGTCGCTTCTCCCCAAGCTGCAAATCCTGCCCGCTTGACAATGGCTGCGAGTTACTTATCCTATCACATAATTAGAAATATAATATATGAATTTGAATAGCCTCTTGGCGCGGGAGGATGGGGAATGAGCAGCGGTATCGTTCGACATGGCGAGAACAATCGCATGAGCCTCGCCGTGGAGGCGGGCGGCTTGGTCTTTCTGGCCGGCCTTACAGCGGTCGAGACGCGCGGCGGTACTGTTGCCGCGCAGACAAAAGAGATACTTCAGAGGATCGATCATCACCTCGCCCAAGCAGGCACCAGCAAAGCGAATCTCGTCAGTGCGCAGATCTGGCTGGCCGACGCCGCTACGTTCAACGAGCTCAATACGGTATGGGAAGCTTGGGTCGCCGATGTGGGCAAGCCCGTTCGCGCCTGCGTGGAGTCACGCTTGGCGGACCCTGCTCTTACCGTGGAAATCATGGTCACGGCCTTGCGGTGAGCTGCGGCCATTATCGATAGATGAGATGTCTTTCGCGCGGCATGCTCCTGCAAAGGTCCTCGATGACGGGGCGCTCGAGCGATTCGACTTTCTCTGCAGAAGGCAGTGACGCGGCAGCCTGATGGAAGCGACATCCACACGCGACTGGGACGTGATCGTTGTCGGTGGAGGCATCGTCGGATGCTCCGCCGCGTATTATGCCGCCAAGAGTGGAATGCGCGTCCTGCTTGTGGAGCGGGATGCGCCTGGGTCGGCGCAATCCGGCCGCAACCTCGGCTTTGTCCGCCAGCAGAACCGCGATTTTCGAGAGCTTGCATTGATGATCGGCGCCCTGTCGATATGGAAAGGGCTCGAAGCGGAACTGGGGTGCCGGGTAGGGTGGCAGCAAGGCGGGAACCTGTCGTTGGCGTTCAGCGAGGCGGATCTTGTTTCCCGGCATGACTGGCAAAAGCGTGCGGCCGAAGAATTTGGCCTCGACACACGGATGCTGTCGGCAATGGAGACCCAAGCGCTGGTACCTCAGCTTGCAACCGATTGCGGCGTGGTCGGAGCGATGTACACACCCAGTGACGGGAAGGCCGAGCCTGCTCGAGCGACCCGCGCGTTTTTTGAAGCGGCGCTCAGAGCCGGAGCGGCATTCGCTTTCGGTGAGCCGGTCACGCGCATAGAAATCAGCGCTGGAAAAGTCTCCGGTGTCCAGATGCGCGATCGGCATTATCGCGCGGGTACGGTGGTCATCGCCGCAGGGGCCGGGAGTGCCGCCCTGTTGAGGAAGGCGGAATTGGATCTGCCTCAGGAGTTCATCCGGGCGACGGTCGCAAGAACAGCGGCAAGGCCAGAACCGCGCATAGCGGCCTGCGTCTCGGGTCAACATACCGGCATCCGGCAGGATCTAAATGGAGCCTATGTGATATCCGTCGCCGGAGGTGAATACGACCTGCGGCTCGATTCCTGGCGGCACATGCGGTGGTACGAGGCCACACGAAAATCCAATCCCGATGCGGCACGGATAGACTATCTCGCGCCGATCAAGCGGCTCTTTCCATCGCGAGGGCATTTGCCGGTCGCCGACTTTCCGCCCAGCCGCGACAACCCGCGTCCGGAATTCTTTCGCGTGGAGCAGGCAAACCGAGAGTTTTCCCGGCTCTTCAAGACGTTGGCCGATCTGCGGATCGAGACCTGCTGGGCGGGGATTATCGACACAATGCCGGATGTGATTCCTGTCCTGGGTCCCGTCGATGGGGTATCAGGCATGCTCGTTGGAACAGGGTTCAGCGGTCATGGCTTCGGACCGGGTCCGATGGCCGGAAAGGTTCTCTCGGATCTTGCCGCGGGCCGGCGCTCGCCCGTCGACATTTCGGCCTTGTCGCCAATGCGCTTCGTAAAAGGTTGTTCCTCGTCAAAGGCGACGAACGCTGGTGAATAGAGGGGTGGTGGGAACTCTCTTGCCACAATCTGTTACGCACTCGCGCCAACCCGGGTTCGATCTTGATCGCAGGCGCTTCAGCCGCTTCAAATGGCGGCGACTGCCAATCCAACAACCATGCCGGGCAGATCAGAAAACGCGGTCAACAGGGTGGCCATTCAATCGGGAAGCGGAGCGGGCCGCTTCCGAGATTATCCGTTAGACCAGGACTGCGGTGTCGGATCTGGACGCGGTGATCTCGATCTCGACCCGCGCGCCGGTAGCAGGAATCTGACAGATGAGAAAGGTGCTTGTGGGTCTGATGTCACCAAAGACCTCACCAAGAACCGGTACGACGGCCGAAGCCGCCTCGGCATCCGTAACGAAGACGCGGCTAACGACAGCATCGGCCAGGCTCGATCCCGCCTGGCGAAGAGTATCGTTGATCGACGACAAGGCATTGCGTGCCTGCTGGGCCGGGTCCTCGGGAAACTCGTTTGTCACCGGATCGCGTCCAGTCGTGCCCGAAACATAGATGGTCCTGCCATCGATGACGGCTTTCGCGTAACCGGCGATGGCTTCGGATGCGGCTCCGGAAAAGATTCGATTGCGCATGAAAATTCCTGCCTCTGGTTAAGCGATGTTGCCCATGGGAGGGGATGTGACTTTTGGGCGGCCGACCGGGCGCCCAAAGTCGGATCGGCCCTGCCGGCTGCGCCTAATCGCCCTCGCGCGATCGGTTCACCAAGCGCCGAAATTGGGCATCGAGGCCCAAGGCTCCGCCGGGGGCAGCGGCGCACCTTTCTGCATCAGCTCGATCGAAATGAGGTCGGGCGATCGGACAAACGCCATGCGACCGTCTCGCGGTGGCCGGCTCAGCGTAACGCCGCCCTTCACCAGCCGATTGCAGACCGCGTAGATATCGTCCACTTCCAGCCCCAAGTGCCCGAAGTTCCGGGCCGATCCATAGTCCTCGGAGTCCCAATTATAGGTGAGTTCGATCTGAGGCGCATTGCCTCCGAGGGCCTCGATATCGGCGGGGGCGCAGAGGAACACCAAAGTGTAGCGGCCTTTTTCGTTCTCCATGCGCTTTACTTCGACAAGCCCGAGCTTGTGCACGTAAAAGTCCAGAGCAGCATCCAGATCGCGCACCCGCACCATGCTGTGGTTGAACTTCATCATATCCTCCCTGATTGATCGGACGGCCACATTGCTACACGCGGGGGCCGCTAAGTTCCATATTAAAAGATTTATGTAATGCTATTTTTTTGAAGACACTGCGTAACCCGCTCGCTTCGATGGACACCCATGCTGCTCGTTTTCTACCATTTCCCAGCGTTCGCAAAGGCTTATCTGCGCCGAGCGCGTTCAGCGGAACGTCTCGGTCTGCCGCAGGCATAGGAGAACAGGAATCTGGCAGTGGCGGAAAGGCGCCATACGTCGATAAATTCAGGGATTCCTTGATTAAAGAGATATCTTAGTATAGCAGAAAAAATATTGTTTATGCGGAGGAACTGGGGTGTCGACTCTTGAGGTCGTTGGCCGGGTCATCATCGGCGGCTTTTTCCTGATTGCCGGCGTGCGGCACTTTGTGCATTTCAAGCAGCGGGTCACGGTTGTGAAAACCAGCTATGGCTGGCTTTTGCCGGCACCGATCATGGCTGCCGGGTTTGCGGCTCAGGCCGTGGCGGGCCTCGCGCTAATCGCCGGTTACTGGACGGTGCCGGCAGTCGTTGTGCTGATCGCCTTCCTCGTGGTGGCGACCCCGCTCTACCACAACATGTTCATGTATAGCGGGCCGGAACGCGACCGGCATTTTTACATGATCCTGGTCAATTTCTCGCTCGCGGCGGCGCTGCTGCTCATAGCGGCGGACGCGATCTAAGGGCGTGAAGCGGTTCGCGCGTGCCCCACCTTTTCGATTTGACGTTTTCATCCGGGTGCAGGTGTCGTCGGCTGACGCTACAATCTGCCGCCACGGCAAAATATAGGGAGGCAGGCCGATGGCGGAGGCTGATGAAGCGTACGACGTGCTCGTCGCGGGATCCGGCTCGGCCGGCTTGGCCGCGGCGCTTCGCACGTCCGCCGCGGGTCTATCCACCATCATTGTCGAACGTGCCGGTCTCATGGGCGGGACGACGGCGATTTCTGGAGCCGCTATCTGGGTTCCGGCGAACCACCACGCCGCCGCTGCCGGTTTGGCGGACGACCGGGAGCGTGCCCTCACTTACATCCGGGCCGTGGCTCCCGAGGGCTGGAGAGAGACCGAAGACGCGCTCTGGGGCAGCTTCGTGGATCAGGCGCCGAACATGCTGGCTTTCCTCGAAAAAGAGACCCCCCTGCGCTTCTCGTTGATCAAGGAGGCCGATCCCTATCTCGAAAAGCCGGGGGCTGTGCACATGGGGCGGATGCTTTCGCCCCGGATACTGAGAAGGAAGCTGGCCGGGCCGTATGCCCGGATCCTGCAGTCCCCAAGTCTCCCACATGTATTCACTTTCCAGGAGATGCTTGAACTCGACCCGTTCCACCATCCGGTCGAAGCCGCCTTCAAGAGGTGGCCGCAACTGTTCTGGCGCTGGCTGATCGGCGCCCGGGGGATGGGAACCGCTCTCGTTACGGGGCTGCTCAAAGGGTGCCTGGATCATGGCTGCCGGATCGTGCTGGAAACCCGCGCGGTCGCTCCTATTGTCGAGACGGGACGCGTTCGCGGGCTGGTGGTCGAGGCGGAGGGGCGGAAACGGAATATTGTTGCCCGCAAGGGGGTGGTCCTCGCCACCGGTGGATTTGAATGGGACGCTGAATGGCGGAAAAAGCATTTTCCCGGACATTGCGATTTCCTCGGGAGCCCGTCGAGGAATGATGGCGACTCCCACCGCATCGCTGTCGAGGCCGGTGCCGAACTCGCTCACATGGATCAGGCGAATATCACCGGAGGTCTACCGCTGGATGCGTCCCGTCGCCCATTCGGCATCAGCTCCTTCTTTCATCAGGAACCCAACGCGATTGTCGTGAACCGCCATGGCCGGCGTTTCGTCAACGAGTATCGCT
The DNA here is from genome assembly GCF_006439355.1 of Mesorhizobium sp. B4-1-3. Taxonomy (GTDB): domain Bacteria; phylum Pseudomonadota; class Alphaproteobacteria; order Rhizobiales; family Rhizobiaceae; genus Mesorhizobium. Next base: position 73,930 of record NZ_VFTG01000016.1, read on the forward strand.
TCAACCTCGGGGAAGTCATAGATGAGCGCGACCCTTCCACGGGTCAGCCGGTCCATCTGCCGGCATGGCTGATCAGCGATCAAGCCTTCCTTGTGAATTCGCCCATCGTGCGGCACTTTGCAGCGCGCAATCCGGGTTGGATAAGGCAGCGGCAAACAATCGCGGCGCTAGCGGAAGCGACCGCTCTGCCAGCCGAAGAACTCGCGCGGACAATCGAAGGTTTCAACGCGTCCTGTGCTTGCGGCCTGGACGAAGATTTTCACCGAGAGCGTGTGGCATCGCGAGCAGCGAAGACAGGCTCCGGGAGAGGTCGCCTGTCACCCATTCGAAAGGCACCCTTCATCGCAATTCCATTCAACCGAACCATCGTCTCGACCAAGGGCGGCCCCCGAACCGACGCTGGCGGCCGTGTGATCAGACCGGACGGAAGTTTGGTGGAAGGTCTCTACTGCGCTGGCGCAGCGATGGCCAATCCGTTCGGGACATGGGCGGTTGGAAGCGGAACGACGCTGGGACCCAACATGACATGGGGCTATATCTGCGCGAACTCCATCATCTCCGCGAACGACTGAGCCGTTCGAAAGGCGCCTGAACGGCGAGCATTCCATAGGACCCGGTGCTGCTAGATGCCGAAGGATACGTCGGCTAGCGCGACGATCCGCAGTGGCTCGCCAAGCCACTTGACGGCGATACCCGTCCTAAAGGAATGAAGCTTCGGCCATGCTGCTTCGACGAGGCCATCGTTGCGGATGACAGGCGCCACCTGGGCCGGCATGCGTCCCCCTCCCGTCCTCATCCTGGCTCGTGACCTCGACCGGAGCGGGAAGGGGCGCCAAAAGCGCCCGCGTATGCGCGGTTCAGATGATGCGCGAGAGAAATGCGCGTGTCCGCTCATGACAGGGGGCGCCAAAAATAAGCTTCGGTGGCCCTTCTTCAACGACCATCCCGCCGTCCATGAACACGACCTTGTCGGCCACCTCTTCGGCAAAACGCATCTCATGAGTGACAACGATCATCGTCATGCCGTCGGCGGCGAGCGAACGCATCACGTCCAGCACCTCGCCGACGAGTTCGGGATCGAGCGCGCTCGTCGGCTCGTCGAACAGCATGAGCTTGGGCTTCATCGCCAGGGCGCGGGCGATCGCCACCCTCTGCTGCTGCCCACCGGAAAGCTGATCGGGATATGCGTCGAGCCTGTCGCCCAGCCCGACCCGATCGAGGAGTGCAATCGCTTCGGAGGTGACCTCCTTGCGTGGGCGCTTTTGAACCAGGATTGGAGCCTCGATCACGTTCTGCAGCGCCGTCATATGGGCGAACAGATTGAAGCGCTGGAAAACCATGCCGATGTTGGACCTTCTGACGGAGATCTCCCTTTCCTTGAGCTCGTAAAGTCGATCTCCCCTACGGCAGTATCCCACAAGGTCGCCATCGACATACAGCGCGCCGGAATCGATCTTCTCTAGATGATTGATACACCGGAGCAAGGTCGACTTGCCTGAACCGGAAGGGCCGATCAGGCACACGACCTCTCCGAGTTCGACATCGAAATCAATTCCCTTGAGGACTTGGAGCGCGCCAAAGCTCTTGCCGACCTGAACGGCGGAAACCATGGGCATTGTCATTTCGGATTCCTTGTCGCTGAGCCACCGAACATCCTCCTCGACCAGGAAGTGGTCACCGTACGGTTCCCCCGGGCAAATCGTTTCTCTATCCGTCCCTGTATCGCGGTCATCACAGAAGTTATGGCCAGATACCAGGCGCAGGCGACGAGCAGCAGCGGGATGGTCTGGAAGGTACGGGAGGAGATCGTCTGAACCGAATAGAGAAGATCGGATAGCGCAATGACGCTCACCAGCGATGTCATCTTCAGCATGCCGATCGTCTCGTTACCGGTCGGCGGCACGATGACGCGTACTGCCTGTGGAAGGACGATCCGCCTCAGAATCTGTCCTGGCCTCATCCCCAGCGCTCGGGCAGCCTCCTGCTGACCTTGATCCACAGACATGATGCCGGCGCGCACGATCTCCGCCATATACGCGCCTTCGTTGAGGCCAAGGCCGAGCAGAGCGGCAGAATAGGGGGTAATCAGATCGTTGGCCGAACCTCTGAAGAAGGTTGGACCGAAGGGTATCCCGATGACGATTTCCGGTATTAGGAATGCCAGGTTGTACCAGAAAATGAGCTGCACAAGGATCGGCGTTCCCCGGAAAAACCAGAGGTAAAGTCCGGCGGGGATGTTGAGAAAAGGATTCTCCGAAATCCGCATGACCGCGAGAATGACGCTCAACACAATTCCAATGCCCATTGCGGCAACGGTCAGCCAAAGGGTCAATCCAAGTCCTTGCAGAACAACCGGCTCGAACAGGTTCGCGAAGACCACGTCCCACTCAAAGTTGGGGTTGGTGGCGATTCCATGAGCCAGCCATATCGCCGCCGCCGCCATGACGGCCGCGGCGATCCATCTGCCCGGCTTGCGGACGGGAACGACCGTCAGCTTGTGGTCGGAGGCAACATTGCGTTGCTCCCGCTTCGGGTTCGCGTGGTCGAGCGGCGTCTCAGGCACGACACCGTCGAGCTTTCGTGCTTGCATGACTTCCAACATTTCCTCCCATGCGCCGTCACCTTGCAAGAAGATTCGGCGCCGTCTTCATCGAAGTCCAGACGGTTGGCCTGGCCGGTTCTTTCCGGCTTCGATTCCCGATTGGGCGGGATCGGAGCCGGAAAGCTGCGGTGCCAAGGCAATGACGGAAGCTAATGCCTTGGCGACTTTCGGATATTAGTTGGCGGTCGAGCCCTGGGAGACCAGATTGATCCCGGGCGTCTTCAGCTTCAGAGCCGCGATGTCCCACTTGTCAAAGATGCGGTCATAGACGCCCTCGTCCATCAGCGCCTTCGTTCCGGCCAACAGCGCATCGGCCAGTTTCGTGTTGTCCTTCTTCACGATGAAGCCGTCGATCTGCTTTGGCATCACATCTAGCACGATAAGCTTCACCGGCTTGGACGACTGTTTCTTGATATAGGCGGCGGCGGAAGCATCATTGACCAGAAAATCGACGCGACCCGAAAGCAGAGCCAGGATCGTGGCGTCTGCCGACGCGAATTCGTTCGTGGTGATCGGCGGCTTGCCATTCTTTACGCACAGAGGCGAAAGCAACTCGGTGACGCTCTGGACAAACGTCGTGCCCTTCTGCTCGCCGCTCTTCAGGCCGCACAGGCTCAGCGGGTCCTTGGTTATCGGACTGTCCTCGCGCGTAAAAATGCCATTGATGGAAATCGACAGATCGACGAACGTCACCTGTTTTTCACGCTCGGCCGTGTCGGAGATGCACTCCATCGCGGTATCGTAGCGACCGCTCTGGACGCCGGGGATCAGGCCATCGAAGTTGATCGATTCCGCTTTGACCTTCACCCCGAGCTTCTTTGCAAGAGCATTCCAAAGGTCCGGCTCCCAGCCAACCATTGTGACATTGTCCTCCGCGAAGCTCTCGCACGGGGGATAATGCGCATCGGTCGCCAGCTTGATGATCCCGGAATCCTGGATGCTCTTGGGCAGCATCGCGTGCAGGGCCGGATCGGTCTTGACCGAAGCGGTAATCGCATCATCGGCAAGCGCGTTTGTCGGCCTGCCGAGTACGAGAGTGGCCATGGCCAGGAGGCCGATCGAAGCTGCAAATATCACTTTCTTCATTTTACTTCCCCTTTGCTGGTGTGGTTGGGAGGGTTTGACACCCTTGTGTTGGTCACCCCTTCTGCCGAGGGTGCTTTGCCAGCCGGCAGCCGGTTCAGCGAACCGGCCAATTTGCTCGCGTCGGAGCAGATGGCTCAGGCGCTTGCCGATCGTCGTTTTCTTAAGTCTGTCAGCGAATAGCGCGTGTGGATCGCTTCGGGATCGAGTGCGAGTTCGATCAGCGAGGGCTTGCCGGAGCCAATCGCGCGTTCGAACGCCGAAGCGAATTCTTCGGTCTCGCGCACACGCTCGGCATGGGCGCCGTAGGCTTTGGCAAGCATGCAAAAGTCGGGATTGACCAGGCTGGTCCCGTTGATGCGGCCATCGAGCTTGTTTTCCTCGTGGATACGGATCGTGCCGTACATGTTGTTGTTGAAAAGCAGGATGATGACGTTGGCGCCGTGTTGGACGGCGGTCGCAAGCTCTTCTCCGCACATCTGGTAACAGCCGTCGCCGACGAAATTGACCACGATCCGCTCCGGGTAAAGCAGCTTCGCCGAGATGGCGGCCGGAAGGCTATAGCCCATCGAGCCGCTGATCGGACCAAGCTGCGTGTGCAGCTTGTAATGAGCGAAATATCTCTGGCTCCAGGTCGCGTAGGCGCCCACGCCGTTCGTCACGATGGCATCATCGGGCAGTCGGCCCCGAAGCCATTTCATCACATTCGGCAAGTCGATCGGGCCCGGACACGGCCCCGGCGTCGTTTCCGTCTCGAAGGTCTTGCGTAGCCGGCGGACCCATTCCGTTCTCGCGGCACGGTCGACCGGAAGCAGCCCGGCGAGCGCGGCGGCGAACGCGTCGTTGTCGGCAAGGATCGCGAGATCCACCTGAAAGACTCGGTTCAATTCATCGAGGCTGCTCGTGACATGGACGAACTTCTGTCTGGGCACGGGAATATCGAAGAGTGTGAAGCCCTCCATGTATCCCGCCCCGATCGTGTTCACGTCGCTGAGCGCGTCGTTGATCATGATGACGAGGTCGGTGTCCCTGATGTGCGAAAGAAGAGCCGGGTTGGCGCCGATGCCGATCTCTCCGGCGTAGCATTCCAGCCGGTGGTCGATGATGTCCCGCCGGCGGAACGTCGTGACGACCGGTACATGGCAATTGCCGGCAAAGCGCTGGATGTCGTCGCGCGCCTGCTCGGTCCAGCCGGAGCCGCCGACGATCATGATCGCGCGCTCCGCCTCAGACAGCATGTCGCGGACATTCTCGATGTCGGCTGGGGCGGGTATCCCGACGGAGGCTCGCGTACAAGGCTTTCCCGGCGCGACGGCGCATTCCTCCTCGAGGACGTCTTCCGGCACCACCAGGACGACCGGGCCCATCCGGCCGGTCATGGCCGTGTGATAGGCGCGCTGGATGAATTCCGGAATGCGTTTCGGGTCATCTATCTGCGCGACCCATTTCGTCATGGGCGCGAACATCGTGCGGAAATCGTAGGACATGAACGCTTCGCGCTCCATCAATCCCCGCTTCACCTGGCCTACGATCAGGATCATCGGCGAAGAATCCTGATAGGCCGTGTGCACGCCGTTCACGGCATTGGTGGCGCCCGGACTACGCGTGACGAAGGCGATGCCGGGCCGTCCGGTCAGCTTGCCGTGTGCCTCGGCCATCTGGGCCGCGCCGTTTTCATGGCGGCAGGTGATCGTGCGGATTTCCGGATGGCGGCGCGCCAGCGCATCCAGCACGGAAAGAAAGCTCTCGCCGGGGACGTGGTAGACGAGTCCGACCCCGTTGAGCCTGAGTTCGTCAGCGAGGATTTCGCTGCCTTTCCGCTTCATCATCTTTGCACTCACTTCCTAGCCCGAGTCCGGTCTGTCCGGTGTCCTTCAGCCGATGACAAAGGGGTTCTCGACTTCCTTCGCCGTCGACAGCCACACCGCCTTGGTCTGGAGGTATTCGCGAATGCCTTCCACGCCGTTTTCGCGCCCCAGGCCGCTCTTCTTGTAGCCGCCGAACGGCGTCGTGTAGGAGATGTCGCGATAGGTGTTGATCCAGACGCTGCCCGCATCGAGTTGTTCGGACATGCGCAGCGCACGCTTCATGTCCGAGGTCCAGACGCCGGCCGCCAGGCCGAACTCGCTATCGTTGGCGATCGCTACCGCCTCTTCCTGGTCGTCGAACACGATCGTCGAAAGAACCGGACCGAAGACTTCCTCGCGGGCGATCCGCATGTCGTTCTTGACGCCGGTGAATATGGTCGGTTCGATGAAGAAGCCTGCTTCGCACTCGGCAAGCTCGGGCCGCTTGCCCCCCAGGACGAGGCTTGCGCCCTCCTGCCTGGCAATATCGATGTAACCCAGCACCCTGTCGTATTGCATCGCGTTGGCAATGGGGCCGATCTGGGTATCTGCCCTCCGCGGATCGCCGACCCGTGCGGCGCTGCTAAAGGCGGAAAGCTTCTCGACAAACTGGTCGTGAATGCGTCTTTGCACGAGCAAACGCGAACCGGCGATGCAGGTCTGTCCTGTCGCTCCAAAGATGCCGCCGACGACGCCGCGCACGGCATTATCGAGGTCTGCATCGTCGAACACGATGTTTGGCGATTTGCCGCCCAGCTCGAGGCTCACGCGCTTCACGTCTCGCGCCGCAAGCGAATACAGATGCGCTCCGGTTGCCGTCGAGCCCGTGAAGCCCACGTGCCGCGTCAACGGGTGCGTAACCAGCGGCTCACCAATTTCCTTGCCGAATCCGGTCACCACATTGATCACGCCAGGCGGGAAGCCGGCCAGTTCGACCAACTCCATCAGCTTCAGCGCAGTGGCGGAGGTGTGTTCCGCCGGCTTCATGACAATGGTGTTCCCCGCCGCGAGGGCGGGCGCCGCCTTGAGTGAGAAAAGCAGCAACGGAGCGTTCCATGGAACGATGCCGACGCACACTCCCAAAGGCTCCGGACGGGAATAGCTCAGCGCCGGCTTGTCACAGGGATGGACGACGCCTTCGATTTTGTCGGCGAGACCCGCATAGTAATAGTACCATTTGGGGATGTAGCGGATCTGATGCCGCATTTCCGCGAGCAGGCGGCCATTGTCGCGCACCTCGATCTCGGCGAGAGCGTCGGCGTGCTCCTCGATGAGGCTGCCAAGCCGATGAATGAGCCTTCCACGCTCGGAAGGATGCATGGATCTCCAGGGGCCTTCCTTGAAAGCGTGGTCCGCGGCGCGAATGGCCCGATCGGCGTCGGCGGAATTTCCCCTTGGCACCAGCGCCCATGCCTTGGCCGTAAAGGGATCTACCGTCTCGAAGTATTCCCCTGATACCGGCTCTACCCACTCGCCGCCGATATACATCTTCATTTTGCCGAGCTCGCCCGCCATCCCGTTCTCCTGCTTTTCCTGATCCGGCGCCTCACGCATCGGGGTGAGGGTCGTTTAGTCATCTTTTCTATGCGAAAGTGATATTATTTTATTGAGAAAATACTGATGCTTTCCGCTTGTCAAGGGCAAGAAACAAGGGAAAAGGCGCTGCAGAACGGGCGATTGGGGGGCGCAAAGTGATATTGGTGATTTCAACCCGAAGTTCTGAGCAACAACGCTCCCGCCGCAGCGCCTCGAATCAAGCCTGCGGTCGAGCCAAACTCGTTCGAGTTGACGTGGAGCGCGACGAGATTGGATACTCGATTCGCTTCGGGCAGCGCGCCGAGCTTCCCGGAAGCTTTTTCGAACGTTCTGGATCGCACCCCGGCCGGATTTGCGGGTGCTTATGGATCAGATGGGAGCCTAGATCCGGTTTCGGATAGTTTGAGCGCACCGACTTCAGGCAGGTGTGCTTTCTTGACAGGGCGTCGGCGCAACCCCAACCGGTCCGGATGTTGGATGGCGGCTTAACGCCTGAGCCTTGCTAAGGATATTGGCGTGCTCTCCTGGGGTCAGACAAATCGCCGGCCACCGCTGGAGATTAAGGTGCGCTTACGCCTTGGTTGGGTGAACAATCACGAACCAACCCTTGTTTCGAAAATCATTGTGGGGGACGGTCGCCGGACCCTCCTTGGCGCGAGAGGCTATATGGGAAGGGCAGGAGGCTAAAGGGTCGACGGCTTCTCCGCAGCCGAACCAAACGCGCCGTCGGGCTGCAGCGCAGTGCGGGCAATCTTCCAGGCGGATTCGACATGCCTACGCGCGGCGGCCTCGGCCTCGTCCGGCTTGCGCGCCCTTATCGCATCCATGATCTCGTTCATTTCGGCGATCGCCGGCTCGCGCCGGTTGGCCGAGGCGATCGTCATCGATCGCAGCTGATTGATGCGTACGTTGAGCCCGCTCACGATCTCCCACGCGACGCGTTTGTCGGCCGACTCGAATAGCGCCTCATAGAACGTGGTCGTCGCTCGCATTACCTCGGCTGGCACGCCCGAAGCCCATGCATCGAGCAGCTTTGCCAAGGCCGCGTCGAGCAAGGCGATCTGATCGTCGGTAGCCGAGGCGGCGCAGGCCTTCGCCGCTATGCCTTCCAGCAACGCGCGCAACTCGTAGATCTCGTCGGTCCGGCCGAGATCGGGCTTGGCCACCGCCGGCCCGTGCCCGGGTATCATCTGCACCAGGCCTTCGGCCTCCAACTGCCGCAACACCTCGCGCACCACCGAGCGGCTGACCCCAAGCTGGTCACAAAGGGGCCGCTCGACCAGCCTTTCGCCGGGTTGGAAATGGAAATCCATGATCGCATCGCGCATGCGCTCCAGCGCCAGCGTCCTCAACGTCTTGGCGGAGCGGTCGATGCGAAGCGTGTCAGCCATTTTCTCAAATCCCTATCGTCGACACAAAAACAGATTCCGTGACCAATTGACAAGACATGTGGCACGCCGTAGCATGGTATACCATAAGACAATATCAAATTGATAGAGCCGCGAGTGGCTCCGCCTCGAGGACTGTTCATGCAACCGGCCATTCGCAAGATCGTGACCTATACCGAGAACACGCTGATCGAGGGCGGCAAGGCGGCCTCGCGACCGCTGCGCCTGATCGGCGTCGCCGCGGTGCTCACCAACCCGTGGGCCGGTCGCGGCTTCATCGAGGATCTCTCGCCCGAGATCCGCGCCTTCGCGCCGGTGCTGGGCGAAACGCTGACCAACGAGATCGTCGGCATCGCCGGTTCCGGCGAGGCGATCGAAGGCTACGGCAAGGCTGCTATCTGCGGCACTTCGGGCGAGGTCGAGCATGCCTCGGCGCTGATCCACACGCTTCATTTCGGCAACCACTATCGCCGCGCCGTCGGCGCCAAGACCTATCTCGCCTTCACCAATCTGCGCGGTGGTCCAAACACGCCGATCATGATCCCGCTGATGGACAAGAACGATGAAGGTCGCCGCTCGCATTATCTGACGGTGCATTTCCAGATCGGCGATGCGCCAGCCCCCGACGAACTGGTCGTGGCGCTTGGCGCTTCCATCGGTGGCCGCCCGCATCACCGCATCGGCGACCGCTACCAGGATCTTAAGGAGCTCGGAGATCTGCATGGCTGACGCCGCCACGATCCGCAGCAAGGCACCCGACGGCAGCGGCTTCATCCGCGCCGGATCGGGCAGGCCGGTCCTGCTCATCCACGGCGTCGGCATGAATGCCGAGATCTGGCAGCCGCAGATCGCGGCGATGCAGGACCGTTTCGATGTGATCGCCATCGACATGCTCGGCCATGGTTCTTCGCCGCTGCCGCCGGAGAATCCGCAGCTGTCCGACTTCGCCGATCAGGCGACCCGCCTGCTTGATCATCTCGGCCTGGAGGACGTGGCAGTTGTCGGCCACTCGATGGGCGCGCTGGTGGCACAGGAACTCGCCTTCAGCGCGCCCGCTCGCATCAGCGCCCTCATATGCCTCAACGCTGTCTTCCGGCGTCCACCCGAACTTGCGCAGGCAGTGCGCGAGCGGGCGGCCGCGCTTGGCAGGCCCGGCGATCCGTCGGCCGTCGCCGCCACAATTGCCCGCTGGTTCGGCAATCCTGTTCCGCCGGCTCTTTCAGACGCGGCTGCGACGGCCCGTTCAGCACTCGAAGGCGTTGATGCCGACGGCTATGCCCGCACCTACCGCCTCTTTGCCAGCGCCGACACCGCGCATGCCGATCGACTGGCCGACCTTGGCGCACCCGCGCTGTTCATGACCGGTTCTGAGGATCGCAACTCGACACCCGCCATGTCGGCCGCGATGGCGCGGCTCGCGCCGGCGGGGCGGTGCTTAGTGCTCAATGGCGAAAAGCACATGATGACAATCGCTTCGCCGCAAAAAGTGACTCAACGCATAATGGACTTTCTCGACGAGGCGTCGGGTGCTTCCGCAGGGGCGGAGGCTGGTCCCGCATTCGACGCCATGGAGTTCCGGCGCGCACTGGGCTCCTTCCTGACCGGCGTCACCATCGTCACCACGGTCGACGAGGCTGGCGACCCGCGCGGCTTCACCGCCAACTCCTTCACTTCGGTCTCGCTCGATCCGCCGCTGGTGCTGGTCTGCATCGCCAAGAAGGCGCTGGGGCATCAGGCTTTCTCGACTTCGAGAGGCTTTGCCATCAACGTCCTGTCGGAAGCCCAGAAAGCCGCGTCCGGCATGTTCGCCTCGAAGGTCGCTGACAAGTTCGCTTCGGTCGCGTGGCAGAGCGGCAAGACCGGCAATCCGCTGATCGAGGGATCGGTCGCGGTGTTCGATTGCGGCATGGAACAACTGGTCGACGCCGGCGACCATTCAATCCTCATCGGCCGTGTCCATGACTTCAGCCACAACGGCGCCCAGCCGCTCGGCTATTGCCGCGGCGCCTATGTCACGCCGGGGCTCAGCCAAGAGGCGCTGGCGGCGACCGCACCGCCCGGAACCGAGGTCGGCGCGATCCTCGAGAACGAAGGCCGCGTGCTTTTCTTCGAGACTGCCGAGGGATCCTACCAATTGCCGGCCGGTCGCCGCCTTGGTGCCGCCGACGATGCCCGCAGCCTGAAGGGGAAACTTGCCGCCAAGGCTATCGATGCCGAGCTCGGCTTCCTCTACGCAGTGTGGGACGACGCGACGGACAGCGCCCGCACCCATGTCTATTATCGCGGGACGGTGGACGCCCCCGTCTCCGGCGATGGCCAGATACGGTTTGTCGAGATCGAACGCATCGCCGAATTGAAAATCGCCGACCCTGCAGTGCGTTCGATGCTCGCTCGCTACGCGCGCGAGCGCGCCGAAGATACGTTCGGCGTCTATGTTGGCAACCAGGTCGAAGGCGAGGTCCGGCCGCTCGCCAAGCCGGCGCCGTCGGCGCCAATCCATTCCGGCCCAGTCCATTCCGGCCAGCGGTGAGAAACCGATGAAGTTTTCGCTTTTCGTCCATATGGAGCGCTCGGATCTTGCCAAGCCGCATTCCGAACTGCTTAGAGAACTTGAAGAACTGGTCCTGCTGGCGGAGCAGGCCGGTTTTGAGACCGCCTGGATTGGCGAGCATCACGGGATGGAATTCACCATCTCGCCGAACCCGTTCATCAACATCGCCTATCTCGCCGCAAAGACGAAAGCCATCCGGCTCGGCACTGGCACGATCGTCGCGCCCTTCTGGCATCCGATCAAACTCGCCGGCGAGGCGGCGATGGCCGATGTCATCACCGGCGGCAGGCTGGATCTGGGCATCGCGCGCGGCGCATACAGCTACGAGTATCAGCGCGTCTTCCCGGGACTGGATGCCTGGGGCGCCGGACAGCGCATGCGCGAGATGATCCCGGCGATCCGCGGCCTTTGGGACGGCGACTACGAGCATTCCGGCGAGTTCTGGCAGTTCCCGCCGACCACGTCCTCACCCAAGCCGTTGCAAAAGCCTTACCCGCCGATCTGGGTCGCAGCGCGCGACCCCAACTCGCACGACTTCGCGGTCGCCAACAAATGCCAGGTCCAGGTGACGCCACTTGCCGCCGGCGATGGCGAGGTGGCGAGCCTGATGGAGCGCTTCAACACCGCCTGCCAGGCGCATCCCGACATAGCGCGGCCGGAAATCATGCTGCTGATGCACACTTTCGTCGCCGAGGATGCCGCCGACGCCGACCGCCTGACGCAGGACCTGTCACAGTTCTACTGCCAATTCGGCGCCTGGTTTCAGAACAAGAAACCCGTCCGCCAAGGCGTTCTGGAGCCGCTGAGCGAGGAAGAAATCGCGGCAATGCCGCAATACGCGCCCGACAAAATCCGGCAAAACCTGGTCATCGGCGAGGCCGACGAGGTGATCGCCAGGTTAAAGGCCTACGAGGCGCAGGGCTACGACCAGTACTCGATCTGGATCGACAGCGGCCTTTCGCACGACCGCAAGAAGAAATCGCTCAAGCTGTTCATCGATAAGGTGATGCCAGCCTTCCAGGAGGCGGGATCGCGATGAGCAGCACTGTCTTCAGGAACTACATAGACGGCCAGTTCATTGAGCCCGCCTCCAGCTTCGACAGCGTCGATCCCTCCACGGGCCTGCCCTGGGCGACCATGCCCGCCGCTTCCACCGCCGATGTCGACCGCGCCGTCGAGGCCGCGCACCGGGCCCTGTGGTCCGGTCCATGGCCGGCGATGACAGCGACCGCGCGCGGCAAGCTGCTGGTGAAGCTTGGCGATCTCGTCGCGGCCAATGCCGGCCGCCTGGCAGAGATCGAGACGCGCGACACCGGCAAGATCATCCGTGAGACCCGCGCCCAGATCGCCTATGTCGGCGACTACTATCGCTACTACGGTGGGCTGGCCGACAAGAACGAAGGCGCCTTCATCCCGATCGACAAGGCCGACATGGAAGTGACGGTGCGGCCCGAGCCGATCGGCGTCGTTGCCGCTGTCGTGCCGTGGAACTCGCAGCTCTTCCTGTCGGCGGTCAAGCTCGGCCCGGCGCTCGCCGCAGGCTGCACTGTCGTGCTCAAAGCCTCCGAGGATGGCCCGGCGCCGCTGCTCACTTTCGCCGAGCTCGTGCATGAGGCCGGCTTTCCGGCCGGCAGCGTCAACATCCTGACTGGCTTCGGCCATGATTGCGGGCATCGCCTGACCAGCCACCCGCTGGTCGCCCGCGTCGCCTTCACCGGCGGCCCTTCGACCGCACGTCGGATCGTCGCCAACACGGCCGAGAACCTCGCCTACACGACGCTCGAGCTAGGCGGCAAAAGCCCGGTCGTCGTCTTCTCCGACGCCGATCTCGACAGCGCCGCCAACGCCATCGTCGCCGGCATCTTCGCGGCGACGGGCCAGAGCTGCGTCGCCGGCTCGCGGCTTTTGGTCGAGCGTTCTGCCAAGGATGATTTCCTTTCGCGCCTGAAGCGCAAGGCCGAAAGCATCGTCATCGGCGACCCGCAGGATCCTGCAACCGAGATGGGTCCGTTGGCAACCTCGCGTCAGCGCGAAAAGATCGAGGCGATCGTGGCGGAGAGCCTGGCCGCGGGCGGCCGCCTGATCACCGGCGGCGCGCGGCCAAAAGACAAAACCGGCGGATACTTCTACACGCCGACCATCATCGAGGCACAGGACCAGGCGCTCGCCTGCGTACGGGAAGAATTATTCGGCCCGGTACTTAGCGTGCTGGCCTTCGACAGCGAGCCTGAAGCGCTGGCTTTGGCCAACGACACGCAATTCGGGCTCGCCTCCGGCGTCTTCACTTCGAATCTCGCCAAGGCGCATCGCATGGCGCGCGGCATCCGTGCCGGCGTCGTCTGGGTCAACACCTACCGCGCCGTCTCGCCGCTGGTACCCTTCGGCGGTTACGGCCTTTCCGGCCTCGGCCGCGAAGGCGGCCTTGAGGCTATGCGCGATTACACGCGCTCGAAATCGGTGTGGATCCGCACCTCCGACGACCCGATCCCCGATCCTTTCGTCATGCGCTGACGCGCTGTGGCGAGGATGTAAACAAGAACAAGAAACCGAACAACCAATCAGAGGAGAACGACATGAAACTGATTTTTGCCGGCATCCTTGCCGGCTTGATGGCAAGCACGGCTGCCAAGGCCGACGAGATGGTCTTTACCAGTTGGGGCGGGACCACCCAGGAAGCCCAGACCAAATCCTGGGCCGAGCCCTTCACCGCCTCGTCAGGCATCAAGGTGCTGCAGGATGGGCCGACCGACTACGGCAAGCTGAAGGCGATGGTCGATGCCAAGAACGTCACCTGGGACGTCGTCGACGTCGAGATGGATTTCGCCATCAAGGCGGCCAAGGACGGCCTGCTCGAGCCGATCGACTTCGCCGTCGTGCCGAAGGCCGATCTCGACCCGCGCTTCAGCAACGAGAACGCCGTCGGCAGCTTTTACTATTCCTTCGTGCTTGCCTGGAACAAGGGCGCGGTCTCTGGCGAGCCGGCAGGCTGGGCCGACATGTTCGACACCAAGAAGTTTCCCGGCAAACGCACCTTCTACAAATGGTCGGCGCCGGGCGTCATCGAGATCGCGCTGCTCGCCGACGGCGTGCCTGCCGACAAGCTCTATCCGCTCGACCTCGACCGCGCCTTCAAGAAGCTCGACACCATCAAGTCGGACATCGTCTGGTGGGCTGGCGGCGCGGAATCGCAGCAGCTGATCGCCTCAGGTGAGGCCGCCTTCGGCCAGCTCTGGAATGGCCGCGTCTTCGCGCTGCAGAAGGATGGCGCCGATGTCGGCGTCTCGTGGAATCAGAACCTCACCGCCGCCGACGTTCTCGTCGTGCCGAAGGGCGCCAAGAACAAGGATGCCGCCATGAAATTCCTCGCAACGGCCACCAGCCCGACCGGTCAGGCGAAGTTTGCCGAGGCGAGCGGTTACGCGCCGATCAATACCAAGGCCAAGGCCGAAATGCCGGCCGACGTCGTCAAGGGGCTGCCCGACGCCCATGTCGAGAGCCAGATCAACCTCGACATGAACTACTGGGCCGAGCATCGCGACGAGATCGCCAAGCGCTGGTACGCATGGCAGGCCAAGTGACGCCCGTCTTCTCCTGACCAGGATCGGGGCGGCACTGGCCGTCCCGACCGGCAATCCGGGAAAACCGCCATGTCGGTGGAAGCAAAGCAAGGGATCGCACCCCTCCGAATACCGGCAGGCCTCGGCGGCCTGCTGCCGGCATTGATCCTGATCGGATTGTTTTTCGTGGTGCCGGTGCTGGCGCTTTTGCTGCGCAGCGTCACCGATCCCGCTCCGGGCCTGCAGAATTATGCGGCACTGCTCGGCGACGTCACCTACGCACGGGTGTTCTTCAACACCTTCCTCGTCGCATTGGTCGTCACTATTGTCACCGTGCTCGTCGCCTTCCCGGTCGCCTGGATGCTGGCGATCATGCCGGCCACACTCGCCTCGGTCCTGTTCGGCATCATCATCCTGTCGATGTGGACGAACCTGTTGACCCGCACCTATGCCTGGATGGTGCTCTTGCAACGCACCGGCGTCATCAACCGGACGCTGATGGGCGCCGGCATCATCGATCAGCCACTGCCGCTCATCAACAATCTGACCGGCGTCACCATCGGCATGGTCTACATCATGCTGCCCTTCATGATCTTGCCGTTGGTCGGCACCTTGCGCGCGATCGATCCAATGACCTTGCGCGCGGCCGCGCTTTGCGGCGCGAGCCCGCTAGCCGCCTTCCGCCGCATCCTTCTGCCCCTTTCGCTTCCCGGCATAGCCGCCGGCGGGCTGATGGTCTTTGTCATGTCCCTCGGTTATTTCGTGACGCCTGCGCTGCTCGGCGGTACGTCGAACATGATGCTCGCCGAAATGATCGCGCAGATGATCCAGTCGCTGCTCAATTGGGGACTGGGGAGCGCTGCCGCCTTCATCCTGCTCGTCGTCACCATGGCGCTCTACGCGCTGCAACTGCGCCTCGTCGGCGTGCGACGCTCGACGGGAGGCGCCTGAGATGCTGCTCGACTATGACCGTCTCGGCTGGTTGAAGGTCGCGCTGCTCGCCTTCACGGCGCTGGCCGCCGCCTTCCTGCTGCTGCCCGTGATTTTTATCGTGCTGCTATCCTTCGGCTCGTCGCGCTGGCTGGCCTTCCCACCACCCGGTTGGACGCTGAGATGGTATCAGGAGCTGTTCGCCGATCCGTCCTGGATCGAGGCGGCGCTGACCAGCGCGCGCATCGCCACGACGACGGCAATCCTGGCCGTCGTCATCGGCCTGCTTGCCTCCTTCGCGTTGGTGCGCGGTCAGTTCCGCGGCCGCGAGGTGCTGCGCGGGCTGCTGCTCACGCCAATGGTGCTGCCGGTGGTTGTTTTCGCCATCGCCATCTACGCCTTCTTCCTGCGCCTGGGGTTGGGCGGCACCACTATCGGCTTCGTCATTGCTCATACTGTGCTGGCGCTGCCCTTTGCCATGATTCCGATCGCGACTGCACTGGAAGGCTTCGACAAGTCGATCGAGGACGCGGCGATAGTTTGCGGCGCCAGCCCGCTCGAGGCCAAGCTTCGCATCACCCTGCCGTCGATCCGCATCGGGGTCTTCTCCGCCGCCATCTTTTCCTTCTTGGCCTCCTGGGATGAGGTGGTGGTGGCGATCTTCATGGCAAGCCCCACCTTGCAGACATTGCCGGTCAAGATCTGGGGCAGCCTCCGCTCCGACCTTACCCCCGTCATCGCCGCCGCCTCCAGTCTGCTGGTCGCGCTCACGCTGGCCCTGATGATCGTGACGGCACTCTTGCGCCGAAAGCTGCAGACATGACCCAACTCTTTCTCTCGATCCGCAAATTGCGCAAGGCTTTCGGTGCCTTTACCGCTGTTCATGATGTGACACTGGATATTCCGAAGGGCGAGTTCCTGACCTTCCTTGGGCCATCGGGCTCGGGCAAATCGACGACGCTCTATGCCATCGCCGGCTTCCAGGATCCAACCTCCGGCGACGTGCTCCTACAGGGCAAGTCATTGCTTTCGGTGCCTTCGCACAAGCGCAACATCGGCATGGTCTTTCAGCGCTACACGCTGTTCCCGCATCTCAGCGTCGCCGAAAACGTCGCCTTCCCGCTTCGCGTCCGGCGCCGGCCGGAGGCCGACGTCAAGCGCAAGGTCGCCGACATGCTTTCGCTGGTGCGGCTGGAAAGCTTCGCAGAGCGTCTGCCCGCCGCGCTTTCGGGGGGCCAGCAGCAGCGCGTCGCGCTCGCTCGCGCGCTGGCCTACGATCCACCCATCCTTCTGATGGACGAGCCGCTGTCGGCGCTTGACAAGAAACTGCGCGAGGAAATCCAAGCCGAGATCCGCCGTATCCATCGCGAGACCGGCGTCACTGTCCTTTATGTCACCCACGACCAGGAAGAAGCGCTGCATTTGTCGGACAGGATCGCGCTGTTCCGCGACGGCCGCATCGAACAGATCGGCACCGGCGAGGACCTTTACCTCAGGCCGGCAACCGAATTTGTCGCCGGCTTCATCGGCAACTCGAATTTCCTCGCAGCCGAGCATCTGGAAAGCGAGAATGGCACGGCGAGCGTGCGGCTGGCCGACGGCTCGATTGTCAAGGGCGTGAAGGCGACGCACAAGCTTGAACGCGGCCAGAAGGCTAGGCTGATGGTGCGGCCGGAAGCATTCCGCATGAGGCCTGTCGAGGGGAACGCATCGCTCACGGTCGAGATCGTCGACATGGCCTTTTTTGGTGACCGCCGGCGCGTCGTGGTCCGCACCGGGTGGGGCGACGAGATCGATGCCAGGCCGATTTCGGACTCGACCGACCGGAGCAACGTCGGTGCCGTTGCGGGCCGCCAAATCTTCTTCGATCCCGCGGCGGCATTTCTGTTTCCGGCCGAGCAGGGGGCATGACCCGGCGAGACGGAACCGCCCTCGAGACGGATCGCTTGACGCGCCTCGAGGCCAACCGTGGCCAAGGTGGAGTGTGCAAGAAGCGCCTTGGAGCACATCAAGCGCTTCTGCTACGATGGCGGCCTCCACAACAGCTCGACAGCGAGCTAGCGCTGTCGCCATTGTCGAGCACAGCCATTTGGGTCCCAGCCTTTCGGACGCCTGGTCCAGTGGGAGGACCTTCGACGCTCTTGCAGTCGGTGCGCGCACGCCTTCGCGCTCGATTTGTGTATTGATCCCCGGCCTTAACTCACCCTAGCGAGAGGGCGGGACGCCAACCTGCTGACGAGCATTCCGTTGCCATGCGTACCCTCTGGCAGCGGCCCTCCTGCTGGGCCGTTTGGCCGCCGTCCATGACCAGGGCGTGCCCCACGACGAAGGCGGCGGCATCCGAGCAGAGCCGTACGGCGGCCCCGGCGATCTCCTTCGGGGATGCTGGGCGGCCCACGCATCGGGATCTCGTGCTTCATACAGCGGAAAGCGCCGCGAAGATCGGTGTCAATGATCCCATCGAACTCCTCCTCCGTGATATCCGCGACGGCGAGCATCCCGTGTTCGACGCCGGCATTATTGAAGGTGAAGTCGAGACGACCGAACGCCTCTACTGTCTTGTCCAGCGCAGCTTTGACATCGCGGGCTTGCGACACGTCACATTGACTTCTTGACGCACGATCCCGCGGCATTTCTCACTCGATTTTCATTGTGGCATCAATCACATCGAGCCCAGTATTGCAGAACCGGATTGGTCGTTTCATATGGCGCCCTTCGCCGGGGGCTGTCGGTCCCGCATCCCGCCTTGCGGCGGCGCGATGCTGATGCTCCTTCGGCCGCCCTGTTGAACCGGTCTCAGGCCCACGAACCTGCTCCCAGCACCGAACTGACTTGTTTGCGCTTACGGACATTTCGGTGCCTCCACTTTGTGCGCCCTTTTCACATTGGTCGGGAGAGCAGTGGGCTCTCCCGACGGAGAGGCCGAGAAGGTCGGCATTCTATCTCAGCACCGGGAGCGGCTGGTCGCCGGCAACCGATGCGGCGCTCCGCGCGCTTGCCGCCAGACCGGGTGTTGAGCTCGTCGCGGCTACCGACAACAACAAACAGGGCGAGATCTACGCCGACCGCCTGCTCGGATTGAGGGAGCAGGCTCGGTGCTGCGGTGATCGCCTTCGACCCGTAGCAGATGACTGGAACGCCGATCTGAGAATGAAAGTGGAAGCACGAGAAATGGAAGGAGGCGGCTGCCGCATGCCCGCCGGTCGCCTCAAGGGTGAAACTTCGCCCGCTCGCGCCGGCCCTTGACCCGCCCGGGCGGAGAGGCGGCCGCGGGGAGGGGTCCGGAAGGGCCGAAGAAGATGGTTGATCCATAGGGGATGAACCGCGCTCCGGCCCGCATAAGGCCGGGAGCCTCCCATGACGCTATCTTCCCCGGCCAATCCGTCGACCGCAAGGCGGCCGAACTGCAGATGGCAGCTCTCGGATGAACGTCGAGGGCGGGGCTCCGGTCCCACCCTCCTTACATGTCGAGTACGTCCGGCTCATTCGCCCGTCGCATCGACTGCGCAGAGCCGAGGCAGCCGGACGGTTACGGCGGCAGCGATGCAGATAGCGAGAAGGAGCTTTGTGCGAGACAGATCACTCGTCACGGGCTCCTATCCGAAACAGTGAATCAGATCTAGACCGGATCTACGCACCCATGATCGGCTGGGCAGATGAATACATAAAATCAAATTGTTGCTGGGGGCCGTGTGGAAAAATCGCACACGAACGTTCTGCTTCCCTTCCTTTTCGGGCGACGACACGATCATCCGCTTGGCCAGCGCCAAGCTCCCGGTCGCCCGGCCGTCATTCCTTCACTGCGCCCGTCATCGAGGAAACGTAGTGCTCGACGAAGAAGGAATACAGCACCACCACCGGCAGCGACCCGATCAGTGCGCCGGCCATGAGCGCGCCCCATTCGTAGACGTCGGAGCGAACGAGTTCGGTGAGCACGCCGACCGGTACCGTCTTCTTCTCGGAAGACTGGATGAAGGTCAGCGCATAGATGAACTCGTTCCAGGACAAGGTGAAGGCGAAGATGCCAGCCGAGATCAGGCCGGGCACCGACAGCGGCAGCACGATCTTGGTGAGGATCTGCCAGCGGCTCGCGCCATCGATGAGCGCGCATTCCTCCAACTCGAAGGGGATCGAGCGGAAGTAGCCCATCAGAAGCCAGGTGCAGAACGGGACGAGGAAGGTCGGATAGGTGAGGATCAGCGCGAACGGCGTGTCGTAAAGGCCGAGATTGAACACCATCACCGACAACGGAATGAACAGGATAGAGGGCGGCACGAGATAAGCGAGGAACACGGCGAGGCCAACCTGCCGTGCCCCTGAAAACCTCAGCCGCTCGATCGCATAGGCAGCAAGCACGGCAGCCGCCAGCGACAGGAAAGTAGCGGCGGTCGAAATGATGATCGTATTGAGCAACCAACCTGGATAGGAGGTCTCGAACAGCAAATAGCGAATGTGCTCCAGCGTCGGATGCACGACCCAGAGCGGATTGTAGTTCACATAGTCGGTCATCTCGAGATTGGGCTTAACCGCCGTGATCGTCATCCAGTAGAAGGGAAACAGGAGGACGATCAGAAACACGAGCAGCGGCAGATAGACCGTCACCACCCGCCGCGGAAGGCTTTGCAGATAGCCCATGCCGCCTTCGTCGGTCTCCAGGCGCTCGACTTCCTTGATCGCGGCCATGTCAGTCTCCGCCGCCTTGCTGCCATCTGCGCCGTTGCAGCCCGAAATAGCTGAACAGGATCGCAGCCAGCAGGAAAGGAATCATGGCGACCGCGATTGCCGCGCCTTCGCCCAGTTGGCCGCCCGCAATACCGCGCTGGAAGGACAATGTCGCCATCAGATGCGTGGCGTTCACCGGGCCGCCGCGGGTCAGCACGTAGATCAGCTGGAAATCGGTGAAGGTGAACAGTACCGAAAACGTCATCGTGATGGCTACGATCGGCGTCAGCAACGGCAGGGTCACGTAGCGGAACAACTGCCAGCGGCTGGCGCCGTCGAGCGTGGCGGCCTCGTAGAGCGATTGCGGAATGGTCTGCAGTCCGGCAAGCAGCGTGATGGCGACGAAGGGAATTCCGCGCCAAACATTGGCCGCGATGACCGAGGCGCGCGCATTGGTCGGGTCACCAAGAAAATTGATGCGGTGGTCGATCAGGCCCATCTGCTGCAACGCCCAGGACAGGATCGAAAACTGCGAGTCGTAGATCCACCAGAAGGCGATGGCCGAGAGCACCGTCGGCACGACCCATGGTAGTAGCACGATTGCGCGGAAGAACGATTTGAAGGGCAGCTTCTCGTTGAGAATCAGAGCCAGCCAGAGGCCGAGCACGAATTTTAGGATCGAAGCGCTGACCGTGTAGAGCAGCGTATTGAACACCGAGAGCCAGAAGACGCTGTCGCTCCACAGATATTCGTAGTTCTCGAGGCCGATGAAGATGCCCGGTCGGCCAATGCGTGTGTCGGTGAAGCCGAGCCAGACGCCGAGCCCGAGCGGATAGGTAAGAAAGACCAGGAGCAGCGCCGCCGCCGGCAGCATGAAGCCGAAGCCGAGAGCGTTCCTGCTCTCGGCGAGCCGGGACAGGATCGACGGGCGCGACTTAACGGCAACGGACGGCACGGCCATGGCGCGAGCTCCTTGCTATGCGGGTGGAACTGTGGCTGACCGCGCTCGGCTTGCGTAAGCCCGCAAAGCGCGGTCAGCCTGCTTCAACTGCGCCAGGATCAGACGCGGTAATAGCGGTTGGCGCGTTTTTCCGCCTCTTCCATCGCTTCCTGCGGCGTCGCCTGGCCCGTCACCGCCTTGGCGAACATGTCCACCAGCACGTAATCGGCCATTGTCGCGGCGGATGCATAGCCGAGCGGCCCGGCATAGCCGTTGGGGCGTAGCGTCGCCGACGCTTTCGCGTAGGCCGCATTGTTGGGGTCGGCCTTCCAGACCGGGTTGTTGTCGAAGGCTTTCAGGGTCTGGCAGCAATAGGCCGCCGACGAAGTGATCCAGTCGGACATTTGCGGGTCCTCGAACATGAACTGCAAATAGGCTTTGGCGGCATTGGGATAGGGCGTGTAGTTGAAGATGACAGCCGTGGTCACCTGGAACAGCTCGACCGATTTCCCGACCGGCCCGATCGGCATGTTGGTTGTGCGGATATCCTTGGCGATCTCGGCCAGCTTCGGGTCGTTGTCCTTGTTGACCTTTGCTGTGTTGTAGACCGAGATGCCGTTGGCGATCACGCTCACTTCCCCGGCCAGGAACGCGCGGTTGTTGTTGACGTCGAGCCAGCTTTCGGTGCCGGGGATGAAGGTCTTATAGAGCTCCTGCGCATACTGGATTGCCTTCAGCGTCTCCGGACTGTTGATCGTGACCTTGCCGGTTTCGTCGACCATCTGGCCGCCGTGGCTCCAGAGCAGCCAATGCGCGTAATTGTTGCCGTCGCCAACCCCGTGGCCATGGGTGAAGCCGGCGGGATGGCCTTTCGCCTTCAACGCCTTGCAAAGTTCCAGGAAACCGGCCGTGTCCTTGGGAAATTCGGAGAAGCCTGCCTCCTTGACCCAGCTTTCGCGGTACACGATGGCATTGCCGATGGTGGCCAGCGGCAAGCCGATGAACTTGCTCTCGCGCGTGGCATATTGTTTCGGGCCGTCGTACCAGCCGCCATACTTCTTGCCGAGATAATCACCCAATTCCGTCACATCGAGCAGCTTGTCGGGGTATTGGTGCGGATCGTCGAACCAGACGAACATCAGGTCGGGGCCGGACCCGACATTGGCGGCGACCGCCGCCTTGGGACGGATGTCTTCCCAGCTTTCCTTGTCGATGCGAACCTCCACGCCCGTCGCGTCGGTGAACCGCTTGGTGTTCTTCAGCCACTGGTCCTCGTCGCCTTGCACGAAGGGCGACCAGCGCAGCAGCCTGAGCTTGGCACCTTCCTCGGGCTTGTACGTCAGGCCTTCCTGGGCGAAAGCGCTCGAGCCGGCGAAGCGGCTGCCCAGGGCTCCGGCCGCCGCGGCTGCGGTCGTGCGGATTACATCGCGTCTGGTGAACTTCATACTCGTTTCCTCCTGTTGCTCTGTCGTTGCCTGCTCTTTATCGCGCCGCTTGGATTCGTTTGCCGGTTTCGCCGTGGAAGAGGTGAATCGGGCCGGGGTCGACCGACAGCCGAATGGTTTCTCCCGGCGCGAAGGAATGGCGCTCGCGGAAATTGGCGACGATGTCCTCCCCGCCGGCGGTCCGGCCGATGATCTGCACTTCCGAGCCGGTCGGCTCGATCACCGCCACCTCGACCGGAATGCCGTCTTCGGCCAGCCGCAGATGCTCGGGTCGTACTCCGAGCACCATGGCTTCGCCGTTGCCGATGGAGGGCGGCTTTGGCAAAGGCACGGAAATGCCTCCCGCGCCCCGGAACGACGGTAGGCCATCATTGGCGAACGCGCCCTTGAGCAGGTTCATGGCGGGCGAGCCGATAAAGCTTGCCACGAACAGGTTGTTCGGCCGGTCGTAGAGCTCGAGCGGCGGTCCGATCTGCTCGACGAGGCCGTCATGCATGACCACGATCTTGTCTGCCATGGTCATGGCCTCGATCTGGTCGTGGGTGACATAGACAGTTGTCGTCTTCAGCCGCTGGTGCAGTTCCTTGATTTCCGCCCGCATCTGGACCCTCAGCTTGGCGTCGAGATTGCTGAGCGGCTCGTCGAAGAGGAACACCTGCGGATTGCGTACGATTGCTCGGCCCATCGCGACGCGTTGGCGCTGGCCGCCCGAAAGCTGGCGGGGATAGCGCGACAGAAGCGGCACCAGCCCGAGGATTTCGGCGGCCCGCTTCACCCCGGCATCGCTTTCAGCCTTCGGAACGCCCTTGAGCATGAGCGAGAACGCCATGTTCTCTGCAACTGTCATATGCGGGTAGAGCGCGTAATTCTGGAAGACCATGGCGACGTCGCGCTCCTTCGGCGCAACGTCGTTGACGATACGGCTGCCGATCGAGATATGGCCCTGGGAGATTTTTTCCAGGCCCGCAATCATCCTGAGAAGGGTTGATTTTCCGCAGCCCGAGGGCCCGACCAGAGTGACAAACTCACCGTCGTTGATATCGACGCTGACGCCATGCAGGATCTGGGTGGCCCCGAACGATTTGTAGACATCGCCAATCGCGACAGACGCCATCGAACTCCTCCCGATGGTCCCTGCGAATCCCGCGGGGAGCCGTTCCAATCAAGGTGTGGCTGAAACGGATGCCGGCAAGCACCCACCACTGGCGTCGGCGACATTTGCCCAGCTCCCCCCGGGTCACGCGACTGTGAAACGGTAGCGCTACCACATCCGCCTGTAAAGCAGCACCGAGCATGGGTGGGAGATCAGCGACAAATAGCTTGCCTTCACCTTGATGATTCTTGGGGTAATCCGCTTGGCCATGAAGCGCTCGAGTTCCTGATCTAGTGATCCTCGGTCGAATGCCATACCAGCTTGGCTTCGAGCGTCAGGCCACCTGCGTTGTCTTTCCCATAAAGAGCTTGTCCGAGATCGGTCACTGGACGGCAAAGAGGATACGCCCCTTCGTGCGGAATGCCGCCGGCGAAGTCCTGCTTTCCAGATGGCTGAAGGTAAGCCCAAGGACTCAGGCCGCCTTTGTGAAGCGGACAGGGCAGGAATGAAGCCCGTGAATGGGTTGGGACGGGAAAGCGGCCCGATCTCGCAGACACCTCTTGAAACCGTAAGTCGCTGTTCTAAATCAATAATCGCCGGCTGCCCTGGTGGGGGCCGGCACTGTCCAGGAGGCGCCGAGCGCTCTTGGCGCCTCCTTGTACCCATGTTGCTCAAACGGAGAATGTGGCTATGAGGACGAACCTCGACTTAACCCCAATGTTCCGGTCGAGCATCGGCTTCGACCGAATTTTCGACGTACTCGAGAATGCGAGCCGTGTTACGGCCAATGACAACTGGCCGCCCTACGACATCGTCAAGACCGGCGAGGACGACTACCGCATCACAATGGCGGTGGCCGGCTTCACTCATAATGAGCTCGACATCACGCAGGAGCACAACATGCTCACCGTGACGGGCCAGAAGGCGAGCGGCGAAAGCGGTGAGTTCCTGCATCATGGCATTGCTGCGCGTCAGTTCCGCCGCAGGTTCGAGCTGGCCGACTTCGTCAAGGTCGCCAATGCCACACTCGAAAACGGCCTACTGACCATCGAGGTGAAGCGCGAGCTGCCGGAGGCGATGAGGCCGCGCCGCATCGCGATCACGACGGCCAGACCCGACGCGGCCAAGCCTCAGCAGATCGAAGCCGAGAAGCAAGCAGCCTGATCGCCGACAGGGCGAACGGGGAGAGCGCCGGGCCGCAGGCCCGGCGGGCGGGCAAGTATCGCTCGACCAACGGGCAAAGGCAGCAAGGAAACTAGGAGATGAACAGATGAACATGCGTGAACTCATTCCCTGGGGCCGCAGCAATCAGGCTCCGACCGTGTATCGCGACGGCGAACAGAATCCCTTCCTGTCGCTGCATCGCGAAGTGAACAAGCTCTTCGACGACGTCTTTCGCAGCTTCGACTCGCGGTTCGGCTCGTTCGGTTCACTGAGTTCGTTCAATGGGCTCAACGGCAGCTGGCCGAGTGTCGAGATCTCGGACACCGAAAAGGAGGTCAAGGTGACCGCCGAGGTGCCCGGCCTCGAGGAAAAGGACGTGGAAGTGCTGCTCGACAGCGACGTGCTGACGCTTCGCGGTGAGAAGCGCTCTGAAACCGAGGACAAGGATCGGCATTTCTCGGAGCGGTTCTACGGCCGTTTCGAGCGCCGCATCCCGCTCCGCTGCGAAGTCGAGCAGGATAAGGTCGCCGCTTCGTTCAAGAACGGCGTGCTCACCGTGACACTGCCGAAGAGCGCGAAGGCTCAGTCGAAAGTGAAGCGCATTGCGATCAACGGCTGACGCATGGACCTGCGACGGGGCTTGGCCCCGTCGCCGTCCCTGGCCATTCGGGAGGGATGATCGTGAAACAAGGTTTGGAGCTGCAGGAAAGCAGGGGCGATACGCCAACCGACGGGGCCGTCCTCACGGTTCCAGTCAACGACAGCCGCCGCCGCGTGTCGGGCGAAAGGCGATCCGTCTTTCCGCCGGACGCGGTCGCCCACATTTTCCAGCCGAGCCGGTCGGTCACGACCTCGGGCCCTGCCCGCAGCAAGGGCTGGCGGCTCGTTTTCGAACGACGGACGAAGCCGTTCATCGAGCCGCTGATGGGCTACACCGGTAGCGCCGACACGCTGCCTCAGATCGAGCTCGCCTTCGCCACGCTGGAGTCCGCGGTTGCCTATGCAGAGCGCCAGGGTCTCACTTATGTCGTGCAGGGCGCGCCACAGACAGCGGAGCAGTCGCTGCAAACAGCTGGAGTGCCGACGGCCGAAATCGATTATCCGGAAGCTGACCTCGTGCTGACGCGGCTCGGCTGGTGGGCGTTGCACTGCCAGGCGAAAGGTATTGCAGCGAACCCGCGCTTCGATGCCGCGCTGCTGGAACCGGAGGTGGTCTATGCAGCGCCCGCTGACGTCGTCGCCGACGCGCTGCTGACGGTCGACGACAAACGCGCGGTGCTGAAGAATTGGGCGTGGAACGAATATCTGGTCGACCTCGCCACGGCCGAAGGCATGCCGGAGAACCGGCGGCCCTCGCGCCTCGATGAGGTCGGGGTTGCGCTGCTTGCGCTCGAGCCGGAACCGATGGCTGCCGGTTCGGGCCGCATGCCTGCCAGGGTGGCGGCGTGAACGGGTCGCGTCAGCGGAGTGCGCTGCTGTCCCACCCCACCCGACCGCCATTTGAGGAAAGACAAAGGGAGAAGCAACACCTGAATCGGCTAGTCCGGCGCGCACCTCCGGACGGTGCCGCTCCTATTTGCAACCTGTCAACCGATCAACATGCGAGACGGACCGGCGCCGCCTTCGCCCGTATAGTCCCCGACGGATCAAACGCCGAGAGCGAAGATGAACACGAGAATCCGCTTCCATATCTGGTACTGGACATCGTGGATGCTTGGGCGGAGGGTAGGAAATACGTGCCAACGCTCATACCGCCGTCGATGCCACTTCTGGAGCCCGACCCTGCTCTTTGATGGGCCGAATCCGGCGTTGCCTCACATCCGGGATCGGAGCGCGCGGAATTGGTTTTGAATGACGAGCCGCAAGCCACGCCTGACCTCGTCCAAGTGCACATAACGCATCTCCTACGCCGGCGATGCGACGACATTGGCCGCGCCGTGACTCGCGCTAAACGTCGGTCGAATAATCCAAACCGTCGGACGAATTGTCGTCCTCGAATGACGAGTCGCTGTCGTCGAATGAAGCATCAGAGGCATCGGCATATTGGTCGTCGCGCTCGTCCTGCTCGCGCTGGTCCTCTTGTTGATCGTCGCGCTGATCCTGTTGCGCCAATGTTTCGTCCCGGCCGGTGCGCTCGCCCGCGGCAAAGGCCTGGTCAACGATATCGTTGGTCGGCGAGCCAAACCCGCTTCCGAGCCCTCCCAGGCCCGGACTACCCCACCCATGGCCCGAGAAGGCGCTGCTCAAGGCATTTGCCACCACCATGCCCCCAGCGACGCCGGCGGCGGTGGTGAGGGCATTGTGTAGGAAGCCGCCGCCCTGGGCCGGGGCGCCCCAAGGACCGGACTGTGCCTGGCCGCCCCACGGGCCGCTTTGCCGTCCGGAGCCGGCCGGAGAGGCGGGCGCGTCGGGTGCATATCCCGGCTGGCCCTGGGGATATTGGGAACCGGAACCGGGGCTTGTGGGTCGCGGTTCCGGCGGATCGCCGCCGAACAATCCCGAGAGAAAACCGCCCGATTGCGGCTTTGATCGGGCCTCTTGGAGTTGCGCCTCCAATTCGCTAATTCGGCTGTTCAGCCTCAATAAGGCCTGCTCGCTGACATAGAGCGATTGGGCCATGGCGTAGGGGGCGTAGGGTTGCCTGGCGACGAGGTCGGCAATCAGTCTTTCGGCTTCGGGATCACGGGGATGGTTTTCGGCGGTCCTCAGCCGTTCGAAGATGGCGGTGATAACCTGACGCTCTTCCGGGGTCATGAGCTTTGCTCCTGTAGAAAGCGTTTGCCACGCCTTGGCGGGCCAAGCTTTGACCTAGGGAGCGAAGATGGCGGGTACAAGGCATGCTGGCTTGGGTCTTGCATCTCGTGAAAATCCGGCTGCGGATGCCAGCTCAGCGACGGGCCAACTGAACCTTATGCCCGACTATTGATCTGCCGGCCAACACACTTGCTGCGGCCTAAGCGGCACCTATAACTAGCGCGCTGCAGGTGCACCGATGGTTAGACATGGTAGCGGCATGGGGTTGAAGAAAGGAAACGCCGGTCGTGCTCGTACCTCCTACGAAGACCGGCTTTGAGCCCGATCCAGCCCTTTGGCAGGAAAAGTCTTTCGCAAACTTACATCAGGAGCTTTGGCGCGCCCGATAGGTACCGTCCGGCGAGCCCGCAACGACGCTTCGACCTCGGCCAGGTGCCAAACGACGCAACGGGGGCTGAGCGCGGACCGGCGCGGGAACTGTCCCGTTGTCCCATCTCATAAATCGTACTGTCGGCGAGTGGCACCATTTCATGCAGTTGCGTGCGGCGAATTGTTCGTGTGATCGCGTTTTTCGTATTCGTCATCATCGGGCAGCTCTCTCCTAATGGCGCTGCGGACATTGAACGGAGAGTTCGCGAGGATGGAACGACAGAAAGCTGCCGGAAGTACTCTTGGCGGCAATCTCGCACATATTGGTCGGTAGGAGCGCTTGCACTCAAGGTTTACTGTGTTACCGACGCAAAGGTTCATCAATGTAAGGAAACTAATTCATGCGGCGCCCTTCGCCGGGGGCTGTCGGTCCCGCATCCCGCCTGATAGGCGGCGCTATGCTGATGCTCCTACGGTCGCCCTGTCAAACCGGTCTCAGGGCCACGAACTTTCTCCAGCACCGAATTGAGTTGGTCCCGCTGGCGGACATCTCGGTGCTTCCGCTTTGTACGCCGTTGTTTGCTTGATCGGGAGAAAGGCGCCGCCTTTCTCCCGACGAGAGGCAGAGAAGGGGCGGGTTCTCCATGACGGGTGAGAGTCGAAGGAGAGGCCTCCGGCGCCCGTCGCGGAGAAGCTGTGATGTCGAATCGAAACAAGTGGGCCGGCGCCAGAGTCGACCGGAGTAATCTCTATGACGAAATCACCAACAAGATTGTCGCCGAGTTGGAGGCGGGCCGGGTCCCTTGGGTGCAGCCTTGGGGAACCGATGCCGCCAAGGCCCCGCTGTCACTGCCAAGGAACGCTTCCACCGACCGCGCGTACAGCGGGATCAATGTGCTTATTCTTTGGGGCGCTGTGGTCGAACACGGATTTTCATCACAGGGCTGGCTGACCTTTCGCCAGGCCATGTCGCTCGGCGGAAATGTTCGCAAAGGCGAGCGCGGTACCGCTGTCGTCTACGCTGATCGCTTTATCCCCGACGCGGACAAGAAGCGCGCAAGAGACACAGGCGAGGAGGAGGCTAAAGCGGTTCCCTTTCTCAAGCGCTTCACGGTCTTCAATATCGATCAATGCGACGGGCTGCCTGAGGAGATTGCGACTTCGTCTCCACGGCCCGACAATCGCCTCATTGAGCCGCGGGTAGAGGCGTTAATCGAGGCCACCGCGATCGAGTTCCACGTGGGTGGAAACAGTGCCTATTACATGCCAACCCAAGATTATGTTCAGGTCCCTCCGCCGCAAGCCTTCTTCGAGCGGATCAACTGGCATCGCACGGCCCTGCACGAACTTGGTCACGCGACCGGACATGCAACGCGGCTTGCCCGTGATCTTTCCGGATCTTTCGGCACCAAGAAATATGCGTTTGAGGAACTGGTCGCCGAGATCACCGCGGCCTTCGCCTGCGCCGCGCTCGGCATTGTCCCAACGGTACGACATGCGGATTACATCGGCTCCTGGCTCAAGGTTTTGCGAGACGACAATCGCGCTGTCGTGCGCGCCGCCAGCCAGGCGAGCAGAGCGGCTGACTGGCTTCTAGGCCATCTGCCTGAGGAGGGCGCGCGACCGATCGAAGGCAGCCCGAGTGCCCACCGAAGGGCGGCATGATGCGGCTGCCGAAGAACCCCCGCGAGCGCACGGCGCGAGGTACCCCAGCTGGGGAAAGAGGGAGAGATCAGAAGGGTTTTCGCGACGGGTTCAGGACTGAGAGAGAGGCTCTCGGCGCTCGTCGCGGAGAATCCAGATGACCACTGCCGTTCAGAAGATCACCTTGTCGTCCGCGCGCGACATTCCTTTCAACAAGCTGGTGCTTGCCCAGACGAACGTTCGGCGCATCAAGTCCGGCGTGTCCATCGAGGACCTGGCTGCCTCGATCGCGCGCCGCGGCCTTATCCAGAGCATCCATGTTCGTCCTGTTCTCGACGCCGATGGCAACGAGACCGGCATGTTCGAAATACCCGCTGGAGGTCGCCGCTACCGTGCGCTTGAAATGCTTGTAAAGCAGAAGCGGCTGGCCAAGACCGCGCCGGTTCCCTGCGTCGTCGGCAGCGCGTCCAGCTCTGTCCTCGCCGAGGAAATTTCGCTTGCCGAGAATATCGACCGCGCGCCACTTCATCCCCTGGAACAGCTCCAAGCGTTCAAGGACCTGCGCGAACAGGGCATGTCGGAAGAGGAGATCGCGTCCGCCTTCTTCATTTCGGTCAACGTCGTCAAGCAGCGCCTCAAGCTCACCGCTGTGTCGCCGGCGCTCCTCGACATCTATGCCGACGACGGCATGACGATCGCCCAGCTCGAGGCATTTTCGGTCAGCAACGACCACGCTCGACAGGAACAGGTCTGGGAAGCGATCAAGAACAGCTGGTCGAGGGAACCATATCAAATCCGCCGTATGCTGACCGAGAACACAGTACGCGCTTCCGACAAGCGGGCCGTCTTCGTGGGCATCGACGCTTACGAGGCGGCGGGCGGCGTTGTACTGCGCGATCTCTTCCAGTCGGATGATGGAGGTTGGCTGCAGGACGTGCCACTGCTTGATCGCCTCGTTAGCGAGAAACTTAAGATGATAGCCGACGAGATCGCCAATGAGGGGTGGAGATGGATCGAAGTCGCGGTGAGTTTCCCCTACGGGGCGGCGAACGGCCTGCGTGTACTGGAAGGCATGCCGGTCGACCTCTCGAAGGAAGAGCAGGCAACGCTCGATGCACTCCGCGACGAGTTCGACAAACTTCGGGCTGAGTATGAAGAAGCCGACGACTTGCCGGGCGTGGTAGATCAGCGATTTGGCGAACTTGAAACCGCCATCGAGACGCTGCAGGCGCGTCCCGTCCGCTTCGACCCAGCGGACAAGGCGCGCGCCGGTGTCTTCATCAGCGTGGATGCTGACGGGTCGCTGCTCGTCGAGCGCGGATATGTGAAGCCCGAGGACGAAGCTCCCGTTGCACCCGAGACCGATATCGACCCTGGCGTCGCTGGATCAGACGGTCCAGCGATGACGAGTTCGCTACAGCGGCCAACCATCACCCTCGGTGGCCAGTCGACCGAGCCGCAGGACGATGACGAGGATGCCATCAAGCCATTGCCCGATCGATTGATCACGGAATTGACCGCAGAGCGCACGCTGGCGCTTCGGGATAAACTGGCGACGGATCCGCCGACGGCGTTCCTTGCCGTGCTTCACAAGTTCGTCCGGGACGCGTTCTTCCGCCACAGCGGGCAAGGCGTCGCGATGGAAGTTTCGGTGCGCGGAACCGTCTTCCCGGCGCAGTCTGCCGACCTTCGCGATACGGCCTATGCCCGATCGATCGACGCGCGGCACAAGGCCTGGGAGGCACGTCTGGCGGGCGACGTTGCCGACCTTTGGGACGTGCTTACAGCTCTCACCGACACTGAACGCGCTGAACTGTTCGCCCATTGCGCATCCCTCGGCGTGAATGCCCTTTATGAACGGGCCGACCGCTACGGCAATGGCGCCATCTCCGCGCACGGCATCAAACAGCGCCTTGCTGAAGCCGACCACCTTGCGCGCGTGCTCGGCTTGGACATGGTTGAGGCCGGTTGGCGGCCTACTGTCAGCAACTACCTCGGTCGCGTCACCAAGGCGCGTATCCTTGAGGCAGTCCGGGAAGGTGAGGGCGACCGCGCTGCCCAGCTGATCGATCACCTCAAAAAGGGTGACATGGCCAAGGAAGCGGAACGACTGCTTGCCGGCAGCGGATGGCTTCCCGAGCCGCTGCGGCTTGCAGATCTCGAGGGTGAGGCAGCAGCCTCCAACTTGGACGACGAGGGCGAGCCGCTGCCCGAATTCCTCGCGAGCGAGGAGCAAGACGAGTTGACCGACGACGGAGAGGAACAGCAGCTCCACGCTGCCGAGTAGGCATCCTCCGCTTCAGATACTGATTGCCCGGCGCTCGCAGAGCGCCGGGCGTTTTTTGTGGACGGACCCAGAGTGAAAGTACGGCCGCTGCGGGTTTGAGCCCGTGCGGTCAGAGAGAGCTGGCGGGCTTTCCCACTGTCGCTCTCCGAGGTCTTCCCGATGAACGCTTTGCTTCCGACGGCCGCAGCCAAACCCGCTGTGTCCGCCTTCATGCCGTCCGACCCAGCTGCCGCGATCCATGCGGCGGCGTTGCGGCTCGTCCCCCATCTCGAACGCGGCAAGCGCATCGACGCAGCCGTGTTGCGGAGCGTCATGGAGGCGTCATTCGGCGCGTCCGACGCCAGCGGCGCCTGGGACTGGAAGACGGCCTACGACGCCTGTGAGGCGGCGACCGTCCTGTTCCTGCGTAAATACGGAAAGCCACTTTTCCGCCGAGCAGCTTCACCCGCCCAACGGCTCGCCGCGCTGACCAAAATCGCCGGACTGCTTCCGACCCACACACGCCGATCCGAGGAGGCCCAGGCTTTCCAGCAGTTTTCGACGCCGGTCCCGCTAGGCCTGGCGGCAATGACCGCCGCATCCCTCTCGGCTGCCGACCGGGTCCTGGAGCCCTCCGCGGGAACGGGCCTGCTTGCAATCCTGGCGGAGGTTGCCGGCTCCGATCTCATCCTCAACGAACTGGCCGAGGCCCGCGCCAACCTGCTCGCCTCCCTCTTTCCGGCCATCCCCGTGGCCCGTTTCGACGCGACCCAGATCGACGATCATCTCGATCGCGCCGCCATTCCGAGCGTGGTCATCATGAACCCGCCATTCTCGGTCTTGGCGAACGTCTCGGGGCGCATAGCGGACGGGGCCTGTCGCCACATCGCCTCCGCGCTGGCGCGGCTCGCCCCCGGCGGCCGGCTCGTGGCGATCACAGGCGCGAACTTCTCGCCCGAGCTGCCAGCATGGCGAGACAGCTTCGTCCGGTTGCAGGAGCGCGGCCGTGTTGTGTTCACCTCCGCGATCGCCGGTTCGGTCTATGCCAAGCACGGCACCACCATCGAGACTCGCCTGACCGTTATCGACAAGATGCCGGCCGAGGATGCGGCCCGCTTGCCTGAATCCGTCGGCACTGCGCCGGACGTGGCAACGCTGCTCGCCTGGATCGAGCGCAATGTCCCGCCGCGGATGGCAGTCACGCTGCCGAGGGGCGCGCCTGACACGGCGCCGCGCATTGTACGCGGCTACCTCGCCCGGGCCTCGTCCGCCGTACGCGCCCGCCGCGCCGCCGAGATCGAGGGCGAGCCGCTTGACTATGAGGTCGTGGACTGGACGCCGCCCGAGGCTGAGCGACTGTCGGACACGATCTATGAGCCCTATGCGCTTCAGTCGGTCCGCATTCCGGATGCGAAGCCGCATCCCACCAGACTCGTGCAGTCGGCCGCCATGGCGTCAGTTGCGCCGCCCAAGCCGAGCTATCGTCCGACGCTTCCGGCCGCAAATCGTCGCCAACGGTGTGCTCTCAGACGCGCAGCTCGAAACGGTGATCTATGCCGGCGAGGCCCATACCGAATATCTCGACGGCGCCTGGACCGTGGACGCGACGGCAGATCTTGTCACCGCCGCGCGCGACGATGCGGCCAACGCAGTCCGCTTCCGCCGGGGCTTCATGCTCGGCGACGGCACTGGTGCCGGCAAGGGCCGCCAATCGGCTGGCATCATTCTCGACAACTGGCTCCAGGGCCGCCGCAAGGCCTTATGGGTTTCGAAGTCAGACAAACTGCTCGAAGACGCACAGCGCGACTGGTCGGCCCTCGGCATGGAGCGCCTGCTGGTCACGCCACTCGCGCGCTTCCCGCAGGGCACGCCCATCCGGCTGCACGAAGGCATCCTTTTCACAACCTACGCCACGCTTCGTTCCGACGACCGCCGGGACAAGCTTTCGCGCGTCAAGCAGATCGTCGAATGGCTGGGCTCCGATTTCGACGGAGTAATTATTTTCGACGAAAGCCACGCGATGCAGAATGCCGGCGGCGGCAGGGGAGAACGGGGCGATGTCGCTCCGTCGCAGCAGGGCCGTGCGGGCTTGCGGCTCCAGCACGCGCTGCCGAACGCTCGGGTGGTCTATGTCTCGGCGACCGGCGCGACCACCGTCCACAATCTCGCCTATGCCCAGCGGCTCGGCCTGTGGGGCGGTGAAGATTTTCCGTTCACCAATCGCGCTGAGTTCGTCGAGGCCGTGGAGAATGGAGGCGTCGCGGCGATGGAGGTGCTCGCCCGCGACCTGCGCGCCCTCGGCCTCTACACGGCTCGCTCGCTCTCCTATGAGGGCGTCGAGTACGAGTTGGTCGAGCACCAGCTCACGGCCGAGCAGACCCGCATCTACGACGCCTATGCCGGCGCCTTCGCGATCATCCACAATCATCTCGACGCGGCGATGCAGGCCGCCAACATCACCGGCTATAGCGGCACGCTGAACCGGCAGGCTAAGTCGGCCGCGCGATCGGCGTTCGAAAGCGCCAAGCAGCGCTTCTTCGGCCATCTGCTCACAAGCATGAAAACGCCGACGCTGATCCACTCCATCGAGCAGGACCTGGCCGAAGGGCACGCGGCCGTCATCCAGATCGTCTCGACCGGCGAAGCCCTGATGGAGCGGCGCCTGGCCGAGATCCCGACCGAGGAATGGAACGACGTGCGCGTTGACATCACGCCGCGCGAATACGTCCTCGACTATCTTGCCCATTCCTTCCCGGTGCAGCTCTACGAGCCGTTCTCCGACAGCGAGGGCAATCTGTCGTCGCGGCCGGTCTATAGGGATGGCCAGCCCGTCGAGAGCCGTGAAGCCGTCGCTCGCCGCGACGAGCTCATCGAACGGCTTGCATCGCTCGACCCCGTTCCCGGCGCCCTCGACCAGATCGTCCAACGCTTCGGTACCGACGTCGTCGCAGAAGTCACCGGCCGGTCGCGCCGCGTGGTGCGCAAGGGTGAGCGCCTCGCCGTCGAGAACCGGGCGGCGTCGGCCAATCTCGCCGAGGCGGCTGCCTTCATGGACGACCAGAAGCGCATCCTCGTCTTCTCCGATGCCGGCGGCACGGGACGCAGCTATCACGCCGATCTCGCCGCCCGGAACCAGCGCCTGCGCATCCACTATCTGCTGGAGCCCGGTTGGAAGGCCGACGCAGCGATCCAGGGGCTCGGCCGTACCAATCGGACGAACCAGGCGCAGCCGCCGCTCTTCCGGCCGATCGCCAGCAACGTGAAGGCCGAGAAGCGCTTCCTCTCGACGATCGCGCGCCGGCTCGACACGCTCGGCGCCATCACGCGCGGGCAGCGCCAGACCGGTGGCCAGGGCCTGTTCCGGCCCGAGGACAATCTGGAAAGCACCTACGCCCGCGACGCGCTCCGCCAGCTCTACCTACTGCTGGTCCGTGGGAAGGTCGAGGGCTGCTCGCTCGACCGCTTCGAAGCAGCCACCGGGCTCAAGCTCATGGACGACAACGGCGTCAAAGACGAGCTGCCGCCGATCACCACCTTTCTCAACCGGCTGCTGGCGCTCACGATCGACCTGCAGGGCGTGCTCTTCACGGCGTTCGAGCAGCTCTTGACCGCCAAGGTCGAGGGCGCGATCCGCAGCGGGGTCTACGACATCGGACTCGAGACGCTGCAGGCCGAGAGCTTCGTCCTTACCAGCAGCCAGCTGATCTACACGCATCCGGGCACCGGCGCCAAAACGCGGCTGCTGACGATCAGACGGCGCGAACGCAATCGGCCTATGAGCCTGGCCGAGGCGCTCGACCATCTCTGTGATCCACGCGCACGGCTCCTGGTCAACAGTCGCTCCGGACGCGCCGCCGTGCAGGTTTCTGCACCATCGATGATGCTCGACGATGGCGAAATCGAGAGCCGTGTCCGCCTGATCCGGCCGATGGAGCAGCAACACGCGCCGCTGCGCATGGTGGACGAGAGCCATTGGGAGGAAGCTGATCGCGCTGCCTTCGCCGCAGCGTGGTTGGCGGAGCTGAACGACGTGCCGGAGTTCTCGGACAGCACGATCCATATCGTCGCCGGCATGCTGTTGTCGATCTGGAAGCGCCTGCCGAACGAGTCTACTCGCGTCTATCGGCTTCAGATCGATACCGGCGAGCGCATCATCGGCCGCCGCGTCTCACCGGCCTGGGCGGCGAACGCCGTGACGGCCGGCGCCGCGTCACTGGCCCCCGAGCAGGCCTTCGCCGCGCTGATGGACGGCACTACAATCATCGATCTCGCCGACGGCCTCCAGCTTCGTCGCGCGCGCGTCATGCGCGCCCAGCGACTGGAGCTGACCGGCTTCACCGAGGCCATGCGTGATCGGCTGCGGGCATACGGACTGTTCAGTGAGATCATTTCGTGGAAGCTCCGCTTCTTCGTGCCGGTCGACGCCGCCGGACCGGGTGTCCTCGCCAAGCTGATCGAGGCCTTCCCGGTGGTGCGCATCTCCGAGCGGGAGGCGGCGTGATGTCACGTCAGGACGCGTTTGATCTTGCTCGTCGCCTGGGCCGGCAGGCAGAGGCTGTGTGCCGATACTACCTTTCCAGCGGCCGCCGGGAGGGCGGCTACTGGGTGATGGGCGACGTGCGCAACACGCCGGGGCGCTCGATGTATGTCCGGCTGAAGGACTCGCCTAAAGGTCTTGCCGGCAAATGGAACGATGCGGCGACGGGCGAGCATGGCGATCTCCTCGACGCCATACGCGCAAGCTGCGGCCTCGACGACTTCAAGGACGTCCTTGACGAGGCCCGGACCTTCCTCAGCATGGAGCCACCCGAGCCGGAAGCTCCTGGGTCACGGCGGCGGCGCCCCGCGCCGCAAGGCTCATCCGAGGCGGCTCGACGACTGGTTCGCATATCGCAGCCGATCTTCGGCACGCTCGTGCAGCTATATCTGCGCGAACGCGGCATTGCGGATTTACGCGAAACGGGAAGCCTGCATTACCACCCGCGCTGCTATTATCGTTCCGACGAGCATTCTCCGACGGAAACCTGGCCGGCGATGATCGCCGCCGTTACCGACCTCAAGGGAAAGATCACCGGGGCGCATCGCACCTGGCTCGATCCGTGCCGCAAGGACAAGGCGCCGATCGATACGCCTAGGCGGGCCATGGGCGATCTTCTTGGGAATGCGGTCCGCTTCGGCGCTGATGGCGAGATCATAGCGGCAGGCGAAGGCATCGAAACCGTCCTGTCGCTCCGGCAGGTCCTTCCCGACATGCCGATGCTGGCGGCACTCTCGGCGGCCCACCTCGCCGCCATCCTTTTCCCCGACAAGCTGCGGCGGCTTTACATCGTACGCGACAACGATGCGGCCGGCGACTGCGCGCGCAACCGCCTGATCGAACGGGCGAACGCGGCCGGCATCGAGGCGATCGTCATCTCGCCGGAACTCGGCGACCTCAACGAGGATCTCCGCTTCCTGGGCCTGGATGCTCTGCGGATGAGAGTCCGCTCGCAGATCGCGCCACAGGATGTGGCCCGTTTCCTGTCGCTGGCGGCATAGCCGGTAGAAGGATGGGACCGGGCCGGCGGGCGTGCTCGGCGGACGCGTCGATCCGTTGGCGTCAGGCAGCGCTCGGCCTTCCAGAGGGCGATCGGCCCACAAGCCGGCCGGCCGGGCAATGGCGGCGGCCGACTATTTTCCGGCGCGGCAAGGCCGCTTTCCATCGCGAGGCAAAATAGCCGGCCTTGCCCATCGAGCCCTTCGCTCGCGCTCCGGATGACCGGCCATCCGGCCCGTAGGCTCCGTCGCCAAGAAGGCCGCGACGGTCGCGGTCCAACCAACGGAGCATCCCATGCGCGATCACGACGACGAACCGCAGCGCGAGTCCTCACCTACCGACCATGTCCTCAATGAACTTCAGCTTCACGGCTACCGACCCTTCGCGGACGAGCCGGACCAGCGGCTTCTACCCGACGGCAACGAGGTCGCCGGCGCCGTGGCCGACATCTTCGACGCCCTGATTGGTACCTTGGAGGACACGCGCCTTGAGCCCGACCTCGACGATCTCCTCTGGTCGAGCGTCAATGTCTTCCATCGCGCCACCGAGCGGATCGGTCGCGAACTGGACGAGAACGAGCAGGCACAGAAGCGTGCCCAGCGGGAACAGGATGGTAGCGAGGTCAAGTCGGTCGAACTCGAGCGCCTGATTGCCGAGGGCGTGACGCTGATCGAGCGCCAGAACGCCTTCGAGCTGATGCGCGATCAGGCTGCCGATCACTACGAACGTCACGTCGGCAGGCCCTGGCTGCCGCGCAGCGGATCGAAGGTCAACCATCGCAACCTGACTTCTGCGATGATCGACAGCCGCGATTTCCTGATGGCGAAGAAGCGCGCCGATCAGGAGGTGCTCCTGCCACCGGGTCCAAAGGTCGTCGTGACCGGCGGGCTCGACTATGATGACCACCGTCTGATCTGGACCAAGCTCGATCAGGTCCACGAGAAGCATCCCGACATGGTGCTGATCCACGGCAAGTCGCCGAAAGGCGCCGAGAAGATTGCCTCGCTCTGGGCGAAGAACCGCAATGTGCCGCAAATCGGCTTCGCGCCCGATTGGGCTAAATATGGCCGTGCGGCACCCTTCAAGCGCAATGACGAGATCCTGAACATCGTGCCGAAGGGCGTCATGCACTTCCCAGGCACGGGCATTAACGACAACCTCGCCGACAAGGCGAGGAAGCTCGGGATCCCGGTCTGGAAATTCGGCGGCGCGTAAGCGCCGCCCTTCATGGACTGGTAGCGAGCGCACCCTCCGACCACGTCGCGGACAGGAGTATCAGGCGAGCCGAGTGCGACGATCGAGCATCACGCCGCGCCCCCTCAATCCGCGGCGGCCTTGGCTGCGAACACCTACTTTGCCGCGAACAGCCCGTTCACGGCCGCCGGGAAACCGGCAGACCGCCAAATGGCTGAGGGATATCGTCCGGCTCAGTCCGACATTCAGCCCGGCCTCGATATGCACTTGAGCGGTGCCGTGGCGTTGTCCGAGGCGGCAAGTGACGCGATGGCCCCGATCTCACGCGGCCGTAAGTCGAGCCCTGGGCGCGAATAGATGTCGCCGAACGGGAAGTCGAGCACGTAGCTGGCGAAGTCTGGCGCGATATCTGCGAGTGCGGCCACGACGTCGTGGCCAGCCTCGCCATCCTTTTTTCCGTTTCAGCAGAGCCGCCGATCTTGGCGTCGAGGATGAGAAGGGGGCGGTCAGCTCGTTGACATGGGCGCACGCGCTCACGATGCTGCTCCAGCAAGACGCGACGCTCCGCTGCGCTCCCCGCTCCCATGTTCCCGGAACTCCATCTAGCTCCGCATCTCTCGGATGGGCATGCCGGTCGTCTTCAGACGGCCGTGGAACTCGATCCATAACAGGATCGAGGCGTCGCAGTCGCGGCGGCTGAAACGATCCCGGGAGGCGCAGGGCAACAGCCCGATCCGCTTACAATAACTCGCTTGTATGGGCTGTCAGTCCAGAACGTCTCGCGAGGTCTCCGATCTTCCTACGCACCTGTCTCTCCTGACGACGCACGGGAAGCTACGAGTTCGAGCGCACTCTAAGCCCAGAGACATTCTGCCTGCCTGCTGCGGTTCGGACGACCCGCCCGCTTTTCTATGCGTGGCCTTGGTCCGACTGATCGCTTGACCATCAACCCGTGAAGGGTCGGCTATGCAAGCATGCCGCCGCTGCAGCTTCGCCTGCGCGGTGATCGCAGCGCTCAGTCCGACCCGTCGGGCACCTGTCAGCGGGGGATCATCCTCCGCTCAAACAGGAGCCGGATCGATGTCCCTCAATGACGCTCACGCTTTCGCCTTCAGCCTCGCCTCCACGCTGATGACCGCCATCGTCGTCTTTCAAGCCGCTGACGGCACCTTCTCGGTCGCGCCTGCCAGCGAGTATGACGGCGATCTCGCCGCCGTCGTACATGAGATTGATCCCTTTGCGCCCTGACTCGGCGAAGGGCGCGGAGCTCGCCGGCGATTTCAGCTCACTGAGTTCCCGGTTTCGCGTCATGCCCAATCGAGGCAAAGGTCCCAGGTTTTCCGTAACAACGGTCACCGTCGCCGTTCTGGCCACACTCGTGCCATCGCAGCCATCAGCCTGCTTTGCCGCTGACTTCACGGGGCCGGGCGGCATATATTTGACGACCCTTTGTGAACTCACGCCGTTCCTTTATGTTGATGGCCATCGTCGGCAACTATCCAAAGGACGTGGGAGGCTGACAGACAGCGACCGTGCTCCCGTCTGCACAAGACCCGGAGCGCTGATCATGCTTCATCAGATCACCCTGAACGGCGCCCGCGACAATCCGATTTCGATAGAATGCTGCTGGCCGAAACCAGTGACATTGTCGGTTAGCGCGGCAACGGCTGATGACACCGAGACGCCAACCGATCCGCATCGGTGCCTGATACGCCCGATATCGTTCGGGTACCTTCGGACCTCAGTCCGACCGAAGTGACACGAAGCTGACTTGTTCCGGGTGTATGTTCTGGTTCCAGTCCGCGCGCGGGAGGAAGACCATGCCGGCATACGGGATTGTCGATTCAGAAGAACTCGCGATTCTGACGAGAGCGCTCGACGAATACTGCGCCGAGCACAGAGTCGCCAGCAAAGAGGATCGCGAATTGGTAGCCCTTCGGGTGATGTCCCTTTTCAGACGCGGCGTCACGCAATCTGACCAACTTTCCCGAGAGCTTGAGCGGGTGCGCTAAGGCCGGCCTGCTTTAGCCCGCCTGCAGATTCTGTGTCAGCTGGATTGGTAGGCCAAGCGATTGGGAGACGCTGGTGTTGCGAATGCTGAATCGCTGTTTGGGCGACGCGGCCCAACGATCACAGAAGCCCGGCCGGCGATAGTTTTTCTGATGGTCGGGCATCCGCTGAACACCTCGCTGGGCCCCCTGCGGCTGGAGCTGATCCTGGCCCCAGTCATCGCGCCACCGATACCGCTCCGGATCTGGCGCAGGCCTGATTCTCGCCATTGCCCAAGGGTGAGCGGACCGGCGGATGGCGTGGCGACCATCGCCAAAGCTGGTTGCCATGGCGGGCGAGTTGCAGATCCGAGGCTCGGGCCGCAGAAGCGGTGGCTGCCGGAGACTGCGGGGCGGAGCAATGTCTCGGCGGCGCATCAAACAGCTGGCGCATGGATTTCGTCGAGGCGATGAAAGCCCGGCCCGAATACAGCAGCGCCTGCCTGCAGGCAGGAGACGAAGCCGGTGAGCATCCGGCGCGGCGGGTTTTGCGCGCAGGACGGCAGCCATCTTCTCCGTTATCTAGCGGTTTCGATCGCTCCGAGCGGCCTCTCGAATGGCCTGATCTGGCCGAAGGCCGGCTGCGCCTCGATCGCCTGTGACGCAACAGCCGCGTCCAACTTTCTTCCCCTGCCGGCCCCACCCCACGCGACAGGTCGCGTGGGGGCCCCGAGGCGCTGCCATTCCTCGCGAGACAAGAAAGCCCTCCTTGGCCGTCAAGCCCCTTCGGGGTGCGCCGTCGATCGCCTTTGGCCTGCCGATCGCCATCGAGGCCGCAATGGTGCGGGCTCGGAAACAGAAAACGGAGACAGACAATGGCTACCATCGGCTCTTTCAAGAAGACCGGCTCGAGCGAGTTCACCGGCGAGATCGTCACCCTGAGCGTTCAGGCCAAGAACGTGCGTATCGTCCCTGACACCCGCGCCTCCGGCGAGAACGCTCCAAGCCACCGGGTCGTGGTCGGGCGCGCCGAGATCGGCGCCGCCTGGTCGAAGCGCTCCAACGAGGGCCGCGATTATCTGGGCCTCAAGCTCGACGATCCGAGCTTCAACGCCCCGATCTACGCCAACCTCTTCGACGACGAAGAGGGAGAAGGCTTCTCGCTCATCTGGTCGCGGCCCAGCGCGCGGCGCGACTAGGAGCCCGAGAACGGCCCCGGCCGAAAAGCCGGGGCCTTCTTGCGACGAGCGGCCGGTATCGCCGGCCCGGAAAGGGGCAATGCCGAGATCGCATCGCCCGATGCTTCTGAACCACCCTCCCAGACCGACCTGCGTCTGTAAAATGCGCCCGTTCACTCCGTTGGAGGACCAGCAATGATTGAGCCGTTTGACGAGGCTGCGCCGAACGTCGAGGAGCTTACCGAATATGATCGCGAGCACATCAAGCTCTACGCGCGCCTGCTGGATGCAGCCGACGACGGCGCAGACTGGCGCGAGGTGGTCGAAATCCTCTTTGGAATTGATCTGGCGAAAGAGCCGCAGCGCGCCCGACGCATCCATGACAGCCATCTGGCGCGAGCGCGCTGGATGGCACGCGCCGGCTACCGCCATCTTCTGCGTCAAACCGACAGCTAACGCCACGGCCAATACCGGTCGCAGGTGATGCCGAAGCGGCATCACCTGCTGCCCAGTGACGGGCTTCCGTGAGATGTCGCCAGCCGGAATCGTTTTGCGGCGGGGGCTGCGCGCTATTGCGAGGAGCTCTTCAGATGAGGCCGGATACATCCCATTGGCGAGACCATGACAGCTATGACTATTTCGACGCTCTGCCAGTGGAAGGGCTCGCCTGGGAATGCCTGCGACGTCACAAACCCTATCAACAGCATTATCGCCTCCTCCTGGCGACAAGAGCCCAAAAAGCGCCGATGAAGCCTGAGCTACAGCGGATATGGGGGCTGCGATTTCCCGGCCAGGCCCGACCTTTCCGCACTGGCGCAAGAGGTGCTCTGGTCGCCTGAGGTCGATCCGGCCGTGCTTCCTCTTGTGTGCACGCCTGATTTTCTGTCATCGACCTCGTCCGCACCTTTGAGGGCGCTTGGCGAGGAGCACGCTAGCCCGGAAGGACGCCACGCACTCCACAATGGCCGTGCGGTGACACAGCTTCTTTTCCTGCCTGGCAGCGACGCGCACGATCAGCTGGCGGCGTTGATCCCGTTGGACGCACAGACGCTGGGCCGGATCGAAGCGCTTACCCGGTTCTGGCGTTCCTGGCAGGGCCGCGCGGTGCCGCCCGACACCCGAATGACCTTGCAGCAGCGGCGTCGCTTCCGCCTGATGATGCAGGCCGCTGACGGCCGTTCGAATGGCGCCAGCTATCGAGACATTGCAATCGCCCTCTATGGGCTCGGCCGCGTCGCCGCCGATCCCTGGAAAACGTCCGCTCTTCGCGATGCGGTGATCGGCCTTGTCGAAGGCGCCACGTCTCTTATCGGCGGCGGCTACTTGCAAATACTGCGCCACCGACGCCGAGCTTAGCTTCCGGCTCACGCGACGGGTGGGATTTTTGGCACCCCGCGACTTCCCCATCCCTTCCGAAGCCCGTCCCCCGCCACTGTAGTCCCTGTCCGCCGCTGGATGTCAGCGGTAGCCCGAAAACCCCACGGAGCTCCTATCCAATGCGACCCGATATCGCCGTGTTGCCGCCGCGCTTTCTGCGCACCAAGGAAGCTGCTGATTTCCTCAGCCTGTCCGCCCGTACTCTTGAAAAGCACCGCACCTACGGCACGGGTCCCGCTTACAAAAAGCTCGGCGGCCGCGTCGTCTATGCGGTCGACGATCTCCAGGCCTGGGCCGAGCGAGGCGCCGTCACCTCGACATCGGATCCCCGCGGCTCGGTTCTGCCCGCCAAGCGGCATACGCCTGCGCCAGTCACGCATGCCGGACGATACTCGCGTTGACCTGAGGCCGCCGCCGCGCAGCCGCA
Source organism: Mesorhizobium sp. B4-1-3 (assembly GCF_006439355.1). GTDB lineage: Bacteria > Pseudomonadota > Alphaproteobacteria > Rhizobiales > Rhizobiaceae > Mesorhizobium. The sequence continues at coordinate 117,461 of NZ_VFTG01000016.1, forward strand.
CGACGTCACCGTCGCCGCCGTGCAGCACCAAAAACGAGCGCCATTGCCTGCCAAAGCCAGGAGCAAACTTCCATGCCGTGCATCGCCGCTCCACGCCTGAGTCCTGGGTTCTCAGTCTCACCCCGACGCTCCGACAATCTCGTCCGCGTCGAACTGATCTGGATGGCGAAGAGAGAGGAGAGCTGGATACGCTTCGGCAGCCATGCCCACGAGCAGATCGTCGATCGCCACCGGCGCATCCTGTCCTATCGGCCCGGCGCGGTGTTTGCTTTTGTGCGCTGGGCCGCAAACGACTTTGGAACGGTCATCTCGCGCCTTGACATCGTGCAGGCAGCGGCACCCGGCGAAGCCTATCAGACGCTTCCGTTCGTTCGCCCAGGTGGCGAGATCCTGCTGAGGGTCGAGAGCTGGGCCAAGGTTGACCGCGTTCTGCAGACGATCGACGCCATTGAGCGTCTCGGCATAGAGCCTGCTTCGGTGCCGCCCGATCATTGGCGGCACATCCACAACCGCATCGCCGCCGGGCAGCAGCCGCGCGCCTATTCGCTCGAACAGCATCGCGCGGCCTTGCTGCGCAGGAGGGTAGGGCTGTGAGACGCGCCGCCATCATCCTGGCCGGTGCCGCCGCGAGCCTGGCCGTCGGCTATCCGGCTTTCGCGCCCATGCCGGTCCGAGTGATCTGGAACGCATCAGCCAGCGCGCCACTCGGCCTCTACCTGATCGATTTCGGAAAAGCACCCGTGGTGGGCGATCTGGTCGCCGTGAACGCGCCCGAGCCGCTCGCCGCCTTTCTCGCCGATCGCGGCTATTTGCCGAGGGGCGTGCCGCTTCTGAAGCACATCCTGGCTGCGTCCGGGCAATGCGTCTGCCGCTCGGGCCTGCTCATAACTGTCGATGGCGCTATCGCCGGCATGGCGCTTCGGTCCGACCGGGCAGGCCGTGACTTGCCGGCCTGGAGGGGCTGCCGGCGCGTAGCGACCGGTGAGGTCTTTCTTATGAACCGACGGGTGCGAGACAGCCTCGACGGCCGGTATTTCGGCCTCGTTCCCACCGACCGGATCATCGGCCGTGCCCTCCCGCTGTGGACCTACGGGTTTGACGACGGCCGCTTCGAACGGCGCGCGCAAACGCGGTGAGCGCGCGAGCGGCGCCGCTCTGGCGCCGACCTCATCACCGCATCGTCATAAGAACAGGAGCCTGACATGCAGCAGATCGGAGAGTTCACGCGCGAGAAGACCGGCTATCGCGGACGCATCCATACGCTCAGCCTCAACCTCGACATCGCCATCGTGGCGGCAGAGGCGAGCGATGCCGAGAACGCACCTGACTACCGTGTGCATGCCGCCAATGAGGACGGCCCCGAGATCGGCGCCGGCTGGAAACGCTCCAGCGAGAAGGCCGGCGACTTCGTCTCGATACAGCTCGACGACCCCGTCCTGGCGCAGCCGATACGCGCCAGCCTCTTTCGCAATGGCGACGACAAGACGTCGTGGTCGCTGCACTGGTCGCGCCCGCGCGAGCGCGCCGAGAAGGAATGACGATGTTCGCGGGCCATACGACAACGAGCCGTCACAATGCGACCGGGCCGCTTCGCGCCGCCCGGCGTTTGGCTCTTCTGCTGCTTTGCGGACTGTGTGTCGCAACCGGCTTGTCGCCGGCGGCGGTGGCGCAGGACCCGGTCATCGCCCGGTCGTACCAAAGAGACCCGTTTGCCGCACATGTCAGCGAAGCTTCGCATCGCTTTGGCGTTCCTGGCGCATTGATCCGCGCGATAATGCGCCAGGAAAGTGCAGGCGACCCGCGTGCTGTCTCCAGCGCCGGCGCCCGTGGCTTGATGCAGATCATGCCCGGCACCTGGGAAGATCTGCGCGCCCGCTGGTCGCTCGGTGCCGATCCATTCGACCCTCGCGACAACATCCTGGCTGGTACGGCGTACTTGCGCGAGCTGCATGATCGCTTCGGCTCGCCGGGCTTCCTGGCAGCCTACAATGCGGGACCAGCGCGCTACGAAGCCTACCTGGCGGGGCGTCCGCTGCCGGCCGAGACCCGCGCCTATGTCGCAGCGCTTTCTCCACTCGCGCGCGGCCTGGCGACCGCTCGCCCTTTCGCCTCCGCGCCCGCCACGACAATCTCCTGGGAGCATGCCGCGCTGTTTGTGCGCCGGCTGGATCGCTGGCCGTCCGTCGTCTTCCCGATGGCCGACCGGCGACCGAGTAGCATTGTCTCAGCAACAGTCGTTCGCGATGTCTCCGGCCTCGCGCCGCCGTCGGCGGGCTTCTTTGTGCAGCGAACGGGCGAAGGGGTCCACCCATGAGGCTTGACCGTCTTTGTCGCACAATCGCAGGCTCCAGCGCTGCATGGCGTGGATGGAGGCTGAAGGCAGTCGGAGCAACCGGGAGATGGCAGGATAAAAGGGCGCACATTGCGCCTCGGTCGAGCGGTTGGTTTCACTCAGGATTTTGGCGAGATCCGCACATTGTCGTCATTCGGCGCAATGTGGCGCTACCGGTCAAGGCTTTGCTTGCAAAGGCTATTTTTCACATTGCGGAACCGTGTCATGGCCGATGAACGCGAGTTTCGCATTCGGCCTGGCCGCATTCGCTCGAACCGTGCGCAGCGGGCACGGCCCTTCATTGCCCAGGTGCTCGCCGCGGCGAAAAGGGCTGGCGGCGGCATCTCCAGATCGGGCCGGGTCGTCCCCGGCAGCCGCTCCCGTTTTGGTTACGGTCAGCGCGCCAGCATCCAGGCCAATCGCCTGATCACCTCGCGATCGCGCGGCGCCGTCGTCAAGGCGCGTGTCGTGCGCCATTCGGTGCGCGCTACTCCACTCGCCACGCATCTCAGCTATCTGCGTCGCGACGGCGTGACTCGGGACGGAGAGGAGGCACGTCTGTTCGGGCCGGAGAGGGAGAATGCCACGGGCGGGGCCTTCGCGGCGCGGGCCGAGGGCGACCGGCATCATTTCCGATTCATCATCTCGCCGGACGATGCCCTTGAGATGGAGGATCTCAAGTCCTTTACCCACGACCTTGTCGCGCAGATGGAAAGGGACCTTGGCACACGGCTCGACTGGGTGGCGGTCGATCACTGGAACACTCAGCATCCGCACGTTCACCTCATCGTTCGCGGTGTGCGCGATGACGGCGAGGATCTCGTCATCTCGCGCGATTACATCAAGGAAGGGATGCGCGACAGGGCTCGCGACCTGATCACCCAGGAACTGGGGCCACGCACTGATCTCGACATCCGCCGCTCGCTCGAAAGCCAGGTTCAGTCCGAACGCTGGACGCAACTCGATCGCCAGTTGCTTCGCGACAGCCGCAACACCGGCCTCATCGACCTGGCTCCGTCCGCCAGTCTGCAACCCGACGAATATCACGCACTCAAGATTGGTCGCCTGCGCAGGCTTGAGGTTCTTGGCCTCGCCGATCACGTCGGATCCGGCCAATGGGTGATCAGCGACAAGGCCGAAGCCGTTCTGCGCGAGTTGGGCGAGCGCGGCGACATCATAAAGCGAATGCACCGTGCGTTGACCGAGCGAGGTATCGAGCGTGGCTCAAGCAGCTATGTGCTGGCCGCCGAGAGTCTCGATACACCTATTTTCGGACGGCTGATCGATCGCGGGCTCGATGATGAACTGCGCGGCACGGCCTACGCCGTCGTCGATGGCGTGGATGGCCGCACGCACCACATCAGGCTTCCCGGTCTTGATGCGGCCGGCGACAGCGCGCCCGGGTCGATCGTCGAGTTGCGCAAATTCGACGACGCACGCGGCCAACGTCGGCTTGCGCTCGCGGTTCGCTCCGATCTCACGGTGGATGAACAAGTCGAGGCGCCAGGGGCGACGTGGCTCGACCGCCAAGCCATCGCGCGCAAGTCCGCCGAACTGGCCGAATCGGGCTTCGGCGCCGACGTCCGCGATGCCCTGGAGCGCCGCGCCCGGCATCTTCTCGATCAAGGACTGGCAGAGCAGCAAGGCAACCGCATCAAGTTCACCAGCAACCTGCTTGATACGCTGCGCCGCCGCGAACTGGAAGCGATCGGTGACAAGCTCGCGACCGATAGCGGACAGCCTTTCAACCGTGCCGCCAGCGGCGACCATGTCGCTGGCATGTACCGCCGACGCCTGTCGCTCTCCTCCGGTCGTTTTGCCCTGATCGACGACGGCCTTGGCTTTCAACTGGTTCCCTGGACGCCCTCGCTCGAAAATCGTCTCGGCCAGCATGTCAGCGGCGTCGCTCGAGGCGATGGCGGCGTCGACTGGAGCTTTGCCCGAAATCGGGGGCTCGGCCTTTAGCAGCGGAAAGAAAGGGTCCGACAAATGTCCGCCACGAAAATCCTCTGGGGTCAGATCCTGGCGGTCTTCCTGATCGTCCTGTTGACGACCTGGGCGGCAACAGAATGGACAGCATGGCGACTTGGCTTTCAGCCACAGCTCGGGCCGCACTGGTTCCATGTCGTAGGCTTGCCCGTCTACTACCCGCCGGCGCTGTTCTGGTGGTGGTATTTCTATGACGCCTATGCCCCGGCCATTTTCGTGGAAGGCGGGCTGATCGCCGTCTCGGGCGGCTTCCTTTCGATCATCGTTGCAATCGGCATGTCGGTCTGGCGGGCGCGCGAAATCAGGAATGTCTACACCTACGGTTCAGCCCGTTGGGCCGGGAAGGGGGAGGTGCAGGCTGCCGGCCTGCTCGGCGCGGATGGCGTGGTGCTCGGGCGCTATGATCGCCACTACCTGCGCCACGATGGGCCAGAGCATGTGCTGTGCTTTGCGCCGACGCGATCCGGCAAGGGCGTCGGGCTGGTGGTGCCATCGCTGCTTACCTGGCCTGGCTCAGCGATCGTCCATGATATCAAGGGAGAGAACTGGCAGCTTACCGCCGGGTTTCGTGCGCGGCACGGTCGTGTCCTGCTGTTCGATCCGACCAATGCGAAATCGTCCGCCTACAATCCTTTGCTGGAAGTTCGCCGCGGCGAATGGGAGGTCCGCGATGTACAGAACATCGCCGACATCCTTGTCGACCCGGAAGGGAGCCTGGAGAAGCGCAACCACTGGGAAAAAACCAGCCACGCGCTGCTGGTCGGCGCCATCCTGCACGTCCTTTATGCCGAGAAGGACAAGACGCTCGCCGGCGTCGCCGCCTTCCTTTCCGATCCAAAGCGGCCGATCGAGTCCACCCTGGCCGCAATGATGACAACTGCCCACCTTGGAGAAGGCGGTCCGCATCCGGTCATCGCCAGTGCGGCGAGAGAATTGCTCAACAAGTCCGACAACGAGCGCTCGGGTGTGCTCTCGACGGCTATGTCCTTCCTCGGCCTTTACCGGGATCCCATTGTCGCCGAGGTCACCCGGCGCTGCGATTGGCGCATAGCGGACATCGTCGGCGGCAAGGTTCCAGCGACGCTCTACCTGGTGGTGCCCCCATCCGACATAAACCGGACGAAGCCGCTCATTCGGCTCATCCTCAACCAGATCGGGCGCCGTCTGACCGAGGAGCTGCACAGAAAGACGAACCGCCATCGGCTGCTGCTTATGCTCGACGAATTTCCGGCGCTCGGCCGCCTCGACTTCTTCGAGAGCGCGCTCGCCTTCATGGCAGGCTATGGGCTGAAAAGCTTTCTCATCGCGCAATCACTGAACCAGATCGAGAAGGCTTACGGGCCGAACAACTCGATCCTCGACAATTGTCACGTGCGCGTCAGCTTCGCCACGAATGATGAACGGACCGCCAAGCGCGTTTCGGACGCGCTGGGAACGGCAACCGAGATGCGGGCGATGAAGAACTATGCCGGCCATCGGCTCTCGCCTTGGCTGGGACACCTCATGGTGTCGCGGCAAGAGACGGCGCGCCAGCTGCTGACCCCCGGCGAGATCATGCAGCTTCCGCCCACGGACGAGATCGTGATGCTGGCGGGCACGCCGCCAATCAGGGCGAAGAAGGCGCGCTACTACGAGGATGTCCGCTTTCGCGCCCGCGTGCTGCCGCCTCCCGAGCCTGCCCGATCGCAAGATCTTGATGCGGACGACTGGAGCCATCTGCCGATCCTCGCCCGCTCGGAGTTCGTCGAAACGTCCAATACGTCAGTGCGTGGCAGCGAGGATGCGACGGAATCGGAGCGCCGCTTGCAACCCGAGCTCAGCCTGGCACGGCCGGTCGAGAATGCGGCGCCGATCGAGAACGAGTTCGAGATCGGTCCGGCCGACGATGCCGACGATGATGCCCTGATCGCGAACCGTCGCCTGACGGGCCTGATGCAGGGCGTGGCGCGACAGGTGTCCCTCGATCCTGATGACGGCATGGAGTTGTAACGCGCCATGATCAGCTGCAAGAAGAAGAAGGTCCAGATCTCTGTCTACCTCGATCCGGCCGTGATGGCGATGCTTGCCGACTATGCGGCCCGGCGCGATCAGCCCCAGTCCATGATTGCCGAGGCAGCGATCGCTTCGTTCCTATCGCCGGATGCCGATGAACGTCGCGAAGCGGCGATCGCCAAACGCCTCGACCAGGTCGATAGGCGGCTGAACCGGCAGGAACGGGATATCGGCATCGCGATCGAGACGCTGGCTGTGTTTGTGCGCTTCTGGCTCGCGACTACGCCTGCCTTGCCCGAGCCTGCCGCGCAGGCCGCACGCGCCAAGGCGGGCGAACGTTATGAGGCTTTCGTCACGGCGCTGGGCAGGCGCCTGGCGAAGGGCCCGAAACTGCGGCAGGAGATTTCGGAAGATATCGATCCGGGCGTCGAGAAAAGGTAGTCTTAGCTGCGGCGCGGGACATCGGTGTGGCAGCACCGCGGGATGTGGCGGGAGTTAGACCGCCCATGGCCGGTGACAGACTGGCGCTGGTATGGCCAATGCTTCGAGGCTCCGCGCATCCTTGGCCGTGCCCGGCGCATCTGGCTTGCGCGCATGATGTCGATGTGGAATGCCGGTCGGGTACCCTGAATTTCTTGTCCGTGCGTCCTTGGAACGCGATCAGTAGGTCTCAGAGAGAAGCATCGCGCGCCTGGCTATTGCCGACCTGACAGACTCGACGAGTTGCGCGGGAAAGTGACGCGGCAATTTGGAAATCACGACGTCGGGCCACTTCTCGGCATTTGCGGCGACATCTTCGAAGATCGTGCGCATCAGGGATGTCCCCACGCCTGCAACCGCGGCGGTCTGCACGAAATGGCGGGGCATAATTTCATGCATCGAATAGTGCCGGCTCTTGCCGACGGACATCGCAAGCTTGAATTTCTTGCGAGGTATCTGCCCGGCGTCAAGACTGGGTTGCGCGGTCAGTACGTCGTAGAGCGGTGTCATGCGGAACCGCCCGCCGGGCCCGAGAAAAATGCTGAAGTTCTTGGCGTGGCCGTCGGTCGCGCCGATCAGCCAGAATACGACGCAAGCGCGCAGGAAAATCGCGATGTCGTCTTCGGGCGTATCGCTGCCTTTTAGAAGTTCGACAATATCGACGATGCCGGGACCGCCCTCTGATTGGTACTTCCGTGTCGGCGGGAGCGACAGCGCTTGACACATATCCTCCTGGGGCAGGCGCAGGAGGCGGCCGTCGCGGGCCCACAGCCGGTCGAAGCGCTCGACGATCAGCGTGCGGCGTCCCCCGAAATCCGCGATCTCCGTCTTGGCGGCAGGCACGTCGAACACCTCGAGGAGCTTGAGGCACAGATACTCGTTCTCAACGCTATTGGAGAGGTCGATGCCGTTGGGCAACCGGCCGATCTGCGGCTTCAGGATATGGGTGGTCGCCGCCGTGCCGATTGGCTTGAACCAGCGCCCGTCCTTGCGCAATAGCGCCGTCTTTTCCTGGGCACCGGCGATCGAAATGCGGAAATCCTCATCCTGGCCGAGGCCGAGAGGAGCGGCTGCGAGGTTTTCGATTATTCCGGCGATTTCCTGTCTGCTGACCGGCTTGCCCTCGCTGCAGCCAGGATTGCCCGGATCGACGCCGTCGGGCAGGAACTGCAGCGCTCCGACGCAGTCATGACCGAGGGCGGCGAGCATGCTGTAGGCGTCGGTGCCTTCCGCGCCGACACGTTCGGCTACGCGCTTGCGGATGGTGTCGCTGTCGGGAAGCAGGTTATCGAAGACGTTGATCACAGGCGCGCCGATATAGCGGTCCTCTCGCAAGGGAAGCGAGAGCGAGACCGGGAAGGTACCGCGCCAGTCCAGCCATTCGCCGGCATACCGGAAGTCTATTGCGCCAGTCGATTCCCTGCGCAGCACACCAACTAGGCGCCCGTTCAGGAACACATTCAGCGGCGAGTGAATCGGCCGCCGCGCCATCAGAACAGATCCTCGATCTCGGCGGCGCTGCCCTTGCTGCGTGAGCGAACCACGAGCTCAAGGTCGAGGGCTGAGAGAGCGGCCATCAGAGTGCTGAGCTGCACCGCAGGCTCGCCGGCTTCAAGGCGGGACACCGTAGCCTGGCGCAGGTGGATTTGATTGCCAAGCGCCTCTTGCGTTAGGCCGGCCTGTCGGCGAGCGCGGCGCAGAATGGCGCCGAGTTGCTTTTCATTGCGAGCGATCTGGTCGGTCATGATAAGTCTCCGCAGCCCATATACGCATTCGCGTATGATATGTCAATATACGCGATCGCGTATAAATCCAGTTAATACGCAAATGCGTATAAAGTCGCGGTATACGCAATCGCGTATGGTTCCTGCCATTGAAGGCCCAAATCCAATGGAAATGCTGTAAGCGCAAGCACCGCCTTTCTCCTGTCTTTACACGCCGCGCTACGACGCCTCGATAAACCTGTTGCAGCGGCCCAAAATACCGTTCTCTTAATCATCCCCGTCCGGGTGGCCAACTCGTCTCTCCCCGGATCGAAACGGGGACTGGGATGACAGCTTCGCATCACAACTCAGAAGGACTTGCGCGCGGTGCCCGCATGCTGCGCACGGCGCTCGGACCGGCGGTCGCGCGCTATCTCGACGATGCCGGCATCGTCGAGGTGATGCTGAACCCGGATGGGCGACTTTGGATTGACCGGCTGTCCGAGGGCCTTGCCGACAGCGGCGAGCGTCTGTCGGCTGCTGACGGCGAGCGCATCATCCGCCTGGTTGCGCACCACGTCGGCGCCGAGGTGCATCCGTCTGCTCCGCGCGTTTCCGCCGAGCTTCCTGGGACCGGCGAGCGGTTCGAGGGTCTGCTTCCGCCGGTGGTCGCCGCGCCGGCCTTCGCGATCCGCAAGCCGGCCGTCGCCATCTTCACCTTAGACGACTATGTGGCCGCGGGGATCATGTCGACGCGCCAGGCGGACATCCTGCGTGAGGGCATTGCCGCCCGCGCCAACATCCTGGTCGCGGGGGGAACATCCTCTGGCAAGACAACGCTGATCAACGCGCTGCTGGCCGAAGTGGCCAAAACCGACGATCGTGTCGTCATCATCGAGGATACCCGCGAGCTGCAATGCGCCGCGCGCAATCTCGTGGCGATGCGCACGAAGGATGGCATCGCATCGCTCTCCGATCTCGTTCGCTCCTCGCTGCGCCTGCGCCCCGACCGCATTCCAGTCGGCGAGGTACGCGGAGCCGAGGCCCTCGAACTGCTCAAGGCGTGGGGGACGGGCCATCCAGGCGGTCTCGGTACGATCCACGCCGGAAGCGCCATCGGCGCGCTGCGACGAATGGAACAGCTCATCCAGGAGGCCGTCGTCACGGTGCCCCGTGCTCTGATTGCCGAGACGATCAACATCATTGCCGTCCTGTCGGGGCGCGGTTCCGCGCGGCGACTGACCGAGCTCGCCCGGATCGAGGGGCTTCGCACCGACGGCGACTACCGCGTCGCCCCAGCGCTCCTGGAGGGCGCCGGCAAGCAAACCGCACTCGTTCAAGAAGAAGGAGAACATCCATGATGCAACGCCTGCGCCTAGCGCGCCATGGTCTCGCCACCACCACCTCGCTCGCCACGCTTTCTCTGATGCTGGCGACGCCCGCTTTTGCCTCCGGGTCGTCGATGCCGTGGGAACAGCCGCTACAACAGATACTGCAGTCGGTCGAGGGGCCCGTGGCCAAGATCATGGCGGTGATCATCATCATCGTCACCGGCCTGACACTCGCCTTTGGCGATACCTCTGGCGGTTTCCGCAGGCTCATCCAGATCGTGTTCGGCCTCTCGATAGCCTTCGCGGCGTCGAGCTTCTTTCTGTCCTTCTTCTCGTTTGCCGGCGGAGCGCTGGTCTGATGGCGAACACTGTCCAGCCAAGCGGGACGATGCATGAGCATGCAGTGCCAGGCTATGCCGTCCCTCTCCATCGGGCTCTTACCGAGCCGATCCTCCTCGGCGGCGCGCCGCGCGCCGTTGCCATCCTGAACGGGACGCTGGCCGGCGCCGTCGGATTGGGGCTGCGTCTTTGGCTTGCCGGCATCGCGATCTGGGCGATCGGCCATCTCGCCGCCGCATGGGCTGCCAGGCGCGACCCGCTCTTCGTCGATGTCGTTCGCCGGCATGTGCGCATCCCGGCGCATCTCACTGTTTGACGGGTTTCCTCGATGATGAACCTTGCCGAATATCAAAATCGCAGCAGCCGCCTTGCCGACTTCCTGCCTTGGGCGGCCCTGGTCGGAGCCGGCATCGTCCTCAACAAGGATGGCAGCTTCCAGCGCACCGCGCGGTTTCGCGGTCCAGATCTGGACAGCGCCGTCCCCGCCGAACTGGTCGCCGTCGTCGGCCGGATAAACAATGCTTTGCGCCGCCTCGGTTCCGGCTGGGCGGTCTTCGCCGAAGCGCAACGTCATCCCTCGACCCGCTATCCCGACAGCCATTTTCCGGACGCAGCCTCCGCGCTGGTCGATGCCGAGCGCAAGGCGGATTTCGAGGAGATCGGAGCGCATTTCGAGTCGAGCTACTTCCTGACCTTCACCTATCTTGCGCCTCCCGAGGACACTGCGCGCGCGGAGAACTGGCTTTACGAAGGGCGACAGAAAAAGGGCCTTGATCCCAAGGAGGCGCTGACCGGGTTCGCGGACCGAAGCGATCGCGTTCTTCGCCTTGTCGAGGCCTTCATGCCGGAATGCCGCTGGCTCGATGACGCCGAGACGCTGACCTATCTGCATGGCTGCGTCTCGACCAATCGCCATCGCGTTCGCGTTCCCGAGACGCCTATGTATCTCGACGCGGTGCTCGCCGATCAGCCGCTGACCGGCGGCCTCGAGCCGCGGCTCGGCCGATCGCATCTGCGTGTCCTGACAGTGGCCGGGTTCCCGACGGCGACCACGCCGGGTCTGCTCGACGAACTCAACCGGCTGGCCTTCCCATACCGCTGGTCCACGCGCGCCATCCTGCTCCACAAGACGGATGCGACGAGGCTGCTCACGAAAATCCGGCGTCAATGGTTCGCGAAGCGGAAATCCGTCGCCGCGATCCTGAAGGAGGTGATGACCAACGAGGCATCCGTCCTTGTCGACACCGATGCCGCCAACAAGGCCGCCGACGCCGACCTGGCACTGCAGGAACTCGGCGCCGACTATGCGGGCATGGCCTACGTCACCGCGACGGTGACGGTGTGGGATGATGATCCCGGCGTCGCCGACGAGAAGCTGCGGCTAGTCGAAAAGGTCATTCAGGGTCGCGATTTCACCGCGATCATCGAAACCATCAACGCCGTCGACGCCTGGCTCGGCAGTCTGCCGGGCCATGTCTACGCCAATGTCCGGCAACCACCGATCTCCACCCTCAATATCGCCCACATC
>NZ_VFTG01000017.1 GCF_006439355.1 Mesorhizobium sp. B4-1-3
ATCGCAAGCAAAATGCGAAGAGCCAACTGGAGCAGAGACTTCTTCTATGAGCTCTTTACTCATATGCGATAGCCCTGCGATCGGGCCGGAGCGTCTTGCGGGCGGCCACGACTTGACGGCCGGACGGAGGCTCGCATGGACAATCTGTTTTCTGGCAGCGTTCAGGCGGCACAGCCGCAACGCAAGGAAGATTTCTGGCTGGATTTGCCGCCATCCGGCTTCGGCCGGCTTTTGCTGGCGGTTGCCGTCATTGGGGTTGCCGCGTGCCTTCTCGACGATGCCGCGGCAGCCAGAGGCGCGGCTGACACTGTTCGGATCGCATCCTATGGTTCATCGCGACAAGGGAGCTGGGAATGAAATATGTGCTTTTGGTCTATGGTCAGGAAAAGGACCTCTTCGCGCTGAGCTCGCAGGAATCGGCCAAGCTCGACGCCGATTCGCTGGCCTATGACGGGGAACTGGAGAGGCAGGGCAAGCTGATCGTCGCGCAGGCGCTGCAGCCGGTGAAGATGTCGAAGTCGCTCAGGCGGCGCCAAGGCAAGCGGCTGGCGACCGACGGCCCCTTCGCCGAAACCAAGGAGCAATTGCTGGGCTTCCTCATGGTCGAGGCGGCGGATCTCGACGAGGCGCTGGCGATCGCCGACCGCGTTCCGTTGGCCGAGCTCGGCACCGTCGAGGTCAGGGCGATCTACGACATACCAGGGTCATGATCCGCGTCGTGCAGCGGCGCTGCAGCGGTGCAGAATTCTGCTCCGCTGCACCCTGCGATTAAGTCACGGAATGGATCCTCGGGTCTGCGCTCCGCTTCGCGTCGCTCCGCCCGTGGATGACGACGTCGTGGAGGCTTCCGCCAGTTGCGAAGCGTTCAGATCGCCTCGCCCTTCAGCAGCCTTGGCGTGTCGCCGGACAAGCCTGAGGCTTGGCGGATGAAGAACTCTTTCAGCCTCGGCATGCGCTCGACGAGGCCGAGGCCGAGATCGCGCGCGGCGCGCAGGGGGCCGATGTCGTTGGAGAACAGCCGGTTCAAGACGTCGGTGGTGACGCCCATCTGCAGCGTGTCGAAGCGGCGCCATTGCTGGTAACGATCGAGCACGTCGAGGGCGCCGATATCCTGGCCGAGCCGGTCGGCCTCCACCACCACTTCGGCGAGCGCCGCGACATCCTTGAAGCCGAGATTGAGGCCTTGGCCGGCGATCGGGTGGATGCCGTGCGCGGCGTCACCGGCAAGCGCGATGCGCGGCGCGACGAAGGCGCGGGCGAGCGTCAGGCCGAGCGGCCAGGCGCGCGGCTTGTCGGCGACGCGGATTTCGCCGAGCTTCAGGCCGAAGCGCTGCTCCAAATCGTGCTCGAAGACGAACTCGTCGCCCTCGACCAGCGCCTTGGCATCTTGCGTGCGCTCCACCCAGACGATCGACGAGCGGTTGGTGCCGTCCTTGTCCGGCTTCAGAGGCAGCGTGGCGAAGGGGCCGGCGGGAAGGAAATGCTCTTCGGCGCGGCCGTTGTGCGGGCGCTCATGCGCCACCGTGCAGACGATGCCGGACTGGCCGTATTCCCACTTCACCGTCTTGATGCCGGCCATATCGCGAAGCTTCGAATTGACGCCGTCAGCGGCGACCAGCAGCCGCGCCTTGAGCGTCGCGCCGTCGGCCAGATGCACGGTGACGCCGGCGCCATTGGTGTCGAAGGCGCTGACCGCCATGCCCTCGATGATGTCGATGCCAAGCTTCTCGGCGCGCCGGCGCAACGCGCCGTTCAGGTCGCGGTTGGCGACCATATGGGCGAAAGGCTCGCCGGGCGCCACCTCGCCGTCGAAGGTCAAGAACACCGGACGCACCAGGTCGGCGGCGCGGGAGTCGGTGATGATCATTTCGGTGATCGCCTGCGCTTCGGGCGCAATCTCCTCCCAGACGCCGAGCTGCTCCAGCATGCGGCTGGCGGCCGCCGCGATTGCCGAAGCGCGGCCGTCCTTCTGCCAGACGCCGGCGGGGGCCGCATCGACGATGGCGACGGCGAGGCTAGGGCGCGCCTGCTTCAGCGACACTGCGGCGGTGAGGCCAACATAGCCGGCGCCGGCGATGAGCACGTCGAGCGGCGCCTCGCGGCTCCCGTTCGCTTCCGCTTCCTTCGGCTTGCGATCGACCATGGCATCATCCTTTCGCGACTTCGGCCGGCTGCCGTCTGCGGCCTTGACTGCCTGCGCGTCCTGTCCGAAACCGGCCATGGCACATCCTTGAAGGATTTCAAACATGACCGCGGCCATGGACGAGCTTCTCGATATTCTCGACCTCGAGCAGCTCGAACACAATCTGTATCGTGGTCGCAGCCCCAAGGTCGACTGGCAGCGCGTCTTCGGCGGCCAGACCATCGCGCAGGCGCTGGTGGCTGCACAGCGCACCGTGGAGCCGGAACGCCATGTGCATTCGCTGCACGGCTATTTCATGCGGCCGGGCGACACCAAGCTGCCCATCGTCTACGAGGTCGACCGCATCCGCGACGGCGGCTCCTTCACCACGCGCCGGGTCGTGGCGATCCAGCACGGACAGGCGATCTTCTCGCTGGAGGCGTCCTTCCAGCAGGATGAGGTCGGGCTCGAGCACCAGCTGCCGATGCCGCGCGACGTGCCGGCGCCCGACACGCTGCTCACCCAGCGCGAGCTGCTCGGCAAGTTCGGCGAGGCAGTGCCCGAAGGCATCAGGCGCTACTGGGAGCGCGACCGGCCGATCGAGATGAAGCCGGTGATGCTGAAGCACTATACCAGCCGCGAGAAGCTGGAGCCGCAGCAGAACATCTGGATACGCACCACCGGCCCGGTGCCGGAGAATCGCGCGACGCAGGCGGCCGTGCTCGCCTATCTCTCGGACATGACGCTGCTCGACACCTCGACATTCGCGCATGGCCGCGCCATCTTCGACCGCGACATCCAGGCCGCCAGCCTCGACCACGCCATGTGGTTCCACCGCAGCCATTCGCTCGACGACTGGATCCTCTACAACCAGGACAGCCCGTCGACGCAAGGGTCGCGCGGCTTCACCCGCGGTTCGCTGTTCGCGCGGGACGGAACACTGATCGCCTCGGTTGCCCAGGAAGGGCTCATCCGGCTCAAACGCTGAGCCGGCTTTCTGTGCCTGCCTGCAAAAAGCGCATTTTTGATTTTCTGCCTCCTTTTTAGGCTTGGATGCCCGCCAAGCTGTGCGCGAATGATGTGCACCGGCCGGCCATCCCTTTGTTTACAACAGGTTAACACCCTGCTTCGGCAACTGGCACGGAGCTTGAATCCTATCGGGCACTCTCCGGCTCCTCGGGATCGGTGAAGGTGTGCAAACGCGGGGGACCGCAACAGCAAAGGGTGAAACCTTATGAAAATCGTGATGGCAATCATCAAGCCGTTCAAGCTCGACGAGGTGCGCGAAGCGCTAACCGCCGTCGGCATCCAGGGCCTGACCGTCACCGAGGTCAAAGGCTACGGGCGTCAGAAGGGGCATACCGAAATCTATCGCGGCGCGGAATACGCGGTCAGCTTCCTGCCCAAGATCAAGATCGAGGTCGCGGTCGGCGCCGACATGGTCGACAAGGCCGTCGAAGCCATCACCGCGGCCGCCAAGACCGGCCAGATCGGCGACGGCAAGATCTTCGTCTTCGGCATCGACCAGGCGGTACGCATCCGCACCGGCGAAACAGACACCGACGCGCTCTAAGCGGCGACCATCCATTCCAACGGAGAGTTCAATGAATATTCCTTCCACCTTGAAGACGACGGGACGCGCGGCCGCTTCGCTTGCAGTCGTGGCCATGAGCACCGTCGCCGCCATCGCGCAGGAGGCCGCCCCGGCAGCCACCGCCGCGGCCCCCGCCGCGCCGGCGCCCGTGCTCGACACCGGCAACACCGCCTGGATGCTGACCTCGACGGCGCTGGTGCTGATGATGACCATCCCGGGCCTGGCGCTGTTCTACGGCGGCATGGTGCGCAAGAAGAACGTGCTCGCCACCATCATGCAGAGCTTCGCCATCACCTGCCTGGTGACGGTGCTGTGGTTCATGTTCGGCTATTCGCTCGCCTTCTCCGACGGCGGCGCCACGAACGCCTATCTCGGCGGCTTCTCGAAATTCCTCCATCACGGCATCACCGTCTCGACGCTGTGGGCGCCGGGCGTGGCGAACATTCCTGAATTCGTCTTCTCGATGTTCCAGATGACCTTCGCCATCATCACGCCGGCGCTGATCGCCGGCGCCTTCGCCGAGCGCATGAAGTTCTCGGCGCTGTTGATCTTCATGGGCCTGTGGCTGGTCTTCGTCTACGCGCCGATCGCGCACTGGGTGTGGGGCGGCGGCTTCCTCGGCTCGGCCGGCGTGCTCGACTTCGCCGGCGGCACGGTCGTCCATATCAATGCCGGTGTCGCCGGCCTGGTCTGCGCGCTGGTTCTCGGCAAGCGCGAAGGCTACGGGACCACCAACATGGCCCCGCACAACCTGGTCTATTCGGTGATCGGCGCCTCGCTGCTGTGGGTCGGCTGGTTCGGCTTCAACGCCGGTTCGGAACTGGCGGCCGACGGCCTTGCGGGCGCGGCGATGATGAACACGCAGGTCGCCACCGCCGCCGCGGCGCTGGCCTGGATGTTCGCCGAATGGATCGTCGCCAAGAAGCCTTCGGTGCTCGGCATCATCTCGGGCGCCGTCGCCGGCCTCGTCGCGGTGACGCCGGCTTCCGGTTTCGTCAACCCGACCGGCGCCTTCATCGTCGGCATCATCGCGGGCGTCGTCTGCTACTTGTCGGCGGTCAAGCTCAAGCATGCGCTCGGCTATGACGACTCGCTCGATGCCTTCGGCGTCCATGGCGTCGGCGGCATCGTCGGCGCGCTGCTCACCGGCGCGCTCGCCGATCCGGCAATCAACGCGCTCGGCAAGGACGCCTCGGTTGCCAAGCAGCTCTACGGCATTGCCTTCACCATCCTTTGGACGGCGATCGCCACCTTCGTGATCCTCTATATCATCAAGGCGCTGGTCGGCCTGCGTCCGTCCACTCAGGAAGAGGTCGAAGGTCTCGACGTCACCCAGCATGGCGAAGTGGTGCCGTAAGGCCGGCTCTACTCTTTGCTTTGGCGCAATTCCGGACGGGAAACCGTTTGGGATTGTGCCGAGGGCCGGCGGATCCTCCCGCCGGCCCGGAATTCCTCCCAAGATCCCGTCGTGACGCTCTCGAAAAGGGCTCACGCCTTGAGGCCCGGAACACCCTTCCGGGCCTCGTTTTTTGTCGGGCGGCCTTCAAGCCATTTCGATCACATTCACTTGATCCGTCGGCATGAAACATCGGCCCGTCAGAGTCCGTACTGGGATGGCGAGCGTCATCAAGGCGTCCGTCAAAACAAAAGGGAAGGAAACCACCTGATGAACATCAAAAACATCGTCCTGGGAGCAATGGCTCTTTCGATGATCAGCGGCGTTGCACTCGCCGGTGCTCTCGATGAGCCGTCCAACATGGCCCCGTTCTTCACCGATTCCAGCATGAAGACCATGAAGCCGGAAGCCGGCTTCAAGGCGGCCTGGGCTTCGATGCCGAAGGACAAGCAGGACATGATGATGAAGGAATGCCAGGACGCGGCGATGAGCAAGCCTCACGCCGAATTCTGCGCAAACCTGAACATGTATGCGGGCCACAAGTGATCAACGGTTGGGTCGGGTCCTGACGGGCCCGATCGCTTAGCCGTTTCAGGCAAAGGGTGGCGGGCCGCGAGGCCTGCCACACTTGTCGGCGACCAAGCCCGGTAAAGGGCCATGGTTAATGCGGCCTTAACCTTCCCCCCGATAGTCTGACGTTCGAATCCGCCGGAATGCGCCATGCGCCCGGCCAGGCAACGATTACGGGGAAGAGCATGCGTTCAGGCGCCTCAGCACCGCTCGCGCTGACCGATACGGGGCACGGCATCCAGGCATTTGCGCGGCGTCAGGTTGGACGGCTGGTCGGCGCCGGGTTATTCCTGTTCACCGCCTTCGGCGTCGCGGCCTTGGCCACTTGGAACGTCGCCGATCCGAGCTTCTCGCACGCCACCAGCAACGTCGTCACCAACGCCATGGGCTATGCCGGCGCGGTGTTCTCCGACCTCGCCATGCAGTTCTTCGGCCTTGCCGCCGTCGCGGGGCTGGTACCGGCGGTGATCTGGGGCTTCCTCCTGTTTACCGCGCGCGGCGTCGACAAATTGCCGAAGCGCGGCTTCGCCTGGTTCGGCTTCGCGCTCTTAGCCGCGGCCATCGCCGGCTGCGTGACGCCGCCCAACACCTGGCCGCTGCCGACCGGGCTCGGCGGCGTCTTCGGCGACATGGTGCTGAAGATCCCGGGCATCGCCGTCGGCGGTTATCCGAAAGGTCTTTTCGCGACGATCATAGCGATCATCCTCGCCGCGCCGACCTTGTGGCTGTTCGCCTATGGCTCGGCGCTGATCGCACGCAAGAACGGCTTTGCCGTCATGGAACGCGCTGCCGCGCCCGATCCGCGCGAGCAGGACGAGATGCTGTTCGACGAGGACGAGGACGAAGGCGACGAGGGGATACTCGCGCTCGGCGCCGTCACCCATTGGTGGCTGTCGTTCCGCGCCTTCCTGCACCGCCGCGCCGAGCGGCGCAGGCGCGAGCGTGACGAGTTCGAGCCGCCGATGGAGCCCAAGGCCAGTGCCTGGCGGCGCGCCGCAGAGCGGGTTGAATCGGCCGAGTTCGCCGAAAGCCGGATGAGCCCGGGCGGTCGCGCCCGCGTCGAGCCGGAATTCTTCGCCGCCATGGTAAACGACCGCAGCGCCTCGGTCGATCCGGCCGACCAGGATATATTCGACGACGAGCAGGACGAAGACGTCGACCTCGACGATTTCGGCGACGAGGCGCCTGCCCAGCGTCGCGGCGCGCCGGCGGCCAAGGTGCGGAACTTCCGCTCCGATGCCGCGACCCGCGTCGAGGCGCCGGCGGGGCGACCGGTTCCGGGCGCCCGCGTGCAGCGCGAGGCGCAGACCTCCCTCATCGGTTCCGACACGTTCGAGATGCCGTCGCTGCATTTTCTGTCCGAGCCGAAGAACGTCGCCAAGGACCCGAGCCTGTCGAAGGACGCGCTGGAGCAGAACGCGCGGCTGCTCGAAGGCGTGCTGGAGGATTTCGGCGTCAAGGGCGAGATCATCCATGTCCGTCCCGGCCCGGTCGTCACGCTCTACGAGCTTGAGCCGGCGCCCGGCATCAAGTCCTCGCGCGTCATCGGCCTTTCCGACGACATCGCGCGCTCGATGAGCGCGATCGCCTGCCGCGTCGCTGTCGTGCCCGGCCGCAACGCCATCGGCATCGAATTGCCCAACGCCAAGCGCGAGACGGTCTATCTGCGCGAGATCATGGCGAGCCGCGATTTCGAGACGACCAAGGCCAAGCTCGCGCTGGCGCTCGGCAAGACCATCAATGGCGAGGCGGTCATCGTCGACATCGCCAAGATGCCGCACGTGCTGGTCGCCGGCACCACCGGTTCCGGCAAGTCGGTCGCCATCAACACCATGATCCTCTCGCTGCTCTACCGGATGACGCCGCAGGAATGTCGGCTGATCATGATCGACCCGAAGATGCTCGAGCTCTCGGTCTATGACGGCATCCCGCATCTTTTGACGCCGGTCGTCACTGATCCGAAGAAGGCGGTCGTCGCGCTGAAATGGACCGTGCGCGAGATGGAGGACCGCTACCGCAAGATGTCCAAGGTCGGCGTGCGCAACATCGACGGTTTTAACGCACGCGTCCAGCAAGCGGAGAAAAAGGGCGAAAAGATCTCGCGCACCGTGCAGACCGGCTTCGACCGCCAGACGGGCGAGGCGATCTACGAGACCGAGGACCTCGACCTCGAGCCGATGCCCTATATCGTGGTCATCATCGACGAGATGGCCGACCTGATGATGGTGGCCGGCAAGGACATCGAAGGCGCGGTGCAGCGGCTGGCGCAGATGGCGCGCGCCGCCGGCATCCATGTCATCATGGCGACGCAACGCCCCTCCGTCGACGTCATCACCGGCACCATCAAGGCCAATTTCCCGACCCGCATCTCCTTCCAGGTGACGTCGAAGATCGACAGCCGCACCATCCTTGGCGAACAAGGCGCCGAACAGCTGCTCGGCATGGGCGACATGCTCTATATGGCCGGCGGCGGCCGTATCCAGCGCGTCCACGGCCCGTTTGTTTCCGACGACGAGGTCGAGAAGGTGGTCGGGCATCTGAAGCTGCAGGGCGTGCCGGAATATCTCGACGCCATCACCGAGGACGACGAGGAAGAGGACGAAGACGGTCCGTCCGGCAAGGGTGGTTCCGGCGGCGGTGGCGGCGGCAATTTCGAGGATTCCGACGATCCCTACGACCAGGCGGTGGCGGTGGTGCTGCGCGACGGCAAGGCCTCGACCAGCTACATCCAGCGCCGGCTCGGCATCGGCTACAACCGCGCCGCCTCGATCATCGAGAAGATGGAGAAGGAAGGCATTGTCGGCCCGGCCAATCATGCCGGCAAACGCGAGATTCTGGTGCCGACGGAAGAGGACAAATTCTAGGGATTATTTAGGTGATGCCGGCCTGCAAAAGGGTGGCTTCCTGCGCTTCCGGTGCTCACGTACGAAAAGTACGCTCCGCTCCGGTTCTCGGAAACCACCCAATTTGGTCGCTTCGCGCCCGTCTTCGACTCCGACTCGGCCTGACCTGCATCTCGACAAACCCTCGGCTCGGTGAGGCGCCAAGCCGGGTCAGCTGGCAACCGGAACTCGTCTGGCGCGTTTCAGGCGACGGACTGTCGTCCGCGCCTTTGCGAGGAGCCGTCGCGTACCCGCCAAACTTAAGCCCTACTGGGAGTCCAGGTACTGCCACCACACGAATCACAGGAAGTGACCGGCATGAAGACCCAGACAGAATTCGCCATCACCCGCCGCCAGCTCCTCGGCCTCGGCCTGATGCTTGGCGGAGCCGCCGCGCTCAACCTCGTGCCGGGCTACCAACTCGTGGCCGCCGCGCAGGCCGCGGTGCCGCCAGCGGCGCAGAAGATCGCCGACCATTTCTCCTCGGTGAAGTCGATGAGCGGCGAGTTCGTCCAGTTCGGGCCGAAAGGCGAGCAGACCGGCGGCAAGTTCTTCCTCGAGCGTCCGGGCAAGATCCGCTTCAACTATGACGGATCCTCGAACTTCCGCGTCATCTCCGACGGCAAGTCGGTGGTAATCCTCAACAAGAAGCTCAACACCTCCGACCTCTACCCGTTGTCGAAGACGCCGCTGAAGCTTTTGCTCGACGATCGGATCGACCTCTCCGGCGGCCGCGTCAAGGCCGTCAAGGAAGAGGACGACCTCACCACCATCAAGCTTTCCGACAAGTCGGTGTTCGGCAATGCGATGATCACAATGATGTTCGATCCGAAGACCTACGATCTGCGCCAGTGGACGATCACGGACGCGCAGGGCAAGGACACCACGGTGATGATCTTCAACACCAAGGAAGGCGTCAGCTTCCCGCCCGACACTTTTGCGATCGATTATACGGCCAACCGCGAGCTGAATGCCAGGACGCGATCTGGCGGATAAACCGGCACTGAAGCGGCCGAGGGCTTTAGGCGAGCTTGTCTTTCCGGCGCGCGGCTGGCACTAGATCGGCGACCTTTGCCGGACCTCGCCTGAATGCCCTTCACCATCGCCACCTGGAACATCAACTCCGTGCGCCTGCGCATGCCGATCGTCGAGCGGCTGCTGAAGGAGCACGCGCCCGATATGCTCTGCCTGCAGGAGACCAAGGTTCCGGACGAGCTCTTCCCGGAAAAGGCCTTCCGCAAGGCAGGCTATGAGCACATCCTGTTCCATGGCCAGAAGGGCTATCACGGCGTCGCTACGGTCGCCCGCCGCCCGATCGAGCTGGTGGAAAAGCGCCGCTTCTGCGAAATCGGCGACAGCCGGCATCTGTCGGTCAGGGTCCAGGCGGGCGGCAAATCGGTGCTGGTACATAATTTCTATGTGCCGGCCGGCGGCGACGAGCCGGATCCGGAGATCAACCGCAAATTCCGCCACAAGCTCGATTTCGTCCATGAGATGAACGCCGTGCCTGCGAGCGGGGACGAATCGTCGGCGTCGATCCTGGTCGGCGACCTGAACATCGCGCCGCAGGAGCACGACGTCTGGTCGCACAAGCAATTGCTCAACGTGGTCAGCCATACGCCGGTCGAGACGACGAATTTCGAGGCGATGCGCAAGGCCGGCGGCTGGGTCGACCTGATGCGTCTCAACGTGCCCGCCGAGCAGAAGCTCTATACCTGGTGGAGCTATCGCGCGAAGGACTGGGAGGCGTCGAACCGCGGCCGCCGCCTCGACCATGTCTGGTCCTCCGCCAACCTGGTGCCGAATTTCGCCGGCTATGAGATCCTGCGGGCGGCGCGCGGCTGGGAGAAGCCGTCCGACCATGTGCCGGTGATTGCGAAATTTGACTTGGATTAGGGTCGGCGACCGCTTGGTGCGCATCGACACCTAACCACGCTACTCCGTAAATCGCGGCGCCAGTTCCTCGATGCGGGCTATCATCTGCTGGAATTCCTCCAGGATGCGATCATGCAACAGCACCGCGATCTCCGGATATTCCTCCAGGATGCGGTGGAACATCTTGCGGCTCAGCCGGATCACTTCCGAATCGACCGCGGCGGAGGCGCTGGTCAGTCGGTTGGTGTCGGCGATCAGCGCCAGTTCGCTCAGCATGGTGCCTGGACCCGCAGTGCCGATCGGGACGCGTTCGCCGCCTAGCTCCCGATAGAGCGTGATCAAGCCGCTGACCACGATGTAGGCAGAGTCGGCGACGTCGTCCTCGCGGTAGAGCTTATGGTCGGCCTGCAGCACGGTGGTCTCGGCGCCGAAGGCGAGCAGGCGCAACTGTTCCTGCGTGAAGCCCTGGAAAAGCTTCACGCTGGACAGGATGAGGATGTCATCATCCAGCGCCATCCTAGCTGTGTCCCCGAGCGGTCAGTCCAGTCCCTCCTTTGGAGCGGCGCACCCTCCTGGGCACGCGAGAAACGCTCCGCCATGCATCGTACGATGCGTGCAACGAGCCGATCCATCACCCTCCAGCACCAGGATCGTGCCCGAAGCGGTCCCGCCCGACCGCTCTAACTCTTTTGGCTCAATTCCGGACGGAAGGCTACGGCGAAGCCGCCAAGCCCAACCGTTTCACACTTTTCCTAGAATTGTTCTAGATCATGAAATGTTTAAGGAACCAGCTTGTAGCCGCCGCTTTCTGTCACAAGAATTTCGGCATTGGAAGGATCGCGCTCGATCTTCTGGCGCAACCGGTAGACATGGGTCTCCAGCGTGTGCGTGGTGACGCCGGAATTGTAGCCCCAGACCTCTTCCAGCAGCACGTCGCGCGTCACCACCTTCTGGTCGGCGCGGTAGAGATATTTTATGATCGAGGCTTCCTTCTCGGTCAGCCGCACCTTGGCGCCGCGAGGGTCGATCAGCAGCTTCTGGCTGGGTTTGAAGGTATAATGGCCGACCGAGAAGGTCGCGTCTTCGCTCTGCTCATGCTGGCGAAGCTGGGCGCGGATGCGCGCGAGCAGCACGGCGAAGCGGAAGGGCTTGGTCACATAATCGTTGGCGCCGGCCTCCAGACCCAGAATCGTGTCGGAATCGGTGTCGTGGCCGGTCAGCATGATGATCGGCGCCTTGTAGCCGCCCTTGCGCAGGATCTTAACCGCCTCGCGGCCATCCATGTCGGGCAGGCCGACATCCATGATGAGCAGGTCGACAACGCCGCCGCGCGCCGCGGCAACGCCTTTTGCGGCGGTCGATTCCTGCTGGACGTCGAATTCTTCGTAAAGCGCCAACTGCTCGACCAGGGTGGCGCGCAGGTCGTCGTCGTCGTCGACGATCAGGATGGTGCGTGATGTCATGGATATCAATCCGTTGTTTTAAAAAGAATATTCAGTTGACCTCCCCCCATTTATGCGGAAGCTCACCGGCGCAACAGCCGATCACAGTGATTTGTTCCGTGGCACGATCATACAAGAAAAAACGCGCGCGCAATGCGGCGGACGCATTTTTGCCGAAGGGCTTGAGCGTTTTGGTGGTGCGAGCGCGCCCCGGCAACCCCGCGCAGGGCTTCCTGCAAGCCGGTAAAACAGTGTTTCCCTGCGCGCTGGGGCGCAGCGGCATCACCGCCAACAAGCATGAAGGGGACGGCGCGACGCCGCTGGCGCCGATGCGAATCCTGTCGGGCTATTTTCGGGGCGATCATTTTCCGGGCAGACGCCGGACAAGGCTGCCGATGGCGCCGATCGGTCCGGACCTCGGCTGGTGCGAGGTGCCGGACGACCGAAACTACAACCGCCCGGTGAAGATCCCCTATGGCGCGAGCCATGAGCGGATGAAGCGCGACGACCGGCTCTACGATGTCTGCCTGGTGCTCGACTGGAACATCGCGCCGCGCCGGCGCGGGCGCGGCAGCGCGATCTTCTTCCATCTGGCACGGCCGGGCTTCACGCCGACGCAAGGCTGCGTGGCGGTGACGGCGCGGACCATGGCAAGGTTGCTTCCGTTGTTGTCGGACAGGACGGTGGTGAAGGTGGTGAGGTAGGCAGTAGGCACCTCCTTCCCCTATTGCCTACTGCCTATTGCCTCTTTACCGGTTTCTGCCAACCTGTCCCCAGCAGTCCGATCTCGCGGAACTCGCGATCCAAGACTTTCGTGATGTCGCGGCGCCGGCCGCCGACGTCGCGCAGGTCGCGATCGGAAAGGTCTTCGACGGATTCCCCAGGCAAGGTGGCGGCGACGCGAGCCTGGCGCAACCAATCGCGCACCGAATGCAGCCAGACGGTCAGGCCCGAGGGTGATTCCAGGGGAGTGCAGGGCTTCAGGGCGATCTCAGACATGGCTTTATCCCAAGTTCTCCGGATATCAAATCCGGTTTTATGGTGTTTCGATGAAGCCATGATGCCGGATTGAAAAACAAACGGGAAACGAGTAGTTCTATTCCGATCATCAAGTTTTATTTGGAGATCGCATGTCCAAGCTGCTGCCGGGAACGCGGGCGCTGAGGACGTTCGAGGCGGCCGCCAGGCATCTCAACTTCACCCGCGCGGCCGACGAGCTTGGCCTGACGCCGGCGGCGGTCAGCCATCAGATCAAGGAAATCGAGGATCAGCTCGACCTGGTGCTGTTCACGCGCACCAGCCGCACCATCCGGCTGACCGAGGCGGGCAATGTGCTGCTGGAGGCCTCGGTCGATGCGCTCGATCTGCTCAACCGGGCGGTATCTCGAGCTCGCAAGATGACGCGCGGCACGGCACTGCTGAAGGTGACGCTCGACGCGCAGTTCGCGACGAAATGGCTGATGCGGCGCATCGACGACTTCCGCCGGCAGAAGCCAGGCGTCGAATTGCGTTTCGACATCACCTACGACGTCAGGGATTTCGAGCGCGACGATGTCGATATCGGCATCCGCTTCGGCACCGGCAAATACCCAGGGATCATCGCGCATCGGCTGTTCGAGAACATCATCATCCCGGTGTGCAGCCCGGCGCTGCTCACCTCAGGTCCGCCGCTGAAGGAACCGCGCGACCTCTTCAACCACACGCTCGCGCATATCGAATGGTCGCGTCAGGGCGTGACCTGGCCGAACTGGAGTATGTGGATGCACGCGGCCGGCGTCGACGATTTCGACGACAGCCGCACGCTGGTCTTCGGGTCCTCGACCGATGCCATCCAGGCGGCGCTCGACGGCAATGCGGTGGCGCTCGCCGACTTTGCCATGGTGGCCAACGATCTCTCGCAAGGACGCCTTGTGCGGCCCTTCGAGCTCGGCATCAGGGTCGCGCCGGAATTCGCCTATTTCCTGGTCTATCCCGAGGCGGCGAAGGACGACGCGCGGGTCATCGCCTTCCGCGAATGGCTGCTGGACGAGGTGGCGAAAACGCCGACTTGAGCCTCCGTCTCAACCCGCCGGTGCCGCCGGCGCGCCGAACCAGCCGATGACGGCGCCGATGATCAGCATCACCCCCAGCCAGTGGCCGGCATCGATCAGGGTCAGCGCCCAGCCGAAACCTTCATAGCGGTGGTTGACGGCAAGCGTGGTGGCGATGAAGCCCAGCCAAAGCACGAAGCCGAACAGCAATCCCGCGATCGGGTTCGGCTCGCCGCCGGTTATGGCGCCCACCACCAGCGTCAGCACGAGCGCCATGATCAGCTCGGCGATGAAACTGACAACGAAGGGGATGACCGAGCGCTGCATGGTGGCCGGGTCGAGCTTGGCCGCCTTCAGCCATGGCTTGCTCAGGCTCATATACCAGGCGGCGCCGAACAACCATGCGACGACGGCGGCGACAATCACCGCCAGCCAGTTCACGACCGAAAAATCCATGCTTTCCCCTCCAGATCGACACGCGATGGAACGCTTGTTCGGCGATAGCGTCAAGCGAGGCGCCAGACGGTCGTGCGCTTGACCTCGGCATCCTCCAGCACGCGGGTCACCGGAACCTGGTAGACGGCAAGCGATTGAAGCCCGGTTTTCGGCAGGTAGGCGCGGCCCGGATCGCCGATGAGGATCTCGGCGCCGCGCGCCTTGAGCGATGTGAACCAGGGCAGCAGCCTGTCGGCGAAAGCCTTGTCGTAGAAGACATCGCCGGCAAGAACGACGTCCCAGCCATCGTCGGTGCCGACGCAATCCGTGCCGAGGAATTGCGCCTCAACGCCGTTGGCTTGGAGATTGATGGCGATCGCCGTCTCGCAGAACGGGTCGATGTCGGCGGCGATCACCTGCTTCGCGCCCGCTTTCATGGCGGCGATGGCGACAAGGCCCGAGCCGGAGGCGAAGTCGAGCACGCGCCTGCCGCGAACGGTCCCCGGGTGGTCGAGCACATAGCGGGCGAGACCCTGGCCGCCGGCCCAGGCGAAGGCCCAGAAGGGCGGCGGCAGGCCAATCTCGGCCAGCTCCTCCTCGGTGCGCAGCCAAAGGTCATGCGCCTCGTCGGCAAGGTGCAGAAGCACTTCCGGCACATGCGGCGGCGCCATCAGCGCCGTGTTGTCGAGGATGAAGTTCTTCGCGCTTTTCGGCGTAAGTCGTTTCACGGCGCCGGGTTGAGCTCGGCCATGCGGCAGACCTCTTTCCATTCGGCCGGCGTCACCGGCTGCACGGAAAGCCGGCCGAGCCGCACCAGCGCCATCTCGGCGAGCTTGGGGTTGGCCTTGACCTGTTCCAGCGTCACCGGCTTCGGCACGTCCTTATAGGCGCGGATGTCGACGCATTCCCAGCGCGGATCGTCGGTGGTGGTGTCGGGATGGGCCAGCGCGCAGACCTCGGCGATGCCGACGATGTCTAGCCCCTCATTGGAATGATAGAAGAAGCCGAGATCGCCGACCCGCATCGCCTTCATGTTGTTGCGGGCGGCGTAGTTGCGCACGCCGTCCCATTGCGTGCCGGCCTTGCCCTTGGCCTTCAGCGCCTCGAAGGAAAAGACCGAAGGTTCGGACTTGAACAGCCAGTAGTTCATATTTCTTGTCCCATCGCTTTGCCGCCACGCATGGCGTTCCCGTCTATGCTTACTCTCTCGCCGTCGCCGCGACGAGAGTCGCGAACGATCACGCGCCGGCAGGCTTCTGGAAGACCCAGTTCCACGGACGGATCTGGACGCTTTCGAACAGGCCGGCCTTGGCGTAGGGGTCGGCGGCGGCGAGCGCTTGGGCCCCAGCCATGTCCGGCGCATCGATCATCACCAGGCTGCCGTCCGGCTTGCCATCGGCGTCGAGGAAGGGACCGGCAAAGGCAAGCTTGCCTTCGCTGATCAGGCCTTCCAGGAAAGCCGCATGCGCCGGCCGCGTGTCGACGCGCAGCTGCAGGCTGCCGGGCTTGTCCTTGCAAATCAACGCAAACAGCATTTTTCAACTCCGATGGTTCAGATGTCGGTTTCGGTTTTGAGCGGGCGTGTCATCAGCGCGGTCACCGCCTGGCCGATGGTCACCTTGCCGTCGAGGATGGCGGCGACGGCGGAAATGATCGGCGCCTCGATGCCGCGCTCGGCGGCGATGCGGGCAGCGATGCCCGCCGTCGGCACGCCTTCGGCCAGCGGCAGGCCGGCAAGCGGCTTGCCCTGACCGAGCGCCAGGCCGTAGGCGAAGTTGCGCGACTGCGCCGAGGAGCAGGTAAGCAGGAGGTCGCCGAGGCCGGAAAGCCCCATCAGTGTCTCGGGCTTTGCGCCGAAGGCGGCGCCGATGCGGCGCAGCTCGACGAAGCCGCGCGTCACCATGGCGGCCTGTGCGCTGGCCCCGAGGCCGGCTCCGGTGATCGCGCCGGCGGCGATGGCGAAGACATTCTTCAGCGCGCCGCCGATCTCGACGCCGATCAGGTCGTCGCTCGAATAGCAGCGCAGGTTCTCGGCCGAGAAGCGGGCAGCAAGCTCGGCCGCCGGCTCCGCCTCGCGGGCCGCGACCACGAGGGCGGTCGGCAGGCCGCGCGCCACATCGCTGGCAAAGCTCGGACCGGACAGCGCCGCGACCGGATTGCCCGGCAGGCTTTCCTCGACGATCGCCGACAGCAGCGCGCCGGTGTCGCGTTCGATACCCTTGGCGCAGAGCACCAGCGGCGCTCCCCGAGGCACATGATTGCGTGCGGCGGCGAGCACAGCGCGCAGCGACTGCGCCGGCGTCACGGCGAGCACGCAGTCGGCGCCGCCGAGCGCCGTGGCCATATCGCTGGTGGCCGCGATGCCGGGTTCGATGCTGATGCCGGGCAGATAGCGCGGGTTCTCGCCGCGGGCGATGGCGGCGACGGTTTCCAAGTCACGCGCATAGAGCCGGACATCATGGCCGGCGCGCAGCATGGCCAGCGCCAGCGCCGTGCCCCAGGCGCCGCCGCCCAGCACCGCGACGCGCCAGCCGCTGCCCGATTTCCTGCCGCTCGCTCCCTTCGCGCTCATGCCTTGGCACCGCGCCGGCCCGAGCCGACCAGGGGCGCGGAAACGCTGTCGAGCGGCCAGCGCGAGCGCGGCACGAAATCGGCGGTGTTTTCGTCGGCGATGCCGGCGCGCAGCCGCTCGATGCCGGCCCAGGCGATCATCGCCGCATTGTCGGTGCAAAGCTTTTGCGGCGGCGCGACGAACGCAAAGCCGGCCCCGGAACAAAGCGCTTCAAGCGTCGCCTTGATGGTGCGGTTGGCGGCGACGCCGCCGGCGACGACCAGCGCCGGCTTTGCCTGGTCGGGGAATTCCTGGCGGAAGCGGTCAAGCGCGCGGCCCACGCGATCGCCCAGCGCGTCCGCCACCGCCGCCTGGAAGGAGGCGCAGATGTCGGCGACGTCCTGGTCGCTCAGCGGCGCGATCGCGGTTGCCGCCTGGCGCACCGCCGTCTTCAAGCCGGAGAAGGAGAAGTCGGGCTGCGCCGAGCCCTTCATCGGGCGCGGGAAGGCAAAACGGTTCGCATCGCCACCGGCCGCCGCCTTCTCGACATTCGGACCGCCGGGATAGGGCAGGCCGAGCATCTTGGCGGTCTTGTCGAAGGCCTCGCCCAGCGCATCGTCAATGGTCGTCGCCCAGCGCTGGTAATCGCCGACGCCGCGCACCGCGACGATCTGGGTGTGGCCGCCGGAGACGAGCAGCAGAAGATAGGGGAAGTCGAGACCATCGGTCAGCCGAGCCGTCAGCGCGTGGCCCTCGAGGTGGTTGATGGCGATCAGCGGCTTGTCGGCGGCGGCGGCGATCGCCTTGGCCGTCATCAGGCCGACGATCAGTCCGCCGACCAGGCCGGGGCCGGCGGTGGCGGCGATGGCGTCGACCTCGTCGAGCGATACGGCCGAATCGGCGAGTGCTGCCTCGACGATACCGTCCAGCGCCTCGACATGGGCCCGCGCGGCGATCTCCGGCACGACGCCGCCGAAGGCTGCGTGCTCCTCGATCTGGCTGAGCACAATATTGGACAGGATTTCGGGCGCGGAGGCGCCGTCCAGCGCCACCACGCTGGCCGCCGTCTCGTCGCAACTCGTCTCAATGCCCAGAACGCGGATCAATTGTCGCTGTCCTCGAAGATTGTCTGACCGGCGTTTACTAGATAGGACAAGCGCGGCAGATCTCGAAACTGCCCGGGGGTTATCACGGACCGCGCGCCATGCAAACTTTGAAAATCGGAACACGCGGCAGCCCGCTGGCGCTGGCCCAGGCGCATGAGACGCGGGCGCGGCTGATGCAGGCGCATGGGCTGCCCGAGCAGGCGTTCGAGGTGATTGCGATCTCGACCAGCGGCGACCGCATCCAGGACCGGCCGCTGTCCGAAGCCGGCGGCAAGGGCCTGTTCACCAAGGAAATCGAGGAAGCGCTGCTCGACGGCCGCATCGACATCGCCGTGCATTCGTCGAAGGACATGCCGACGGTGCTGCCCGACGGGCTGGAGCTTGCCACCTTCCTGCCGCGCGAGGACGCGCGCGACGCTTTCATCGGCAAGAAGGTGAAGCGGATCGCCGACCTGCCGCATGGCGCCACGGTCGGGTCGTCGTCGCTGCGGCGCCAGGCGCTGCTTCGCCGCATGCGGCCGGATTTCGAGGTGGTGATCTTCCGCGGCAATGTGCAGACGAGGCTGCGCAAGCTGGAAGAGGGCATCGCCGAGGGCACCATCCTGGCCTATGCCGGGCTGAAGCGGCTCGGGCTGGAACATGTCGTCACCGACCTGATGGCACTTGAGGATTTTCCGCCGGCGCCGGGCCAGGGCGCGATCGGCATCGAAACGCGCATCGGCGACCGCGACGTCGAGACGATGCTGGCGGCGATCCATCATGTGCCGACCGGTCAGGCGCTCACCTGCGAGCGCGCCTTCCTGGCCGCACTCGACGGCTCCTGCCGCACGCCGATTGCCGGCCATGCGACGGTCTCGGGCGAAAGACTGTCCTTCGTCGGGTTGATCATCTCGCCCGACGGCACGGAATCGCATGAGGTGCGGCTGGAGGGCGAGGCGGCGGACGCGGCGGAGATCGGCCTCGAGGCCGCGCGCACGGTTCGCGCCAGGGCGGGCGCCAAATTCTTCGACGGCTGGGCCTGACATGGTCCGCGTCCTGGTGACGAGGCCGGAGCCCGGCGTGTCGCGCACGGCACGGCGCCTCGAAGCCCTGGGATTCCAGCCTGTCATGCTGCCGTTGACCGAGACGAGCGCCTTGCCGGTCGAGGCGAGCATCGACGGCGATGTCGTCGCGGTCGCCGTCACCAGCGCCAATGCGGTGCGGCATGCGCCGAAGGCGCTGGTCGCGGCGCTTGCGGGCTTGCCTTGCCACGCTGTCGGCAAACGGACGGCCGAGGCCTGCCACGCGGCGGGATTTTTGGCGGTCACGGATGGGCCGGGCGATGCCGAGGCGTTGGCCGACCGCATCGCCCGCGGCCTTGCCGACAAGGCAGTCGTCTATCTCTGCGGCCGCGTCCGCTTCCCGGTGTTCGAGCAGCGACTGAGGGCGGCGGGCGTGCATGTCCAGGCCATCGAGACTTACGATACCGTCCCGGTCGGCTATGACGATGCCGATGTGGTCGCCCGGCTGTCGGTCCGGCCGATCGACGCCGCGCTGCTTTATTCGGCCAAGGCCAGCACGGCGCTGGCCGGCCTGATTAAGCGGCCGATGCTGCGGCATCTCTTTGAAAAAACGCAATTCCTGGCGCTCTCGACCCGTGTTGCCGAGCCGATGGAAAGAGTTGCCGGCAGCAAGGTCCGCGTCGCATCCAAACCCGGAGAAGACGCGTTGCTCGCGGTTTTGTCGCAACCGCGCTAGGCCGCGTCATCACACCGCCCCTTTTCACCGCTTGGTGATGTGCTAGAGCATCCTGACGCTCTGGACCCATTGATCCATCTCCAAGCCATTTTGCGGAGCCCAAGCATGGTCAAGACGCCGAAGATGCGACATTCGAAGACCCGGCGCGAGCCGGTGACCATCGAACTCGAGCCCGGCGCCGTCTCGCGAATCACCGACGAGGATGCCGCGAAGGCCAAAGCCGCGCAGACCGACGAGGCGAAGGCGGAAGAGGCGGCCGCCGCTTCGCAGCCGGAAGCGCCGGAAGAGCCGATCCATGCCGAGCAGGCCGATATCGAGCCGTGGGAGCATAGCGACGCCGCCCAGGCCGGGTCCGACAAGCCCGAGACCGGCAAGGACGAGCCGGAAAAGCCTTATCCCGGCGGTTCCGATGCACCGAAGGGTCAGCCGCGGGGCTTCGACTACAATTTCGAGGATGCATCCGCGCCCGGGGCCACCGCCTCGGCAGCGAAATCAAGCGACACGAGGAGCGAGGATCGCGTGTCGCAGCCACCGCGCAAAACCGGCGTCAACGCCCTCGCCGCGGGCGTCGTCGGCGGCGTCATCGCGCTTGCCGGGGCCGGCCTGCTGCAGGCTGTCGGGCTGATTGGCGCGCCGGGATCGAACGGCGGATCGCTCAATGGCGTCAATGGCGAGATCACCGCGCTGAGAAGTGAGATCGCGGCCCTGAAGGAAGGCGGCGGCACCGGAGTCTCCGCCAAGGTCGACGGCCTTTCCTCGGCGCTCGAGCAGGTCAAGGCCGATGTGGCGGCGCTGAAATCCTCGGCCGGACAGAGCGGCGACGGCGCCGCGCTCAAGGCGCTCGGCGACAAGGTCGGCCAGATTGAGACGACCGTCGCCGAGCTGCAGAAGAACGGCAATGCGGCGCCTGTCGATCTTGGTCCGCTCAACGAGAAGATCGCCGGGCTCGACGCTCAAGTGAAATCGACCGGCGACGCGGCCAAGGCCGTGGATGGCCGGTTGGCGGCGCTGGAGCAGTCCGTGTCGCAGCTTTCCGGCAAGGTCGATGCGCAGGCCTCGCAGCCAAAGATCGCGTTGGCGATCGCCGCCTCGGCGCTGAAGTCGGCGCTCGACCGCGGCGCGCCCTTCGCAACCGAGCTCGACACCTTCGCCGCGATCGCGCCGGACGCGCCGGAGCTCGCGGCGTTGCGTTCCTATGCCGAGAAGGGCGTGCCGACCCGCGCCACCATCGCCTCGGAGGCCGATGCCGCCGCCAATGCGATGGTCGAGGCGGCAAAACCGGCCGACCAGAATGCCGGGTTCTTCCAGAGCCTGGTGTCGAGCGCGGAATCGCTGGTCAAGGTGCGTCCGGTCGGCGCCATCGAAGGCAAGGGGGCGCCGGAAACCGTCGCCCGCATGGAAGTGGCGGTCAATCAAGGCGACTATGCCAAGGCGCTCAGCGAATATGACACGCTGCCCGATGCCGCGAAGGCTGCCGGCGCCGATTTTGCCGGCAAACTGAAAGCGCGGATCGAGGTCGAAAAGCAGCTCGAAGCGCTGATTGCCGGCGCGACGAAGGCGTAAGGAGACAAGATGATCCGCCTCCTCGTCTTCCTCGCCGTCGTCTTCGCGCTGGGGCTGGGCTTTGCCTGGCTGGCTGACCGTCCGGGCGACATGATCGTGACCTTCAACGGCTACCAGTACCAGGTCACGCTGATGGTCGCGGCGGTGGCGATCGTCGCCGTGGTCGCCGCGGTGATGATCGTCTGGTGGCTGATCAAGTCACTGTGGAACAGCCCCTACACGATCTCGCGCTATTTCCGGGTGCGCCGCCGCGACCGCGGCTATCAGGCGCTGTCGACCGGCATGATCGCCGCCGGCGCCGGCGACGGCGCGCTGGCGCGCAAGAAGACCAAGGAAGCCGCCAAGCTGATCAGCTCCGATCAGGAGCCGCTGATCAACCTGCTCGACGCGCAGGCCTCGCTGCTCGAAGGCGATCACGAAGGCGCGCGGGAAAAATTCGAGCGCATGCTCGACGATCCCGAGATGCGGCTGCTCGGCCTGCGCGGGCTCTATCTGGAGGCCGAGCGCCTCGGCGACCGCAATGCCGCGCGCCACTATGCCGGCCGCGCGGCGGCGGTGGCGCCGCAGCTCGCCTGGGCGGCGGAATCGACGCTGGAGGAGCTGACCGAACGCGGCGACTGGGACGGCGCGCTGAAGCTGGTCGAGGCGCAGAAATCGACCAGGCAGATAGAGCGCGACGTGGCCAACCGCCGCCGCGCCGTGCTGCTTACGGCCAAGGCGCAGGCGCTGGTCGACAGCGGTCCGAACGCGGCCCGCGCCGCGGCGCTCGAAGCCAACAAGCTGGCGCCCGATTTCGCGCCGGCGGCGGTGATCGCGGCCGATCTGGTTATCCGGCAAAACGACGTGCGCAAGGGCTCCAAGATCCTGGAGGCCGCCTGGAAGGCCGAGCCGCATCCCGAGATCGCCGAGCTCTACACCCATGCCAGGCCGGGCGACGCCGTAATCGACCGCCTCAACCGGGCGAAGAAGCTGCAGGAACTGAAGAAGAACCACGCCGAATCGTCCATGGCCGTGGCGCGCGCGGCGCTCGACGCGCAGGATTTCGCCACCGCCCGGCGCGAGGCGGAGGCCGCGATCCGCATGGATCGCCGCGAGGGTGCCTATCTTCTGCTCGCCGATATCGAGGAAGCCGAGACCGGCGACCAGGGCAAGGTGCGGCAGCTGCTGTCGAAAGCCGTGCGCGCGCCGCGCGATCCGACCTGGGTGGCGGACGGCGTCATCTCCGAGCGCTGGGCGCCGGTGTCGCCAGTTACCGGCAAGCTCGACGCCTTCACCTGGCGCGCGCCGATGGAGCGGCTTGGCCAGCTGATCGACAGCGAGGCGGATGTCGCGGTGCCGGCGATCACGGCTGCGGCACCTGTTCAGCCAGTCACCGAGAAGGCGATCGACATCGTTGCCGAAGCGCCCGTCGAGAAGCCCGTCTCGCCGAATGGCGGCGAGAAGGACGCGGCCGTTGCGGAAGCCGTCAGCGAGGCCGAAACCAGCGAGCGGGGTTCGGAGCTGCCGCCTCTGCCGGACGATCCGGGTGTCGCGCCGGAGGAAAAGGCGGAAAAATCGCCGCGCCGGTTTCGTTTGTTCTGAGGCAAGGTTTTGGCGGGCAGGGAAAAGGTATCGATGTTCGAGCGCGTATTGGCCTTTCTGAGGGATATGCCCACCGGCGGCGAGGCCAGGCCGAGCGCCGACGATCCGCGCGTCGCGGCCTCCGCGCTGCTCTATCATGTGATGAACGCCGACGGCCTGCGTCAGGATGTCGAATGGGAGCGGTTCAAGCAGATCCTGGCCAAAACCTATTCGGTGAGCGGCGAGGAGCTCGACGCGCTGGCCGCGGCCGGCGAGCGGGCGGACAATGAGGCGATCGACCTCTACGCCTTCACCAGCGTGCTCAAGCGCGACCTCGACGCCGAGGCGCGCAAGGCCTTCATCGGCCTGATGTGGGAGATCGTCTATGCCGATGGCGAGCTTGACGAGCTCGAGGACAACACCGTCTGGCGGGTCGCCGAATTGATCGGCGTCGAGCGTCGCGACCGCATCGAGGCGCGCCGCAAGGCGGCGGCCGAGGTGCCCGGCGCCAAGGGCAAGTCGAGCGACGAATAACGGGACCCCTCGCCTTCCATGCCACCCAGAGCGAGGCCGAGACCAAAAATCCTGATCGTGTTGCATCAGGAGACGTCGAGCCCCGGCCGCGTCGGCCATATGCTCCTGGAAGAGGGTTTTGATCTCGACATCCGACGGCCACCATTGGGCGACGAATTGCCTTGCACGCTGGACGACCATGCCGGCGCGGTTATCTTCGGCGGGCCGATGAGCGCCAATGACGAGGACGAGTTCGTCCGCCGCGAGACCGACTGGCTGGAAATTCCGCTCAAGGAAAACCGGCCGTTTCTCGGCATCTGCCTCGGCGCCCAGATGCTCGCCAACCATCTCGGCGGCAAGGTCGAGGGTCATGGCGAGGGCCTGGTCGAGATCGGCTGGTATCCGCTGAAGGCGACTGAGGCCGGTAAGAAGCTGCTGCACTGGCCGGAAATGGTCTACCAATTCCACCGCGAAGGCTTTTCGCTGCCCAGGCAAGCGACGCTGCTGGCGACGGCGGAAACCTATCCCAACCAGGCCTTCCGTTACGGCGAGAATGCCTGGGGCATCCAGTTCCATGGCGAGCTGACAAGGGTGATGATGCAGCGCTGGGTGGTGCGCGGCGCGCATCGCTTCGAATTGCCAGGCGCCCAGCCCGGCCGCGACCATCTTGGCGGCCGGCTGATCTGGGACATGCATCTCAAGCGCTGGCTGGGCGAGTTTCTGGGGCTGATCTTCGGCAAGCCGGCTGTGGAATAGCCGACGGCCCTGAGTGGACGAGCTCGCGCCTGTCCGCGCGCCTATCGGCTCGTTACCTGCGAGTTCCGGGCGGAAGGCAGGCTGGCCTTGAGGAAGCGGTGCCAGGCGCCGCCAAGAACAAGCGCGGTCTCGGCCGCACCGAATCCCGCCGAGGAAAGGCCTCGCGCCAACTTCGGGAAATCGAGGCTCGATCTGAACCAGGACGGCTGAGCGGGAAAGCTCGCGGTCGCCTGGACCTCGCGGGTCCAGCGGCCTTCGCGCATCCAGCGCACCACGCTGTCGGGCTGATTCTGGCAGAGATCCGAGCCGATGCCGAGATGGTCAGGTCCCATGATCCCGGCCGCTTCGGCAGCCATTTTCCCGAACTGCTCCAGCGTCGTGTCCGATCCGTTCGGGAGGTGCAGCGGATAGAGCGAAAGGCCGAGCAGCCCCTCCTTTGCGCGCAATGCCTGCAAGAGGCCCTTGGAGACATTGCGGTTGCTATCGCGCAGCCAGCGTGGATTGGCGTGGCTGACGACCACCGGCCGCTCGGAGAGCGCGATCGTTTCCAGCGCGGTCCGCTCGCCGGCGTGGGACAGATCGATGATCATGCCGAGCCGGTTCATCTCGGCGATCGCCTCGCGCCCCATCCGCGTCAGGCCGCTGTCCTCCTTTTCCATCCAGCCGCAGCCCAGCAGCGACTGGTTGTTGTAGGTGAGTTGCATGAAGCGGATGCCGAGATCGAAAAGCATCTCGATCAGCCCGATGTCGTCCTCGATCGGCATCGGGTTCTGCAGGCCAAGCAGGATCGCCGTCCGGTTCGAGGTCCGCGCCCGCTCGATGTCGCCCGCATCGCGCGCCAAGAGGATCAGGTCCTCATTGTCGCGAAGCCAAGAGCGCCAATCGACGAGATGGCGCACCGTCTCGCGAAAGCCTTCGTGATAGCCGACCGTGGCATGGACTGCGGTCAGCCCGCCCCGGCGCATCTCCTCGAAAATTTCGCGCGACCAGTTGCAATATTGCAGCCCGTCGATGAGCACCTGCGGCGCGTCAATGGTCATTCGGGCGCGCCCGCGTGGATGTAGGATGTCTTCACCTGGGTGTAGAACTCGACCGCGGCGCGGCCTTGCTCGCGCGGGCCGTAGCTCGAGGCGCGGACGCCGCCGAACGGCACGTGATAGTCGGTACCGGCGGTCGCCAGGTTGACCATGACGCAGCCGGAGCACGACGCGTGGCGAAACTTCGTGGCGCGCGCCAGCGAGCGCGTGGCGATGCCGGCCGTCAGCCCATAGGGCGTATCGTTGGCAAGGAAGATCGCCTCGTCGAGATCATCGGCGGTCATCACGCAGGTGATCGGCGCAAACATCTCCTCCTGGTTGATGCGCATGCGCGAGCGGCCGTTGAGGAACACGGCGGGCGCCATGTAATGGCCGCGATGCGCGAGATCGAGCGCCTCGCCCCCGGTCGCCAGCTCGGCGCCTTCGCTGAGGCCGAGCGCCACATAATCGAGATTGGCCGAGAGCTGCTCGGCGCTGACGACCGGCCCCATCTGGACGCCGGCTTCGAGCGCATGGCCGACCTTCAGGGCCCTGGTTTTCGCCAGCAGCTTCTCGACGAAGGCGTCATGCACCGGCCGGTGCACGATCAGGCGGGACGAGGCCGTGCATTTCTGACCGGTGCCGCCGAAGGCGCCGTTCACGGCAAGGTCGACGGCGCGATCGAGGTCTGCATCGTCCATGATCACAAATGGATTCTTCGACCCCATTTCGAGCTGCAGCTTCACGAAGCGCGCGGCGGCGAGCGCGGCGATGCCGGAGCCGACGGCGCCGGAGCCGGTGAAGCTCAGCCCTTGTATGTCGGCCCTGGCGGCAAGCTCGCGGCCGATCGTCGAGCCCGATCCCATCACTAGGTTGAACAGCCCTTTCGGGATCGCCTGCCGGCTGATGATCTCGGTGAGCGCCCAGGCGCTGGCCGGCGTGACGCTGGCCGGCTTCCAGATGACGGCATTGCCGAAGGCCAGCGCCGGCGCGATCTTCCAGGAGGCGGTGGCGATGGGGAAATTCCACGGCGAAATGATCGCGACGACGCCGAGCGGCTCGCGCTCGATCAGCACGTCGACGCCGGCCCGGACGGAGTCGGCCGAGGAACCCAGATTGCGTAAGGCCTCGGCGGCGAAATAGGTGAAGAACTGGCCGGCGCGATAGACCTCGCCGACTCCCTCGGGAAGGGTCTTGCCCTCCTCGCGCGACAGCAACTCGCCAAGCTCCTTCGAGCGCACCATCAACTCGCGTCCGATGGCGTCGAGAACGGCGGCTCTGGTTTCCAGCCCTGCCGCCGCCCATTCCCGCTGGGCGCCTTGCGCCGCAGCGGCGGCGTCGTGGATGTCGGACGGCCGCGCCTGGGCGAAACGCCCGACAATGTCGGTCACGTCGGATGGACTGATATCCTCGACCCAGCCGGCACCATGGCGCCATTCGCCTGCAACGAAGTTCTGACCGCTCAGCATCCTGTTCGACCTGCATCAATTCGGTTGACAACGACCTAACCAATGCTGTGAACTTCAATCAAGCTCAATTTTTGAGATAAATGTTCAGGCAAACTTAACAGTGACCAAAACCATCAGCCTGACCGGTATGCGCAGCTTCGTCGCGGTCTGCGAGACGGGCGGCGTGCGCGCCGCCGCCGGCCAGATCGGCCGCACGCCGTCCGCTGTGTCGATGACCCTGAAGCAACTGGAGGACGATATCGGTGCGCCGCTGTTCGAAAGCGAGCGCAAAGGCGCGCTTTCGCCGGTCGGCCGCATCGTGCTCGACGAGGCGCGCGCCATGATCGCGCATTACGATCGCGCCTGCCTGGCGATGACCAGCTACGCGGCGGACCGGCAGGGGCGCTGCGACGTCGCCAGCGTGCCGTCGGTCGCGGTGACCTTGCTGCCGCGCGCGATCGCCAAGCTTCGCGCTGAAGGCAGCCGGTTCGACATCCACGTCCGCGACAGCGATTCCAGCGCCATCGTCGAGGCCGTCGAAAACGGCATGGTGGAGGTAGGCCTCTGCGTGCTCGCCAGCAAGCGGACGCAGCTCAGCTTCGAGCCGCTGTTCCATGAGCCGCTCGATTTCGTCTGCCCGGCCGACCATCCCCTGGCAAGATCGAAGCGGCCGTTGAAATGGGCTGAGCTCGACGGCGAGAGTTTCATCCGCAACGGCGCGGCCGCGGCACTCGGGCTGGCCGAAACCGAAGCGCTTGCCGCCGGCTCCAAGCTCACCGCGACCAATGTGAGCTCCAATTTGGCGATGGTGGAGGCCGGGCTTGGCGTCACCATCCTGCCCCGGCTCTGCCGCTGGAAATCGAGCCACCACGTGCGCTTCGTGCCGCTTGCCGATCCGCGTTCGAGCCGCACCGTCGGCTGGATCGCCAAGGAGGGCCGCAACCTGCAGCCGGCATCGCTGCGTCTCATCGAATGCATCCGCCTGCAGACGCGGGCGAGCGAAGGGGAGTTCGGCTATGCGGCGGCATGATTGGTGGATGAGGGGATGACACGCCTGACGCAAGCCCGCATCGAAACGCTCGCCCGCGCCGCGCTGATGCGCCATGGCGCAAGCGAGCGGCAGGCCGGGGCGCTGGCCGCCGGCATCGCGGCGGCTGAACGCGACGGGTTGAAGTCGCACGGCTTGATGTATCTGCCGACCTATTGCGAGCATCTGGCCTGCGGCAAAGTGCTGGGGCAGGCCGAGCCGCGCCTGACGCGGCCGGCTCCGGCGGTCGTCGCGGTCGATGCCGCCAACGGCTTTGCGCATGCGGCCATCGCCCTCGGCCTGACGGCGCTGATCGAGGCGGCGCGCTCGCAGGGCGTGGCGGCGCTCGCCATCCGCAACTCCTACAATTGCGGCGCGCTCGGCTACCACACCGAGCGGATCGCCCGAGACGGACTGATCGGGCTAGGCTTCACCAATGCACCGGCCTCGATCGCGCCCTGGGGCGGCCGCAAGGCGGCGCTGGGCACCAATCCCTGGTCGCTGGCCGTCCCGGACGGGCAGGGCGGCGCGCGCTTCGTCATCGACCAGAGCGCCAGCGTCGTCGCCAAGAGCGAGGTCATCAAGCGCGCCCGCGCCGGCGAGCCGATCCCACCCGGCTGGGCTTTCGATGCGGATGGCGAGACCACCACGGACGCCGGCGAAGCCTTGAAGGGCACGATGGCGCCGGCGGGCGGCTACAAGGGCGTCGGCTCGGCGCTCTTGGTGGAGATCTTCGCCGCATGCCTGACGGGAGCCAACCCCGGGCTTGTCGCCAGCCCCTTCTCCGGCACAGCCGGTGGCCCGCCGGGAACCGGGCAGTTCTTCCTGGCAATCTCGCCCGATGCGACCTCGACCGGGGCATTCGCAGGGAATCTGGAAACCGTCGCCGGCGCCTTTGTCGGTGAAGCGCGGCTTCCGGGCACGAGGCGCTTTGACGCGCGAGAGCGGAACGCAACCGAGGGCATCGAGGTGGCCGCCGAAACGCTCGCCACGCTCGAAAAGCTAGCCGGGACTCCCGCATGACGGCAATCGCGCTGCGCCCGCCGGAGGTCGTCATGTGCCTTGAGCGGCTGGGCGCGGCGCATCCGACGCGGCTCAGCTTCCTGCGCCAGCTGATCCGCCGCGCCACCAGGGAGAAATGGCGCGTCCGCAAGCACCTGTTCGACCTCAACGACAACGGGTTCGGGCGTGCGGTCTATGCGGTCGAGACGTCGGCACGGACCTACAGCCTGGTCGCCTTTTCGACCCCGCTCGATGACGAGAAGCGGTCCGACCGGGTGATCGCGCAGGCCTGGGACACCAGCTACGTGCTTTACGACGGATTGCCGGACGCCGCCGAAATCGCGCGACTGGAGGCAAATGCGCCATTGCAGGAGGCGGGCCGCTACACCAGAAGCGAGCTGGTGCTGGCGCGCGCGAACAAGAGCGTGCGACTGTTTGAGGACGTAGCGTCGGCGCTGGCGCGGGGACAACAGCCGGACGAGGAGCAACTTCTCGGCGTCGGCTATCTGCTGCGCACCACGGCCGTTTACGGCAACGGCAAGTTCGGCATCGCCGACCGCGACGAGATCGCCGCGCGCCCGGAGCTTGCCGGATCCTTCCAGGCCGAGATGCTCACCGTCTGGCTGATCCGGTCCTTCACGCTCGACCTTGTCGATCATATCGCCCGTTGCCGCAACCCGGCCGGCGCGGTTAGGCTGGCGCCGCAGTTGCGCCGGGCGCTCGGCGTAGGTAACGCGACGGGACTCGGCATGGCGCCCTTCCTCGTGCGCCATCCGCTGTTGACGCATAACTGGTTCCTCGCCCGTGAAACCGCGCTGGCGCGGGTGCGGGCCGAACCGGAGGCTGGCGAGGCGGAACGGAAAATCTTTGAACAGGCGCTCGCCGATCTGGCCCAACGCGTCGCCCGCTGGCACAGCGACGACGACCGCCAGGCCGCCGCGACCCGGTCCCTGGCCGCCGATCTCGACAGGCTGGCCGAAAACCTCGACCGGCTTCTGGCGAAACCGCAGCCCTGGGATGCGCTCTACCGTTTCGCGGAAGAGCACTTCTCCCTGGAGGGGCAGGAGGCCTGCGTCTCGCTGATGCTCGAGCCGCACGGGGCGCTGGTCGACGAGCTCGGCGACATCATGAAAGCCGACGAGACGCCCGGCCATGCCATCGACGGCGGCATGGACTGCGCTTCGCTGCGCCAGGCGCTTCTCGACTGCTATTCATGGGCGAGGGCAATCGACTTTGCTCAGCCGGCTGCCAATGCGCGCTTCTGGTATGTATCGGCGGAGAAGCTCGAGCCCCGGCTCGGCGAGCGGTTCGAGGAGGACGGCG
The DNA here is from genome assembly GCF_006439355.1 of Mesorhizobium sp. B4-1-3. Lineage (GTDB taxonomy): Bacteria > Pseudomonadota > Alphaproteobacteria > Rhizobiales > Rhizobiaceae > Mesorhizobium. Next base: position 29,949 of record NZ_VFTG01000017.1, read on the forward strand.
CCGAGCTCGAACAGCCTTTGGCCACCGCGCGCGACGCGCTCAGCCTGGCGGCCGCGTTGGCGCAGGAGCCGGCCCCGGCCAGTGTCGCGGACTTCCTGCTGCGCCGGCCTGAATGGCGCCATGCGGTGCGGCGAGCCCAGATCGTGGCGAAATTCCCCTATGCCGAGATCCACGACAATCTGATCGGCGCCGAATTGCGGCCCGTCGACATATTGCGCGCCAAGCTGGCCTTCTTCGGCGCGCGCAGTTTCGATCCCCGCTCGGACCGCTGGCTGCGCATCGCGCTGTTCAGCGGCGAGCCGCTGATCGAGGATGTCGCCACGATGGCGGGAGAGGCCGCGTGATCGACCTGTCCCTCAACGAGGTGGAGACGCTGTGCGCCAAGGCGGCGCGGGGCGCCGGATTTTCATGGGGACTGGCCGAGGATATCGGCCGCGCCGCACGCCGGATCGCCGTCGAGGACGAAAATTGGGGCATGGCCATGCTGTGCCTTGCCGAAAACGCGCAATCCCTCACGGCGCCCGATCCTGCCCGCGCGGCGCGCTGGCGAAAAGGCGAAGCCGACAAGCCTGCCCAAACGCCGCTCTGTCCGATCCGAACCGCGGCTTTGCTGCTCGACGCTCCGCTTCCGGCGAGCGCGCTGCCGCTGGCGATCCTTGGTGTTGGCCTGCCGGTCTGGCTCGACGCCATGCTGCGCCGCTCGGCGATGCGCGTCGCGCGACCTGCGGGACTGGCGAAGCGCGCCGATGTCGTCATCGAACATCGCGCTGAAATCGAGCGGCCGGCCACAGGCCGGCGCGGCGCGATCGACGAGCGGACGCTTGCGGCGCTCAATTCCTTCGCCGCCAGAACCTATGTGCCGGAGAGCGAGCGATCGCGCATGCGCGGCGCAGGCGGCGGCCGGGTGGACGATGAATAAGAAGGGGAGAATAACAAAATGAGCGCAGCCGACGGCCAGAAGATCGCCATGCGGGGGGCGGGCTACTACTCGGCCAACACCGTCGGCGCCAAATACGTCATCGACAAGGTCGGCGATCTCGTCGTCAAGGCAGTCGCCGGGATGCCTCGGCTGGCCGATGGCCAGCCATTCGCCGTCGCCGATTTCGGCGCGGCCGACGGCGGCACCTCGATGGACATGATGCGGCGGCTGGTCTCCGCCGTTCGGGAGAGGGAACCGGACCGGGCGATATCGATCACCTATACCGACCTGCCCCATAATGATTTCTCGACCCTTTTCCGGCTGAGCCAGGGGCTGTTGGGAACCTCCGCCGAGGTTCCGCTGGCCGAGACGCCCGGGCTCTACATCTTCGGCAGCGGCACGAGCTTCTACCGCCAGATCCTGCCGGACAATTCGCTGTCGTTCGGCTTTTCCGCCACGGCGATGCACTGGATCAGCAAGCGGCCCTGCATGATCGCCGATCATGTCCAGGCGGTCGGCGCGACCGAGGCCGAGCGGGCGCAGTTTCGCGCCCAGGGGCTGCGCGATTGGGAGACGATCCTGTTGGCGAGGGCCCGCGAGCTGAGGTCCGGCGGCAGGCTGGCTCTGGCCAATTTCTGCGTCGACGAGGAAGGCCGCTATCTCGGGCACACGACAGGGGTCGACATGTTCGACAGCTTCGCGCGCCATTGGCGCGATTTGCTTCGCGCCGGACGGATCAACGAGACCGAATATGTCAACGCGACGTTCCAGCAATTCTACAAGACCCGGGACGAGTTCGCAGCACCCTTCCGCGATCCGGCTTCGCCGGTGTCGCAGGCCGGACTGAGACTGGAAAACATCTTCACCATGGTGACGCCGTGCCCCTATGCCCAGGCCTTCCGGGTCCATGGCGACGCGCAGAACTTCGCCAAGGCCTATGTGCCGACGCTCCGCTCCTGGTCGGAAACCGTCTTTGCCAACGCGCTCGATCCCTCGCGTCCCGCCAATGACCGTGCCGCAATCATCGACGATCTTTACGGCGCGTACGAAGCCGATGTTGCGCGCATGCCCGAAGGCCATCGGATGGACTACGTCCACTGCGTGACGGAGATCGTCAAGGGATAGGTGGTGCCGACACTGCGCACCCCGGCTTTTGCGCCTGGTCTCAGTCGTGGGACATCATGAGGCCACGCCGAACTTCGCGCGGCTCGCGGTGCCCGTATGAGATCCCGACGTTAAAGACCGTCAAGCCGCTGGTTCAGCGGTAAGTTCCTGTATTTTCTCGAGGAGATTTTTGACGAGCAACTGGTAGGCGCGCGTGAGTTCGTCCGGCGACAATTCAACTCTGATGTCGTACTTGCCGGAATAGTTCACCTGCAGATCGACGGTTCCGAACAGCGTCGTTGCGCCGTCGCGGATGTCGGTCGCCACGGTCATGTTCGCCAATGGCTGATCCAGCAGAATGATGCCTGGTTCTCCCGGATGATTGTGTGTCGTCGTGCGTATCTTCACAACGTAACCCTCCTGTTAGACCTGCCCAAAATAGAAGCCATCCCGTCAAAACGCGAGGAACTATCGGCGCGGCCACGAATCTGTGTTATGCGCCGCCCGATCAATCAAGAGGACGACAGCAGTGAGCGAACTGACCTTGGCCGAGGCGACGGAAAACATCTATGCCTCACTGCGGGCGGACAATGCCGACCTCGATGCGCATATTGCAACCCTCAAGGCGGCGCTGGCACGAGAAGGAAAGAAGCAGGCGGTGTTCGATCCGACCAGGCTGGTGCAGAACAACCGCGCGGGCCGCAAGCTGATGCAGGCCTATTTTCGGCAGCGGGGCGTCAGCGTGAGCTTTTCGGAGTAGAAGAACGGCTGTTCAAATGCTTTACCTGCCGCAGCGCGGGGAATAGATAGGCCCACAGGCCGGCGACGGCCATGGCGCCGATGCCGCCGATCACCACGGCGGGAACGGTGCCTATCAGCGCCGCCATGGTGCCGGCCCGGAATTCGCCGACCTCGTTCGAGGCGCCGACGAAGACCTGGTTGACGGCGTTGACGCGGCCGCGCACCTCGTCGGGCGTCCAGAGCTGGATCAGCGTCTCGCGGATATAGACGCTGAACATGTCGGTAGCGCCGAGCAAAGCGAGCGCCGCGATCGACAGCCAGGTGATGGTCGAGACGCCGAACAGCACGGTGAAGGCGCCGAACAGCGCGACGAAGCCCAGCATGATCTTGCCGGCATGATCGCGGATCGGGTGGCCGGCGAGCCAGACGGCGACGCAGATTGCGCCGATTCCCGGTGCCGAGCGCAATAGACCGAGGCCCCAGGGTCCGAGCTCGAGGATGTCGCGCGCATAGACCGGCAGCAGTGCCGAGGCGCCCGACAGAAGCACGGCGAAGAGATCGAGCGAGATCGCGCCGAGCACGATCTTCTCGCCCCAGATGTAGCCGAATCCGGCAAACAGCGTCTGCATCGTCGGCTTGTCGGTGGCCGTCTGCTGGGCCGGCTTCGGGATGGTGAAGATCAGCAGCGCGGCGGCGAGCATCAATATGGCTGCGGTGGCGTAGGCGACTTCCGCCGAAACGCCGTAGAGCAGGCCGCCGGCGACCGGACCGACGATGGTCGCCGTCTGCCAGGCCGACGAGTTCCAGGCGATCGCATTGGCGAAGTCCTCCTGCGGCACGAGATTGGCGAAGAGCGAGGACGAAGCCGGGCCGTAGAAGGCCCGCGCGATGCCGAACATCACCAGCACGGCGAAGATCGGCAGCGGGCCGTGCAGGCCGCGCAGCGTCAGAAGCAGGAGGGCCAGCGCGCAGCCGGCCTCGACCAGCGTCGCCAGCGTCATGATCAGCCGGCGGCCGAAGCGGTCGGCGACGACGCCGGTGACCAGGACCAGAAGCAGCGAAGGCAGAAACTGGACGATGCCGACAATGCCGAGGTCGAACGGATCGCGGGTCAGGTCATAGACCTGCCAGCCGACGGCGACCGACACGATCATGGTGGCGAAGGTCGTGAGGAAGCGCGCCGTCCAGTAGCTGAGGAATGGGCGGTGCCGGAACGCGGCGTAGCGCTGGTCTGGTGAAGTAGTTTCGACGGTCATGATTCGAGGGCCCCGTTGCGACAATGGCCGGCGGGGCACTTCCACGGTGGGCGCTGTTCCGGCCGCAACCCTTTAGCCCAGTTCGTCTTGCCATGCGCGCAAAAAAACCGCGTTGGATCAAGGAAAATCGAATTTTTTGCCCGGGATGACGGCTCAATCCCGCAGCGCGGCCGAGATGGCCGCCAGCCCGTCCCGCAGTTCCGTTTCCGTCGGCCAGCCGAAGCCGAGGCGGAAGAAGCGCTTCGGCATCTCGAACCAGTGGCCCGGGCCGACATAGGTGCCGTGCTCCTCCAGCAGCCTGGTGTAGAAGCGGTCGAGGCCGAAGCCGGCATCGACGTTGAGCCGCGGGAAGCCGACGACACCGCCTTGCGGCCGCACCCAGTCGACCAGCGGCTCGCCGTCGATCCAGTCCTGAACGATGTCGCGGCGCTTGGCCATTTCGGGGAGCAGCGAGGCGAGGAAGGCATCACGGCGTTCGAGCGTGGCGCGGGCGATCGCCTCATCGATGACGCTGCTGCAGATGCCGATCTGCTCCTTGGCGGCGAGGAAAGTTTCCTGCAATTGCGGATCGCGGGTCACCAGCCAGCCGATGCGGATGCCCGGGATGCCGAAGGCCTTGGACAGCGAGCAGACGCTGATCGCGTTTGAGCTGAGCGAAGCCGCCGCCGGCAGGCGCTCGCCATAGGAGAGGTCGCGATAGGTCTCGTCGACCAGCAGGCGGCACTTGCGGCTCTCTGCAAGCGCGACCAGCGCGTCGAGGTCGGCGCGTGTCATCATCGTGCCGGTCGGATTGTGCGGGCAGGTGACGCTGATCAGTTTGGTGTTTGGCCGGATCTCTGCCCTCACGCGTTCGATGTCGACGGCAAAGCCCTGGTCGAAATCGAGATCGACATAGGAGATGGCGCAGCCGATCGCCTTCGGCGTCTCGATGTTGGTGGCGTAGTTCGGCCGCACGACCACGAGATGATCGCTGGCCGAAAGAAGCGCGGTGGCGATGATGAACAGCGCGCCTGCCGCGCCCGCCGTCACAAGCACGTCTTCAGGGGAAAGGCCCTTGTCCTGCCCGGCGATCAGCGCGCGCAAGTCCCTGTCGCCGCGATGCTCGCCATAGAACAAGGTGAGGTCCGGCAGCGCGAGACCGATGTCGGAAAGTTTCTGATCGGCGATCGAGCTTTCGGAGAGGTTGTAGCGGATGCGGCCGTAGCCATATTCCTCCGGCGCTTCCTTCTCGATCACCATCCTGGCGTAGTTCATGGCCATGTCCCCCCGGTCGAGCGATTCGCCGTTTCAGCGAAACGGTGAACCGCTCAACCTCCTTGTTCTTGCGCAATTCCTGTCGGAAAACCGATTACACTTTTCCTGGAATTGCTCCGGCGGTGGTAACCAAGCCATAAAAGCGGAAAGCCTGCCAAGGTCGATTCCTCGGCAGGCTTCCTCAAATCATTGGTGCAGGCGTGCTGTTTCAGCCGCGTTATTTCAGGCCGTCGCCTTGGCCTTCCTGCCCTTGGCGGGCTTCGCCGGCTCCGGTTCCGCCTTGCGGCCGAGGCCGATCGACTTGGCGAGCTGCGAGCGCGACGCCGCATAGTTGGGAGCGACCATCGGATAATCGACCGGCAAGCCCCATTTGGTGCGATAGGCTTCGGGCGTCAGGCCAAAATGCACGCCGATATGGCGCTTCAGCGATTTGAACTTTTTCCCGTCCTCGAGACAGATGATGTAGTCCGGCGTCACCGAGCGCCTGGGATTGACGGCAGGGACCGGCGGGGGCGCCGTGGGTTCCGCCGGCTGGCTGATCCCGCCGATCGATGACGCGACGCTTGCGATCAGTCCGCCCAGGTCCGAAGCGGGCAGGCGGTTTTTCGCGACATAGGCCGATACGATGTGAGCGGTGAGCTCGAGCAGGTCGACTTCCTTGGCTGTGCTGGTGTCCTCGTCCACGTAGTCCCTCCATTTCTGCCGCAAGGCCGCGAAACCAATCCGGTTTTCGCGGTGTGTAAATCAAAAGCGCTGCGAGCGTTGGCGAATTCTGAAAAGCCGCGGGGGCCGCAGGCCGGCGAATTCCTAGTCGGCAAATCTGCGCGACGCAACGTTTTGTCGCGTCAATACACGCTGTTTTGAACAATTATACTGAAATGTAACAATATCAGACGATCAGCGCCTTGTCGCGCCATAGACGAAATCCACCCTCGAAAGCGCGAGTGTTGTCGCCGCGCCGGGATTTTTCAGGCAATTCATCGAGCTTCTCGACATTGCCGCCGCCGATCACGATATAGTCCGGCTGCAAGGCGGCGCGAAGCCTGCCGACAACGTCGAAAACGTATTTGCGCCATTTCTTCTTCCCGTGTTTCACCAGGCCGCGCTCGCCGACATAATCCTCGAAAGTCGCCCCCTTTTTGTAGGGCAGGTGAGCAAGCTCCATGGGCTGTCCGACATTCTTGATGATCATGGCGGCGCCCAGGCCCGTGCCGAGGCCGAGGAACAGCATGCGGCCGCCGTCATAGCTGCCGATCGCCTGCATCAGCGCGTCGTTGACGAGCTTCACCGGCTTGCCGAAGGCGGCGGTGAAATCATAGCCGTTCCAGCCCTTGCCGAGATTGAAGGGATCGAGCGAGGGCTTGTTGTCGCGCACGGGACCCGGATAACCCATCGATATGACGTCGTAGTCGAGGCCCTCGGCCAGCTTCTTGACCGACGAGACAACCTGGTCCGGGGTCAGGCTCGGTCCGGAGGCGACGCGGCGCATCTCGCCGCCCGCGCTGGTGAGGATTTTCACATGCGAGCCGCCGACATCGACGGTGAGCACGATCGGGTCGCCGCTCGGCGCGGCCTTCTTCGCTGCCTTCGCCATTCCGTCCTCCCCGGAAGTCACTTGGTCGGATTGATCCAGCCGTCGGGCGGGCCGAAGCCGTGCATGGCATCGGCCGGACCCCAGCTCTTGGGCGCATAGATCGCCGGTGGCGTGGTGTCGCCAAGCACCGGTCCGACGATGCGCCAGGCAAGCTCGGCCGCGTCCTGGCGGGTGAAGAGCTGGCCGTTGCCGTTCATGGCATCACCGATCAGCCGCTCATAGGGCGGCATGTCATTCTTGGTATCATCGAGCGCGGTCAGTTCCACCTGCTCGCCGATCATGTCGTCACCGGCGACCTTGCGCTGCGCGCCGATCGAGATCGCCACCTGCGGGTCGATACGGAAGCGCACATAATTGGCGTCGCCCGGCTTGATCGGATCGAAGACGTCGAGCGGCGGCCGCTTGAGCCGCACGATCACCTCGGTGGCGTGCACCGGCATGTTCTTGCCGGCGCGAATGAAGAAAGGCACGTCCTGCCAGCGCCAGGTGTCAACGAAGAAGCGCACCGCGGCGAAGGTCTCGACCGGCGAGTTCGGCCGCACGCCCGGTTCGGCCAGATAGCCGTCGAACTGGCCGCGCACGACATCGTCCTTGGTCAGCGTGCGGATCGCGCGCAGCACCTGCACCTTCTCGTCGATCAGGTCGTCGGCCGAGCGGCCGACCGGCGGCTCCATGGCCAACAGCAAAAGGATGTTGAGCAGGTGGTTCTCGATGACGTCGCGGATGCAACCGACATCGTCGTAGAATTTGCCGCGCCCCTCGACGCCGAAATCCTCGGCCATGGTGATCTGCACGCTCTCGACGAAATTGCGGTTCCAGATCGGCTCGAGGAAGGAGTTGGCGAAGCGGAAATAGAGCAGGTTCTGGATCGCTTCCTTGCCGAGATAGTGGTCGATGCGGAAGATCGACTGCTCGTCGAACACCAGATGCAGCACCCGGTTCAGCCAGCGCGCCGACTGCAGGTCGTGGCCGAAGGGCTTTTCCACCATCAGCCGCGCGCCGCGCGCGGTGCCGGACTGCTCCAGGCCTTGCACGACCGTCTCGAACATGGTCGGGGGAACGGCCATGTAGTGCAGCGGCCGCTGCGCGGAACCCAGCGCCGTCTTCAGCTTCTCGAAGGTCGCGCTGTCGCGGTAGTCGCCGCTGACATAGCGCAGCAGCGAGGCGAGCTTGGAAAAGACCTTGTCGTCGACCGCGCCCAGCGCATTGACGATGCCGTCGCGCGCACGGTCCACCAGCTTGGGGAGTTCCCAGGGCTCGAAGGCGACGCCGATCACCGGTTCGGTCAGCGTGCCCTTGGCGACCATCTGGTAGAGCGCCGGGAAAATCTTCTTGTGAGCGAGATCGCCGGTCGCTCCGAAAAGCACCAGCGTGTCGGACCTCTCCTGGCTCATGGCTAGCCCTCCCCTCACGCGCCGGTCTTCGGCTTCTCGACATGCCCGCCGAAGGCATAGCGCATGGCGGACAGGAGCTTGTCGGCGAATTGGGATTCGCCCTGCGAGGAGAAGCGGTCGAACAGCGCGGAGGACAGCACCGGGGCCGGGACGCCGGTGTCGATCGCCGCCTTCAGCGTCCAGCGGCCTTCTCCGGAATCGGAGACGCGGCCGCCGAACTGGGCAAGGGTCGGGTCGTTCTTCAGCGCTCCGGCGGTGAGATCGAGCAGCCAGGAGCCGATGACGCTGCCATGCCGCCAGACCTCGGCGACCTGCGGCAGGTCGATGTCGAACTGGTAATATTGCGGGCTTTCGAGCGGGCTGGTCTCGGCATCGGCGGTGCGTTGCCTTTTGCCGGCGTTGGCCGACTTCAGGATGTTCATGCCCTCCGCATAGGCGGCCATGACGCCATATTCGATGCCGTTATGCACCATCTTGACGAAATGGCCGGCGCCGCTCGGCCCGCAATGGAGATAGCCGAAGGGCGCCGTGCCGGCATCCTTGGGCGGGTTGGCGTCCGCATCGGCGCCCGGCGCCAGCGTGGCGAAGACCGAATCGAGGTGCTTCACCGCCTCGTCGGGGCCGCCGATCATCAGGCAATAGCCGCGCTCGAGGCCCCAGACGCCGCCGCTGGTGCCGACATCGACGAAGTTGATGCCCTTCACGGCAAGCTTCGCCGCCTGGTCGACGGCGTCGTGGTAATAGGAATTGCCGCCGTCGATGATGATGTCGCCCGGTTCCATCAGCGCCGCGACCTGGTCGACGATCCTGCCGGTGATCGCGGCCGGCAGCATCAGCCAGGCGCAGCGAGGCTTAGCGAGCTTGGCGACGAACTCCTCCAGCGAGGCCGCGCCGATGGCGCCGTCCTTGACCATGCCGGCGACGCTTGCCGAATTGATGTCGTAGACGACGCATTCATGGCCGTCGCGCAACAGGCGGCGCACCATGTTGGCGCCCATCCTGCCCAGTCCCATCATTCCGATCTGCATGGTGTCATCCCGATAGCTTGAGGAAAGGAGAAGTATAATGGCCCAACTGGATCACGGTTGCGCGTCAATGCCGACGCTGAAGTCGACATTCTCCCAACGCATCGCCTCGGGCCAGAAAAAAGTGAAGACGATGGTGGTTCCCGGCTGCAGGCGGTCAACGGGTAAATCCACCAGATGCATGCCGAACGCATTCTTGACCGTCCTGCTGTCCTGCACCGTCAGCCATTTGTCGCTGCTCCAATGGACGACGCCGGGTGCCGAGAGCTCGACGCGCAGCGCCTTGCCGGCCGGCATGGAGCGGATCTTGTTGTTGAACCGCCATATCCGCAGCGGCGAGACCGTCTTGCCCTTGATGTAGCGTTCGACGCCCTGCGGCGGCAGGTCGAAGACGGCGCCGTCGCGCAGCGACCGCAACAGCTTGATGTGCTCGGCATGGGCCCAGACCAGCGGCATCGCGCTGCCCGAAGGGGCGCCCAATCGCAATTCGCGGCCCGGCATGTCGGGGCGATCCCAGACCTGCTCCGGCAGAAGGCCGCCCGCGCCGGCCGAGCGTTCGAACGTCTCCAGCAGCTGCGCCGCCTTGTCTTTCCGGCCGGCGGCCAGCTCGTAATGGGCGCGCTCGCCGGCAAGCAGCGGCCACGGCCGTCCCTGTCCGGTGCCGTCGAAAGGCGCGCCGTCCTCGTGCTCGCCATAGCCGTCGCCGGTATAGCGATACCAGAGCGGCCCTTGCGGCAGGTCGCAACGCAGCTCGGCGTCGATCGCCTTGACGGTGTTCAGGATGCGCGGATCGTCCGCGGCTCTGAGCCCGAAACGCACCAGCGCCAGGGCGTCCGGGCTGATGATCGCTTCCGCCGGCCTGTCGGTGTCGCCCGGCGGCCGGTTCTTGATCGGCACGAAGCCGTCCTTCGGCGAGGCTGCGCCGCCGTCGTCGGGCGGGGCGATGCGGACGTAGTAGCCCTCGATCCCCGCCTCTATGCTTGCCCCTATGCCGGTGACATAGGTCCAGCGCTCGATCTGGTCGTTCCAGCAATCGGCGGTTTCGCGCAGATAGTTTGCCGGCTCATTTTTGCCGCAGGCGTCGAGCATGTCGGCCGCGGCAAGCAGGCCCGCGATCTCAACGGCCAGCGTGAACGGGCTATAGCCGGCATCTTCTTCCCAGCGGTCTTGGCCGGTGACCGGGCCGTTGCGCACGACATAGGCAGCCGCGTTCTCGATCATGGCCAGGAAGCCGGCGAGCTTCGACTTGGGCAGATGGCCGGCGCGGCGCAGAGCATCGGCGAGCAGCAGCGGAAAGGCGCATTCATCCATCTGGATACCGGGCCAATAGGCGGTGCCGTCGGACCAGCAGTTTTGCGGCCAGTGGCCGTCCGGCTGCTGGATCGAACGCAGATAGGTGAGGATCTGCGGCGCCTGCCTGCTATCGCCGGCGGCGAGGAAGCCGCCCGCCGTCTCGACGAGATCGCGCGGCCAGACGAGGTGATAGCCGCCGAGGTCGTCGTCGCCCTTGTTGAAGCCCCAGGGGATCGACAGGCTGGCGACGGCGGCGCCCGGCCTGGCGATCGACAGATGGGTCGCCAGCACCGCCGCGCTGGCGCGATAAGAATTCAAACCGGAGGCAGCGCGGCGGTCGAGTTTTTCCAGCCTTGCCTGAAATGTCCGCCAGTTGTCGACATAGGTCTTCGCGGCCGGCTCGAAACCCTGTTTCAGGCTTGCAAGGGCGAGATCGGCGGCTTCCTCCGGCGAAGCGCCGAAGCCGAGCGCCAGCAAGGCAGCCGCCCGGCCGGCCGAAAAGCCGATCTCGCCGGTGAGCGCGACATTGCCGTTTTCGGCCGTATGGCAGGAAGGATCGAGCGCGCCGTTGTCGTGCAGTTGCTGCCAGCCGTCGGAAAAGCCGACATAGCCGGCCGAACAGGCGCCCCAAGGCAAAGAGGAGGCGAGCGCCAAAGAGACGCCGCGTCCGGTGGCAAAGAGAAGGCGCTGTCCCTTGTGTTCTCCGATCCAGGCCGTGTTGCCCATGCCGGCGTTGACGAGGTGTGGCGCCAGCAGCGCGTAGACGCGATAGTCGTTAGCCTTGCCCTTAAGCGCAGTGAAACTTGTCTCCTGCAGCAGGACAGCTCGTTTCGAGTCCGTAACGATGCGTTTTTCAATGCGGTAGGCGCCATCGGAAGCGGTGTTGCTGAACCTGTAGCCGGGCACCCCGTCGTCGAAGGGTTCGACGGTGTGGGCCGCGTCGCGCTTCTCTTCGGAAAAATATCCGCCAGGGCCGGTGACGATCAGCCCCAGGTCACGCGTGCAGGCGCTGTCGAGGCGCGGATAATAGATCTCGTTCAGGATGCCGTGGCTGGTGGTGAACCAGAGCGGGCTTTTTGCCGAAAGGGCGGTGCCGACGCCGCTCTTGGCGCTTGACGTCCAGCGCGCGGGGATTCCCGGCGCGCCTTTAGCAACAGTCGGCGTCACTGCCATGCATTGGCCTCCTGCCACGTTCCTAAACCAAGAGCCGCCGCCTTTTCAATCGTGGCACCGCAAGTTGATCGGACAGCCCCAATGCTTTGCAGTTGACAGCTTGCGGTTCCTCTGAATTTGTCTGACAATAGATAAAAAACAGGGAAATACGCGTTACGACCATCCGTTCAGACCAGCGACCCGGGAGGAAACCTATGAAAAAACTGCTCGTACTGGGTGCATTTGCGGCGATGCTCGCCTCGGGCACCGCGTTTGCCGACACCAGCGGCAAGAAGATCGCCTTCTCCAACAATTACGCCGGCAATTCATGGCGTCAGGCGATGCTCGACAGCTACGCCATCGTCACCAAGAAAGCGGTCGACGACAAGATCGTCGCTGCGGCTGATGTCTTCACCACCGCCGACAAGGAAGTGCCGACCCAGGCGGCCCAGGTGCAAAACCTGATCCTGCAGGGCTATGACGCGATCGTGATCGATGCCGCTTCGCCCGATGCCCTGAACGGCGCCATCAAGCAGGCCTGCGACGCCGGCATCACCGTCGTCTCCTTCGACGGCATCGTAACCGAGCCCTGCGCCTACCGGGTCGTGGTCGACTTCAAGGGCATGGGCAAGGCGGAAGTCGAGCAGATGGCCAAGTTCCAGCCGAAGGGCGGCAACCTGCTGGAAATCCGCGGCCTCGCCGGCACCTCGATCGACGATGCCATCCATGCCGGCATCCTCGAAGGCGTCGCCGCGCATCCCGAGTTCAAGATCGTTGGCTCAGTGACCGGCGACTGGGACCAGACCACGGCGCAGAAGGCGGTGGCGACCATCCTGCCGTCGCTGCCGGACATCGTCGGCATCGTCGACCAGGGCGGCGACGGATATGGCGCCGCGCAAGCCTTCGCCGCCGCCGGCAAGCCGAGACCGACCATCATCATGGGCAACCGCCAGGACGAGCTGAAATGGTGGAAGGAGCAGAAAGAGAAGGACGGCTACAAGACCTGGTCGGCCTCGATCGCGCCTGGCGTCTCGACGCTGGCCTTCTGGGTGGCGCAGCAGGTGCTCGACGGCCGCAAGGACATTCCGCACGACCTGCTGGTGCCCTACCTCGCCTTCACCGAGGACGATTTCGAGGCTGCGCTGCCGAAAATCAAGGAAGGCGGCGTCGCCACGCACGAATACACGCAGGAAGAGGCTCTCGCGGCGATCAAGGCCAACATCAAGCAATAGCGGTGGGTGCATTGCCGTCCGCAGCGCCAGCCGGGTATCGTTGAGCATGCTCAAGGCAAACACCGACATCGTCAGGCTGAACGGCGCCGAAAAGCATTTCGGCGCCGTTCGGGCGCTTAACGGCGTCGACTTCCATGTCGGCGCCGGCGAATGCGTCGGGCTTGTCGGGCACAATGGCGCCGGCAAGTCGACGCTCATGCATATGGTGGCCGGCACGCTGCGGCCGGATGGCGGGCAGATCGCGGTGCGCGGCAATCAGGAGGCGAGCTATTCGGTGGCGCGCGCGCTGGAGCTCGGCATACGCTGCGTCTTCCAGGAGCTGTCGCTCTGCCCCAATCTCAGCGTTGCCGAAAACACGCGCATCAACCATCCCTCGCTCGCCGGCTTCGGCTGGCGGCGCAGGGCCGCCGATCTCATCCGCGCCAAGCTTGACGAGATCTTCCCGGACCACGGCATTTCGGCGGACGACATTGCCGGCGACCTTTCGATCGGGCGGCGGCAGATGGTCGAGGTGGCGCGCGCCTTCACACTGACCCGCGAGCCGCTGCATCTCGTCATCCTCGACGAGCCGACCTCCTCGCTGGACGCGCATACGGCGGGGCAGTTGCTTTCCTTTGTCCGTCGTTTCGTCGAGCAGGGCGGAAGCTGCATCCTGATCTCGCATGTACTGGGAGAGGTGTTGCAGAATGCCGACCGCATCGTGGTGATGCGCGACGGCAAGGTGGTCGCGGCGGATGCCGCCAATGCCTTCGATCGCGACAAACTCGTCGCTGCCATGGGCGGCGCCGAAGGACATCAGAAGGCCGCTGCCGAGGCCCGGAAGGTCGAGGCCGGCGCATTGCGGGTTCGCGCGCGTCCGGCCAGGCAGCAGGACGACAAGGAGCTTGTCGCCCGCGCCGGCGAGATTATCGGCCTTGCCGGGCTTGCCGGCCATGGCCAGACCGACCTTTTGCTGGCAATCTTCTCGGCCGCTTCCCGTGCCAAAGCCGGCATCGAGGTCACCGCACCCGTGGCGCTGGTCGCCGGAGACCGCCAGTCGGACGGCATCTTTTCGCAATGGTCGATCGCGCAGAATATCGGCATCCGCTCGCTGGCGCGGCTGCGCAGTGGGCTGCTGATCTCGCCGCAGCGCGAGGCCGAGCTCGCCGAATTCTGGAAGCAGAAGATCGGCATCCGCACGCCCGACATGAACAACAACGTCTTCTCGCTGTCGGGCGGCAATCAGCAGAAGGCGCTGTTTGCCCGCGCGCTCGGCTCCGACGCCGAGATCGTGCTGATGGACGATCCGATGCGCGGCGTCGATATAGGCACCAAGCTGGAGGTCTACGACCTCCTGCGCGAGGAGGCCGCCAAGGGCCGAACCTTCCTCTGGTACACCACCGAGACCGAAGAGCTCGACAATTGCGACCATGTCTATGTCTTCAAGAACGGCCGCATCGTCGCCAATCTCGGCCGAGACGAGCTGACGGAGGAAAAGATCATCCAGTCCTCGTTCGGCGATGCGGCCTGAGATGACCGCGATCGCTCCCGGCACGCTCCCGAAATCCTCGCCGCGCGGCAGCGCCGCCCGGGCGCGCCTGCTGCGCGGTCTTCTGCCGGCCTTGTCGCTGGCCCTGGTGCTCATCGCCATCGCCTGGCTCAACCCGCGCGCCATCAGCTATTTCGGCTTCACCCTGATGCTCAATTTGGCGATCCCGATCGCGCTGGCGACGATCGCGCAGATGTTCGTCATCGCCGGCAACGAACTGGATCTCTCGATCGGCACCTTCGTCGGTTTCGTCGGCTGCATCACCGCGACCTGGCTGAGGGAGGCGCCGCTGCTGGGCATTGTCGTGCTGCTGGGCTCGATCGGCGCCTATGCGCTGCTCGGCGCGCTGATCCATCTGCGCAATTTGCCGTCCATTGTGGTGACGCTCGGCATGAGCTTCGTCTGGCAGGGACTTGCCATCCTTGTGCTGCCCAAGCCCGGCGGCAAGGCGCCGGACTGGCTGCTCTCGATCATGTCCTTCAAGCCGCCTTACATCCCATTCCCGATCCTTGCCGCGTTGCTGATCGCAGCGGTCGTGCATTTCGGCCTGATGCGCACGTCCTATGGCGTCATCCTGCGCGGCTCGGGCGGCAACGCCGCGGCGCTCAGGCGCGCCGGCTGGTCGCTGCTTCGCACCAAGATCGTGCTGTTCGCGCTGACCGGGCTGTTCGGCGTTCTGTCGGGGATGGCGCTGATCGGCATCACCACCTCGGCCGACGCCAATATCGGCAATGGCTATACGCTGCTTTCGATCGCCGGCGTCATCCTCGGCGGCGGCGAATTCGTCGGCGGCCGCGTGTCGCCGATCGGCGCGGTCATCGGCGCGCTGACGCTGGCGCTCGCAGCCTCGCCGCTCTTGACCTTCATGCACATCCCGCCCGACTGGCAGGTCGCCGCCAATGGCGCGATCCTGATCATCGTGCTGGCGGCGCGGGTGCTGATCAGCCGCAGGGAGCGGTGAGCGATGACCTCGGTGCGGACGCTGCTCGAAAAACCTTGGATCTGGTCCTTCGCCGGCGCTTTGGTCGTCTGGCTGGCTACCGTCGCCTTCACGGGCGGCTACGGCGCCGGCGGCATGGTCACGGCGGCGCTTTCGCTCGCCGTCTTCACCGTCATCGTCGGCGTCGGCCAGATGTTCGTCATCACGCTCGGACCCGGCAATGTCGACCTGTCGCTGCCGGCCAATATCGGGCTCGCAAGCGCGGTCGCCATGAAGGTGATGGGCGGCAGCGATTCCATGATCGTCGTCGGGCTGCTGGCCGCGCTCGCCTGCGGGGCGGCGATCGGCGCCATCAACTATCTCTTAATCTGGGCGCTGCGGATCCCGCCGATCATCGCCACGCTGTCGGCGAGCTTCATCATCCAGTCCGTCGACATCAGCTACGGCCGCGGCCTGCAGATCAAGCCGTCACCTGGCTTCGCCGACTTCACCAACCGGCAGGTGCTGGGCATTCCGGTTCTGGCGATGTTGACGGTGGTCTTCACCATCGGCGCGGCCTTGGCGCTGCAGCGCATGATTTACGGGCGCTCGGTGCTGGCGATCGGCCAGAACATCCGCGCCGCCTGGCTCGCCGGCGTCCATGTCGGCCGCATCCGCTTCCTCACCTACACGCTATGCGGGGCGCTGGGCGGCATCGACGGGGCGCTGCTCGCCGGCTATTTCCGCGGCGCCAATGTCGATATCGGCAACGAGTATCTGCTTGCCTCGATCGCTGTCGTGGTCATCGGCGGCACCTCGGTCGCCGGCGGCAAGGCCAATGTGCCCGGCGTCTGGGGCGCCGGCCTGTTCCTGGTGCTGTTGCTCACCATGCTCAACACGTTCGGCGTCAGCGCCGGCGTGCGACTGGTGCTGACCGGACTGATCATCGTCGGGGTGATCACGGCGGCGGGCGGCGAGAAGGCGGTGCGATGAGGATTCCGCCCACCATCTCGCGGTAAGGCAGGAGCCCCGCCCTATTTGGCGGTCTTGGCCCGCGCGATCGCGTCGACGATCATCTTCTTGGCGTATTTGGAATCGTGCCAGCCCTCGATCTTGACCCATTTGCCGGGCTCGAGATCCTTGTAGTGCTCGAAGAAGTGCTGCACCTGCTGGCGGGTGATCTCCGGCAGATGCGTATATTCGGTGACATTCTCGTAGCGCAGCGTCAGCTTGGGCGAGGGGACGGCGATCACCTTCTCGTCCTGGCCGGCATTGTCTTCCATGATCAGGACGCCGATCGGCCGCACATTGATGACGCAGCCCGGCACCAGCGCGCGGGTGTTGCAGACCAAGACGTCGATCGGGTCACCGTCGCCCGACAGCGTGTGCGGCACGAAGCCGTAATTGCCGGGATAGCGCATTGAGGTGTGAAGGAAACGGTCGACGAACAAAGTGCCGGCCTCCTTGTCCATCTCGTATTTGATCGGCTCGCCGCCGATCGGCACCTCGATGATGACATTGACGTCCTCAGGCGGGTTCTTCCCGGTGGGCACGGCTTCGATACGCATGGCTAAAATCCCTCTCTCGATTGCAAAACCGATAGCGGGCGAAGCGTCATGGTGCAATGCGGCGAATAGCACTGAACGCTAATGAAACCGCACAGTTTGTGATGGATTGTAACCTAGGCGAGGTTAGTCATTCCAGACGAAGGCGACCTTCTTTAGCGCTCTCTGCTCGAAGACCTCGACGCCTTCGGCGATATCGCGGCCACCATTGCCGGCATAGAAGGCCAATGCGTTGTGATTGTCTTCCAGCGCCCAGACCACAAGACCGCGCAGCCCATGGTCGGCGAGCCGGGCCTTGGCCGCCTTGAACAGCCGGCTGCCGAGCCCGATGCCCTGATATTCCGGTCGCAGATAGAGCTCGTAGATCTCGCCCTGCTGGCGGAGCTCACGGGCGCGGTTCTTGCCGATCGTGGCATAGCCGGCGACAGTTCCACCGATTTCGACCACCAACACGGTGGCGGCGCGGCGAATCGCGTTGGCCCACCAGTCGACGCCGCGACGGTTGATCATCGAGGTCAGCGTGCGGTGCGGGATGATGCCCGAATAGGCGCCGAGCCAAGCCTGCTGGTGCACCTCGGCGATGGCGCTCGCGTCGCGCGGTTCTGCCTTCCGGATGTCGATCGTCAGCGTGTTCATGATTGGTTAACCATAAACCCGCCTCGTCCGATTGCAAAGAGTCCCCCAACACGCCTCGATGCTTTCGCACAAGCGAAAGGCATGTGGGCGGACAAAGGTATTGTCAGATTTCGACGAGATGATCGTCGAGTTCGTTGGTGTCGCCCTCGGTGACCGGGAAATGCTCGGCGAGCACCGCGCCGACCGCTTCGATGACTTTCACGAAGCCATCGGCCAGCCGGTCATCGCCGGCATGTTTGGTCAGGTCGCCCACCACGCCATCCCAGACATGCTGGCCGACCTTGGCGTCGATGCCGGAGTCGGCGACGACCTCGGCATAGCGCTCGGCGATGGAGACGAAGATGAGCACGCCGGTGCGCGCCTGCGTGCGGTGGACGTTGCGGGCCAGGAACTGCTTCATCGCATTGGCGTGCGCGGCCTGATAGCGCAGCCTTCGCGGCACGAAATGAATGCGCAAGGCGGGCAGGAACCAGAGCAGGACGAATACCGAAGCCAGCGCCAGCACCTGCGCCAGCACGAAATGCGGCAGCCGGATGGTCAGCCACAAGCCTTCCAGCCCGTAGGCGACGGCGAGGCTGGCGATGAAGAGGCCGATCGTTGCGGTGAAGGCGGCCGGAAAGAAATAGCCGTCGCTGGCTCGGGCGACGACGCAATAGATCTCGCCGTCGGTCTTCAACTCGGCCGTCCGGATCGCCTCGGCGATGCGGTCATGGTCCTCGGCGCTGATCGGTCGCGTTGCCATGATGCCTCACCAGCTTCCCGAAGAGCCGCCGCCGCCGGACGAGCCGCCGCCGCCGGAAAATCCGCCACCGCCGCCGCCCGAGGACCAGCCACCGCCGCCCGACGACCAGCCTCCGCCCCCGGACGACCAGCCGCCCGAAGAAGAGCGCCGGTTCTGATCGAAAGTCATGCCCAGCCAGCGATAGCGGCCCGGACCGATCTTCTGGCCGAAGATCGGCGGCAGGATCGTCATCGCGATGCCGCCGAAGAAGATCAGCGCCCAGATGGTGATGAAGATGGCGAAGAACAGGTCGTCGGAATTGAATGGCGCCCGCTCGTTGCGCTTGCCGCGCGCTTCCAGCTCCTCCGGATTGCCCTCAAGCACCATGATCATGTCGTCGACGGCCTTGGTGATGCCGCCGGAGAAGTCACCGGCGCGGAAGGCCGGCACCATGTCGTTCTCGATGATTAGCTTGGTGTGCAGGTCGGTGAGCGTGCCCTCAAGCCCGTAACCGACCTCGATGCGCATCTTGCGGTCGTTGGGCGCGACCAGGAGCAGCACGCCGTTGTTTTCCTTGGCCTGGCCGAGCTTCCAGAAGCGGAACAGCCGGTTGGCGTAAGGCTCGATCTCCTCGCCGCCAAGGCTGGGAATGGTGGCGACGACGATCTGGTCGGAGCCTTTTGTCTCGAAGTCGGCGAGCTTCTGCGTCAGCGCCGCGCGGCTGCCGGCATCGATGATGCCGGCATTGTCGACGACGCGGCCGGTGAGGGCCGGAAGATCGGCGGCGAGGGCGGCGAGGGGGATGAGGAATAACGAGAAAAGCAGGCCAAGAAGGGCGGGGTATGGGTTCTGTCGCGCCCCCCTCTGTCCTGCCGGACATCTCCCCCTCTTGGGGGGTGATTGGACGTCACGACGGCCTTCGCCAATCTTCAGCGTCGAAGAGAGGGCGAGGTTGTCGAAACTGCCAATCTCCCCCCTTGAGGGGGAGATGTCCGGCAGGACAGAGGGGGGTATCAACACGCCAGCGGTCCGTCTTTTCGCAGAATTACATTCCGACGACCGTCGAGCCGCTCACCCGCCCTGCTTCGTGCTCGTGCCGAAATCGACCTTCGGCACCTGCATCTTGTCCTCCTCGACGGTGAAGTTGGCGAAGGGCTGATTGCCGCGGAACCAGAAGGTCGCCCACAGCACGGATGGGAAGGTCTTCAGCGTCAGATTGTAGTCCCTGACCGCCTGGATGTAGTCGCGCCGCGCGACAGCGATACGGTTCTCGGTGCCTTCGAGCTGCGCCTGCAGCGCGAGGAAATTCTGGTTGGCCTTGAGGTCGGGATAGGCTTCCGACACGGCGATCAGCCGCGACAGCGCGCTGGTCAGGCCGGCCTGGGCATCCTGGAACTTCTTCAGCGCTTCGGGATCCTTCAGCGTGTCCGGCGTCACCGTGATCTGCGTCGCCTTGGCGCGCGCCTGGACGACCGCGTCGAGCGTATCCTTTTCATGCGAGGCATAGCCCTTCACCGTCTCGACCAGGTTCGGGATCAGGTCGGAACGACGCTGATACTGGTTGAGCACCTCGCTCCAGGCCGCATGCGCGTTCTCTTCCGCGGTCGGAATGGTGTTGTAGCCGCAGCCGGCAAGCAGCGGCAGCACGAAAGCCATCATCAGGAAGGCGGGCAGGCTGCGGAAGGGGGAGGGTAGTGAGAGGCGCTCGGTAGTCATGATTGGTCCCTCGACAGAAGTTGCATCCGAAGCATTACCACAATCCACGCGTAAGAAAATGTCCGGCCGATGACGTCAATCGGCTCGGGCGCGGGCCACTGTGAATAGTCGATCAAACAAGCTAAGCTGCGGGCAAGAAAGGCAATTGCCATGGCCGAGCGCCGGGACGACGAGACCGAATCGCGCCGCATCCTCGAACGCGTGGCGCGCGAGACGGCGCCGGGCGGCGCGTCGTTCATAACCCGCAAGGCGAAGGAGGCGCGCGACCATGTCACCGCCGCCGACGCCAACCGCGGCGATCCTATCGAATATTGGGGAACCCGCATTGGCCGAACGCTCGGCTTCGTCATTGCCATTGGGCTATTGGTCTGGCTGGTGTATGCCGCCACGCGTGGCGGTTAGGAATCAACCCGCATGAGTGCAGAAAAACCCGACGCGCCGCGCGCGGTCATCGTCATCTCCAGCCATGTCGCCCGCGGCTCCGTCGGCAACCGCGCGGCGGTGTTCGCGCTGGAGACGCTGGGCTTCCCGGTCTGGGCGGTGCCCACCGTCATCCTGCCCTGGCACCCTGGCCACAGCCGCGCAACCCGCATCGTGCCGCCGCTCGACCAATTCAAGGCGATGATGGCCGATCTCGAGCGGGCGCCCTGGCTGGGCGAGGTGCGGGCCGTGCTGTCGGGCTATCTCGGCGAGGCGGGCCAGGCCGAAGCGGTCGCCTCGCTGGTCGCCGCCGTCAAGGAAAAGACGCCGAACGCGCTTTACGTCTGCGACCCGGTGATGGGCGATTCCGGCGGGCTCTATGTGCCCGAGCCGACGGCAGCCGCCATGCGCGACAAATTGATGCCGATTGCGGATATCGCGACGCCCAACCGCTATGAACTGGCATGGATGGCGGGTGCGCCGCTCCCCGACATCAAGGCGGTGACGGCGGCCGCGCTTCATGCCGGACCTTCGACCATGCTGGTGACCTCGGCGCCCGCGATGATGGCGGGCGGCATCGGCAATTTCCTGCTCGACGGCAGCCAGGCGCTGCTTGCCGAGCACCGCGTGATCGAGAGGCCGCCGAACGGGCTGGGCGACCTGACCGCCGCGGTCTATCTGGCGCGCGTTCTTTCCGGCCAGGCGCCGGTCAAGGCGCTGCAATCGACGACCGCGGCCGTCTACGAGATACTCGCCCGCACAGCCAAGCGCGGCGGCGACGAGCTGCAGCTCGAAACCGACGCGCAGAGCCTGTCGCACCCGATGGCCATGGTGCAACTACGCCATCTGCTGCATCCCGGGCGGGACAAGCGGGCGTGAAGCTCGCAGGCGTCGACGGCTGCAGGTCCGGCTGGATCGCCGTCCATCGCGAAGCGGACGCCGCGCCATCGCTTTCGGCTTTTCCGAGCTTCCAGGCGTTGCTCGACGCGTTGCCCGACGCAACGATCGCCGTCGACATGCCGATCGGCCTGCCGGAGTTTTCGACCAAGGGTGGCCGCGGGCCGGAAGCGCTGGTGCGGCCGCTGCTCGGAGCGCGGCAGTCGAGCGTGTTCGCCATCCCCTCGCGCGCCGCGCTTTATGCGGACACCAGCGATTTCACCACCATAGAGGCCTGGTATGCGGCGCACCGGCGGGCGAGCGCGGTGGCGATGGAGACCTCCGACCCGCCGCGCGGCGTTTCCATCCAGGCCTTCGGCATTTTTTCGAAGATCCGTGAGATCGATCAGCTGTTGATCGCGCGGCCCGAACTGCGTGCGCGCGTCTTTGAATCGCATCCGGAAGTGGCGTTCTGCCGACTGAACGGCGGCGCGGCGATGGCGTTGCCGAAGAAGATCAAGGGCGCGGTCAACCCGGCCGGCATGGAGGAGCGCAAGGCGCTGCTTGGCCGGCATGGCTACGAGAAGCGCTTTCTCGATCAGGCGCCGCCGCGGGGTGCGGCGAGCGACGACTTCCTCGACGCGGCGGCGATGATGCTGATTGCCAATCGTGTCGCCAGCGGCGCGGCGCGGCCTTCGCCCGATCCGCCGCTGCTGGACCGTTTCGGCATTCCCGTCGCCATCTGGGCTTGACGCGAACCATCGGTTTTTGGCGCCTGATGCATCGCTTTGTCGCCAGCGCCGACAATTCTGCATTGCTCACGCCGGGCTTTTGCCGCTACAGGCATTCCGACCGCCACGACCTTGCCGCCTCAAATCCGGAAAGGCTTCAGCCGCCCATGCCGCATCTGCCCGAGCATCTGATCACCGGCTACCGCAACTTCATGAGTGGCCGCTACCCGGCCGAGAGCGGGCGTTACCGCTCGCTGGCGCGCGAGGGCCAGGCGCCCGAGACGATGATCGTCGCCTGCTGCGATTCGCGCTCGGCGCCGGAAGCGATCTTCGATGCCGGTCCCGGCGAGCTCTTCGTGCTGCGCAATGTTGCCAATCTGGTGCCGCCCTATGAGCCGGACGGCGAGTATCACTCGACATCGGCGGCGCTCGAATTCGCCGTGCAGAGCCTGAAGGTCAAGAACATCGTGGTGATGGGCCACGGCCGCTGCGGCGGCATCCGCGCCGCGCTCGACGCCAATTCGGCGCCGCTGTCGCCTGGCGACTTCATCGGCAAATGGATGAGCCTGATCGCGCCGGCCGCCGAGACCGTGGCCTCCAGTACGATGATGACGGCGACCGAGCGTCAGACGGCGCTGGAGCGTATTTCCGTCCGCTATTCGATCGCCAATCTCAGGACCTTTCCCTGCGTCTCGATCCTCGAAGGCAAGGGCAAGCTCTCGCTCTACGGCGCATGGTTCGACATCTCGACAGGGGAGCTGTGGGTGATGAACAAGGAAACCGGCGATTTCGAGCGGCCCGAGCTGTAAGGGAGGGGTGATGCGGCGGATCAGCTGGAGGATCATTCTGGCGGCGACGCTGCTCATGTCCTCGCTCGTCCGCGCCAGCGCGGATGACGGTGCCGTCATCGACCGCTGGTATTCGGCGCTGCTGGTCGCCGACCGCACCGAATTGTCCGAGCTGCTTTCCGACGACGTGCGCATGAAGCTCGACGACATCGGCGTCGTCCAGAGCAAGCAAGATTTCATCGCCTCGATCGACGAATGGCGGGGCGCGGTCGCGGGTGCTGCGATCCGCCACCGCGTCGAAAAAAGCGAGAATGGCGAGACCACCGTGCTCGCCTGCTATGATTTTCCCAGCAACGACACGCTGATTCGCGAGACCTTCACCGTCGCCGGCGGACGCATCGTCGCCAGCACGCAGACGGCGGTGGCGCAGGATTGCAGCGCCTATTAAGGCGAAGCCCGAGTTGCGCTATACGCGGCACCGCCCTACATCGGGAACTGCCCTCCGCCTATCGAAACTCCCCGATTGGATCTGTCCATGTCAAAAACCGTCGACCTCGCCGCTCATCCGCTGACCGTTTGGCAAGGGCCGCTCGGCCTGCCGGATTTCTCGCGGATCGGCGACAATGACTTCGGGCCGGTCTTCGACGCGGCGCTTGCGGCGCATCAGGCCGAGATCGACGCGATCGCCGGCAACGGCGAGACGCCGACCATCGACAACACGCTGGCAGCGCTCGAGCTCGCGGGTGAGGCGCTCGACCGTGTCTCGTCGATCTTCTGGTGCCGCGCCGGCGCTCACACCAACGACACGATCCAGGCGATGGAGCGCGAGGTTTCGCCGAAGATGTCCAGGCATTTCTCGGCGATCTCGATGAACGAAAAACTGTTTGCCCGCATCGACGATCTCTATCAGCGGCGCGACAGCCTCAAGCTTGATGCCGAGACGCTGCGTGTCCTGGAAAAGACCTGGAAGGGCTTTGTCCGCTCGGGCGCCAAGCTCGATGCCGACGGCAAGAAGCGGCTCGCGGCGATCAACGAGGAACTCTCCTCGCTCGGCACCAAATTCGGCCAGAATGTGCTGGCCGACGAGCGCGACTGGGCGCTGTTCCTCGACGAGGCCGACCTTGCCGGCCTGCCGGATTTCTTGAAGAGCGCCATGGCGGAAGCGGCCGAGATGCGCGGCCAGAAGGGCCGCTACGCGGTGACGCTGTCGCGCTCGATCTACGAGCCGTTCTCGACCTTTTCCGAGCGCCGCGACCTGCGCGAGATCGCGTTCAAAGCCTTCATCATGCGCGGCCAGAATGGCGGCGCCTCCGACAACACCGACGTCGTGCGCGACATGCTGAAGCTGCGCGCCGAGAAGGCGAAGCTGCTTGGTTACGGCTCCTTCGCGGCGCTGAAGCTGGACGACACGATGGCGAAGACGCCGAAGGCCGTGCACGAGCTGCTCGATCCTGTGTGGGAGAAGGCCCTGGAAAAAGCGGCCGCCGACCAGAAGGAGCTGGAGCGGCTGGCGGCGGAAGCCGGCAGCAACGAGAAGTTCGCGGCCTGGGACTGGCGCTTCTACCAGGAGAAGCTGCGCGCCGAGAAATTCGCCTTCGACGAGGCGGAGCTGAAGCCGTACCTGCAGCTCGAACGCGTCATCGAGGCCTGCTTCGATGTCGCGACGAAACTCTTCGGCATCAGTTTCGAGGAGAAGAACGGCATCGCGGTTTGGCATCCAGACGCCCGCGTGTTCGTGGTGAAGAATGCCGACGGCAGCGAGCGCGGCCTGTTCCTGGCTGATTATTTCGCGCGGCCGTCAAAGCGCTCGGGCGCCTGGATGAGCGCGCTGAAGTCCGGCTACAAGCTCGGCCACGGTTCGAAGCCGGTGATCTACAATATCATGAACTTCGCCAAGCCGCCGGCCGGCGAGGCGGCGCTTCTGTCGGTCGACGAGGCGAAGACCCTGTTCCACGAGTTCGGTCATGCGCTGCACGGTATGCTGACCGACGTGACCTGGCCGTCGGTTTCTGGCACCTCCGTCAGCCGCGACTTCGTCGAGCTGCCCTCGCAGCTTTACGAGCATTGGCTGACGGTGCCGGCGGTGTTGGAAAAGCACGCGCTGCATGTCAAGACCGGCAAGCCGATGCCGAAGGACCTGCTGGAAAAAATGCTCGCCGCCCGCACCTTCGGCGCCGGCTTCGCCACGGTCGAGTTCACCGCTTCGGCGCTGATCGACATGGCGTACCATGCAAGGGCAGATGCACCAGCCGAGCCGCTTCGGTTTGAGGCCGAGACGCTGGAAAGACTGCATATGCCCGACACGATCGCGATGCGCCACCGGACCCCGCATTTCGGCCATGTCTTCGCCGGCGACGGTTATTCAGCCGGCTATTATTCCTACATGTGGTCGGAAGTGCTCGACGCCGACGCGTTCTCGGCTTTCGAGGAAACCGGCGATGCCTTCAATCCGGAGCTCGCCGAGCGGCTGCGCAAGAACATCTATGCCGCGGGTGGCTCGAAGGATCCGGAGGAGCTTTATACGGCGTTCCGCGGCAAGATGCCGTCGCCCGAGGCGATGATGGTGAAGCGCGGGCTGGTGTGATTGGCTATCTCCCCCCTTGTGGGGGAGATGGCCGGCAGGCCAGAGGGGGGCGCTGTCCCGCCGACGTTTCAGTCCATCATAGTGGCCGCCGGCCTTCGTTTCGTTCGCTGCCCAAGCTAAGCGAGGTCGCGATCCTTCGCGCCCCCCTCTGCCCTGCCGGGCATCTCCCCCACAAGGGGGGAGATTGGCTGTTTCCACGGGTCCGCTACCCTCGGCCATATCGGCCGGTTGAGCTTCCTGTAATCTGTCACCGCCGGATTGCTCGGATAGGAACTCGGCGCCGCGACATAGATGATCTCGGCGGCGATCGGCGCGAAGCCGGCGTAGAAATGGTTCGTCGACTTGATCAGCAGGATGTCCTTTGTCATCGGATCAATGCCGATGTTGGAAAAGACGTCCGGCTCGAACGTCTGGGTGCGGTTGGTGTTCAAGATGACGTCGACCTCGGTGCCTTGGATGCGCACCACCGCCGACGGCCCCAACGTCACCCGGCTCGGGCCAAAGCTTTGCCAGCCTTCGTTGGTCGTCTTCAGCACCGTGACGCGCGCATCGATCGGCTCGCCGGCCTGGGGCCCGGCCTTGCCGCCGAAGCGCAGGTCGATGACCGCGCCTTCGCCGGCGGCGTGGCAGAAGGTCACCGCGATCGGATCCCAGATCGTCGCCACGCCGACCTTGGTCACGCCACGCGAAAGCAGCTCGCGCAGCACGATGGTGCCGTCGCCTGGCACGCCGCCGCCGGGATTGTCCCAGATATCGGCGATCACGACCGGCTTGTCCTTGCGCTCCGCGCACACGGTCAGCGCCCGATCGATGCCGGCCGAGGCGGAAAGCATGGTCATCGCCGTCTGTTCGCGCAGCGCATAGAGCTCGCGGCCCAGTGTTTCGGCGAGCTTGTCGCCTTTGACCTTGTCGTTGTCGGTGACGACCAGGATGCGCGTGCCCATCTCCGGCACGTCGGCGGCCATGAAGCCGTGGATGACCGAGACCGACAGGACGCCGTCCTCGCCGTGCAGCGCCTTGATCTTGTCGACGAAGGAGCGCATCGGCTCGCGGCTGGTCGGCAGCACCTGGATCATGCGGCAGTCGAAGGTGGAGATGACAGGCTTGATCTCGCCGCGCGCCGCGGCGAGGCCGAGCTCGACCACATGCTCGCCGCGCTCGTAGAAATCGGTGTGCGGGAATTCGAGGAAATAGGCCATGACATCGCAGGCCGCGACGCGCTTCGGCGTCAGGTGGCTGTGCGGATCGAATTCGGAGGCGATCACGACATTCGGCCCGACCATGGCGCGCACGCGCTCCAGCAGATCGCCCTCGCAGTCGTCATAGCCCTGCGCCACCATGGCGCCATGCAGGCCAAGGATGACGGCATCGACCGGCAGCGCTTCGCTTAGCTGGCCAAGGATTTCGTCGCGCAGCGCTTCATAGGTCTGGCGCTGCACCATGCCGCCGGGCTCTGCCCAGGTGGCGGTGCCTTCGATGACCGTTAACCCTTCCTTTGCGGCACGCTTGCGCAGCGCCACGATCGGCGAGGAACACAGCGTCGGCGTCTCCGGATGTTTTCCGGGGCCGGCGTAGAAGGCCATCTCGAACGAGGCCCGGTCGGTCGGCACCGGCGAGAAGGTGTTGGTTTCCGTCGCCAGCGAGGCGGTGAAGATGCGCATGAACGCTCCGTAAGGTGGTGCAGTTATTTAACGGCTCCGAGCGCGAGGCCCCGGACAAGGTAGCGCTGCAGCCAGATGAAGAGGATCGCCACCGGCAGGGTCGCCAGCAGCGTGGCCGCCATGACATGGTGCCACTCGATCGTATAGCGGCCGGCGACGAGCGAGAAAACCTGGATCGGCAGCGTGTAGCTTTCCTGGCTGCGCAGCATGGTGAGCGCGACCACGAACTCGTTCCAGGCGTTGATGAAGGTGAAGATCGCCGTCACCGCGATCGCCGGCAGGCAGAGCGGCAGGAAGACCTTGCGCAATGTCAGCCAGCGGCCGGCGCCTTCCATCCATGCGGCCTCCTCGAGGTCACGCGGGATGGTGTCGAAATAGCTCTGCAACATCCACACTGTGAAGGCGACGTTGAAGGCCATGTAGATGAAGCCGAGCGCAGTGGTGCTTTCGACCAGGCCCCAGGCGGCCATCAGCCGGAATAGGCCAAGCACCAGCACGATCGGCGAGATCATCTGCGAGATCAAAAGAAACTGGCGGAACGCGCCGTAGCCGGCAAAGCGGAAGCGCGACATGGCATAGGCCGCCGGCACCGAGATGAGGATGGCGCCGACCGTCGCCAGCGCCGAAACGTAGAGCGAGTTGACGAGCGCCTTGCCGAAGCCGGTCGCCACCCACATGTCGGCAAAATTCGACCAGCGGAACTCGCTTGGCCACCAGGTGGGGGTCAGCACTTCGGTGCGCGGCTTGACGGCGGTCAGGAACATCACCGCGAAGGGGAAGATCGTCACGACGATCAACGGACCCAGCAGCAGCCAGGCTACGATGGTGCGTTTCAGCTTCGGCGTCATGCGCGCTGCTCCCGCATGGCAAGGCGCACATAGACCATGGTGAAGACCAGCAGGATCGCGAACATCACCAGCGACACGGCGGACGCCTCGCCCAATTTGCCGATGCGGAAGGCGAGCTTGTAGAGATGCGTGACCAGAATGTCGGTCGAGTTCGCCGGCCCGCCTTGAGTCATCACCCAGATGATCGGGAAGGAGTTGAAGACATAGATGGTGTTGAGCACGATCGCGATGTTGATGAAGGGTTTCAGGAGCGGAAAGGTTATCTCGCGGAACTGCTGCAACGGCGTTGCGCCCTCGAGCGCCGCCGCCTCGTAGAGATCGTCGGGGATCGACGACAGGCCGCCGAGGAAGATCGTGGTGGTGAAGGGTACCGTCACCAAGATGCCGATCAGCACCTGCATCGGGAAGGCGGTCTCGGCGCTCGCCAGCCACTGGATGTTCTGGCTGATCAGGCCGAGCTTCATCAGCGCCGAATTCAGCATGCCGCTTTCGCCGTTAAGCGCCCAGCGCCAGACCACCGCCGTCATGGTCAGCGACACCGCCCAGGGCAGCATGATGATGACGCGGGCGAGACCGCGGCCATAGAAGTCCGTATTGAGGATGATCGCCACCGGGACCGACAAGAGCAGCGCGCCGCCGACCACAAGCACGGTCCAGAGCCCGGTGCGCCAGAGCGCTGCGGCGAAGTCGGGATCGGCGGCGAGCGCCGAGAAATTGGCCATGCCGCTGAACTCGCGAAGCTGGCCAAAGCGGTTCACGTCATGCGTGGATATCTGGATCAGGTCCCAGACCGGCCAGAAGATGACGACCGCCGCCAGGAGCAGGCTGGGCAGCGTCAGCAAATAGGGCAGGAAACGATTTTGCATCGGCTGGTTTGTACCGCGTTGCGAGCCATCTGCGGCGCTGGCTTGCCAGCTAGCCTAACTTCGGCCTGTTGGTTCAGGGGGCTCAGGTTAAATTCTTTCCCGGGGTCTGCGCTGCCCCTCACCTGCCTGCCGGCATCCTCTCCCCGTATAGTGACGGGGAGAGGGGCGCTGTCGCCGCCGCTTTCGCCAATCACCGACGTTGCAGGCATGGCTCCGAGGTTGCGGCCAGCTTATTTCTCCCCGTCACTATACGGGGAGAAATGCCCGGCAGGGCAATGAGGGGCGGGGCCGACTTTGGCAATTTATTCTCTGGTCCAGGATCAATGCCCCATCGGTTCAGCTATTTCCGCGGCAGTTACAGCCTCTTTTAAGAGATGTGGCGCGCCCGCGGGGGTAGGGCGCGCCAAGGGCGCAGGGAGATACGCCCTTATTTTTTCTTGAGCACCGCGTTTGCCTTGTCGGCCGCCTCCTTCAAGGCGTCTTCCGGTTTGGCGCTGCCGAGATAGATCTTCTGCATGGCATCCGACGTGATCTGGGCGATCTCCTCCCAACCCGGGATGACCGGCGCGAAGCGGGCGTCGGGCAGAAGCGCGGTGAAGGCGGCGAGGTCGGCGTTGTTGACGTAATAGTCCATCTTCGCCTCTTCCTTGTTCACCGGCAGAAAGCCTTCGCCCTGCGTGAACTTGGCGCGCTGCTCCTTGGTGAACAGGAAGTCGAGCAGCTTCCAAGCCTCATCCTTGTTCTTGGAGTTCTTGAACATGATGATCGAATCGGTGACGCCATAGGTGCCGCGCGCGCCGGTCGGGCCGGCCGGGATGGCGGCCACGCCGTATTTCAGGTTCGGCGCTTCTTCCTTGATCTGGTTGGACAGGAAAGGCGCGGTGATCATCATGCCGACCTTGCCCTGCTTGAACAGGTTCTGCACGTCCTCGCGGTTGTTGGAGGTGACGCCCGGTTCCGTCAGGCCCTCGTCGATCATCGACTTGTAGAGCTTGGCGGCTTCGAGCGCGCCGGGCGTGCTCAGGCCGGACGTGCCGTCCTTGTTGAGGATTTCGGTGCCCTGCGACCACATCGCATAGTAGTAATAGACGTCGGTCTCGATCTCCTTGCCTTGCAGGCCGTAGCCGAAGGCGCCGATCGCCTTGATCTTGCGGGCGTCCTCCTGCAACTCGGTCCAGGTTGCCGGCGGCTTGGCGATGCCGGCCTTCTCGAACAGCTCCTTGTTGTAATACATGGCGCGTGCCGAGGCGGCGATCGGCAGGCCGTAAGTGTGGCCGTCCATGATCGAGGGCTGCAGGAAAGTGTCGATGAAGCGGTCCTTGAACTCGGGCGTGATGTAGCTGTCGAGCGGCTCGGCGACATCCTGCTGCACGAAGTCGATCAGCCAGCGCGTGCCGATGATCGAGAGATCGGCATTGGTTCCGGCGGTGATGTCGGTGGTAAGTTTTTGCAAGAGCACGTCCCACGGCACCACTTCATACTTGATGGTGATGCCGGGATTGGCCGCCTCAAACTCCTTCTTCACCGCTTCGAAATAGGGGCCGGTCTTGGCGCTGTATTCGGCGACGGTGACGCGCACCTCGCCGGCATCGGCGGGTGCGGCTAGCGCCAGCATGCTCATTCCGGCCAACAGGCCGATAGTCCGTTTCGCAAGGCTCATCTGATCTCTCCCATTGATGCGCATTGGCGCCTGCCCCTCATGAGCGCAGGATTTATGTTACTTTCCTACATTATCGAGGCTTATGTCCAATGCAAGCGGTTTATCATGTTGCTAAATTACATTTTGTTGGGTAGCGTTCCGTCGCTGTCTGGCACGGCGGAGGAGCGCGCATCGTGGTATCGAAGGCCGATTTCGAAGGCAAAACCGTTGTCGTCACCGGCGCCGGCGGCGGGCTCGGTTCGGCGATTGTCGAGCTCATGGCCGGGCGCGGCGCGCGCATCGTCGGCTGCGACCAGTCAACGGAGGCGCTGGCCAGCCCGCATATCGCCTCGCGCCACGTCTTCAACCTGCTCGACCGGACCTCGATCGAAGCGGCGATCCCCGCTTTGCTCGACAAGGACGGCGTTCCCGACATCCTGATCAACAATGCCGGCTGGACGCGCGCCGAAACGTTGAAGGCGCTGACGGCGGACAAGATCGAAGAGGAGCTCGACCTCAACCTCACCGGCGTGATGACTTTCGCCGATCCGCTGATCAAGGCGATGTCCAAGCGCGGCTCGGGCAGCGTCGTCTTCATCTCCTCGGTCAACGCCATCGCGCATTTCGGCAATCCGGCCTATGCGGCGGCCAAGGCCGGCATCAACGCCTATGCCAAGTCGATCGCCGTCGAACTCGGCCGCACGGGGTTGCGCGCCAATGTCGTGTGCCCCGGCTCGATCCGCACCGCCGCCTGGGACCATCGTCTCGCCAAGGATCCCGAAATCCTCGGCCGGCTGAAGCGGCTCTATCCGCTCGGCCGCATCGTCAACGCTCCGGAGGTGGCGGAAGCCGTGGCCTTCCTTGCCTCGGACCGCGCTTCCGGCATAACTGGCGCTGTCGTGCCGGTCGATGCCGGGCTGACGGCCGGCTACCTGCCTTTCATCGACGACATATTGGGAGCGTGACCATGACCGACGTCCAGTTCCGCAACCTGTCGAAATCCTTCGGCCATCACAAAATCCTCGAAGACATCAACCTCGATATCCGGACCGGCGAGTTCGTCGTGCTGGTCGGCCCGTCCGGCTGCGGCAAGTCCACGCTTTTGCGCATGCTGGCCGGGCTGGAGACGATCACCTCCGGCGACCTCGTCATCGGCGGCACCCGTGCCAATGACCTGCCGCCGCAGAAGCGCAACATCGCCATGGTGTTCCAGTCCTACGCCCTGTTCCCGCATCTGAAGGCTTCGGACAATATCGGCTTCGGCCCGAAGATCCGCGGCGAGACGCGTGATGCGATCGACGACAAGGTGAAGAAGGCGTCGGGCGTGCTCAACCTCTTCTCCTATCTCGACCGCTATCCACGGCAACTGTCCGGCGGTCAGCGCCAGCGCGTCGCCATGGGTCGCGCCATCGTGCGCGAGCCTTCGGTGTTCCTGTTCGACGAACCGCTCTCCAATCTCGACGCGCAGCTGCGCGTACAGATGCGCACCGAGATCAAGGCGCTGCACCAGCGGCTGAAATCGACCATCGTCTACGTCACCCACGACCAGATCGAGGCGATGACCATGGCCGACCGCATCGTGGTGATGGACCGCGGCCGCATCCAGCAGGTCGGGCAACCGCTGGAGCTCTACGATCGGCCGGCCAACAAATTCGTCGCCGGCTTCATCGGCTCGCCGTCCATGAGTTTTGTTTCCGGCGCGCTGAAGACGGCCGGCGCCAAGTCCTGGTTCGAGACCAGCGGAGGCGGCCGGCTGGCGCTCTCGGGCAAGGCAACTCCCGGCAGCGAGACGGTCGAGGCCGGCATCCGGCCCGAGCACTTCGTCGTCGGCGCCGGTGACGATGCCCTCGCCATCAAGGTCAATGTCGTCGAGCCGACCGGTTCGGAAACCCATGTGTACGGTTCGGTCGGCGACGACACGGTGCGCGCGGTGTTCCGCGACCGGCTGCAGGTCAAGCCAGGCGACCGGCTGCCGGTGAGCGTCGATCCGCGCAACATCCACCTCTTCGACAAGGCGACCGGCCTGCCGCTGTGAGAAGACGATGAAGAGCCCGGCCGACATCATCACCCGCCTGCAATTGATGTCGCAGGACGGCACCAAGTCGGACCGCCGGCTGGCCGGGCTGGTGCTTTCCGATCTCGATTTCGCCTCCAAGGCGGCGATCTCCGAGATCGCCGCGCGTGTCGGCGTCAGCGAGCCGACGGTCACCCGCTTCTGCCGCAATCTCGGCTGCGAGGGCCTGCGCGATTTCAAGTTCTACCTCGCCCAGGCGATCGCCATCGGCGGCCAGTATCTGTCGCCGGAGCCGCTCAGCCGCGACGCGCGCGAGCAGCGCATCGCCTCGGCCATTACCGAGGCGGCGATCGCCGCCATCCAGCGCGCCAGCGAGAATCTCGATATGACGACGCTGATGGACGTCGCCGCCCGCATTGCAAGCTCCGGCAATGTGCTTTGCATCGGCTCCGGCGGTATTTCCTCGATGATGGCGGCCGAGATGCAGAACCGGTTGTTCCGGCTCGGACTTTCGGCGCTTGCCCAGACCGACGGCCAGCTACAGCGCATGTATGCCGCCGTCGCTACGCCGGAGACGACGCTGCTTGCCTTCTCCGTCTCGGGCTATGCGCGCTCGGTGATCGAGGCGGTCGAGGTCGCGCAGCAATATGGCGCCGCCACCGTCGCCATCACCGCGCCCGATTCGGCCCTGGCCAAGGTCGCCGATACGGTGATCTTCCTGCAGCCGGTCGAGGATGGCAACATCTACAAGCCGACCTCGTCGCGCTACGCGCTTCTGGCCATCGTCGACATGATCGCCACCACGGTGGCGGAATCGCGCGGGCCGAAAGTGCTGGAGAACCTGCGTCGCATCAAGCAGAGCGTGAACACGCTCAAGGTCGACGATCCGAAGCTGCCGCTGGGGGATTGAAGGCTACTTGGAAAGAACCGCGACGCTCTTCGCCAGCGCGGTCGGCTCACCCACCACCCGCAATGTCTTCAGCCGCGCCGATCCGCCGGCGACCACCGAAACGGCCGACACCGGCACACCCAGCGCCTTGGCCAGCATCCGT
This sequence comes from Mesorhizobium sp. B4-1-3, assembly GCF_006439355.1. Taxonomy (GTDB): domain Bacteria; phylum Pseudomonadota; class Alphaproteobacteria; order Rhizobiales; family Rhizobiaceae; genus Mesorhizobium. The sequence goes on from NZ_VFTG01000017.1 coordinate 63,477, forward strand.
TCCAACGCCGTATTGGCGGCGCCGTTCTCCGGCACGGCGCGCACGCGCGCCTTGAGATGGCTACGTCCGTCGGCGGCGGTCTCGACCTCGTCGATACCGTCAACCGCGGCTTTCGGCGTCAGTCGTATGAAGAGCTCGATGCCGTTCTCGCGCGGCCGAAACGGCGCGCTCATCAGCCGCCGGCCACCACCCAGGACCAGACGGTGGTGACCAGGAACTGCCGGATGAAGAAGATGATCAGAAGCAGGATGATCGGCGAAATGTCGATGCCGCCGAGATCGGGCATGAAGCGGCGAATCGGGCGCAGCGCCGGCTCCGTCAGCCGATAGAGCATATTGCCGACGGAACCGACGAACTGGTTGCGCGAGTTGACGACATTGAAGGCATAGAGCCAGGAAAAGATCGCCGAGGCGATGATGATCCACCAGTAGATATCAAGCGCCATGACGATGGTCTGAATAAGGGCGATCATGCCGGTCTCCAAATTGTCGCCGACATGTAGCCATTGCTTGGCGAGCGGGCAAGGCCCGCGGGCTTGGCGAGCGGGCAAGGCCCGCGGGCTTGGCGAGCGGGCAAGGCCCGCGGGCTTGGCGAGCGGGCAAGGCCCGCCCGGCCACGGCGCATGTACCAGGCCATCGTTTCGCCTTGACATGAAACGGCCGCGACCGATACAAGCCCATCCGCTGGAACGGGGCTGTAGCTCAGCTGGGAGAGCGCATCGTTCGCAATGATGAGGTCAGGGGTTCGATCCCCCTCAGCTCCACCAGCCAGCACAGGCTTTAGCCCTCCTCGCTCGCCATTTCGTGACCGCCGGATTTCGGGCCGCCGCTTGGAACCAATGGCGGGGCAAGACGGTTCAACTATACTTTTGAAGCTGATTATGTCCCGGCCGGCTGGGTAAGCGGCGATGTGCGAGGAGGTCCCCATCATGCAGATTTCGTCCAAATTCCGTTCCGTCGCGGTCGCGGCAATCGCCGCCGTCGGCGTGAGCGTTGCCAGCGCCGCACATGCCGACAGCGGCACGATCCGCTTCTCCGTCTACAAGGCGGCCTTCTTCATCGGCGGCTCCGGTGGCGAGGGCACGCTGACCTTCCACGGCAAACGCTATCCGATCTCGATCGGTGGCATCTCGGGCGGCTTCGCCTTCGGCGCGTCCAAGACCTATTTCCAGGGCAGGGTGCGCCACATCCGCCGCGCCAGCGATGTGACGGGCGTCTATGGCGCGGCCGGCGGCGGCGGCGCGCTGGGCAGAGGCGCACAGGTGATCGTCATGACCAATGACAAGGGCGCCCAGCTCGAGCTCACCGGCCGGCAGGTCGGCCTGCAGGTCAACGCCGATCTCAGCGGAATGAGCATCGCACTGAAGCGGTAGAAGTCTCCCGCTCTTCGCGGATGGCCGGCAAGGCGCCGCCTGGGGCGTCGAATGCCGGCCACTGGAGGCCTGAGGCACGCAGGCCGGCTGCTTGGCACGCGAAGGGCTGGTCTCGGGGCAAGGGGTCTCAATCGTCCCAATCATCCCAATTGTCTTCGTCCGGCGGCGGGTAGTCGGGAACGACGCGGATAATCGGCCGTGCACGCTGATAGCGCCAGTAATCCTCGTCCGGTAGCTGACGCTCATAGGTGCGGTAAGCGGGCCGGTAGTGGTGGTGGCGCTTCCAGTATTTGTGCTTCTTGTGCGGCCGTACGCAGTAGCCGTCATCGGTCAGATAGGCGCATGTGACATGCGCTTCCTGCATCAGGCCATCTCTGGCCGGCACGCCGATCACCGGCGCCGCATGGACCGCTGGCATGACCGCCAGCATGGTCCCGGCAAGGGCAAGAACAGACAACTTCATCGGCCTCTCCAACGTCTCCAGAGTGAGGCCGGAAGAACGTCCTGATTGGGGACGATTTGCGGCGGCCGAGATCACTTTGATTTGCGGCCGCACATATGAGCGTTAGATGATGTATCGAACCGGCATGGCCGAGGCCGCGTTTGCATTGCCAGACGGCGTGCAGCGGAGCAGAATTCTGCACCGCAGCAATGCTTCGAAGTCACGGAATTGGATGGTCTGCGCCGCGTCGCTTCGCTCCTTGCTCCGCCATAAAATGACGAGGTTGAGGCGGCTTCGACCAATCCCCGGGGAAATGAACGGAAAATACTGCACCAAGACAAAGCGGTAACTTTTCAAAATCCCTGCGAGGGAGAACTAATTAGCCAGCTGGTCGAGAAGCGTGTCGATTTCCCCTTTCTTTGGCGCTTCGGGCGAAGCAGGGGCGGCCTGCGGGTCGGCGGAAGCGGGTTCGGCCGCCGGCGCGGTGGTCTCTGCTTCGGCCTCGCCGCCGGCGTTCGAACCTGGCGGCGGCGCCGCATTCTCCGTATTGCCGGTGTCCGGCGCCACGGCAGGTTCCGGAGCGGGGGGCGGGGCTTTGGGCCGGGGCGCGGCGTTGCCCAGAAGATCGCCGATCAGATCCGCCGCGCCCTTGCCGGATCCGTTCGAGCCGGTTTGGCCCGGGATCAGCTTGTCGAGTTTGAGTTTTCCGGTCGGCAGCCCGAGGCGGCTCAACATGTCCAGCGCGCCCTGCGGGTCTTTGGCCAATGCGCTCAGGTCCGGATAGGCCCGGGGCGCGAACAGCGGGCCTTGGACCACGACCGGCACCCCGATGCCGTTCACGGCGACGTCGCCTCCCTGACCGGCAAGCGAGGCGACGACGCGGGGGTTGAAACGGATGTCGAGCGTCTGGTCGGCGAGGTCTATCCTGCCCGAGCCGTCCATTCGCACCAGCGGACCCAGCAGGCTGATATCCGTCGTCTGCGCGACGCCGTTCTCGATCGCGAATGAGGCGCCGAGCTCGCTGAACGTCGTCTTCTTGGTCTGATCCTGCTTGAAACCACCGGCGAGCAGTCCGACCAAATTGTTGTAGACCTCCGCAATGTCGATGCCGTGGAAGGCGCCGTCGCTGAATTTCGCCGCCGCCTTGCCGCCGAGGGATCGGGCAAGCGATTTCGTGGTCCTTCCCGCGCCTGAAACCGCGACCGTCGCGTTAAGCGTGCCTTCGATGCGGTCGAAATCCGCCGCATCACGGAGCAAGGACGCCGCGGCCGCCCCGGCGATCGCCGTGTTCAGATCCAGGGATGCGGCGTCGCCGGAGCCGTCGGCCGTCATCTCCGCGGCAATCGTGCCGCCGTAGAAGGGGCTTTGCGGCACGTTCAGGTGGGCCTTCCCATCCGCCACCGTCAGCGTGGTCGCCACCGGCCCGGCAAAGACTTTTCCATAGCCGAGCTTGTCGGCCTGGATATCCACCTTGGCGTCAATTCCCTTGAGGAAGGAGAGATCGATCGGCGCGTCGGCTGCCGCGCCTGGTTTCTGCTTGCCGCCGGCGGTGGCTCCGCCGCTGCCGGCGAGCGCCGCAAAGTCAAGCTTCGCGAAATTGAGCGACGTCCGGATCGTGAGGGGCTGTCCCAGCTTCACCGAGCCTTGCCCGGACGCCTTGACGCCGTTCAAAGCAATGGCTGCCTTCTGGAAGGAGAATTGTTTCGGACCGGCGTCGACATCGCCCTTGAAGGCAAAGTCCTGCAGACTGCGGGCAGCGCCTTGCCCCAACCATTGCATCAGCCTGTCGACCGAGGGCGACGTGGCCGAGACTTGGCCCTTGAACGTGCCGCCGCCTCCAACAGTGCCGCTTATGCTGCCTTCGAGGTATTTGGAGGAGACCGAAAGGCTGACCGGCCCGGACGCATCCGCAACGGAACCGCCGGCCAGAAAGGATGCGGGGGCGACCTGGGACTTGAACGTCACGGCCTGTCCCCGCCAGGCGAGCTTGCCCGTCACATCGACCGGCTTGCCGATATCGCGAACCTTCGCGTCAACAGTGAGCCCGGTGATGTCGTTGGCCGTTTGGTTCTCGGCAAGTGCTGCAAGTGTAAGTTTGCCCTCGCGAATCCCGACCGTTCCCTGCAGATTGGCGCTGCTCAGTATGCGCTTCGCGGTGAGTCCGCGAAACGCGAACCCCATATCGGCGGTCAGCTTTCCGGACAACGGCACAGATTGTCCGGCAAGCTTCGCCAGGGAACCGATGTCTAGCCCTGAACTCGCAATATTGCCCCGTATGGTCGGAGATGCTTCACCGACAATCGTCGAGGCTGTCGCTGTGAGGTTTCCCGCATCGAGGCCGAAGTGCTCCAGCTTTGCCTCGAGATGTCCATCATGCAGCGTTGCGGCGAGCTGTACGTCGGAAGCCCGTACCTTGCCGCCGACCAATTCATCGATCGCAACGCTGATGTCTGCGTCGAAGGCGGACAGCATCGCGAGGTCGGGCTCGCCGGAGCCGGCCGAAGCCTTGCCCGCACTGGAACCGTCCTTTCCCATATCGCTCAAGGCGTCGATATCGACGCGCTTCGCCGCCAGGTCGGCGAAGAAGCGGTGCCGCGCGCCGGGCTGAAAGAGCGCGTCCATCTGGAAGCTCTGGTCGCCGATATCGAACTTTCCGCCCCTGATCTGATAGCTGCCGTTGCCGTTGAGCTGGATCTCGCCGCTCGCCTCCAAGGAAGAGAACTTGGGAACCGGCGCCGGGTCCAACCACGCCTCGACGGCGATCTGGGCCGGCTGCCGCTTCAGGATTGGCCTCAAGGCGGAAAGGCTGCCGCTCATTTCAACGCGGCGGCCGCCGCTGGTGCCTGCCAATGAAAACGAGACCTCCCGGTCGAGGTCCGGAACTCTCAGATCGGCGTCGATCGTCGTCACCTTAGCGGCACTGCCGGTCGAGCCGCCCGAGGCAAGGGTGCCGTTCGTTATCGTCACTTGGTTGATCGCCAGCCGCTCGAGCGTGTCGACAACCGCCGCGAACGGATCGGCCTGAACCTCCTTCGGTTCCGGAGCTGGCTCCGCGTTCGCCGAAGCCTTGAACGCGATTGTCGGATCCGCCAGCGCGACGGACTGAATCTCAAGCTTTTTCGACCATAGCGACGACAGCGTTATCGACGTCGAGAACCGTGGCGCAGATATCGCGATGTCGCCCGTGCCGGTCGAGAGCGAGATATCGTCCGCGACCACCGCCAATCTGGGCAGCAGCGACAGCCTGACGGGTCCGTCCAGCCGAATTGCCATTCCGGTCGCGGATGACAGTTGCCGGCTCAGTTCGGCACGAACCCAGTCGGTTGAAACAAGAGCGGGCAAAAGGAAGAGCAGCCCGACGACAAGAGCAACAGCCACGGTGAGTGCAGCGACGATCTTTCTCACATCGACCAGCCAAAACGATCCGAAGAATCAGTATCGTCAAACATACATGCTTCCGCCGCCAGACTGAATCCTGCCGAAACATGGGCCTCGCGCTGGACGAATTTCGGACTATTCCAAGGGGCCCGTCGGCTCTTTCGCCGAGGGCCATCCAGGCGCACAACAATGCCAAGGTCAGAAACCTGATGGAGGCGCCGCCCGAAGCCCGCAGAGACATGGGCCGGCATGTTTCGCCCGACGCCTCCGAAAAGGAACCCGGCGCCATTCACCCCGGAGGGCGCTGACACGAACGGAGTCTTGGAGCGGCCTTGTCCACTCACCTGGAGACTGGTGCCGCCTTGTGATTGCGTGATTGCGTTGGGTGCACAGGCCACACAGGAGTCTATCGATGCGCTCACACCACCCGCAGATAGCTCGTCATGCCGGTCTTCTGGTGCTCGATGATGTGGCAATGCAGCAGCCAGTCGCCGGGATTGTCGGCGACGAAGCCGAGTTGCACCTTCTCGTCGGGCTGGATCAGATAGGTGTCGGAGATAAGCGGCTGCACTGCCCTGGTCGATGACGACAGCACCTTGAAGCTCATGCCGTGCAAATGGATCGGGTGTGCATGCGGGGTCAGGTTCTCCATGTCGATGACATAGCTCTGGCCGAGCTTCAGTTCGGCGAGCGGCGCCGTCGGGTCCGGCGTGTCGCCCGGCCACGGCACCTTGTTGATCGCCCAGAAGCTGTAGCCGAGCGAGCCGCAAATGCCGTCGGCCGTAACGTTTTCCGCCGTGGCGCTCAGCGCCAGCGGAATGTGCTTGGCGCTGGCGATATCGAGCTCCGCCACCGGATTGGCTTCGAGTGGGCCGAGATCGCGCAGATCGTGTTTGAGCGATTTGCCGACCGAGCGCAGCGTCGCCAGGACTTTCGGCTTGGTGCCCCGGACATCGCGCAGGCTGACGATCGCGCCCTCCTCGTCGGGCATGCGGATGGCAAGCTCCAGCCGCTGGCCGGGTCCCAGCTGCAAGGCATCCGGCGTAAAACGCTGCGGCACCGGATTGCCGTCGAGCGCGATGACCGTCGCCTCGGCGCCGTCGACGCGGAAGGCATAGATGCGGGTGACGTCGGTGATGGCGGCGCGTAGCCGCACCAGCCCGCCGGCCGGCGCGTCGAATTGCGGCTGGCCCTGCCAATTGGCGGTGCGCACGGTGCCGAAGGTGCCGGCCCTGGCGGCGTCGCGCGGCCTGAACGGCTCGATGAACTGGCCGTCATCGCCGAGCCGCCAGTCGCGCAGGTTGACGACCATCTCGACGTCGAAGACTGGATCGCGCGGGTTCTCGACCACGATCACGCCGGTCAGGCCGTGACCCATCTGGATCAGCGTGTTGCAATGCGGATGGTACCAAAAGGTGCCGGCATCGGGCGGCGTGAAGGCATAGTCGAAATGGTCGCCCTGATAGACATAGGGCTGCACCAGGAACGGCACGCCGTCCATCTTGTTGGGAACGCGGATGCCATGCCAGTGGATGGTCGTCGGATCATCGATGCCGTTGATCAGCCGCGCGGCAAACGGCTCGCCCTTCCTCATCCTGACGACCGGCGGCGGACCTGCTTCACCATAGGTCAGCACATTCTTCGTCAGCGCACCCTCCATCAGCCGCGCCTCGGTGGTGGCGGTCTTCAGGATCAGCGGTTCGGGCTTGGGCGCCGCCCAGCCGGCAAACTTGCCGGCGGCGGAGAGGCCGATACCGGCCGCGCCGGCCGCCGCGGCGCCCTGCAGGAGTTTGCGGCGTGTGACGACCGACATTGGAATCCCGAAAATAGATGAGTAACTGCGTCAGGCTTTATCACCATTCGCACCGTTCCCGAAACTGACAGATCGCCGCTCCGGAGGCTGTCAATCCGCGACCGCGGCGAGATGTCCGCCGCCGAAATCCTTGAGCAGCAGTTTCGGTACGGTTTCGCCGATCCGGCGCGTCGCGCTTGGAATTTCGCGGTCGAGACGGGCAAAGCGTGTGCGGCGCCGTGACGGATCGGGAACCGGCACCGCCTCGATCAGCCGGCGCGTGTAGGGGTGGCGCGGATTGGAAAAGACCTGGTCGCGGCTGCCGATCTCGACGATCTGGCCGAGATACATGACGGCGACGCGGTCTGAGATGTTCTCGACCACTGCCATGTCGTGCGAGATGAAGAGATAGGCGACGCCGAACTCGCGCTGCAATTCCTTCAGGAGATCGAGCACGCGCGCCTGCACCGAGACGTCGAGCGCCGACACGCTCTCGTCGGCGATGATCAGCTTCGGCCGCAGCGCCAGCGCCCGGGCGATGCAGATGCGCTGGCGCTGACCGCCCGAGAATTCATGCGGATAGAGCTCCATCTGTGCCGCGGACAGGCCGACCCGCTCGAACAAGGCGGCCACGCGTTCGCGGCGCTCCTGCCCTGAGCCGATGCCGTGGATGAGCAACGGCTCGGCCACCAGATCGCCGACGCGCATGCGCGGATCGAGCGAAGCGTAAGGATCCTGGAACACCATCTGCACGTCGCGGCGCACGGCCTTGCGCGCGTCGCCGGCAAGTCCGGAGAGCTCGCGGCCACCGATCGTCACGCCGCCGGTATAAGGCACTAGGCCGGCGAGCGCCTTGGCGGTGGTGGATTTGCCGCAGCCGGATTCGCCGACCAGCGCCAGCGTCTCGTTCGGCGCGATCGAGAAGGAGACCCCCTCGACGGCATGCACCCGCCGGTTGACACGGCCGAGGAAGCCGCCGCGCAGGTCGAAGCGGACATGGAGATCGCTCACCACCGCCACTTTGTCCTGACCGGCCGCGCCGGCGGCATCGCCGGCGTTGCGCCGTCCGGCGCCCGAGCCGATGCGCGGAACCGCCGCGAGGAGCTCTTGCGTGTAGGCCGCCCGAGGCCTGGCGAAAATATCGGCGGTGGCGCCCTCCTCGACCATGCGGCCATTGCGCATGACGATGACGCGATCGGCCATCTCGGCGACGACGCCCATGTCATGGGTGATCAGGATGACGCTGGTGCCGTGCTGGCGCTGCAGGTCGCGCAGCAGCTCCAGAACCTCGCCCTGCACGGTGACGTCGAGCGCCGTCGTCGGCTCGTCGGCGATCAGCACGTCGGGCTCGAGCGCCAGCGCCATGGCGATCATCACCCGCTGGCGCATGCCGCCCGACAATTCGTGCGGAAACTGCTTCAGCCGGCTTTCGGCTTCGGAGATGCGAACCGCCTTCAGCGCCTCGACGGCGCGCCGTTGCGCCTCGGCGTGGGAAAGACCGGTATGCGCTTCTATCGATTCGGTGAGCTGGCGGCCGATCGACAGAACCGGATTGAGCGAGGTCATCGGCTCCTGGAAGACCATGGCGATGCGGTCGCCGCGAATGTCGCGCATGCGGCGCTCGTCAAGCGCCGTCAACTCGATGGCACTGCCATCCTTGTCGAAGAGCCGGATCGCGCCCGCGGCGATGCGGCCGGCCGGCTGCGGCAGGAGCCGCATGATCGCCAACGCCGTCATAGACTTGCCGGAACCGGACTCGCCGGCGATGCACAGCGTCTCGCCGCGTTTGAGCGACAGCGACAGGCCGGACACCACCTCGCGCTCGCCGTCCTCGCCGCGCACTCCGACGCAGAGGCCGGTGATTTCGAGCACCGGCCCCGCGGCCATCTTTGCGGCGGCGTCAGCGTGTTCGTCGACCACGCCTGCGCTCATTCGAAGACGCAGCGCGGGAAGTAGAACGACACCACCCAGTTCGGCATGTCGACGATCTCGCTGATCCTTAGATCGCCGCAGACCGAGACCAGCATATAGGCATCGACCGGGTCGAGCTTGTAGCGGCCAGCCAGCAGGTCGACCATCTGGCTGACAGCCTCTTTGGCGCCGGTCATCAGGTCGGGCCCGATGCCGGTCGTCACCTCATAGCCCTTGGCGTCGAGGTGGCGCGTTACCGGGCCGGGCGTGGTGAAACGCGGCGTCTTCAGCCGCGCGTCCTTGACCAGGTCGAGTTTCAGAACCACGTCCATCGGGCTTTCGATCGCCGTGCCGCACACCTCGCCGTCGCCCTGCGCGGCATGGGTGTCGCCGACCGAGAACAGCGCGCCCGGCACTTCCACCGGTAGATAGAGCGTGGTGCCGGCGCCGAGGTCGCGTATGTCGAGATTGCCGCCGACGCGCCGCGGCGGCACCACCGAATGGTGGCCGTTCTCGCCCGGCGCGTTGCCGATCGTGCCGGCGAACGGCTTCAGCGGCACACGGCCTTGTCTGCCGAACAGAGCGGGCTCGAGCGAGGCAGCGTCATATTTCCAGATGGCGAGCGCCGGTTCCTTGAAGTCGTCGGCGAGCAGGCCGAAGCCCGGAATGTTCGCCGTCCAGCCGAAGCCGGACGGTTTGAACATCTCGATCGTCACCTTCAGCGCGTCGCCGGGCTCGGCACCCTCGACGAAGATCGGCCCGGTTACCGGGTTGATCTGGTCGAAATCGAGCCTGACGATGTCGTCAACCGTGCTGTCCGCCTTGAGCTGACCGCCGGACGAATCCAGGCACTGGAACTCGATCGTCGAGCCGGGCGCCACCCGTTCGGCCGGGGCGAAGGAATTGTCCCAGCCGAAATGGTGATGACGACCGTGGATGGTGTAGTCGCAGTTACTGCACATCTTTCACATACACATTGTCGTAGTTGATCGGGATATGGACCGGGTCGACATAGAGATTGTCGGCGCCGCCCATGCGGGCTGATTTCAGCGTGAAACGCTGCTCGTTGAAGATTGGCGCCCAGGGCGCGTCCTCCATGATCTTGTCATAGATCGCGCTCCACATCTTTTCCCGCTCCTCCGATTTAGCCGGATCGACGACGGAGTCGGCCTCGGCCGCCTTGGCGTCGAGGTCCTTGTTGCAATACCACGACCAATTCCAACCGCCCGGAACCGCGCCGGCGCAGCCGAGGATCGGGCCGTAGAAGTTAGAGGGATCCGGGAAGTCGGCGATCCAGGCCATGCCGCCCGACCAGATCATCGGCGCGCCGGCCTTGTCGCCGCCGGCGGCAATCACGTTGGCCTGGGCGAGCGACTGGATGCTTGCCTTGATGCCGATGGCCGCCAAATCCTGCTGGATCGCCTGCGCGATGCGCGGATTGGGATCGGTGTTCATGGCGAAGAGCTGCGTCGCGAAGCCGTCGGGATGGCCGGCCTCGGCCAGCAGCGCCTTGGCCTTGGCGACGTCATAGGCGTAGCCCTTGAACGCCTTGTCGTAGCCGGGCATCGAGGGTGGCAGCGGCTGGTTTGCCGGCACCGCGCGGTTGTTGATCATCTGGACGATGCGATCCTTGTTGATCGCCATGTTGACGGCCTGGCGCACCTTGACGTTGTCGAAGGGCGCCATGGTGGTGTTCATGGTGATGTAGCCGGTGTGCAGCTGCCCGCCCACCACGACGCGCGCCTTCTGTTCCGGATCGCTCATCACCTCCTGGAACTTGGCCGGAGGAATGCCGTCGCCGGGCACGTCGATCTCGCCCTTCTGCAGTCGCAGCAGCGCCACGATCGGCTCCTGGCCGATCTCGAAGGTGATCTTGTCGAGATGCGGCAGGCCCTTGTGCCAGTAGTCGGGATTGCGCTCGAAGACGATGCGCTGGCCGAGCGTCCATTCGGCGAGCCTGAAGGCGCCGGTGCCGACCGGATGCTTGCCGAAATCGGCGCCGTATTTCTCGACTTCCTCCTTCGGCACGACATGCGAGAAGTTGATCGCCATGATATGCAGGAAGGTGGCGTCCGGCCGGGTCAGCTCGAACTTGATCGTGTAGGGATCGACCACGGTGACGCCGGAGAGGCTGTCGGCCTTGCCGGCGGCGACATCGTCATAGCCCTTGATCGAGCCGAAGAAGCCGGCGCCCGGGCTCTGCGTCTTCGGATTGGTGACGCGGTCGAGCGAATATTTGACGTCGTCGGCGGTCATCTCGCGGCCGTTGTGGAACTTGACGCCATGGCGCAGCTTGAAGGTGAAGGTCTTGCCGTCCGGCGAGATCTCGTAGCTCTCGGCGAGGTCGGGCTTGAGCTTGGTGGTGCCGGGCTCATAGTCCATCAGCCCGTCGAACAGGCTCTTGATCATCGACCAGTTCTGCCAGTCGTAGCCGATCGCCGGATCGAGCGTGGCGACGTCGTCCTTGTAGGTGATGGTGATGGCGCCGCCCTGCTTGGTGTTCGGGTCGACGGCGTCGTCGGCGCGCGCGCTGGCCATGCCGAGCATCAGCGCAAGCGCCGACGCGGCCACTGTGGATGCCAGGAATCGTCTCATGTCGGTGTTCCCTTTCTCTGGTTGTTTTTCATGTCATCTGAGCTTGATGCGGGGATCGATGAAGGGCGCGATGATGTCGGCCAGCAGGTTGCCGAGCACTATGGCGAAGGCCGAGACCAGGGTGACGCCCATGATGATGGGGATGTCGACGCGCTGGATGGCTTGCCAGGCGAGCTGGCCGATGCCCGGCCAGCCGAACACGCTTTCGACCACCACGATGCCGCCCATGAAGACGCCGATGTCGATTCCGATCATGGCCACGACCGGAAGGATGGCGTTGGGCAGCGCGTGGCGGAACAGGATGGCGCCGCGCGCCAGGCCCTTGGCGTGGGCGGTGCGCATGTAGTCCTGGCGCAGCACGTCGATCATCGACGAGCGCATCATGCGCGCGTACCAGCCGGCGCCGAGGATGCCCATGGTGAGCGAAGGCAACACGAGGTGGCGCCAGCTGCCGTAACCGCCGATCGGGAACCAGCCGAGCCTGACGGCGAAGACGTAGAGCAAGAGCAGGCCGACGACGAATTGCGGCGCCGAGACGCCGACGAAGGAGGCGACCATCAAGGTCTGGTCGGTTACACTTCCACGCTTGACGGCAGCGATCAGCCCCATGGTGAGGCCGATCGCCAGCTCGCACAGGATGGCACCGACCATCAGAAGCAGGCTCGCCGGCAGCCGCGAAACGATGAGCTCGGTGACTTCCGAGCGCTGGATGTAGGAGCGGCCGAGATCGCCGCCGAGCAGCCTTGCGAGATAATGCCAGTACTGGACGATGAAGGGCTGGTCGAGGCCGAGCTGCCGGCGGATGTTCTCCACCGTTTCCGGCGTGGCGCTGCGCCCGGCGATCTGGCGTACCGGATCGGCCGGCAAAAGATAGAGCAGCGCGAAGGTGATCAGCGAGACGCCGAGCAGGATGAGCAGCGACTGGATGAGCCGGCGGCCGAGATAGGCGATCATGAGCGGCCTCCCATCAATCCCGTCCTCTTTGCGTCGGGTCGAGGATGTCGCGCAGCGCATCGCCGATCAGGTTGAAGGCCAGCGCCAGCGCCAGGATCGCGGCGCCCGGGAAGAACACCAGCCAGGGCGCCGCCTGGAAATAGGTCTGGTTCTCGAAGATGATGTTTCCCCACGACGCGGTCGGCGGCTGCACGCCGATGCCGAGATAGCTGAGCGTGGCTTCGAGCAGCACTGTCGTCGAGATGCCCAGCGTGCCCCAGACGATGATGGTCGGCAGGAGATGCGGCAGGATGTGGCGCAATAGAATGCGCGGCGCGCTGGCGCCGATCGTGCGCTCGGCATCGATGAATTCGCGCTCGGAGAGCGAGGAGGTTTCGGTGTAGATGACGCGCGCGGTCTGCACCCAGTTGACCAGCGCGATGACCATGGCGACTATCCAGAGGCTCGGCTCGAACACGGCCGCCAGGCAGATGGCCAAAAGCAGCGCCGGGAAGGCCATCATCAGGTCGGTGAAGCGCATAAGCGCGCTGCCGATCCAGCCGCGGAAATAACCCGCCGTGATGCCGACCAACGTGCCGATCAAAAGCGCCACGCCATTGGCGACGATGCCGATAATCAGCGAGGTGCGGGCCCCGAACAGGATGCGGGTCAAGAGGTCGCGGCCGAGCAGGTCGGTGCCCAGCCAGAACTTGACGTTCGGCGGCAAAGGCGAGCCTTCGAGCGTCAGGCCATCGAACATCTGCTCGTTGGGATCGTAGCCGGTCAGCCAGGGCGCGAGGATGGCGCCGGCGACAACGATAGCGACGATGAGGAGCCCGAGCAGCGCCAGCGGCCGCTTGACCAGCCTGCGCCAGACGCCGGCGCGGGGCTTCACCGGCATGTGGCCGGCCGCCGGAAGGTCAGGCGCGATGGGATTGGTCATCGCCGTCCTCCGCTTGCGCCATCGCCACGATGCGCCGAGCCGCTTCCTCGACGCTGATCTGCCAGCTCATCGCCAGCGACCTGAGCTGCGCGTAAGCGCGGTCGTCGTCGCCACCTTTCGACAGCGCCGCGACCGCGCGCACGATGGTCTGGCGTTCGCCGATCCGCTGGCGCAGCGACTCGATCTCACCGGCGAGCCGCTTGCGCGCTTCGAAACTCTGCCTGGCGATGAGCAGCGCGCTATAGACGCCGGCGGTGCCCACCGGTTTCAGCAATTGCGCATCGGCCTTGTGCGACAGCGCCCACTCGATGCGGCCCGGCGCTTCCGAGCCGATCAGCGCCACCAGCGGCATCGGCGCCTCGCCGGGCTTCCACGGGAACTGCTCGTCGAAGCCGAGGTCGGCGTCGAAGAAGACGAAATCCGCCGCCAGCGCCTCCGCCGGCAGATGCGGCCAGCATTCGACCGCTTCGAGGCCGATCGCCGACAATTGCCTGGTGATCGCCTGCACCGTCAGGTGCGGACGATGCAGCACGAAGGCTTTGGCGCCGCCGAGATTGGGGATGCGCGCGGCGCGGCTCACGACACCACCCTGAGCCGCGGACGGCCGAAGGTCTTGGCCGGATCGTAGCGCGAAAGATAGGGATCGGGCGCCACCCCTTCTTCGCGGCTCACCACCTCGAAGAAGCCGTCGGCAATGCGCCCGATGAGCACCGGCAGCGTCGCATGCTGGGTGTTCGGATCGATGGCGATCGGCCCGAGGCGGGTCGCGAAGCGGCGCTCGGCGAAGGCTTTCGAGAATTCCGCCGGACCGGCGTCCGGGTTGCCGGAAAGCACGTCCGCCATCACCTGCACCGAGGCATAGGCGGACGCCTCGAAGGACGAGGCGAAGGCGGCCGGGCGCGGCGCGAAATACGGCCCGGCCGACAAATGGCCCTTGCCTGTTTCGCCGATCGCCGACAGTTCGGCCTCGGTGAGATTGCAGGAGATCACCGGGCAGGCATCAGGCTTGAAGGCGGCATCTTCGCGTCCCAGCTCGCGATAGGCGGAGAGGAAGGCATAGGACGAAGTGCCGATCAGGTTGTTCAAGATGAAATTCGGCCGCGTGACGCGGATTTCCCCGATCAAGCGCGAAACATCGGTCTCGCCGATGCGCAGATAGCGTTCGCCGAGCACCTTGCCGCCGGTGTCGGCGATCAGGTCGCGCGCGACGCGGTTCATTTCCCAGCCCCATATGTAGTTCGAGCCGAGCAGGAAGCCGTTGGCGCCGAAGCGCGGCGCGACATGGGCCATCAGCGGCACCAGATGCTGGTTAGGGCAGGCGTGCATGTAGACGACATGCTCGTTCGCCTCGAAGCCTTCATACGGGCAGGCATACCAGAGCATGCCGCCCGCCTTCTCCAGCACGGGAATCGTCTCCTTACGGCTCCAGGAGGTGATGCAGCCGACGACATGGCGGGCGCCGCTGGTGCGGAATATGTCCTCGCAGAGCGTCGCGTAGCGGTCGGCGTTGCTTTGCGGATCGCGCTCGACCGGAACGAGCTCGATCGTCTGCGCGCGGTCGGCGTTGATGTCGGCGATCGCCCGCATCGCGCCCAGCCGGCAGGCATCGGAGACGAGCTGATAGCTGCCCGAGCGGGAATAGAGGATGCCGATCTCGATACGTCGCTTCACGCGAGGCCCCAGAAAATGAAAAAGCCTCGCAGCCAGCGCCGGATGGGCGAGGCATACGAGGCATTCTTGCCGCCCGGCGACCAAAGCCGGTATTTCGCAGGCTACCCTATTCCGTACCGTCCATCAGTCAAGCCTGAAAGTTTGAGTGGGCTGCAGACTGTCCGGCAGAAATTTTCCCGAGCTGGGAACTAATCGCGCAAGCTAAACACGAAGGGTGCGGTGCGGGTGACGCGCGCGCCGAGCTCGGCTGGAGGCGCGGGCACCGAGGCGCCCTGCAAGGCAGCGAGGGCCGCGCGGTCGAGATCGCCGTCGCCCGAGGATCGCGCCAGCCGCGCCGAGACCACCCTGCCGGACGTATCGACCGTGAAGGTCACGCTCGGCGTGCCCTCGGCCCGCCTGGAGCGCGCCGCGCTCGGATAGCGCGTGTGCCGCCTGATCCACGCCGCCAGGCTGGAATTCCAGCGCGATGGGCCGACACTCGAGCGCGGCGCCGCGTTCGAGGACTGTGGCGCGGCCGCCTTCGCCGCAGCCTTGGCGTCGATGCTGGCGGCGGTCGTCGCCTTGGGTGGGGGCGCCTTTTCCTTCTTCACCCGTTCTTTCGGCTTTTCGGCGGGTTTCTTCTCGGCCTTCTTGCTGGGGTCGATCGGCTTTTGCGCCTTCACCTCGGCTTCCACAGGTTTCGGCTGCGGCAGCGGAATGACGACATCGGGCGCGATCGCCTCGACCGGGTCGGGCACGATCTCGTCCAGCGGCTTTTGCTCGCTCAGCGCCGCAACGGCCTGTTCCGCCGGCGCGGCCTGCTCAGCCTTTTGCTCGTCGTCGGCATCGGATGGCTGTTCGGTTACGGGCTCGGCCTGCTCCACCGCCGGTGCGGGATCGGTGACCGGTTGTACCTCGACGGGCTTCTCCGTGTCCTCCGCATCGGGCGGCTCCGGTGTCAGCGTGTCCAGCATCGCCGTCTCTTTCGGCATGGCGGGCGCGACGGTCAGCGGTGTCATCTCGATCGCCAGCGCCGGTGGCGGACCGCCATCGGGCATCTCGGCGAAACTCAAATTCTGCACCGCATAGGCGACCGCCACATGCGCGGCCAGGATGATCGCGGCCGCGCTCGTCCACACGCCAGCCTCACGGGCGCCGAAGCGCGGCCGGGACATGCGGGAGAGAGCGGCGGCCGTCATGGCGCCGAACCGCCATCCGGGGCCGGCGCCGAGTTTGCACCAGTTGCCGGAGTTCCAGCCTCGGCCGGTCCGCCAGCACTGCCCGACACAGTTTCGAGCCCCACCAGCGCGACCTTGAGATAGCCGGCGCGGCGCAAAAGGTTCATCACTTCCATCAGGTCGCCATAGCCGACCGTCTTGTCGGCGCGCAGGAAGATGCGCGTCTGCTTGTCGCCCTTGGTGCGGCTGTCGAGCACCCCGGCAAAGGCCGGGCGCGGCACGCTCTCATTGCCGATCGCCAGCGTGAGATCGCTTTTCAGGGTCAGGAACAAAGGCGTCTCCGGCCGCGGCGCCGGTGTCGCCGTCGATCCGGGCAGGTCGACATTGACGTCGACGGTCGCGAGGGGTGCTGCGACCATGAAGATGATCAGAAGCACCAGGATGACGTCGATGAACGGCGTGACATTGATGTCGTGGCTTTCCTCGAGATCGTCGCCGGAGGTCTCGCGAACGCGCGCCGCCATCGCCGCTACTCCGCCGCCATCGCCGTTGCCGGCGGCACCGTGCGGAAATCGAGGTCGCGACTGACCAGCCGCTCGACGCCGGCGGAGGCGTCGGCGAGAATCTGCCTGTAGCCGGCTATCGAACGCGCGAAGACGTTGTAGATGACGACAGCCGGGATGGCCGCGACAAGGCCCATGGCGGTCGCAAGCAGCGCCTCGGCGATGCCGGGCGCCACCACGGCGAGGTTGGTGGTCTGCGCCTGCGAGATGCCGATGAAGGCATTCATGATGCCGCACACGGTGCCGAACAAGCCGACGAAGGGCGCCGTCGAGCCGATGGTGGCGAGCAGGCCGGTGCCGCGCGACATGCGCCGGGCCGCCGCCGCCTCGATGCGCGAAAGCCGAGAGGCGACGCGTTCCTTCAGGCCGTCGCCGGAGGCATGGTCGAGCGCGCCGGCCGACAGCGCCCGCTCTTCTTCCGCCGCCCGCACCAGAAGCGCGCCTGGACCGCCGCTGTGGCCAAGCTCCCGGCCGGCCTGCATCAGCGTCGCGGCATTGCCGATCGCATCGGCGGCGCGCCGGGCCTTCAGCTTGCCGCCCAAGACCTCCAGCGACTTGGCGAGCCAGATCGTCCAGGTGACCAGGGAAGCGAAGGCCAGCCCGACCATGACCGCCTTCACGACGATGTCGGCATTCATGAACATGCCCCAGGGCGACAGGTCATGCGGCAGCGCCAGCGAGATGGAAGGCTCTTGGCCGGCGGCGCCGCTCGCAGCCGGCTGGATGGCCGGATCCGCTGGCGCGGCAGCGGGCGCCTGCGCGGCCGTTGCTCGCGGAGTCTGTTCGGCCGGGGCATGCGCGGCGGGTGTCGCCGGCTGCTGCGCCGGCGCCTGGACCGGCGGCTGTTCCTGCGTCTTGGCGATGCCGGTGGAAAGAATGAGAGACGCGGCCAGCGCCGCGAAAAGACCGTTCCAGGACAAGACTCGTCCTCGCTTCATCATCGCAATGCGGTGGCCGCTGTGCATGTCGTGCAGACGCCAAGCGGCTATGCCGGTTGACTATAAAACATGACATTGCGAGTCAACTATAAAGATGACTATGTGGCTCAACAATTTACGATGCGCCGATGCCCGCTTGGGTACGCCGCGGGCCTGGACCGCAGCTCGATTGCCGGGCACGATGCGCAGGGAGCAACCAAGTTTTAGTTTTGCGCGCAATTCCGGACGGAAAGCCGCTATGCACTTTTCTGGAATTGCTCGAAAGCAGGCGACCGATGATCAAGGCGACACCCTTCGACTTTCCTTATGACGGCAGGTTGGAACCGCAGCATACGGCGCTGCTGGTGATCGACCTGCAGGAGGATTTCCTGTCGCCGACCGGCTACTTCGCCAGGAAGGGCTACGATCCTTCGCCGCTGCGAGCCATCCTGCCGGCGGTCAACCGGCTGATTGGCGCGGCACGCGCCGCCGGGCTCACCATCATCCACACCAGGCAGGGCTACCGCGCCGACATGGCCGACATGACGCCTTACGAAAAATGGCGGCGCAAGCGGGCGAGCCTCGACGGCACCGATGTCCTGTTGCGCTCCGGCCCGGGCTTCCAGATCTCCGCCGACATCGACGTGGCGCTGCAGGACATCATCATCGACAAGACCTGCAACAGTGCCTTCACTTATACGGACCTGGAGCTCGTTTTGCGTGGGCAGGACATAACGCACCTTCTGTTCACCGGCTGCACGACGGATGTGTGCGTGCACACCACCTTGCGCGAGGCCTGCGACCGCAACTTCCAGTGCCTGACGATTTCGGACGCCTGCGCCAGCGGCGACCAATATGCGCATGAAGCCGCGCTGCATATGGTGACGGTCGAGGACGGCGTCTTCGGCGCGTTGGCGGATTCGGAGGCCGTCATCGCCGCTTTGCGGCAGATCGCGAGCGCGGCGCGCTGAGGATTTTGTGGTTCCATCGAAATTTTTTTCACCCCACCGTTCCGTTTTCGGTTCCGGCTTCGTCTTGAGGGTCGTAACAGGTGGGAGAGCCGCGACGGCCTCCGCCATCAGGACAAACGGAGCCAAGCCATGTCGACCACAGTGACCCTGATCAATGTCTTCACCGCCAGGCCGGGCAAGCAGCAGGAACTCGCCAGGACACTTGCCGAGGGAACGAGGAACTTCTTCAGCAAGCAACCGGGCTCGCTGTCGTCATCCGTGGTCGTCGGCGGCGACGGCAGCAAGGTCGCCAACATCTCGCAATGGCGCTCGGCCGACGACATCGCGGCCTTCCGCGCCGATCCCCGCTTCGCCGATTACATGAAGAGCATCGTCGAGCTGGCCGCCGGCGAGAGCATGATGGGCCACACCGCCTATTCCCATACGGGCGGTGTTGAAAACTAGGAGGTTGCGTGACCGGTTCGCAGGATCAGGGCGTTGCGGCGACCGAAACCAGGCTTCGCGCCTTCGAGCGCGAGGCCGCCGGCCTGAGGGCCAGGCTGCACCGCTACGCGTCGCGTATGGTCGGATCGGTCATCGATGGCGAAGACATCGTGCAGGAAGCCTTGGCCAAAGGCTTCGTGGCGATCAGGAATGGCGACATGCCCGACAAGACCGAACCCTGGCTGTTCCGCATCGCGCATAACGCGGCCCTCGATTTCCTGCGCAAGCGCGCCCGCTTGCGGGGGCACGAAGGCGAGGTCGAGCTCGATATTATCGCCGACGAGAATTCGGCGCTGGACGCGCGCATCGCCGCCGAGGCGAGCCTTGCCGAGCTGATGCAATTGCCGCCGGCGCAACGGTGCGCGGTCGTGCTGAAGGATGTGCTCGGAAACAGCCTGGAGGAGATCGGCGAAATCCTCGAAACTTCGGACACGGCGATCAAGGGCGCGTTGCAGCGGGGCCGCGAAACCCTGCGCAAGCTGGCGGCCTCGCCGCGTTTGGCATCGCCCCGCCCGGCGCTCGACCGGCAGGACATGCGGCGCCTCGGCGACTATGTGGCCGCCTTCAACGCCAGGGACTTCGATGCCCTGCGCGGACTGCTGGCCGAGGACGTCAAGCTGGAGCTGGTCAATCGCCTGCGCGCGGACGGCAAGGAGTATATCGGCAATTATTTCGGCCGCTATGCCGACGAAACGCATTGGCATTTCACGACCGGACTCGTCGAAGGCCGGCCGGCCATCCTGGTCACCAGCCCGGAACGTCCGGACGGGCCGCCGCGCTATTTCATCCTCATCGATTGGGAGGACGGCCGGATCGCCGGCATCCGCGACTTCCTGTTCGCGGATTATGTTATGGACGGCCTGGAGTACTCCGGCACGCCGTGACTTCAACCTATACGATGTTCCGCAAAAGGGGATGTGGCAAACGCACCCGGTTGCGGAACCTCCGCCTCGCGGCGCGCCAGCGAATTCGCGAGCAGCGTGATGGTTTCGCGCCCGATGCGGGCGATCTCGCCCGGACGGTCGATGCCTCCGATCATGAACTCCTCGATGCCGAGCGCGGCATAGGGCAAAAGCGCCACGGCAATCCGCGCCGGCTGTCCGGCGATCTCGACCGCCTTGTGATCCGGGGTGCCCGTCCAACCGTCCGGGTGGATGCGGACCGGCAGCGCGAAGCGAAGCCTGCCGCCGCGGCCATGTTCCGCCGCGGCGCCGCGTGCACGCTCCATCAATTGTCTCGCCTCGTCCGGCGAGCCGGCGGCCAGCTCGAAGACATCGGCATGCTTGCCGGCGACCTTCAGCGCGGTGCCGGATTGGCCGCCGAGCCGGATGACGAGATCGGCGCCATGCGGGCCCTTGCGCGGCACGAAGCCGCCTCGAACGCTGTAGAAGGCGCCTTCATGGTCGAAGGGCGTGTCGTTCGACCACAGGCGCTTCAACAGCACCAGATATTCGTCGATGCGCTGCCATACGACGCCGTGGCCGACCGGCCGCGCCTCGGCATCGCTGTCCTCCAGCGGCTCGCTCAGCATGCGAAGCGACAGGCGGCCGCCGCCGCGGCGGTCGAGCGCCGCGAGCTGCCTTGCCGCCACCGTCGGCTCGATCACGCCGGCCCAATGCGTCAGCACGACTTCGAGCGAGCCGGTGCGGTCGAGCGTCTGCGCGGCGATGTCCATATTGGTAAGCAGGCCGGCCGGATCGTCCACCACCAGCTTGCGGAAACCCGCGTCCTCGATCAGCGACAATTTGGTCGCCGTTTCGGCGAAATCGTAGAAGAAGCTGCCATTGGCAGGCTTGCCTGGAACATGCGTGAACTCGATCGGCATTGCCATCTCCTTCATCACGTCGGCTTGCCCGGCTCCAAAGCCTTTTGAACCAAATCCAAGGCGCGGACGCGCAACGACGCCCCGGCGCTCGGCCAGTTTTCCACTCCGGTACTCAACTCAGATTGTTTGACAGCGGGCCTCGGCCCGCCTTGGATCAGGGGATCAGCCCCAGCACCACCGCGCCGGTGAACACGAAGGCGAGCGCGAAGACGAGATAGGCGAAGGTACCGGCATAGGCGGGCCTCCAGCTCTGGTCGGCTGTCAGCCTCTGTCCCTTGCGGGCGGTCTGAGCGTTCTGGATATAGGACATATCGGCCTCCGTCTCAGGTCTTAATCTATAAAGTTAGTAGACTTTGTCGATTGCTATTTTTCAGAGATTTTGGATTAATGTTCTCAAAGGGAGCGCAATTCAGGTAATTCATGCTCCGGCGCGACGCAATATCCCGGCGAAGCGAGGAAGGGCGGCCCGGCAAATGCCTGGAACCGCGAGCTTTTCAGCGGCAAACGAGCTCGTTCAAGCGCTTGGCTATTCCCCGCCCGGCGGGATAGCATCAAAATCTCGCAGGATCAGGGAGAAGCAAAATGGGTGGAAGGCTGGCGGGCAAGGTCGCCATCGTTTCGGGCGGCGCGACGGGCATGGGCGGGGCGGCGTCGGAGCTGTTTGCCGCCGAAGGCGCCAAGGTGGCGATCATCGACCGCAACGGCGAGGCGGCCGGCAAGACCGCCGCGGCGATCCGGGCGCGGGGCCATGTGGCGGAGCATTTCGTGGCCGATGTTTCGGACGAGGCGCAGGTAGAGGCGGCGGTAAAAGCGGCGACGGCGAAGCTCGGTCCGGTCACGGTGCTGTTCAACCACGCCGGCACGATCGTCATCAAGCCCTTCCTGGAGACGACGCTGCAGGAGTGGGACTGGCTGCATGCCGTCAACGTCCGCTCGATGTTCCTGATGACCCGCGCGGTGCTGCCCGGCATGATCGCCGCAGGCGGCGGCTCGATCGTCTGCACCTCGTCGATCTCGGCGGTGGCGGCGACGCCGAACGAAGTGCTCTACGACACCACCAAGGGCGCCTGCCACATGTTTGCGCGGGCCATCGCTGTGGAGTTCCGCGACCGCAATATCCGCTGCAACGCCGTCTGCCCCGGCTTCATCCGCACGCCGCACGGCCTGCGCGAAGTGGCCGATCTCGGCAAGCTCGGCGTCGATGTCTCGGACGCGGCGATCGCCGCGCAGCAAGGCCGCATCGGCGAGCCGGAAGAAGTGGCGAAGGCGGCGCTGTTTTTGGCCAGCGACGAATCGAGCTTCGTCAACGGCGCGCATTTGTTTGTCGACAACGCGTTCACGGCGATCTGAGTTCTCTTGCTCGCTCCACGAAAATGGGGAGAGGTGGCTCGGCGAAGCCGAGACGGAGAGGCGACGCCCTGCGTGAAGTCAGAACCGGCTGAGGATTTGGCGCAAACGCGGCGCCGAAAAGCAACCATTTGACCCGTCGGCGCAGCCCCCTCTCCGGCCGCTTCGCGGCCACCTCTCCCCCGCTTTGCGGGGGCGAGGAAAATCCGCGTCCTACCGCTCCTCCCTTCGGAACGGCTTCAGCAGCGCCGAGGGCGCCACCGCGTTGCGCGACATGACGGCCATGGCGACGATGGTGAAGATGAAGGGCAGCATCAGGAAGGCTTCGTAGGGGATGTGGCCGAGTCCGCTGGCTTGCATCCTGAGCTGCAGCGCGTCGACGAAGGCGAAGAGCAGTGCGGCGCCAGCCGAACGCCACGGATCCCAGCGGCCGAACACGACCAGCGCGATCGCCACCCAGCCGCGGCCGGAGACGACGCCGAAGGTGAAGGCGTTGAACTGCGCCATGGTGAGGAAAGCGCCGGCAAGACCCATCAGCGCGCCGCCGAGGATCACTGCCTGGAAGCGTGTGTCGATGACGCTGACGCCGGCGGAATCCGCGGCGCGCGGATTTTCGCCGACCATGCGCACCGAGAGCCCCCATGGCGTGCGGTAGAGCACGAAGGCGGCGAGCGGGACGGCGATGATCGCCAGATAGACGAGCGTGAACTGGTTGAACACCGCTGGGCCAAGCACCGGAATGTCGGCAAGCAGCGGGATCGGCGCCGGCTTGAAGCCGTCGATGCTCGGCGGCACCGATTGCTGGCCGAAGATCAGCCGGTAGAGGAAGTAGGCGAGGCCCGATGAGAACAAGGTCACGCCGATGCCGCAGACATGTTGGCTTAGCCCGAGCGCGACGGTGAACAGCGCGTGCAACGCGCCCATCAACGCGCCGACCAGCACGGCCACCAGCACCCCCAGCCACAGGCTGCCGCTCAGGCTCGCGGCGGTGAAGCCCGCCATGGCCGACAGCAGCATGATGCCTTCGATGCCGAGATTGAGCACGCCGGCACGTTCGGAAAACATTTCGCCGAGCGTCGCGAAAGCGAGCGGCGTGGCGATGCGGATGATGGCGGCAAGGAAGCCGACCTGAAAAATCTGCTCGAACACCGCGCTCATGTTTGCGCTCCCACCCGGCGGATGCGGTAGGCGGTGAAGAGCAGCGCCACCAGCATGGCAAGCAGCGCCGTGCCCTGAATGACGTCGCTCAGGAAAGCCGGCACGCCGGTGGCGCGCGACATCGCCTCGGCGCCGGTCATGACGGCGGCCAGGAAGACCGCCGCGGGCACCACGCCGAGCGGGTTGAGCCTGGCGAGCATCGCGACGACGATACCGGAATAGCCGTAGCCCGGCGAGATGTCGCTCATCACCTGGAAGTGCACGCCGCCGACCTCGCCGACGCCGGCGAGTCCGGCGAGCGCACCCGACAGCAGCGCGGTCGAGAGCAGCACGCGCTGCACGTTGATGCCGCCATAGCGGGCGGCTTCCGGATTCTCGCCGGTGACGCGGATGCGGAAGCCGAGCGTGGTGCGCGCAATCAGGAACCAGCAGAGGGGTGCCGCGATCAACGCCACGACGACGCCGAGATGCAGCCTTGTGCCTTCTATCAGCACCGGCAAATTGGCGGAATCCTCGATCGGGGGCGAGATCGGGTAGCCGGAGAAGGTGTCCTTCCACGGCCCTTCGATCAGCGCCATCAACGCGTAATAGATGACCGAGTTGAGCAGCAGCGAGCTGACCACGTCATCGACCTTGAACTTGACCCTCAGCGTCGCCGGCACCAGCGCGACGAGCGCGCCGGCGGCCGCACCGACCAGCGCCATCAACAGCATGGCGAGATAGCCCGGCATCGGGATCGTGCCGACGAAGCAGCTGGCCACGGCACCGGCGAGCAGCTGGCCCTCGGCGCCGATGTTCCAGAATTTGGCGCGGAAGGCGATCGCCACGGCGAGGCCGGTGAAGATCATCGGCGCGGCGCGCACCAGCGTCTCGGTGATGGCGTAGCTGTCGCCGAGCGAGGCCGAGAGCATAACGCCATAGGCTTCGACCACTCCGGCACCAGCTACGGC
Source organism: Mesorhizobium sp. B4-1-3 (assembly GCF_006439355.1). GTDB lineage: Bacteria > Pseudomonadota > Alphaproteobacteria > Rhizobiales > Rhizobiaceae > Mesorhizobium. Next base: position 87,885 of record NZ_VFTG01000017.1, read on the forward strand.
GATCAGTCCACTGCAGAGCACCAGCGTCACGGCGATCGCGACGAGCGGGAGGGCCAGGTTGAACCAGGCGGGCGTCGACGTGCGGGCTTCGAGGCGAAACATCAGGCCGCCTCCTCGCTGTGCCCGGCGCCGGTCATCATCAGGCCGAGCCTCGCGATGGTGGCGTCCGCGCTGGGAAGCGTGCCTGCGATGCGGCCCTCATACATCACCGCGATGCGATCCGAGAGCATCAGCAATTCCTCGAGATCCTCGCCGATGACGATGATGCCGCGGCCCTTGGCGCGCATGGCGAGGAATTTCTCGTGAATGAAGCGGGCAGCGCCGATGTCGAGGCCGCGCGTCGGCTGCGAGACGATCAGCACCTTGGGATCGAAGGCGAGCTCGCGCGCCAGCAGCGCCTTCTGCAGATTGCCGCCGGACAGCGCGCCGGCGCGCACCATCGGACCGGGGCAGCGAATGTCATAGGCCTTGATCTGTTCTTCGGCGAAGGCGCGGATAGCGGCCGGGTTGAGCAAGCCCTTGCGGCTGAAGGCTTCGGTGCCGATGCGCGGCAGCACCATGGAATCGGCCAAAGGCAGGTTGGTCACCAGGCCGGTCGTCATCCGGTCCTCCGGAATGCGGCCGAGGCCGAGCGCCTGCAGGTCGCGTGGGGAGAATTGCGCGACCGTTTTGCCGGCTATGGTCATCGTGCCGGCCTTGGGCGGCAGCATGCCCGAGATCACATCGGCCAGCGCCCGCTGGCCGTTGCCGGAGACGCCGGCGATGCCGAGGATCTCGCCCGCACGGACGAAGAGCGAAACCTCGCGCAGCAGCGTGCCGGCATGGCCGGCTGTGGAGATGCCGTCGAGCGTCAGCATGGCAGCGCCGGGCGTCGAAGCCTCCTTGACAGGCGGCACGATCTCGTGGCCGCACATCAGTCTCGCCATTTCCGACGATGTGGTTTCTGCCGGATGGTCGACGCGGCCCGCGACCTTGCCGTGGCGCAGGACGACGCAGCGATGGGTGAGCGCCCGAACCTCGTTGAGCTTATGCGAGATGAAGATGATGCCGAGCCCCTGGGCCGCCATCGAGCGCAAGGCGGCGAACAGCCCATCGACCTCCGAGGGCGCCAGCACGGCGGTCGGCTCGTCGAGGATCAAAAGCTTCGCGCCGCGAAACAGCGCCTTGATGATCTCCAGCCGCTGCTGCTCGCCGACCGACAGTGCCGATACCGGCAGGTTCGGATCGAGGCTCAGCCCATACTGCCGGCCGATCTCGGCGAGCCGGGCGAGCCCGCGCGTACGGTCGATACGGCCGGACTTGCCGGGAATGCCGATCAGGAGGTTTTCCAGCACCGTGAGGCGCGGTGCGAGGTGGAAATGCTGGTGCACCATGCCGATGCCGGCGGTGAGCGCGTCGGCGGAATTGTGGATGGCCACCGGCTTGCCCTCGACCAGGATCTCGCCGGTGTCCGGCGCGTAGGCGCCGAACAGCACGTTCATCAGCGTCGTCTTGCCGGCGCCGTTCTCACCGAGCAGGCCAAGGATTTCGCCCGGAGCGACGCTGAGGTCGACGCCCTCGTTCGCCTTGACGGCGCCGAAGACCTTGGTGATGCCGCGCATTTCGATGAGTGGGGCGGACAAGGGAACTCCTGACTTGCGATTCGGCTAGAGCGTTTCACCGTTTAACGGAAACGGCGAACCGCTCTATCTGTTTGTTTTTACGCAATTCCGGACGGAAAACCGCTCACACTTTTCCTGGAATTGCTCTAACCCGCCGAGGGCAGCGCTGCACCCCCTCTGGCCTGCCGGCCAATCTCCCCTCAAGGGGGAAATCAGATGTCACGGCGGCCTTCGCCAACTTTCAACGTTGAAAAGATCGAGCGCCGTTGACGGAACTGCCAATCTTCCCGCTTAAGCGGGAAGATGTCCGGCAGGACAGAGAGGAGGCCTCGCGCCACCCCCTCAATAAGGCGTCAATCCGAAACCGGTGTGTTCTCGTCGACGTCGACGCGGAAATTGCCTTCGAGGATCTCGGCCTTCTTCTTCTCGACCAGGTCCTTGACTTCCGCCGGCAGCGTCTTGTCGAATTTGTGGTAGGGCGCGAGATAAGAGCCGCCCTTGGCCATGCGCGAGAAGTCGCCGTAGTCCTGCGCGGTGAAGACGCCGGCCTTGACCAGCTTGATCGCCTGCTCGACCGTCGGGTACATGTCCCACACCGGCCCGGTGATGACCGTATCAGGCCCGAGGCTCGACTGGTCGGACATGTTGGAGATGGCGTAGATCTTCTTTTCCACCGCCGCCTCGATGACGCCGAACCGCTCGGCGTAGATGACGTCGACGCCGGCATCGATCTGCGCCACGGCCGCTTCCTTGGCCTTGGGCGGGTCGAAGAAAGAGCCGATGAAGGAGACCTTCTTCTTGACGTTCGGGTTGACCTCCTTGGCGCCGGCGAAGAACGCATTGACCAGCCGGTTCACTTCCGGAATGCCCATGGCCGCGACGGCGCCGACCGTGCCTGACTTCGACATCTTGCCGGCGATCATGCCGGAGAGATAAGCGGGCTCGTGGATCCAGTTGTCGAAAACACCGAAATTGGGTTCGGCCGGGCCGGCGCCGGAGCCGAACAGGAAAGCTGTCTTCGGGAATTGCTTGGCGGTGCGGCGCGATTCGCGCTCCGCGGCGAACGCGTCGCCCAACACCAGTTCATAGCCGCCTTGCGCATATTCGCGCATGACGCGGCTGAAGTCGGCGGTCTGCACCTTTTCCGACCATTTATAATCGATGCCCAATTCCTTTTGCGCCTTCAGCAAGGCGACATGAACCTGATTGTCCCACGGCTCCTCGATCGGCGTTGCGAAGATCGCCGCCACCTTCAGCTTCTTGTCCTTGGCGAAGGCCGCGCCGGGCAGCACGGTAGCCGCGAGGCCGAGCGCGCCGAGTTCCAGCACGTTGCGCCGCGACAGGCCGGCGCGTCGCGTTTTGCTATGGTCGTTTTCCATTTAAGTGCCCCTCTGTTCGACAGCCGTGTCGAGCCGGCCGTTCCAAAAATGTCAGACGCGCAGGACTATGGAACGGCGCCTGAGATTTGTCCACATGGTCAAATTTGGTGGATAGGGATAGTGCGAAGCCGGAAGCGCTGGCGGGACAGCGCCCCCCTCTGGCCTGCCGGCTATCTCCCTCACAAGGGCCCACAAGGGGGGGAGATGGCCGGCAGGCCAGAGGGGGGCGCGAAGGAACTCGACCTTGAGCCCTTTACAGGGCTTCCCAAGCCCCCGTCTCGGCAAACCTTTTCAGCACCGGCGCTGGCTCAAAAATCGCCCATCCCGTTCGCCCATGCCAGTGCTCCAACCGCTCGACGATCTTGCCCGCTCCTTCAAGCCCCGCCCAGAACATCGGTCCGCCCTTGCCAATCGGGAAGCCGTAGCCGTTGACCCAGACGACGTCGATATCGGACGCCCGCGCGGCGATGCCTTCGTCGAGGATCTTCGCGCCTTCGTTGACCAGCGGATAAAGCGTGCGCTCTATGATCTCGTCGGCGCCGATCTCGCGCCGGGCAATGCCAAGCTCCGCCGCCTTGGCGCGGATCAGCGCCTCGACCTCCGGATCCGCGACCGGCTCTCGCGCGCCGCTCTCATAGCGATACCACCCGCTTCCGGTCTTCTGGCCGAAATGGCCCTGCTCGCACAGCGTATCGGCAATCACCGCGGTGAGGCCGCGCGACTTGCGGTTGCGCCAGCCGATGTCGAGGCCGGCTAGGTCCCCCATCTGGAACGGCCCCATCGGCCAGCCGAAATCGGTGAAGGCCTTGTCCACCTGAGCAGGTGTGGCGCCTTCCAGCAGCAGCGCCTCGTTTTCCGCGCCGCGCGCGGCCAGCATGCGGTTGCCGACGAAGCCGTGGCAGACGCCGACGACGACCGCCACCTTGCCGATGCGCCGGGCGAGATCGGCGACCGTCGCCAGCACCTCCGGTGCGGTCTTTTCGGCCCGCACGATCTCCAGGAGCTTCATGACATTTGCCGGCGAAAAGAAATGCATCCCTAGCACGTCTTGTGGCCGCGAGGTCGAGGCAGCGATTTCGTTGACGTCGAGATAGGAGGTGTTGGTGGCGAGAACGGCGCCGGGCCCGGCGATGGCGTCGACTTTGCCGAACACCTCCTTCTTGACCGCCATGTCCTCGAACACGGCCTCGATGATCAAATCGCAATCGGCAAGGTTGGCATAGTCGGTGCTGCCCTTGAACAGGCTGAGCCGCTTCTGCTTGGCCTCTTCGCTCAGCGAGTCGCGGCTGACGGAGACGGAATAGTTCTTCTCGATCGTCGCCAGGCCGCGCCGCAGCGCCTCCTCGCCGGTCTCGAGCAAAGTCACCGGGAGACCGCCATTGGCAAAGGCCATGGCGATGCCGCCGCCCATCGTGCCGGCGCCGATGATGCCGACGCGTTCGATCCGGCGCTTCTTGAGATCCTTGCCGGGCACCTTCGCCGCTTCCCGTTCGGCGAAGAACAGATGCCGCTGCGCGCGCGACTGATCGCCGGAAACGAGTTTTTGGAAAAGCTGCCGTTCGGCGGCAAGTGCTGCGCCGAAAGGCAAAGTGATCGCGTTGCGCACGGCCCGCGCGCAGGCAATCGGCGCTTCAAGACCGCGCGCTTTTTTGGCCAGATCGGCCGCCTGGCGGTCGAAAGCAGCAAGATCGGTCTCGGCAAGGCGGTCGTTGCGGTCACGCACCGGCACGAACGGGCCGCCCCGACCGGCCATTTCGGCAGCGAAACGGATCGCCTCGGCCAGCAGATCGCCCTCGATGACCGCGTCGGCAAGTCCCGCCGCCTTCGCCTCGCCGGCCGAAACCGGCGTTCCTGAAACGATCATGCCGAGCGCTTTGGCGGCGCCCACGAGGCGTGGCAGGCGCACCGTGCCGCCGCCGCCCGGCAAAAGGCCGAGCCTCACCTCCGGCAGGCCGAGTTTTGCACCGGCATCCGCAACGCGAAAATGGCAGCCCAATGCCAGTTCCAGCCCGCCACCCAGCGCCGTGCCATGGATGGCGGCGACCGTTGGTTTGGCGATGGTTTCTAGCAAGGCGATGATGGCGCGCAGTTCCGGCTGCTGGACCGGCTTGCCGAATTCGGTGATGTCGGCGCCGGCGACGAAAGTGCGCCCGGCACAGGCAATGACGATCGCCTTGATGGCAGGATCGTCGCGCGAAGCGGCGAGCGCCTCATACAGCGGCTTGCGGACGTGAAAGCTCAGCGCATTGACCGGCGGGTTGTCGATAGTGACCACCGCCACGCCGTTCTCGTTCGCGACGCTGACAGAACTGGACAAGCGGAACCTCCCGAGGCCGGTTGCAATCGGAGCACGGGTTTACTAGGCCGGCCCGCGAATGGGAACCCGATCCGGCGTTGGCCTAATGGATGTCGGGTCAGCTCCCGCCTGCGGCCTCGGTCGCCAGGCTCTCCGGCATTTCCGCTTCGGCGCCGCGGCCGCCACGCCAGGAAGCGAAGGCGGCGACCAGATAGAGGATCGCCGAGAAGGTGAAGGCGAAGACCAGCCCGTGCTTGAACGGTCCCGACATCAGCTCGGGAAAGAATTGGTTGCCGGTCAATGTCGCGGCGTTCGCGGACGGCAGGGCATGGAGCACGTCGGCCGGGATCAGCTCGCCCATCGGGTTGTAGCCGAGGAAGGCGGCGAACAGGCTGGCGACCGGAGGCATGTTGGCGACCTGGTGCGCGATCGCCTCCGGCACATGTTGCGCCAGAAGGCCGGCCTCCATCGTCGCCGGCAGGCTGGCAGCAAGGCCGGCCAGCATCAGGCTAAAGAACAGGCCGATCGACAGCACCTGGCCGGCATTGGTGGTGGTGGCGCGCATGCCGGAGGCCTGGCCGCGTTCGCGCGCCGGCACCGAATTCATGATCTGCGTCGAGTTCGGCGCCACGAACAGGCCGGAGCCGAGGCCGTTGAGGAACAAGAGTCCGGCGAACGCCGTGTAGGAGAAGTCGGCCGGCAGCGCCATCAGCGCGACGAAGCTGACCGCACCCGCGACCATGCCGCCGACGGCGAAGGGCACGCCGCCGACGCGGTCGGAGAAATAGCCCGAGACAGGTCCGGCGAGCAGGAAGCCGACGGTGAGCGGCAGCATGAAGATCGCCGACCACAGCGGCGTCTGCTCGAACGAATAGCCGTGCAGCGGCAGCCAGATGCCTTGCAGCCAGACGATCAGCATGAATTGCAGGCCGCCGCGGGCGATGCCGGAGGCGAGGTTGGCGATGTTGCCATAGGCAAAGCCCGGAATACGAAACAGCGACAGGTCGAGCATCGGCTTGGCGACGCGGCTCTCGATCGCGACGAAAGCGATCAGCGAGACGACGCCGATGGCAAACAGCGTCAGCACTTTCGGGCTGGTCCAGGCCATCACCTGGTCGCCATAGGGCTGCAGGCCATAGGTGATGGCGGTGAGGATCATGACCAGGCCAAGGCCAAAGCTGATATTGCCCAGCCAGTCGATCGTGTGGCTGGAGCGGTTCGGCGCGTCGTGCAGCTTCAGATACGCCCAGATGGTGCCGACGAGGCCGAAGGGCACGTTGATCCAGAACACCAGCCGCCAGTCGGTGTCGGCGAGCAGCCCGCCGATCAAAAGACCGATGAACTGGCCGCCGATCGCCGCCACGACATTGATGCCGAGGGCGAAGCCGCGTTCGTTCTCGGGAAAGGCGTCGGTAAGCAGTGCCGTGGAATTGGCCATGATCAGCGCGCCGCCGATGCCCTGGATGATGCGCACGCCGATGAGATACATGGCGGCGAAATCGCCTTGTCCAGGCAGAAGGCTGAGCGCGATGGAGGCGGCCGTGAAGATGGCGAAGCCCAGATTATACATCTTCGCCCGGCCGAACTGGTCGCCCAGCCGGCCGAAGGCGACCACGAGCACGGCGGTGGCGATCATGTAGCCGATGATTGCCCAGAGCAGGTAATTGATGTTGCCGGGGTCGAGCGCCTTGAGGCCGATGCCGCGAAACACAGCCGGAAGGCTGATCAACAGGATCGAGCCATTGATTGCAGCGGCAAGCATGCCGAGCGTGGTGTTGCTCAGAACCATCCATTTGTGGCTCCGTGGGCGGTCCTGTCTGGTCATGGCGTTCGAATCCTGCGCTGCTGGCGCGTCGAGGGCCGGCAGGCTATATATGAGGATAGTCTCAGGTTTGGAATATGAGGATGGCCTCGGAAAAATCAAGCGCAACTGTGCCGCAGCCGCGCGCGCCGCAGCAAAAAAGAGGCCGCGACCGCGTCGCCGCACTGATGGCGGCGGCCTCGGATCTGTTCGTTGAAAAGGGTTTCGATGCAACGACGATGACCGAGATCGCCGCCAAGGCGGGCGCGGCCATCGGCACGCTCTATCTGTTCTTCCCAACCAAGCAGGCGATGGCGCAGGCGATCCTCGCCCAGAATGCCGAGGCGCTTTCGGCCGAGCTCGACGACCTGCGTGACCGCACGCAAGGGATGAGCGCGGCGGAAATCGCCGACCGGTTGTTTGCCCGGCTTGGCGCCTTCATGGCCGGGCATCCGGCCTATTCGGCGCTGCTCGACCTGCCGGGCGACGATGGCTGGCGGCGCGCCATACGCGGCCGCCGACGCAACCAGATCGCGACGCTGTTCGCCGCGGCCGATCCGCCGCTGCCGCCAGGCCAGGCCGAAAGGCTGGCGGTGATCGTGCCGCAATTGATGCGCATCCCGCTGACTTTGATCGGCGAGAGGCGCCTGCGCGACGGCGTGCTTGAGGAATTGCGGCTGATGCTTAGCCGGCATCTGGAAGCCGGCGAGGGCTGACGAAGCCGCGGCCCGGTTAGTTGTCCACGCGGCCGAAGGGCGGCACGTCGCCGATCACTTCGCGCCTGTCCTTGCCGCAGACGAAGGTCTTGGCCTTCTCGTCGGCGAGCGTGCGCGCCTGGTCGTTGGCCTGCGCGTTCCCGGTGGCCAGAACCAGGCCGATCGTGCAGCCCTGATGTTCTTCCGGTTGCGCCACCTTCGCGACGACCAGGACCTCGATCTGCTTCTTGTCGTCCTCGGGGTCGCTGACGGAGCGGCGATGAATGGCGGCGAAGGGGATGGCGACGTCGCCATTGGTCTCGATGCGCCATTCCACTTTCGGGCCCGAGCCGTTGAAAGCGGTGAAGCTCTCCCAGACCGCGGTCATGTCGTCGGATGGAAAGCCGTAATAGACGGATTCGCGCGCGTCGTCGTAGCCGATCAGCACTGGGTAGCCGCGATAGCCGGAGCAGACCAGGCTCGCCCAGTCGCCGTCGCCTTCCGCGGCCTGCGCATACGTCACGCAATCCTTCTTCGAATCGAGATCGGTGTAGGCGCTGGAGATATCGCCGGCCTGGGCCGCCTGGCAGAAACCGGCAAGGGCAAGCGGGATCAGAAGGGCACGCATCGGTGGCAACTCCGTTTCGAGTTGCCGGAAGCGTAACGCCGTCCGCTATTTCTTCAAGCTGGCTTCGATCAGGAGGTCGGCGTTGCGGGCAACCGCCGCCGCCGGGCCGCCCGAGCCAAAGAGCTGGCCGCTGATATAGGCGCCTTCGATGAGCAGCAGCAGGCCGTCGCCCAGCGTGTCGGAATCGGCGGCGCCCATCGCGGCGGCAATGGCGCGCAAGCGCCGGCGCAATTCCACTTTGTTGTTCTCGCTCACCACGCGCGCGGGATGGCCGCGCTCGGGATATTCCACCGCAGCGTTGGTCATGCCGCAGCCGCGGTAATCCGGTTTCTGCGTGCGTTTGCCGACGCGGGTCAGGAAAGCGATGATCTGGGCACGCGGATCGCCTGGATGCGCATGGACGGCCTCCTCGAAGCGTTCCCAGAATTCGAGGTCGTATTTGCGCAGATAGGAGGCGGCAAGCTCATCCTTGGACGGGAAGCTGCGATAGAGGCTGGGCTTTGTGACGCCGGCGCGCCTGACGATCTCGTCGACGCCGATCGCCCTGATACCTTCGCGATAAAAAAGGTCGCGCGCCACGTCGAGGATCTTGTCCGCCGCCTTCGGGGCGGGGGCCGCGTTCAACGAGGCGTCAATTTTATTGTCCGACGGCATGCAAACAACTCGCTTGACAATGTTACTGACCGGTACGTATGTATGACGCCATCGCATTGCAACGTACCGGTCAGTAACATGATAGCCCAGTCCCGTCCGTTTGGCCAGCGCTACGCATTCGTCGTCGTTGCCGTCATTTTCCTCTGCCTGCTGATCGCGGCCGGGCTTCGCTCCGCACCCTCGGTGATGATGGTGCCGCTGGAGAAAAGCTTCGGCTGGCACCGCGACGTGACGTCCTGGGCCGCCAGCATCGGCATCCTGCTCTACGGTCTGACAGGGCCGTTCGCGGCAGCGCTGATGGAGCGCATCGGCCTGCGACGCACGCTGCTCGGCGCGCTGCTGGTGATGTCGGGATCTACCGCGCTCAGCCTGTTCATGACGCAGCCCTGGCATCTTTTCATCACCTGGGGCATCTTTTCCGGTATCGGCTCCGGCGCGGTGGCGAGCGTGCTCGGCGCCACGATCGTCAACCGCTGGTTCAAGACCAATCGCGGCCTGGTGATGGGCCTGATGTCGGCCTCCAGCGCCACCGGCATGCTGGTGTTCCTGCCGGTGATCGCTGCGCTGGCGCAGGCCGGCGGCTGGCAGCCCGTGGCGATTGCGGTCGCCGTCGCCACCGCGGCGCTGATACCGTTCGTCTATCTGCTGGTGCCGGAGCGCCCCGCCTCGATCGGCCAGGTGCGCTTCGGCGCAGATGCCAAGGACGTGCCCCCGGTATCGCCTGCCTCGCAGGGCAATTTCCTGGCGCATACGGTGAACACGCTGCGCCGCGCGGCGGGCACACGGGTGTTCTGGTATCTCTTTGCCACCTTCTTCGTCTGCGGCTTCACCACCAACGGCCTCGTTGGCACGCATCTCATCGCCTTCTGTGGCGATATGGGCATCGGCGAGGTGCAGGCGGCTGGCCTTTTGTCCATGATGGGCATTTTCGACCTGATCGGCACGACGCTGTCCGGCTGGCTCACCGACCGTTTCGATCCGCGCAAGCTGCTCGGCGTCTATTATGCGGTGCGCGGCTTGTCGCTGATTTACCTGCCCTATTCCGGCTTCTCGGCGACCAGCCTGATCATCTTCGCCGTGCTCTACGGGCTCGACTGGATCGCCACCGTGCCGCCGACGCTCAGGCTTGCCAACGAAGCCTTCGGCGATCGCAGCGGGCCGATCGTGTTCGGCTGGATCGTCGCCGGCCACCAGATAGGCGCGGCGGCGGCCGCCGCCTTCGGCGGGACGATGCGCGAGCTGCAGGGCAATTACGAGCTGGCGTTCCTGATTGCGGGCATGACCGGCATCGCGGCGGCTTGTATTTCGCTCTTGATCAACACGAGCAAGCCGGCCTTCGAGCCGGAGCCGCAGATGGTCTAAGCTGCCAATCTCCCCACGAGGGGGGATCAGCAGTTTTGTCGACTGTTATCAAAACTTCATGGTTCCGATATGCGCCTGAAACATTGAGGCGAGAGCTTGGCGGTCCCGTTCAACGCCATCCGGAGACAGCCATGAACAAGCTCTCATTGACTCGCCGCGCCTTCGTCACGTCCGCAAGTGCTGCCGGTCTTCTCGGCGCCTCCGGTCTGGCCTTGCCCTATTACTCGCGCGCCAGCCAACGCCCGACCTTCACGCATGGCGTCCAGTCCGGCGATGTCGATGCGACCTCCGGCATGGTCTGGACCCGTACCGACCGCCCGGCGCGCGTGATGTATGAAGTGTCGACTACTGAAAGCTTCGCCAATGCCACGCGGCTGGCTGCGCTCGATACTTCGCCGGCCAACGACCATACGGTGAAGCGGCTGCTCACCGATCTCGCCTCGGACCAGGACATCTTCTACCGCATGACTGCCGCCGATCTTTCCGACATCAATGCCGTCTCAGAGCCGATCGTCGGCCGCTTCCGCACGGCGCCGTCGTCCAAGCGCGACGTGCGCTTCGCCTGGTCGGGCGACACCGCCGGCCAGGGTTGGGGCATCGACGAGACCGGCATGAAGACCTACTCGACCATCGCCAAGCACACGCCGGACTTCTTCCTGCATTCGGGCGACACGATCTATGCCGACGGCGCGTTGAAGGACGAGGTCGACCTGCCCGGCGGCGGCAAGTGGAAGAACGTCGTCATGCTCGACGGCAAGCGCAAAGTTGCCGAGACGCTGGACGAATACCGCGACCAGTGGAAGTACAACATGATGGACAAGCACGTGCTTGCCCTCTCCGCCATCTGCCCGACCTTCTACCAGTGGGACGACCACGAGGTGCTGAACAACTGGTCGGACTCGAAGGATCTCAGCAAGGACGACCGCTACAAAGAGAAATCCATCCATGTGCTGGCGGCACGCGCCGCGCGCGCCTTCCATGAGATGACCACCATCCGCTACGAGCCGGCCGAGCCGGGCCGCGTCTACCGCAAGATCTCACACGGGCCGCTGCTCGACGTGTTTTTCCTCGACATGCGCTCCTATCGCGGCCCCAACGGCGCCAATCTGGACGAAACGCTGACGCCGAAGTCGCGCATGATCGGCGAGGAGCAGTCCAAGTGGCTGAAGCGCGAGCTGGCCAATTCCAGGGCGACCTGGAAGATTATCGCCGCCGACATGCCGCTCAGCCTGGTCGTCTGGGACGACGCGGCGAAGAAGGTCGGCTTCGAAGCGGTGTCGAACAACGACAACGGCAAGCCGAAGGGCCGCGAGCTCGAATTCGCCGACGTGCTGCGCTTCATCAAGAATGCCGGCATCACCAACACGGTGTGGCTCACCGCCGACGTGCATTACACGGCGGCGCATTACTACAACCCCGACAAGGCGCAGTTCCAGGATTTCAACCCGTTCTGGGAATTCGTCTCCGGCCCGATCCATGCTGGCACGTTCGGACCCAACGACCTCGACATGACCTTCGGGCCGGAGCTGAAATTCATCAAGGCGCCGACTACCGAGCAGGGCCAGAACCTGCCGCCGTCGGCCGGCCTGCAGTTTTTCGGGCTGGTCGACATTTCCGGCGCGACGGAGCAGTTGACCGTGCGGCTGATGGATCGCGACGACAACGAGCTTTACAAGGTGACGTTGGATCCGGTGCTGTCCGCGTAAGGGTCGGCGCGAGGCACCCCCCCTCTGTCCTGCCGGACATCTCCCCCGCAAGGGGGGAGATTGGCAGCTTCGACGCTACCGCTCGTCAGCGCTGGGGATTGGCAAAGCCGACGCGACATCTAACCCCTTGCGGGGGAGATGTCCGGAAGGCCAGAGGGGGGTGTGCCGGAATGCTACGCTTGAGGATTGCTGCGCGACGATCAATCCGGATAGCAAGCCCGTGGAACGTTGGGCCATACCGCGGTGTCGCAATTGGCGTCCTTCTGGCGCTGCTTGAAGGCGGCGCTGACCGGGCCGGTGACGATCGGGTCGACGCCGTCAGGGGCGTCGGCGAACATCTGCTGCGCGGTCCTGGGATCGGGCGGCTGGATGGAACTGCTCTCTCGCAGAGCCGTCGCCGACTGCGCAACACCGGCCGCAAGCAGCAACCCAAGCGCCGCCCACGCAAAAACCGGACGCAATCTGGACATCTGATCGCTCATGAACATCGAACTGCCCGGCCCCTCAAAGGTTCCGCCTTGGTTAACAGAATCATTTCACACCAAGACGTTTAAGAATCAGTGACCATGTATTTGGGGCCGGGCCTCCCCTTTCGCAATTGCGAAAAACCCTGTATGAGCCGCGCAACCGAAAAAGGCGGCGCTTCTTAAGCCTGCTGCCTGCAACGTTCCCGAGACCAGACAAAATGAACCTCCGCAATATCGCGATCATCGCGCACGTCGACCATGGCAAAACCACGCTTGTCGACCAGCTCCTGAAACAGTCCGGCGCCTTCCGCGACAACCAGCGCGTCGCCGAACGCGCCATGGATTCCAACGACCTCGAAAAAGAGCGCGGCATCACCATCCTGGCCAAGGCTACCTCGGTCGACTGGCACGGCACCCGCATCAACATCGTCGACACGCCCGGGCACGCCGATTTCGGCGGCGAGGTCGAGCGCATCCTGTCGATGGTGGATTCGGCGATCGTGCTCGTCGACGCCGCCGAAGGCCCGATGCCGCAGACCAAATTCGTCGTCGGCAAGGCGCTGAAAGTGGGCCTGCGCCCGATCGTCGTCATCAACAAGATCGACCGCCCGGACGCCCGGCATATCGAAGTGGTCAACGAGGTGTTCGACCTCTTCGCCGCGCTCGACGCCACCGACGAGCAGCTCGATTTCCCGATCCTCTACGGTTCGGGCCGCGACGGCTGGGTCTCTGAAAATCCGGAAGGCCCGAAAGACCAGGGTCTCGCGCCGCTATTCGATCTCGTCGTCAAGCATGTGCCGGCGCCGACGGTCCATCCCGGCCCGTTCCGCATGATCGGCACCATCCTCGAGGCCGACCCCTTCCTCGGCCGCATCATCACCGGCCGCATCGAGTCCGGCACGCTGAAGGCCAACCAGGCTGTCAAGGTGCTGCACCATGACGGCACGCAGATCGAGACCGGCCGCATCTCGAAAATCCTCGCCTTCCGGGGCCTCGAGCGCCAGCCGATCGACGAAGCCCAGGCAGGCGACATCGTAGCCATCGCCGGCCTGTCGAAAGGCACCGTCGCCGATACTTTCTGCGATCCGGCGGTGAGCGAGCCGCTGCATGCGCAACCGATCGACCCGCCGACGGTCACCATGTCCTTCCTCGTCAATGACAGCCCGCTTGCCGGCACCGAGGGCGACAAGGTGACCAGCCGGGTCATCCGCGACCGCCTGCTGCGCGAGGCCGAGGGCAATGTCGCGCTGAAGATCGAGGAATCGGCGGAGAAGGACTCCTTCTTCGTGTCCGGCCGCGGCGAATTGCAGCTCGCGGTGCTGATCGAGACGATGCGCCGCGAGGGTTTCGAGCTTGCCGTGTCGCGTCCGCGCGTCGTCATGCAGAAGGGCGAGGACGGCCAGCTGCTGGAGCCGGTCGAGGAAGTCGTCGTCGATGTCGACGAGGAGCATGCCGGCGTCGTCGTGCAGAAGATGTCGGAGCGCAAGGCCGAGATGGTCGAGCTGCGCCCTTCCGGCGGCAACCGCCAGCGCCTTGTCTTCCATGCGCCGACACGCGGCCTGATCGGCTACCAGTCGGAGCTGTTGACCGACACGCGCGGCACCGCCGTGATGAACCGGCTGTTCTTCGCTTATGAGCCCTATAAGGGCGAGCTGCCCGGCCGCACCAATGGCGTGCTGATCTCCAACGAGCAGGGCGAGTCGGTCGCTTACGCCATGTGGAACCTCGAAGACCGCGGCCCGATGATCATCGATCCGGGCGTCAAGGTCTATCAGGGCATGATCATCGGCATCCACTCCAGAGACAACGACCTCGAAGTGAACGTGCTCAAGGGCAAGAAGCTCACCAACATCCGCGCCGCCGGCAAGGACGAAGCGGTGAAGCTGACGCCGCCGATCCGCATGACGCTGGAGCGGGCGCTGGCCTGGATCCAGGACGACGAGCTGGTCGAGGTGACGCCGAAGACCATCCGGCTCCGCAAGCTTTATCTCGACCCGAACGAGCGCAAGCGTTCCGAGAAGGCCGCCAAGGTTATGGGCGCGGCGTAAGCTGTCAGCCATGGGTTCAATGAGGGGGCGTCGGCTCCCTCTTTTCGTTTTAGCGGCACGCGGCCGACAGGATATTGTTGCAGTCAGCCTCGCCGTTCAGATCGATGTGCAACGCCAAGCCATCGCGAACTGGCTTGCGCAAGGCCCTGGCGCCGTCAGGTTCGACGGTCAGTCGCCTTCGTTCGTCCAGGGCTTGAAGCCTTGATCGCGAAAGGCCGAGCTCGCCGGCAAGCAGGCGATCCAGCCGCAGGGACGTCACGGCGTCGAGCCGAAGCTCAAGCGAAAGTGCCGTCGCACTTGCCGGCCTGCCGTCCGGCAATTCTTTTCGGACTGTGACGTCGGGAAATTCCTCGATACGGCTGATCCGGCCCTTGAGCGCCACGGCATCAAACGCATGGCGTCGCACCAGCGCCGGATCGTTGTCTTCGAACGTCGCAAGCAGCGCCGGCTCGATGTCGCGCCGGTTGCAACGCTCCAGGATCGTGCGGTTCCAGGAATTATCACAATCGACGCAACGATAGATCAGCCAAACGTCGATGCGCTTGCCGTTGGCGTTGACGCGGAATTTTTCGCCGCATCGATAGGGTTTCACGCCGCCGCAGCGGTTGCAGTTGATGAGAGGTCGTGGCGCAATTGCGGGCGCGATCGTCCAGCGGACGCGCAAGGTAGACATGCCGGTAGGCCCTTCCCGCTGGGAAGTCCGTCAGGCCGGCGATGTCGAGTTGCCCGTGCGGGCACGGCGTGGCGAAACACTGCGTTGGTGGTACAGGCGTCGGTGCGGCACGCGCACGACAGCGACTCAGCAATGCCAAACTGGTCTCGAACCGCCGCCTGAAGAACACATCAAGTTGAGCAGACGTGCCAATGGCTGCGCCTGCGGTGCATTCGGGGGAGTTGACGAGACCGGCGGTTACTGAGGCAAAGTGATGCTCGAATGATGTCGGGGCGGGTCTTCTAGCTAAGGCTGAAGGGGACGGCAAGAGCAGCAATAGCCGGCGCTGGCAGCTATTGTCTCGTGCTCAACAATCGCGTCTGCTGGGCGTGCCAAATCCAATCCGATCGGCTATCTTTTCTTTCTATCCTATAGGAAGCGCCCCCATGCATCTCGCCTCGCTGCTGATCTTCGCCGCCGCCCTCTTCGTCGCTGCCGGCTCGCCTGGCCCGTCGATCGCGGCGCTGGTGGCGCGGGTGATCTCGAAGGGGTTCCGCGACGTCTTCCCGTTCCTGCTGGCGATGTGGATCGGTGAAGCGATCTGGCTCTCGCTTGCAGTGTTCGGACTGGCCGTGGTGGCGCAGACCTTCCACTACGCCTTCGTCGCCGTGAAATGGGTTGGCGTCGCCTATCTCGCTTATCTGGCGTTCAAGATGTGGACGGCGCCGGTCGAGGCCAAGGAAGGCGAGATGCCGCGCGAGGATTCAGCCCTGAAACTGTTCTTTGCCGGCATGGCGGTGACGCTCGGCAACCCGAAGATCATGATGTTCTATCTGGCGCTGTTGCCGACCATCATCGACCTGGCCTCGGTGAGCGTGGTCGGCTGGGTCGAGCTGACGTTGACCATGGCCATCGTGCTGGTCGTTATCGACCTTGCCTGGGTGCTGGCTGCTTCGCAGGCACGCCGGCTCCTGAAGAGCAAGCGCGCCATGAAGATCGCCAACCGCGTCAGCGCCACGACGATGGCGGGCGCCGCCGCTGCAGTCGCGGCGCGCTGATCCAGGCTTTCCAGGCGAAGCCTACCGCGCCATGGCGTGATATTCGGGGTTGGGCCGCATGTCGACCGCGGCGGCCACGCGGTTCGACATGTTGAAGAAGGCGGCGGTCGAGGCGATGTCCCAGATGTCGCGATCCGAAAAGCCGGCCTGGCGCAAAGCGGCGCGGTCGGCCTCGACGATTTTAGCCGGCTCTTCGGTCAGCTTGACCGCGAATTCCAGCATGACGCGCTGGCGGTCCGACAGGTCGGCGGCGCGGAAATTCATCACCATCATCTCGCCCAGCGCCGGCTCGCCCGACAGCTGGCGCACCGCCGCGCCATGGGCGGTCAGGCAGTAGAAGCAGTGGTTGATCGAGGAGACGACCACCGCGATCATCTCCCGCTCCAGCTTCGACAGGCCGGACTCGCCCAGCATTAGGTCGTTGTACATGTCGGTGAAGGCGCGCAGCTTCTTCTCGTCGAAGGCGTAGGCGAGAAGCACGTTTGGCACGAGGCCGAGCTTCTCCCGGCATTTGTCGAAATAGGCTTTCGTCGCTTCGCTTAGCTCCGCCTGGACAAGGTCAAGCGCGGTAATCCGGTCATTCATGGGTGGTTCTCCTTGCAAGGCGATGGCGTCGGTTCGAATTTTTTAATGCGTCGTCAAACCTTTGTCGCGAAACGGCGGTCATCTGCTACGATAGCCACAAAAGCATATAACGGGAGGGACTAAGCGTCATGGCCAGCGTTAAATCCAAGCCGAAGAAAAAAGCCACCGCCGCGAAAGCGGAGGAGAAATCGGCAAGGCTTGTCGATTATCTGCTGGCGCGGGCGCCCGCCGAGGACGTCGCGGCCTATGACGCGGCCGACCTGGAACGCGCCGGCGAGCTCGCTGCCCAAGCGGTCGCTAATCACAGGAAGGGTGAAAGCGTCGTCGCCGTCGAGGCGGATTCCGGCGTTGCCTGCGGCGGCCGGCCGGTGACGGTCATCACCGTCGTCAACGACAACATGCCGTTCCTGTTCGATTCCATCCTCGGCGAGGTCACCGAGACCAGCGGCGAGCCGACGCTGGTCACCCATCCGATCGTCACCGTACGCCATGGCAAGAACGGTGTGGTCGAGGTGCTTGGCGACGGCGGCAAGGAGGATGACGAGCACGACCGGCTGAGCGTCGTCCATGTGCATATCCCGCGACTGAGCGCCGACCAGTCGAAAAACCTCACCGAGCGGCTGCGCAAGACGCTTTCGCAGGTCCGCGCCGCCGTCGTCGACTGGAAGCGCATGCTCGCCCGCCTCGACCAGGCGATTTCCGAATTCCGCTATTCGGCCGTGCCGCTCGACAAGAAGAGCGTCGCCGAGGCGATCGCCTTTCTCGAATGGCTGCGCGACGACAATTTCACCTTCCTCGGCATGCGCGAGTTCAAATATATCGGCGGCGAAGAAAGCGGCAATCTCGAGCGTGCCGAGAAGCCCGGCATGGGCATCCTGTCGGATCCCGATGTGCTGGTGCTGAGGCGCGGCACCGAGGCGGTGACGACGACGCCGGAGATCCGCGCGTTCCTGCACGGGCCGGAGCCGTTGATCGTCACCAAGGCCAATGCGAAGTCGTCGGTGCATCGGCGCATCTATCTCGATTACATCGGCGTCAAGACCTACACGTCGAAGGGTGCGCTGGCGGGCGAACTGCGCATCGTTGGCCTGTTCACCTCGACCGCCTACACGCGCTCGGTGATGAAGATCCCCTATCTGCGCTCGAAGGCGGAGACAATCATCGCCAAGTCCGGCTTCAATCCGAGCGACCATTCGGGCAAGGCGCTGATCAACGTGCTGGAGAGCTATCCGCGCGACGAGCTCTTCCAGGTCCCCGTTCCCATCCTGCGCAAGCATGCTAGCGCCATCCTGGGGCTCATCGAGCGGCCGCGCGTCAGGGCGCTGGTGCGTGCCGACCAGTTCGACCGCTTCGTCTCGATCCTCGTCTTCGTGCCGCGCGATCGCTATGACAGCGTGGTGCGCGAGAAGATCGGCGCCTATCTCAAGACGGTGTTCGAGGGCCGGCTGTCGGCCTATTACCCGGCCTTCCCGGAAGGCGGGCTGGCGCGCGTGCATTTCATCATCGGCCGTTCCGGCGGCAAGACGCCGAAGGTCGAGCAGTCGACGATCGAGGCGGCGATCCGCGATATCGTGCGCACTTGGGAGGACGCGCTCTCGGAAGCCGCGGGGGCGGCCGGCAGCGATCCGGCGCTGAAGGCGATCGCAGCGCGTTTCCCCGAAAGCTATCGCGATACCTTCTCCGCCGCCGTGGCGCTTGCCGATGCCGGGCGCATCGCAAAGATCGGCGCCGACAACCCGATCGCCATCGACTATTACCGCCATGCCGACCAGAAGCCGCACCAGGCGGCTTTGAAGATCTACCATTTCGGCAGCCCCGTGGCGCTGTCGCGGCGCGTGCCGGTGCTGGAAAACATCGGCTTCCGCGTCATCAGCGAGCGCACCTTCGAGGTCGGCGACGATCCGGCTGATCGAGTGTTCATCCACGACATGGAACTGGAGAACAGCTACGGCAAACCGATCGATCTTACCGACGGCGGAGCGCTGTTCGAGGACGCGTTCCTTTCGGTCTGGCGCGGCGATGTCGACAATGACGGCTATAACGGCCTGGCGCAGACCGCCGGCCTGTGGTCGGGCGAGATCACCATCCTGCGCGCCTATGGCCGCTATCTGCAGCAGGCCGGCATCCCGCAGAGCCAGGATTTCATTGCCGCCGCGCTCAATCGTTATCCGGAGATCGCGCGCGGCCTGCATGAACTGTTCGTCGCCCAGCTCGGGCCGACGGCAGAGGGCGACGGTGCGGTCGCCGCCAAGCACCTCAAGGCCAAGATCAAGGACGCGCTGGAAGAGGTGCCCAATATCGATGACGATACCATCATCCGACGCTACCTCAACCTGATCGAAGCCTCGCTGCGCACCAATCATTTCGTAACCGATACGAAAGCAAAGGGGCAGTCGCTGGCGGTCAAGCTGGACTCGCAGGCGGTCGAGGGACTGCCGGCACCCCGGCCATGGCGCGAGATCTTCGTCTACGGCTCCGAGGTCGAGGGCGTGCATCTGCGCTTCGGCCCGGTGGCGCGCGGCGGCCTGCGCTGGTCGGACCGCGCCCAGGACTACCGCACCGAGGTGCTCGGGCTGGTCAAGGCGCAGCAGGTCAAGAACGCGGTCATCGTGCCGGTCGGCGCCAAGGGTGGCTTCTATCCGAAGAAGCTGCCGATGAGCGCCGGGCGCGACGCCATCTTCGAAGCCGGCACCTCGGCCTACAAGAACTTCGTCTCCAGCCTGCTTTCGATCACCGACAATATTGGTGTCGACGGCGTCATCCCGCCGGCCGGCGTGGTGCGGCGCGACAAGGACGATCCCTATTTCGTCGTCGCAGCGGACAAGGGCACGGCGACCTTCTCCGACACCGCCAACGCGATTTCCGAGAAGCATCACTTCTGGCTGGACGATGCCTTCGCCAGCGGCGGTTCGGCCGGCTACGACCACAAGAAGATGGGCATCACCGCCAAGGGCGCCTGGGAAGCGGTGAAGCGGCATTTCCGCGAGATGAACCGCGACATTCAGACCTCGCCCTTCACCGTCGTCGGCGTCGGCGACATGTCGGGCGATGTGTTCGGCAACGGCATGCTGTTGTCGCCGGCCACCAGGCTGATCGCCGCCTTCGACCATCGCGACATCTTCATCGATCCCGATCCCGACATGGCGGCGTCGATGGCCGAACGCCAGCGCATGTTCGCGCTGCCGCGCTCGTCCTGGCAGGATTATGACAAGTCGAAGCTGTCGGAAGGCGGCGTCATCGTCTCGCGCAGCCAGAAATCGATCACGTTGCCGCAGGCGGCCGCCGCCGCGATCGGCCTCTCCAAGACGACGGCGACGCCGGTCGAGATCATGAGCGCCATTCTCAAGGCGCCCGTCGACCTTCTGTGGTTCGGCGGCATCGGCACCTATGTGCGGGCTTCCGGTGAAAACAATCAGGATGTCGGCGACCGCGCCAACGACGCTATCCGCGTCACCGCGCTCGATGTCCGGGCCAAGGTCATCGGCGAGGGAGCCAATCTTGGCGTCACGCAGCGGGCGCGCATCGAGTTCGGCATGAATGGCGGCCGATGCAATTCCGACGCCATCGACAATTCGGGCGGCGTCAACTGCTCCGACGTCGAGGTCAACATCAAGATCGCGCTGGCGTCGGCCATGCGCAAGGGTTCGCTGGCGCGGCCAGCGCGCAACAAGCTGCTTTCCGAGATGACCGACGAGGTGAGCGCACTGGTGCTCTCCAACAACTACCAGCAGACGCTGGCGCTGTCGCTCGCGCGCAAGCGGGGGCTGGCCGACATCGCGCACCAGGCGCGCTTCATGACGGCGCTGGAGGCGCGCGGCCTGCTCGACCGGGTGGTCGAGACGCTGCCTTCGCCGGCGGCGCTTGCTGAACGCGAGGCGCGCGGCGAGCCGCTGACGAGGGCCGAGCTCGGCGTGCTGCTTGCCTATGCCAAGATCGTGCTGTTCTCCGACATCGTCGCCAGCGACGTGCCGGACGATCCGCATTTCGACCGCGACCTGATGGGCTATTTCCCGGAGCGCATGGCCAAGAAATTCGCCGGCGAGATTCGCGACCACCGGCTGCGCCGCGAGATCATCGCCCGCGTCGTCGCCAACGACCTCGTCAATCGCGGCGGTCCGTCCTTCGTCAACCGGCTGCAGGAATCGACGGGCCGTACGGCGGCCGATGTCGTGCGCATCTTCACCGTGGTGCGCGACGGCTTCGCGCTACCGGCGCTCTATCGCGAGATCGACGCGCTCGATAACCAGATCGACGGCCAGATCCAGCTCGATCTTTACCAGGCGGTTAGCCGGCTTATCTTCGTGACCAGCGGCTGGTATCTGAAGAACGAAGCGAGCTCCGCGCCGCTCGGCCAGCGCATCGCCGAATTGCAGGAAGCCCGCAAGGCGCTCGAGCCGAAGCTTCTCTCGCTGCTGCCGGCCTTCTCGCGCGAGCACATCGAGGAGCGGCGGCACGGCCTGTTCAAGGGCGGTGCGCCGGAAAAGCTCGCCGGGCAGCTCGCCCTGACCGAGGTGGCCGAGCTGATTCCGGATATCGCGCTCACCGCGCGCACCGCCAATGCCGACATCGTCAGCGCGGCCAAGGCCTTCTTCGCCGTCAGCGACGCCTTCCGCATCCCACGCGTCGAGGAAGCGGCGCGCTCGATCATGCCGCCGGACTATTACGACCAGCTGGCGCTGTCGCGCGCGACCGACACGATCGGCGTGGCGCGCCGCGGCATCGCGGTGGCGGCGCTGACCGCACACGGCACGGCCGCGGATCCGGTCACGGCCTGGCTCGAAGCCGGCGGCGAGCGCGTCGCGCGCATCCGCGAGCGGCTGCAGGCGCTCACCGAAGGCGGCGACATCACCGTGTCGCGGCTGTCGGTGGCGTCCGGCCTGATGAGCGACCTGACGGGGATGTGAAGTTCCTCGCCCCCGCCAAAGCGGCTGGCCTTTGGCGATAGGTGCATGGCAGCTTGGTGCATGTATTGTCTTATGCTGCGCTGGCCGACCCCCACTCCGTCTCGGCTTCGCCGAGCCGCCTCTCCCCCGATCGACGGGGGAGAGGAAAGGCGCCAAGCTTTTTGCCGTGAACGCTCGTCCAGCAACGCTCCCTTCCTTTCCCTCCGGAGGGGGGAAAGTGGCGCTGCGAAGCAGCGACGGATTGGGGGAACCACGCGGCAATCAGGCCTCGGCCTGATCAGTCACGCCAAGTCACAAAAGATGTGTGCACTTCTCCCCGCTGCGCGGGGCGAGGAAAGCAACGGCAGCGCTGCGCTTGTTCATTTGCATCGCTGCCTGAAAACATGCAGACATGGCGCCCGACGCGAGCGATGCCAGGGGAGAAAGCATGGCGGCAGTAGAGACAGTGCAGCGCGCATCGGGGCGCGGCATCTGGGGCTGGATGTTCTTCGACTGGGCGGCGCAGCCTTTCTTCACCGTCGTCACCACCTTCATCTTCGGGCCCTATTTCGTATCGCGCATGGTTAGCGACCCGACGGCCGGCCAGGCAGCCTGGGGCTACGGCATTGCCGCGGCCGGCCTGGTCATCGCTGTGCTGTCGCCGGTGCTCGGCTCGATCGCCGACCAGACCGGGCCGCGCAAGCCGTGGATCGCCTTCTTCGCGACAATCAAGATCGTCAGCCTGAGCCTGCTGTGGTTCGCCGCGCCCGGCTCGAACCTCTTCCTGGTCGTGCTGTTGTTCTCGCTGGCTTCTGTTGCGGCCGAGTTCTCGACCGTGTTCAACGATTCCATGATGCCGCGGCTGGTGCCGAAGAAAGAGATCGGCCGGATCTCCAACATCGCCTGGGGGCTCGGCTATCTCGGCGGCATGGTGGCGCTGATCTTCGTGGTGCTGTTCCTCGCCGGCAATCTCGAAACCGGCAAGACGCTCATCGGCCTCGACCCGCTGTTCGGGCTGGACCCGAAGCTCGGCGAGGATGCGCGTTTCACCGGGCCGATGTCGGCCGGCTGGTATTTCCTGTTCATCCTGCCGATGTTCTTCTTCACGCCCGACGCCGCCAAGGGGATCCCGATCGGGCCGGCGGTGCGCGAGGGCCTCTCTGAGCTGAAATCGACGCTCGCCGAAGTGCGCCAGCGCAGCGGCATCCTGCGCTTCCTTTTGGCGCGCATGATCTATCAGGACGGCGTCAACGCGCTACTGGCGCTCGGCGGCACCTTCGCGGCCGGCATGTTCCACTGGTCGATCACCGAGATCGGCCTGTTCGGCATCATCCTCAACATCGTCGCCATCTTCGGCTGCTGGATCGCGGCGCGGCTGGATACAGCGCTCGGCTCCAAGGCCGTGGTGATGATCGCGCTGGTGATGCTGTCGGTCGCCACCATCGGCGTCGTCTCGACCGGCCCGGGCTTCACGCTGCTTGGCCTGGTCCCGCTGCCGACCGCCGATTCCGGGGGCCTGTTCGGCACCGCGGCCGAAAAGGCCTACATCCTCTATGGGCTGCTGATCGGCCTTGCCTTCGGACCGGTGCAGGCCTCGTCGCGCTCCTACATGGCGCGCAGCGTGACCGCCGCCGAGTCGGGCCGCTATTTCGGCATCTACGCGCTGGCCGGCCGGGCGACCAGCTTCCTAGCGCCGTTCATGGTGGCGACCATCACCACCATGAGCGATTCGCCGCGGCTCGGCATGGCGGCGATCATCCTGTTCCTGGGCATCGGCATGGCGATCCTGGCGGGGACGCCTTATCCGGCGGACAAGCCGAAGGAGATGCTTCGATAATTCTACTCCGCTGGCCGCTTGCCGCGGTTTTCTGCGCTTCCGGTGCTCACGGACTGAATGTCCGCTCCGCTCCGGTTCTCGAAAACCGCACCAATCGACTCAGCGGAGCGAATTCTTGAAGCATTTCCGCGCCGAGCATCAATGCCGGAAATGCCTCACGCCGGTGAACACCATGGCGATGCCGTGCTCGTCGGCGGCGGCGATGACGTCGTCGTCGCGCATCGAGCCGCCGGGCTGGATGACGGCGGTGGCGCCGGCCTCGATCGCCGATAAGAGCCCGTCGGCGAAGGGGAAGAAGGCGTCGGAGGCGACGACCGAACCCTTGGTCAACGGTTCGGCGAGACCGGCGGCTTCCGCCGCGTCCAGCGCCTTGCGGGCGGCGATGCGCGAGGAATCGACGCGGCTCATCTGGCCGGCGCCGATGCCGACCGTGGCGCCATCCTTCGCATAGACGATGGCGTTGGACTTGACGTGCTTGGCGACGCGGAAGGCGAATTTGAGGTTGGCCAGTTCGGCTGGCGTCGGCGCGCGCCTGGTCACCACCTTGAGCTCGAGGTCGTCGACGACGGCATTGTCGCGGCTCTGCACAAGCAGCCCGCCGGCGACGGATTTTACCATCGTGCCGGCGGCGCGCGGGTTGGGCAGGCCGCCGGTGATTAGCAGGCGCAAGTTCTTCTTCGCCGCGACGATCGCGGCGGCTTCGTCGGTAGCTTCCGGCGCGATGATCACCTCGGTGAAGGTCTTGACGATCTCCTCCGCCGCCTCGGCGTCGAGGATGCGGTTCATGGCGACGATGCCGCCGAAGGCGGAGACGGGGTCGCAGGCGAGCGCCTTGGCGTAGGCTGCCTTCAGCGACGGGCCTTCCGCGACGCCGCAGGGGTTGGCGTGCTTGATGATGGCGATCGCCGCCGAGCGGGCGGGATCGAACTCGCCGACCAGCTCGAAGGCGGCGTCGGTGTCGTTGATGTTGTTGTAGGAGAGCTGTTTGCCCTGCAGCTGCCTGGCTGTGGCGACGCCCGGCCGCTTGTCGCCCGACAGGTAGAAGCCCGCGCCCTGGTGCGGGTTCTCGCCATAACGCATCACCTGGTCCAGGCGGCCGCCGAAAGCGCGCCATGTCGGGTGCTCGATCTCCAGCGCCTCGGCGAACCAGCCGGAGATCGCGGCATCATAGGTCGCGGTGCGGGCAAAGGCCTTGGCGGCCAGCATCTTGCGAAAGTCGAGCGAGAGCGAGCCCAGATTCATCTCCAGCGCGTTGACGACGGAGGCATAGTCGGTCGGGTCGGTGACGATGGCGACATAGGCGTGGTTCTTGGCCGAAGCGCGGATCATGGCCGGGCCGCCGATATCGATGTTCTCGACGATGGAGGCGTATCCGGCGCCGGAGCGGCGCACCTCCTCGAACGGATAGAGATTGCAGACGACAAGGTCGATCGGCTCGATGTGATGGTCGCGCATGGCCTTCACGTGATCGGCATCGTCGCGGATGCCAAGCAGCGCGCCATGCACAGACGGATGCAAGGTCTTCACCCGCCCATCCATGAACTCGGGAAAGCCGGTGAGGTCGGAGACGTCGCGCACCGCAAGGCCCGCCTCGGCGATGGCCTTTGCCGTGCCGCCCGTCGAGACCAATTCGACGCCGGAAGCGGCGAGCGCCTTGGCGAAGTCGATCAGGCCGGTCTTGTCGAAGACGGAGAGCAGCGCGCGGCGCACAGGAACAAGATCCGGCGCCGGAATGTTTTTTGTGGGCACGGCCATGGCGGGCGGCCTTTCAGAGCTGTTGGAAGGGGACGTCGGCCGGCCCTAGCATATGAGCCCCGGAAATCAAGTGAGTCTGGCATCAGGCGCGCAGCCCGTTTTGCCGGCCAGGCTCAGTTGTTTTCCGGATGGCCGGCGATGCCGGTGCGGGTCAGCTGCCAGTGGATCTCGGCAATCTCCGAGGCCTTGAAGGCAAGCACGATCTGTCGGCTGCGGCGCGGGCCGCCCAGGCCGGCGAAATAGATCGATTCCTCGACCTCCGGCACCACTTCGGCGCAGGTGAAGACCCAGCTGTCGCCCTGCGCGGCGGCCAAGGTCAGGCGGTCGTGGTCATCCTGCAAAAGGCTGATGTCGGGGTGGACGTGGAAACGCACCGTGACGAAGTCGCGGCCGTTGTTGCGGATCGCGGCACTGCCCGGGCGCAGGAAACGGTCGCGGCCGGCAAGCACGTTGCCGTTCGTGCCGAGCTTCAGCTCACGCTCATGCAGGAGGCCGAATTGCTGGACATAGCCGTCATGGCGGGCGACGAAGCCTTGCATGCCCTTCTGGTCGAGACGCTTGCAGGGCACATGCTGCGGGCCGCCGATCAGCGGCGAACCCAACAGGTCGCTGACACGTAGCGAATGGCTGAAGCGCGCCGACGAGGTGTCGTTGATCGTCGCGGTCGAATGCGCGGCGGTGGCGCGGGCCAGCGGCCGGAATTCCGGAGCGCCGTAAGTGTCGATGCCGGCATTGACGATGAAGTGCTGGCGCCCGGAAGACAGCTCGAAGGCGAGGCAGCCGGCATGCGCAGCATTGGAGACATCGACCGGCGGCGGCAGGCCGGTGTCGGCGATCACCGTCACGCCGCCCATCGACAGACGCTCGTAGCCGGAATGCGGCGCATGCAGCAGCGGCGCGCCCACCGTGTCATCATGGCGCATGATGGTGGCGATGCGGTCGTGGATGGTGGCGCCCATGCCGTTGAAGCGGGCGAGGCTGCCGTCCTGGTGACGGAAGAAACGCAGCGCCGGCAGCATACGGTCGATGGCGCCGATCAGCGCCGCCGGCGGCGCCTCGGCCTGATTGGCATACGTCTGGCGCAACGGCAGGAGATCGGCCAGCAGTTCCAGCACCGCCATCGGCTTGCGCGAGATGTGGCCGCCGTCCGGAAGGATCTGGCGGTCGAGTTCCTCGGCCAGGTTGCGCGTCGCGGCGCGCAGGGCCGAGGCTGGCGCCGGCAGCGACAGCGCCGCGAAGGCGAGCGCTATGCGGGCGCGCAGCCTGGCCTCGCCGTCCGGCATCTCACGCGCCATCGAGCGCAGGTAGCGGATCTGCACGGCGAGCGATTTCAGGAACGCGCGATAGAAGGGGAATTCGGCGCCCTGCAGCACCACCGAGGAATGCTGCAGCCAGGCGATCACCCGCTTGGCCGTCGTTTCCGGTTCCCAGGCGACGCCGGAGATCTGGTTGCCGTGCATGGCGATCCAGTCGGAGACAAGCGCCCGGGCGTTGGCGGCGGCAAGCTCCGTGCCGGTGGCGCGCATATGGCGCAGCCAACGAAAGCCGTGCAGAGATTTCTGCCAGCCGCGATTGGGCACGTCGAGCTGGAAGGGCGACTTGCCGCCGGTCTCGACCAGATGGCCGGACAGCGGATAGCGTCCGTAGTAGATCTCCAGCGCGATCTGCGGATCGGCGAGCCGCAGGTCGGGCGGGGCGATCAGGACGCGTTCGGGCGTGCGGCCGGAATAGCGCCAGCGATAGACCGGCCCAGCGCGGAGGCGCCGGCGCGTTTTGCGCCAGAACTCCCTCGCGACAAGCGTCCAAAGACGCGTCGTGCTGCCGGCAACAAGTGCCAATAGCCCTCCTGATGTCCCCATTACCCAAGCACAAGCTTATGCGATTCAAGAACTTATGCGAAGGCGGATTTCGCCGAAGTGAACCACTTCACGCCGCTTTGCCGGTGCCGACCCCTGAGAAAGTGAGCAAGTTTTACGAGATAACGCTTTAACCCGCCCGTCTCATCCGCGCGGCAAAGAAACCGTCCAGGCCTGAAATTCCGGGCGATTCCAGCGCCAGGTCGGCAGGTGTCGTGCGCAACGTGCCCTCCGGCGTCAGGAATGGATCGATGCCGGCGAACTCGCCGGGGCGGATCGGATCGGCGACGACACTGGGGTACTCGGCGAGGAAATCGCGATAGAGCTCCTCGCCCTCGATCGGATCGAGCGAGCAATTGGAGAACACGATCCGTCCTCCGGGCCTGACAAGCGTAACGGCATGGGCAAGCAGCCGGCGCTGGAGGCCGGCGAGCTTTTCGACGTCCGCCAAGGTCTTCGTCCATGGCACGTCGGGGTGGCGGCGAACCGTGCCGGTCGAGGAGCAGGGCGCATCGAGCAGCACGGCGTCAAAGAGTTGCGATGGCATGTAGTCGAGCAGGTCGGTCTGGACCAGTTCGGCCGTCAGGCCGAGGCGGTCGAGATTCTGCTTCAGCCGCGCCAGCCGGTTCTTCGAGGTGTCAACGGCCGTCACGGTGGCGCCGGCCAGGACAAGCTGCGCCGTCTTGCCGCCGGGAGCGGCGCAGAGATCGGCGACGCGCTGCCCACGAATATCGCCGAACAGGCGCGCCGGCAGGCTGGCGGCCATGTCCTGCACCCACCAGGCGCCGTCGCCGAAGCCGGGCAAGTCGATGACGTTGGCCGAGAGCTTTTCGACACGCACCGTGCCGGTCGGCAGCACGATGCCGCCCAGGCGCTCGGCCCAGAGCGCCGGATCGGCCTTGACCGTGAAATCCACCGGCGCCTCGTGCCGATGCGCCGCAAGGATGGCGCGCGCCTTATCCGCTCCATAAGCGGAGACCAGTCGTTCCGAAAACCATGGTGGTGCCTCGCTGGTCGCGGCAAGCGCCGGGGCAAGTTCGGCTTCCTTGGCGGGCGCCAGCGAACGCAACACCCCATTGACCAGGCCGGAGAAGCGCAGCGTGCGCGGATCGGACTTGGCGTGAGTGACGGCAAGGTCGACGGCGGCGCTGTCGGGAACATCGAGGAACAGGATCTGCGCGGCCGCGACGTTCAGGATATGCGAGAGCGCCGTGGCATTGGCCGGCAGAGGCTTTTCCAGCCGTTTCGACAGCAACCCGGCAATGGTCATGCGATAGCGTAGCGCGGTCACCAGGATGGCGCGCACCAGCGCGCGGTCGCGGCCGTCCAACGCCTTGTACTGCGGGTGGCCGTGCTCGTTGTCGGTCAACCCGTCGAGCGGCGTGCGGGCATCGATGACGGCGGCCAGCAGCCGCGCCGCCGCTTTTCGCGCGGCAAGGCCGGCTATCTCGTCGCCGGCCTTTCGTTGCGGATTGCCTGGCTGTCCGCGCCCCGGTGGCGTCACGACCAAGGGCCTCTCGACCGGACATTGCGCGGTCCCGTCGGGTTGCGGCCCCAGGGATTGGGTTTTGGCGGCGACTCGGCCTCCGGAGCCGGGTCGGCCGGCTTGCCCCAAGGACCGGCCGGCGTCTCATTGGCGGCGGTCCGCGTCGGTGCTTCGCGCCGGGCAGGCGATGCGCCGCCCATCGCACGCGCCATCTCCTGAAGCGCGGCGATACGGTTCTCGGTGCTCGGGTGGGTCGAGAACAGATTGTCCATGCGTTCGCCATGCAGCGGGTTAATGATGAAAAGATGCGCCATCGCCGGATTGCGCTCGGCATCCTCATTGGGGATTTGCTCCGCTCCGCGCGCGATCTTGTTGAGCGCCGAGGCCAGCCAAAGCGGATTGCCGCAGATCTCGGCGCCGCGCCGGTCGGCCTCGTATTCGCGCGTGCGGCTCACCGCCATCTGCACGATCATGGCAGCGAAGGGCGCGACCAGCATGGCCACCAGCACGCCGACAAAGCCGAACGGATTGTTGTTCTCCCGGCTGCCGCCGAGGAAGAAGGCGAAATTGCCGAGCATCGAGATGGCGCCGGCGAGCGTTGCCACGATCGTCATGGTCAGCGTGTCTCGATGCTGCACATGGGCCAGCTCATGCGCCATCACCGCTGCGACCTCCTCGTGGGAGAGGCGCTGGAGCAGGCCGGTGGACGCGGCCACCGCGGCATTCTCGGGATTGCGGCCGGTGGCGAAGGCATTGGGCTGCGGGTTGTCGATCAGATAGGTCTTCGGCATCGGCAGGCCGGCCTGCTTGGCCAGCGCCCGGACGATCGCGTAATATTCGGGCGCGTTCTTCTCGTCGACCTCGACGGCGCGGTTCATCGACAGCACCATCTTGTCGGCGTTCCAATAGCTGAACAGATTGGTGCCGGCGGCGAGCAGAAGCGCGATGATCATGCCGCCCGAGCCGCCGATCAGATAGCCGACGCCCATGAACAGCGCCGTCATCGCGGCGAGAAGCATGGTGGTGCGAAGCGTGTTCATCGTTTCATCCGTTTGTGGTCAGGGCGAATAGGAGTCGATCCTCTCGATTTCATGGCTATATGATGGGCAACGGTCGCTCCCGTTTCAATCGGCAAGGACTTATCGCATGATCGAAGAGCCAGGCAAAACCGAAGCCGCCGATCCGACTACAGAGCCGCAAAAGACGCTGAGACCCGAAGCGCAGCGGGCGTTAGCAGAGGCTGAAGCCCGTCGTCAAAAGTACCAAGCGGCGGAGGCGCAATTGCCAAAGGAAATCGGCGGTCGCGGTGGCAAGGAACCTGGCCGCTACGGCGATTGGGAAGTCAAGGGGCTCACCAGCGACTTCTGACGAGAACTGGTTTCCGAGCGGTATCTGCCGAATAGTGGTCACGCAGATTGCCCGCGTTGACGATTGGTCGAAGGCCCATCGCTTCGTCATCCTATGGCGGAGCAAGGAGCGAAGCGACGCGCGCAGACCATAGGATCATTCCGTGACGTCGAGACGTTGCCACACGGTCCAGAACTCTGTTCCGCTGCATTCCTCGGCCAAGGCCACGGAATGGATCCTCGTGTCTGCGCGCCGCTGCGCGTCGCTCCGCCCGTGAATGACGAAGTTCGCAAGCTTCGGCCCAATCTCGAAGGTTTGGCTGATCTGGCGAGACGAACGGTGAAGATCTCACCTGCCGACAAGCCTGCAATCCGTCAAAATCCCTGTACGAGGGACTAGGCTGCAGCCCGTGTCGGCGACAAAGCGATGAAACCGGTATCGTCGACGGCGATGCCGATTTCGTCATAGGAACGGATCGTCGGGTGCGGCGTGACGAGCGGGTGGACATGCGTCGCGCTGATTACCATCACCGACGCGCCGGAAGCCTCGCCCGCCGCGATGCCCGCCGGCGCATCCTCGAAGACCAGGCAGTCGCGCGCCTCGACCCCGAGACGGCTCGCCCCCAGCAGGAAGCAGTCCGGCGCCGGCTTGCCATGGCTCACGTCTTCGGCGGTGACCATCATGGCGGGAACCGGGATGCCGGCCGCCTCGATGCGCAGCAGCGCCAGCTCGCGCGGCGCCGAGGTGACGATCGCCCAGCGCTGCGGCGGCAGCGATTCCAGGAACGCGACGGCGCCGGGGATCGGGACGATGCCTTCGAGATCCTCGGCTTCGGCCCTGAGCAGCAAATCAGCCTCCGCCAGCGGATCGACGCCCGGCAGCTTCAGCGCGGCGATCGTCTCGCGCGCGCGCCTGCCATGGATCGTCGGCAGGAAGGCCGTGACATCGAGGCCGTGCCGGTTCGCCCACGCCGTCCACACCCGTTCCGCCGCGGCGATCGAGTTGAGCACCGTGCCATCCATGTCGAACAGGAAGGCGGCGAACTTTGAGCCTGCGAACATCGGATGTCCTGGAGAATCGTTTCGGGGGAGGGGCGAAATGCGAAGCGCAGTTTAGACTGGTCATCACCGCCTGAGAAGGCGAGGTACTCGTCATTTCGATTCGGCACGGGAACAACCTCCGATTCGTCGCGTTGGACACGCAGTCTTCCAAAATCACCAAAGGGGGGAATGCGATGCTGATCCGGCTCGGCTATGAAATCGCTATCGAGTGCGCGGCGGCAACGCCGATCATCTCGCTTCTCGACATCCATCCCGAACGGCACGCCGACATCAAGCGGCAGACGCGGGTCCTCACCTCGCCCTCAGTGGCGACCCATACCTATCGCGACCGCCACGGCAATATCTGCCGTCGTTTCACGGCGCCGGCCGGAAGCTTCCGTATCCTTTACGACGCGGCGGTCGAGGACAGCGGCGAGACCGACGAGGTGAACACGCTGGCGCGTGAAACGCCGGTCGCGGAATTGCCTGACGACGTGCTGGTCTATCTGCTTGGCAGCCGCTACTGCGAAACGGACCATCTCAGCAACACCGCCTGGCAGCTTTTCGGCCTGCTGCCGCCCGGCTGGGCGCGCGTCCAGGCGATCGTCGACTATGTCAACAGCCGGCTCTCCTTTGGCTACGGCTACGCACGCGCTACGCGCACGGCGGCCCAGGCGCATGAGGAGCGTGTCGGGGTGTGCCGCGATTTCGCGCATCTGGCGATCACGCTTTGCCGATGCATGAACATTCCGGCGCGCTACGTGAACGGCTATCTCGGCGATATCGGCGTACCGGCCGATCCGGCGCCGATGGATTTCTCGGCCTGGATGGAAGTCTTCCTCGACGGCAAGTGGTACACGTTCGATCCGCGCCACAACCAACCCCGCATCGGCCGCGTCGTCATCGCGCGCGGCCGTGACGCGACCGACGTGCCGCTGCTGCACAGTTTCGGCCCGCACCGGCTCAGCCTGTTCAAGGTCTGGACCTACGAGCAGGAAGGCAACCGCTTCAATCCTCCGCATCACAGCGTCGACAGGACGGCCAGCGCGCAGATGCTGGCTTAGAGCGTTTCACCGTTTCACGGAAACGGCGAAACGCTCTATCTCTTTGTTTTACGCAATTCCGGACGGAAACCGCTCACACCTTTCCTGGAATTGCTCCAGGGTCGGTGATATTCAGGTGAGGCCGGCCTGCGAATGGAGGCTTCCTGCGCTTCCGGTGCTCACGTCCTTCAAGAACGCTCCGCTCCGGTTCTCGGAAACCACCATTCTCGACCCGGCCTGACCTGAATCTCACCGACCCAGCGCCGCACCTGTTTCATCACGGCTCGTGGCTGCCGCTTGGCCCGCTTCGGCACAGCCTGATTGTGCCGAAGGGAGAACGGCCGCGACAGCCCACGAGATCATGGTAAGCGCTTCATGAAGGCCGTCTCGCCAGCGCATTTTCGTTTACTTCCCGTTCACCCATAAATCCGCCGAAAGCCAGAAAAAACAATGGATTAAGTGCTTGTTAAGCGTCTTTCGGCGACCGCCCGCCGGGTCTGGCCGAAATCCTGCAACGCCCCGGCCGAGCGGCGCAGTGCCGCAGACAGTGGAGGCGGAAGGGATGCGGCAGTTCAGAGGTGTCGTTCGTGGGGTGGACGGCTTTACCCGGGATCGCGGAGGCAATTTCGCGGTTCTGTTCGGAGCTGCCGCATCGGTCCTCGCGCTGGGGGTGGGATTCGCGGTCAATATCTCGCAACTCTACAATGCGAGGTCGAGCTTGCAGGGCGTCGTCGACGCGGCTGTGACCTCGACGGCCCGCGATCTCACCCTCGGCGTTATCAAAGATGCCGACGCCACCAAGACGGTGCAGGCATTCCTCGACGCCAACAGCGTGGCCGGCATCATGCAGGCCAATCGGGTCGTGCTCGACAAGCTTACGGTCAACAGGACGGCCAATACGGTACAGGCGGATGCGCATGTCGATGTCGGCCTGTTTTTCCCGATCTTCAGCACCGGCGATATGCGACGGGTGAATGCTTCGACCACGGCGCTTTATTCGGACAAGCAGGTCGAGGTGGCGATGATGCTCGACATAACGGGATCGATGGCGGGCCAGAAGATCAAGGACCTGAGGACAGCGGCGAGTAACGCAGTCGATTCGTTCCTCGACGGCCAGAACGCCTCCCGGGCACGGGTGCGGGTGGCAATCGTGCCTTACGCTAATTCGGTCAACACCGGATCGCTCGCCGCAAGTACGGTCTTTGTCGAGACCAAGGCCAGCGAGCGCAAGCAGGCGCCCGGCAATGGCGATCCGAAATATGTCGCCGTGTCGACCCGGCCGGATAGCTGCGCTACCGAGCGCAAAGGGGCTTATCGGTATTCGGATGCGGGCCCGGATGTCAGCATGGTCAACCGCGACCTCTATCTGTCCGACTTCGCCAGGGACAGCCACACGCGAGCATGTCCCCTAGCAGCAATACAGCCGCTGACCACGGATGCCTCCGCTTTGAACAATGTCATCAAGGACCTTGAGGCCTCGGGCGGCACCGCCGGCCACATCGGCGTGCAATGGGCATGGTACATGCTGTCAGAAAACTGGGGCAGCGTCATGAAGGCTTCGGCGAGGCCGGCGAAGATGGATCCGAAGAAGGTCGCCAAATATGTGATCCTGATGACCGATGGCGAGTTCAACCTGTCCTATTTCGACGCCAACGGCCCGGATCAGGTTTATAATGCTGCCGGCAAGGTCCAGACACGCACGGCGGCGACAACGCTCTGCGCGGCGATGCGAGACCAAGGCATCGAGATATTCACGATCGGCTTCGCGCTGACCGAGACGAACGCCAAGTCGACGCTGCAGTCCTGTGCCAGTCCCGATACCGGCATCAGCAAGCATTTCTATCAAGCTGCCGACGGTACCGAGCTCAACCAGGCCTTCCAGGATATCGTGCGCAACATCGGCAAGCTGACGATCGCCAAATAACGAGCACCGAATAGCGGGCGTTGGTTGCTAATGCATGTCGCCCAGAAGTGTTCAGCGGTTCTGGGACAACGACATGCATCAAAACAGAGATCAAAGCGCGTCGCCTGAATTCGTTTCTGCGCGACGCGCTTAAGAAGCCTGCGCCCCATGCCCCAAATGGAAAAGGCCGCCGCTTCTTGACGAAGCCGGCGGCCTTCCGTGTTTCCGTCCATGACGCGGCTCCTGGCGGCAGCCCCTCCGGGCTACCTGCCGCGCGTCTCGCGCCTTAACGGGAAGACTGCTTCCCGGAAGTGCAATCCGCAGAGCTCACGTTGTGGAAAACGAAATCACTCGACATCGGATCACCTCCTTTCAGTTCGTTGAACACACTCAGATGATGGGGTGCGCCGAGGCAAAAGACAAGATGACGCAACGGAATGGTCGTGCCACGAGCCGGGAAACTGCTCTTGCGGTGCTTTTGCGCAACAGATCGGGATTGCGGTCCACAGGCCGGTGGACGACAGTGCGGCTTTGGGGGCGACATATCGGGAGGTGGGAATGGACGCCGCCGACAGAGCCGCGCGGATCGTACGCAAGGTCGTCGAAACGCTGAAGCCGGGTTTTGCGGTCCGGCTGTGGACCGGCGAGCGGATCGGACCCGCCGGCGGTCCGGTGCTTGCCATCAACGATCAGGACATCGTCTGGCAGCTGGTTCGCCGGCCGACCTTCTCGACGCTGGTGGAGATGTGGATTTCCAAAACGGTCGATATCGAAGAAGGCACGCTGTTCGATTTCTATGCCCTGCCTTCGCAAGGCAAGCTCAAGACGAAGCTCAAATCCCTGCCCAAGCTGGCGATCCTGCGCGACCTGCCGATGGTGTTGTTTTCGCGCAAGCAGATGACGGCGCGCAGCGACCTTTCCGGCCGCAAGCCTTTCGTCAGCGGATCGAACAAGGAGGCGATCCAGCACCATTACGACATTTCGAATGATTTCTACCGGCTCTTCCTCGACGAGCGCATGGTCTACAGTTGCGGCTATTTCCACGATTTCGCCAATGGGATCGACCAGGCGCAAGTCGACAAGCTCGACCACATCTGCCGCAAGCTCAGGCTGAAGCCCGGCGAAAAGCTGCTCGACATCGGCTGCGGCTGGAGTGCGATGCTCATCCATGCAGCGAAGAACTACGGCGTCTTCGGCCATGGCGTCTCGCTATCGCAAGCCCAGACCGATCTTGCCCGCGAACGCATTCGCGCGGAGGGGCTGGAGGATCGCATCACCATCGAGATAAAATCCTATACCGAACTCTCAGGCACGTTCGACAAGATCTCGTCGATCGGCATGTTCGAGCATCTGGGGCTCGCCAATCACGACGCCTATTTCTCCGCCGTCAATCGCCTGCTCAAGCCCGGCGGGATCTATCTGCATCATGCCATTACCAGGCGCAGCAAGGGCGACATCCGCAAGACGTTGCGCAAGGGGCCGGAATACAAGGCCCTGATCAAATACATCTTTCCCGGCGGCGAACTCGACACGATCGGCATGACGCTCGGCAATCTCGAGGCGCACGGCTTCCTCGTCTATGACGTGGAGAACCTGCGCGAGCATTATGCGCAAACCTGCCGCCTGTGGGCGGAGCGTCTGCATGCGCGCTTCGATGAGGCGGTCGCCGAGGTCGGCGAGCCCAAGGCGCGGCTGTGGCTGCTCTATCTAACGGGTTGCTCGATCACGTTCGAGCGCGCCTCGGCGCAGATTTTCCAGACTGTCGCCACCAGGCGCGCCCGCGGCCCGAGCGGCCTGCCGCCGACACGGGCGGATTTGTACCGGTAGACCCGACCCGCTTCAGTCCATCAAGCGCATCGGCGCGCCGATCTCGATCCGCGCGGGCCGGTCGACGGTGCAGTAGACGCCGAGATTGTGGGCGTTATAGCGCACCAGGTTGCGCAGGATGCCGGGGTCGGTATCGAAGCCGTCCTGGGCGATGATGGTGAAGCCGCAGCGGCGGCAAGGTTCGGAGACGGTGAGCTCGAGATCGCCGACCGCGAGCTTCCTGCCGATCCATTCCGTTTCGGGAAACGAGCCTTCGACCGGCGCCATGTCGACGACGATGTTGGGCCGGAAGCGGCGCGGATCGGGCGTGCCTTCGGGGTGCAGCGCCTTCAGCCTGGCAAGCGAGGCTGTGGTGAGCAGATGGATCGGCGCCTTGGCATAGCGGGCCTCGGTCCGCGGGCCGGCATAGCAGGGCGCCGCATTCTCCGCGCCAAACGGCCGGATCGAGGCGTCGAAGCCGAGAAAGGCGGACACCGCGCGGTCGGTTTCAGGATCGGGTGCCGGCAGCCAGCCGCCGCCGGGCACGGCCACTTCCAGCCGCCATTCCTTGCTCGTCGGGGCCTCGCTCAGCCGGGTGCGGATCAGCGGCACCTTGTGCCATCTGGCTTCGCGGTCGGGCCTGGCGATCTCGCCGTCGGAAGCATCGACCAATCCGAACAGCCGGTCGCCGTCGACGGTTTTCAGCCCGACCGAGATGGCATCAAGCCGCTCGCCGCCGAGCGAACTCGCCGGATAGCGCCAAAGCTGGCTGACCGTGCCTAGGATCGCCTCGCGTGCCATCAGCCCTTCTTGTTCTGCCGGTTGGCGACGAGATCGTCGACCACGGCCGGATCGGCGAGCGTCGAAGTGTCGCCGAGCGCGCCAAAATCGTCCTCGGCGATCTTGCGCAGGATGCGCCGCATGATCTTGCCCGAACGGGTCTTCGGCAGGCCCGGCGCGAACTGGATCTTGTCGGGCGTGGCGATGGCGCCGATCTCCTTGCGCACATGCGCGATCAGCTCCTTGCGCAGATCCTCGCTCGATGGGGTGCCAGCCATCAGCGTGACATAGCAGTAGATGCCCTGGCCCTTGATGTCGTGCGGGTAGCCGACGACGGCTGCCTCCGAGACCTTGTCGTGGCTGACCAGCGCCGATTCCACCTCGGCCGTACCCATGCGGTGGCCGGAAACGTTGATGACGTCGTCGACGCGGCCGGTGATCCAGTAGTAGCCGTCCTCGTCGCGGCGGCAGCCGTCACCGGTGAAGTACTTGCCCTTGTAGGTCGAAAAGTAAGTCTGCACGAAGCGGTCGTGGTCGCCATAGACGGTGCGCATCTGGCCGGGCCAGGAATCGACGAGGCAGAGATTGCCGTCGGTGGCGCCCTCCAGCACCTTGCCGTCGCCGTCGACCAGCTGCGGCTGGACGCCGAAGAAGGGCCGCGTGGCGGAGCCGGCCTTGAGATCGGTGGCGCCGGGCAGCGGCGTGATCATGATGCCGCCGGTCTCGGTCTGCCACCAGGTGTCGACGATCGGCACCTTGGCGTTGCCGACGACGTTGAAATACCACTCCCAGGCCTCCGGGTTGATCGGCTCGCCGACCGAACCCAGCACGCGCAGCGACTTGCGCGAGGTCTTCTTCACATGGCTGTCGCCGGCGCCCATCAGCGCGCGCAGCGCCGTCGGCGCGGTGTAGAAGATATTGACCTTGTGCTTGTCGATCACTTCCCAGAAGCGCGACTGCGAGGGATAGTTCGGCACGCCTTCGAACATCAGCGTCGTGGCGCCGTTGGCCAGGGGCCCATAGACGATGTAGCTGTGACCGGTGACCCAGCCGACATCGGCCGTGCACCAGTAGATGTCGCCGTCATGGTAGTCGAAGACATATTGGTGCGTCATCGAGACGAAGACGAGATAGCCGCCGGTGGTGTGCAGCACGCCCTTCGGCTTGCCGGTCGAGCCGGAGGTGTAGAGAATGAACAGCGGGTCTTCCGCCTTCATCTTCTCCGGCTTGCAGTCGGCCTTAACGGTCGCGGCCTCCTCGTGGTACCAGACGTCGCGCCCGGGCACCCAGCCGGTCTTGCCGCCGGTGCGGCGCACCACCACGACCTTCTCGACCTTGGTGCCGGCTTTAGCGGCGATGTCGATCGC
Source organism: Mesorhizobium sp. B4-1-3 (assembly GCF_006439355.1). Classification (GTDB taxonomy): domain Bacteria; phylum Pseudomonadota; class Alphaproteobacteria; order Rhizobiales; family Rhizobiaceae; genus Mesorhizobium. The sequence goes on from NZ_VFTG01000017.1 coordinate 125,920, forward strand.
CTTGTCGGTGTTGTCCTTGAGCGGGATCGGCTTGCCACCACGCAGGCCCTCGTCGGCGGTGACCACGATGGTCGATTTGCAGTCGTCGATGCGGCCGGCCAGCGCATCGGGCGAGAAGCCGCCGAACACGACCGAGTGGATCGCGCCGATACGCGTGCAGGCAAGCATCGCATAGGCGGCTTCCGGGATCATCGGCATATAGAGAGTGACACGGTCGCCCTTCTTGACGCCATGCTTCTTCAAGACATTGGCGAAGCGACAGACATGGGCATAGAGCTCGCTATAGGTGACCTTGCGATCGTCGTAAGGATTGTCGCCCTCCCAGATGATCGCGGTCTGGTCGCCGCGCTTCTTCAGGTGCCGGTCGATGCAATTATACGAGACGTTGGTCTGCCCGTCCTCGAACCACTTGATCGAGACCTTGCCGTCGAAGGAGGTGTTCTTGACCTTGGTAAAGGGCTTGAACCAGTCGATCCGCTTGCCATGCTTGCCCCAGAACTTGTCCGGGTTCTTCACGCTGTCGGCATACCATTTGAGATAGGTGTCGTTGTCGATCAACGCGTTCTTCTTCCACGCGGGCTGGACGCGATGGACATGGACATCGGACATTTTCAGCTTTCCTCCGGAATGTTCCGCCGGCTTGAAGCGCCGGCGGCATCGCGGCGATGCGGCCGCGAATTCGCGGGCATTATTAACAGTTCCGCCGTGACGGCAATATTAGACGTTGGATTTGCGCGGCGGGATGACGCAGGGTCAAGCGCCGCCGGCTATTAGCACTCCCGCGTCGCGGCTGCTAACCGACTGTTTTGATGACGAAAATTTTGAAGGAGCTCGAAGAAATCCATAGACAGTTAAGCAACCGTGGGCACAATTCGGCGTTGGGAAGAAGGAGAATCAACCAAGGAAACGCAATGCGCGACCATTCCGAAATGGACCTGATGCTCAAGGGGTATGGGCTCACCACGGCCAAGATCCTTTACCACTACCCGGACCATCCGCACCTGCTGCAAAGCTTTGTCTGGCAAGATTACGACATAGCTCCGCAATTCCCGGTGCTGATCCGCTTCATCGAGTTCTGGAAGACCAGGCTCGACGGACCGCTGCACTCGGTCACCTACACGCACCAGAAGCTGATAGCGCCGAATGAGTGGCGGAAGGTGGATGGGGAGTTTCGGGTGCACTAGGGTGTGCCGATATTCAGGTGAGGTCGGCCTGCAAACGACGGCTTCCTGCGCTTCCGGTGCTCACGTACTTAAGTACGCTCCGCCCCGGTTCTCGGAAGCCATCTTTCTCGACTCGACCTGACCTGAATCTCGACACACCCATCAGCGTTAGCTCACACCGCCGGCGGGTTCAGCCGGGCAAAACCTTCCTGGCGGCGATAGGGGAAATACGGGTAGGGCGCAGTCACCGTGCTCGCTTCGTCGAGCACCTTGATCTGCTCCGGCGTCAGCGCCCAGCCGACGGCCCCTAAGTTCTGGCGCAGTTGCTCCTCGTTGCGCGCGCCGATGATCACGGATGAGACGGTCGGCCGCTGCAGGTGCACTAGGGTGTGCCGATATTCAGGTGAGGTCGGCCTGCAAACGACGGCTTCCTGCGCTTCCGGTGCTCACGTA
>NZ_VFTG01000018.1 GCF_006439355.1 Mesorhizobium sp. B4-1-3
CATTTGCGGGGCTTCGACGCGCACGGCATCGGCCAGCACGGGGGCGGTGCCGGTTGCGAGCATGCCCGCGCCGACCGCGCCGACAACGGCCAGGGAAGCGACGGCGGCCATCAGGCGCTTGCGGGTGCTGGAAAACATACCGGGGGAATTTTTCATGATCTCGTATCCTCTTCAAGATTGTGCCCTGAAGGGCGTCCTGTTTAAGAAGAATAGAGAGGGGAACATTACGATGCCATTTCCGGCGCATGAATCTTTAGTAAGGTTTGCCTGTACAGTACGGGCATTAAAATGATCTGGTGGCCATCCATGCAGACATCAGAAGCTTCGATCTCAGACAAAGCCCGTTCATCAGCGGCTCTTACGCTCTAATCTCCTGCCTCTGGAATGAAACGTAGGCGATGGTGAACAGCACCAGAAGTGCTGCGATCATGCCGGCGAGCTGCGGCCAGATGAGGACGACGCTCAGCGAAAAGGGCAGGGGAGCGCCCATCAGGGCCCCGCTCAACTGATCGGCAAACAGCAGACCGAGCGAACGCGTTGCCGGATTGAGCAGGGCCAGCGTGGTTTCTCCGTAGAGGGTGTTGGGCGAGATGCGTGCGATGGCCTGCTGAACATGGATCTGATGAACGGCCGTCATCGGATCGAGAGGGTCAATTGGCGCGACGGCTCCGGCAATCAGCGGCGCCAGCATCGGCCAGAACACCGTGAACAGCAGCCATGCCGTGAGCGCGCATAGCGCCGAGGTCGCCGGCGATTTGACGATCGTGGAGAAGGCCAATGCCACGGCCAGCCAGACGCCGGCGTAAACAAATGAGGCGAACAGGAACGCAAGGCCGCGGGCGATCTCCTCACCGCTCGGTGGCAGCCCCAGCAGGAGCATGCCAAGCCCGGTCACTAGCAGCCAGAGAGCCAGCAAGCATATGGCGATCACCAGCAAACCCCCCAGGAACTTGCCGGTAAGAAGCGCGTCACGATAGATCGGCTGTGACAGGACGCGCGACAGCGTGCGGCGATTGTATTCGCCATTGATAGCGTCAAAGCCAAGCGCAATAGCCACCAGAGGCACCAGGAAGCCGAGGAAGAATACGAAGGATGGCAATGGTTGTTGCGCGGTGGTGAAAAGGCGCAGGAACAGGAACTGGTCCTCACCGACCGTGGCCTTGATCTGCCCGATCGCGGCATAGACCGAGCCGATGGCGGTGAGGAGCACCAGGACCATCACCAGATGAATGCGAATGCTGTTCATATGATCGGCTGCTTCCTTGAGCGCGATTGTCGACAGGCCGGCAAATGGCGATCCTTCACGCCGCGACGTCATGGTTTTCTCCCTCGAAAAAGCGAACATAGACTTCGTCGAGAGTGGCCTGGCGCATGGTTATGGAATGAAGTGCTCCGCCGGCGCCAACGATACGATGCGCGACGTCTGCCCTCACGTCCGCGTCGGCGTCGATGCGCCAGCGGCGGCCCTGCAAGGGCGTCAGGCCGGACACGTGCCGCACCCCGGCCAGGACCTTCACCAGATCCGCATTCTCGGTTTCGACTTCGATCCTGAACGTGCCGCCGAGGACGTTGGCGGTGAGATCTTCGACCCGCCCGACGAGGCCGACTTGGCCCCTACGGAAAAGGCCCACCCGGCCGCAGATCGTCTGCATCATCGCGAGTTGATGAGAAGACAGCACGAACGTCACGCCCTCGCCCGCCAGCTCGCGGATCAGGTCCAGCAGCTCCTGCGCCGACTGCGGGTCGAGACCGGAAGTCGGCTCGTCGAGAATGGCGATCTCGGCCTTTTTGACCAGCACCTCCGCCAGCCCGAGCCGCTGGCGCATGCCGCGCGAGAAAGTCGCGACGCGGCGATTGGCGACCTCCTCGAGCCGCACCCTGCCGAGGGCGCCGGTGATGCGCCCGTCGGCCTCTTTCGATATGAGGCCCGCAAGCCTTGCGGTGTAGGCGAGATTTTCCCACGCGGTCAGATGATCATAAAAGCCGATCTGGTCCGGCAGGTAGCCGATCCGCCTTTTGACGGCCAGCGGCCGGCGCAACGGATCTAGTCCGAGCACGCTGATCGAGCCCGCAGTCGGTTCGGTGAGACCGAGAAGCAAGAGGATGGTGGTGGTCTTTCCTGAGCCATTAGGGCCGAGCAAGCCGAACACCTCGCCCTTCTCGACCGTGAGGTCGATGCCGTCAACCGCCGCGAAATGACCGTAGCGCTTAATAAGGCCGCGCGCTTCTATGACCGTTGTCATCGGCGTCCATACCGCGTTACGGCAAAGGCGAGCATCAGCGCAGAGGCGCCGATAACCCCGAGGCCAGTCACGCCCCAAAGCGTGGATGTGCGCACCGTCACCCGAAAATTGGCGCTATCGGATGCGCCATCTCCATCAGCGCGGACCGAGACCATATAGTCGCCGGCGATCGCCTGGGTCGAAGGTGTCATTGAGACGCCGACATCGGATGTTCCGCCTGGCGCGATCTCGTCGACTTTCTCAGGATTGAAGGTGACTTTCCAGCCAGCTGGCGGGCTTGCCGAAAGCTTCAGATCGCGGGCAGGGGCCGACCCGCTGTTCGACAGTGTGAATGTGAAGGTCCGCTCCTGACCCGCCGTGGCATCGCCCGAAAGCCGGCCCTGGGGACCTGAAAGAGAAACGGATGGCCTGCCGGTGATGTCGAGCAGCAGTTTGGTATCGGCGCTGGCGGCGCCGCCGCTGGCGGCCACGGCAACGGGATACCGGCCCGCCTGGGCGTTGTCGGGCGGCTGGACGCTGACGGACAGCGTTTTCGATTCTCCCGCTTTTAGCGGCAAGCTGGTCAGTTCCTGCGAGCCGTAGCCCTGCTTGAAGGTGACCTGGAAGCCGGGAGGCACCTTCGACAGCAGGTTGACGGTCGAATCCTCCTGGCCGTCGTTCTTGATGTCGACCTGGAAGTCGAAAGCCGATTTGGCGGTGCCGCGCAACGCCGGGAGCTTGGGTTCCAGCGTCAGCTTTGCAGGTTCGCTCTTGGTGAGCGTCATGGCCATTGGCAATTTCAAAGCCTCGGCGGAGGCCTTGCCGGACACGGCAAAGTTGACCCCTTTGCCGATGTCGCCTTCTGGCGGCGTCAATTTTAGCGTCAGGCCCACCGTGCCATCAGGATCTGCGATTGCCGCCGCAACGGGTTTGCCGCCGCCGTCGATCTCCCACTTCCAGCCATCGGGCAGGCCATCGACTCCGAACTCGACGCGTTGAGGCGGCAGTCCGCGGTTAGCCAGCTTCAAGGGCACGCTGACGTTCTTCCCGGCCTGGGCCGAGAACTCTGGATAGGGCGTGGTCAGCCACAAGCCGGTCGGCGACTGAGCAGCGGCACTCGCCACGGACTGTGCGTGTGCCGGGGGCACAGTTGAAGCCAGGCCGATTGCCGTCAGGCCTGCTGCGATCCAAGTTGTCGGGGTCGAAAAGGGCGCGCGAATACCCGCAGGAATCATGGATACCTCCCGCTCATGAACCGAAATTGCCGTTTTCGTGCAATGCCTTGAAGGCATTTAGCGGGGAAGAAAATTGCAGCCGCTAATGTGGCACCAGTTGGGCGATTTCAGCCGATCGGGCTGTGTTCACGGACTTGTTCCTTTTTGTAATAGCGCGTGAGGGCAGCGATGTCGTTCGCGGCCGAAAAGATGGTCCAACTGGACGGGAAGCAAACACTGCGCAATGACGAAACGGAAATCTCGCGGATCTTGGCAACGTTTCACGGGCACGGCATAGTCGCGGAATATCCAAGGCTGGGTCGCTCGTTCCGTCCGACCCGTCGGTTCGGTCAAGATTGCGCCAGCCAACAGAACATAGGAACGTTCCTTTTCCCAGGCATTTCTCCAGGTCTGCATCTCATCCACTCTACTTGCCGGCGGCCCGAAAAGTGTCAGCCACGGAACATAAGTTTTGCGAAGCCTGACGCCGGTGAGATCTCGATCGTCGCTCTCATTTCTGCGTTGCGGGCTTTTGCGCGAACGTTCTGTCGGGAGACCGATGACGCCGACGATCTGATGCAGGAGACGTTGACGAAGGGACTTGCCAATCTGGACAAGTTCGAACCGGGCACGCGCCTGAAGTCCTGGCTGTTTACGATCATGCGCAACACCCATTTAACGCGCATCAAAGCCGCGGCGCGGGAGACGCCCCGGGCTGCTCGAATGCGCCTCCAGCCGGCCGATTTCGGAACCCTCTCAGGAATGGTCCGTCCAAAGCAGGCAAGTGCATCAAGCCATCCAGAAGCTGCCGTCCCGTCAGCGTGAGGTTTTGATGCTGATCGGCCTGCTGGGCGTCAGCTACGAAGAAACGGCGGAGATCTGCGGTTGTGCCATCGGAACCGTAAAGAGCCGCCTTAACCGTGCCCGTGCCGGTGTTCTGGAATTCCTGGGGGAAAACTCGCCGCAGGAACTGATCGAGCGACGACGTCAATTTTCGGCGCACCATTGGGATACTGGCGCGCAGGACGCCAAGACCCCCAAAACCTACCTGCGCTGAGCTCCCCTCATTGCCTTCCCCTGTCTCATCAACGAGGAAGAATTCAGGCCGAGTAGAGTTGAGCGCCTGCGCTTCGGTAAGCCCGTCTTTACGACCGAAGCGGAGTGGCCCGGCAATGGCTTTCAAAGCCGTTCGTTGCCGTCTCCAGCCTGCCAGGCATCGCGCAACGAGGCGGCCGACCGTATTGGACGCCCAAATCCCCGCAACTGCTGCGCCACGGTATCGACCAGAGCCGCATTCGATGCCGCCATCGAACCGTCCGGCAGCAGAAGATTGTTTTCGAAACCTACCCGGACGTCCCCACCAAACAATGCTCCCGCGCATACGCAAGCAGCCTCGTCACGACCGAAGGCGCAGACCATGAACGACTGGAAGCGTGGACTGCCGGGCGAAAGAAACGGCAGCAGATCGTTCGGGGCAGACTGCTGTGACGCCGTATAGCGGCCGAGAACCAAAAGCACGGGAATGTGATCCCAGGGGATCAGGCCGCGCCGGTGCAGATCGAGCAGATGCAAAGCCTCGTCAGGCTCGTAAAGGATGATCTGCGGCATTATGCTTTCACGCTTCAGCCAAGCGAGGAATGCCGCAAACTCTGGATCGGCATCTCTGCCGGGGACAAGCTCACGCAGCGCGAGCGATACCGCCTCGGGTCTGGTCTCGCGCACCACGTCCATCTGCCTTTCAGGCTCGTAGGCGCCAAGCGACTCGCTTGTGATCTGCACCACCATCGCGTCCCCGACTGCCTGGCGAACGGCAAGGATGGCAGCCCGATAGGCGTCAGGATCGAGAATGTGCTGGCCGTGCCGGTCGCGCACGTGGAGGTGGATCATTGCCGCGCCCGTCTCGAGGCACTCGGCCGCCGCTCGAGCGAGCTCGGCAGGCGTCATGGGCAAGGCCGGATGGTCGGCCTTGGTGCGCCGGCCACCATTCGGCGCAACGGCAATGGCAACCGGCCTATGCGAGGATCGGGACATCATGCCGTGACCAGACAATTGGATCATTACGATATCTTGTGAATCACTTGTTGCAAATAGGATTGAGGCGCGCCAGACTCCCTTGATGGGTCAGGGGCCTTTGACGGACCGCATCATCGCAGAGTTCGACGGCATGTCGGCGCAACTGCAGGCTGCAGCGCGCTACATGCTCGACCATCCGAGCGACGTGGCCCTTCTTTCGATGCGCGAACAGGCGCGGCAGGCAGGCGTGCAGCCGGCCACGATGACGCGTCTCGCCAAGCATCTCGGCTTCGAAGGTTACGACGTCATACGCGATACCTACGCGGCAGCGGTTCGGAGCGGATACCAGGGCTTTGCCGGAAAAGCCGGGATCCAGGTGCTCAGCCAGAAGCTCAGGGGCGATCGCGGCCAGGCCGCCGAGATGATGGATGCGCTCGCCGCCCATATCGACCGGCTTTCGAGGCCGGAGGTTCTGGATAGGATCGTGGCGGCCGCGAGTTGCCTCTCGTCGGCGCGGCGGATCTATTGCCTCGGCCTGCGCTCCAGCCATCCCGTCGCCTGGCACGTGCACTACGTCCTGTCGCTCGTCGGCGATCGATCGGTGCTGCTCGACGGCGTTGCCGCAACCGGTGCCGACGCGATAGGCCGCGCCACCCCCGACGACGTGCTGCTGGCGGCGAGCGTGCTCCCCTACACGCGCCAGACGGTGGAGATCGCCGAATATGCCGCCAGACGCGGTGTTCCGGTCATTGCGATCACGGACAGCGAGGTGGCGCCGCTCGCCCAGATCGCAACGAAGGTCATCCTCGTGCCGACGCAAAGTCCGTCCTTCTTCCACACCATGGCGCCGGCCTTTGCTGTCGCGGAAATTCTGGCTGCGCTCCTTGCCGGCCACGGCGGCGAGCAGGCCCTGGCGGAACTGCGACGTATCGATGAGCACCACGCAGCGCTCAACGTTCACCTCAAACCGCGTCTGGGCAAGAAATGACCCATCTGCTACACCGCACCATCAAAGGCTCGCTCCCCTTCGCAGTGGGCGGCAAGGGCATCCGAATATTCGACAGCGACGGCCGCGCTTACATCGACGCATCGGGCGGCGCGGCCGTCTCGTGCCTTGGCCATGGCCATCCAGATGTCATGGCGGCGCTACGTGATCAGCTCGACCGCATTGCCTATGCCCACACCAGTTTCTTCACCACCGAGATTGCCGAGCGGCTGGCCGACCGCCTCGTTGAAGATGCACCCGCTGGTATCAGCCATGTCTATCTCGTCAGCGGCGGATCAGAGGCCGTCGAGGCCGCGCTGAAGATGGCGCGGCAGTATTTCGTGGAGAAAGGGGAGCCGCAGCGCCGCCACGTCGTCGCCCGCCGCCAGAGCTATCACGGCAACACGCTCGGCGCGCTCGCTGCAGGGGGCAATGAATGGCGGCGGCGGCAGTTTCAGCCGCTGCTCATCGAAACGCACCACATCGATCCGTGCTTCGCCTATCGCTATCAGCTGCCCGGCGAAAGCGATGCCGAATACGCGGCACGGGCGGCGCAGGCCCTGGAGGACAAGATACTCGAACTCGGCGCCGGCGAGGTCATCGCCTTCGTCGCCGAAACGGTGGTCGGCGCGACTGCCGGAGCCGTGCCGCCGGTGGCTGATTACCTGAGGCGCATCCGAGCGATCTGCGACCGCTACGGCGTCCTGCTCATCCTGGACGAGGTGATGTGCGGCATGGGCCGCACCGGCACGCTTCACGCATGCGAGCAGGAAGGCGTCGTTCCCGATCTCTTGACCATCGCCAAGGGACTCGGCGGAGGATATCAGCCCATCGGCGCCGTGCTGCTCGGCCGGCATATCTTCGACGCCTTCGCCAACGGCTCCGGCTTCTTCAGCACGGCCACACCTATATGGGCCATCCGATGGCCGCGGCAGCTGGGCTTGCCATCCAGGAGGTGATCCGCCGCGACCATCTGCTCGACAACGTCAGGGCGACGGGCCTGCATCTGGAGCGGCGCCTGAAGGAACGTTTCGGCAGTCACCATCATGTCGGCGACATTCGTGGCCGCGGCCTGTTCCAGGCGATCGAACTGGTGGCGGACCGTGGTTCGAAGGAGCCTTTCGATCCGGCGCTGAAAGTCAACGCGCGCATCAAGCGCGAAGCGATGAACGACGGATTGATGGTTTATCCGATGGGCGGCACGATTGATGGCGGCCGCGGTGACCATGTGCTGCTCGCGCCGCCGTTCATTTCCACCAGCCAAGACATCGACGCCATCGTCGAACGGCTTGGCGATGCCGTCGATGCAGCCTTGCGCGCTTCCGATTTGGCGGGACGCGCCTGACCAGAGCCCGGCGCAAGGCCGGGGCACCACCAGGAGGAAGTCGAATGCGTAATTTGCTGAAAACGTTAATAGCCGTCGGCACGGCGGGATGTCTGCTGGCGGCCACACCTTCGTTTGCGGAGCAGAAATTCGTCACTATCGGCACCGGCGGCGTGACCGGCGTCTATTATGCCGTGGGCGGCGCCATCTGCCGGCTCATGAACAAGGACCGGCAGAAGACAGGCATACGCTGCTCGACCGAATCGACCGGCGGTTCCGTCTTCAACGTCAACGCCATCGCTACCGGCGATCTCGATTTCGGGCTTGCCCAGTCCGACGTTCAGTTCCAGGCCTACAACGGCGCCGGCAATTTCGAGGGCAAGCCCATTAAGGATCTGCGCGCGGTCTTCTCGGTCCACCCCGAACCTTTCACCGTGCTGGCGCGTCCGGATGCCGGCGTGAAGGTCTTTGAGGACTTCAAGGGCAAGCGCTTCAACGTCGGCAATCCCGGCTCCGGCACGCGCTCCTCGATGGAAGAGCTGCTGAAACAGATGGGCTGGACGCTGAAGGACTTTTCGCTCGCCGCCGAGCTCAAGGCTGACGAACAGGGCAGTGCGCTTTGCGACAACAAGATCGACGGCTTCTTCTACGGCGTTGGGCATCCGTCCGCCGCGATCCAGGATCCGACCACGGCGTGCGGCGCCAAGCTCGTTCCGCTGACAGGTCCAGCTGTGGACGCGCTCGTCAAGGCGCATCCCTATTATTCCGTCGCGACCATCCCCGGCGGCATGTATGCCAACAACCCCGACCCCACGACGACGTTCGGCGTGCGCGCCACCGTAGTGACCAGCGCCAAGACCCCGGACGACGTGGTCTATGAAATGGTCAAGGCGGTTTTCGAGAATTTCGACGACTTCAAGAAGCTGCATCCGGCCTTCGCCAATCTGGATCCGAAGGAGATGGTCAAGGCCGGCCTTTCGGCGCCGCTGCATCCGGGCGCCGAGCGTTACTACAAGGAGAAAGGCTGGCTCTGAACCTTCGACATGGCCGGGCTACCTCGAAGGGCAGCCCGGCCGCACGTCGAAACGCCAAGATGAAGAGTAGGGTCGAGGGAGAGCGATGACAGATCAGTTCCGCCAGGCGGATGCGCCTGAAGACGTCGACCTCGACAAGCTCAACGAGATCGTGGCGGAGGCCGATACCGGTGGACGCAAGCCGACGGGTCTCGCGGGGTATCTTGTTTTGGCTGCGTCTCTGGCCTGGTCGCTGTTCCAGCTTTGGTACTCCTCGCCGATCGCTTATATGCTTGGCTTCGGCGTCGTCAGCGACGGAATTGCGCGCGCGATCCACCTGGCCTTCGCACTGTTTCTGGCACTCGTCACGTTTCCCGCCTTCAAAAGCTCCTCGCGCAGTCGTGTTCCGCTGCCCGACTGGGTGCTGGCCGTCGCCGGCGCCGCCGCAGCGCTCTACCTCGTCGTATTCTACAGCGAGATCGCAACGCGGCCCGGGCTCCCCACGACGGCGGACCTCATCGTCTCCATCGTTGGAATCCTCGTCCTGATGGAAGCTGCTCGGCGCGCCGTCGGCCCGGCAATCACCGTCATAGCCGGGCTGATGCTGATCTACATCTTCGTTGGGCCCTATATGCCCGGCCTGTTAGCGCACAAGGGCGCCACTCTGTCGCGCGCAGCCTCGCAGATGTGGCTCACCTCGGAGGGCGTGTTCGGCGTCGCCCTCGGCGTCTCGACCAATGTCGTTTTCATGTTCGTCCTGTTTGGAACACTGTTGGAACGAGCGGGGGCAGGTGGCTACTTCATCCTGCTTGCCTTCTCGATCCTCGGCAAGTATCGCGGCGGCCCCGCCAAGGCCGGGGTCGTGGCATCTGGCCTGACCGGAATGATTTCAGGATCGTCGATCGCCAATGTCGTCACCACCGGCACCTTCACGATTCCGCTGATGAAGCGTGTCGGCTACACGCCGGTCAAGGCCGGCGCCATCGAATGCGCGGCCGGTGTCAACGGTCAGATTATGCCGCCGGTGATGGGGGCGGCCGCCTTTCTCATCGCCGAATATGTCGGCATTTCCTATGCCGAGGTGGTCAAGCACGCCTTCTTTCCGGCGCTGCTCACCTACGGTTCGCTCTTCTACATCGTCGACATCGAAGCGATGAAGATGGGACTGAAGGGCCTGCCGTCGCGCAGCCGTCATCCCGCCTTGCAAGGTGCCATGCGCTCGCTGATGGGCATATGCGCGTTTGTCGTCCTGGCTGGCCTCGTTTATTACGGCATTGGCTGGACAAAGACTGTCTTCGGCAGCGCCGCGACGTGGATGATCATCGCAGCTCTTGTCGCCGTCTATGTCGGCCTTGTCGCCTACGGGGCAAAGCATCCCGACCTGCCCCTGGAGAGCCTCAAAGGCGACATTCGGGAAATACCCCATTTCGGCGAAACGGCACGGACGGGCCTGCATTTCCTGTTGCCGGTCGTGCTCCTCATCTGGTGCCTGATGGTGGAAGAGCTTTCCCCAGGCCTCTCCGCCTTCTGGGGTTCCGCCGCGCTGATGACGCTGGTCGTCACGCAGCGCCCGTTGACGGCGTTCTTCCGCAAGGAGCGCCAAATTGCGCCGCGTTGGCGGGAAGGCTTCGTCGATCTCATCGAGGGGCTGTCGGCGGCCGCACGCAACATGACCACGGTCGGCATCGCCACGGCAACGGCCGGCATTATCGTCGGCACGGTGCTCCTGACCGGCGTCGGTCTGGTAATGACCGAGCTTGTCGAATTCATCTCGGCCGGCAGCTTCATGATCATGCTGCTGTTCACCGCCGTTATCTGCCTCATTCTGGGAATGGGCATGCCGACTACCGCCAGCTATGTCGTCGTGGCGACGCTGATGGCTCCGGTGATGGTCAATCTCGCGGCGCAGAACGACCTGGCCGTGCCGCTGGTGGCGGTGCACCTTTTTGTCTTCTATTTCGGGCTGATGGCCGACGTGATGCCCCCCGTCGGGCTTGCTGCATACGCAGCCGCCGCGATTTCCGGCGCCGATCCGGTGAAGACTGGCTTTCAGGGATTCAAGTACGAAATCAGGACGGGGCTGTTGCCGTTCATCTTCATCTTCAACAACGGCCTGCTTATGATCGACCTGCAGGGCCCGCTGGATTTTGTCCTCGTCGTAGGCACATCCGCGCTGGCAATGATCGCCTTCGTTGCAGCGACGCAGAACTGGTTCCTTGTTCGAAATCGCTGGTACGAGGCCATAGCCCTCTTGCTGATCTGCTTCACGCTGTTCCGGCCCGGCTACTGGCTCGATCTCGTCGATGAGCCCTTTGTTGAAAAACCCGTGTCTCAGTTGAACCAGACTGTTGATGCGACACCGGCGGGGCAGGCGGTTCGCCTCAGGTTGAAGACGGTCAACATCAATGGGGACGAGATCGAAAAACTGGTCAGGCTCGATCTCGCCAAAGGCAAGAATGCCATGGAGCGGCTGGAGAGCGCAGGACTGAGCGTCAGTGAGCTGGGTGATACCATGACGGTCGGCATCGTGCGGCTCGGAAGCCAGGCGGCGAAGTTCGGGCTGCAGCCCGGTGACGAAATCACCGGGGTCATGGTGCCAAACGACCGTCCATCGCGCTACTGGTTCGTGCTTCCCGCGCTTTCCCTGTTCGGGCTGGTTTTCTGGCTACAGAGGCGCCGAAAGCAGGCCGCCTTGCCAGTTGGAGCCGCTCCCTGAGGCATTGTCCTGTGTTTCATTTCAATGGCCATACCTCAACGACGCCGTGCGCAACAGCGCGGGGGACGTGCGAGATTTTGTCGATAGCGTTGCCCAGGTCAGCAGCTTCGATCACGGCAAATCCGGCGATCGGCAGGTCCGACGACATGAAGGCATCCTCCTGCGTTTTCACATCCGATGCACTGGATTACGCACCTGCCCGGCGTCCCCGCCGTCCCTATCAGGGCGCCTTCCGAGCGCAACCTCGCTCCCTGTTCATGAGCAGCATCCCTGACGGATTGGGGCGTGCGATCGTATCCGGCCCGGTTGCCATATTGGATTCTCACGAATTTTGGCATCGGGAGGTCTCCTTTCGCGGGTTTCGACGTGAAGCTCAGGCGAGCGGACCCTGCAAGTATATTCGAAAACGCCGCAAGTGAGATCGATTCTGAAAGCGTTCTCCAAATATCCCGTTGATTGTTTATTCCGACCCGCGCATTATCTCGCCGGGTGGGGACATGACGAAATTACCAGACGCTACTGATGTCGACGTTGTGGTGGAGATTCCGCCGCAGTTCGAGAAATATGCCGATGCCGCGATGCTTCGGCTGCAGGTACTTTACCCCGCTTGCCGCATCGCGAGGCAAGACGGTGAAACAGCAGTAAGGTCATCCGGCTGCCTTGCCGAAGATCAGTTTCGCAAAGATGTTCTGCACTTCGTCTATCGCGAGAAAATCTATAGTGAAACTCTGACGTTGCGCCAGGCGCTCGTCGCCGCGGTCATGATCCGATGAACGTCTGGCCGCTGAAGTTCCGCGACATGCCAGACGGTTCGATATTGTTCTGCGACGATGCAGGCGCATTTTTCAGGTCGAGCCACGGCTTCCTGGATCGCTACGCCGCCGATAGCCTGACTGCCCTCGACGAGAGCTTTCTCAGGGAAGGGAATCACGGTTTCGATCGGGAGTTCGACCTCCCCTGGACATCATTCGCCTATAGGTGGGCGAGGCGGCAGGCGAGGCCGACGAGAATGAACTACGTCATCCTCGTGCCGACGCTTAGGTGCAATCTTGCTTGCGGTTACTGCCAGGTCTCCCGGGTTGCCGAGAAGGCTCGCGGCTTCGACTGGTCAGTCGAGACCCTTGCCGGCGTCCTTTCGTTCCTCGGCCGCTTGGACGGTCCGGATATCAAGATCGAGTTCCAGGGTGGCGAGCCCTTGCTTCGGGTCGATCTCCTGGAGGCCGTTCGGGATTTCTGCCGCGGAAAGTTTCCGCAATCTCAATTCGTCGTCTGCACGAACCTGCAGGCACTGGACGAGCGTGCATGGGCTTTCTTGGATGCGGATGACACATTCATCAGTACGTCGCTAGACGGAGACCGGGCCACGCATGAGCGCCAGCGGACCCACGGCAGTGCGGTAACCGATGTTTTCTTTCGAAATCTCGAGACGGCCGTTTCCCGTTATCCGGAAGGGAAGATCTCAGCCCTGCCCACGGTGGATGTCGCCGACCCGCCGGATTTCAATGCGCTGCTGGACAACTACGAGCGCTATGGAATCCGATCCGTTTATCTGCGCCCGATGAACCATCAAGGGTTCGCGCGCAAGATTCAGCAGGGCGACAACGTCCTCGCGCGCTGGAATGGTCTCCATTCGGAATTCATCGAACTTCTGATCGCCCGCAACCATCGGACCGGGCGCTTCATGGAAGAGTATTACTTCAGCCAATGCCTGAAGCGCGTGCTGCGGTTCGATGCCGACGACCATGTCGACATACGGAACCCGAACTTCTTTGCCTCCGACTATGTGGTGATAGATCACGACGGCCGTTTCTATCCGACCGACGAAGCGCGGATGCTGTCCAGGATCGGCCGCATCGATCTCAGCATTGGTGACGTCGAAACTGGGATCGACCGGGCGAAGGTCGACCTGCTCAATTCGGGGGCACTCAACCACTTCGATCCGGATTGCGTCCACTGCGCCTATCAGCCGTTCTGCGGCACTGACGTGATCGACGACATCTCCCGGTATGGCCGGATCGACGTTCCGCGGCCTGACACATGGTTCTGCGGCCGCCACTTGTCGCTCTTCGACAAGGTCTTTGAGATCCTCTACCGGAGTGACGAGCCGACGCGCGCCTCGCTGGCCGCCTGGCTCGGGCTGGGCCGCTGGGACGACAGCATGGCGCCGGCACACCAATGATACCCTTGCGCATCAAGGTGGAGGCAAACGCTGACCAGATGTTCGTGGTCCGGCTTCGCTCGTTTGAGGGCGTTACCCGCGAACACAAGGCTGGACAACTGACACCTTTCGACGTGGTGCTGGACCGCGTCGGCCCGGAAGGCGCTCACTACGTCGGCGAGGGCGGTCCGATTCGAATTCTCGGCATCGATCCTGCCAATGTCGATGGAGACGTGCTGCTCGTGAACCCGCGGCGCGGAACCGCGGATCGCCTCATCCGCAGCTCGTCGCGACACAACACGTTCCTGGTGACGGAGCGCTGCGACCAGATCTGCCTGATGTGCTCCCAGCCCCCCAAGAGGCACCATGTCGACCTGTTCCCATATTTCGAGACCGCGGCGTTGTTGGCTCCAGAAGGCGCAACGATCGGCATCTCCGGCGGTGAGCCAACGCTTTTCAAAGCACAGCTCTTCGATTTCTTGGAGCGGGTCTTGTCCGTACGTCCGGACCTTTCTTTCCATGTCCTGACGAACGGCCAACATTTCGGCGAAGGCGACCGGGAAGCGATGAGCTGCATCGATCGGGGCAGGGTGGTTTGGGGTATACCCCTCTATTCTCGCGATCCGGTGGTTCATGACGAGATCGTCGCGAAGGCCGGCGCGCACGAGCAGTTGTTGGAGAATCTCGCGATCATGTGCCGCCTAGGTGCCCAGGTAGAGCTCCGCACCGTGCTGATGCGTCCGAATGCGGACGGGCTGCTAAAACTCGCAAGCTTCATCGCCGCCACTTTGCCGTTCGTCCGGACCTGGGCGATCATGCAGATGGAGAACATCGGCTTCGGCCGCATGAACTGGAAGACCCTCTTCTACGACAGTTCGGAGGGATTTGACATCGTCGGCCGTTCCATCGATCGCGTTCGGAGCCGAGGAATAGATGCCTGGCTCTACAATTTCCCACTCTGCACCGTACCGGAGCCATACCGCAGTCTGGCACCTGCGACGATCTCCGACTGGAAGCGTGCCTACCGAGATGAGTGCAATGGATGCTCGGTGAAGGATCGGTGCGGGGGATTTTTCGAGTGGCATCCAGCGAACCGCGGATATAGCAAATTGGGGGCTATCCAATGAAGAAACGGCTTTTCGCCATACCATCGCTGCTCGCGGCGGGATTCTTGCCAGCCAATGCGCAGGCGCTGCCGGCCAAGCCAACATTGGACGGCGATGCCGGAAAGACGAAATCGCTCTTCGACATCTTCAAGCTCGACCACCTGTATACGCTGGCCGGACATCGAAGCCACAGTAGTCACAGCAGTCATAGTTCGCACTCGAGCCATAGGTCGTCGACGGGCGGCTATTCCTACGTCCCGCCGGCGCCGAGCGAACCGGCTCCGTTGTATACCGCCCCTTCGACGCCGACGCCGACTACCAGGCGCCGGCGATCGCCCCAACGCCCGCGCCGCTCAAGACGCTCCCGGGCAATGCCTACAAGTTCAAGGAGATCGTCCAGGAGGTCCAGTTCGCCCTGCTCGCATTCGGCTACTACGGCGGCGAGATAGACGGGGAGATGAATCCTGAATTGAGGGCCGGGCTGTTGCGCATGCAGGCGGACTACTCGCTCAAGGTCACCGGGACAATCACGCCGGAGACGCTGACTGCGCTGAGGATTGAAGCGCGCTAGCTCCCCGCAGGTTGCAGGCCAGTCTGCAAGAGCGAACCAGCTAGTCGGTGCCTCGGTCTTGAAAAAACCATGCGACAGGGCTTGACGGAGGACACGCGCGAATCGGGCCGCCACGTGCCGTCACACAGCGCCGCGCCGGTGTGCCTTCCATCGCATTCGCCGCAGGGAGAGCGACCCCAAGCTGGCGGACTGGTCGTCAGGATAGGAACTCCGTTCCCTAAGCCGTCAATCCTCGACGAGCGGCCCGTTCTGGGCGAGCTCGGCCCTTGCTCGAGCCGCAATTAGCTTCGCTTCTCGCATCAGCGAATTCCAATTCAAGCCGATCAGGAGAGCAAGTTCGTGCGCTTGCGCCTCGGTAATGCCGGTTTGTTCAACGAGCCTTTTGACGAGCGATGTCGTCTGGTTCTCACCTGTCATTGGCTGGGTCCCTCCAGCCCCCAGTCTGCCGCAACATCTGAACCTTGGATTGGTTCCGTAAAAATTGATGGAAAAGAAAAGCCCGACGGAGACCTGCCGGGCTTGAGCTTGGACTTGCAGCGACGGGGACTAGACGCGGGGGCGTTGGGGTGCCGCTGCAATGAGGCTGATTGTCATCATATCGGAGCGTGTTTGGCAATCATCAAATCGGATGACGGCCGAAACATCTACCCCGACTCGGTCCTCACAGCCCGCAGCACTGTTCCAAGGAGTTTAGGGACCCTAAGCGCACGCCGGCTGGTGGCAGGATAGGAATTCCGTTGGGGCGTCAACAGAGAGGCCTAGCGGCCAAAAAGTGTCCCACTTTGGAACGAATTGCTGGCTTGTCGATTTAGGAGATGCAGTCGATCCGCGGAGGTGTAACTGCTCTCTCTGTCGCAGAAAAGCCCGCCGCCTATGCTCATTGCGGCGGGCTTTGCTCTTGCTGGGAGTCCCCGAGAGTTTTCGTCTTTTCACTTCCTGCTGATCCAGAACCGCTAGCAATTCAGTGAAGGACTTCGGCAGCGTCGGTTCGACACCAAGTGGCCAACTGCCGAAACGTTTAGGCAGACTCGTTTAGCGCAGGCATTGTGCAGCCGCATTCAGGAGGGGCCGGTCTCATGGGCCGAACTCGCCCGAAAGGGAAACGTTCGCAGATGGAATTCCCCTGCGAGAACGTCCACCAGCCCAACTTCACCCTAAACCCAAGCACCTAGCATCGGGTCAAGGATCGTGGGAAATCAACAAAAGACAGTATGAAATAGATGAGGGCCGAGTCGTGTTGACGACCCGACCCTCTAAGCCCGCGGCACTGTCAAGGAGGGCACCCCCAGTGGCGAGCTGTCGGGAGGATAGCAGGTCGTGGACGAAGAGAAAGCGGGCCGACCGCTAGGGCAACGATCGGCCCTCTTCCATGAAAGCCTCGCAGCAGCGTCCCGGAGAGACGAGGGTAGGTGAGGGACAAACACTGCCGACTGCAGGCTCTGCGTTAACCATAGCAGGCATTAGCTGGTACTGATAATCAACTCTTTTGAGAACGGAACGTGGCGGAGAGAATCCCGCAGGGACACCGGCGGGGAGCTTGGCGGCTGGCTGCGGCCGTTTCTGCTTCCTCTTGCCGCTCACCAGTTCAGCCTGCCAGGTGGCCATCTTCCCCCTACTCGCCAGCAAATTCTTCTCGCCCCTGAGCGCCACCAATTCCGGCGAGACCTGTAGACTTCCGGTCGGGCGGGCGACTTTGGTCAGCACAGCGCCCGCGGTCGTGGCGACGCTGTCGGCGGCTCCCCCTCGCCTTGTTGAGCGCCATTTCGTGCGCGGCATCGCCGACGACCGGCATCACAGGGGTTACGATGGCCGACATTAAGATCGCCAGAGACCTCTGGGTTGCACGCTTTCCAAGCCGGATCGATCCGGCGGCGGAGATCAATCGCGGCGACTTCCGACGGCCGCCGCTACGCCTGCCATCGGAAGCCTCGGATCGCTACCCTGTCACGCTATTTTCCTTGCCGATTGGCACTTTTCAGCCTTCCACGTAGACGATGCGGCGCGTCGATGGCTCAACCAGCACCGGTCGGTTGTTCACATAGACATACCGGTACCGGTAGTTCGGGATCTTCTGCAGGACTACCGTCTCGGGCAGGGTTGCGCCGGTCACAACCTTACCTTGAAGGTATACGGGCTTGATCCGATGCGCACTAATGTAAGTGCGTACCTGTTCGGGCGGGTTGACCACGCTGCCAGCGGCACCGCCGCCGACGATCCCCGCCGCGCCGCCCACAGCAGCGCCGACCGGCCCTCCGATGATAGCGCCGGCGATCGCCCCGGTAGCGCCGCCGGCGACGGCTCCCGCATTAGCCTGATCGCGAGGAGGTTTCACGACCGCGATGCCGGAATTGGCCGGCCGCTCGGTCAAGACGACCCGATTGCCGCCGAATTCCGCCGTGACGTAGTCGGAATAGACCCAGCCTTGACCGCCAGCCTCGGCAATGGTGCACCATTTAGAGTTTTGCAGGCAGCCGTTCAGCGTGGCCGTCTGGCCCCCCCGCAGGACGCCGATCACCGGATATTGCGAGCCCGGACCAGCGCGAACGTTAAGGTTTGTAGCGGCGGATACGGGAGTGTCGGCAAAAGCTGCGCCAGACAAGGCGACAAGCGCGCCTGTTACAACGGGTAACAAAAGCCTTTTCATCGTTCTGTCTCCGTTTCATGGTTCCCTCAGAGCCAAAAACGAGGAAGAACCATGTGCGTTCCGCTGGCGGATTGCTGAACGGATGTCATTGGGATCGCTCTGCCGCTCCTGGTTTGTCGAGATATGCTCGTTATCGAAGCGGTCGATCTCGCCGAGCCAATCGACAGGCTCTATGCACGCGGGAGGAGGTCCGACCGCTGGAACAGCCCTCGGCACGTGCAGAAGCTGGGCAGCTCTTGAAATGCCAGCATTTGCTGACGCTATATAGCGTCATAGTTTTGGGCAGTGCACGCCGTCGCCGCCACCCCAATTCCTGCGTTCACCGCCGGCAGGGTCTCGAGCATGCTGGTGTTGCGGTTGACGTCCCGCGCACTAGGCACCGCGACCCGCAGCCATCTCGCAACCCGATGGTTCTGCATGATCCCGTCGAACCCGATCATCGCATGCTTGGCCAGGTCGGCGATGCTCATGGGCCCGTGCTCCTGGACGTACGTACTGCTGGCATAGATCGCCCAAACGGAATCGCAAATCTTGCGACCGACGAGCCGTTCGTCTACGGGCTCGCCCGAGCGGAGGGCAACGTCAGCCTCTCCTTCCCAAGATCGAGATACCGGTCGCTGGTGACGAACTCTATCGTCAGGCGGATAGCGTTCATAAAAGCGGTCCAGCAGGCCAGTTGCTGCTATGCGCGATACGGCTCCGGACAGGTGAGACGGATTACACCTTTGAGATCATGCTTCAGCGCTTGCGGTTGACGCTCAAGCGCATCGACTGTGCCTCTACACCAAGTCGGGCACCGCCTTCCATGAGCACGATCGGTCGCTCTGGGGCGGCCTGGGTGTCGGCGGCACGCTCTCGTGGGCTGATGACCATTTCACGGTGTTCGGCGAGGCCATCGCCAAGTCGAGCTTGACGAAGTCCGGCGACAGCCGTTCGATCTGCGCAAAGCTCGGGTGCAGTGTGAAGTGGTGAGCGGCGCGGACGAGGCATCGGGCTTAGCCCGGTTGAGCAGTCGGAATGCGGTCAGATGTTCGCATTCTGAGTCGTTCGCCTCCTGGGCGGTTCGACTTTTTGAGAGATCGAAACGGGATGAACCGTGGCCGCGGCGGAACAAATTTACGCCTCGGTGGTTTAGATGCAGGGCGGTCAATCCCTCCAGATATGGCCGCTCTTAGGGAAGCTCGTCGCTTACGCTTATTGGCTGCGACGGGCTTTTCTGTTGAACAAATACGTCCGCGCTGGCCTGCTGGCTCACTACGCCCCGTCACTCCATAACCATGCTCGCCAAAGGCCGCTGCAACTAGTTCTTGCCAGCAAACGCGCCGCGCGAAGCGAGTTTGGATTTGCCGAGCATCGGGATATGGTCACGTGCTCGAGTTTCGGCGATGCCGGTTCGCGCATGAGCAAGTGCACCTGCTTCTCCGCCTTCACGCGCTCGGTGCGAACCTCGGCTGCCTCTCTGGAAGTCCCACGTGATGATGGCCGTACGCTTTGTCCAGTGTATAGCCAACATGCCAGGCGCGCCGGCTGCTTCCCAGATCTCAACTCCGGCTAGGCCTACTTCAATCACAACGTTCGAAATCAGCTCCGATATTCGCTGGATCCACTCAACCTATCTGACGCGCAGGGGAACGGCCTCCTGGAGTGTCGTTCTCAAACGGAGCGATTAGAGGAAGTGCTGGGGCGCCAAGCGCGGCTGTAGCGAGCCGATGATGTAGGTGCCCGTTCCGCACCAGGAACATTGCGGCTCACCCCACGTTGGGGTGTCGAGATAGAGGAGCACGATGATGCACAAGGACGAAGCGAAAGGGTCTGCTAAGAAACTGCGCGGCGAGGTCAAGGACAAGATCGGCAAGGCTACAGGTGACGACAAGCTCCGCGCCGACGGAGCGGCGGACAAAGCCGAGGGTACGCTGCAAAGGGGCGTAGGCAAGGCAAAGGACGCTGTCCGGGACGCCTTGAAGGACTAAGCATTCGAATCAGCGCGCTCAGTCGCTGCAAGCAAAAGGGGGATCGCCGCCCGAGCTTCGAAAGCCTCGGTCGCGGCTTCTACCCGGCCACCGCTGAAGAGGGTGCTGACGCCGGAACCAGCCGGAACCGTGGCGGTTTTCCTTCTCCAGAACCGGAGACCGAGCATGTTTAGCTTGCTGATTGTTCTCGGCGCAGTGTGTGGCGCCGTCAAGCTCGGAAGAGAGATCGGCCGCGATGAGGCCGGGATATTACTCGGAGCGCCGATAGACTACGAATGCCATTCGTCAACAAGAAGCTAGGACGGCATCGACCGCTAGGTTGGCGGCAGGAAACCATTGGGAACAATCATTGCGTTTGCTCACCGGACGGCGTGATGGCAGGCTATCGATCTCGAAATCGAGCCCGAACCGCTCACGGACAAATCTCGTTGGACCGTTCGGACAATTTACCAACGCGGGATTGCGCCGTGGATTTATGCCTCGAGCAAGGCACCACCGTATTGTGCCCACAAGCGGTCGCAGTCCCACTTCCGAAGGCTCGGTTTACCTGGGAACCCGCAGAGGACTATCGCACCGCGAACGTCGTAGCCGAGCACCGACGCGTTAGCTACGAACTGAATAGCACGCCCCAAGCTGATGGGCCGGATCCGGGTTTCTATTTTGCTGGCAAGGTCGATCACGCCGAAGACTTCCGCCTCTGCGCTTCTCCCGGCCAAAACAGCCGACGAAATTGCATCGTCTAAGGCAAGCAACATGGCAGATTCCCCCGAGCCTTGATGACAACTCCGGCGCGCGCAAGTTGTTCCGCGCCTGCAAAACGAAATTGCTATCCGCTTCCAGTGGTCTATGCCCCGACTGCTCGTGGGCGGTTCCGTTGCCAGCGGAGGCTTTGCAAAACACGGCGGCGCCGGACCACATCCAGACTGTCCGCCAAGGTTATGCCGGGTCAACTTGGCGTCGCCCGCTCGCCGACCTCTTCGAGCTTGTCCAGAACAGCTTCGGGTGCAACCTCGCGCCTGAGCTCGGCGACGTGCCTGATATGGAGTGATCAGCACCAATGTGCAGACGCTACAAGAGATACCTGCCATGGTCGGAGATACACCGGCTCTACCGGCTGACCGCGCCAGCCGATCTCGGCCGCAACGACGCGCCCCGCTACAATATTGCGCCCACCGACGAGGTGCCGTTCATCACGACGGCCGAGGACGGCAATCACAAGGTCCGCAGTGGTCGTTGGTAGCTAGTATCTTTTCGGGCGAAGGAGATGCACCAAAGCGCCGATGTTTAGTGCGAGGATCGACCGTCGATACGAGGGCGCGCGGCGAGGTCGTGCGTTCTCTGCGGCGACTAGTTGCAGCCGACAACATTACCAAAATGAAAATGCCAAGCTGGAAACAGAGCTTGCGATCGCGCGAGCGATGATCTGATCGGGTCGGCAATGGTGATCGATATCGCAAGGCGATCAACCACCCCGGGCTAAGCTTTACTTGCAGCCCGGTTATCTATTCGGCGCGAAATTTCAGCCGCGATTTTCTCGATCGAGCCGATGAAATCAATCGGCCCAATCATATTGCGTTGCATTCTCGGGCATGCCTTTCGGGGCACTGCCCGCCCGACCTACAACCATGGTGACGCCGCCGGCAGAATGGATGGCGGCAAGGCCACGAGACCCATCGCTAAGTGAGCCCCTGAGAACTACTCCGATGCCGTTGTCCTTGGCATGAACAGCGACAGACGCGAACAACAGATCCACTGTTTTGTTGCGAAATTTGTGATGGCCGCCCTCGACCAAATGAATTCGGCTTCGCTCAGCCAATGAGAGGTGGGCGGCTGGCTCCCCGATATAACAAGTGCCAAGCAGGAAGGTGTCATCTTCCGGCGCTATGACTACTGGTAATGCTGATCGGCGCGCCAGCACGTCGCGCAGATGGCTCACGCGATCGCTAGGCCGGTGAAGCACTGCCAGCACGACAGCGGGCAGCCCCGCAGGAAGCGACCCGAGCAGGTCCTTCAAATCGTCCAGGCCTTCAGGACCAGAGGCACCAATGGCGATGAAGGGCGACACATTCTTGGGAAAGGCCATTTGCCTCCGTTGCACATGCGCGCGCTGGGCGGTTGTCGCGCTGTTATGCCAATGGCCGTGGGGCTGACGAGGTTGTCGAGCCGGATCGTAACTGAGGGTTTTCGCGAAAATGTTTCAGCGAGGCATGGCAGACCTTCTCGTCGCGCTTAAGGTATTCACCCGACCTACCAAGCCGGGCTTAAGCCATTCAGCCTTTCCTTCGCCACGCCCTTCGGCAGTGGCGCTCCGATCTTCCTCTCAACGCTATCCTAGAGGACCTGACGTTTGTCAGCTTTGAAGGTGACGAAAGCGCCGCCGAGGTAGTGGCCATTGTCGGCTATGAGCACCATGGCCGGCTTGTCAGCCTCTCGCTGCACGCCAATGATATCAATCTCCTTCTCGACGTAGCACTTGATCTTGCGCCACAGCATGGTCGAGCCGGAGCGATATACGCCTGCCAGACGCTTAGACACAATGCCTTCGAGATAGCCCCGCAAGCAAGGTGATAGACGGCGTCGCCTGTGCCCGGGAGCGCCTCACTGAACCGGATGCAGCCACCCGGGTATCGCCGCTTGCAACTCCTCGCGCCGATCCTTCAGCGTCAGGTCGCGCAAGTCATGGCCGTTATGTGCAGAAGGTCGAACGCGACGAGATCGAGATCGTGCGCCGGCCAGTAATCGCCGAACGGTAGGCACGAAAATCCGAGAGTCCCGCTTCATTAATGACGATCGTCTCCCCCTCGACGATGAAGCTCGCCGCATCGATTCTTTCAGGAGGTGTGGGACGGGCGCCGTTAAGAGGTCGAAGTTCACGGCTAGCGACTTCGCCAACCGCTTCTTCTCGTTCCCGAAAAAAGACGGCGTGCCGGCCCTCGATGTGACGTTTTCGCCGCGACCACAGGCCGCCGCTGCGGCGCGGCTCGACGAGATCGTCAAGCGCTGCGATGCTGAAGCAGAGAAAGGCGGCAACGTCTTCTTGGCCGTGATGACGGCCACGAGCACGTCGCCCAATCCTGTCTACGAGAAGCTTACTGCCCTCCACGCAGACGCGCGGCTCTTCAGCTACGGTATCTCGGACAACCCGACTGGTATTGCGTTCTATCCGGTCGGCGAAAAGCACGGGTGTCAGTTACGGGCAAACCGAAATACACCCAGTTACCTCCGCGCTTCAATCAGGTTCCAAACATCCTCTCGGCAGAAGCCCATCAAATCCACCACAAGTTCGTGGTTTGTGGATTCGGTGGCGACGATCCTGTAGTCTTCTGCGGCTCCTCCAACCTGGCTTTGGCCGCAGAGGAGGTGAACGGTGACAACCTGCTGTGCATCCACGACGACGAGATTGTCACGGCCTTCACTATCTAGGCGGTGCTGCTAATCGACCACTTCAATTTCCTGGATCAGACCACCAAGGCGGCGAAAGGCAAAGGGGCGGAGGCGAAGACCGAGGAGCCACCCGCCGACAAGTGCACGGCCGCCGTCCAAGCCGAGTGGTCCCTTGGCACCGACGGCAATGGGCCGACAAGTATTTCGATCCGAAGGACCTGCATAGCCGCGACCGCGAGATGTTTGCTAAAAGTCCTGCCATGGGTGATGCCATCACAAACGTCAGCGCGGCAAGGGTTTCAGCCCGGAACGGGGCCAGCAACAGCTAGCAGTTCGAGGCTTTCAATCTCTTGCATCACCTTTCCAGCGATCCCTTGCAAGTCGCCATACATGCCGACCGTTGACTCGATCACCTCATGGATTTGCGCTTCGCGTTTGGCCCACAGTCGGACGGTGGCTTTGCGCTCACGGGAAAGGTCGTCCTGCATTTCGGAGAACTTCTCAACAATGGCCTCGATTCGCTCTCTGAAACGCGGCCCGGTCAAATATTCGTAGACCAGCTCCATTTTTGAGGCCTGGCCGACCTGCACGAGCCGGGATTTATTCAACTGGATCAATAACTGCCGTAGCATAACTGCGATCGCAATGGCGCACTTGGGATGGGCGACGTATACGCCGTCGATCAAGTCAAATGTCTCAACGCCGGCGGGCAGGACCTCAGAAATCAGCAAAGCGATGTCCGCCTTCGCGGCTCGCTGATCAGTTCTCAACTTGGCGAGCCAACTCTGACTCCAATTCTTGGTGCGCTTTGACTCCCAAAGTATGGATCCGCATGGCTGACCGGCCGGACCCACGACCCGCTGAAGGAGGTCACCACCGAACTCGCCTTTCGCCACCGGTTCGATCACATCAACCGGGAACCGACTGCTGATCAGTCCTTCCAGTTCCAACTCCAGTGCTTCACCTTGCAATTGCTGAGAGCCCTGTTCAGCGCGGCGCTTCAGGTCCACAATCTGGCGCTGCATGCCGGCGATTTGTTCCTCCTTCTCGACGATCTTCATTTTGAGACCGTCTTCGGCTTCAGATTTCGCCTTTGCACGAACGGCGTCCAATCCTTCCTGAACCTTCCGCTCGATCGTGAGAGCCAATTCCCGCCGTTCGTCCTCCAACGCGCGTTGCTTCATGAGGAACTCTGCCTGCTGCATTTGCGCCTGCTCGAGCTTGGCCTCGCGAACCTTCAGAATCTCCTCCAGCTCGGCCACCTTGCGGTTGCGCTCGTCTAAGTCGGCGGAGAGCAAAAGCTTGGCCTTGCGAGCCTCGTCGGCCGCGATGTGACCGCGCTCGATCCTGATTTTTTCGGCAACGAGGCGTTCGACGCCTTCTTTGGCAGCTTCGATTTCCTGGCGCTGACGCTTAAGTTCTTCCTCTCTGATGGCGATGGCTGCATTTGCCTGAGCGATGCGTTGCTCATACTCCTCTCGCGTGGCAGCGATCAGCGGCCCCGCGAGAGATTCATTAAGTTTGATGTCGGTCCTACAACTAGGGCAGGTGATCGTCGGCTCGTTGAAAAGCATATCGCCGTGCAGAGTCTTTCTGACTGATTGAATTGTCATTGGACGTCGCCTCAAAAGAATCGGTTTCCCATAGGCGACAGTATAGGGGATGTGGCGCGGCCCGAACAGAACAAAGTAAGAACATTTGCCGCAATCATGCGGCAACGCGCCTCGGTGGAGGTGCTGCCAGCCTCTGCAATGGGTCGGGGGCGGACGATAGCCGCATGCATTGCGCTGCAGCTTCCATGAAGCGCTGCACCTCCAGCTCTCAAAGCTGCGCCGCACCCTGGCGCTTGCTTATATTTGATTACATCGGTGGATTGCGCACGCGATCCTCCAGATCGCGCTGCTTTTCTTCGTTCGAGGCCAGCCGGTTGAACGTGTGTTCGGCAAGCATGGAGCCGACGAATAGGATCAGGAGCGGCGCGGTCCATGTCCAGAAGGAATGCAGGGCGAAAAAGGCCAAGCCGGCGACAGCGGCCGAAACCGGAAAGAGCGCGAACCGGATCGTCTGGGCCATTCTACTCCCTGTCCAATTAGCAGAGCGGAAGATTTCGGCTAAGCTGTCTATCTCACTTTGGGTGCGACGATCGATCTGCAATTCACAAAAGGCGGTTACGCCGGGCAGCGCAATGGGTAGGGGCGCCTTGCCCATAAGTGGCCCGACAGTTCCGCGACGGAGATGCTTGAGTCGCCGTTCGGGGATGTGCGTATGCGTAAGGACGGCCTCAGGCTCAGCTGCGGGTCGGGCCGCATCCGGCGTTTTACAAGCCGCTCGAGCTGCGCGAGATCATCGGCAACGTGACGGTCGACGAAGTTCGGGAGAAAGTTCGTTGCCAGCAATGCGGCAGCCGCGAGTGGGTGGACCCCGAGCTATTCCATCCAACCGGAGAGCAGGCGCACACGATCCGATATAGGCGATTGGTACAAATCCGCTGGGAAAAACGCGTCATCCGGCGAGATAAGTGAGCAACGAGCCTACCTAATTGGGGCCGGCGTCGACAAGCTGTGAAACTCTTCAAATTGGTCTGGGAAGTTGTGTGCTAGGTAGCGCACCATCTTGGAATTATCCATTATCCGGTCAAGATAGCGGCGCGCTGCCACCAGTTCCAGGCTCACAGAGCCACGCCGTTCCACAGCCCTCAGAAACTCACTGCTTAGCCTGCCAAGTTCTGGCGTCATCGCACCGAGTTGGTCTTCAGACACGTTGGCTATGATTTTTGGATTGAAACCCTCGACCAGCAGAGGGCGCGGCGTAAAGGCGACAAGGATCTTTGAGTATGTGAATGTGACCCGCTCCATAGCGACCATCAGTCGGGCAATTTCCATTTGCCTGGCCGGGAGCACATGCCGCAGCAAACCGAAGATCTTCACCTTCACAAAACAGTCCTGGAGGAAAGCGAGGACGTCTGGGCAAATCCCGCTGACGGGTTGCCGGTGCGCGCTGCTGGCTGCAGGCGACATGCCGGCATGCTTTGCTGTCGCCGTCTCTAACGTATCGTCGTCGTGTAACCTCTGCACCAGGCAGTTTGGGATCGTGGCAAACCCTTCGGACATCAGCAACGAGAGAAACTCTTTGTCATTCATTGTCACGCGAAGTGCTTCGGCCAGACGGACCAGGCAGCGTTCCGCTTCCTTGGTTTCTCGTATGAAATCGCGCTTGCGGCCGCACGCCGCCTTGTAGGCCGGCAACAGCTTGGGCGCGAACAGCTTCTCCTTCGACCCAAGTTGATCGGCAGCAATTTCGCGGGCGTGCCTCTGGGCGCTGCCGTGCAACGCCTGGTAGGCCGCTTCGCGGGTCAAACGACGCTTCAACCGCACCATAGGGTCTCCGCACTTGCTCGCGCTGATAGCCTGACGAGGGGGTCGAGCGTGGAAAAGAGGAAGGTGTCCAGCCGCGCTCCATTGTTGGCGGCCAATTGCGATTTGCCGGCGATTTCTGAAGCGGGGGCAATGAGGTAGTCCCGAATGACCAGATCACCCGGGCCCATCCTGATCAGGGTAAAAATGTCGGCCACCGACTGGGGTTGGGTGTCCATGGACCAGAAAGGGTAGCCGTGGTCGGAAGCGCGGCAGCGCGCGATTTCGATCGCAACCGTGAACTCGTCGTTGATCCGCAAGAGGTCGGCCTCCTTGTTGTAGGTCGCCTTTCCGCCAACGCATCTGATCGCGGCCAGTAGGTCCCCGATCGCCTGTGTGCGCAGCGACGCCAGTCGCTCTCGCGATGTGATAAATTGCCAGTTCTTGGGCGGCTGATACCCGATCGATTCGTAGGCCTTCAGAAGGCTTCCGAAGCGATGATGATACAAGCTGGCCTTGGGACAATCAGGCGCAGCGTCGATGATCGAGCTGGACAGGGCGCCGTGACGCGCCAGGACCTTCTTCAGTGCAGCCAGAATCTCATCATTGCTTGCGCGCAGATGCGAATAAAGCTTTCTGTGGATGGCTTGAGCCCGATCGAACAGCCTGCGGTCTACAATCGGCTCGAATGCGCCTTCCGCGCGCACCCACTGTTCAGGAGGATTGCTCACCGCCTTTGCTTTCAGCTTGCGGGAGCGCCTATTCCAGACATTGGTGCCGACGTATTTTTCATTGGTTAGGACGCCGCGCACAGTTTCCCGCTTCCATGGCCGCCCAAGATCCGTCAGCACGCCGCGCTTGTTCAGAAGCCTTGCCATCTCGAGCTCTGTCATGTGCGTTTTGACGAACTGACGGAAAATCCACCGAACCGTTGCAACTTCTTCGGGCGGCCCTGGCACCAAGATCGTCCTGTCGGTGTGAACGCTCTTTTGCTCGTGCTCGGAGAGAATCAGTTTTAGACGTCCCGAATGGTCCATAATCTGGCGTCTTAAGCCGAGCCCTGGCTTACCACCCTGGCGGAATCCCAACCGGATCAGCCTTGCCTGTCCTATGAACGTCTTTTGCGAGAGCATGCGGCTGTGCTCGGCCGCCATGCTGCGTTTGATGGCCTTAAGCACGTCCGAGCCGATACTGCCGTCGTTCAAGAACTGCTCGGCGCAGAATTCGATCCGAACGCCGGCCATATGGCAGCGGTATTCGTAGGAGGCGCTTTCATCGATGTTCTGAAAGCGTCCCCAGCGGCTCACATCATAGACAACGATGGTTTCAAAGGCGGCGCGGCCGCTCTCCACATCGGCTAGCAAACGTTGAAGGCCAGGGCGTCCGCCTAACTTAAGGCCACTTCGACCCGCGTCCTCGTATGTGGCGACGATATCGTAGCCCATTATATCGGCATAGTTGCGGATGGCATCTTTCTGGTTGTCGATCGAGTAGGTCTGGTGCTCTTTCGACATGCGCAGATACTGGGCCGCACGGATTCTTGGCCTCCCAAGAGGGCCTGCGGGAGCCGTTGCAAACTTGTCCATCGTCTTGCGCCGTCATGCTGGTGTTTTAAACTAGCGGTCATTGACCGAGCGGCAAGGGAACGGAATGCGCCAGTACGTCGGTCTGATCCACAAAGAGGACGCCAGCGATTATGGAGTGTCCTTACCCGACCTTCCCGGCGTTGTTACGGCCGGAGCAAGTCTCGAAGAAGCGCGCGAGTTAGCCGAACAGGTTTTGGGCTTTCACGTTTTAGGTTTGATAGAGGATGGCGTGGTGGTTCCTGATCCCACTTCCCTTGGGAAGATCATGGCAGAAGCCGATCGCCGGGTACTCACCCCAATCATGGTTTCGCTTGGCGTCCGCTGAAGGTCTTTCCTATTCGGCAACCATGGCGTTCAACCGTCGAGAAACCGTGATTCACTTCGTGAGGAGGCTCCGCCGCCGTTCCGCCGCAATGCGACCGCACTCGGGGCTTCGTTCGCCCCCGTCGTCAGTCCCTGGGGCTTCAGAGGAGTTCTAGTGATGATCATCAAGAAGGCAATTCTGGCCGTGCTCATGACCGCCGCCCTTGCCGGATGCGAGACCCAGACCGAAGGCCAGCAGCGGGCCACCACCGGCGCATTGCTCGGCGGCGCCGGCGGCGCGTTGGTCGGCCAGGCGATTGGCGGCAACACCAAGAGCACGGTGATTGGCGCCGCCAGCGGCGCGCTGCTCGGCGCCGTGGTCGGCTCGGCCACCACCCCTCAGGAGCCGCGCGGCGGCCAGCTCTGCCGCTACCAAGACCGCTACGGCCGCATTTATACCGCCCCTTGTGACGACCGCTACTACAACGGCAACTATTGATCGTGTCCGGGGGGTGGAGGCCGGCGCGTTCAGAGCCGGCCTCTTCTGTTGTCATTCTTGCGCGGTTGCAAACTGCATGATGAGGAAAGCGTGAGGCCTACATCCTAGAACGCCTTGCGTACACAACTAGTAGATCCTTCCACTGATTCTGAGCGCCAGGCATACGAGAGAATGAGAGGGGCTCATGCGCTCACCGAACCCTTATAGGAACGGGAAGGCCGGGTTGCATCAAAACTACTCCTCTTTCTGATGATCTGGTCGGGTCGGCAATGGTGATCGATATCGCAAGGCGATCAACCACCCTGGGCTAAGCTTTACTTGCAGCCCGGTTATCTATTCGGCGCGAAATTTCAGCCGCGATTTTCTCGATCGAGCCGATGAAATCAATCGGCCCATCATATTGCGTTGCATTCTCCGGCATGCCTCTCGTTGCACTCCCCGCCCGACCTACAACCATGGTGGCGCCCCCAGCAGAATGGATGGCGGCAAGGCCGCGAGACCCATCGCTAAGTGAACCCCTGAGAACTACTCCGATGCCGTTGTCCTTGGCGTGAAGAGCGACAGACGTAAACAACAGGTCCACTGTTTTGTTGCGACATTTGTGATGGGCGCCATCGGTCAAATGAATTCGGCTTCGCCCAACCAATGAGAGGTGGGCGGCTGGCTCCCCGATATAGCAAGTCGCAAGGCGGAAGGCGTCACCTTCCGGCGCTATGACTACCGGTAATGCTGATCGGCGTGCCAGCACGTCGCGCAGATGGCTCACGCGATCGCTGGGGCGGTGAAGCACTGCCAGCACGACAGCCGGTAGCCCCGCAAGAAGCGCCCCGAGCAGGTCCTTCAAGTCGTCCAAGCCTTCAGGACCAGGACCACCAATGGCGATGAAGGGCCGCACATCCTCGGGAAAAGCCATTTGCCCCCCGTTGCACCTGCGCGCGCGCTGAGCGCGGTTATCGCACTGCCGTTTGTGACAATAGCTGTGGGCCTGACGAGGTTGTCAAGCCGGATCGTACTGAGGGTTTCGCGAAGATGTTTCAGCGAGACATGGCAGACCTTCTCGTCGCCCTTAAGGTAATTCACCCGACCTACCAAGCCGGGCTTAAGCCATTCAGCCTTCCCTCTCATCAACAAGGCCATTCTGGCGGTGCTCATGACCGCGGCACTCGCCGGCTGCGAGACACAGACCGAAGGCCAGCAGCGGGCCACCACCGGGGCGTTGCTCGGCGGCGCCGGCGGCGCGCTGGTCGGCCTGGCGATCGGCGGCAACACCAGAGCATGGTGATTGGTGCCGCCAGCGGCGCCCTTCTCGGCGCATCGCACAGGCTAAGCGCTCTCCTCGTCGGCGCTCGATCCGGTGTCAGCCGGGCGACTGCGGGATAATCTGACGATCTCAGGCCGCACGGTGTTCTGAGTTTCGCGGAATGCCCGGCGAAACGCGCGAGGTGATTGCCCGAACTGAGCGGTGAAGGCCCGCGTGAAAACCGCAGGGTATGAAAAGCCGCAGGCATAAGCGATATCTTTGATGTCGCGCTCCTCATAGAAAAGGAGGTTGCGCGCGGCCTGAAGGCGAGAGCGCAGATAGAGTTGGTTAGGCGTCTGGTTGAACTGCCGCAGGCAATAGCGCTCCAGTGTTCGCACCGAAATACCGAGATGGCGGGCTAGGCTTTTCGGTGACAGCGGGAAATCGAGATTGCTTTCCATCAACGCCACGATCCTGTGGGACAGGGAAGGCTGTGCCTCGTCGACCCCATCATCATCCGTTCGCTGCGGGTGGATTCCCTCGCGTGGTGTATGAATAAGTGCATTCGCGACTTCTTTGGCAAGGCTTGATCCATGCAGCCTTCCGATCAAATCGAGCATCATGTCGAGGGTCGCCACCCCGCCCGCGCAGAAGGCAAGTTGGCGGTCGATGGAATAGATCTGGTTCTTTGTCTTGGCTGCCGGAAAATGCTCGAAATACGATGACACCGCCTCCCAGTGCACCACGGTCTCGCGGTCACCGGTAAGGCCAGCCGCCGCGACAGCGAAGGCGCCCGTGTCGACGCCTATGAGCATCGATCCATGCCGGTAGGCATTGCGCAGAGCTCCGCGAACGTTGGCCGATATATTCTGCGTCGGCAGATTGCCTTCCAGGACCACCAGAAAATCACAGCGCGGAAAGTTCGCCAGATCGTGGTTGGCGGCAACCCACATGCCGTTGCTTGCACGGACCGCGTCGCCAGAATCCGAGATCATTGTCCACTCGAACAGATCCTGGCCGCTGTTTTGGTTCGCGATGCGCAGCGCCTCGGTCGCCAGGATGAGAGCATTCATGGGAAATTCGGGTTGCAGCACGAAGCCAAACCGCGGCCGGCGGTTCGAGGCTGCTGCGACGACAGAGTTCCTATCCGCTTCCACTGCGAACGTTCCAGAAAAATTGCTAGGCGGCGCTGCAGGTCAATTATGTGACGTTGTGGATCAACTCACAAGAGGCTGATTGGCCAACATTGTCAGCACGTCGAGAGCACGTTCCGGAACGATCTCGATGCGGGAACATAGAAAAATTGACTCTAACAGAACGTGGCAGGCGCCCAGCGTATGCCGCGCGGGAGATCGCCATGGTTTCGACTTCATTGAACAAGCCGCCGTTTGCCTTGAACCGAAGAACGCTTCTTAAGTCAGCTGCGGTCGCGGGGACAGCTCTTGCCGCGCCTCATTTCTGGACCGGCCGTGCCTCCGCGGCCAATCCGACCGAGATCGTCCATTGGAGCTGGCTGGCCGCTTCGGATGGCGAGGTCTGGGCCAAGATGATCAGCGCCTTCAACGATGCCCACAAGGACAAGGGCGTCCAGATCCGCATGGAGGTGATTCCGGAAGAACAATATGTCACCAAGGTCCTTGCGGCTTCGGCTACCGGCAAGGCACCGGACTTCGGCTGGGGCACTGCAGGCAAGTCGGCCCAGCTTGCGCGTGACGAAGTCATCGTGCCGCTTGACGACCTTATCGCCAGTTCCGGTCTCGATCTTGCCGACTTCAGCGCATCGTCGATCGCGGCCTCGCGCTATCCGAAATACGACAACAAGATCTTCATGGTGCCCATGGATCTGATGAGCCTGCAGCCCGAAATCAACCTCGATCATGTCAAGGAAGCCGGGTTGGACGCCAGCAAACCGCCGACGGACGGCGAAACGCTTATCGAATGGGCAAAAGCGATGACCAAGCGCGAGGGCGACAAGGTCACTCGCTCGGGCATCATGATGACGGGTTCCGGCGTTCAGCCCACCGTCACTTGGGGCATCGTTGCCGAGCAAATGGGTTTTCAGCGCGCGAGCGATGATTTGAAGACCGCTTGCGTGAATCCCGATGCAGGCAAGGCGGCAATGCAATGGGTGCTCGACCTTTTCGACAAGCACAAGGTCTCGACCCGCGACGTCACCGACCGCTACAAGGCGTTCGGCACAGGGCAGGGCTCAATATTCTGGACTGGTCCCTGGACGCTCAACGGCTATGTCGCACAGAAACTGCCGTTCAAGACAGCGCTGTTTCCCAAGATCGGGTCCAAGCTCGTTACCTACCGAGAGCAGGGAGGCCTGGAGTTCTACAAACAGGCGGATCCCGGGCGCCACGAAGCAACCATGGCGGCCGTCAAATGGCTGTCGGACAACAGCTTCCTGTGGACGACGGTCGGTCGCGGCGCCTCGCCCCGCAAATCGATCCTCGATCGACCGGATTACAAGTCCTCCGGCAATCCGTGGGACATCCGCGGCGCTTTCGTCGATGGAATGAGCATCGCTACGGTCGGCGAGATTCCGGTCGTGAACGGGCCCAACTTCACAATCTACTCGGGCGGCAATTTCCTCGCCAAAACGCTTGAAGGCGTGTGGTCGGGGCAGACGACGATCGATGCCGCGATGGATCAGATCCAGAAGCAATGGCAGGCGGATCTCGACGAAGGTTGATCCTGAGGGAATCCGACCGATCCCTTGCTCGTCGCGCAAATCATCGCGACGGGCCTCCCTTGGCCTCGCCGCTACGCAGACATCGAGATGACGACAGCAACCTTGCAGGGCAGCAGCGACTTCGGACCCGAACCGCGTCAAACGGACCGCGTCGGTTATCTTCTCGTCGCCTTTTTCGCGCTGCCCTTCTTTCTGTTCAACATTCTGCCCGTGCTTTTCGGCTTCTACGTCTCCTTCACGCGCTGGAGCATCGTTGGTTCACCGAAATGGGTGGGCTTCGACAACTTCTCCAAGGCGTTCCACGACCAATGGGTCGGGGTCGCCTTCAAGAACGTCCTTTTCTATGGGCTGATCATCGTTCCCTGCGTCACAGGGTTCGGCCTCCTTTTCGCGCTCTTCGTCAACAAGCGCTATCCGCTATCGGGCCTGGCACGCACGCTCTTCTTCGCCCCCACGGTCGTGTCCGCCACGGTGATCGGGCTTGTATGGGTCTGGATGCTCGACACCCAGTACGGTCTGGTCAACTACTACCTTTCCTTTCTTGGCTTCCACGACATTCCCTGGCTCACCTCGACCCAATGGTCGCTGATCGGCGTCAGCATCGCTTCGGTGTGGTGGGATCTCGGCCTGGCATTCGTCTTGTTCCTCGCCGCGTTGCAGGACATTCCGGGTGAGATCGTGGAGGCGGCGCGTGTGGATGGCGCCAATCGCTGGCAACGCTTCAAGCATGTAATCTTACCGCACCTGCGGCCAGTCATAAGCATGGTCGTGACGCTGCAGCTCATCTCCACCCTGCGCATCTTCAGCCAGGTCTATGTCATGACCAATGGCGGGCCGGCCAGTTCGTCGTCCTCGCCGATCCACTACATCTACAATCTCGCGATCGTCAGGAACCTCTTCGGCTATGCCGCCGCGGTGTCCCTCATGCTGTTCGCCTTGATCCTGGTGATTACCGCGGTCCAGCGCATCTTTCTGAGGGAGCGCGCATGATGAGCGCCTGGCTCGACGAAAGGCTTGAGAGACGGGGGCTCGAACGAGCGGATCTCTTCATCTGGCCGCTTGGCCTGGCCGTCGCCGTTCTCTGGGCACTGCCCTTCGTGTGGATGGTTTCGACCTCCTTCAAATTTCCAAGCGATGTGATGACCCGGGATATCGAATGGCTCCCGCGGCGCGTCACCTTGGACAACTACATCAAGGTCTTCGACTACCCCGTCATACGCTGGGGCTTCAACAGCGTCGTACAGGCGACGCTCTCGACTTTCCTTTGCGTCCTGTTCGGTGCGATGGCCGGCTATGCCTTGGCGCGCATGCGCTTCCCCGGCCGGGACGCGCTGTTCTACATCTTCTTAGCCTCGCTGATGATACCCACCGAAGTGTCGGTGATCCCGCTGCTGCTTGGTTTCATCAAGATGGGCTGGGCCAGCACTTACCAGGCGCTCATACTGCCGTCGATCGGCAACGTCTTCAGCGTCTACATCTTCCGCCAGTTCTTCATGTCGTTCCCCAAGGAACTGGAGGAGGCGGCAAAAATGGACGGCGCGGGGCCGTTCAACCTGTTCTTCTGCATTGCTTTGCCGTTGGCGCGGGCCCCGGCGATCGCGGCTTCGGTCATCATCTTCACTCTGAACTGGAACAACTTCCTGTGGCCGCTTCTGGTCACCTTCGATGAGTCGATGAAGACCCTCCCGGTCGGCGTGGCGGCCTTCACCCCAGTCGTCGGGACACGCACCCAGATCGAGGGCTTCAGTGTCGCCATGGCCGCTGTGACCATCCTTAGCGTGCCCAGCCTGCTGCTGTTCTGCTTCCTGCAACGCTACTTCATCCAGGGTCTTTCCCAAGGCGGCGTGAAACAATGACCATGAGAACCTATTCCCGAGCCGATCTCGTCGGTCCTTTGCCGGGCCTGCACTTCATCGATGGCAGATGGGTCGGATCCGGCGATGGCCGGACATTCGAAACCATCGATCCCAGCACCGAGGCGGTGTTGGCAAGCGTTGCGCGCGGCGGCGTCCGCGAGATGGATGTGGCCGTCAACGCCGCCCATCGTGAGCAGCACGGGGATTGGCGCAATTTCAGTCCGGCCCAGCGCGGACAGCTGATCTTCAAGCTCGCGGATTTGATCGAGGCTGAAGCCGAGCGGTTTGCGCTGTTCGAAACGCTCGATGTCGGCAAGCCGGTGAAGGAGTCGCTCGGCGATCTCAGGGGCGTCTGCGCGACGTTGCGCTACAATGCTGGTGCGGCCGACAAGATGGAAGGGTCGACGATCCCGCTCGGGCGCGACTTCGTAGACTTCACAATGCTGGAGCCGGTCGGCGTGACCGCTCATATCGTGCCCTGGAACTATCCTCTGGGCATGGTGGCTCGCTCGGTGGCACCGGCGCTTGCCGCGGGCTGTACGGTCGTGATCAAGCCGGCGGAGCAATCGCCGCTCACTGCGCTGGCTTTCGCCGAACTCTGCCAGCGAGCTGGCTTCCCCGACGGCGTCGTCAATGTCGTGGCTGGTTTTGGGGAGGACGCCGGCGCGGCGCTTGTGTCGCATCCCCTGGTGCGCGGCATCACCTTCACCGGATCGGTCGAGACCGGACGCAAGATCTATTCCGGCGCGGCCCAGGGCCTGAAGCCAGTGGTGCTCGAGCTCGGCGGCAAGAACCCGATGATCGTGATGGAAGACGCCGATCTGGAACGGGCAGCATTCGATGCGCTTGACGGCGCATTCGGCAATAGCGGCCAGGTCTGCTCGTCGTCTTCACGGCTTCTCCTGCATCGATCGATCCAAGAGGAGTTTCTGGCCAGGTTGGCGGAGCGCGCAGCGAAGCTGACCGTCGGCAAGGGCCTCGACAACTGCGACCTCGGACCGCTGGTCTCGAGCGAGCAATATGCCAAGGTCAGGTCCTATATCGATGCCGGCGGCAAGTCGGGTGCGAAGCTACGCCTGGGCGGCGGCCGCCCACGGGGGCTGGACGTCGGGTATTTCGTCGAGCCGACGATATTCGAAGGTGTCGATCCGACCAGCGCCTTGGCGCGCGAGGAGATATTCGGCCCGGTTGCCGTGGCACTCTCCTTTGGCACCGACGCCGAGGCTCTCGCGATTGCCAATGGTCTCGGTTTCGGTCTCGTGGCCGGCGTCTACAGCCGCGACATTTCCCGCGCCTTGACGTTTGCCCGCGATCTCGAAGCCGGCTCGGTCTGGATCAACGGCTGGTTCATCGGCGGCGTACAGGCGCCGACCGGCGGCATCAAGGAAAGCGGGGTTGGCCGCGAGCGCGGCCTGCCCGGCATCCGCAACTATCTCAATATCAAGAACATCGGCATCAGGCTGTAGGCCGTAAGAGCAAAGACACCCCAAGAGAGGAAATCAGGGAATGACTGTTGTAAGAGACGTTGAGCATTATACGATCTTCAAGGATAAGGCGCATTGCGTCAACCAGATCGCAACGCGACTTCTGAAGAATGGCGATATATTGGCCGTGTTCAACGAAGAGCGCTTCCCCTTCCACCACGACAGCGGTCAAACGCTGATGACCCGCTCGAAGGATGGCGGCAAAACCTGGACCCAGCCGAAGGTCGTGCTGCCATGGTCCGAAACGCAGGGCAACTGGGACTGCGGCATTTGCGAGATGCAGGACGGTACGCTTATCGTCAATCTGACCATCACCGGCTTCTTCAAGCGGGGCATAAAGCCCGAACAGCCGTCATGGAGCTCGCATCCCAACACCAAGGAATGGGGCGACTGGACCTGGGCCTACAAGACGCAGGCCTGGCTCGGCACCTTCGTGGTCAAATCGAAGGACGGAGGCGAGACCTGGACGCAGCCCATCCCCATCAATGTCCGTCCGCTCAAGCATGGCGGCTGCCGCCTCGGCTGTTGGGAGTTGCCGAACGGATCACTGCTGATGGGTCTCTACGGCCGCATCCACGGCTATGAGGAAGAAGGCGAGGGCGAAAGCACGCGTTCGGCGCTGATGCGCTCAGACGATGGCGGTGACAACTGGGAGTATTTTTCGACGCTCGGCTACGACCCGGCCAGCATCATCGACTACGAGGAGCCAGGCCTTGTCAGGCTCGCCGACGGCAGGCTGGTCTGTTTCATGCGCACCCATGTCAACCCGACCAGCGACGCCAAGTATATGGTCATGACCATCTCGGAAGACGATGGTTTCAGCTGGACGCCGCCCAAGTGGACGAACATCTGGGGCTATCCGCCGGAACTCATCGCGCTTCAGGATGGCCGCTATCTGATGGTCTACGGCTATCGCCGGCCGCCCTATGGCGTGCGCGGGATCATTTCCGACGACGGCGTGACCTGGGATGTGAAGAACGAGTTTGTCATTCGCGAAGGCGGCGTGCCGGGCCGTACGGTGACCGAGACCCCCGGTTCGAGCCGCATGTCGCCAGCCTCCGGCAAGATCGACGGCGGCGGTGTCGATTGGAACCATCCCGGCATCTACCAGCACATCGGCTACCCGAGCGTCGTCCAGACGCGGGACGGCGCGATCGTCTGCTCCTATCATGAGTGGAGCGACGACCCGAAGCCGCTGCAATATGTCCGTTGCACACGCTTCCGGATCTGAGCCTGAAGATGAACCCCGGCGCGGCAGCCTTGATACCTCGAATGGATCACCGGACGATCCATCGCGATCCGCATGCCTATAGCGCGCATCCGCATCTCGCGGTTACGGCGAACGGCAACTGGCTGCTGGTCTTCACCCAGTCGCGCCGCCGTGCAGGGGTCCTGCATCCGCCGCAAGACCCGCTGTACTGCAACATGATGATGCGATCGGCTGACGAGGGGAGAAGCTGGTCGGCTCCTTCCGTGGTCCCCGATTTCGGTTGGCAAGGAGTGGAGTGCGCCGGGCTTACGCCGCTTCGGTCGGGCGTGGTGCTTTTGAACCAGTGGCGGTTCGAGTGGCACACGCTCGCCCATGCCAAGGCCCATCTTGCGCCCGGCACCTATACACAGCCCGAGGATCTGATGAGCGCCGCTGCCATGGCAGCCGAACTTCGGGACTGGGCACCGGAGAAAGCCACGCTTGCCGAACGCTATCCCTGGGTACGCGGAGGCGGCGAGACATGGGTCCACCGGTCGGTCGATGGCGGAGCCACCTTCACAGCGTCGACGCGCATCGACACTGCGCCTTTCAGTGGCGGCTACGGCATGCGCGGCGGCATCGAGGTCGGCAGCGAAGTCATGCTGCCGCTTTGTGACGTTCCCAACTATGCCGCCGTTTTCACGGTACGATCGGGCGATGGCGGCCATAGCTGGTCCGAGCCAAGTCTTGTGGCGGCGGGAGACGGCCACGCCTTCGAGGAACCGGCACCCATCCTGTTGCGAAACGGCCGTATCGTCATGCTGTTGCGCGACAACATCTCTGGCGTTTTGCATGCCGTGATGTCCGAGGATGGCGGCCTGGCATGGAGCGTCCCTTCGTCGACCGGTATTCAGGATTATCCGGCCGACATGGTGGAACTCGAGGACGGCCGCATCGCCTGTGTCGCCGGCAGGCGGCGGGAGCCTTTCGGCATTGCCCTCTATGTCTCCAAGGACAGCGGAAACAGCTGGAATCCCAGCCATCCCCTAGCGATCCGCAGCGGCCTTCCCACCCGCGATCTGGGTTACCCTTCGCTCGCGCTACGTGCCGACGGCAGCCTTTTCGTCGTCTACTACGCTCAGGGTATCGAAGGCATCACGGGTATCCACGCCAGTGTCCTCTCGGCCGATGCTGCTGGTTGGCGTCAGGAAGGAGTTGCCCGTGGCGAGAGTTGAGCTTTGCGGCGTCAAGAAGAAATACGGCGAAAAGACCGTCATTCCTGGAGTGGACCTGGCCATCGAGCACGGCGAATTCCTGGTCTTCATCGGGCCGTCTGGCTGCGGAAAATCGACGCTGCTGCGTATGATCTGCGGTCTGGAGCCCATCAGCGGCGGAACCGTGGCAATCGGTGGCAAGCTGATGCGCGGCGTGCCGCCGGCAAAGCGCGGCGTGGCAATGGTGTTCCAGAGCTACGCGCTCTATCCGCACAAGACGGTCGCCGACAACATGGCGTTCTCCCTGCTCATGCAGGGCATGCCAAAGGCCGAGCGCAACAAAAGGGTGGCGGCCGTCGCCGAGACGCTTCAGCTCGGCCCGTTGCTTGGACGGTTTCCCAAGGAGCTCTCGGGAGGACAGCGTCAGCGCGTGGCGATAGGCCGTGCCATCGTGCGCGAGCCTGACGTCTTTCTGTTTGACGAGCCGCTGTCGAACCTCGACGCCGAGTTGCGCGTCCAGATGCGGCTGGAACTCGCCAAGCTTCATCGAAGCCTTGGCGCCACCATGATTTATGTCACCCACGACCAGACCGAAGCCATGACCCTGGCCGACCGGATCGTGGTTTTGCGCGACGGTGTGGTCGAGCAGTTCGGAACGCCGGCACAGATCTACGACGCGCCTTGCAATCGCTTTGTCGCCGGCTTCATGGGCTCGCCCAAGATGAGCTTTCTCGAGGCATTGGTCTCTGGCCAGGACGGCACGCACCTGACGCTGCAGGTCCGAGGAACGACAGGTGATTGCGTCGAACTGGTCCTGGCGGAGCCGATGGTCCTGTCTGGAAATGTCACTGTCGGCATCAGGCCGGAGCACTTCAATACGCATCGGGTTTCAGGGCCGCGGCTCCTGGCAGAGGTCGAATTCGTGGAGCGGCTTGGCGGCGAAAGCTTTCTTCACGCGCCCGCGCATCCGGGGGGTGCGCTTGTCATGCGCCAGGGCGACGCAGAAGCCAGGAGCATCGCGATAGGCAAATGTGAGGTCTCCGTGGATTGGCGCAAGGCGCATCTGTTTGGCGCAGACGGCAGAGCAATTCCGCTCAAACGAGAACTTTAGGGCAGGGCCCGGCCTCGCCGATGCAGGCCAAGGGTCAGTTATGATCGACGCAATCACAGGGCGGACAGCGGTGTCGGCCAACCGGCATAAGGGAGACGACTTTGGATTTTGAAAAACTGAAATCGCGTCTAGCGGGATGCTACGTAACCATACCGACGCCATTCGAGGACGCCGCCGGCTTGCCCGTCAACCACGCAGCGATTAGGGCCTATGTCCGCTTCCTGATTGATAATGGTCTGACCACCGAATATGCCACGCTCCTCGCAGGCGGCGCGGCAGGCGACTTCTCGACCATGTCGTTCGAGGAGCGGGTCAGTGTCGCCGAAACCGTCGTCGACGAGGCACACGGACGGGTGCCTCTGGCCTTTGGTGGGCAGTCGACCAGCACGCTGGAGTTGGTGCGTCTGGCACAGGCCGCACAGTCCATGGAGTTCGACTTCCTGCAGGTCTCGTGCCCCTACTACTTTACCCACACCGAGGCCGACTTCGAGGAGTTCGTCATGGCCGCGGCCGAGGCGGCGCCCCGCATCGGCATCATCGTCTACAACACCTTCTGGACCTCGACGAGCCTGTCGTTCGGCATGATCGATCGGCTGGCAAAGATCGAAAATGTGGTGGGCCTCAAATGGGCAACGCCACGCACCGACGCCATGGAATTCGAGGACGTCACCTCGCATTTCTCCAAGCGCTTCACCATCATCGACAACAATCTGTTCTTCCCATATTCGGCGATGCCCTCGCTTGGCGCCCAAGCCTTCGAGGTGCATCTTTGCAACTACTGGCCGGAATGGGGAATAAAGCTAATCGACGAGGTCAAGGCGAGGAACTACGCCGAGATCGCCCGCATGATGGTTGACGAGGCAATGCCCTTCTACAAGCTTTGGGTGGCGATCGAGAAGGAGTTCACCAGCGGCGACGGGTATCTCGACAAGCTGTGCATGGAATTGATCGGACTGCCTTCCAGCCGCTGTCGTCCGCCGACCCGCGACATACGCCAGAACTATCGCGCCCAGTGTCTTGCGATGCTGCAGACTGCCGGTGTGCCTCGCCTGGCCGCGCAATGACCGTGCCCGCGGTGTCCACCTGAGATGCACTCAGCGGAGCAGGCCGAACTGGCTCGATCGGAGACGAACAATGACCCTTACCAGAGACAGCGCCCGTGAGATCGCCGCACGCCTGGCCCCGGACGGGCTGGCCTTCATCAACGGTCGTTTCGCGCCGGCGCTGGACGGTTCCACCTTCGAGACCATCAACCCTGCAACGGGTGAGGTGATAACGCATGTGGCGCATTGCGGCACCGCCGACGTCGAGCGCGCCGTCAAGGCCGCCCGCAGCGCCTTCGACAGTGGGGTCTGGTCCCGAGCCGCTCCCGAATACCGCAAGCAAGTGCTGCTCCGGCTCGCCGAACTTGTGCGCACGCATCGCGACGAACTGGCCGTGCTCGAAAGCATCGACAGCGGCAAGACGATCACCGACTGCCTGCATGAAATCGGCCGCGAGGTGCCCAACTTCTTCCAATGGTACGGCGAGCTTGCCGATAAGTCCTTCGGCAAAGTGGCTCCGACAGCGGAGAACGCCCTGGCGCTGATCGTCAAGGAACCTGCTGGCGTGGCTGGTCTCGTCCTGCCCTGGAATTTTCCGTTGCTCATGGCAACGTGGAAGACGGCCCCCGCCCTGGCTGCGGGCTGCTCGGTCGTCATCAAGCCGGCCGAACAGACGCCGCTGTCGATACTGCGACTGGCGAAGCTGTCGCAGGAGGCTGGCCTGCCTGACGGCGTGCTCAACGTCCTGCCGGGACTGGGCGAAACGACGGGACAGGCGATCGGCCGGCACCCCGATATCGACATCGTCTCGTTCACGGGATCGACCGAAGTTGGCGGCCATTTTCTGCGCTATGCCGGCGAGAGCAACCTCAAGATCATCGGACTTGAGATGGGCGGGAAGAGCCCCTTCATCATTCTCGACGACGCCGCCATTACCGACGATCTCATCGAGCACGCCGCGACGTCGGCGTTCTGGAACGGCGGACAGAACTGTTCGGCCAATATGCGCCAGCTGGTGGACAGACACCTGGCGGAGGAGTTTGCATACCGTGTGACTGCGCGTGCGCGGGCTTTCCGGGTCGGGGATCCGCTTGATCCCGCCACGAACATTGGCGCCATGGTGACGAAGGAGCACAAGAACCGCGTGATGGGCTATATCGCGCGCGGCACGGCCGAGGGCGCTCGGCTTCTTACCGGTGGTGACGCCAGTGGTCCAGGCTATTTCATCGAGCCAACTGTGTTTGCTGACATGACCCAAACGATGAGCATCGCGCGCGAGGAAATCTTCGGGCCGGTTCTCGGCATCTTGCCGGTAGATGGCATGGAGGAAGCGCTGCGGATCGCCAGCGACACCGATTATGGTCTGCATGCGACCGTATTCACCCGCGACATAGACAGGGCAATCCACATGGCGCGGCGGCTGCCCTGCGGCACTGTCTCCGTCAACGGATTTTCCGAAGGTGACGTCAAAACGCCCTTCGGCGGCTACAAGCGCTCCGGCTCCCTTGCTCGCGACAACGGTACGGAGGCCATGGATCAGTACCTGCAGACCAAGACGATCTGGATCGCCACTGCACAGCCTGCGGCATCCTGATGATGGAGATCGCGGTTTGCGGGGCGTTTGTCGACGAGCAGGTGGAGCGGCTAAAGCACGGCGCTGGCGACATTCCGGTCAGGCTGGTTGAGGCCGAGGACAGCTGCGATTGTGCTATTGTTTTTGGCAACCCCGAACCTGAACAGGTCGCGTCAAATCCGAGTCTGCGATGGCTCCAATTGGAGTCCGTCGGGTTTGGGGAATATGCGGGCCTGGACTGGAACCGGGATCACGGTCAAACTGTGGTTACGAACCTTTCTGGCTTCTTCGCCGATCCGGTGGCCGAATCGGCGCTCGCCGGCATCCTTGCGCTCTATCGCGGCATCGACAGTCTCGTCTTGCTGAAAGCCGAAAAACGCTGGCTGGGTGATCCGCTGCGAACCGCGCTCAGGCTTTTGCGCGGCGCGCATGTCGTTCTCATTGGCTACGGGACGATCAACCGGCGGTTAGCCGAACTTCTTGCGCCGTTTGGCTGCG
Source organism: Mesorhizobium sp. B4-1-3 (assembly GCF_006439355.1). GTDB lineage: Bacteria > Pseudomonadota > Alphaproteobacteria > Rhizobiales > Rhizobiaceae > Mesorhizobium. The sequence goes on from NZ_VFTG01000018.1 coordinate 42,968, forward strand.
CGATCACGCCAATCACGCGGGGCAGCGGCTCCGACGCGCTCGACATGGCGCTTGCCGATGCCGATCTGGTTGTATGCACCGCGCCCGCCACGCCTGCCACTTCGGGTCTCCTCGATGCGGCGCGGCTGGCAAGGCTGCCGGCGCGAGCGCTCTTGTGCAATTTCGGGCGCGGCTCGATCCTGGACGAGGACTCGCTTGCCGATGCGCTCGAACGAGGCCGGCTGGCAGGCGCCGTCATCGATGTTACCGACAGCGAGCCGCTGCCTCACGAGCACAGGTTCTGGAACTGTCCCAACATCATCCTTACGCAGCATACCGGCGGCGGTACGATGGATGAACTCGACCGCAAGATCGATGTCTTTCTCGCCAACCTTGCGCGCTTTCGCGCCGGAACGCCGCTCGAGGGCATCGTGGATTTTTCGCGAGGATACTGATGGCCAAGATAACCAATGTCCGCTGCGTGCTGTTGTCGTCGGCCTACGCCGATGCGGATGATCCGGAAATCAAGGAATGCTTCCCCAACGGTCCCAAACGAACCATCGGAATGGTAGAGGTGACGCTGGACAATGGCGTAACCGGCCTGGGGGAAGGTTACCTCGCTGTATTCGCTCCGCTGGTGTTCCAGGCAATCGTGGACCTTTGCCGCCCACAGGTCATGGGCCGCGACGGCTTCGACATCGATCGCCGCGTGAGGGATCTTCGCAGTCTGTGCGACTACTGGTCGCTTCAGGGCGCCGCGCGCCACGTCATCGCCGCATTCGAGATTGCCCTGCAGGATGCCAAGGCGAAGAGCTTGGGCATCCCCGTCTATGCGCTGCTGGGCGGCGCCCGGGCTCCATCGATCCAGATCTACGGATCCGGCGGCTGCTGCGACGCCAAGCATCAATTCCTGCGCGAAATGGACATGTTAGGCGCGCTGGGCATCGAGATATACAAGATCCGCTCGGTCAAGCGCGACATCCTTCGCACTGCCTGGGTGCTGGAAGAGGCCGGGCGGCGCGGCATCAAGGTTGGCGTCGACATGTGCCAGAACCTGGCCGACCCGCCGCAGGCGGTTGACGACGTGGTGGCTTTCGTGGAAGCCGTTCACGCCATCACCAGCCAGCGCATGCTATTTGTCGAAGAGGCGCTGGGCCCCGACCAACCGGATGCCTTTCGCGAACTGCGAAGCCGCATCGATGTGCCGGTCTGCGGCGGAGAAATTGTTACCACGCCCAAGGAGATGATCGAGCGCATCAACGCCGATGTCTATGATTTCGTTCAGCCCGATGCCTCGGTGATGGGTGGCATTTCGGCGGTTATGGACGTGTTCGAAGCAGCCAAGGCAAAGGGCACTGACGTGGTGGTGCACGCCTGGGGCGGTGCTGCTGCGATCATGGCCAGCTATCATGCCGCCTTTGCCGCCGGCGGGAAGCTTGTGGAGTATCCGATGCTCTATTTCCCGCTCGGCGCAGAGATGATCGGCGACCAGGGACGTATCGAGAATGGCCGCCTGATCCGTCCGACCGCGCCAGGGCTCGGTTTGACCCTTACCCCCGAAATGGAAGCGCGCTATCCCTTCGATGAGACAGCGGTCTATTCTTGCGTGCTGAATGATTGGGGTCCGCCGCCGGACAGCTACTGGCGGGATTGACCTGAGCTCAACCGGCCTTCTAAGGGGCCGCCGCTTTCCCCGCGTCGGCGACCGAGCCGGTCAATGCCGCCGTACGGAGATGTGCCAGGGTATCAGCAGGTGCTCAGCCAGCGTCACAAGGCCGAACAGCAAAAGGCCGAGCACGGTCAGGAAGAAGATGCCGGCAAAGGCTAGGTCCGGCCGCATATTGCCGGTGACGATCTGGATATAGAACCCGAGGCCCTGGTCGCTGCCGATGAACTCGGCAATGGTGGCGCCCACCGTTGCGTTCACCGCGGCATATTTGAAGCCGACGAAGCATTGTGGCAGCGCCGCCGGCAGACGCACCTTCCAGAACGTCCGCCACACCCCGGCGCCGGTGGAGCGGCAGAATCGCGTAAGCTCATCGCTCAGGGAACCAAATGCGTGGATGGAATTGAGCGCCACAGGAAAGAAGCAGACTAGCACCACGATGATCACCTTCGGCAACATGCCGAAGCCTAGCCACGAGATGAACAGCGGAGCGAAGGCGATCTTTGGCACCATTTCGAGACTGACGAAAAAGGGATAAATCGTCCGCCGCAGCAGCGGCGAGAAGGCGATCGCAAGCCCTATCGGCAGTCCGACGGCGATGGCCAGGAAGTAGCCAACGAAGGTCTCCATGCCGGTGATCCAGAAATAATCGACGAGCCGGGGCACGTCCGCCCAGCCTTTTGCGACAATCTCCGAGGGCTTGGGCAGGATATAGGCCGGGATGTTGAAGAGATCGACCGACCACTCCCAGCACAGGAACAGGCCCACGAAGAACGCGACGAATGGCCAGGAGCGCTCCAGCGAAGCCAAAAGGCGCAGCAGCACGGCCGGAAGACGGCCCGCCGGTGCGGGCTTTTCAGATGACGCCATAGTCACGGAAAATCTCCTGGATGCGATGGACATGGTCGGTGAATTCGGGCGTGCTCTTGACGTCGAGATCGCGTGGCCAGGGCAGGTCGATGTCGATCGCGCATTCGATCCGTCCTGGGCGCGGGGTGATCACGCAGACAGTTGAGGATAGCTGCACCGCCTCCTCGATCGAGTGGGTGACGAAGACCACGGTGGGCTTGCGCTTCATCCACAGCGTCTGCAGATCGGCACGTATGCCTTCGCGCGTCATGGCGTCGAGCTTGCCCAGCGGTTCGTCGAGGAGCAGCGTGTCTGGCTCGTGCACCAGAGCCTGGCAGAAGGCGGCACGCTGCTGCATGCCGCCTGAGAGTTCATGCGGACGACGCTTGGCAAAATCCTCGAGCTGTACGGAGCGCAGCAATTCATTGATCCTTCCGGCGTGAGCGCTCGGTTTCTGGCCGCGCAATTCAAGCTGAAGGGCAACATTGCCCTCGACTGTGCGCCAAGGCACCAAAGTATTGTCCTGGAACATGATGCCGATGTCGGTCCGCGGGCCGCTGACTTGCTTGCCGCCGACGAGGATTTCGCCCCGCGAGGGAGCAAGAAGGCCCGCGATCATCAGCAGCAAGGTGGATTTGCCGCAACCAGACGGACCGAGCAGCGAGACGAACGAGCCGGAAGGGATGGTAAGGTCCGCAGGCCCGAAGGCGTACACCGCCTGCGGGCCGAAACCATAGGTCTTGGCAAGGGAACGCAGTTCAATTGTCGCAGCCATAGCGTCGAATGGATCCCCTCTTTCAAGCCAAATCGAGCTCAATCAGCACCCTGGCCCGTAAGGGAGCCCCGGGCCAGGACGAGCCGCCTATTTGGGCAGGAAGTCATTGGTGTAGAAAGCGGTGGCCGCGTCCTTTGTCTCCAGACCGTTATATTTCTTCATGAGGTCGAGCATGTCATTCCAGTCGGAGGGAACGTTGAGCCCAAGCACCTTGTCCTTGTTGGCCTTGGAATAGAGGATGCCGAGCGTGACTTTCTCCACCGCCAGGGCCTGCTGCTTGCCGGCATCTTCGGCCATGCTGCCGCCGACGATATCGGCCATGGCATCGACGGCCGCCTGGGGATCGCTTTCCGCCGCCTTGTAGGACTTGATGGTGGCGCCGACGAAGCGCTTCACCAGGTCGGGATTGTCGGCCACCAGCTTCTTGGTGGTGGTGATGCAATAGCCGATCTGGTTCACGCCGAAATCGGAATAGGCGAAGGTCACTGGCGGCTTGCCGCCATTTGCGAGGATTTCCGCAGGCTTGTCATCGAGTCCGCCAAGGATGCCGACAGAGCCGCCCGCCCCCTGCAGGTAGCTGGACACGATGGCGCCATCCGGGACGCTGGTGATGGAGATGTCGGAGTCCGAGAGGCCAGCATTCTTGAGCACCAGCGGCAGGAATGTGTTCACGCCGGCATTGGCAGTGGTGAGGATCTTCTTGCCCTTGAGATCGGTGATCTTGCTCACGCCGGCATCAGGTCGCACGATTATGGCGTCCGTGCCCATCGCGTCGATCACCGCCACCGAGATCAGCGGCGCGCCTTTGGCCGCGAGATTGACCATGCTGGCGCAGGAGCCATAGGAGAAGGTGCTGTCGCCGTTAGCCACCAGCCGATGGGCAGACCCCGAACCATTGCCGGAGCGGATATCGAGATCGATCCCGGCATCCTTGAAGAAGCCCTTGTCCTTGCCAAGCGCGAAAGCTGCGTGCGAGCCATACCACATCCAGTTGAGGCGCAGCCGCACCTGATCTTGCGCATGTGCCGTGTTGGCGCCGGCAATTCCCGTTACCGCCAGCATCGCGATGGCGGCACGCTTCGTCCATTGTTGTATTCTGGTCATGACGTTCCCCTTTATTTTGGTTGGTATTTTCTTTTTCTCGCACCGGCAGTCAGCCGAGGCGGGTTCTTTCACAAGCCCGGCAGCCTGACACGAACTCCGGTGAGTGACTGCTTTCCGGCTTGGTGGGTGTACCAGAAGCGAGTCGCAGATCTGAGCGTCTTCCGCGTCGTGAAACGGCGGTGGGACCGTCACGCAGCCGCCTTGGAACTCCTCTTCGAAAATGGCGGGTTCGCACGTACGTTGTCTTCCCTTGAAACATCGGCGTCTGGTTAGCCGACAGGGTTCGCGGCGGAATACTTCCGCTGCGCCGATCTTCGCTTCAATGTCCGTTAACTGCTTAACTCCCGCTGAACCGGCGATCACCGTGTCCGCTTCGCGTTTAGCCTCCTTCATAGGTTGGCACGATTGGGCCGGAAGAGTTGACTTTTCTGGACAGTGATTAGACATTCTTGAGCAAACGTGCATTCGCATGGCGTTTTGAGATTGGGCAAGCCATGGTGACCGACGGCGCTCAGGTGGCGAACGGCGCAGGCGGAGCGGATGCACCGGCCTTCAACCTGATCATGCAGCCGGAATTTCCTTTGAATGCGCTCGTCCTCGCGAGCGAGGCTCTGCGCATTGCAAATCAAAACAGCGGCCGCGAGCTTTTCCGCTGGCGCTTCGTCTCTGAGGATGGCGCGCCGGTGCGGGCCAGCAATGGCATATGGATGTCGGCAGACGACAGCCTGCAGACCATGTCGCATGCCGACTACTATCTTGTCTTCGAGGGCAACTTGCCGATGCAGCGCAATTCGGCGTTGTTGCTGAACAAATTGCGTGCTGCTGCCCGGTTCGGTTCCACCGTCGGTGCCGTTGATACCGGTTCCTTTGCACTCGCCCAGGCCGGGCTTGTCGACGACCGCCAGGTGGTGCTGCACTGGGAGGCCATACCTTCGTTCAAGGAGCGCTTCCCGGAGATCAAGGCAAGCAGCCAGATCTATTCTATCGAGAATCAACGCATAACCTGCGCCGGAGGCATCGCAACGCTCGATTTGATGCTGGAGATTATCAGCCGTCTGAAATCGCCGGCTCTTGCCAACGAGGTCGCCAATGCCCTGGTGCATGTGCCCCGGCAATCTGGCGCGGCGCAGCGGCTCGACGACCGCCCGAGACTTGCTTCTCCGTCCCTGGCGGATCGCATCCTGGAACTGATGGAGCGCCATCTGGACTTTCCATTATCGCTCCCGGAAATAGCCAACCGCCTGGACGTGTCGCATAAGACAGTTCAGCGCGAATGCCTGCGCAGATTTGAGACGACCCCGAAGCGGCTCTATCTGCGCATTCGCCTCCAGGCCTCGCGCAACATGCTTTTCTATGAGGAGTTCAGCATCAAGGACGTGGCGACGGCCTGCGGCTTCTCGTATCCTTCCGTGTTTTCAAGGACGTTCCTGGCTCAATTCGGCATATCTCCCCGCGAATTTCGCGACACGCTGCGCCGAGGCCAGAGCCAGACCTACCGGCCTGAGGTACGCAGACTCTCAATTTGGCATCCGCCGACGACCGATGCCGGAGCCCGACCGGCGATGGGGAGAAAAGCAATAAAACGAGCGTTAGGCGGGTGAGCGACCCAGAGGGCATCCAATTCGCCTCGGGTTCCTGGAAGCTTTTCGAACTTTTTGGGTCGCGCCATACGGTGTGCCATTCGGTTAGCGCGCGTCAGCACGCGTCTAGCAAAATGAACGCGGCTTTGCGTTCTCCCCGGTGCCTGGAATCGGTTCGTTCCTCCCCCTAGAGCGGACGCATAATCAATTGCTTCAGCGTGACCCAGCTTGCTGCCGCTCAGATATTCTTCGGCGTGACAATTTCAGTCGATATGGACCTCTGAAGGGTCGCGAATGGCGCCCGTGGTCCAATGACATCGATCATCGTCTGCACGAGAAGGGCGGAGGTCGCTTCAAGTGGTGACAGAGAGCCGCGGTGATCAATCCTTCCGACACACTCCTGCGTGTCTCGGGCCGATGTCGCGGCAGATCACTTTGATCCCCGTTCGCCTCTCGAAAGACACCTCCCTCAAGGCGCGAAGCACTCCTGTAATGCCGCCGCCGACGATCAGAATCCCCACAAGATCGTCGGTCGTCTTCAGCAACTCGGCTACCATGCGGTAGGCCTCGCTTGGTTCCTCATGAGTGGGGCGGCTTTCCTCGACCGTTAGGCGAGGCGCGTGCTCGCGCAGATAGGAGCGGAAGCTGGCGTCCGAGAGGTCTTGGCATTGATCCCGATGGTTGCCTATGAAGACGGCAATGCGACTGGGCCCTGGGTCGTCTGGGTGATCAGGAAGGCCGCCGTCCGTCCCAGCTTCCTATTGTGGGTGCCCACATAAGCGGCCCTTTCCGGCGCGGACTGAATCCGTGATGTATGAGACAACAGGTTTTCCCGTCTCCTTCAGGGAACGGATGGCCTGACCAATGATCGGTGATCCGCCGCGACGACCGCTACAGCATCGCATTCCTCGCCGAGCGCGATAAGACGGCTCGAAATGGTCTCCGGCGTTAAAATATCCACGAGGTCGACGACAGGGTCGCTCGGCCGTTTTTCCTCGTTCTGAGCCATAGGAAACCCCTATGGGCTAGAACCTTGGTCCAAGCGTTGGTTCCTAGGTCGGAAGCGGGTGCTGAACAACCTGATTGGGCTGCACCAGAAGGCCACGATTGCGCATGGCGTGAAGAAGCTCGTCTTCTTCGATGAGCCCGTTCAAGAACATCTTGAACAGGTGGGCCGCGATCTTTTGCCCACGCGCCCCTTCGAGTGAAATTTCGCGCTCCTGGCAAATAGCCTTGTGGACGCGGGCAAGCATCGCGAGCTCGTCGTCCATGACGACATGCCCAGGGTATAACATAGCCTTTCCTCCTTGAAAGCTACGAAGCGCGAAGAGTGCGACAAGCGTGTGAAATGCGCAATTAATTTTGATGTGATCGGACGTTGTTTGGAAAAGGCGGCGTTCTCGGCGAATGACTGTTCGAGGAAGCGAGCGAACTCGCCATCGGACCTTCGCCTGGTCGGGCATGGAAAAGGGGGCCAGGTGCGAAACGGCAAATCCGGAGCACGGAGGAACTTCCAATTCAATGCACCCCAGGGTGCATTGTCCAGGCGAGGAGCTTGCCGCTTTGAGGGCAAAGCCCGAGGGCAAATGAGAAACTCGCTAAACAGTTACCCGTGCAGGAAGGAACGCTGTCTTAACCGGTCCAATCAAGCCAGTCGCGCAACATGCTCCAAGGCAGCAGCATGTTGGGTGCGTAGCGCAGCAAGCCGTGAAAGGGGATCGGCGCCGGCGGCGCAAATGGCAGCGGCAGATCGCGCCCTTCTGTCCCGGCGGCCCAGTCGGCCAGCACCTTGCCCATGGCCGTGGTCATGGCGATGCCGCGTCCATTGCAAGCACGGGCCGCCATCAGACCTGGGCCGAGGTCGATCAGATGCGGCAGGAAATCCGGCTCGACGGCGGCGATCCCCGACCAGCTATACTCAGGCGGTGGCAGGTCAGGCAGTTCCAGGCAACTCGCCAGCCGCCGCCAGATTGTCTGCGGCACGCGCCTCTCGGCACCCGCGCTTACCACATGCATGCCGCCGCTGATCAGCCGGTTCCGGGCATCAAAGCGGAAGGTGATGAGATTGCGTCTGGTGTCGGAGAAACCCTGGTCTCCAGGGAGCAAGCGTTGACGCGCCTTCGATGGCAGCGGCGCCGTCGCGATCTGGAAAACCTTCAGCGGAAAATAGGTGCGCTGCAGTGTCGGGTTGAGCGCCCCGCCATAGGCGTTGGTGACGACAAGCACCTTGCCGGCACGCAGCGAACCCGACGGAGTCGTCAACGCCCAGCCGTCGGACGAACGGTCGATCGATGTGACACGCGAGTGCTCGAAAATTCGCGCCCCGGCGTTTTCGGCCGCATCGGCCAGTCCACGCGCGAATGCGACCGGGTTGAGCACGCCTCCTGAGCGGTCCATCCACCCGCCGGCATAGCCTCGCGCGCCGGTCAACGCCTCGATCTGCTGGCTGTCCAGCATCACCGCCGGCCTGCCGCGCTCCGCCCATCGCCTGGCGCGGGATTCGATTCTTACGAGAGCAGCAGATGAGTGCGCCGCTTGTATCCAGCCGTTCTGGGCGGCCTCGCAGGCGATGCTATGCCGCTCGATCAGGTCGAACACGAGGTCGGCGCTGCCCGCCGCAACCTCGATCAGCCGCTCGCCGCGTTCCGCGCCGAGATGCGCCACTATGGCGTCCGGATCCATCTTGGCGAAATTCGGTACGACGAAGCCCGCGTTGCGGCCCGTGGCGCCCCAGGCGATGATTTCTGCTTCGAGCACGGCCACCGAAAGGCCTTTGCTGGCCGCATGCAGTGCGGTTGACAGTCCGGCAAAGCCGCCGCCGACGACGGCAAGATCGACGTCGAGGCTATCTTCCAGCGCTGGTCGGAGGCGGTCGTCGCGGCTGACCGCGTGCCACAGGGAAAGCGCTTCTTGCCGCGCCATTGCGTTCAGGATCCACTTTCGCTGGCTGTGGCCTTCGTCCGCTTTCCGAAACGCGCCCGCCGTGGCCGCTCACCGAACATTCCCTTCGGCCGAACCAATAGGATAACGCACAGCATCACGCCGATGGCGACGATTTGCAGAGATGCGGCTCGCGCCTGTTGCTCCGGCGTGAAGAGCACGCTCGTAAGCGCGCCCGAGCCCGCCCATATCGCCCAGACCAGCACACTGCCCGCAACGGCGCCGGCGTTGCTCCCGGAGCCGCCGACGATCAGCATCACCCAAACCTGGAAGGTGAGGATCGACAGGTAATTGTCGGGTGCGATGAAGCCGGTGAAATGCGCCTGCAGCGCGCCGGCAAGCGCCATGATCGCGCCGCCGACGGCAAAGGCCTGGACCCGATAGAAGCGTGCACTCTTGCCGAGCGAAATCGCGGCGCGTTCGTCTTCGCGCAAGGCTTTCAGGACGCGGCCCCACGGACTGCGCGTCAGATGTTCGAGCGCCAGATATGCGGCGAGCGTCACCGCCGAGACGATGGCCAGATTCGACAGGTTGAAGAGCAACGGCGTCTCGGCGAGGTCGCCGAAGGGTCGCGGGATGAAGCCGATGCCGAACGGGCCACCTGTGAGCTTCTGCGCGTTGAGCGCTACCAATTGCACGACGACCGCAACACCGAAAGTAGTGATTGCCAGATAATCCGATCTGAGCCGCAACGTAGCGATGCCGGTCAGCGCGGCAGCAACCCCACCAGCAAACATCGCCCCCAGCCAGCCGATGAGGATCGGCAGGCCGAAGCCACCCAGCCGGGCAGGGTCGTCGGGCGTGGTGAGCAGCGCCGAGGTGTATGCTCCGATGGCGACGAAGCCGGCGAGGCCGACATTGAACAGACCGGTCAGCCCCCATTGCAGGTTGAGGCCCAGCGTGACCAGCGAGAAGATCAATGCCGTTGTCAGGAAGAAGGCGCCGTAGCCCACTAGATCGATCATCTTTCACGCACCCCGAAGAGCCCGATGGGGCGCACGATCAGCACTGCCATCAGGATGATGAAGGAGACCGCGGCGCGCCATTCAGCGCCGATCAGCTGGACGGCGCCGGCCTCGGCGAGGCCGATGATCAGGCCACCCAGCACCGCGCCCGGAATGCTGCCGATGCCACCCAATATGGCGGCGGCGAACATCGGCAACAGCATGTCGAAACCCATTAGTGGGCGGATCTGCACCAGCACGCCGATCATCACGCCGGCGACGCAGGCCAGTGCCGCGCCGATGACCCAGGTGACGCGCACCACGCTGGCGACGTCGATGCCGGCGATGCGGGCAAGCGCCGGGTTCTGACTCATCGCCTGCATGGAGCGGCCGGTCTGGGTGCGCGTCGTCAAAAGATGCACGCCAAGCACAAGCACGGCCGTCAGCAGCAGCAGCGCGATCTGATCGGGGGTGATACGGATCCCGAACCCGACCGGCATCGCGATCTGGATGGCACGGCTGAAATAGGTGGGGCGCGAGGTGAAGATGAACTCGAGCAGGCTTCTGAGAGCCATGGAGGCGCCGAAGCTGCCCATCACCACGATGATCGCCTGCTCCTGCTTGCGCAGCCGCGAAAACAGCACCTTGTCGAGCAGCAGCGCAAGCAGGGCCGTAAGCCCTACGCCGACGACCAGCGCGACAATGAGCGGCCAGCCGAAGGAAAAAGGCGTGATCGGCGCCACCTTGCCGAACATGGCGCTAATGGTGCCGACGACGGCCAAGGTCGCATAAGTGCCCCAGGCCATGAAATCGCCATGGGCGAAGTTGGAGAAGCGCAAGATGGAATAGGTCAGCGTTACGCCGATGGCGCCAAGTCCGATCATCGAGCCGGTGAGCAGCCCGTCGATGATGAATTGCAGGCTCATGCCGCGCCTCCCGTCTCGGTGCGCCGTGCGCTGTCCCTATGGAGTGGCCGCTGGCCGAGATAGAGCTCTGCGACGACCGGGTCGTCCCATAGCGTCGAGGCGACCCCTTCGTGCCGCTCCTTGCCCTCGACGAGCACGTATGCGCGATCGCCGATGGCGAGCGCTGCCTTAGCGTTTTGCTCGACCAGCAGGATGGTGACGCCGGACTTGCGGATGGCCGAAAGCATCTCGAAGACCATCGACACGAATTTCGGCGACAGTCCGGCCGAGGGCTCGTCGAGCACCAGCACCTTCGGATGGACGATCAGCGCGCGCGCTATCGCAAGCATCTGCCGCTGCCCGCCCGAGAGATTGCCGGCGGGGGTCCGCCGCTGGCGCAGAAGGTCGGGAAAGGCCGCGTACATTTCTTCGATGCGGGCGGGCGACTGGCGCCGTTCGAGGATGCCGCAGGCGACCTTCAGATTGTCCTCCACCGACATCCGCGGAAAGACGTTTTCAGTCTGCGGCACGAAGGCAAGGCCAAGGCGGACCATGGTATGGGCGGGCGCCGCAGTGATGTCCTTGCCATCGAGCAGCACCTTGCCCCGGCTGATCGGGACAAGGCCTGCGATGGCCTTGATCAGGCTCGATTTGCCGGCGCCGTTCGGCCCGAGGACGACGACGATCTCGCCCTTGTTGACGGTGATCGAGGCACCGCGCACGATCGGCACGCCAGGCTCGTAGCCGGCTTCGAGATCGCCGACGTCAAGCACGGTTTCGCTCATGCCGCGCCCCCGAGATAGGCCTCGATGACGCGCGGGTCGCGCGCCACCTCGTCGGCGGTGCCCTCGCACAGCAGCTCGCCGTTCGCCATCACCAGCACGCGGTGGCAAAGCCGCGTCACCATGTCGATGTTATGCTCGATCAACAAAAAAGTGATGCCGCTCTCGTTGATGTCGCGGATGCGCTCGATGATGACCTCCAGCAGCGTGGCGTTGACGCCGGCCGCCGGCTCGTCGAGCAGGATGATCACCGGATCGGCCATCATTACGCGGGCGAGCTCGAGCAGCTTGCGCTGGCCGCCGGAAAGCACCCGAGCCGGCTCGTGAGCCAGGCGGGTCAGCGAGACGAGTTCCAGCAGCTCGGCGGCTTTCTTCGCGGCGGCTTTCTCTTCGGCGGCGACCCGCCACGGCGTGAGGAAATTGGCAAGCAGCCCCTCGCCGGTCTGCCCTTGCGCGGCAAGCATGACGTTCTCGATCAGCGTCAGGTTGGGGAGCGGCCGTGGGATTTGGAACGTACGCCCGAGGCCACGTCCGATGCGGCGGTGCGCGGCCTCGCCCGAAACGGGCACGCCGCCCAGATAGATCTCGCCGCTGGATGGCAGGATGCTGCCGGCCAGAAGGTCGAACATCGTCGTCTTTCCCGCGCCGTTGGGGCCGATCAGGCCCAGGATCTCGCCAGGGCGAACGTCGAATGAGACATTGTTCACGGCAACGAGCCCGCCGAAGCGTCTGACGACGTCTTTTGCCGCCAGCACCGGCTCCCGGGTCTCAGCCCCATGCCGTTTCACTGTGTCTCCCATCAATCCCTCGGGCCGGAAGCGTTTGTCGCTTCCTGATTTTGATATGTGATCACACTTGCTTTGATCACGCTAATCAGCTTTAATTTTCTCCGCAAGCCGAAAACAGGCGGGTCGGCCAAAAAGGCTGGAGTCGGGAGCATATGCACAAGGCAGCCGCGGAGCGGAGCAATGACGTTTTCGCCGCGCAACTTGCACCGGTCGGCCGCGAGACTGTGCAGGATCGCGTCTATTCCGAGCTGCGCCGCGCTCTGATCGGCGGCCTGTTCGAACCAAGCCAGGTGCTGACCATTCGCGGCCTTGCCGACGCGCTGGTCACCTCGACGATGCCGGTGCGCGAGGCGCTTGGACGGCTGATTACGGAAAAGGCACTCGAGGCGCTGCCCAATCGCTCGGTGCGCGTGCCGCCGATCACGCTTGAGCGGATCGACGACCTGCTGCGCGCGCGCATCCTGATCGAGGGAGAGGCGATCTCGCTCGCCGCAACTCGCATTGGGCCGCGTGGAATTGCGACCGTCGAGGCCCTGCTGCGCGAATGGGACCAGGTCCGGGCACTGAAGCATAAGAAGGATATCGACCGCGAGGTTACGCTCAACCAAAGCTTTCACTTCGAAATCTACCGTGCCTGCGGGTCTGCAGTGCTGATACCGATGATAGAGAGCCTCTGGCTGCAATCCGGCCCATGCATCCGCGTCGCCATCTACGCGTTTTCCGAAGCCGGCGAGGTGGACACCGCGCATTATCATCGCAGCATCGTGGCAGCGCTTGCGGCGCAGAATGCACAGGCCGCACGGGTGGCATTGGTGGCCGACATCAGCCGGCCCTTTGCCTTCCTTCGCGAAAAGCTGCAATCCAAGGCAAGAACGGAGTGAGATGACAAAGGGCGCCATAAAAATCACCGAGCCGCGTTCAGGCCTATCGGCTACGGCCCTGCTGTTGCCGGAAAAGGCGCCGGACAATGCTGCCTTTCTCTGGAGCTATCTGGAGAAGCCTCGCGTGGTCGCCGGCATCCACGCGATGTGGACCGGTCCTGAAATCTCCTGTCCGGTGCCCCCGTCGCATCTGGAGGGCCAAGCCTATGCCCGGCCTTTGCCGGCCGAGAATGCGACGCTGACACCTCAGCCCGGCGACATCGTGCTTTCCTATGTGCCGCCGCTTATGTGGGGCGGCAATCCGAACGCGATCTTCGACATCGGCTTGTTCTACGGGCAGGGCGCGCGGCTCTTGTTCCCGATCGGTTGGCTCGCTGGAAGCGTCATCGCACAAGTGCTGCCGGAGCAGCGGGAACAGTTCGCTGCCGCCTGCGGGGTCATTCGCCGCAATGGTGCCTGCGACGTCGCCTTCACGCGAGCGGAAATCTGAAAATGGTCGAGCGCGACGACAGTTTCGAGCTCTTCGATCTCCGCGTCGAGGCAGTCATCCCCGAAGGTAAGCCGATCTACTGCGGCGCCAAGGCCGGCGACTATTTCGAGCTGAAAGGCGAGATGCTGTCGCTACCTGCGGGGCAGGGTTTTTCGATCTATTCCATTGCCGCCGTGCTGCCGCTGCTGGCGGCCAAGCAGCGGCCGACCCATGCCAATGACTGGATGACGTCGGATGCCGAGATTGCCTGTCCAGATCCCAACTGCGCCAGTCGGCTCAGGATCGTCAGGCTGGCCAAGCGGCGGTTCAGCCATGCCGAAACTACGGCAGTGCCGCTGCCGCCGGAAACGGAGCACAAATGACCGCCAAGACTTTCGAACTTGCCGCAGGCTACGTCATTTCGCGCGTCATTCGCGGCGGCTGGCAACTCGCCGGCGGCCACGGCGCGATAGACCGTGAACAGGCGGTGGCCGACCTGATCGCCACTTTCGACGCCGGTATCTTCACCTATGACTGCGCCGACATCTACACCGGCGTCGAGGATCTGATCGGCGCCGCGCGTCTGCGGCTCGCCAACGAGCGCGGCCGCGATGTCGCCGCCAGGATGAAGGTGCACACCAAGCTGGTGCCCGACCTTGAGCGGTTGGCCGGCATCAGCCGCGATTATATCAGGGGAATCGTCGACCAGTCGCTGCGCAGGCTGAAGACCGAGCGCATCGACCTCGTGCAATTCCACTGGTGGGACTATGCGCAGCCTCGCTATGTCGACGCGATGGGTTGGCTCGACGAGCTCCGCTGCGAGGGTAAGGTTCGCAATCTCGGCACCACCAATTTCGACACGCGGCGGCTCGCCGAAATCCTGGCTGCGGGCATTCCGCTGGTCAGTCAGCAACTGCAATATTCCGTGCTAGATCAGCGTCCTGCCCAAAGCCTTGCCTCGCTGGCGAAGCAGCATGGCATGCATTTCCTTTGCTATGGTTCGGTTGCCGGCGGTTTCCTCAGCGATCGATGGCTTGGCGCTGCCGAACCGGCGACGCCGCTCGAAAACCGCTCGCTGGTCAAATACAAGCTGATCATCGACGATTTCGGCGGCTGGGACCTGTTCCAGCAATTGCTGCAGGCATTGAGGACAGTCGGCGATCGCCACGGCGTCGACATCGCCACCATCGCCAGCGCCTGGGTGCTGGAACAGCCGCAGGTCGCGGCCGTCATCGTCGGCGCCCGCAACCAGTCGCACGCGCTTGCCAATGCGGCAATCATGGACGTCCAACTGAGCCCTGACGACAGGGCGGCGATCGGCGCCGTGATCGCGCAAAGCTCGGGCCTCGAGGGCGACGTCTACACTCTTGAGCGTGACCGCCATGGCCGCCACGGCTCCATCATGCATTACAACCTGAACGCGGGCCGGGTATGAGCGCCATGGACACCTCACTGTTCTCCCGTGCTAGCGCGGAGGTGATCGACCTGCACCGCTTCTTCGTCGACTGGTTCGTTGCCGCGCGCGCCGACGCGGTCGACTTCGGTCGCTTCGAAGCCGCCATGGGTGAAGGCTTGACCATGATCGCGCCGAGCGGCGCGGTCCTCGGCCGCGATGCGGTCGTCGACCATGTCAGGCAATGCCGCGCCACCTGCGATGACGGCTTTGTCATCTCGATCGAGGACATCAGGCCAGGCTGGCAAACCGACGACACGATCGTCGTCCTCTATGTCGAGAAACAGCTGCGCGACGACAAGCTCAGCCGTCGCCAGTCGAGCGCCGTCTTCACCACCAGTTCATCGGCGCCCAACGGCGTCGAATGGCGGCATCTGCATGAGACCTGGCTGCAGGTGCCGGAACGCTGAGACAGGTTCGAGAGATCAAACCAAAATCGAGTAACTCAAGGGGAACAACAATGAGAAACACGATACTGAAACTCACCACCACGCTCGCTCTCGTCACGCTGGCGGGCGCGGCCCACGCCGCCGACTGCAAGATCACCGTCGGCCTGGTCATGGAACTGACCGGCCCGGCTGGCGAATACGGTCAGGCCGGTGCCAAGTCGGTCGAGATGGCCTTCCGCGACATCAACGCCGCGGGCGGCGTGCGTGGGTGCGATCTTGTGACCGACACGCGCGACAGCCAAAGCCAGGGCAATGTGGCGGTCGACGCCGCGACCCAACTCGTCCAGGTCAAGAAAGTGCCGGTGATCATCGGCGGCATCATCTCTTCGGTGTCGATCCCAATCCTCACCTCAGTCACCGCTCCGGCCAAGATCGTCCAGGTGTCGCCTGCGTCCTCTTCGCCGACGCTGACCGCGCTCGGCCGCGAGGGCAAGACCAACGGCATTTTCTTCCGCACCATCACCTCCGATGCGCTGCAGGGCGTGGCCGCCGCCAAATACGCTATCGACAAGGGCTTCAAGAAACTGTCGATCATCCACGTCAACAACGACTTCGGCGTCAACATGGTGGCGGAGTTCTCGCGTGCCTATAAGGCGCTCGGCGGCACTATCGTCTCCGACACGCCCTACAATGAGAAGCAGTCGAGTTATGCCTCGGAAGTGACGGCCGCGATCGCCGGTGAACCGGACGGGCTCTATCTCGTCAGCACGCCGGTCGACGGCGCCACCGTTGCCCGCACCTGGATCTCGCAAGGCGGCGTGCAGAAGTTCCTGCTCAATGACGGCATGAACAGTCCCGACTTCATTGAATCCGTCGGAGCTGATTATCTCAAGGAGGCCTATGGCACGTCCTCCGGCACCAGCCCGACCGCGTCGACAGACTATTTCAACAAGAACTACAAGGAATTCTCAGGCATCGAGCCATCGAACCCGGCCGCCGATCGTTCCTATGACGCCGGGGCCATCGTCGGGCTTGCCATCGCCATCGCCGGCTCTGACGACCCGGCCAAGATCAAGGACGCCATGTACAAGGCGGTTGATCCGGCAGGCACACCGATCTACGCCGGCAAGGAGGAATTCGCCAAGGCGCTCGGCCTGATCAAGGATGGAAAGCCGATCCGCTACGAAGGCGTCATCGGTCCGGTCGCCTTCGATAAATTTGGCGATATCACTGGCCCATTCCGCCTGTGGAAGATTGTTGACGGCAAGGTGACCACCGACGGCGAGATGACGACAGATGACGTCAACGCGTTGCAGGCGAAATTGAACAAATAGGCCCTCTGCGAAAGACCCGGATCGCTCGATCCGGGTCTTTCGTGTGGGGGGACGTAGTGCGGTAACCACCTGGATCGGCGCAGAGCAGGTTCCGCCGCCAGGCGCACGTCTGGAAAGCGCCTGAAGTTGGTCATTGCCTCCGCAAGCGCAGATCCTGAAGCTGACACCGCGGCGACGATTTCGCTATGCAAAGCCTTAAAGGCGCTGAAGGCAGGCGAGCCTCTAGGTCCAAAGTACGAACGCGAACATTCTCTTCCAGCTTGGCTGAAAGTAAACGATTGGCCGAATTGCCACCTGCATCTTTGGACCACGACGCGGGTCGCAGCCGTGTCGAGGGCATGGGCTCCGAATGCGCCGAAGAAATTGCTTGTTTTGGCTAAGTCAATCGGCTTTCATGAGCAGCAGCTTCGAATGATGCTGCACACATTGGGTCAGCAAGGCCGATTTCCGACGACCGCGGCAGAACGTAACGAACGACGGGTATGGGGCGGAGCGCGGGATGTCGATCGGCGGAATTGTAAGACCCTCACCTCGGCGCTGTCTCGGCAGGGAATGGCACGCGTAGAATCGTGAAACGCTCGCCTGCCTCAGATCTAAAGCCGATCATCGTCGCTGAAGATGTTCGCAAGACCTATCGGTCTGACGATGGCCGCTCGCATCTTGCACTGGCCGGGATTACCGCTTCGATCGGACAAGGCGAGGTACTGGTCGTGTTCGGGCCTTCCGGTTCCGGCAAGAGCACATTTCTTCGCACTCTGAATGCATTGGAAACCATCGATTCCGGCCGGATCATGGTGGACGGTGTTTCCGTCTCCGATCCTGGCGCCGACCTCAACAAGTTGCGATCGGAAGTCGGCATGGTTTTCCAACTGTTCAATCTCTTCCAGCATCGCACCGCTCTCGACAATGTCGTTCTGCCACAAATCGTCGTGCGTCGCCGGCCAAGGTCCGAAGCGTTGCGGCGGGCGCGTGATCTTCTCGAAAAAGTCGGCATAAGCGATCGTGCCGGGCATTACCCCAGCCAGTTGTCGGGAGGACAGCAGCAGCGCGTGGCAATCGCGCGCGCTTTAGCCATGGATCCGAAGGTGATGTTGTTTGACGAGCCGACGTCGGCGCTGGATCCGGAAAGCGTCACCGGTATTCTCGACCTCATGAAGGACCTCGCGGCAGAGGGCATGACGATGGCGGTCGTCACCCACGAAATGGGCTTCGCCCGCGAGATCGCCGACCGGATGTTATTCATGGATGGCGGGTTGATCGTCGAGGACGGCAGCCCGCAGCAGATTTTCCAAACGCCAAGGCAAGAGCGAACAAAGGAGTTCCTTCGGCAGATATTATGACGTTTGGAGATATCCGGACCGTAAACAACCAAAACTCAACGGGAGAGAGACGAATGACAAGCAGTTTCAGCAGTAGACTGAGCGGGGTCGCGGCGGGTTTGGCCGTCGTGGTCGCGGCCTGGTTCGCCACAACGAGCGTGACGAAGGCGGACGAAATGGACGACATCCTGAAAAAGGGCGAACTGGTCGTCGCCGTACAGACGCAGGGACCACCCGTCAGTTTCGTCGACAAGAAGGGCGAGCGCACTGGGCTCGCGGTCGAGATCGCCAAACAGATGGCGGCCGATCTCGGCGTCAAGGTCGTCTTCCAGGACTATGATTGGAAGGGCCTCATTCCGGCGCTGCTTGCCGGCAAGGCCGACATGATCGCGGGCGACATGACGCCGACGCCGCAACGCGCTTCGCAGCTTTTGTTTTCGCGGCCGATGTTCTTCAACGACACGCTCGCCTTCGCTAGCAAGGATTCCCAGTTCAAGACCTGGCAGGATCTCAACAAGGAAGGCGTTACGGTTGCTGCGTTGCAGGGCAGCACCTACGCCGATGCCGTAAGCAAATATCTGCCTAAGGCGACGTTGAAGGTGTTTTCAGGCGGCGGCCCCGCCGTGGCGCAGACGCTTACAATGGGGCGCGTCGATGCCATGGTTGGCGGACAGGACTACAATTCCTACGTCCGTCAGTTCGGCAACCTCAAGCCGCTCGAAGGGACGATGACGCGCGAGCCGCTGGCCTTCGCCACCCGCCCCAACGCCTTCCACCTCAAGATGTGGCTTGACAATTACGTCGAGCTGAAGACGGCGGACAATTCGCTGCAGTCGCTCCTTGCCTATTGGTGGACGTCGGACGCCTGGGAGAAAGACCACAAGTAACGGTCTCGTCGATCGGCGCTGCGTGCTCGCGCCGCGCCGATCGTATCCGCGCGTCATGCGCGCGTAACCGGGCCTGATTGATGGCCTCTGCAACTGAACTCATCAAAGCTTCGACCCGATGAACTGGGCTCTCGACTTTTACAACTACCGCATCGTCGAGCAGTATCTTGATCGCTTCGCCGAGGGTCTTGAAAACACCCTCATGGCCGCGGCTGTCAGCCTCGTGGCCGCTGTGATACTCGGCACCATGGTGGCGCTTTGCCGGATGTCTACCCGTGCCATCCTGTGGCGTCCGGCGGCCGGCTATGTCGCGTTCATTCTCGCGACGCCGCTCTTGGTGCAGATCTACCTGATCTATTACGGCCTGCCGAGCCTGATCCCGGCCACCGGCCGCTGGAGCGAGCTGACTCTGGGCATCATTGCGCTCTCGCTGCACAACGCAGCCTATATGAGTGAGATCGTGCGCGGTGGAATTGCATCGGTGCCCCGCGGCCAAATCGAGGGCGGCAAGGCCGTCGGTATGTCTTACCTGCAGCGGTTGCGCTACATCGTCCTGCCGCAGGCATTCGCCAACACGCTGCCGCCCTTGCTCGGCCAAACCGCGGTGCTGATCAAAGATACTTCGCTCCTTTCAATCATCGCGGTCTTCGATTTCCTCAGCGCCGGACTTTTGCTCAACAGCGAAAGGGTGCGGCCGAACGAAAGCTTTCTCACCATCGCCCTCGGCTACCTTGCGATCTATATCGTAATGCTCGGCCTGTCATGGGCTGTCAGGCGCTGGCTTGCCGGTCCGGCATGGAACGCGGTGTAGCGAATGCAACATTATTTCGATGTCATCGCCGCTATCCTGCCGTTTCTCTGGGCGGGCTTCGTGCAGACCTTCTGGGTCTCGCTGGTCGCCATCGCGGCCGGTTCGGTGCTGGGCTTCCTAATCGGCGTGGCGCGCAGCCAGCGCATTCCCTTGCTGCACCAGCTGTTCGGCCTCTACATCCACATCTTGCGCGGCACGCCGTTCCTGGTTCAACTTTATGTTTTCTATTTCGTCCTGCCCAATACCGGCATCGAAGCCTTGCAGTGGAGTTCCGAGACGGCGGCCTTCGTATCGCTCTCGGTCTACACCTCAAGCTATGTCGCCGAAATCGTCATGGCGGCTATAGACACGGTGCCGGCAGGCCAGTGGGAGGCGGCCACCGCGCTCGGGCTCAAACGATTGCCCATATTGGGCCTCGTCGTGCTGCCGCAGGCGCTTAAGCTCACGGTTCCACCGATGAGCGGTGTTTATGTCAACATCATCAAGAACACGGCCATCCTGTCGGTGATTGGCATTTCCGAGCTCACGCGTCAGGGCGAGATCTCGATCATGCGCTTTCCGAGCGACGTGCTGTTCATCTACGGGGTGATCGCGCTGGTCTATTTCGTCTATTGCTATCCGGTCTTGCGCTTCACGCGCTGGGCCGAGCGGAAGGTGGGCGGCACGCGCGTCGTCAACCTCGATTGAGCCCCGCGCGGAAACCGACCATCATGCCTCCTTACGTCGACACCTATTACACGCGAACACTATCCTCGGGGGCGGCCTATCCCGCCATTGCCGGTAAGCGAAACACGAGATATGCATCGTTGGCGGCGGACTCGCGGGCCTGACGGTCGCGCTCGAACTTGCCAGCAAAGGGCGCGGCGTGACCGTGCTGGAGTCGCGCCGGATAGCCTGGGGTGCCTCCGGCCGTAATGGCGGGTTCGTGTCTCCGGGCTGGGCGGCACGTGCCAGCCAGGTCCTGAAGCGGGTAGGGCCCGACCATGCCAAGGCGCTGTTCCGCCTGTCGATGGAGGGTGTCACCATGGTCGAGGAGGCGATCCGAGACCTCGGCATTTCCGACGCGAACGTCACGCCCGGCATTCTGCGCGTATCGCGCTATGAAAACACCAGGGCGCTTGAGCAGCTGCGCGATGAACAGCAGGCGGAATTCGGTCGCCATTTGCGCCTTCTGACGCGCGAAGAAGTTCAAGGTCTGTTGCTGTCCAATAAATATCACCAGGCGCTTCTGGACGAGGCCTCATTTCATTTTCATCCGTTGAATTATGCGCGGGCTCTTGCGCGCGAGATCGTAAGGTTGGGCGGTCGCGTCCACGAAGACAGCCCAGCGGTACAAGTCGATCTCGGCGGGCAGGAAAAAACCGTACGGACGCCTTCAGGCGAAGTGAAGGCCGCGACCGTGGTCCTGGCCGGAGGCGGCTATACCGACAGCATTGTGCCCGCACTGCGGCGTTCCTTCCTGCCGATCGCCACCTATGTTGTGTTGAGCGAGCTGGCGCCCGACCTGATCGCCGGCGCGATCCGGACCAAGGCCGGCGTCAGCGATGGGCGCCGGGCAGGGGATTATTACCGGGTCGTGGACGGCAGGCTGCTGTGGGGCGGCCGGATCACCACACGCACGACCGATCCACGCGACATCGCCGCAGTGATCCGTCGAGAGATCGCTGCGACCTACCCGCAACTGGGAGCTCTGAAGATCGAGACGGCATGGTCGGGGCTCATGGCCTACGCCCGGCACTTGATGCCCTTGATCGGCCCTTTGATGCCGAATGTCTGGTCCTGCACCGGCTTCGGCGGCCACGGCCTCAATACCACAGCCATAGGCGCCAGGGTGGTCGCCGAGGCGATTGCGCAAGAAAGCGATCGTTATCGCCTCTTTGAGCCGTTCAGCTTTGCATGGAATGGCGGTCCATTCGGCACCGCGGCGGCGCAACTGACCTACTGGGCCTACCAGGGAATGGACTTTCTTCGCGAGCGCCGCTCGGCGCGTGCCGCATAGCGCCAGCCATTTCGGCGTAAGTTCGGGGGGCTGCCGGTTGGCGCCTAGACGAGAGCGTTTCATCGTTTCATGGAAACGGCGAACCGCTCTAGCTCTTTGTTTTTATGCAATTCCGAACGGAAAACCGCACACACTTTTCCTGGAATTGCTCTAGAATCGTGCCGGCGAATAGGGGGCCGGGTCGATCTGAGGCTTGTTGCCGGTGACCAGTTCGGCGATCAGCCGTCCCGTCGAGCCGCCGCCGATCATGCCCGTATGCCCATGTCCAGTGGCAATGTACAAAGCGCGCTGTTTCGGTACTTTTCCGATCGCGGGCACGCTGTCGGGCAGGGACGGGCGATGGCCCATCCACATCGTCGGCTCGCCACCCTTGAGGTCGGGGAAGAGTGCCCGGGCGTGCCTGAGCAGAATTTCCGAGCGGCGCTCGTCGGGTGCGGCTTCGAGACCAGCGATCTCGATCGTGCCGGCGAGCCGCAAGCCGTGTTCCATCGGCGATAGCGCGAATCCGCGGTTCTTCATTTGCAGCGGCATCGGCAATTCGACTGACGGCGAGGGCAGCATGAGGTGGTAGCCGCGCTCGGTCTCCAAAGGCAGGCTTGCACCGAGCGGCTCGAGCAACTGGTTCGACCAGGCGCCAGCGGCGATCACCACCGCGTCGGCCTTGCGGTTGGCGGTGTTCGTCATCAACGTGTAGCCACCACCTTCGCGGGGAATGATCTTAAGCACGCGTTCCGTTGCAAAGACGCCGCCAGCCTGGCGCACCCCGTCCGCAATCGCCATGACCAAGCGATGCGGATTGATCGTATGGGCGTTGTTGGGATAGAGCAGGCCGCGTTTCGCTATGCCTGAAATGCCCGGCAGCAGGCGCTCGAGATCCCGGCGGGACAAAGGTTCCGTGACGACACCTTGCCGGCTGTTTAGTTCGGCCGTGACACGGTCGGAGAGGCCAAGCGCTTCGCTCTCCCATATCTGGATGCCGCCCACTTCGCGAATAAGAGTCTCGAAGGCGCCGTCACCAATCAAGTCGCGGTAGCAAGCAAGATTGCCCTTATGCAGCTTGTACAAAGCATCGGCCGCGATGTTGACGCGATCCATCCTGCCGGCGCGTATCCATCGAAGCAGCCAGGGCGCAGCCTTCAGCGCATAGTCTGGCCGCAGCACAAGCGGTCCGAGTGGGTTGAGCAGCCAGCCAGGTACCTGTCGCAGCATTCCAGGCATCGCGACGGGCACGTTGCAATCGTGCCTGACCATTCCGGCATTGCCGAACGACGTCGCGCTGCCGGGAGGCAGAGGATCAATGACTGTTACGTCCAGCCCCGCCCGTTTCAGATAGAGCGCTGAACTGACGCCGATGATGCCCGCGCCAATGACAACCACGCTCCCAATCGAAACCGGCATGTCGCTCCTTGTTCAAATACCCTGCCACGAGCCTACAAACCTTAGCTGGCGCTGCTTGCCAGGCAACCGCCCAAAGGCTGCCCGTTCTTTGCGCCAAGCTCAGTCAACAAGCACTCGCCTAGGCAAGCGCCGTCTGGCGCACGAAATGGGTGGATGAAACCGCTTTCATCGGCAGACGGATGGGAACGAAATCGACGCCGCGAACGGCGCTGGGGATTTCATCGGACATAGGTTCCCGCCCGACCGGCCGCTGCTTAGGATCAGCGACGGGAACCGTCGAGAGCAGCTTGCGCGTATAAGGGTGCTGCGGGTTGCTGAAGACAGATCGGCGATCACCGATCTCCACGATCTCGCCCAGATACATGACGGCAACACGATGCGCGATACGTTCCACCACGGCCATGTCATGGCTGATGAACAGAATGGCGATTCCCATGTCATGCTGAAGATCCATCAGCAGGTTGATGACCTGGGCCTGGATAGTGACGTCGAGCGAGGCGACCGCCTCATCCGCGATGAGCAGGCGGGGGTCGAGCGCCAATGCCCTGGCGATGCAAATACGCTGTCGTTGGCCGCCCGAGAAGGCGTGGGGGTAGCGTTCGAGATGTTCTGACGGCAGATGCACCTTGGCCAGCAGATCGGTTGCCCGCTTGCGCAACTCACCGCCTCGCGCGATCCGATGGACGCGCATGGGATCCGTCAGGGCTTGCCCGATCGTCATACGCGGATTGAGCGAGGAGAAAGGGTCCTGAAAGACCATCTGCACCTCCCGGCGGAAAGCCGCCAGCGTCGCTCTTCCCGCGCCGATGATCTCCCGCCCGTCATAGCGCATGGAGCCGGACAGCGGCCTGTCCAATTGCATGATGCTGCGCGCCACGGTCGACTTGCCGCATCCCGATTCTCCAACCAAAGCCAACGTTTCACTGGGGAAAATATCAAAGGAAACTCCCTCTACTGCATGAACCCGGCCGGTGATGCCGCCAAAAACACCGCCCTTCAGATCGAAACGCGTGACCAGGTCGCGGACTTCGACCAACGGCTTCCTTTCGGTTGCGATCGGTCCGCTCATGCGGGAATCTCCGGCTGCGGGGCTTCGGTATTGTAAATGACGAGCGGGAATTTCTCGGGTGCATCTTTGTCGGCCATGCTGCCCAACCGCGGCACCGCCGAAATCAGCGCGCGCGTGTAGCGATGTTGCGGATCAGCGAAAATCTGGTTCACCGCGCCCGATTCCACAATCTCGCCCTTCAGCATGACACAGACGCGGTCGGCGATTTCTGCGACGACACCCATGTCATGGGTGATGAAAAGAACGGCCATGCCGATCTCACGCTGCAGGGCGCGGACAAGATCCAGGATTTGCGCCTGGATGGTGACGTCGAGCGCGGTGGTCGGTTCGTCGAGGATCATCAGGGAAGGTCGGCATGCCAACGCTATGGCGATCATGACGCGCTGGCGCATGCCGCCCGAAAGCTGATGCGGATACTGATCGAGCCGCCGGACGGCATCCGGCACACGCACGAGCCTGAGCACCTTCAGCGCGACTTCGCGGGCCTCGCGCGGCGACTTGCCTTGATGCCGCGTAACCACTTCTGCGATCTGGTCGCCAACGGTAAACACCGGATTGAGGCTCGACATCGGATCCTGGAACACGATCGAGAACTCGAAACCGCGAAGCCCCTCCATGCGCTTTTCCGATAGCTTTGCCAGATCAACGACGCCGCCGTCCTTGAGCCTCATCAGGATGCGACCGCCGGTGATCCGAGCGCCATCATATTCTGTCAGGCGCATCACGGTCATGGCTGTCACGGACTTGCCCGACCCGGATTCGCCCACCAACGCCAGCGTCTCGCCACGCCTGATCTGGAACGAAACGCCTTGAACGGCCCGCACCGCCCTCGTCATCCTTGACCCGAAGCAGACTTCAAGGGTCTCGACCGACAGGATCACGTCATCGGCAAGGTTCACGGTGGCGGCGGATTTGAGGGTCAAGGAAGGCACTCCGGGCGCGTTCGCTCGCGCGAAGCGGGGCATCGAACGCAGTGAGCCTATCGCCTGTCAATAGGGGCCGATGCCTGGGTCATCCAGTTGCTCCCGGCCCGGGTGCCGTCGGGATGCTCCTCGCACATCATCTCTTGAGCGAATATCGGGTTTTCCGGTCGGCCTTTCGTGGTTATGCAAAATCTGCATCGACCTATCGGATTTCGCATGACCCCCAATCAACTAGCGCATCGCCAGTGCCGCATCGACCAGGTTGCGTCCGTTCGCCTGTTCGGCTGTCCGCGACAGATGCTTCCACAGCGCCTCGCCGTCTCGGCTGCGTGTCCCCACGCGTCGGAAAATCCTGATCTCGATCTCAAGCGACATCTGCTGTCCGCCGATCTGGACCAATTCGCCTTGCGCTATCGATTTCTGAACGCATATCTGCGGCAGCCAGACCACGCCTTGGCCCGCGATCGCCATCTGCTTCAAGCCTTCGGCCAGCGATGACTGGTAGACGATGCTGAGATTGAGCGGGCGCCGCCAGCGCGACTGGATCAGCGAGATCAGCTTGCCGAGATAGCCGTCGCTCCAGGAATAGGCGAGATAGGGGATGCGGGTTCCTTCTGGCACGTCGACATCGAAGAGCGGTGCTCCCGTGGGGCTGACGCCAGACACCAGAACAAGGCGATCTCTACCGATTTGAAGCGATTCGAAGGGGCCGCCTTCCAGCACTGGCGGACCGTCTGGATGATCGTATGTGATGGCGAAGTCGCACTTGCCGGACGAGAGATGGTCGACGCATTCGAGGAAATCGCCGGTGTGCATGCTGCTGCGGACCGGCGCGTCAGGCAGTTCGGGCTGGCTGATCCACTTGGGAAAGAAATAGATAGCCAGCGTATGAAGCGCGGCGAAGGTCAGCAGCCGTGAACTGGCGCCGGCGGCGTTGCGGCAATCGGTCCGCAGGCGATAGATGTCGCGAAGCATTTCCTGGCAACGCGGAACGAAAATATTGCCGGCGCTGGTGAGGTGCACCGGATATGTGCTGCGGTCGATAAGTTCGGCACCCACCCACTCTTCCAACGCCTTGATACGGCGGCTGAAGGCTGGCTGCGAGATATTTCGAGACGCGGCCGCGGTGGAAAAATTCCGCGTCGCGGCAATTTCGAGGAAATCCTCAAACCAGGCCAGCTCCACGATCGACCCTCATGCACAATTCGCATAACCGATCCTATCTACGCATTGGACAGTGGTGCAAGCGTCCTCCTAGCTTTCCCCGCAACGATAAAAAGACCTTGCGTCAATTGTGGGAACATCTTCATGAAAATCAAACGTGCCCTGGCGGTAGCATTCTGCATCGGCATTGGCTCCGTTGCGTCGCAGGCGACGGCAGAAACCAAGAATCCGGGAACCTTCGTGTTCCTCTGGACTGACGATGTACAGTCATTCGATCCTGCTTATATCGCAAACACGCCGAGCTCCTACGGCGTGTTGAACGTCTACAGTCGCTTGTTGAACTATAACGGTTCCCAGATCTCCGAATTCGTACCGTCTCTGTCGTCCAAGGTGCCCAGCCTGGAAAACGGCCTCATCAAGCAGAACGCCGACGGTTCGGTCAGCTATACGTTCCCGATCCGCAAGGGTGTCCACGCCCACAAGGTCGGCATCAAGGGTGACGACGGCAAGATCACTTGGCAGTACTATGACGGGTTGACCAGCGAGCAGAAGGCCAAGATTGAACCAGGCTATGGCGAGATCACGCCCGAAGACGTGCGCTACTCGCTGCTGCGCGCGATCCTCATGGGTCAATCCTGGATGTCCAACGCCATCACCGAGGTAATGTCGGGAAGCAAATACACCGACGTTGCCAAATGGGCAGAGGCCGAAGGCAAGGTGCCGGATATCAAGGACGCCAGTCCCGAGGCGCTTCGAAAGGTCTATGACGAACTCGCTTCGCAAATCACAGTCGAAGGCGACAACGTCACGCTGAAGCTGCCGAAATCCTTCCCCGCCACGCTTGGCGTGCTGGCACTGCCGTTCGGTGCCTCGATCGTCGATAAGGAATGGGTCGCCTCTGTCGGGGGTTGGGATGGCAATGGCGACACTTGGGAGAAGTACTATCGCCCCGAGCTCGGCGACGATCCGCTTTTTGCCGAGGAAAACGGCACCGGCCCGTTCATGCTCGAGGAATGGGACCGAACCGATCGCCGCATCACGCTGAAGCGTTTCGACAATTATTTCATGGGGCCGGCCTCGCTTGAGCGCGTCGTCATGCGCACCGTTCCGGAATGGACGACGCGCCGCTTGCAGTTGCTTTCCGGCGATGCGGACTTCGTGACGGCGCCTGTCGAATTCCTGGACGAACTCTCCAAGACGGACGGCGTCAAGGTCATCGACGGCCTGCCCAAGGTCTTCAGCCGCGGCCTCTACTTTGCCTGGCCGCTGGATGATGCCGACAATCCCGCGATCGGCAGCGGCAAGCTGGACGGCAACGGCATCCCGCCAGACTTCTTCTCCGACATCGATGTCCGCAAGGGCTTCAACTATGCCCAGAACTACCAGGCGCTGATCAAGCAGGCGCTGCTCGGCAAGACGGTCCAGGCACATGGCCCGACCGTGCGCGGCATCATGGGATATCGCGCGGATTCGCCGATCTACAGCTATGACCCCGCAAAGGCTGCGGAGCATTTCAAGAAGGCCTTCGGCGGCAAGCTATGGGACACCGGCTTCACCTTCACGGCCTATGTCCAGGAGGGTACGCCGCAAGGTACGGCGGCGCTTTCAGCGCTCCAGCAGGGACTGCAGCGCATCAACCCGAAGTTCAAGATGAAGATCCAGTCACTGCCGTGGTCTTCGATCTCCGACAAGCTCAACAACCGTGCAAAACCTGCCTCGCCGCTCACCTATATGGGTTGGGGTCCCGACTATTCCGATCCGGGCGGCCCGTTGGGCGCTGCGACCTATTATCTGTCCCCGACCGGTCTGGTCGGCGGTATGCTCGGACAGGGATATCGCAATCTCATGGCCGAGAAGTTCAAGCCGCTTCTCGATCAGGCCTGGGCCTCGGCCGATCCGGCCGTGCGCGAACCGATCTACGCCAAACTGCAGGACATGTCTTACGACTACGCCACGACGCAGTTCCTGTGGGAGGACTTCGGCTATATCGTCACCCGCAGCAACATCGATGGCTACGTGCACAACATGATCCTCTACGGTGCGTGGGACTTCTATCCCGTTACCAAGAAGGCTGACTGACGAGCTTGAAGTTCAGCCGGCGGAACCGCCGCCTGGCTGAACCTGTCCCTCACGGCGCGGATGCTGATGTGCTGAATTACGCTTTGCGGCGGCTACTGATGTTGCCTGTCGTCCTCTTCGCCCTGTCGCTGATGCTTTTTGCGCTGCAGATGTCGCTGTCGCCGACGCAGCGCCTGGCCGCTTACGCGCCGTCGCCCGACTTCCTCAAGGGTGGTCAGGACAGCATTCGCAGGATGATCGAGCAGTATGGGCTGAACGATCCTTTTTACGTTCAATACGGACGCTGGATCGGCAACATCCTGACCGGCAACCTGGGCTGGTCGGAGACCGCGCGGCAGCCCGTCGCCCATGCGCTGGCGTCGCTTTTGCCAGCGACGCTGGAACTGGTGCTTCTGGCCTTCATCCCAGGGTTTCTGCTGGCCATCTATCTGGGCTCGCGGGCCGGCATTCATCTCAACCGCTGGCCGGACCACCTGATCCGGATCTTCACCATCCTCGGCTGGTCCTTCCCCGTGTATGTTTTCGGACTGCTGATGCTGCTGATCTTCTATTCGGCGCTCGACTGGTTTCCGCCCGGCCGCCTCAGCCAGTGGGCGCAGGCGGCCGTCACGTCTCCCGGCTTCACCCGCTACACCGGCGCGAACACGATCGACGCGCTACTCAACGGCAATCTCGCCATCTTCTGGGACTCGCTTAGGCATCTTGCCGCCCCGGTCATCACGTTGACCTACGTCAACCTCGCCAACATGACGCGCGTCATGCGCACCTCGATGCTGGAGACCCTGCGCCAGGATTATGTCCGCACGGCGCGCGCAAAGGGCATGCCGAGGCGGGTGGTGGAGTTGCATCATGCACGACGCAACGCGCTTCTTCCGGTCACGACGATTGCCGGAATGGAACTCGCCGCCATGATGGGCGGCGTCGTCATCACCGAAACCATCTTCGACTACGCCGGGCTCGGCCAGTTCGCGGCCAAAACCGCCGCCAATCTCGACTTTCCCGCCGTGCTTGGCTTCGGTCTCTATTTCGCGGTGGTTCTCGTACTGCTGAACCTGGCCGTCGACATGATCTATCCGCTGCTCGATCCGAGGGTAAAGACGCGATGAGAGCGCTTGGCTATCTGAAGCGCAATCCCATTTCGTTGATCGGCGTGCTCCTGTTGCTCGCCTTCGTGCTGATCGCGATCTTCGCGCCGGTGCTGGCGCCGCCGCAGGAATTCCAGATGTCGGTCTACGACACGCCGCGCGCGGGTTTCCTGGCGACGCCGCAGCCACCATCGCCCGAGGCGATTTTCGGAACCACCGAAGGCCAATATGACATCTACTACGCTGTCGTCTGGGGTACCCGCACGGCCTTCAAGATTGGCCTCGGCGTCGTTGCCGTCTCGGTTCTGATCGGAACCATCATCGGTTCGGTCGCGGCCTATTATGGCGGCGTCGTCGACGAGGTCCTGATGCGTATCGTCGACGTGTTCATGGCGGTTCCTTTTTTGATCGCCGCCATGGTCCTGACCGCACTGCTCGGCAAGGGGCTCGGCCCGATAACCATTGCCCTGACGACCTTCGGATGGATGGGCTATGCGCGTATCGTGCGCAGCGAAATCCTGCGCATCCGCGAGATGGATTTCGTGAACGCGGCAAGAAGCTACGGCGCCGGCGACTTCCGGCTGATCGTGTTCCACATCCTGCCCAACGCATTCTTTCCCGTGCTCGTGCTGGCGACAATGGCCACGGGTTCAATGGTGCTCACGGCGTCGGCCCTGAGCTTCCTGGGCGTCGGCACCGAAGAGGGCTATGCCGACTGGGGCCAGTTCATCGCCTACGCGCGCAACTGGATCGTCGGTCAGCCCGGCAATCCGTTCCAGTACTGGTACACGCTCGCTTTCCCCGGCGCCGCGATCTTCCTCTTCGTGCTGGCATGGAACCTCGTCGGCGATGCACTGCGCGACATTCTCGACCCACGCCATACCGATTGAAAATAAGGGAGTTCCCCCGTGTCTTCGCTTTCCAACCGCGCCATCGAGCTCTTTGATGATCTGATCCGCCACGAGGTCGAGGACAAGGCGATACCCTCGATCTCCTATGCACTGGTGGACAGGGACGGCCTTATGGCGCATGGCCACATCCAGCGGCACGATCGTCACTTCGACATGAAGGACGATACCTGTTTTCGCATCGGCTCCATCACCAAGACCTTCACGTCGGTTGCCATCATGCAACTTGTCGAACAGGGGCTCGTCGACTTGGACGTCGATGTCTCGGAGTATTTGCCGGGCTTCCGTCCGGTCAATCCGTTCGCCGGGCGCGAAAGCGGGCCACACGGTTCCCAGATCAGCTTGAGCAAGCTGATGAGTCACACCGCCGGCATCGTGCGCGAGCCGAAGAGCGGACATTATCTGGATTCGCACAAGCCGCCGCTGGCCGACACGGTCGCCGAGCTCGCCACATCCACCCTGAAGCAGGATCCCAGCGCCGGCATCATGCACTATTCGAATGCCGGCATCGCAGTGGTCGGCATGGTGATCGAGCGGGTGACGCGCAAAAGCTATTCCGACTATATCACCGAGAACATCCTGAAGCCGCTGGGCATGAAGGACACGTCATCAGGAATGGCGCCCGGCATCCGTGAAAGACTTGCGCCGGCGGATATGTGGACGCTCGACGGGGACAGCCCGGCGCCGGTGTTCAATCTCGGCGGATCGCCCGCCGGCAATATCTTCTCCACCACATCGGACATGGCGAGCTATACGCAATGCCTCTTGCGTGGCGGTTTTGCACCAGATGGCCACTCCATCGTCAGTCCGGCGTCGCTTCGCAAGATGTGGACGCCGATCGGCAAGCGCCCCGAAGGGCACAACAAAGATCTGAACGGCTACGGCCTTTGTTTTGGCGTCGGCGATATGGACGGATGGACCTCCGTTGGGCATGGCGGTGCGGTCTATGGTTATGCGTCGCAGATGATGATCTTGCCCAGGGCCGGTCTGGGCGTGCTGATTTTCGCCACGCTTGATTTCGCCAATGAGATAACCTCACGGCTCGCGGGCGATGGCCTTCGTATCGCTCTTGCCAGTCAGGGCATGGGGCGTATGCCCGAACGCAGCCAGACTCCGCCGCCCATCAGCGAGGATCAGTTCGCGCGCCTGCCCGGTCTCTATCGCCATGAGACGAGCGGCGAGGTCGTCGAGGTGAAGAGCAAGCACGGCAAGCTTTATCTGATGGGTGAGGGTGTGCCGCTCCAGATCCGCCCTGTCTCGGGCGACGACTTCGTCATCGACGGACGCATATATGGTCGCGGGGCCGACTATGCGCATATGAGCCTCTCCTTCTCCGGGGCCAATCAATTGGCCTGGAAAGGGGCGAACTGGTCGCGCGTCGAAACCCTGCCTGTCGAAAAGGTGCCGCCTGAGATCGCGCCGCATCTCGGCGAGTATGGGCCTGACTTCAACATCACCTATCTGACCTACAGCCACGGTGAGTTGAAGTGCCTGATCGAGTATTTCTGCACCCACACATGCGAGCCGGTGGATGCCGGCAGGTTCCGCATGCATGGGCTGCTCTACGAAGAAGAAATCCTCGAGCTGGACGCCATCGACGACAACGGACGCCGCGGCATTCGGGTCGGTCCCATGTTCCTTGTGCGCCGTCAGGCCGAAATGGCGGCCTGAAGGACAAGCGGCAGGTTCTCACCTCGGCGACGGCACAAGCCGCAGCCGACGACTTCTCAGACATTGAAAGGCAAGGGCATGAAAATCTTCATCAGCGCCGACATCGAAGGCACGGCGGGTATCACCAACTGGGACGAGGCGCGCAAGGGCAATCCCGACTATGCCGAGTTCCGCGAATACATGACGGACGAGCTCGTCGCGGCCTGCGAGGGCGCAAAGGCGGCGGGTGCGAGCGAAGTCGTCGTCAAGGACGCCCACTCGACCGCGCGCAATCTGATCCTGTCCAAGCTGCCGGCCTATGTGCGCATCGTGCGAGGCTGGAGCGGCCACCCGGACGCAATGATGTTCGGCATCGACAAGAGCTTCGACGCCGCTCTCTATACGGGCTACCACAACAAGGCCGGCACCGACACGAACCCGCTGGCGCACACGTTGACCGGCACCGTTTCCAGAATGCTGATCAACGGGGAAGTGGCCTCCGAGTATACGCTTAACGCGCATTGCGCCGCCCGTTACGGCGTGCCCTCCGTGTTCCTGTCGGGTGATGCCGGCATGTGCGGCGAGGCGAGGGCGCTGGTGCCGGAAATCGCTACCGTCGCGACCAGCGAAGGGTTCGGGCCGGCCACGTCCTCACTCTCGCCGCAAGGCGCCGTGAAGGCGATCCGAGAAACGGTGGAAGCCTCGCTGTCGCGCGATTTGTCGAAATGCCTGCCGAAACTGGCGGACAGGTTCGAGCTCATTGTCGAATACACGACCCCGATCGAAGCCTACAAGGGAAGCTGGTATCCTGGCATCCAGCATCCGGCCCCGCGCACGCTACGCTTCGAGGCGGACGATTTCTTCGACATTCAGCGCGCCATCCGGTTCATCGTCTTGAGTTGATTGGCACTCCGGCCGCCGATCTGCAGCGGGTTGTACCGGCATGTCCTGCCGGTCGCAGCCCGTAACCGTTCGGTTTCGGGCGATCGTCAGAAAAAGGTCTTCAGCGCGCCGACAATGTCATAGGCGTCATTGACCAGGAACAGAATCTGCCATTTGTCGAAGGTTGTGCAGGGGTGCGACACAGCAAGTCCGATACGATCCCCGACCTTCACCGAAACCGTTTCCGGGACGTGCATATAAGCGTGCTGGTCGTTGCTGGCGAAGATCTCGCAGCCGCTCAGCCATTGAGGCGACGTCCCGTCGCGCGAGACGAGCAGGGGCACCGGCAGTCCGGAATCGGTGCCAAAGTCCCGCTTGCCGGCCGTCAGGATCACCAGCCCGGGCTCCGGACAGGATTGCACGAAGGTCCAGACCTCCAACGCGTTGATCAGTCCTTCGTTCTCGCCCGTCGCGGCAAGAATGCGCTTCTGCTCTGCCTCGTAGACGCCGCTGTCATGGCTGACATAGCAACCGCTGCGGGTCATCACCTGGGCGCCGCTGCCGGCGAGCCGGTCGACAACGACGTCATAGAACGAAGAGCCGCCGGCTGTCACGATCGGCGGCTCGCGTTCGAACAGGTTTTGGCTCGCGCACGCATTGTAGAGGACGCCGATCTCGTCGACGAAATCGGCAACGGCCTTTGCCGGGCCGCCATCCTTCGGCTTGATCAAACCCTCAAACGCCTCGACGCCGCAAAGCCGCAGTTGAGGGGCGGCTTGCGCGGCGCGTGCCACCTCGAGCGCCGTCTTGTTGTCTCGGCAGCCGGTGCGGCCGCCAAGGTAGCCGCGCTCGACCAGCACCTGGATGGGCCGCGACTTCTCTCCAGCTCGCCGGACTGCCTCGCTCGCCAGGCGCACGGCATCGAGGCTGTCGACCAGCATGTAGAAATCGAGGTCTGGCGAAGCATTCAGCTCGGCGACCAATGCATCCAGCTCCAACCGTCCGACGAGCTGGTTGGCCAGCACGATGCGATCGATGCCGAACCGGCGGCAAACCTTGATCTGGTGCAACGTCGCGACGGTCACGCCCCATGCGCCGTCGCGCAACTGGCGTTGCATGATCTGCGGACACATCGTCGTCTTGACGTGCGGCGCGATCACCGCGTCGCGCTTGGCGAGAAAGCGCTGCATCCAGCGCGAATTGTGATCGAGCGCGGACTCCTTGATGACCGCCGCCGGCAACGGCACGTCGCCGCGCAACAAGTTCCAGCCCTTCGACGCAACGTCGTTAAGACGGACCACAGCGCCAGGCGGAATGCCCTTGGTGGTCTCGTCCAGCACCAGATCGTCAAGCACTCCAAGATCCATGTGACTTCCGATCCCCTGCCACCCTGCCAAAGCCGCGCCGGCGCGACTCGGCGCCGGTCGTTACATGATCCGGACGCCTTGCGGAAATCATATAATAGTTTGATGATGAGAAAAGATTTTTCTTAAACGAAAGACAGGCTGGAATAACGAAATGCGCATTTTCATCGCCGGCATGGATACCGAGACCAACACGTTCGCGCCCATCCCGACCGGTTACCGCAGTTTCGAGGAGATGGGGATCGCGCGGGGCGACGCCACTTCGAAGGCTCTCAACGAACCCTCCTGCCAGTTGTTCGTGTGGCGCCAGCGCGGCGAAGCCGACGGACACGAGATCGTAGAAAGCCTCTGTGTCTGCGCCGAGCCGGGGGGCATAACCATCCGCAACGTCTATGAGCACTTCCGGGACGAGATCCTGGCCGAGCTCAAGGCGGCTATGCCGGTCGATTGCGTGCTCCTGGCCCTGCATGGCGCTTTCGTCGCGGAAGGCTATGACGATACCGAGGGCGACCTGCTTGCCCATGTCAGGGCAATCGTCGGCCCCGACATTCCCGTCGGTGCTGAACTCGATCTGCACTGCCATACGACCCGCAAGATGGTCGACAATGCCACCGCGATCGTCGCGTACAAGGAATATCCGCATACCGACATCATGGACCGTGCCGGCGAGCTCTATCGCATCATCGTAGACACGGTGGAGGGTAAGGTTCGGCCTGCGATGGCGCTCTATGACTGCCGCATGATCAGCACCTTCCGCGTGCAGGAGCAACCGATGCGCGACTTCGTCGATGCCATGACCGCCGCCGAAACCGAGCCCGGCATACTGTCGGTTTCGCTGGGTCATGGTTTTCCGCACGGCGACGTTGAGGATGTCGGCGCGCGAATGCTGGTTGTTACCGACAACGACAAGCCGCTCGCCGAACGGACCGCGGAGAAGTTCGGCAAACGGCTCTTCGCGTTGCGCAACGATCTGATCCCGAAATTCCTCGGCATTGACGAGGCGCTCGATATCGCGCTCGCCGAGTCGGAAGGGCCGGTTGTGATTGCCGATGTTTCAGACAATGCCGGCGGCGGCGCTCCAGGCGATTCCACCTATATCCTGCGACGCCTGATAGAGCGCGGCATCGAAAATGCGGCGAGCGCCATGTATTGGGATCCGATCGCCTACCGCTTCTGTGTGGAGGCAGGCGTCGGCGGTACCATCGATCTGCGGGTCGGCGGCAAGTGCGGTGTCTTTTCGGGCATGCCGGTCGATCTGCGTGTCACCGTGAAGGGTCTCGGGCGGGAGTTGACCCAGCGTTTCGGCACCATGCCTTGGCCGCTCGGCGACGCGGCATGGGTCACCACCGATGGCGGCATAGACCTGATCATCAACACCGTGCGGACCCAGGTCTTCCATCCCGACTGCATGACTGCGCTTGGCCTCGACCCGAGCAATCGGCGCATCGTCATCGTTAAGTCCAACTATCATTTCCAGGCAGGTTTCGCGCCGATCGCCAAGCGCATCCTGTTTTGCGCCCCACCCGGTGCGACGCAGCCCAACTTCGCCTCGATCCCCTACACCAAACTCAAGCGGCCCTACTGGCCCAAGGTGGAGGACCCGTTCGAGGCGGCCTGATCGGCGTCAGCAGACCGGGGGCAACTATGCCGATGCCGGCGTTACCGAGGGGCTTCGAGCGCGCCGGTCACGACGTGGCAGCGCACGGTGCGCGCGCCCTCGACAGCCTTGAGTATTTGCGGCAGCTCGCAGCCCGCCGTCGCGGAAGGACAGCGGTCCCTGAAATAGCAGCCTGTGGGCAGTTTGCGGTTGCTTGGCAGTTCGCCGGCGCGCGGCGCGATCGTAGCTAGGGGGCGCTCGAAACTCGGCACGGCCTCGAGCAGCGTCCTCGTGTAGGGATGCCGGGGACCGTCCAGCACCTCCTGTGCCAGCCCGGCCTCGACGATCTGGCCGAGATACATGACGGCAACGCGGTCGGCAACGTGGCGAACCAGCGAGACGTCATGCGAGATCAGGGCGTAGGACAGCTTGCGCTGAGCCTGCAACGTCAGCAGCAGATTGACGATCTGCGCTTGCACCGAGACGTCCAGTGCCGATGTCGGCTCGTCCAGCACCAGCAGTTCCGGCTCGACGGCGAGCGCCCGGGCGATCGCAATGCGCTGGCGTTGGCCGCCGGAGAATTCATGCGGATAGCGATCGATCTGCTCGGGGCGCAGGCCGACCGACACGGCAAGCTCGGTCGCCCGGTCGATCAATTGCGTGCGACTGTAGCCGCCGCGGATGTGCAGCGGTTCGGTGATCAGCCGCCACACCGGCAGGCGCGGATCAAGCGAAGATTGAGGATCCTGGAAGATGATCTGGATATGCGTGTTGGATTGCGCGCGATCGGCGCCCTTTAGCCTGATCGAGCCTGCGGTGATGGGCGTCAATCCGACGATTGCCTGACCCAGCGTGGACTTGCCGCAGCCTGACTCCCCCACAATGCCCAGCGTCTCGCCTTCGGCCACGGAGAGCGAAACGCCATTGACCGCATAGACGTCGGCGCCGCCGAACCAGCCGGAGGTCACGCGGTAGCGCACCTCGACATCTTCGAGCGCGAGCAGGGGTTGGTCTGAGTTCACGCGGCTTCGGTCTCCTCGATGCGGCGCCAGCACGCGGCCCGGCGCGAAGGGTCGATCGCGGAGAGCGGCGGAACCTCGACGCAGCGCTCATCGGCTTCGCGGCAACGCGCGCGAAACAGGCACCCTGGGGGCGGGTTCAGCATGTCGGGCAATGTTCCAGGTATCTGTTCCAACGGTTGCTTCGGCGCGGCCAGGCCCGGCAGGCAGCGGATCAGCGCCCGGGTATAAGGATGCGCGGGCGCGGCAAGAACGGAAGCAGTGGTCCCGGATTCGGCGACGCGCCCGGCGTACAGAACGTAGAGCCGGTCGCACAGCTGCGACACCACCGCCATGTCGTGCGAGATGAAGACGACGGCGGTGCCGGTGCTGACTGCCTTTTGCCTGATCAGGGACAGGATCAGCGCCTGCACGGTCACATCGAGCGCCGTTGTCGGTTCGTCGGCGATGATGAGCTTCGGTTCACAGGAAAACGCCATGGCGATCAGCACGCGCTGGCGCATGCCGCCCGACAGTTCGAACGGATAGGCCTGCATGATCCGCTCCGGCTCGCTGATCAGCATGTCCCGCAACAGGCCTATCGCCTTCTGTCGTGCCGCGGCATTGCTGAGGCGCTGGTGGCGGCGGATGACCTCGATCACCTGCTCGCCGATGCGTCGCGTCGGGTTGAGGGCGTTCATGGGTTCCTGGAAAATTGTCGAGACCTGGCGACCGCGAACATGCTGCAACTCGCGCTCGCTGAGCTTCATCGGATCGCTGCCGAAAAGGCGGACCGCGCCGCCGGTGATGCGTGCGCTGCCCTTGGGCAGGAGCCGCATCGCGGCCATCATGGTGACCGACTTGCCGCAACCGGACTCGCCGACGACGCCAACGATCTCGCCGGCGCGCACTTTAATGCTGATCCCGTTGAGCGCCTTGACCGCACCGCGAAAAGTGCGGAACTCGAGCGACAGATCGTCGATGTCGAGCAGAATGTCGCCGCGTTGCGCGCTCATCGGCCGCCAAGCCTCGGATCGAGCATGTCGCGCAGGCCGTCGCCCAGCAGGTTGAAGCCCATGGCGCTGACCAGGATCGCGAGACCTGGAAAGGTGATGTACCACCATTGATCGAGAAAGTAATTGCGGCCGCTCGAGACCATCGAGCCCCATTCCGATGTCGGCGGCTGTGCGCCAAGGCCGATGAAGCTCAGCGCCGCCGCGGTCAGGATCGTGCCGCCGAGATCGAGCGTTGCCTGGACAATGATCGGCGACAGCGCGTTGGGCAAGATATGCCAGCGCAGCAGGTAGGCCGGCGAAGCGCCGAAGCTGCGCGAAGCCTTCACATAGGTCCGGTTGCGGAGCGCCAGCGTCTGGCCGCGCGCCAGCCGCACATAAGCCGGCACGCGCACGACGGCCACCGCGAGCATCGCGTTGAACAGGCTGGGGCCGAGAGCGGCGGCCAGAGCCATCGCCAGGATCAGCGCCGGCAGGGCAAGGAAAACGTCCATCAAGCGCATGATTGCCGTGTCTACGACGCCGCCGACGACGCCGGACAGGCAGCCGACGATCGAGCCGACCACGGTCGAGATGATGACGATGGCGAACGCGATGCCGCAGGAAGCGCGCGCGCCGAAGAGAACGCGCGAGAACAGGTCGCGGCCAACCTCGTCCGTGCCGAACAAATGCTGCAGGCTTGGCGCTGCGAGCCGCGCCGAGAGCGAGATCCGGTCGGGGGGGTAGGGCGCCAGGATCGGCGCCGCCACAATGACAAGCAAAACGACCAGGGCAATGCCGGCGCCGACGAGCGTGAGCGGACTGCCCTTGACCCTATACCACAGACGGCGGAGGCCTTCGCGCGCGGCGGACGGATGCCTGGCGAAGCCAGTCGCTTCCATGGTCATCAACCGAGCTCCCGGATCTGGGGATCGAGCACCATGTAGGTCAGGTCGACCGCCAGGTTGATCAGGACGTAGCCAAGCGATGCGACTATCGTGAATCCCATGATCGCCGGGAAATCCAGCGTCTGGATCGACGATACGACATAGCTGCCCATGCCCGGCCAGGCGAAGATCGTCTCGGTCAACACGGCACCGTAAAGAAGGTCGCCGAAGGCAAGGCCGAGCAAGGTCACCGAGGGGATCAGCGCATTGGGCAGCGCATGGCGCAGGATGATCGCCGAACGCGACAATCCGTTGGCGCGAGCGGTGCGCACATAATCTTCCTGCAGCACGTCGAGCATCGAGGCCCTGATCTGGCGGGTTATGATGCCGAGATTGGCGAATGCCAGCACGAAGGCCGGCAGGACCAGGTGGTAAAGCGTCGAGCGAAATGCGGTGAGGTCGCCGGCCACAAGCGAGTCGATCAGGAAGAAGCCTGTCACACGCGGCGGCGGGATGACGCCGAGATCGATGCGTGCGCTGCCGGGCAGGATCGGGATCTTCACATAGAACACGATGATCAGCGCCAGGCCGAACCAGAAGACCGGCATCGATATGCCTGCCACCGAGACCGCGCGCGCCGCCTGGTCGACCGGGCCGTCCTTGAAGATGGCTGACAGCACGCCGAGCGGCACGCCGAGCAGGATTGCCATGAACAGTGCTGTGATGCCGAGCTCGAGCGTGGCGGGCAGGAAAAGCGCTATGTCGGTCGCCACCGGCCGCCGTGTCCGCAGAGAATTGCCGAGATCGCCAGACAGCAATTGCCTGACGTAGATGACGAACTGCTGCGTGACCGGCTTGTCCAGCCCAAGCTCCTGGCGCACATGCGCCAGCGTCTCTGCGGAAGCTTTGTCCCCGGCGATCAGCTGTGCCGGATCGCCGGGGATAAGATGCGAGATGGTGAAGGTGACTACAGCAACGCCCGCGACCACGAAGGCCAGCAGAACGAGACGCCGAAGGATGGTGGACAGCAATGACATGCCTTCGGCGTCGGCTCTTATTCGGACTTCGACATGTCGGCGATGTTATACACCTGGATCAGCATCGGGTTATAAACATAGCCCTTCACCGACGAGCGCATAGCGAAGATATCGTTCTTCTGGAACAGCAGCACGTAAGGCGCATCCTCGTTGGTGATCTTCTGGGCGTCGATGTAGAGCTTCTCGCGCTCCTTCTGGTCGACGGTCTGCAGCGCCTTGTTGATCAGGTCGGTGACCTTCGGGTTCTCGTAGAAGGAACGGTTACCGGGAGCGCCCATCTTGGTGGGATCGAACCATATGTTCATGAACATGAAGGGGTCGGCAAAATCGGGTGTCCAGGCGCCGGTCGAGATGTCGTAATCGCCCTTGGCGACCAGCTCGCGCTTGGTTGTGTCGGCGACGTTCTTCATATCCAGCGTGACGCCGATTTCGGCGAGCGATGCCTGCAGCGCAAGGCCGACAGGTTCCCAGGCCGAGTCGGCCTGCGAATAGGTATAAGTGACATGCAAGTTGGAAACGCCGGCGTCGGCGAGCAACTGCTTGGCCTTATCCAGATCGTAGCTGTACTGCATGCCTTGCGGATCATGGCCCCACATGCCGTCCGGTACCGCGCCGCGCATCTGCTCGGCCTGACCCTGCATCACGCCATCGACCAGGCCCTTGTAGTCAACGGCGTAGGAGATTGCCTGGCGCACCTTCGGATTGTCGAGCGGTGCCTTCTTGTTATTCAGGTAAAGATAGACGACGTAGAGGCTGGGATTGCTCTGAATAGCCACCCCTGCGCTCGACTTCATGGCTTCGGCCTGGTCCACGGGAACCTGGTCGATTAGATCGGCGTCGCCGTTCTCCAGCTGCAGCCGGCGCGACGACATCTCGCGTACGATCTTGAAGATAACCTGCTTGAAGGCTGGAGCCTTGCCCGCATAGTGCGGGTTTGGATCAAGCGTGATCTGCTGGTTGCGCTCCCAGCTCGCAATCTTGAAGGCGCCGCTGCCGGCGCTGTGCTCGGCGAGCCAGGCGCGGGCATCGTCGCCGTTGACCGCATGGTCCTGCGCTTTCGGATTCACGATCGACCCGGCGGAGGTGGCGAGCGCCGAAAGGAAAGGCGCGAACGGAGCCGAGAGCTCGAACTTCACCGTCTGCGGATCGACCACGACGACGTCCTTGATGGTTGGGAACATGTCTCCGGGACCGGCGGCCAGTTTCTTGACGCGGTCGAAGGAATATTTGACCGCGGCCGCATCGACCGGCGAGCCGTCATCGAACATGTGGCCGGACGCCAGCTTGAAGGTCCAACTGAGATTGTCGGGCGCTACAGTCCAGCTCTCCGCGATCTCGGGGATCACGTCCGTTTTTGCCCCGTCATACTTCACCAGACGCTCATAGGCCGGGAAGATCAGCGTATAACCGTTGTTGCTGACCTCGACTCCGGGATCGGCGGTGGGCGGATCCTCTGCCTTGTCGATGACGAGGACATCCTTGGCCGTGGCCCAGCTATGGCCGGTCAAGGCGAAAGCAGCGAACGCGGCAAATACCGCGGTCGGCAGGCGACGAGAGATTTTCATGCGCGCTCCCCTAGAGCTTTTCATTGAGCATCTCTGGCGTCGAGCCGGATGCTATTGCCCACGCTAGCATCCGTAACATGGATGGCAAGGCGATTTTTCGGATAGGAAAGCGATTTTTCGAATTAGCCAACAAGCATTTCGGCGCTGGCGGGGCCGTCGGCGGCTTGGCTCACGGCGCTGATCAATATCTGCTCGGACTGACCGGAGGCCGCGGTGCAGACGCACAGGATGCGTGCTGGCGTATCGCCGACGCTAATATAGGC
Source organism: Mesorhizobium sp. B4-1-3 (assembly GCF_006439355.1). GTDB lineage: Bacteria > Pseudomonadota > Alphaproteobacteria > Rhizobiales > Rhizobiaceae > Mesorhizobium. The sequence continues at coordinate 84,683 of NZ_VFTG01000018.1, forward strand.
ATGGCCCATGGTGCTTTCGAAATATACGGATTCCCCCGCCTTCAGCCGAAGCGCCTCATAGACATCGGTATGAAGCTCTACCTCGCCTTCAAGCACGTAGGTAAATTCCTGCCCCGGATGCCGGATTAACTCACCAAAAGCATCGATGCTTTCGCTTGTCACGGTGCCCAGCATTGGGATCATTTCCTTGCGCGAGAGCTCTGTGCAGAGGAATTTGTAGATGTAATTCGGCGTCTCGACGATACGGCCGTCGTCGACCTTGCTCACCACCCTGGCACCGCGAGCGATAGGCGGAGCGCCTGCCTTTTTCACACCGAACAGTTCGGTGATGTCCACGTTCAGTCCTTGCGCCAGCTGTAGCAGCTTGTCGTATGTCAGTGACATCTGGTTGTTCTCGACCTTGGACAAGGTCGAGATGGCCAGCCCCGACATCTGGCTGACCTGTGTCAACGTCCAACCACTTTCCCTGCGCAACGCTTTCAGGGATTCGCCGAGACTTGGCTTCGAATCGCTCATGAGCCACCTGAAATCGTCATTCGTGCACTTTAAAGCGCTGGTTCGCGAAAGTCGACAGGCATGCAATAATACTTTATGATCAGAAATAGTTTTGGTCGATACGAAAAAACGCTGGTTCGCTCCGCCCCTGCTTGCTAAGGGTTCGCCATGCAAGACGTCTTGATCATCGGCGGGGGGATGGCAGGGGCATCGGCGGCCTACTGGCTTGCTCCGCACAAACGCGTGTCGATCCTGGAAGCCGAGCCGCATTGCGGCATGCACACGACGGGGCGTTCAGCCGCCCTGTTCATCGAGGGCTATGGCAACGCCGCGATCCGGGCTTTCACGCGCGCCAGCCGTGCATTCTTCATGGCGCCGCCGGCTGGCTTCTGCGAGGCGCCGCTGCTGTCACCGCGCGGCTGCCTCGTCATCGGATCACCTGAAAACCAGGAAGCTTTGAAGAGGCAGTTTGCCGAGGTGGGCTCTGAACCGGCCATCCCCATGGAGTGGCTCGATCCCGACCAGGTTCGCGCCGCTATTCCCGTGCTGCGCAACGACTACTCGACGAGCGGGTTCCTTGACCGTGCCGCGATGGATATGGATGTCGACGCCATGCATCAGGGCTTCCTGCGCGGCGCACGCCGCTCGGGCGCTGCGGTTATGACCGATGCCAGCGTGCTTGAAATCGAACGCAAGAACGGCGTTTGGGCGGTCACCACCACGGCCGGAGTGTTTTCGGCACCCGTGCTCGTCAACGCCGGCGGCGCTTGGGCGGACCAGATCGCCACGCTGGCCGGCGTGGCGCCGCTTGGCCTCATGCCGAAGCGAAGGACCGCGTTGCTAGTGGAGCCGCCGCCCGGAGTTGCTATCGGCGCATGGCCGGCCGTCACGGACGTCGATGAGCAATTCTACTTCAAACCCTCGTCGGGAATGCTCTTGCTGTCCCCAGCCGACGAGACACCGAGTGAGCCCTGTGACGCGCAGCCCGACGAAATGGATATCGCCATCGCAGTCGACCGCGTGCAACGGGCGGCCGACATCCCGGTCCGGCACATTTCGCGCAGCTGGGCGGGCTTGCGCTCCTTCTTCTCCGACAAGACGCCGGCCGTCGGCTGGGATGCCAATACCGAAGGCTTCTTCTGGCTGGCCGGCCAGGGCGGCTACGGCATCCAGACAGCGCCCGCGCTTGGGCAGACGGCCGCGGCGCTTTTGACCGGACGCGACGTACCTGCGGAGTTTTATGATACCGGTGCTGACCCCGCCTTGCTTTCGCCGTCGCGGTTTTCTCGACTAAAGAGAGTTGCCCAGCACTGACGCAGATTTCGCTCAAATCGGACAGTCTGCGTTCGGCCCCATTTTGGTCATTGACGAATGTCACTCGAGTGCAGATCGTGTGGACTAGCGGAAACTAAATCAACTCTTCGTCTTGTCGTTAGGTTCGCCAGACCATACGAGACGATACGAAGGATATGGGTTGGCTAACCAGCCTGTAAGCCATTGATTTTCTTTGCTAGCCTCACACCCTCCGGGTCCACCATAGTCATTGATTTCATTGATGAAAATTGCCATTTGCCAAAACGTTATGGGCCCAAGGATGCTGGGTCGGTCCTGATTTGTTCCGGTTGGTTGATCACTTGACGACGCGCAGGATCGCTCGTTGCTTCATGACACTTCAGCGGCAGCTAATCCTTGCGCGACAATTTCTCCTGGATTGCCTTGAGTGAAAGAGCATTGCCTTCCATCGCAATGCGCAGGAGGAGCGGATAGGGGAAGCCTCTGTCTTGCTCGATGCACTCAAACGTGCGCTTCGGTATTCCCAACGCCTTGGCCGCAGTTTCGGCAGTGAACCCTTCTTGCGGCGCCGTATCTGATACCTGACTTCTGTGAGCTTTGTTGGCGTAAAGGACCACCCCGGGAGAAAGCAGATCTCGTTCCAGCTGGGTGATTTCTTCCCTGAGTTCGTGAGCGTCAGCGAGCAGCTGTTGCCGAATCCGGCGTCGCCCCTGCATTCCTGGGAATCCTCAGGTCTTATCGAAAGCTTCGGAAGCCGAAGCTGTACCGGCGGAAATCGATTTGGACGTTGTCGGAGTTTCGCAAGTCGCCTGAGCACCTGCCTTCCCGGCGGCTGCATCGTGGCCTTGGCAGATGACCCTTGAGTGGACCTTCATGCTGCGCAGCTTGCTCTTCGCCGACCTGCCGATCAACTTCAGCTAAGGCATCGTTGCTGCCTGATGGGGCGTCATGCCTGCCATGTTCTCGTTCAGGTGACCCATGATCCAGACTGAGCCCAAAACCACCAGCGCCACGATCAGCACGCCGAAGGCGAGGGCGAGGACATTGTTTGTGTTGTCAGGCCCCGTGGTGATGTGCAGGAAGAAGACGAGGTGCACGCCCATCTGCGCGATGGCGAGCACCGTCAGGGCCGAGATCACTGCCGGCTGGTAGATCAGGTCGGTTTGCGCGGCGAGGAACGAGGCGATGGTCAACAGGATCGCCAGGCCGAAGCCGAGCAGGTAGCCTGCAAGGCCCCCTGCGAGCTCATGCTCCTCGATGCGTTCTTCACCCGGCGCTGCGTCGCGGTGATCGAGCGCTTGCTCAATGCGACCGTCCGTTTCGCTCATGATGATACTCCCAGGAGATAGACCAGCGTGAAGATGGCGACCCAGATGATATCCAGCGCGTGCCAGAACAGGCTGAAGCAATGCACCCGGCGCAAGATCTCCGGCCGGAATCCTTTCACCCAAAGCTGAGCCATCATTGTGCCGAGCCAAAGCAGGCCGAGCCCGACATGGGTGCCGTGGCAGCCTACGAGGGCGAAGAAGGCGGAGAGGAAGGCGCTGCGCGAGGGTCCAGCCTGCTCGTTGACCATGGTTGCGAATTCCTGCACTTCCAGGAACAGGAAGGCCGCGCCGAGCAAGCCGGTGACAAGCAGCCAGAATTGCGCGGCGGCCATTGACCGGCGATGGGTCGCCAGCGTTGCCAGGCCGCCGGTAAAGCTCGATGTGAGCAGCAGACCCGTTTGCGCCGCAACGCGCGTGAGCTCGAACAGGTCCTTGCCAGTCGGTCCGTCGGCCGTCGCCTTGGAGAGAACAGCGTAAGCGGCAAAGAAAGCCGAGAACATGATGATGTCGGACAAGAGGAAGATCCAGAAGCCATAGGCTACCGTGACGAACTTCGACGCCGGGCCTCCCTCGCCATGTCCGGTCGCCGAGATGAGGCCATGGCTGTGGCTGCGGCCCAGCCGATACGGATCGCGTGGCGCGCGGCCGGCCGTGATGTCGCTCATGCCGGGCGCTCCCGTCTGCGCATCCAGGCAAGCTGCGCCGCTCGCGTGCCGCGATCGATGCGCTCGACCTCGCTGGCGGGGACTTCGTAGTCGCCATGCTCGCGCCATGCGAACACGACGAACGTGATGTAGGCGCCGATGAAGCCGACGATGGCCAGCCACCAGATGTGCCAGATCAGTGCGAAGCCGATCAGCGTGCTGAAGAAGGCGGTGACGAACCCCGTCGGGCTGTTGCGGGGCATTTCGATAGGTTCATAGCCCTCTTCGATTTCCGGCGCCTGGTCGTCTACGGCCCTTTGCTTGACGGTCCAGTAGGGCTCCTCATTCTCGACATGCGGCAGCCGCGCATAGTTGAACACGGGCGGCGGCGAGGGCGTCGACCATTCCAGCGAGCGTCCGTCCCACGGGTCTCCTGTCTCGTCACGCAAGACGTCGCGATGTCTGATCGAAACGATGAGCTGCATGACCTGGCATGCTGCGCCGACGATCATCACCGCAATGCCGAAAGCCGCCACCATCAGCCATGGCGTCCAGAGATCCATGTCTATGTGCTGCAGGCGGCGGGTCATGCCGAGCAGGCCGACAATGTAGAGCGGCACGAAGACCAGAACGTAACCGGCAAGCGTGAACCAGAAAGCAGCCTTGCCCCAGCCTTCATGCAAGCGGAAGCCGAAGGCCTTCGGGAACCAGTAGGTGAAGCCCGCAAAGGCGGCGAACAGGACGCCCGAGATGATGACGTTGTGGAAATGCGCGACGAGGAAGAGGGAATTGTGCAGCATGAAGTCGGCCGGCGGGACAGCGAGCAGCACGCCCGTCATGCCGCCGATGATGAAGGTGGTGACAAAGGCCAGCGCCCACAGCATCGGCGTGTCGAAGCGCACGCGGCCGCCATACATGGTGAAGAGCCAATTGTAGATCTTGACCCCGGTGCCGACAGCAATGACCGAGGTGGCGATGCCGAAGGCCGCGTTGACGTCGGCGCCGGCGCCCATGGTGAAGAAATGATGCAGCCAAACCATGAACGAGACGATGCAGATGAACATGGTTGCAGCGACCATGGAGCGGTAGCCGAACAGCGGCTTCGACGAGAAGGTGGAGAAGATCTCCGAATAGATGCCGAAGGCGGGCAGTACGAGGATGTAGACTTCCGGGTGACCCCAGGCCCAGATGAGGTTGACGAACATCATCTGGTTGCCGCCGGCTTCGTTGGTGAAGAAGTGAAAACCGAGATAACGATCGAGCGTGAGCATGGCGAGCGTGGCGGTCAGGATCGGGAAGGCCGCAACAATCAGCAGGTTGGAAGCGAGCGAGGTCCAGCAGAACATCGGCATGCGCAGATAGCCCATGCCCGGCGCGCGAATCTTGAGGATGGTCGTCACCAGGTTGACGCCGGTGAGCAGCGTACCGACGCCGGAGATCTGGATCGACCAGAGATAATAGTCGACCCCAACGCCCGGCGAATAGGTCGTCTCGGAAAGAGGCGCATAAGGCAGCCAGCCGGTGCGCGCGAACTCGCCGACGACGAGCGAGATGTTGACGAGCAGCGCGCCGGTCGCCGTGAGCCAGAAGCTCACCGAATTCAATGTCGGGAAGGCGACGTCGCGGATGCCGAGTTGCAGCGGCACGGCGAAGTTCATCAGCCCGATGACGAAGGGCATCGCAGCGAAGAAGATCATGATGGTGCCGTGCGCGGAAAAGACCTGATCGTAATGCTCCGGCGGCAGGTAGCCCGGCGCATGGATGGCGAGCGCCTGCTGGGTGCGCATCATTATGGCGTCGACGAAGCCGCGCAGAAGCATCAGCGCCGCCAGCACGATGTACATGACGCCGATGCGCTTGTGATCGACCGAGGTTATCCACTCGCGCCAGAGGTAGGGCCAATAGCCTTTCAGCGTGATCCAGATCAGCACCGCGGCGGCCGCCAGGAACACCACCAGGGCCGCGCCGAGCGGGATAGGCTGATCGAAGGGAATGGCCGACCAGTCGAGTTTGCCGAGCATCGTCATCCTCCTTCTTTGGGCTGGTGCGTCATGGCCGGGGCCCCCGCCTTCGGCTCGGCTTTCGGGCTCACCTGCGGCTCGCCGGCGGCGGTTTCGGCTGGTCCCGGTCCGGGCGGCAGGGTCTGGCGCAGCACCGCATCGAACAGGCCAGGCTGAACCTGGCCGAAGGCGGCAGGCGGCATGTTGATGCTTTGGCGGGCAAGGGCGCGATAGGCGTTGGCGTCCAAAACGCCATTGCCGTGCAGGGACGAAGCCCACGCTGCGAACGCGTCCGCCGAAAGCGCCCGCACGCGGAAATTCATGTCCGAGAAGCCGTCGCCGCTGAAATGCGCCGACAGGCCGAAATACTCGCCTTCGCGGTCGGCCTGCAGATGCAATTCGGTCTGCATCCCGTTCATGACATAAACCATGCTGCCGAGCTGAGGCACGAAGAAGGTGTTCATCACGCTGGCCGAGGTCAGCTTGAAATGCACCGGAACACCGGCGGGGATGACCAGCTGATTGACCGTTCCGATACCTTGGTCCGGATAGAGGAACAGCCATTTCCAGTCGAGCGCCACGACCTGCACATCCAGGGGCCGCTGACCGGACTCGATCGGCCGGCGCGGATCGAGGTGGTGGGATCCGTAATAGATCAGCCCGCCAAGGAAGAGGATGGTGAGCGTCGGGATCGACCAGACGATCAGCTCGATGCGGCCGGAATAGGTGAATTCCGGATCGTAGCGCGCCCTGCGGTTCGTGGCGCGGAACATCCAGGCAAAGGCCAGCAACGCGACCAAGGTCGGGATGACGATGACCAGCATCACGGCAAGCGAGTTCAGAAGGATGGTGCGGTTGCCGGCGCCGATTGGTCCCTGCGGGTCGAGCACGCCTCCCGCGCAGCCGGGCAGGGCCGATATTACAGGCAACCAGAACAGCGGGGGCAGTGATTCGGATCTATGGAGGAACAACACAACGATTGGTCACGTGTTTGGGATAGTGCGTCCAACCAAGACGCACGTGGAAGTCTCTGATCAAGTCTTCGAACGCTGACGGGTCTCGCTGCGCGCACGTACAAGCCCGCAGACACGCCCAACTGTCACAGCAGGCGGTTGTTCCACCTGCTTTGAGGAAGTGCAGGCGTTAGGCGATCAGAACGAATGTCGACTTTCGATGGCGGCATGCCGGGTCAGAGCGGGACGGCACCAACAGGCCTTACCGCTGCAAGCTGCGGGCGCCGAGCTCCGCGCACCTGCAGACGATGGACCTGCCGTGCCGTGGCCACCTGGTTGCGGAGGTCTTGGGATCTATCGATATCGTGCTGGGGAGACGTAGGCAGATAGTCCGAGCCGTTGAGTGCGCGAACGCAACGTCCGAGCTGAGACAGATCAGACGGCGTAATTGGTTCCGCTCACTTCTTCTTCAACAGCCTCTATCCAATACTGATTGTTGGGTTCGGCCCGCAGAAGCCTGAACCTGCCCGTTTGTCCGTCCACCACAAGATCCAGGAAAGCGTTGGCCGCCTCGACCATGCCGATCGCAGGAGAGCTGTGTAGATCCAGCAGAGCACCGCCAGGAAACTGACAGCGAAGCTTGATGAACGCTGAACGTGATCCGCGCGCCGACCAGTCCCCTTCTTCGACACTTATAGCTGCCCAGGAATTCGTCTGCGACAGATGTTGGACGATTTTGTGCGGCGGCGCCGGGCGCACCGCCAACCGACGCATGTGACAACACTCCTCGATCACGGACGCCATTCGTCCAAATCCGGCCAGAAGCATTGTTCTGACGGGGTTTCTCGGCAATGGCTCCGTTCGCCACCAACCGGACCGATCGAGCGCGGGATGATCAAAGGCGCCTGCCTTCACGAGTTGGCTCACAGCACTCGCGATGACGGTCTTTCTTGGGCTCGCGTCCCGCACGTCGAAGGCACCACTCTCGTAATAGCCCTTCTGATGCACCAGCATCGAGTTCCAGTCTGTCGCGCCGAACAACGACCAGGCGGTGATGGCGCGTATATCGGCTCCGTCGTCGCTCGCCGCCTTGGCTTCCTGCCATCCCTCGATCAGCCACCGCAACTGTTCCTCGCGCGTGCATCCGTTGTGCAACTCGGTGACGGCAATTGGCCGGCGGAAGCGGTCCCAAATTTCCTTTAGCCGGAATCGCAACCGTGCATGGCCGCGCATCTCAGAACGCACCGCAGCGATGTCGACATAGGCGTCTATGCCGTTGCCGCCCGTCTGCTCTTCCGGATATCGCCGGAGATCGTCATCGAGCATACGGTCGCTTGTCAGGTAGTAGTCGATCCCGATGATGTCCGGCGGGCAAGGGTCGGCCGTCAGTTCGGCGAGATGACGCGGCTCCACGCCCGCCTCGAGCAGCCGCCGGTGAAATGGATGACCATCGTCAACGAGGCCGCTCAACAGATCAAGCGCCAGCCACCGGCGCTCGTTCTCGTAGTCGGCCTGGTAGCGAAGTCGTGGCGTGGAGAAAACCCGCCCGAAATCCTCGGTCTGCACGAGTTGCGCCGCCGGTATGTGTCTGCGGATTGCCTTCATGGCCGAGGCGATTGCGCGGCACTGCGCGACGGTCAATCGGAAGCAGGTTGCTTCGCATGTGCCATGTGGATGCCAAAGCCCATAGAGGCCGCTTATGCGCGCCGTCGTCAGGGGCTCGTTGACCGGCGTGAACATCTCCAGCCAAGGGTAACGTTCCGCCACTTGGCCGGCGTACCCCGCCAGCAATCCGGGGAAGTCCGGATCAAGCACATGGGTCGATTTCGGTCCGCTGCCATGGTGGACCAGCCCCGCAATAGGCCTCACGCCAAGCCTTCGCAATTCGTCAAGTCGCGCATCCGGCCAGCGCCAGTCGCGCGAACCATCGCCCTCGACCAGTTCCCACAGCACGGGATATCGGAGGGTCTTGATACCCGTCTCGGCAATGAGGCTGAGATCGCCTGCACGATCGAAATGCCCCGTCGCACGGAGCTGATCGCGGATCCCATCGCGCAGGCGAACCATGCTGCATTCAACGCCGCCCCAGATTTCGAGACTGTCTTTCACGGTGCGTCCCTAGTCCCAGGTTATTATCGTGGCGATTCAAAGAGCGTTGCAGGGACGGCATCTAGACGGGCATTGCGAGTGCTGACTCAACCTCGCTGCCTTGAGCAGCGACGGTCTTCTGAATGCGCGCGAAAGTCGCTAAAGCCTGGCCCACGACCTGATCCATATTGTAGTAGCGATACGTTGCCAGACGGCCAACGAACCACACGTTGGGGCAATTTGCAGAAAGCGCTTCATATTGTTTGTAGAGCGCCTCGTTTTCCGAACGCGGCACAGGGTAGTACGGGTCGCCAATATCTGTGGGGTATTCGTAGGTGAGGCTGGTCCGGACATTCTTCTGGCCAGTCAAATGCTTGTACTCGGTGATGCGCGTATAGGCTTCCGATTGCGGATAGTTGACCACGGCTACCGGCTGAAATTGCTCGCAGTCGAGGGTGACATGCTCGAAGCGCAATGAGCGATAGGGCAGACGGCCAAGTTTCCAGTCGAAGAATTCGTCGATCGGTCCTGTGTAGATCAGCCGCCTGAAAGGAATCCGCTCTCGGACCTCGCGATAATCCGTCTGCAGCATGATCTTGATTTTGGGATTGTCCAACATCCGTTCGAACATGCGCGTATAGCCGCCGGCCGGCATCTGCTGGAAGCTGTCGCCGAAATAGCGATCGTCGCGGCTGGTTCTGGTCGGAACGCGGGCCGTCACCGACTTGCTCAACTGGCTGGGATCGACCCCCCACTGCTTTCTCGTGTAACCGCGGAAGAATTTCTCATAGAGTTCTCTGCCAACGGTGCTCACGACCACATCCTCGGCAGTGCGGATTTCCTCGACGGTTTCACGACGGGACACGAAGAACTCTTCCAGCTCTGCCGAGCTCAACTCCAGACCGTAAAGGCGGTTGATCGTGTCGAGGTTGATCGGAATCGGAAGAAGCTTGCCGTCCACGAAAGCGAGCACACGGTGCTCGTAAGGCCGCCAAGTTGTGAACTGCGATAGATAGTCGACGATCGACTGGGCGTTGGTGTGGAATATATGTGGTCCGTAACGATGAACGAGGATGCCGGCTTCGTTGTAGCAGTCATAGGCGTTGCCGCCGATGTGGCTGCGACGGTCGATGAGAAGAACGCTTTCGCCCCTTTGCGAGGCGATCCGTTCCGCGAGAACACTGCCGGCAAAGCCAGCTCCGACGATCAGCCAGTCGAACATGGTCATGCGCTCCTGCGAAAGGGCACGACCTTCTTGCTTGCACTGGCCTTCTTGATGTGGGCGGCCATGCCTTCCCATGTTCGCTGCCAGGACATCTTCGCGAGATAGGCATCGACCGCTGGCAGCCGCATATCACGAGGTTGCGCCAGCACCGAGCGCAACTTCGGCTCGATATCTTCGGCATCCGCGATGTCGACGAGTCCCGCTGTGCCGTAGCTTCGCACGACATCGACGATTGCAGTCGAGATCACTGGCAGACCCGCGGCGAGGAACTCGGGAGTTTTCGTCGGACTGATGAAACGCGTGGCTTCGTTGAGCGCAAAGGGCATCCAGCCCACGTCCCAATGCCGGAGGTAATCGGGCAGATCCGTATAGGCTTTGCTGCCGAGCCAATGCAGGTTATCGGCCCTCGGGAGGCGGTCAGGGTCGATCTTCACGACCGGGCCAAGCATCACGAAGTGCACGTCCCGCATCCTCCTTGAAGCCCGCGCCACGAGATCGATGTCAAGGCGCTCGTCGATGACGCCGAAGAAGCCTACCCGAGGATGTGGGATGCCCAATTGATCGGCCGGCTCCTCGCCGGGCGTCCTCGCCTTGTGAAAGTGGCTGACGTCGATGCTGCTGGGGAAAGGATAGATTGCCCGATGCTGGCTGCGCTTCGCTTCAAACAGGCTCAGGCCGCCGGTGAAGACGACATCGGCGCGTTCGAATAGCGCCCGCTCCATCACGGTGAGCTGGGCTGGCGCATTCTTGAATGCCGAAAGCTCGTCCATGCAGTCGTAGACGCATACGTCGAAGTCGACATGCGCGCTGAAGCGCAACGCCATCGGGGTATAGTACCAAGCGGTCAACTGAGCGTGCGGTGTCGACGCGATGATCCGGTCAAGATATCTGCGCTGGATCGCGTCGGCTCTGGCAGGGCTGGTGCCGACCGGCAGCAAGGGAGTCGCGATCCGGATGCCCGGCGCCGCGTCGCAAAACCGAATGGATGAGTGAGAGCATTCTTCGAAGATAGGTTCCTCGAAGTAGACGATCTGGTGCTCTTTAGAGGCAAGCGTGAGAATGTGCTGTGGGCGTTGATAAACGAAATTCCATCGCAAGTGGGAAAAGCATATCAGTAAATCTTGTTCTGTTCTGGTTTTGATGGCGGCCGGTATTCTTATAGCTGCGTCCATATAAGTTTTCCCTGCTGACATTGCCGTTTAGACTGCGAGTAACATTTGTTAATCGCGAGATGCAGGAACCTATTCCTGCAATATGTCTAACTGTCCGCTGATTAACTTGTTCCAGCCAGCGAGCGATATGCATGCAGCGCGCTGGGCCAGAGAATGCGGCATCGCTATCAAGCAGCTTCCTGGGGACGGCCGCGCGGATGCCGCATTTCCGTTGGATCAGCAGCTAACATAGCCGGCGGCTTGAATTGATTCGCCCGACCGAAGCGCCTTGGGCGTTTAACGATCGGCAATCGCTGGGGCAGAAAGATGAAGATCGACTTTGAGACGAACGTGTTCCCGTTGTTTCACCCACAGGCGGTGGACGATCTCAAGGACCCATGCCCGGTTTACGACGGCCGGCTCTGGCATGTGTTCGGGTCGAGCGGCACGGTAAGCAGCGAGACCTGGAAGATCCTTCACGCGACCGCGCCCGAATTGCATGGACCGTGGACGGAGCATGCGCCGATCGAGCTTCCGGTCACGGGCTCGGGCGTCGCGGCGCCGGGTGTCGTGCACGAAGATGGCGTCTTCCATATGTTCATCCAAACCGAGTTCATGAAATCCGGCGGCCGCTGTGAGCACGCGGTGTCAAATGACGGGTTCAACTGGGTGGTACTCAATCCTGCAATCCTGTCCGTGCCGGACACGGATGAAGACGGCATCTATGATCCGCATCCGGCTCTCATCGGCGGCAAGCGCTACATCGTTTATTCGGGCATGCCGAAATTCACCCGGGTCCCGCAGCCGGATATCTATCTGGCCCGAAGCCAGTCCGATTCATGGTTCGGGCCTTGGAAGCGCTTGGGCAAAATCCTGGATCACAACGAGATTCCTCACCACAACACGCGGGAAGACCCCGACTACGAATGGGGAATTGAAGGCGCCCAATTAGTGGAGCTTCCGGATGGTCGCGTGCTCCTCAATGCCACCTGCTTCCTTCCGCATGGACCGCGGGGAAGCCGGCAACGGGTGTTTTTCGCCATCGCGGGCACCATCACCGGACCTTACGTCTCGATAGGTCCAGTGCTTGATCCGGGCGGGCCTGGGGAAAACGGCCACTCGACAGTTATGATCAACGGCGAGCGGCTGACACTTTTCTACCAAAGTCGCGTTGCGGCGACGAACCATCGGTGGCGCTATGGCTTGGCGAGCTTCGATGTGTCCGTGCTTTCGAAGGTGGCCTGACCGGCTCTTCACAAGCTCGCGGTCCTATTTCGACAGGTTTTCGTCCCGCTTAGGCCTGCGACCGGTCCTCCACGCAAAGATCGCCGTCGGGAACAATGTCCGTCAGGCAATGTTCGGTCGCGTTCCAGCGGAGAGCGGCCGGCCATGTGCCTAGAATTGACAACCAGAGACTCGCGGCGTCTACCCAGGCGGCGAACCGGGCTCATTTTCGTTCCTTGCGCAACGCATCCGGCAAGATGTCTGAACCGACAAGCTGACGCGAGGTCGTCGTGCGCCCCCGTGTGAATATTTTCAGTTTCGGAAGCGGCGGCGCTGAAAGCGAAGTCCGCGATCCAAATCGCATTTCGACAACCGATGCAGATCAGCTCGCCTATTTTGCCGCGGTAAATGGGATCACGGAGCAACAGGCACGGGAACTGGTCCAAAAACATGGAGACAATCTTGCCGTGCTTGTCAAGGAAGCTCGGAAGCTGCAGGAACTTGAATAATCCGGACAGGCAAGTGAACTGTCCACGGCAACATGACGCGCACTTCCTCAATGCGAAATACCGTGCACAATCGCGTCTGGCCGCCAGCGCTGATTAAATCCAGCGTACAACCCGGCGTGATGGCACAGATCAGCGTGGTGAGACGGTTCCGTCTCTCCACGGTTGTCAGCGCGTGCGGCGCGTCCAGGATGCTGAGAGGCAGAAGAAACCGAGTCCCGTCAATTGGGCAGGGTCCGGTCGGCAAGCCGGAAGGGTGCAATCGGCCCGAACCTATTTCTTCTTGCGAGCGGCGGCCTCGGCCTGTGCAGGCGCCTCCTTGATAGTGGCCGCGCCGCCCATGTCGCCATTCTTGGTTCGTCCGGCTCCCGGCCCGGCCCCTAGATCCGCGCCTGTGGTCGGGTCGGAGGAGGGGTCCGAGAGCGTCCGCTCGCCCATCTTGGTTACGACCTTCATGTCCTTGGCCGCCAGCTTGACTGTTGCAGTCCCATCGCCATCGTCCGCCGGCATGACTTCCTCAAGATCATCCACGCGGTCCCATTCGTCTCCCGAATTCCAAGGCCCATTCGTGTCGCCTTCACCCTGGGACGTGTTGACGTACATGCTCGCAAATTTGGCAATGCCGGGGAGCTTCCCTGTGGGGAAGTTGTTCTCGATCGCGTACAGCGCTTTCTCGAAGGATTTTTGATGCGCGATCTCGCGCGTCATGAGAAACCCCAGCGCGTCCTTGACCCCGGGATCGTCGGTGATGTTGATCAGTCGCTCATAGACGATCTTGGCACGCGCCTCGGCGGCAATATTGGACCGCAGATCGACGGTAGGTTCACCGCGGGAATCGATATAGGCGGCAGTCCATGGCACTCCGGCCGAGTCGCACAGCGCAGGTGCGCCACCAAACAAGATGGATTCTTTGGCCGTCGTGCCGCTTGCGCCGACCATCAAGTACAGCTCGGCTTCCTTCATCTGGCCTTCGGCAAGCTGTGCCTTCAGGCCTTTGTTGAGCATGGTGACAATCGAGCCGACGACCTCGAGATGGCTGAGCTCTTCGGTCGCTATGTCGAGCAACATGTCCTTGCGGCCGACATCGTCCTCACCCAGCCCCTGGGTGAAATAGCGCATCGCGGCGGCAAGCTCGCCATCGGCGCCACCGAACTGCTCCATGATCATGCACGCCAGCCGTGGATTCGGCTCCGAGACGCGGACGGTGTATTGCAGTCGCTTGTTGTGCATGAACATGAGGCTTCCTCCAAGGGTTGACGTTCCCTAACCGGCGGCCTCCAGGAATGTTCCTCCGCAAAAATAGAATGGCTTAAAAATAGCGCGTTTTTTTAATCCACCGAGCCACGCTGATGTTACGCGTTCATTCTGGGCAGTCTTGCGCGCCAATTGCTGCAGGATCACCTTATGTAATACTTGAAGGTGATGGGCCGAGACGATCAGAGCGCGCCGAGACGGCGTCGTGTCAGTCGGGCCTGAAGCAAGACCACCGCCAGCAGGAACAGCCCTCGGATCACTGATTGCCAGTAGGCTGAAAGCGAAAGCCAACCCATTCCATTCTCAAAGTTCAGAACATTGAAAAGGATACCGAGGAGGAGCACGCCGGCGAGCGTGGTCACAACCGAGCCCGAACCGCCGGTGAGCAGCGTGCCGCCGACCACGACGGCTGCGATGGCGAACAATTCCCAACCAACGCCTTCAATGGGCTGTCCCGCTCCGAATTGCGAGGCAAGGATGACGCCGGCGAGCCCCGCCAGTCCTCCGCTCGCGACATAGACCAAAAACTTCACGCGATCGGTACGCAGTCCCATGAGGCGCGAAGCATCTTCGCCGCCGCCGATTGCCAGCACGGCGCGACCAGTGCCGGTGTAGTTCAAGACCAGGGAACCGATGAGGTATGCCACGACCGCGATGGCCGCAGGGATCGGAAACGTCCACAAGTTACCTTGGCCGATGGCGGTGAAGCCCGACTCATAGGAGACCGATACGGTCTGGTTGCCCGCAAGCAGAAGGGCTGAGCCGCTGGCGGCCTGCATAGTAGCGAGAGTGGCTATGAACGGCATCAGATTGGCGCGTGTGACAAGGATCGCGTTGATGAGCCCGGCGACCAGGCCAGCGCCTATTCCCGCGGTGAGACCCGGCACGATCCCATAAGGACTCGCCAATGCCGAGGCTACGCTGCCTAAGGCAGCGACGGAGCCCACGGAAAGATCGATTCCTCCTGTCATGATGACGAAGCACATGCCAAGCGCCACCAATGCGAACATGGAATTGTAGCGCAGGAGAGTCATCACATTGTAGAAGCTGAGAAACCGATCATAGCGCAGGAACCCGAACAGAACGAGCGCAGCCAGCGCAATCAATACGCCGTAGGTGCCAATGATGCGGACCAGGCGGGCGCGATTCATAGGCTACCCGCGATGCTGCTGCTGCAGCCACACGGCGAGCGCGATGATGCCTGCCTTGACCACCAGGGCAGCGGCGTCAGGCACCCCGTTCGCCAGAAGGGTATAGCGCACCAGTTGAATGGTAAGCGCGCCTAGCAGGCTACCGATGATGGTGGCCTTGCCGCCACTGAGCAGGGTCCCGCCCACTGCAACCGCCGCGATGGCATCGAGCTCCATGCCAAGGCCAACCAAGTTGGCGTCGCTGGAGGAGTTGATTGCAATCACGATAAGCCCGGCCAGCCCGGCGCAAAGGCCGCTAATGCCATAGACCGCAATCTTTATCTTGGAGACTGCAATACCTGCGAGTTCGGAAGCCTTTTCATTACCGCCGACCGCCAATATGCATCGCCCGAACAGCGTTTTTCTCAACGCCCATGCAGCTGCCGCAACAATGACAGCCATGATGATGACTTGCGCCGGGATGTCCAATGGTCGAGCAAGGCCGATCCATTGAAATTCAGGTACGCGGAAGGTTTGCAGGTTCCCGTTCGTCATCACCTGAGCGATGCCGCGGCCCGCGATGAACAGAACCAGTGTCGCGACAATCGGCTGGATGCGGAAGCGGGCGACCAACCAACCATTGAAGAGCCCCAACAGCCCGGCCACCAATACCGAGACGATCATCGCGGCAGCCACGCCCAGGTAGATGCTTCCGATCGGAAGGATTTTGCCCATGAAGATCATCGGTGCCAGCGCACCCGAAATCGCCATCAGAGATCCGACGGAGAGATCGATGCCGCCCGTGGCTATCACGAGCGTCATTCCGACGGCTACGATGACGATCGTGCAGACCTGGGTGAGGTTGACGTTCAGAGTCTGCATTGTCGCGAAATTGCGCGTGAAGGCGAGGTTGAACGCAACCAGCAAGACCAGCGCGATCACGGTCCCGTAGCGCGACAAGAAACCGAAGAGATCGAAGCTGCGCGCGATGGCATCCCGATCCGCATATGATCTCGGCAGCCCGGTCACGTCGCGGCCTCCGAGGAAGCGCTCGTCCCATGCGCCATGGCGGTCAGCACTTCTTCTTCGTTGGCGGCTTCAGCTTCCAACTCGGTCACGCTGACACCATCGCGCAGAACGAATATGCGATCCGCACCTTCAATCACTTCCTCCAGCTCTGACGAGATCATGAGCACGCCGAGGCCCTGGTCTGCAAGGCCACGGATCAGACGCTGGATCTCGCCCTTGGCACCCACATCGATCCCCCTTGTCGGCTCGTCGAGGATGAGCAGTTTCGGGTTCATCGCCAGCCAGCGGGCAAGCAGCACCTTCTGCTGGTTCCCGCCCGAAAGCTCTCGCACCTTCTGATTGGGTCCGGAGCATTTTATGCCCAGCTCGCGGATGAACCGCTCGACGATTTCACGCTGGCGTGACTCGTCCAGTACGCCGTTGCGGCTGATTTTCGGAAGCAAGGCAAGGGTGAGATTCTCTGCCACGGTCATCTCCGGGACAATGCCTTCGCCTTTGCGGTCCTCGGTGCAAAAGCCCATGCCGGCGGCGATCGCGTCGGCGGGACGGTCGGGGTGGTACGCGGCTCCCTCCATCGTCATCTCGCCCGCGCTCGCGCGATCGGCACCGAACACGAGCCGTGCGGTTTCGGTGCGACCCGCCCCGAGGAGGCCCGCAAAGCCCGCGATCTCGCCGCGCCGGAGATCGAAGCTCACATTGCGGACCGCCTGCCCGGCCCTAAGCCCGCGGGCCGAAAACATCGCATCCCCGATTCTAGAGCGGTCGCGCTCGCCGAAGGCTGTGGCGTGACCCTCGACAGCCGCGACATCGCGGCCAAGCATAGCTGCGACAAGTTCCAGCTTGTTGATCTCTTTCATCCCGGCGCTGCGCACGGTGCGACCGTCACGCATGATCGTGACCCGGTCGCAGACCTCATACAGCTCATCGAGCTTATGGCTTACAAAGATGACGGAGATCCCTTCAGCCTTCAACTGACGAATGACGCTGAACAGCACTCCCACTTCCCGTTCGTCGAGAGACGAGGTCGGCTCGTCCATAACGACAAGTCGGGCGGAGAACCCTATGGCCCGGGCGATCGCCACCATCTGCTGTGTTGCCGTGTTGAATTCACCCAGCGGACGGCGAACATCGATGCGAATGGAGAAGCGGCTCAGCAGGCGCTCGGCTTCCGTGTGCATGGCATTCCAGTCGAGCAGCCCATGGCGGCGCCTTTCCCGGCCCAGGCAAATGTTCTCCGTCACTGACCGCAGCGGGACCAGATTGATCTCCTGATAGATCGTGCTGATGCCATTGACTTGCGCCTGGTGGGGCGAGTGGACCTCAAAGGGCTTGCCTTCGAACAGCACTTGCCCGGCATCCTTGCGGTGGTATCCGGTCAAGACCTTGATCAGCGTGGATTTGCCCGCGCCGTTCTGGCCTATCAGGGCATGGACCTCGCCTGAGCGCACGGAAAGCGACGCGTCCACCAGCGCCGGTATGCCGGCGAAACGCTTTTGGATGTCGCGCATGTCGAGAAGCATCGGGGAAGGTCCGTCCGGCGGCGTCATCGGCAAAGCTCCCGAAAAAGCCTCCCCGCCGAAGCGAGGAGGCGCCTTTAACCAGATAACTCAGAACGCCGTACTGATCTTGTCCTTTGCGTTCGTGCCGTCGTAGAAGTCGTCGTCGTTCTTGATGAAGGGCGGGATTTGCTTCCCAGCGGCATAATCGGCCATCGTGGCGAAAGCCTTGGGCCCGAAAAGCGGGCTGCAGCCGCAGATGGCGCCGATCTTGCCGTCGACGATTGCTTGCACGCCATCCTTTTCGCCGTCGATCGAGACAATCAGCACATCTTTTCCTGGCGTCTTGCCGGCCGCCTCGAGGGCCGCGATCGCGCCGAGCGCCATCTCATCATTATGGGCATAGATGATATCGGCTTCGGGATGCGCCTGCAGCAACGTCTCAGCCACCTGGCGGCCCTTGTCTCGAGCGAAGTCACCCGACTGTGAAGCGATAATCTTGAATTCCGAGTGCTTGGCGATGATGTCGTCGAACCCCTTCTTGCGGTCGTTGGCTGGCGAGGAACCGGTGGTGCCTTCCAGCTCGATGATCTTCGATTTTCCATTGGCGTTCTTCACCACCCATTCGGCGATGCGGTTGCCCTCATTGATGAAGTCGGAACCGATGAAGGTGACGTAATCCTGTCCAGGTTTGGCCATGGTGTGATCCACGTCCCGGTCGATGAGAAAGACCGGGATGCCAGCATCGCGGGCGGCGAGGATGACCGGCACCAACGGCTTGTCCTCGCGGGGAGGCAGGAAAATCGCGTCGACGCCCTGCGCGATCATGGAGTTTACGTCGGAAGCCTGCTTGGCCGAGGATCCGGCAGCATCAGTATAGACCAACTGGTGGCCGAGCTTTGCCGCCTCGTCCTGCATGCTTTTGGTTTCAGCCAGCCGCCATGGATTATTGCTCTCGGTCTGGGCGAAGCCGACCTTGTACTTGTCTTTCTTGGCAAGCGGCGGGAGCGCGGCGAAGGCGCGTGAGGCGAGGGTAAGAGCGGCCACGCCGACGGCGGAGCCTACCAACAATTTCCGACGGGTAATGATCATGCTTTCCTCCTTGGTTGTCGTGTTTTGACGACGTTGAATATTCCTCGCCTATGGCGGGCTAGGCCAGCTCGCTTGCAGACTCCGCCCTCAATTGAGTAACTGCGCCCGCTTCCAAGATGAAATCGGCGCAGCGGTCGCCCAGCATCATGGCGGGTGCAGCCGTGTTGCCGGCGTTGATGTTAGGGCAGGCGGACATGTCGGCAACGCGCAGGTTCTCTATCCCGCGCACCCGCATGGCCGCGTCCAGAACGGCCATTCGATCGCTGTCCGGACCCATGCGGCATGTGCCGGCCGGATGGTAATTCGTTTTGACGAAGCGCTTGCAGTGCTTTTCGAGCGCCTCGTCGCTGAGGTCGTCTTCCCGGGGGACGGCAACAGCCTTGATGCGGTCCGCCAGAGGCTTCGTGTGGAATGCGTTCAGGAAATAGCGCTGGCCGGCAATCATCTGCTTCATGTCATCTTGATGTTTGAGCAGGTGCGGAGAGACGACCGGCATGTCATTCGGATCCGCCGAACGCAGCTTCACGAATCCGCGGGATTTCGGCTTGACGACGACGGTCGTCACAGTGAGGCCGTAGGTATTCTCCACCAGGGTCAGGATATCGCGGTCCAGGTACACATGTGGCACGCAAAACGCCTGGATCGTCGGTTCGCCATCCGGATCGGCCGGATTGACAAAAGCTCCCGCCTCGACCCCCGCGGACAGGATCGTACCGGCGCCGAACAGCTTGAAATGCAAGCCGTTCTTGATCATTCGCCAACCCTGGCCTTGCTTAAAGTAGCCGTAGGGGCCGTTTGCCGTGGCAATAATCGGCACTTCCGGATGATCGATCAGGTTCTGGCCTACGCCTGGAAGATCGGCGATGCAGGCAATGTCATGTCTGGCAAGTTCGTCCGCCGGACCAACACCCGACAGCATAAGGAGTTTCGGCGATACCAGCGCACCCGACGAGACGATCACATCGCCGTCCGCATAGGCCTCGTGTTCGGTTCCCGATTTGTCAGTGTAGATTACACCCTTTGCGCGCTCGTTCTGGATCAGCAGCCGCCGCGCGGCAGAATTCAGCCTCAGCGTCAGCCTGGGATCCTTGGCCAATGGCTCGATAAACGCATAGGCAGCGCTGCTGCGCTTCCCGCGCCGGTTCATGAACTGATAGAAGCCCACTCCGCGTTGCGACGGCCCGTTGAAGTCATGATTGTAGGGCAGTCCGAGCCGTTGGACCGCCTGCACGAACCAACGCGAAACGTCGTCAATGTGACCTGGGTCAGACACGAGCAACGGTCCTTCGCTGCCATGCAAGTCGCCGCCGAGGCGGTTGTTGCCTTCCATGCCCGTGAAGTGGGGCAGCACCGCCTGCCAGTTCCAGCGGATGCCGGCATTGTTGCCGCGCAGCAACTCATCCCATTCGTCATAGTCCGAGGCACGGCCGCGCATATAGACCTGGGCGTTGACCGAGGTGCCGCCGCCCAGCACGTTGCCTTGCGAGATTTCGTGCGCGCGGCCGTCCAGATGCTGCTGCGGCTCGGTGCGATAATATCGCATGAACTTCGAGCCATTGATCATCTTGAAGATCCCCGGCGGCATATCGAGCAGCGGGTGGTGATGCGAATGCCCAGCTTCGAGAAGCAGGACCCGCCGTCCTGCTTTCACCAGCCGCGCCGCGACCACGCAACCCGCTGCTCCACCCCCCACCACGATATGATCATAAGTCTGCGTCATTCTCGCCGGTCCTCCCGCGGGCCCTCACTGCTTTCAAATGTGCCACGGACATATTCCCAAGCCGCGGAAAGATGATTGAGCAGCGCCCGCTCGGCGCCATCTGGATCTCGCTCGATGATCGCCATGCAGATCTCGCGGTGGCTCAGGAAATTGATCCGGTTGCGCTCTGGTGATCGGGGCATGCTCATCCAATGCGGCGACAGCCATGCGGTGAATGCCTTGTGCACCGCGGGCATCACCGGGTTGCGCGTGATCTGGTAGAGCACGGCGTGGAAGGCTACGTCAGTGGCATAGAATTTTGCCGAATCCGGTATCGCCGCCTCGTTCATCTCAAGCGCTGATCTGAGAGTGGCCACGTCATCCTTGCGAGCATGGATGGCGGCGTTGCGCGCAAGTGCGGCCTCAAGAAAGACCCGGGTGTCGTAGAGGTTCTTCACTCCCGCCTGAGCGCTTAGCAGGTGGCCGACAACACCTTCCAAAGCGCCGAGCGCCGCGTCCAGCCCCGGCCGGCGCACCACCGGGCGAAAGCGCGGACGCGCTTCGACAAGGCCGCGGCTTGCCAGGCGAGCGACCGCTTCACGCACGACACCGCGGCCAACGCCGTACTCAGCCATCAATTCGCGCTCAGCCGGCAGGAAGCTGCCGTCACCGAGCTTGCCGGAGGCGATGTCCGCTTCGATTCCCACCACCATGGCGTCCGCGGCGCGAGCAGCGCCGCTCGTGGCCCGCGTCCCAAGATGCCGTGGTGTACTCAGCAAGCCGTCCTCCACTTCACGCAATCATTAATGCGCAGATCGGACCAAAGCACAAGGCCCAACAAATTGTCATCAGACCAAAATGGCGACAATTTGCCTGAACCGTTGCGATCTGCCCGTCAGAGTGCAATTATGGTATGACGAAATAGGATTGGACGATGAGAGCCTCGCAATGGGCGATACAACAATCACGGATGTGAAGGTTCGGCTTTTCCGGGTGCCGCTGCGTGAAGTGATGACCGACGCCAAGCATGGCGCTCACACGCATTTCGAGCTGGTGACAGCGACGCTTAGGCTGGCGGACGGTAGCGAAGGGACTGGCTACACTTATACTGGCGGCAAAGGGGGGCATGCGATCGCAGCCATGATCGTGCACGATCTGGTGCCGTTCCTGAAAGGACGGGATGCTACCGACATCGAGGCGCTCCATGATGGGATGTTATGGCACATCCATTATGTCGGGCGCGGGGGCATTGCGTCGTTTGCGATTTCTGCGCTCGACATAGCGCTCTGGGATCTGAAGGGCCGGCGCACCGGCCTGTCACTCTGGGAAATGGCCGGCGGCGCCGGCAAAACAGCCAAGGCATATCGCGGCGGCATCGACCTGAACTTCTCGCTCGATCAGTTGCAGGCGAGCATCGACTCCTATCTCGCCGCCGGTTTCAATGCCGTGAAGATCAAGGTCGGCAAAGACGACCTCACCGAGGATATCACCCGAGTTAAGGCCATCCGCGAACGCATCGGGCCGCACACCCCCTTCATGGTGGACGCCAATTACGCGCTCGACGTCAATCGGGCGATCGAAGCGGCGAAAGCATTCGCGCCTTACGATCTGCTGTGGTTCGAGGAGCCTATCATACCGGATGATTACCGGGGCTACGCAGCCATTGCCGAGGCAACGGGCATGCCGCTGGCCATGGGGGAGAACTTGCATGTAATCGAGGAGTTCGAGCATGCCTTCGCTTGGTCGAAGCTCTCCTACATCCAGCCCGACGCCTCGAACTGTGGCGGCATCACAGGCTGGTTGCGCGTGGCCGAGCTTTCCCGCAAGGCCGGAATTCCGGTGTGCAGCCACGGCATGCAGGAACTGCATGTCAGTTTGGTCTCAGGTCAACCAAACGCTGGTTGGGTAGAGGCGCACAGTTTCGACATCGACCTGTACACCACTCGGCCGCTCATGTTGCAGGATGGGCTGGCAGTCGCCCCAGACGAACCAGGCATCGGTGTCAGCTTTGATTGGCGTAAGCTGGAGGGCTTTGAGGAAGGGGGCTAGCCAAGACCATTGCCGTGCGCAGTGACGATGATATGCGTTGAGCTCGCGGCTATGCCTGCGGCCCTGCCTCGCGAAGGGTCGCGGCCTTGGCTTGGTGCAGTGTGATCTATTGCTGCATGTCTTCACTGCCAGGGCCGTGCAAGAAGGACTGGATCTCATCCATGTCGATCTTGCCGTCGCCATTCTGGTCGATTGCGGAGAAGATGCGCCCGACAGCGTCTTGAACCTCGTTCTCGGACAATGATCCGTCGCCGTTGGTGTCCAAAAACGCGAACATCAGTCGCATTCCGGCGCCACGCATCATCATGCGCCCGCCATGGTGTCCAGCCATCCTGTGGTCGCCGGACGGGCCGCCATAACGGTTTTTATGCCAAGGGGCGCCATGACGATCTGCGTTGTCCTGAGCGTCGTCATCCTCTTCTTGACGATTGTTGGCCACGTCGGAGCTTCGATCCTGCTGCATCCGCTCCTGGATGGCTTGGTCAATCATCTGGCGGATCATTTCACGCGTCGGGCCGCCCGCTTGCCCGTTCACATCCGGCAACTGCCCGGCGCCGGGCTGTTCGGTCGCCGGGGTGGGGGAAGGGGTTCCGTTCGTCTGGGCGAGAGCAGGGAAAGTCGCGAAAATTAAAACGGCGGCCGTAGCCGTCGTGCAGCGAGGGAATCTCATGGCATGCTCCATTTGATTGGACGTGGTCTGGCTTAAGCTGCCCGAACTGGAGGTCTCCTCGATTGTTCCGGCCAGCGTTGCGCGTCACGATGAAGTGACACGAGCCGACTTTCTCAACCGGCCATGGCTTCCTCCGGCGCGGCGATAATTGACATCACGGCGACCGGAGATGCTCTGCATTCGGCCAGTTCAGCTCTCGTCCCGAGACACCCCTGGAGTGCTTGGAACAATGAAGCGGCTGCCACGTCATGTAGGATGCATGCTAAGCAATCAGCCAACCGCTCGCATACCACCTTCTTCACCGTCGGGCATTCGAACCGTACAATCGAGGAATTCATCGACATCCTTCGGCAGGGGAGGATCGGCATCGTCGTCGACGTGAGGCGTCTGCCCGGGTCCCGCGCCTACCCGCAGTTCGATAGCGAACGCCTGGCTGCGTCACTCGCGGAGGCGCAGATCGCCTATGAAATTGTGGCGCCGCTCGGCGGGCGGCGGGGCAAGGTGGACGGGGTTTCGCCCGAAACGAACGGCGCGTGGAGAAACCAAAGCTTCCACAACTACGCTGACTATGCGCTTTCGGCGCAATTTCGAGGCGGACTCGATCGCCTGCTCGCAATACGGACGCGCCGCTGCGCGATAATGTGCTCGGAAGCGGTCTGGTGGCGGTGCCACCGCCGCGTCATCGCTGATTACCTTCTTGCGCGTGGCGAGGAAGTCTTCCATCTCATGGGCAACGGCCGCGTCGAGAAGGCCGTACCGACGGCCGGTGCGGTTCTTCGAGACGACGGATCGGTGATCTATCCGTCAGTGGCAGCCTGCTGACGGAAGGCGAAGTTCCGAAGCAAGACCGCATTTCAGGCGCGAGCGGCTCATCCGTGCACTTCGATCCAGGCGGGTGCGTGATCGCTGGGCTTTTCCCACCCACGGTCTCGACATCGACACCTGCAGCTTGAATCGTTTGGCAAGTGGATGGGCTTACAAGCAAGTGATCGGCGGCTTTTCTGTTCGAGGCAATCCCAAGGCCCGGTGCGGGACACTGCTGTGACAGCTACCCGTCTCCGACGCCTTGTCGGCGCTGGATCACAGCAAAAACCCTTTGCTTGGCCGGCCACCGGCGGGGATTACACAGGCAAAACCACAGATAACAACTTGATCTTGGATAACCTCTTCTGCGCCAGCCGGCGAGCGGCTTCCAACGTTCCGCCCCCGAACGCCTCGGCAACGAATGCCAGTGTCAACATATCGATGAGAAAATCGTCGACGGCGGCCGAGATCAGTTCAGAGCCGCGGCGGTCGATTTCTGCCAGCAGTGATCGCGCTTCACCCGCAGCCGCTGAGGCGTCCTCTGCGTGGACCAGCCGTTCGAGCCTGTCGAATATTTGCAACCAGCGTCCCCCTGTGGCCGTGGTAAACTCCACCGGCCGCCGAAAGTTCCGCCGACCGACTGCCAAGCAGGACGGGTGACCAAAAGCGAGCGTGCATCAGCTTTCGACACCAAGGGCTCGCCTGGCCCGTGAATCTGAAAGTCGGACCCGCTCCCACAGGTCAATCCGATTCTACGCAGGCGCAAAGCACAATAGAATTGCAGCTTCGATCCGATTGTTCGTATACAAATCATCTCTTATCCGCTACGTTGCGGCCTGCCGTAGGGGAAGAGTATGGCGCCACACGAACATCATGCGGTTGAGCTTACAAGAGAGGGCAAATGGGCGGTCCGCGTGACCTCCTTTGGAAAGACCCTCACTGTTCCCTTTGAAACTGAGGACTATGCACGTTCGTATGCTGACGGACAGGCCTTCCGGCTGGGTGTGCGGGTGACGGAGTTGAAGCGGACCGCCTAGTGGCCTCTAGTGAGCCGGCCTACGCCGGCGGCCGATCTTTTCAGTGAGCGCAGTGACAACCGGCCGCTACTCTTACTCAGTCTAAGAGTTTTCCAACAGTCTGGACCTTGGCGCGATCGCTTGGCGACCAGATCAATGTGGTCGACATATAGCGGATGATCACTTTCTCCTGCCGAGACGCCGCTCGAGAGCCATGCCCAGCGTGTGCCAGCGGAAAACGAAGGGCGGGTCCCAAACCCAACCCTCTAATGAGCCCGTCAGCCCAGTGCCGGCGTGCTTTTTTGTTGACAACCAATGTTGCTGATGGCCAGGCTTGCGGCGTTTGAGGGATCGACCTGTTTTAGGGAGGGACTTCATGCCAATTCTTGAAAGAGCCAGAGAAGCAGGCGTCTTCAGTTCATCAGAAGTCGCGCTGCTCGGTCGCGTGTTCGACAAACTGAAGGTCGAACAACAGTCCCTCGAGCGGCGCGAAGCCCTCGCATCTCGCCTGCTGGCCAACTACCTGGCAGGGATCAGGGACGAGGCTGAACTGCTGTCAGTGTCAAAACTGCCACTCGGTCGCTAGATGATACTCCTTGCGCTGTAGCCTGACAGGTGCTGGCGGTGGATCGGCTGCATTTCTTCAAGCAGAAGCCCGCTAGGCTCGGCTCGCCCAATTCTGTGTCATGGTGCGAGCCGGGCCTTTGGAATTCCCAAGACCACCTCCTCGGGTCGGCCAACCCGGGAAATCCCCTCGTTGTGGCTCCCGAGCTACAGCCCATTAGTCAAAACTGCATTAGGAAGAGTCTTGTGCGGGGTTCCTGGGTTCGGGCGGACCATCCGGGGAGGGGAGCACGAGCAGTTTGAGGGAAGATGGCCCGTCGGCTTCGGTCGGCGGGCTTTTCGCTTTCTCTTACGCCTGATCCGCACCTGGAAACCGTCCCGCTCAGCGAGTTCGACGCGATTCATGGAGTTTCCGATGTGTCGCGACGGAAGAGACCACAAGAAAGACTTGGCTGATCTGTGGTTCGGCGGCTGGTTAGGAGACAGGGATTTCCGACAGCAGACCCGAGAGCTCGTCGAGATGATCGGCACTGACTGGGCATCGCTCCTGCGTGAAGCGCGCTTCCTGAAGCGAAGGTATTGATCCCACGGAACATTCTCGTCACGCCAATGTTGGGTAGCCGCGACGCGTGCCCCTCCCAGTGTTTCACGGCGTCGCGTCGGGTTTGGCAGTTCCCGGCATGAGCCCGCATCGTTCCCCCCCCGGTGCGGGCTCTTTCATCACCCCAAAAAGCAACTACGTCACGAGCGTTTCGGATGGGTGGTTCCATGTTCAGAATGCCGTATTCTCTGGTTCTTTGAGTTCTCCGTGAATCAACACGCCCGGCTAGCCCGCCGGGCGGAACGGCTTTGCCAGCGAGGCGGGGAAGTGGAGGGCAAGCATCTGGCGATTGCGCGAGATCAGCACCAGCACCACGATCGTCGCCAGATAGGGCAGGGCCGAAAGCAGCTCCGAGGGAACCTGTAGGCCCAGCGCTTGGCCCTGGAGCTGCAGGATCGTCATGCCGCCGAACAGCCAGGCGCCGAGCAGGACGCGCAGCGGCCGCCAGGTGGCGAACACCACCAGCGCCAGTGCGATCCAGCCCTTGCCCGCGGTCATGTTCTCGACCCAGAGCGGCGTATAGGCGACTGACAGATAGGCGCCGGCAAGGCCGGCCATCAGGCCGCCGAACAGTACCGCCATGTAGCGGATCCGGATCACAGGATAGCCGATGGCATGCGAGGTCTGCGGCGATTCCCCGACCGTGCGCAGGATGAGGCCGGCCTTGGTCCGGTAGAGGAACCAGCTGATCGCGACGAACATGGCGAGGGCCAGATAGACGAGCGGGTCGAAACGGAAGAGCAGCGGCCCAAGCACCGGCAGGCCGGACAGGATCGCGATGTTGACGCCATGCAGCGCTTCGATCGGATCGCTGCCGAAGCCGCGCCCGATGAAGGCAGAGACGCCGGAACCGAAGATCGCCAGCGCCAGGCCGGCGGCATATTGGTTGGTGAGGAAGGTGAGCGCCAGCACGCCGAACAGCAGTGAGGCGGCAGCGCCAGCCAGAGCCCCGGCGAGGATCGCAACCGGCATCGAATAGCCGGCGGTGACCGCCCAGAAGGCAAGTGCTGCGCCCATCAGCATCATGCCTTCGATGCCGAGATTGAGGACGCCCGATTTCTCGACCACGAGCTCGCCGAGTGCGGCGAAGATCAGCGGCGTGGCGGCGACGATGGTGCCGGTGAAGATGGCGGTGAAGAGTTCCATCCGGTGTCTCCCGCTATCGCGCCGTCTCGAGCGCATGCGCGTCCGGCGCTGGCCGCACCAGGCGGATGCGATAGAAAATGAAGAAGTCTGCCGCGAGCAGGAAGAACAGCAGGATGCCCTGGAAGATGCGCGTCAGTGCCGAGGGCAGGGCAAGCGTCATCTGCACGCCTTCGCCGCCGAGGAAAAGCAGCGACATCAACAGCCCGCCAAGCACGATGCCGAAGGCGTTCAGCCGTCCGATGAAGGCGACGATGATGGCGGCAAATCCGTAGCCAGGCGAGACTTGCGGCGAGAGCTGGCCGAGCGGTCCGGCAGCCTCCGCCATGCCGGCAATGCCCGCCGCCGCGCCGCCAGCCAGCAATCCGATCCACACGGCAGCCGACTCGCGAAAGCCGGCATAGCGAGCGGCGAGCGGGGCGGCGCCGCTGACCGACATCTTGTAGCCGAGGAAGCTGCGGTCGGTGAACAGCCACATCAAAAACACGGCGACGACGGTGATGAAGATCGAGGAGTTCAACCGGTAGGCAGGATCGAAGGATTGAAACATCGCCGCCGCCGGCAGCAACGCCGTCTGCGGATAGTTGAAGCCGGCCGGATCGCGCCATGGTCCATGCACCAGATAAGACAGAAACAGCGTCGCGATATAGGTCATCATCAGCGTGACCAGGATCTCATTGGTGTTCATGCGCGAGCGCAGGAAGGCAGGGATCGCCGCCCAGGCCATGCCGGCGGCCATTCCGGCCAGGAACATCAGCGGCAGGAGCAGCGCGCTGTCCGGGTCCGACCAGAACAGGCCGACGCCGCTGGCGGCAACCGCGCCCATGATGAATTGGCCTTCGGCGCCGATATTCCAGACATTGGCGCGAAAGCCG
This sequence comes from Mesorhizobium sp. B4-1-3, assembly GCF_006439355.1. Taxonomy (GTDB): domain Bacteria; phylum Pseudomonadota; class Alphaproteobacteria; order Rhizobiales; family Rhizobiaceae; genus Mesorhizobium. The sequence goes on from NZ_VFTG01000018.1 coordinate 113,012, forward strand.
ATCGCCAGGCCGCAGGCGATCAGGATCAGCGGCGAGGCTTTCAGCAACCATTCCGAGAGGCCGTTCATCGAGCTCAGCGGCTCGACAAAGAAGGCATAGAGCGTCGGCAGCGGATCGTGCCCGAGCGAGGCGAAGAAGATCGAGCCGACGATCAGCGTGAGCACGGACGCTAGCACCGGCGCCGCGATGCGCATCACGGCTGAAGGCTCTGGCCGTTGTTCAATCCTGAAGTGCAACGCTGCTACTCCCCGTTTGGTCCTTGCCCATCGTTCGACCGGTCATCAAGAGCCCGATCTCCTCTCGGTCCGTGCTGGTGCGGAGCAGCGGCGGCGACACGCGACCCTGGCAGATGACCAGCAGCCGGTCGCAGATCTCGAACAGCTCGTCGAGCTCCTCCGAGACGACGAACACCGCCGTGCCGGCGCGGCTGAGATCGACGATGGTCTGGCGGATGAAGGCGCTCGCCCCGACATCGACACCCCAGGTCGGCTGCGAGACGAGAAGCAGCTTCGGGGCCAACGCGATCTCGCGTCCGACGATGTATTTCTGCAGATTGCCGCCGGACAGGCTCTGCGCCGTGGCAGCCGGGCCGTTGGCCTTGACCTTGAACCGGTCGATGATGCCGGAGGCGAAGGCGGCGGCTCTCCGGCGGTCAACAAGGCCCTTGCGGACCGTGCCGAAGCGATGGGCCGTCAGCACCGCGTTTTCCCACAGCGTGTGCGACGGAACTGCGCCACGCCCGAGCCTCTCCTCTGGAACGAAGGCGAGTCCGAGCTTGCGGCGCTCATCGGGGCGCAGGCTGGCGGCGGGCGTTCCGTTGATTTTGATAGCGTCGCCTTGGCCATGCCGGCGCTCGCCGCTGAGCAGCGCAATCAGCTCGGCCTGGCCGTTGCCGGAGACGCCGGCAAGGCCGACGATCTCGCCGCCATGCACGTTGAAGGAGACATCTTTCAGGTCGACGCCGAAATGGTCCCTTGCCTTGGCCGACAGATCCCTGACCTCGAGCACAGGCTTTTCGCTCGGCGCTGCCGGGCTGACATGCATCTCGGGCAGCTTGGAGCCCACCATCATGCGGGCAAGCTCGAGCGAAGTGGTCTCCTTCGGCCGCGCCGTGCCGGTGACCTTGCCGTTGCGCAGCACGGTGGCGGTGTCGCAGAGTTCCTGCACCTCGTCGAGCTTGTGACTGATATAGACGATCGAGCAGCCTTCGGCGGCCAACTGGCGAAGCGTATCGAACAGCTTGACCACGGCCTGCGGCGTCAGCACCGAGGTCGGTTCGTCGAGGATCAGGAGCTTTGGCGCCTGTAGGAGGCAGCGCACGATCTCGACGCGCTGCCGCTCTCCGACCGAAAGGTCATGCACCTGACGATGCGGGTCGATCGGCATGCCGTAGCGCAGCGAAAGCTCGCGGATTTTTTCGGCCAGCGACGGCAGATTGAAGGCGCTGCTTGCCGAAAGCGCGATGTTCTCGACCACCGAAACGGATTCGAATAGCGCGAAATGCTGGTAGACCATCTCGATGCCGAGTGCGCGCGACATTGCCGGATTGTGCGCGAGGATGAGATTGCCGTCGCAATAGATCTCACCGGAATCGGCATGCGCCGCGCCGTAGATGATCTTCATCAGGGTCGATTTGCCGGCGCCGTTTTCGCCGAGCACGGCATGGATCTCGCCAGGCTGAATTGACAACGAGACGTCATCATTGGCGACAACGCCGGGATAGCGCTTGGAGATATTGCGCAATTCTAGTCGCGGGTGCATGGCGGGTCCTGCCGGGCTTGCAGCGGGGTTGGACGGGAACCGGCGGGGAGACGCCGAAGATGACCTCGGCATCTCCCCGGTTCTTCGCGGTTTGATCAGCTCAGCTTGCCGATCATTCCCTTGACGAACCAGTTCATGCCGCGAATGCCGTCGTCGGAGAGCACCGATCCGGCAGCGACCTTGACGTTGCCGTCCTGGTCCTTCAGCTCGCCGGCATAGGGGTGCACCTTGCCGCTGCCGATATCGGCTTCGAGCTGCTTCAGCTTGGCCTTGACGTCGGCCGGGATGCCGTCATTGTAGGGCGCCATCTTGACCACGCCCGCGGCCAGCCCGTCCCAGCGCACCTCAGGCTTCCAGGTTCCGGCCGCGACTGCCTTGGCGGCGCCGACATAGTCGCTGGTCCAGTCGAGCACGAAGGAGGTCAGCTGCTTGCCGGAGGAGAATTTCGACATGTCGCTGGCATAGCCGATCGACCAGGCGCCGCCTTCGCCGGCGACCTGAACGCCGGTCGCCGTATCCGTCATCGAGCAGATCACGTCGCAGCCCTGCGAAAGCAGCGTCTTAGCGGCCTCCTTCTCCTTGCCCGGATCGAACCAGGAATTGAGGAAGATGGCGTTGCAGGTGGCGTTCGGATTGACGCTCTGCGCGCCGAGCAGCAGCGCGTTGGCCGGGCCGACGATGTCGGGGATCGGGAAGCCGCCGATGAAGCCGATCTTGCCCGACTTCGACATATAGCCGCCGGCCGCGCCGGCGACGAAAGTGCCCTCGTAATATTTGGCTTCGAAGGTGCCGAGATTCGCGAGATGGACGATGCCCGAGCAATGCTCGAACGCGATCTTGGGGAAGCGCGGCGCCACCTTCTGCATCGGCGTGCCATGCGAGAAGCTGGTGCCGAAGATCAACTGATTGCCGGCGCTGGCTAACTCGCGGAAAACGCGCTCGGCATCCTGCGGCATGAAGATGTTGTCGATGACGGTGAGCTTCGCCTTGTCGCCGAATTCGGACTTGATCGCCTCGACGCCGAGGCTGTGCTGCTTGGTCCAGCCGATCTCGGCGATCGGCGAGACATAGACGACGCCGATCTTGAGCACGTCGTCGGCCCTGGCGATGGTGCTCAGTCCTCCGGTGGCCAGTGCCGCGCCGAGCGCGCCGCTGTATTTCAGGAATCCACGTCTTGTCAGCTCGTTCATGCTGGTAACCCTCTGTTGGTTTTCTTGGTCGATGCCCGGCTTTTGGGTGCCGGATCTTGCTTGGGGAGATGGACATGGACGTGCGCCGTGCCGTCGCCATTCCCGGATGTCTTTGGCTTCCTTGGCGCGATCGGCGCCGTCGCGCTGTCAGTCTTGCCGTCTAGATAGGGCGCCAGCGCCTCCGCCGGCGTCATTTCCGCGTACACTTCGCGATCCATGATATAGCCGCGCACCACCGCGCGGTGATGGGTGTCGATCAGGTCCATGGCCTGCTTCAGCCGGCCTTTTTCCAGAAGGTCGACGACGCGTGAATGGTCGTCGAGCAGATTGCAATAATCGAAATCGGCCGTGATCAGCGAGCGCAGCAGCGTCGTGCGGCGCACCAGCTGGGCATGGATTTCCTGCATCACCTTGTTGCGGCTCAGGCGGACGAAGACGGAGTGAAACTCCTGGCCGAGCACGTCGGCCAGCGCGTCGTTGCCCGAGGCGACAGCCTGGCGTTGGCGTTCGACATGCTGGCGCAGCTCAGCCCACCCTGCAGGGCCGAGGCGGTCGCTGAGTTGGGCGGCCACACCTTGTTCGACGAGCGTCAGCGCGTCGTAGATTTCCATCGCTTCCTGCATGCTCGGCTTGGCGACGAAGGCGCCGCGATTGCGCTCGATCTGGGCTAGCCCATCGTCGGCGAGCCGGATCAGCGCCTGGCGCACGACGATGCGGCTGACGTCGAAAATCTCGGAAAGCTCACGCTCGCCGAGCTTGCAGCCGGGCACCAGCCGATGGTCGATGATGGCACGTGTGAGAATATCCGCTATCGTCTGGGAACGGCTGCTCAAGGCGCGGCTCTCCGCGGGTTCGAGAACATGATCAGCAGGCTTTCCGTGGTGAAGACATGCCCCCGTCGGGGTGCGGCATATCCCAGATTCAGATTTTCATACATCGGAAGTCAATCATCGAAATCTGTCAACACAAAAATACGTTTTGGCTGACAAAAAACCGTTGATTGATATCCAATCTTGTGGTTTCGTCCTGTCGAAACGCCGGGCTAGGTTCATGGTGAAGGGCTAGCTGAGTTGGAAGGGATGCCGATGGCTACCCACTGCGTCGACCGCGAGCTTCTGAACGACTGGCACATTGTCGCCGACCAGGAATCGCTCCCCTCGGATATGCCATTTCAAACACGGCTGCTCGGCGTCGACCTCGTGATCCGCAAGCATGCCGGCAGGGTCGAGGTCGTCCATGCCGACACGGACGCCGCCGTCAATTCGGCTGAACGTTATGGTTTCATCTGGGCGTGCCTCGACAAGCCCTGGCGCGAGATCGTCTTTATCCCCGAGGCCAATGAAGCGGACCGTCACCTCGTCAGCGGTGGGTCGATCGCGGTCAAGGTCTCCGGTCTGCGCGCTGTCGAGAATTTCCTCGACATGGGCCATTTCCCTTTCGTCCATACCGGTTGGCTGGGGGAGGAGCCGCATACTGAGGTGGCGCCTTACAATGTCGAGATCACCGCGCAAGACGAGGTGTTGGCGACGGAGTGCAAATTCTACCAACCCATCGCTTCGCCGACGGCCAAGGAAGGCTTCGTCGTCGATTACATCTACAAGGTGATCCGGCCCTATACGGTGGCGCTCTACAAGAGCAATCCGATCCAGAAGCACCGGCTCGATGTCATCACGCTCTTCGTGCAGCCGGTCGACGAAGAGAACTGCATCGCGCATCCCTATCTCTGCTACTTGAAGGAAGGCATGGAGGCGGCGACGGTGCGCAGCTTCATGCAATTGATCTTCGCACAGGACAAGCCGATCCTCGAGAACCAGGTTCCGAGACGCTTGCCGCTCGATCCGCGCGCTGAGACACCGATCCGCGCCGACGCCGTCTCGGTCTCCTACCGGCGCTGGCTGCGCGATCGCTCGGTAACCTACGGCGCCATACCGGCACGGGCCTGATCACGTTGTCCGTCGCATGCAAAGGAATGAAACTATGACGAAATGCACGGATTCCGTGGTTCTCAATCTGTGGCATCCGGTGGGCGCGATCGCCGAGGCTATTCCCGGTGCGGTCCAGGAGACGGTGCTGCTCGAGGAGCGCCTGAGTTTCGCGGTCGGCGGGGATGGTGAGCCGATTGTCTGGCGCTCGCGGCCGGATCTGCGCCGGGCCGACCAGGTTCCGGCCGCCGACAGGCTGCCGGCAAAAAGCGCCTATGGCTATGTCTGGACTTCGCTGGGCTCGCCGCCGGCCGAGCTCTTCCCGATCCCTGAATATGCCGAGCCCGACCGCCGCCGGCTCAACGCCGCGACCTTCGGCGTCAACGTCTCGGCGCCGCGCGCCATCGAGAACTTTCTCGACATGGGGCACTTTCCTTACGTGCATACCGACATCCTCGGCGCCGAGCCGCATACCGAGGTCAAGGAATACGATGTCGAGATTTCGGTCGACCGCGACGAGATCCTGGCGACCCGCTGCCGCTTCTTCCAGCCGATGGCCTCGACAGCTTCGGACGGCGGCGCCGATGTCGACTATGTCTACCGCGTGCCGCACCCCTATTGCTCGGTGCTCTATAAATCGAGCCCGGTCGACGAGAGCCGGCGCGATGTGATTGCCATCTTTCTGCAGCCGGTCGACCAGGAACATGTGCGCGCGCATATGCTGCTTTGCGTGCTGGACGAAAACAGCGAAGACAAGGTGATCAAGCGTTTCCAGCAGACGATCTTCGGTCAGGACAAGCCGATCCTCGAAAACCAGGTGCCGAAGCGCCTGCCGCTCGATCCGCGCGCCGAAACCCCGATCCGCGCCGACAAATCGGCGATCGCCTACCGGCGCTGGCTCAGCCAGAAGGGCGTGACTTACGGCGTCATCCCGGCGGCAGCCTGACCACGACATTTTGGAGACGATAGATGTTGGAAGTAGCCAAAAGCCAGTGGCATCCGATCGCCGCTGCCCATGACCTGCCGTTCCGCCACGTATTCCACGGCCAGTTGCTTGGCCGCGAGTTTGCCGTCTGGCGGGCCGATGACGGCTACGTCAACATCTGGGAGAACCGTTGCCTGCACCGCGGCGTGAGGCTGTCGATCGGCATCAATGATGGCCGCGAGCTGAAATGCCAGTATCATGGCTGGCGTTATTCGAACCGCACCGCCGGCTGCACCTATATCCCCGCGCACCCGGCCGACGCGCCGGCCCGCACCATCACCAACCGCACCTATCCGGCGGTCGAGCGTTACGGCCTGGTCTGGTCGTCGGAAGAGGCATTGGGCGAGGTGCCGGATGTCGCAGGCCTTGCCGAAGGCGAGCTGCTTGCCTTGCGTGGCATTCCGGTCAACGCCCCTGCCGACAAGGTAGCGCAAGCGCTGAAGGCTTATCGCTTCCAGCCCTGCGGCGCAGTCGAGCGCGGCGGGTCCGAGATCAGCGTCGAGGCCGCCCAGGATTTTGCCGTGGCGCTCCGCTCGCGCGACGGCGCCGTCGAGACGCTCGGCGTCTTCTTCGTCCAGCCGGTCGATTCCAACCGTTCCGTCATTCGCGGCGTGCTCGACCGGGACCCCCAAGGGGCTGCGCGCATCACCGTCCTGCGGCATCACAATGAACGGCTTTCAAAATTGCGCGACGAAGTCGAGCGCGAAGTGGCCAATACTCCCGCGCCGGCCCCGATCGAGCCGGTTTATGAACGCGTGTCGGCCGAGCTTGCCGAGATGCCGGAACTGACCGCGCATGGCCGCAAGGCGGCGCTGCGGGTGACGGTGGCCAGGAAGTGGGAGGCCGCTGACGGCATCGCTGGCTTCGAGCTGCGGCCGACCAGGGGCATCCTGCCGACCTTCCAGCCGGGTGCACATATCGATGTGCATATGCCCAACGGCGAGATCAGGCAGTATTCGATCACCAACGGACCGGGCGAGACCGACAGCTTTACCATCGGCGTCAAGCTGGAGCGCGACTCGAAGGGCGGCTCGAAATGCATGCACGAGACGGTGCGCGAAGGTGACGTGCTGGCGATCTCCGAGCCGCGCAACAATTTCCCGCTGCGCCGCGATGCCATCAAGACGATCTTCGTCGCAGGCGGCATCGGCATCACGCCGCTGCTTGCCATGGCGCAGGCGTTGAAGAACCAGGAGCTGACGCACGAGCTGCACTATTTTGTGCAAGGCAAGGAACATCTCGCCTTTGCCGACCGGCTGAAGCAACTCGGCGATGCGCTGAGGCCGCATCTCGGCCTGTCGCCGGACGCGACCGGCGCCGAGCTGCGCCAAATCCTCACCGGCTACCGGAACGGCATGCATCTCTACATCTGCGGTCCGGGTCCGATGCTGGAGGCGGGGCGCAAAATCGCGGCCGAGCAGGGCTGGCCTGACAGCGCCGTGCATTTCGAGTATTTCAAGAACACCAACAAGATCGACGACAGCTCGAGTTTCGAAGTGGCGCTGGCGCGCTCTTGCGTCACGCTGCAAGTGCCGGCCGGCAAGACGATCCTGCAGGTCATGCGCGAGAGCGGCATCGACGTGCCCTCGTCCTGTGAGCAAGGGGCCTGCGGCACCTGCGTGGCGACGGTGATCGAGGGCGAACCCGACCACCAGGACGTCTATCTGAACGATGCCGAGCGCAAGGCCGGCACCCGGATCATGACCTGCGTTTCGCGTGCCAAATCGGCCCGCCTCGTGCTCGACATCTAGGGGCTGGCGATGATCACGCTTTACGACTATGAGCTGTCCGGCAATTGCTACAAGTTGCGGCTCTTGATGAGCTTCCTCGGCATCGACCATAACACCGTGCCGGTCGACTTCTATCCCGGACGGGAGCACAAGTCGGAATGGTTCCTGAAGCTCAATCCGCTTGGGCAATTGCCGGTCATCGACGATGATGGGCTGATCCTGCGCGACGCCCAGGCAATCCTGGTCTATCTGGCGTCGAAATACGATCCGCCCGGCACATGGTATCCGCGCAACAATCCAGCTCTGCTCGGCGAGATCAGCCAGTGGCTGGCCTTTGCCGACGGCATCACCGGAACGGCCTCCGCCGCCCGCCTGCACGATGCGCTGTTCTATGATTTCGACATCGATGCCGCGCGCGCTGGCGCGCATCGGCTGTTCCGCATCCTCGACGAGCATCTGTGGTTCGGCGAGCAGGAGGGCCGCCAGTGGATCTGCTCAGCCCCGCAGCCGACGATTGCCGACATTGCCTGCTTCCCTTACATCATGCTGTCTGAGGAAGGCGGTATTTCGCGCCAGGATTATCCGGCGATCCGCCGCTGGTGCGATCGCGTGAAGCGCATCAAGGGTTTTATCGTCATGTCGGGTGTGTTTCCGGCCGGGCCAGCCAGGGCCGCGGCGTAAGTTTCAGTCACGGGCCGGGCGCTCGCTGCGGCCATCAGATCGGGAGAGGGAAAATGAAAACGCGTGCCGCCGTAGCTGTTGGTGCCGGAAAGCCGCTGGAGATCATGGAGGTGGACCTCGAAGGCCCGCGCGAGGGCGAGGTGCTGATCGAGGTCAAGGCGACCGGCATCTGCCACACCGACGAGTTCACGCTCTCAGGCGCCGATCCGGAAGGCATCTTTCCCGCGATCCTCGGCCATGAGGGCGCCGGCATCGTCGTCGATGTCGGCAAGGGCGTGACCTCGGTCAAAAAGGGCGACCATGTCATCCCGCTCTACACGCCCGAATGCCGGCAGTGCCCGTCGTGCCTGTCGCGCAAGACCAACCTGTGCAC
>NZ_VFTG01000019.1 GCF_006439355.1 Mesorhizobium sp. B4-1-3
CGCCAGCCGGCCGATCCTGGCGAAGTCGAAGGGCAGGTCGAGCGGCTTCGACTTGCCGGAAACGAAATCCACATAATGCGCCAGCGTGTGCGAGATCACCTCCGGCTGCTCATGGATTTCCTTTTCCATGAAATGCCGGCGGTTGCCCTTGTCGACCATGAAGCTGGTCGACAGCGACTGCTGGCGCTTGCGGTCGACCTTGTTGCCGTCGATGTCGCGGATGGTCACGCTGGCGCGGCGAACCACGGCCCAGTCGCCGTCCTCGAGATAGGTGATCGAGTTGGTGAAAGGCGCCAGCGCGATCGCGTCGGAGCCCAGAAACATCTCGCCATCGCCATGGCCGACGGCCAGAGGCGGACCGTTGCGGGCACCGACGATCAGGTCCCCGTCGCCCTTGAACATGATCGCCAGCGCGAAGGCGCCCGAGAGCCGCTTCAGCGCGTGATGCGCGGCTTCGACCGGCTTCAGCCCCTTGGCGAGCTCGCGCGCCACCAGATGCGCAACGACCTCGGTGTCGGTCTGCGAGGCGAATTTGTAGCCGTCGCGGGTGAGCTCGTCGCGCAGCTCGGCGAAATTCTCGATGATGCCGTTGTGGACGATGGCGACGCCGTTGGAAAAATGCGGGTGCGCGTTGGTCTCGTTGGGCACGCCGTGAGTGGCCCAGCGCGTGTGGCCGATGCCGATCGTGCCCTCGAGCGGCTCGTCCTTCAGCCGCCGTTCGAGGTTGACGAGCTTGCCCTCGGCGCGGCGCCGGCCGAGCTCGCCCTTCTCGATGGTGGCGACGCCAGCCGAGTCATAACCGCGATATTCAAGCCGCTTCAGCGCATCGACAATGAGCGGCGCGACTTGGCTTCGGCCGACAATTCCAATGATACCGCACATTGTTCTGCCCTTCCTTTTTCAGCAGAATATCGGCCTGGACGCCGCTGCCACGATATTATCTCCGCCTGACTGGCAGCTGATCGTTCATTCGAAGGAGTGGCGCTTAATCCGCCGCCGGCTATCGTGTCGGATCACAACCTTGCCCACGAGACGAACTCCGGCGCCACTCGGATAACATCCGGAGATCACGCCGTCGGAGGCTCGGCCGCATCGATGCCCCAGCTATGCGGACTTGGCGCCAGATTCGCCCCGAGTTGCCTCATCGATCAAACAGATGAAGCCGAATTTTCCGTACAGGCTAAAAAGGACGTGGTGCGAAGTGGTGGACAGTTGAAGCATGTCGACGAGCTTAACCTGCGGGGGTCGCGCTGCGTTTCGAGCCGCGTTGGCCATCAAGCGGCAACCCGTCGCGCCGACAATTTCACCAGCAAAGCTCACACGAGTGAGCAAGCTATGCATATCGGCGTTTCTCATCACGGTGATCTACGCCCAATCGGCGCTGTTCGCGGAGGGGCGTACCAAAACGCTCCACTACACTTCCGGCGGCCCGGGCGCTGCAATCGCGACCGCGGGCTTCGACCTCGCCGATGTGCAATCCGTAGAGCAACTCAATGCCTTGCCGGCGGGAATGAAGGGGCTGATATGGCTAAATGAATCCAGCGGAGTGACGCCACGCTTCATCGACAGGGTGAAGCCATTTATCGGCAATCCACGACTGTTCGGTTTTCGCCTCTGCGATGAGCCGGACATAACCGGCAAGTACCATTCCCCGGCGGTTAGTCCGGCAGCCCTGAAAGCCGAAGCGGACTGGATCAGAGCCAATGCCCCCGAGGCAGTCACATTTATTACTTTGATGGACATGGGCTCTTTCGAAGCCCCCAGCTTCATGAATACCTTCAATCCCGCCAACACCGGGATCGACCTCTTCGGCCTGGATCCCTATCCGGTGCGCGGCAGGGCTTTCGATTTGGACTTCATCGATCGAACAGTCGAGGCAGCTGTTGCCGCTGGCATCCCTCTCGATAGGATTGTACCGGTGTTCCAGGCCTTCGGCGGCGGCAGTTGGAAGACGCGTACCGGAGCGGCTACGGACACCTACATACTGCCGACGCCGGACCAGGCGAACCAGATATTCGCGCGCTGGGCCACCTACTCGCCAGCTCCTGTATTCGACTTTGCGTATGCGTGGGGCTCGCAGAACGGAGACATCAAGCTAGGCAGCACCAGCCCTGAGGCGATTAAGCTTCGTTTGGCGTTCAAGGCGCATAACACCGAGCAGTAGCAACAGCCGCGATCATTGAATCGCCGGCACTGAATATTCAGGCGCAGATCCTGGGCATAGGCCGCCGAAACCTAACCGAACAGGCGATGCACCTGACCGTTCAGCTGGATACCGAGTCCTCGGCTGCGAAACTTATGGATGATTGACTTCTTTTCCTGCCAGCGACGCTTCTCGGCTTCACGCTCATGGAACCAAATGACAGCACCAGCGACAAGGCAGCATACGCCAATGCCGAATATGAAGAGAGGATCGCCTTCTTCTCCGCCACCAAAGAATATCGCGGAGACGATAAACACACCGCCTGCAAGCGCGCCAACCTTGGCTACAATGCCGCATCTAGGATGGCATTCTTGTTGGACGCAAAGAAAACGGTAACGTTCAGCAAGGCGCGCTTCGTCCTCGCTCAGATTCAACGCGCAATCCCCATGGACTTCGTGCAGCATATTTCACCCCTTAATCCTTTGCATACTGGGTATCGGCGACAAACGTTTCATTCAAGCGAGGGATAAGTCACGATTTTTTTGCATCGTCTGATGCCGTTGCCGATCGACGATGCAATGCGCGGTAACTTGGTCAAGAGTAATGTTCGGCGCGACCGGCCCCCTGCGAGGCTCGGGTCATCCGCATGGCATCTCGCATAGTCGTGACTCATTGGCTTTGTCATTTGAGGGGTGTCCTCCATTCGCACGGCGGAGCCTCTATCGGGATTTGCTATGACAGCGTCACCCGGCGCCTTGTAGCTAGTCCGTGCCCCCGCCGGTCAGGCCCGGCCCGTGGGCTCCCCCGTTCTCGTGCCGGGCCGCTCGCTCGCAGCAAAATCGTCTCGCTGCTCCGTCCAACGAACCATGTTGGCAACAGCGAATAGGGAGCGTCGGACCTATTTCGCCGAAGGTCTGCTAAGTCCAGCGGTCCAACCAACGCCACTCCAACGGGTGAGTGCCGGGCCGCCATTCACGGTCGGGCGCTGCGTTGAACCAAACGGTGGCGAGTGCTTTTCGAACAAGGCTAACTTGTCGGCATAGCCGATGCGGTTCGCCACTCCGCACCTTTCACATTTGAAGGTCGATATCACCTTGAACCACGACCCTTTTCTCACAAAGGCATGGCCGCATTCCAGACATTTGAATTCCAAGTCGGCATCATTCAGCGCCGCGGACAGGGGCATCGCTCACTCCGAACACCGTGTACCCTCATTCGCAACTACAAGCCGCTCCCAGACTATGAGCAACATCACATGTTAATGCTGGGCCCATTGCGCCTTGATGACATGACTTCAGTCCAAATTACCGAGAAGCGTCCAATTCCCGTTGCAGAGTTCCGGCAGTGACGTTGGACGTGACGAGCGCAAGCCGATGCGCCAACCTCAAGCCGCAGCCAGTTCGGTGCACCGACAAACCGGTTCGAAGACGACCCTCTCGACGACCTGCATCATCCGTTCGCACGGAGAATACATTAGCGGCAGTCGATAAAAGAGCCTAAGCCGGCGTTTAATGTCCCCCAAAGTCGCCACCGGCAAGGCTCGGCAGTTTCTCCTCTTCAATCGCACCTGCGATAACTGCCGGGCCGCCCCGTTTCATGCAAGGTGTCGAAGCCCCGCGCTTATCCGATCTCACAGCGTGTCCGCGATTTTCGAATTCCGATCATTCGCGGCCCGCTGCTCTGCGCTTGGCAGGGTAATGATCTTGAGCAAGTCCCGACCCGGGCATTGCTGCTCCGTCGCAACTAGCGAGATCTCTTTCCTGCATGCGAGGCAGTCGACCGAGACCTGTCCCGGCCTAAGTGTGCTACCTGGCGTGCTGTCGGGGGCGAACCCTTCCAGGATACGGGCCTGACCGAACTCTGCATCGCTTGCCCTTTTGCGCCCCTTGAATCGCAAGCCCCGGCATCAACATCGGTCGCCACCCGACTATGGTCTGACGTCTGCGCGCATTGGTCCGCCTCGTGAAACCTAGAACTCCGTTGCTCATTTAAAACCCGCTGGCGAGCCATAGTCCGTTATCGCCAGTGGACGGCCGCTACGAGTTGCGAAGTCGCGGACATGCATCTGGCAAATGGGGTTCAAAGTGCCAATTCCTCAAAACCTAAACGATAAATACCTCTCGTTTGAATGCCCGGGGTGTCGAACTCCGATCACCCGAAAAGGCACTTGGTTCAAGACCATAGCCAGATTCCGATGCCCGTCATGCGACGCCGTTTTGCACCTTGGATATCCCGAAAAACTGCGCCTCTTCGAGGCCCACCAGCATCTGAGTGTTCGAGTGCCCGAGGGGTCAGCAAGCATTGAAAGCGCCCGCCAGATGGGGGAATGAGCGGGCTCATTCTCAAGATGGCGGCCTCCAACGCGGCTCATCTGGCCGGGCTCTTCAAGAGCCAAAACTATGTCGGCGTCCCTGCCGGCGATTAATGTCTCTCTGCTATCGCCCGATCAGCGTCAGCCCGAAGAGGACGATGAGCCAAAGCCCGGCGGCCGCGACGGCCAGCCGCGGCAACGTGCCTGTCAGATGCATGAACAGCATGGCGATCAGGACCGCCTTCGCGGCAGCGATCGCAAGGTTCAGCGCCACGTTGAAGCCGCCGAGATCAATGAAGGACGAGGCGACTGTCAGCGCCAGCAGCGCGAGCAGCCCGATATAGCCGAAGGTGAGTTTGCGCAGTTCGCTCATCGGTTGATCAGGTAAAGAACGGGGAACATGAACACCCAAATGATGTCGACGAAATGCCAGTAGAGGCCGATGGCCACGACCCGGCGCAGCCGGTTGGCCGGGCTGGCTGCCCCCCAGAGCGCGATCATGCCGGCGATGACGACGATGCCGCCGATCAGGTGCAGCGCATGCAGCGAGGTCATCGCGAAATAGAGGCCGAAGAAGAATTCGGCATGCACGGGATCCGGTCCTGCATAGCGGAACGGGAGGCCGAGAAGTGGCGCCAGTCCCTCGGCGATCTCCTTGCCGTACTCGATCCCCTTCACGATCAGGAAGCACACGCCCAGAGCCGCGGTCGCGACCAGCGCCCAGATCGTCGCGCGCCAACGTCTATGAAGCGCAAGCCCATGCGCCAATGCCATGGTGAAGCTGCTGGTGATCAGCACGGCCGTGTTGAACGTGCCAAGCGGCAGAGAAAGGCGCTTCGAGGCTGCGGCGAAGGCGGGGCCGAAATCGATATGCGCGACGAGGAAGACCAGGAAGATCGCGCCGAACAGCATCGCTTCGGAGCCGATGAACACCCACATCGCGAAAGTGTCGGCGCGCCGTTCGCGCCGGGGCGTGTCGAAAGCGACGCTTTCCGTGCCGCTCATGGAGCCGCCTCCTCCCGGTGCGGGCTGAAGCGTTCGTGCTCCAGCCCTTTCATGTCATAGGCATAGGCCGGTCGCGTCACGATCGGCATGGTTTCGAAATTATGCGGCGGCGGCGGCGAGCTTGTCTGCCATTCGAGCCCGGTGGCGTTCCATGGATTATCGGGCGCGCGGGCGCCGTGAAACAGCGACCAGCCGAGATAGAACAACGGCATCAGATAGCCGATCGCCAGCACCACCGCGCCTGCCGAGGACAAGACGTTCCAGAACTGGAACTCGGGCGGATAGGTGTGATAGCGCCGCGGCATGCCGTCGAAGCCCAGTACAAATTGTGGGAAGAATGTCAGGTTGAAGCCGACGAAGGTGACGATCGCCGCGATCCGCCCCGCCGTTTCCGAATACATGCGGCCGGTCAGCTTAGGCCACCAGAAATGCAGGCCGGCCATATAGGCGGTCACCATGCCGCCGACCATGATGTAGTGGAAGTGCGCGATGACGAAGTAGGTGTCGTGGACATGGACATCAACCGCGAGCGCCGCGAGAAAAAGTCCAGCCAGCCCGCCGAAAGTGAACAGCGCAAGGAAGAATAGGGCGTAGAGCATCGGCGTCTCGAAGCTGATCTCGCCCTTGCGCAGCGTCAGGCTCCAGTTGAAGACCTTGATTGCCGATGGGATCGCGACGCAGAAGGACAGGAACGAGAACACGACGCCGGCATAGGCCGACTGCCCGCTGACGAACATGTGGTGCCCCCAGACCAGGAAGCCGAAGACGGCGATCGCCATCGACGAGATCGCCACCGCATTGTAACCGAACAGCGGCCGGCGGCTGAAGCAGGGCAGCACTTCCGACACCACGCCCATGCCCGGCAGGATCATGATGTAGACGGCCGGGTGCGAGTAGAACCAGAAGAGATGCTGGAAGAGCAGCGGATCACCGCCGAGATCGGGATTGAAGACGCCGATGCCGAAGACGCGCTCCAGCACGATCAGGATCAGTGAGGCGGCAAGCACCGGGGTCGCCAGCACCATCACCAGGCTGGTGGCGTAGAGCGTCCAGACGAAGATCGGCAGGCGGAACCAGGTGAGCCCCGGCGCGCGCAGCGTGTGCACGCTGACAATGAAGTTGATGCCGGTCATGATCGTAGAGAAGCCGACGATAAAGACGCCGAAGGCCGCGGTCGAGACCCAGCCGTTGGCATAGAGCGTCGACAGCGGCGTGTAGAAGGTCCAGCCGGTGTCGACGCCGCCGGCCACCACCGCAAACAGAGCGAACAGGCTGCCAAAGATGAAGACATACCAGCTGGCGAGGTTCAGCCGCGGGAAGGCGAGGTCACGCGCGCCGATCATCAGCGGCAAAAGGAAATTGCCCAATGTCGCCGGGATCGACGGCACCAGGAAGAACCAGACCATGATGATGCCGTGCAGCGAGAACAGCCGGTTGTAGACATCGTCGGAGACCAGATCGCCGGCCGGCGTCGCCAGCTCTATCCGCATCAGCACCGCCATGGCGCCGCCAAGGAAGAAAAAGGCCGTCAGCGAGATCAGGTAAAGCCATGCGACGCGCTTATGGTCGGTGGTCAGCAGCCACGCGCGAGGCCCGGTTCCGTCCCCCAGATAAGTGCCTGGCATCGCCACGTTGGTCATGGCCTGGCTCCAGCCGTTGGTTGAGGCGAAAGCGACTTCAGATAGGCAAGCAGCATCTGCAGCTCGCCTTCGTCGATGAGGCCGTCAAAGCTCGGCATGACCGGCTCGTAGCCTGCGGCGATCTCTTTCTTCGGGTTGAGGATGGAGTCGCGCAGGTAACGCTCGTCGGCGATGACCGTCTGCTGATTGTCGAGCGCCACCGGCCGGCCGAAGATGCCGTCAAGCGACGGCGCCCTCACCTTGCTGCTCGCGCCATGGCAACCGGAGCAGCCGAGCGCGCGAAACAATTTCTCGCCGCCCGCGGCAAGCGTCTCGCCTTCGGCCTGGCTGTTCAGCCACGCAGCATATTGCTCGGGGGCCATAACGGTCACCCAGCCACCCATTTCGGAATGCTGCGTGCCGCAATATTGGGCGCAGAACAGGTGATAGCGGCCGGGCTCGGTGGCGATGAACCAGATATGCGTCGTGCGGCCCGGCACCGCGTCCTGCTTTATGCGGAATGCCGGCACGTAGAAGGAGTGGATGACATCCTGCGCGGCGAGCGACACGACGACGGCCTTGCCGACGGGGACGTGCAGTTCGTTGATCTCGCGCTGGCCACCGGGTTGCCTGAACTCCCACATCCACTGTTTGCCCAGCCCCGTGATTTCGAGCGCGTCAGCCGGCGGATGGTCGCGACGAACGAAAAGCGCCGCGCCCCAGCCGAAGAAGATGAAGGCGATGACCAGGCTGGCAACCGTCCAGCTCATTTCGAGCGGCAGGCTGCGGGACCGCTTGCCCGTTCGATCCGCCTTTGAGCCGACGCGGTATTTCACAGCGTAGCCGACGACGAGACCGGTAAGTGCCAGCCCGAGAACGACTGAAAAAGCGAGCAGCGTATAAAAAAGCGCGTCGACTTGGCCGGCTTCCGATGATGCTTCCTGCGGGAAGAAGGGGATGCCGAAGCTCACCTGGTCCTCCCCCAGCTCTGCCAGAGCACGGTTGCGCCGAGGCCAAGCAGCGTTGCCAGGCTGGCCACTTTCAGCGCCGCCCAGATCGCCGGCGTGTACTGGCCTTTCGAACTGTCGAACCCGGCGCAGAGCAGGAAAATGTGGTCGGCAATCGACCCGAGCCTGTTGGCCGATGCTTCGACCAGCGCAAGCTCGAGGTCGCGTGGCGTGAAGGTCAGCGCCGGCAGTACCTGTGAAATTCGGCCCGACGGTGTGAGCGCGATCACCGCGATCGGATGGACGAACTGATCGATGCCCTTGCGCCGATCAAAAGTGATGCCGGCCTCGTTGGCAAGCGCCGCGCCGGTGCCCTCGCGGCTGGTCAGGAAACGCCAAGCGGGAAGGCCTGCCGGACCGGCAGCGGAGGCGATTTCGGCTTGCGCCGCGGCTGCGTCGGCCGGTGTCTCCTCGGGATCGATCGAGATGAACAGCGCGCGGTAATCCGCTGGGTGAAGCGATGTCTTCTTCAGGTCGGAGGCAACGGCCTGCTGGGTAACGCCGCACAGGTTCGGGCATTTGTCGTAACCGAAGATAACGAGCGCCGGATGGCCGCCCAGCGTTTCGCCAAGCGTCTGCTTACGGCTGCCGGCGTCAACCAACTCGCGGTCCAGCCTCAGCTGCGTGCCGAGCTTCAGATCGAATGTCGGTCGCTCGGCGGCGGGGGCCGCGCCGGCAACGAACAGACAAAGCGCAGCCAACAAGCTTCTCATCGCCCTGCCCCGCCGCCTTGCTTCTGGCATTCCTGCGCCTGAGGCGTTCGAGGAATGGCAGCCGCGAGCAGAGCGCAATCATCGGGTCGCGAGACTGCGGCACCTGTCTGCGACCAATCCGGCAAACCGCTGCTGACAACTGCCCACATGGCGTCGTCGATCGGAATGCGCGCAGTGCCGGCATTGCGGTCGACCCACCCAAGCATTTTCAGCTGGCGGTCCTCCTCGGCGCGGAAGTTGACAAGATCCTGCCTTGGCGCGCTCTGCAAATCGGGAGCTTCCGGGCTGGCGTTCTCGAATTTCGGGAGCCAGCTTGGCGTGGTGTTGAAGACGAGCTTCATGCCGATCGCCGCCAGGGCCAGAAACACCAACAGCCCGCCGCCGAAGGCGAGCAGCACCCGTGGCTGGACATCGCGTGTCTCGGGATGGCGCTGCGCCTTAGCCATGGGCAACCTCCCGCTTCCACCAGACGATCCTGTCCGGCCGGCGCAGCAGGAAAAGGAATAGGGCGAGCCACAGTCCTCCCACTCCAATCCAGGCGACCGCATCATGCCATAGCGCCAGCTGACCGCCGGATAAGAGAGGTGGCCGGACGCGCCAGAACACATCAACGAAATGGCCGGCAAGAACTATGCCTGCCAGCCAGATCAGGCCGTCATGGCTGCGCTTGGGCGGTCGGCTGAGCGAGCCTGCGAAGGCAGCCGCCGGCAAGGCAACCAGCAGCCACAGCAGATACTGCCAGCTGCCAGTGGCCCGGACGATATACCAGTGAATCTCGTCCGGAAGGTCACCGCCCCAAACGACGATCCACTGCATGAAGACGAGGTATATCCAGGTCAGTAGGAAGCCGAACTGCATGTTGGCGAGATCTTCGCTTAGCGAGGTTTCTTCATCTCCCCCCGGCAAGACCTCGACCGCCCGCCTCGCTGCCAACACAAGGACGGCAACCGCGAACGCACCGACCACCTCGGCCGACGTCTCGCAGAGCGCGTAAATGGTCGAGGTGAATTCCGGCTCAAGGGACAGCATCCAGTCGATGGAAAAGATGCTGACGGCAAGCGCATGGAGGATCAGCCCGAGAGCTAATTTCTTGCCATTGCGGCCGTTGGAACTGGCTTCATCGCTTGTCGCGTCGAGCACCATCCAGGTCAGAACGAGCCAGATTGCAGCGCAGACGGCGCAACGCAGCAGGAAGAACGGCACGTTGAGATAGGCGAGCTTCTCGCGGACCTTCTCCGGCAGCATCCCGGAGTCGGCCCCGGCCCAAGGAAAGACCAAATCGAGCCTCATCAGCACGGGCAGGAGCAAGACGAGCGCAAACGGCAGCATCGCGATCATGATCCGCAAAGGCTGACGGACGGCCTCGCCCCAGCGTCCGCCGGTCAGCCCGTGCACCATCAATATGGTCAGTGCCCCGAGCGACAGGCTGAGCGCAAAGAGAGCCGCCGCGAGCCAGGCGCCAAGCATCGCTTTGGCATCGAGCGGTGCGCCAAGAGCGCAGAGGACAAGACCCGCAATGCCGACGGCCGCAAAACCCTGCTCGAGGCGGCTCATGGCGATGCCTCCGCTTCGAGCCGTCCGCGCAGGCTTTGAGGCAGTTCGGCGACTGGAGCGTGGCGCGAATACTGCAGCGCGCGGATATAGGCCACGATCGCCCAGCGATCCTGCGGCGGCACGCGCGCGGCGTAGGAATACATGGCGCCATAGCCGTTGGTGATGACGTCGTAGAAGTGCCGGTCCGAAGCCTTGCGCAACGCGTCCTGGTGATAACTCGGCGGGGCCGGGAAGCCGCGCTCAACGATCATCCCGCGGCCGTCGCCGGTGCGGCCGTGGCAGGGCGAGCAGAAGATGTCGAAACGCTGCCGGCCACGCTGCAGCAGCTCGATCGTGATTGGGTAGGGCATTCTGTCCGGGACCGGCGTCAGATCGGCATCGCGCGCCACGGTTCCCGCCACCGGCGTTCTGGCCGACATGCCGTCGGCGAACTGGTTGCTCGCCTCAAGTGGATCGTAGCGCGGCTGGTCCTCCATATCGTGCCGGCAGCCGGCGATGGCCAGCGCGCCGAACACGATCGTGACGCGCAGGACGCTCACGCCTTGACCTCTTCGACGACCTCGGCGCCGAGCCGCGTCAGCTGCCCCTTGGTCACGCCCTTGCGGTACTTCGGATCCGCCGCTTCGATCAGCAGATAGAACTGGCCTCCGCGCGCATAGCTGAAGCTCTCGGCGTTGAAGATCGGATGATGGTAGCGAGGCAGCCCGTTGGCCGCGAGCAGGCCCAGAAAGCCGGCGAAGGCTGCGCCAAGGATGCCGGCCTCGAAGGCGATGACGACGAAAGGCGGCCAGGAATGCAGCGGACGCCCGCCAACATTGATGGGATAGTCGATTTCGACGGAATACCAGATCAGACCATAGACGAGAGCAGCACCAGCAATGCCGCCGGCGAGCACGACCCAGGGCAGCCGCGTCTTCGGGATTTCCAATATCCCGTCCAGCTCCTTCACCGGAAACGGCGAGAACGCGTCCATACGCCGATAGCCGCGCTCGCGCATGCCGCGCGCTGCCTCGACGAGCCCTTCGGAATCGGCAAACACCGCCATGACACCATAGAGACTCATCTGAGCTTATCCTCTTCTTCAGCCAATTCCTCGACTTCGAAGATGGTGATCGCCGGCAGGATGCGGATGAACAGGAAGACCAACGCGAAGAAAGTGCCGATCGAGCCGAACAGAATGCCGAAATCGAGCCAGGTCAGCGACTGCTCACCCCAGGCCGAAGGCAGGTAGTCGCGGCTGGGCCCCGTCACGACGATGATGTAGCGCTCGATCCACATGCCGGTGTTGATGGCAATGGCGATCGCAAACAGCAGCGGCATGTTGCGGCGGATGCGCCTGAACCAAAGCAGTTGCAGCACACCGCAATTCAGGCCGAGCATCGTCCAGAACAACGGCGAATACGGACCTAGCGCGCGCTCGGCCATCATGGCGCGTTCATAGGGCTCACCCGAATACCAGGCGAAGAATGCCTCCGAGACATAGCCATAGGCGACGACCATGCCGGCTGCGATCATCAGCTTGGCGGCATTGTCCATGTGCCTGAGCGTGATCATATCCCGGACCGAAAAAGCCCAGCGCAGCGGAATGGCGATGGTGAGCACCATGGCGAAGCCCGAAAGCAGCGCGCCGGCGACGAAATAGGGAGGGAAGATCGTCGAGTGGTAGCCGGGCGTGATCGCGAAGGTGAAATCGAGCGAGACGATCGAATGCACCGAGACAACGAGCGGCGTGGCCAGGGCGGCTAACAGAAAATAGACGACCTGGTAGCGTGACCAATGAAATGCCGAGCCGCGCCAGCCGAGCGCCAATATGCCGTAGAAGAGCTGCGCCCCTCTCGACCTTGCGCGGTCGCGCAGCACCGCCAGATCGGGCAGAAGCCCCATATACCAGAACAGCAGCGAGACTGTCGCGTAGGTGGCGATCGCTGCGAAATCCCAGACCAAGGGGCTACGCCATTGCGGCCAGTGCATATGCACATTGGGCAGCGGCAGCAGCCAGTAAAAGAACCAGGGACGGCCGAGATGCAGGATAGGGAACAAGCCGGCCATGGCGACCGCAAACAGCGTCATGGCTTCGGCAAAGCGGTTGATCGAGGCGCGCCATGGCTGGCGTAACAGCAACAGCACCGCCGAGATCAGCGTGCCGGCATGGCCGATGCCGATCCACCAGACGAAATTGGAGATCATCGTGCCCCAGACCACGGGCACGTTGATGCCGTAGGCGCCGACGCCGACCGCGATCAGGTAGGTAATCGAGTAGAGGAAGAGCAGGACGAGCAGGAAGCAGAGAAGGAACGCTATCCAGAAATGACGCGGCAGGCGGCCGTTGAGAACGATCGAGCCGATGCGTCCGCTGATCTCGGGAAAATCGTGGCGGCCACGCAGGACGGCAGGGCTGTTCGTGCTCGCTTCAGCCATCGGTCGCCTCGCCTGTCTTGGCAAGCTTGCCGTTCGGGTTGGAGATCTTGCCGAGATAGGTGGTGCGCGGCCGTGTGTTCAACTCTTCGAGCAGTGCGTAATTCTGCGGCGCGCTTTTCTCGCGGACGACCCTTGCATCTTTCTTGTTGCGATCGCCGAAGGTGATGGCCTGGGTGGGGCACGCCTGTTGGCAGGCGGTGACCACTTCGCCATCGGCAATGTCGCGATTTTCGATCTGCGCCTGGATGCGCTTGGCGCTGATGCGCTGGACGCAGTAGGTGCATTTCTCCATCACGCCGCGCGAGCGCACGCTGACATTGGGGTTGTGCACGCCCTGCTCCGGACCCGCGTCGTCCTTGTCGAAGGATTGGTGGTCGAGGAAGTTGAAGCGCCGCACCTTGTAGGGGCAGTTCTGCGAGCAATAGCGCGTGCCGATGCAGCGATTGTAGACCTGCGCGTTCAGGCCGTCATGCGTATGCACCGTGGCGTTGACCGGGCAGACAACCTCGCATGGCGCCTTCTCGCAATGCATGCAGGGAACCGGCTGGAAGAACGTGTCAGGCGCTTCGACCGGTCCGGCATAGTAGCGGTCTACCCGCAGCCAGTGCATCTCCTGTCCACGCTCGCATTCGTCCGGTCCCACCGGCGCGATGTTATTCTCCGCCTGGCACGCCGAGACGCAGGCCATGCAGCCGATGCAGGCCGAAAGGTCGATCGCCATCGCCCAGGCTTCCTGGTCGTAGGGCCAATCGGGATAGAGCGTTTCCTTTGGTGACGGCGGCACATCCTTGCGGACGAAATCCGGATTCCGCCGGAAAGCATCGAGCGACGCATGGCGGATGATGGCGCGACCCTCCATCGCCTGGTGATGCTGTGTGGTGATGACCCGCACGCTGTTCTGGCGCGGCGTAAGGGTGGCACCGGTCGCTATCCATTCCGCCCCGCTGCGCAAACGGAATGCGTCATAGCCTTCCGCCAACGCGGCAACGGAACCGGCCCTGCGTCCGAAGCCGAAGGAGAGCGTCACGCTCTCGTCCGGATGCCCAGGCACGATCCAGGCCGGCGCATCGATGTCCGCGCCGTTGAGTGCGACGTTGATGATCTTGCCGTTCTCGATTTTCAATCGCTCCGCGGTGGCAGGCGAGATGAGCGCCGCATTGCCCCAAACGATCTTGGTCAGCGGCCGTGGCAGCTCCTGCAGCCATGATGCGTTGGCAAAACGGCCGTCGCGCAGCCACGGATCGGCGACGAAGCGTATGTCGATGCCGTCGGCCGCCTTCGCCGCCGGCCTTAAGCCGCCCAGATCCGGCGGCACGGTGACGGATATGGGCTTGGCGGCGCTGTTCGGCACGATGCAATCGCGTAGCGCCTTCTTCCACGCATCGTCATCGAGCGCAGCCCAATGTTGCCGGACGGGCGCCAGCGGATCGGCCTCGAACTGGCCGCCAAGCACGGCAAGCAGTTCATGCATGGTCCTGCCGTCGTAAAGCGGCTTGATCAGCGGCTGCACCAGCGAAGCGGTTCCGTCATAGGCGCGGATGTCGCTCCAGCTCTCCAGCTCATGCGCCGCAGGCACATGCCAGTGCGCCAGGAACGCCGTCTCGTCGCGGTAGAGCCCATGATGGACCATGAACTTCAGGCTAGAGAACGCCTTATGCGCGTCGAGCCTCGTCGGAGCCGTGTGCAACGGGTTTGCGCCCAGCACCACGACCGTGTCGATTGCGCCATCTCCGATTGCCCCACATAGCCGGGCTAAATCGCCATCGACCTGCAATGCATCCGGCGGCTCGATCAGCTGGACCGTGTTGCCGAGCGCGCCAAGCTTCGCATTGGCAGACAAAGCGGCGGCTTGAACGAAGGCGCTCTGATGCCCCCCTGCAACGACCAATGCGTTGCGGTCTGCCGCCTTCAGGTCGTCGGCTAGCGCCGTCATCCAGGCCTGGTCGATCGGCGATGCGGAACGTCCGGCTTGGCCGGTCAACGCCGCGTTCAATCCGGCGGCCACGGCTTCGACCTCACTCGGCTTGATCGCAAACCGGTGATCGGCAGCGGCCCCGGTGATTGTCGGCGTCGACTCCACCGCATAGAGCCGGCTCATCCGGTCGTTTGGGCTGCGCACACGTCGTCGCGCAGCGAAGTCGTGCGCGTAAGCAAGCCGCCCCGGCCCCTCGCCAAGGAAATCGGCGTCAAGACTGACGATCGTTTCGGCACGATCGAAGCGGTAGACCGGCGTCAGCGCCGATCCGAACAATGCATGGGACGCCTCCGCCGCCGCCGGTATCGCCAATGGGTCGTGGCGGTAGATTTTCAGTTTCGGATAGCGTGCCCGCAGCGCATCCAATTGTGCCGCAAGAGTGGGCGATGCAGAGGCATCGAGAAGCAACGCACCGCCCTGCCCCTGTGACACCGTCCATCGCGAAAAGAGCCCCGCCATGTCCTTGAGGAAGTGGCCATAGGATGCCGGCTGGCCATCCTTGAGCGGCGTGCGCGAGCGGTCGGGATCGAACAGCGTCAGCACAGCTGCCTGCATCACGGCGTCGGTCGCGCCGCGCGACGCCGTGTGATCGGGATTGCCCTCGATCTTGATCGGCCGCCCTTCATGGCTTTCGACGATCGCGCCGATGCCGAAGCCGTCGCTCGACAGCGTCGTCGCGTAATAAACCGGCTTGCCGGGAATGAGTATCTCCGGCTGGCGCACATAGGGCACGATGCTTTCCGCTCTGCTGCAGGCCGCCAACCCCGCAAGGGACAGCGATGCGCCCATCAGCTTCAGCAGCGTCCGCCGGTTCGGTCTTGCCGGCAAACGCTCGGCAATGGCCGGGAATTCGGCTTCGACGAAGCGGCGGAACTCGGCCGTGCCCGCAATCTCGTCGAGGCTGCGCCACATCTCGTGACCGCTCGCAAGCTGTTTGCGCAGGGCCGCGATGTCGATGCCGAAACCTGGCCCTTTTTCAGCGATGGCAGACATAGCAATCCGTCATCGTGTCGGGATGGATGTCGAGCATGCCGATCAGTTGCCGCCTGATCTCATCGATGTCCGCAGGCGGCTGCCAGTGCATCAGGAACACGTCCTGCGGCGGACGCAGATTGGGTCCGGGATTGCGATGGCAGCCGAGGCACCATTCCATGCTCAGCGTATGCGCCCGCCTTGTCAGCGGCATCTGGTCGACCTCGCCATGGCAGGTCTCGCAGGCGACGCCCTTGTTGACGTGGATTGCGTGATTGAAGAAGACGAAGTCGGGCACGCTGTTGACGCGCTGCCATTCGATCGGCTTGCCGCTGACAAGACTGGCCCGGACCGGCGCCAGCATGTTGGCATTCGTGAAAAGCTGCGAATGGCAGGTCATGCAGACTTCGGTGGCCGGCAGGCCCGCCGAAGACGAGCTTTCGACGCCGTTGTGGCAATAGCGACAGTCGATGCCGAGCTGGCCGACATGGTGCTTATGACTGAACGGCACCGGCTGCGCCAATGGCTCACCTACTCCCGTTATCAGGTCCGAACGGGGAAGGACTGTCCCGATCGCCGCGGCGATCAGCAGAGCGGCACAGCTTCCCCAGATTACAAAGCGCGCAACGCCATTGGCGTTTTTCGAGAAGATCTGCGGCATCCCCTCGCCGATTCTGCTGAAGGCAAACTCAGAGTTGACGGCCCTTAACGGTGCTTTCGTCACGAAGGTTCCGGGCCCGTGCCGGAATCACAGAATGGTGACCTTCAGCGACGGCGGGTTTCGAATTATTCCGCAACCAAGATCGGCGACGAAGTCATCGCCTATGCTTTGCCGGGGGTGAGGTCGCGGGCTGCATGCAACGCTTGGAGCCGCTAGCCTGTCCGGCCGCCATGTGGTCCGGCCCCCGCCTGCCTTCTGTTGCCCACTCCTGCGCTTCGGCGCCTGGCGAGGGAGTACATCCAGATAAAGATCAGAATCACGGGAATGCCGGCAACGACCAGCATCCATATGCCGATGTGAAACATGGACGTCTCTGTGTCTCGGACCGCGTATCGGGGTCAGGCGCGGATGAAATCGGGCTTCGATACTCAAACCAGCGTGGGAAAGAACAGTTCCAAGAGCGACCGAGCGGAGAGCCGCCGATAGTGGCGACGCGCGTAATCTCTGCTCCTGCGAGGCGTTTCGATCTGATCATATCGTCGACAAGCGCCGCGGCGTGCGGGGATCGAGACTGTGCTTCCGCAAGCAGGCGCGCCGGCGGTGCGCCAACCGGTGAAAGGGTAAACTGTTCCGCTTTCGGAACGGAGACCGCACACCAGTCGTTGGCGCTTTGAGCACGCCTAGCAGCTTCATCTCGCGCAAGGCGGAAACCCGCCGCCGCGCTCAGAGCGCGTGGGAACATACCGCCCCCCGAAAGGTTGGACACCAAAAGCCGAGTTCCACCATGAATCCTTCCACCACAGACCATGTCGAAATCCGCAAATACAACCATCCGACCGGCGGCTGGGGTTCGCTGAAGTCCTTGATCCGCAAGGCACGCGGCGAAGGCTTGCTGATGTCCGGTATCTGGAGCACGCTGCTCAAGCAGAACAAGGCAGATGGCTATATGTGCGTCTCCTGTTCGTGGGCGAAGCCCGCCGAGCCACGGCCGTTCGAATTCTGCGAGAACGGCGCCAAGGCGACGATCTGGGACCAGACGAAACGGCGCTGCGGCCCGAATTTTTTCGCCGCACACTCCGTCAACGAGTTGCTCGACTGGCCCGATCACGATCTTGAAAAGCAGGGCCGGCTGATCGAGCCGATGCGCTACAACGAGGTCACCG
Organism: Mesorhizobium sp. B4-1-3; assembly: GCF_006439355.1. Lineage (GTDB taxonomy): Bacteria > Pseudomonadota > Alphaproteobacteria > Rhizobiales > Rhizobiaceae > Mesorhizobium. The sequence continues at coordinate 17,542 of NZ_VFTG01000019.1, forward strand.
ACAAATATGAGCCGGTCTCGTGGGAGGCTGCATTCCGCGACATCGGCGATGAGCTCCGCAAGCTCGATCCGAAATCGGTCGTGTTCTACACCTCGGGCCGCGCCTCGCTCGAGGCATCGTTCATGTATCAGCTCTTCGCGCGCATCTACGGCTCGGGCAACCTGCCGGACTCGTCCAACATGTGTCACGAGTCGACTTCGGTCGGCCTGCCCGAATCCATCGGCTCGCCGGTGGGCACCGTGCAACTGGAGGATTTCAGCCATTGCGACCTGATGTTCTTCTTCGGCCACAACACCGGCGTCAGCGCGCCACGGCTGCTTCACCCGATCGAGGAAGCGCGCCAGCGCGGCATACCCGTCATCACCTTCAATCCGCTGCCGGAGCGCGGGCTTAAGCGCTTCAAGAATCCGCAGAACCCGGTTGAAATGCTTTCGCCAGGCCCCGGCACGAGGATGTCCAGCGACTTCTTCCAGATCCGTGGTGGCGGCGACATTGCGGCAATGACCGGCATTGCGAAAGCCGTTCTGGCGCTCGACGACGCGGCGAAGCAGGCCGGCGCGCCGCGTGTTCTCGATACGGCTTTCATCGAAGAACACACGCATGGCTTCGATGCGTTCGAGGCCTATCTGCGGCGCACCTCCTGGGAAAAGATCGAAGCGCGCTCAGGCATCACGCGCGCCGATCTCGAGCATGTGGCCGGAATCTACAGCAGGGCCTCGGCGGTCATCGGCAATTACGGCATGGGTCTGACACAGCACCGGCACGGGACCGAAAACGTCCACATGCTTTGCAACCTGCTCCTGATGCGCGGCAACGTCGGCAAACCGGGCGCAGGTGTCTCGCCGCTTCGCGGCCACTCCAACGTACAGGGCCAACGGACCGTCGGCATCTCCGAAAAGCCGGAACTTGTCCCGCTCGACAAGTTTGCCGAATTCTACAAGTTCGAGCCGCCGCGCGAGAAGGGCCGCGATACCGTCGAGACATGCGAAGGCGTGATCGACGGTTCGGTCAAGGCATTCATCGGTCTGGGCGGCAATTTCGTTCGGGCCGTTCCGGAAACCGGACTTGTCGAAGAGGCCTGGCGGCACCTCAGATTGCATGTCCAGATCGCCACGAAGCTGAACCGCAGTCACCTGATACCGGGAGCCGTCACCTATTTGCTGCCCTGTCTTTCACGGATCGAGAAGGATTTGCAGGCTACCGGCGAGCAGCATATCTCAATGGAGGATTCGACCGCCTGCATCCATGGTTCCTTCGGCTATCGCCCGCCAGCGGGGCCCAAGCTGCTCTCCGAGCCAAAGATCGTCGCCGAGCTTGCCAAGGCTACGGTGCCTGGAAAGAGCTCGATCCCATGGGACGAGTGGGTCGCAGACTATTCGCGCGTGAGGGACGAGATCGAACGTTGCTTCCCCGACCATTTCAAGGACTTCAACAAACGCTTCCTGGTGCCGGGGGGTTTTCATCGCGACATCAAGGCCTCCAAGCGTGTGTGGCAGACACCGAACAAAAAGGCCAACTTCAAGCCGCCGACGATGCTCGAGACGGATCCCGATATCAACACATCGCAATCGGACGTGCTGACGCTGATCACGGTTCGCTCCAACGATCAGTTCAACACCACCATCTACGGCTACCGTGATCGCCTTCGCGGCATCGACGGGACACGGATGGTGGTGCTCATGAACGAGCACGACATCGAACGGCTGGGACTCCATGAAGGGGAAATGATCGATCTGGAGTCCGCGGCAGCCGACGGTGTCGAGCGCCGTGTGCTTGGCCTGCGGGTGACGCGCTACTCAATCCCGCCCGGAGATTGTGCAGGCTACTACCCTGAGCTCAATCCCCTCATCCCGCTTTGGCACCACGCCGAGAAAGCCCATGTACCGGCGGCGAAATCGGTTCCGGTTCGGGTGGTCATACCTGGATGACGCTCGCCGACGAAATCCGTGTGGCTGAAAGACATGTCCGCGTCGGGGAGCGGCATATCCGCCGTCAACGCGGGATCATCTCCGATCTGGAAGCGAAGGGTTTTCCGGCCGGCGAGGCCATTCACTTCCTGGACTTGCTGGAGAAAAACCAACGGGTGCATCTCGAACACCGCGACAGGCTTCGCCGCCTGTCACAGCCCGTCGATTGAGATGTCCAGCCGACCATTGGCCGAGAACGTGTTCGTGTTCGGCACCTTGAAAAGAGGCTTTCCGCTCCACGACGAAGGCCTGTCGCGCGCGCGATTTATCGGCCCGTGCCGGACCAAACAGCGATATCCGATGCTGATCGCAGGGCCACGCTTCGCCCCGATGATGTTCAATGAGCCCGGGAGCGGCCTTCATGTCAGCGGCGAGCTTTATACCGTGGATGAATGGGTTCTGGCGAAGCTCGATAGCATGGAGTCAATCGGCAAGCCCGGGAACTTTCGCATTCTGATCGAGATCGATCCTGTCGCGGGCGAGCCAAGCATTCTGGTACATGTCTACATGAAGTCTCGCAGCCTTGCTGATCCGATCCATTCCGGACTGCTCGACCGCTATGAGGACCGGCGTTTCACCCGGGAGGACCCGGCAAAGCCGGCCCGCGATGTTGTCCGTGACACAAGAATGCAGGCCGGGCCTAACCTGGGTGAGGGCACAAAGGCCAGATCCACGTCGCCCCGTGATTGACGGCACCGCCTGGCCGCAACCGGACTCCAGCGCGCGACATCCATGCGATCAGGGCATGTTGTCGGTGTTGCGGGACGGAAAGCCGCCACGCGTGGCGCGCCAGGCCTTCGTTGCGGCAGACACCCTCGCGTTGCGCTCATGAACCTGCTTCGCAAAGTCTCGCATGGTAGGCGCGCCCCTGTCGCCGTCCCTCCAAAGCCGCTGTCGATCTCAAGCAGCCATCCAAAACGCCACAGGCTGCTTATTGCGTTTAAGCATCTCCCAGCGCCTTGGAAATGGCGCCGACGATTCGCCGGAGTTGCACCGGCTTCTGCAGCCGCTCGATGTCGTCGAACCGGCCGGGGATCACCTCCTGATCGTAGCCGGTGATGAAAACGAACGGGATACCGATATCCTTGAGGGAATCGGCTAGGCTGAATGACGGCCCGGATCCGAGATTGATATCGAGCAGAGCCGCATGGGGACGCCGTTCTTCGAGTTCGGCCCTTGCAGCCCGATCGGAGGGACATGGCCCGATGACCTCGGCGCCGGCGCAGCGCAACGCGCGCGCCGCCTCGAGGGCGATGTAATATTCGTCCTCCACGACCAGCACAGTGCGGCCGCCGAGATCAGATCCTGCCATCATAGCCAGTGCTCCTCCAAACACCGCGTCACCCTCAGGAGCGCTTTTGCTGCCCCTGGGCGGACCGCGAAATTGACGCGGCGGATGACTCCCTTTGTCATCTTTCCGCAATCCAGCCTCCCGCTCCAATGCTGGCATGACGACATTTCAGTGGAGCGGAAAGGAATATGGCTCAGCGTCGCGAAATCTCAATGGCGGCGCATCTTCAGACGCCACTTGCGTCTGCAACGCCTGCCTGAAGGCCTCGACGGAGATCGTTTGTTCTTCTTATTGCTCAGCTGAGCGTCTTGCGGGTGATCCAAGGCGCCATTTCAACCAGGATTCGCCGGCGTCGCTGAAGATATCTGCGCTCGGCGAAGGTCCCCGACGATAACGCAAGTTAAAGCGACTCTTTCCGGTTCGGATAAATTTCAGCCCTGGCTTAACAAAACGGTGGCAACTAAAGAGAGCCGGAGGGCCCGCCTAACTCTACCCCTAGGCGAGGCGGGCCCTTTCTGCCGATCGGCCCCTTGCCGCGCCGAAGCTTCCAAAGAATTTGCGGCTTCCTCTCATGGGTTAATGCGTGGCCGCGAGGCCGAGCGCAATTATCAACTCCAAGACAACAAAGCGCGGCTAAGGGAGGTTGCGGCGTGATCAAGTATCATCCTGTGCGGCTCAACGAACTCATCGAACATTACATGGAAACGCGCTCCTCGCACCGCTCGCCGGTGTCGGTGGCCGCGGCCGCTCGTGCCATCTTGACGGTTATGCCGGATTGCTCGGTGGAGAGCCCGCAATTGAGCAACATGATCGCGCGATCGGCCGTAAAGCACGGCCATGCCGTGAGCTTCGACTTGATGAGCATCTGACCCGGCGACGAACGCTCAGCGTCGGAAGGTGCCGGCAATGGCTGGCGTGTCATTTCCGATATGTGACGCGCCAGTTCCGTGGGATCGTAAGCTTTCACACCTGCGACTTTCGCGCCGTAGGCGGTGCGAAAGTCGGTTGCAGCCGCGGTCGCAGCAATTCGTCCGTGGCGGCAAAGTCGATGGTTGCGGTGAGGTCCAGATTGAGGATGGCGGCGTCGACGCGATCCCGACCGACAATCCATCGCTTCATCGCTGGTCGCGACAGGGCCGATGATAGCCAGACCGAGCGCAGCGAGCGCTTTGGTGATATTCTGTGGCAGAAACACTCCTCTTCCATTTCGAGGACACGAGCACCGGCGACCTTCTTGTCCGTGGGTCGGCCTCCCTTGAGGGGGGTGGCGGCCATGCTCGACATTAACATAGGTAAGGTCGTTGCCGGATCATTCTGTGTATCACGGGACAAGAGGATAAGGATGAGGCGACCTCTGATCCGCAAGCTCGAGAAATTCGCGCGGCTTTCGCACGCCGACAAGGAGATGCTGGTCAAAATCGCGGCGCAACGCGTTCGGCGTTTCTCCGCCCGAGAAGACATTATCCACGAAGGCGAGAAGCCTGAATTCATCAATTTGATCAACGAGGGCTGGGCTTGCCGCTATAAGACCCTCGAAGACGGGCGCAGGCAGATCATTGCGTTTTTCCTCCCCGGCGATCTATGCGATCTCAACGTCTTCATCCTCCAGGAGATGGACCACTCGATCGGTGCCATCACGCCAGTCGTCATTTCGGAAATTTCGCGCGCGGCCTTCGACGAGATGACGATCGGGCACTCGCGCATCGCTCAGGCACTGTGGTGGGAATCGCTCGTCGCGGCTGCCATCCAGCGCGAGTGGACGGTCAACCTCGGCCAGCGCGATGCGCTCGAGCGGATGGCGCATCTGTTATGCGAGTTGTTCATCCGGCTGGAGGCTGCCGGCTGCACAAGCAATAGCAGTTGCGAATTTCCGTTGACGCAGACGGAGTTGGGCGAGACGCTGGGCATGTCGACGGTCCACGTCAATCGTACGCTGCAGGAGTTGCGCGCTTCGAACCTCATTGTGCTGAAGGACAGGACGCTCACCATTCCCAATCTCCAGGCATTGCAGGATGTCGCGCTTTTCAATCCCAACTATCTGCATCTCGATCGCGAAGGCAGGCATCTCGATGCTAATGAGGAGTGATGTCCAAGGGCCCACCCAACAAGCCGCTTGAACGCGGTCTGGCCGATGTCAAGGCGGCCATGCGCGAGCATGCGCGTGCGGAGGCTCGACTGCGTCAGAGCGAGGAGAACCTGCAGGATTTCGGAGAGGCCGCCTCGGACGTATTATGGATCCGCAACGCCGAGACGCTGCAGTGGGAATACCTCACGCCCGCCTTCGATGCCATTTACGGGATGAGCCGTGAACAGGCCTTGGCCGGCGACAACTTCGCCACTTGGATGGATCTTATCGTACCCGAAGATCGCGAGCATGTGCTGGGCCAGATCGAGCGCATTCGCGAGGGCGAAAGCGTTACCTTCGAATACCGCATATGCCGGCCGGCCGACAACGAGATACGCTGGCTGCGCGATGCCGATTTTCCGATGCGCGATGAAGCGGGAAAAGTCGCGCATATCGGTGGCGTCGGCCAGGACATCACGCGTCAGCGGGAAGCCGAGGAACGGCAGCGGGCGCGCTTCGCTGAATTGCAGCATCATGTGCGCAACACGCTGGCCGTGATCCGTTCTATCGTTCGGCGTACGATGGAAAAGAGCCAATCGCTGGACGAGGCGGCGGCTCATCTGGAGGGTCGCATCAACGCTTTCGCCCGCGTGCAGGCAGCCATTACGCGTCGCCCGTCCATCGGCATCAATCTGGCGTCGATCGTCGCGGAAGAATTGCGCGCCGCAGGTGGCCGGGAAGGCGAAAACCTGACGATCAAAGGCCCGCCCGTAGCCCTGGCGCCGAAGGCCGCCGAGACAATGGGGCTCGCCGTTCACGAGTTGGCGACGAATGCGCTGAAGTACGGAGCGCTTTCAAGTCGCGCGGGCTGCATCGACATCGAATGGCAGCTGGAAGACGACACGCTCCGCTTCGCATGGACCGAAAACAGTCCTCATGATTTCAGGCCCGCTGAGCGGCGCGGTTTCGGTCTGGAGGTGCTGGAGCACACCTTGCCTTACGAGCTCGGAGCGACGGTGGACTTGCGGATCGCTCCGAGCGGTCTTAATTTCATGGCTGCCATACCGCTTGAGGCCATCGGCAGCCAGTAGCATCGCGGACTATCGGCGGCTGGATTGCCGCTATAACGCAATTCCGAAAGGAAAGCGGCTCGCATTTTCCTGGAATGCTCCAGGCGTGGCGATATCCCTCAGCCGGTTCCCAAGAAGCGAGCCTCGTCCTCGTCCCTCTGGCGGCCACCAAGCACTCCGGCGACGGCCGCGATGAAGGCGCCGATCACGAGAGACAAAGCCCCGACCAGCGCGGTCGTGGCGCTTGCCTTGCGAGCCTTATCGGCAGCCGCCTTGGCCTTGTTCTTGGCATCCTCGACCCGCGCCAAGACGTCGTCGACCCGCTTCTGCGCATCAGCTTGTGGAAGACCCGTACGCGACGCTACCAGGCGGGCCAGATAAGCCTTGTCGTCCGCGCTCATTTCCCCGTTCGCGGCGCTGACCGCTAGTATTCGTGACGCTTGGGCCGCGGTGTCCGCGTTGTTCTGGGGCGCGCCACTTGCGGGAGGCGCCGCAACGGCCGCGTTGTCGGCCGGCCGGAACAGCGAATCGACGAAGTATCCGGCCATCTCATTGGCGGATGGCGACTGCGCCGACGCGGCCTGCGAAGCTGCGCCGGTGGCGGCGCCGCTCAACAAGCCGGTCGTGGCCTGGGCGCCCGCGCCGACAATCCCAGATATCGCCGAACCAAGGACGGTCGCCACCAGCAAGGTAGCCAGGGCCCAGGCGAGGAAGCCATGCGCGGTATCACGGAAGTACACCTCGTCGGTGTGGACGTTGACCCATTTGGTACGGAGCCGCCCGGCAATATAGCCGCCCAGCGCGGATGAGAGCCATTGCACGATGACGAGCCAGATCGCGGTCGAGACCGCAAATGTAGTCAGGGACGCGCTGCCCCAGGGCGACATCATGGTCAAGCCAAGCCCGGAGCCGACGAGCATCAGGATGACTGTAAGGGTGGCTGCCGCAAAAGCGCCGGCCACAATGGGACCCCAACTGACCGCGGAGCTCGACGTTTCAATCGCGGCCGGTTCATCGACCGCGGAAAAGGCATTGGTCATCGTCGGGCTCCTAACGGGCGAAAAGCATCAAAAGGATAATGATCGGGATCGGAACACCGAGCAACCAGAGCAGAATACCTCGTCCCATTTCTTCCTCCTGCAAATAATATCCAGATGCCTGTATGTAATTCCCGGATTCGGCTTTCGTTCCACCAACGAGCAGAGCCCGCCCGTATAGGGTGAACGGGCGGGCCTCGATCGGACGCTTGCGGCCCGAGACGGCGCATCGGGACGCGGTGTGCGCCGTCGCCGACCGAACTGAGGTTGCAGTGAGATGTTCCCGCAGAATTCAACGAGCGATCCCGGTCAAAATGCCGGTGTCGACATCTCGGATGCGGTCAATGCCAGCTTTCGAGGATTGCCTCCACCGGCGCAACCTCGACGTGATGGGAGTACCGCTTGGTGAAGAGTTTCAGGATGTTTTCGTAGGCCTCGTCGGAGGTGCTGCAAATGGCGTCCTCCGCCAGGATCGTTCGATAGCCGAGATCGATGGAACCGAGCAGCGTCGCCAGAACGCACATGTCGGCTTCGCCGCCGCTGACGATGACCTCCTCGACGCCTTCCGATTGAAGCACGCGAGCCAGTTCGCCGCTCAGCCAAGGTGAATAGATCGGCTTATCGAACAGACGCGCCGGCGGGATATAGATGGCAAGCTCGGGCAGCAGTTCGACCATCTCCTTGCCGGCCCTTGCGATCGTCATGTCGGCCCAATGCTCATAGTACTGCTTCCACTGGCCGTGGCCCTCGCCCGGATTCAGCGCGGGAATGAACCGGGTGAAGATCGTGGCTTCGGGTCGCTTGCGCACCAGCCTGTGAACTTGTGGCAGGATTATCGGCAACCATTCGACCGCCCAAGGCCCCGGCGGCGCGAACATCTGCTGCATGTCTACGCAAATATGGACGGCTTTCGCCGAGATCGGTGAGAGCGCTGCCAAGGTATTTTGCCATTAAACCGCGGCGCGTCCGATATCGCGAGAAGCAGTTCGCGCGTCGAAATCCCGCGACAGGGTGGACTCTTTGATGCGGCGGGCCAAGGCGCGCATTGCCCGTGCGATCGGATACATCTTGTTGCGCTCGAATTCCATCGCCTGTGCCTCGGCCATGGCCGCGCACCGTTCCCGCTCGGCGATTTCGGGTGAGAGATTTTCGGCAGTAAATTCCATTGTGAATGTCCCGGTCACTTGTCTGCCGCTAACTCGATCGGGAGCTATCCGTTCCATCTGGCCGGGCATCTGCCGCGCTTTTCTAAAGGAGAGCTTGCGGCGGCGGGGGCTCTTGCCCGGCGCAACTACAAATGATGTTTCCGCTTCCCATGCGAGAAAAATTTTATGTGGAACAAGTCGCCCGGCATGAAGTTGGTTGCCATCAACACTCACCAGGAGGGCGCATTATGCCGGCAAGAAAATCAGACTCGAAAAAAGGTCTCAACGAACTGTTCCACGACACGCTCAAGGACATCTATTTCGCCGAGAAGAAGATCCTGACCACACTGCCCAAGATGGCCAGGGCAGCTCAGGACGAGGCATTGAAAGCAGCGTTCGAAAAGCACCGCGACCAAACCGAGGAACATGTTGCGCGCCTGGAGGAAGTCTTCGACGTCATCGACAAGAAACCCGCGGGCAAGACTTGCGCGGCGATCATGGGGATCACCGAGGAAGGCGCCGAGATCATGGAAGAATATAAGGGTTCGCCATCGCTTGACGCTGGTCTGCTGGCGGCCGCCCAGGCAGTGGAGCACTATGAGATCTCGCGCTACGGCACGCTGAAGACCTGGGCGCAGGAACTCGGCCTGACCGAAGCAGTCACCTTGCTGGACAAGACGCTCAACGAGGAGAAAGAGACGGACGCCGCGCTCACCGAGCTTGCCGAAGGAGCGGTCAACGTGGCGGCGGAGGCTGCCTGATCTTGTGAAAGCCTCACGCGTCTCGGGTCGAATGGCTTTCTTCTCGCTGAAGACATGGCGACACTCGCCGCCGCACTTGTCCGTGCATTCCGGTTCGGGGTGAAGGGCCGAACTCATCGACGAATTCACCGACTCCTCTCCTACCGATTGATGGCCCTTCGCCTCGGCCAATCGATCAGGAACCCACCAGGCCACACCCTGGCGGGTTTCATTTTGCCCAACGGGAACCGCCAAAAGCCTGTCCGGGAACAAAAGGCCCGCAATGGCGGTTCGGTCGCACCCAGGAGCAAAGGAGCCATTAACCATGAGCAAGCCGATGTTGCTTATTCCATTGGCCGCCGCCGCGTTGATGCTTGGCCATCCGGCCTGGGCGGCCGACGACGCGCAGACCTTCGTCGACAAGGCTGCCATCGGCGGGATGTTCGAAGTGGATTCGAGCAAGATCGCGCAGGAAAACGCGAAGGATCAGCAGATCAAGGATTTCGCCAAGCGGATGATTGCCGATCACGGCGCGGCGAACGCCAAGCTGCAGAAGATCGCCGGCGAGGAGAAATTGCGGGTACCGACGCAAACCGACGCCGCGCACAAGAGCGATCTGGAACGATTGCAGAGCACCACCGCGTCGCTGGACCAGCCATATGTCGAGATGCAGCGAAGCGCGCATGCGGATGCGGTCGGTCTGTTCGAGGCATACGCCAAGGATGGAGACAATCCCGCCCTCAAATCTTTCGCGGCGGAGACGCTGCCGACGCTGAAGATGCATCGGGACATGATCGAGAAGATCGCCGGCGCCAGCGCGGGCATGCCCGCGGTCAAATCCGCATCGACGCCCAAGCCACCCGCTCCTGTGCCCGGCGCGAACAGCTTCACCGAAGCGCAGGCGAAGAAGCGCATCCAGGATGCCGGCTACGCTGACGTCTCGGCGCTCGCCAAGGACGAACAGGGCATCTGGCGCGGCCAGGCGACGAAGGACGGCAAGGGCACCCCCGTTGCGCTCGACTATCAGGGCAACGTCTTTGCCGGCCAACAGTAGACAGGAGAACCGACATGCAAACGATCACCGCTCTGTTCGACGACTACGACGACGCCGCTGACGCCGTGGGCGCGCTGGAGTCCACCGGCGTCCCGCCATCCGACATCAGCATCATGGCCAACAACGCCCGTGGCTGGCACCGAAACACGCAATCCTCGGCCTCCGAAGACGCCGCAAGCGGTGCCGGCATCGGCGCGGTCGTGGGTGGCGCCGGCGGTCTGGCAACGGGCCTGGGCGCCATGGCAATACCGGGCGTCGGGCCGGTGGTCGCGGCCGGCTGGCTGGCGGCGACAGCCGCGGGCGCCGTCGCCGGAGCGGTTGTGGGCGGCGCCGCTGGCGGCATCATCGGCAGCCTGACGGATGCCGGCGTGCCGGAGGAAGACGCGCATGTCTATGCCGAAGGCGTCCGCCGCGGCGGCACGCTGGTGACGGCCCGCGTCGAGGACGACCTCGCCTCGGAAGCCCAGGAAGTTCTCCGCAGTTCCGCGTCAGTCAACATCCCCGACCGCCGCAGTGAATACCAGGCGGGCGGATGGGCAGCCTTCGACCCGGCTGCCGGAGATTATTCGGCTGAGGATGTCGAGCGCGAGGCCGCGCGACGGCGGGAAGCATGAGCGTCGGCAGCGCCTGCGGTGCAACAGCAAAGTCCGTCGGGAGTTCGACATGAGACGGGTGCTTTTGCCGCTGCTACTGCTGTTGGTTGTCATGGCGCTTTGTTACTGGGCCTTCATTGAGGTCGACAGCGGCTCGTCTTCGGCGCCATGGAAACGCACACCCGAACAAAACCAGGGCGGGAATGCACCGCAGGACACCTCGCCAGCTGCCGGCATTACGAAGAACCCTCGGGACGCCAGCAAGATGCCAGGCGCTCAGTAACAGGCGACGTCCTGACTTCCCGGATCCTACTCGCGCGGGACGAATTTGTTGAAGCGGCTGGTGATGCCCTCAGCGGTCATATCCTGGTGGACGAACGCCAAGTTGTTGTCCTCCAGGACTTTGAAGAAATCTTCCCATTCGATCGGCCTAAGATCTTCATCGCTCGCGCCGAAATCGACCCGCAGCGTCGCGGCCTTCCCCGGCGCCGCGACGACGGCAGGCCTGCCCTCGCGCGCCTCGATCCACGCTCGGATCACTTCGTGATTTGAGGTGGTCATAGCCTCGCTCATTGCGGCCTCCTATTGACGGTTCCTCTCTCTCGAAAGAAACCCGGAATACATCCCGCTTGTTCCCGTTGTGCCGGTTTCGGGAGGCTCGCCGTAATGGAATCTCCGGATACGAAGAAGGCCCGCTGCCTGCATGCTGCAACGGGCCTTGGGCCTTGATGGGACCCTGGATCGCTGGAGGGAGGGCGATCTTCTCCCAAACCGGCAGGCGCTCCAAATGTTCCGGCAAAATTCCTGCGCTGCTAACGGGGTCGGATGAACACCTCAGAGTTTTGACGGCGCCCTCTCGCCCACAGCCGCAGCTTGCGGCATGCCTCGACGAACGAGCGCGCGGAACCGCCGCCTGTGAGCTCGAGGAGTCCCTCGTCCGAATCGGCTGGAGTTCCAAGCGCCGTCGTCTACACCTCGACCTCGCCTTCGGCCATCTGATGCAATTCGCCGCCATTGCCGCGGACAAGTTTCTGGTCATGAATCTCAGCCCCGGCTGCAGCGTCGGCCGGGGAGGCTTTCTTCGGCATTGCCGGTGTCACTTGTGCTCGCTGAAATGATGTTGCCGAACGAGCAATCGAGGGCGATTGTTTTAGCCGGTACGGCGGGGCATGCCCGGGCTTGAGCTATCTTGGAACGGCGTCCGGTTCTTCCCCTGCTCCGCTTGCCTGGGAACGGTTCGGCGTCGCTCGCGAGGATGCACGAGCGAGCATCTCTCTCGGCGCCGGGATGCGGGATTTTCGGCGCCACCAGCGCGGCAGGAACTCGGCCATCAGGCTTTGAATAAGGCTCTTCATCCGATTGCCCATGGAAGGTTTTACAGGCGAACAGATGCCGGTCCTAATTGTTCCGGGTCGGCGCGATGTCGTCAGTTGAAAGTCAATTCGGACGGGACTTGCGCGCACGTAACGCGATCGCGGTGTCGAGCCTTCGCGCCAGTTCGAGCATTCGGGAAGGCGCGTCCTCGACCCTCAGCGCCTCCAACGCGACGATCGTTTCGCGTTTTGGCGTTGTTGTCTCGGACAGTTCCGATCTCAGTGCTTCACGAACTTTCCGTGCCACGGCCGTGCCCTAACATGGGTTAATGCCTTCCCTCTAACCCACTGACGGAGAAAAGGTTCCTGCTTCGCCCGTCCGCTGGACCGGCGAACTTCCCTTCGCCTGCCGGGGTCGGCCAGGAATCCCTCCAGCCGCCTCCTCAAGGGCACCACACTGCAGTGGCCGCCCAATCCTGCGCAATCGGGTTGGTCCCCGTGGCTGTCGGCCCGGCCCGATCCCGTGAGGGAACCAACCGCAACCTTGCTGGTTCGGCAGCAACAGCGGAGTCTCGCCATGCCAACTGCAGCCGAAATCCTCGTCGACACCTTGATTGCCTGGAACGTCGAGGTCGTCTTCGGCCTTCCCGGCGATGGCATCAACGGCGTCATGGAGGCGCTGCGCAAAAACCAGGACAAGATATCCTTCATCCAGGTGCGGCACGAGGAGTCGGCCGCGTTCATGGCTTGCGCCTACGCCAAATGGACAGGCAGGCTTGGGGTGTGCCTCGCAACGTCCGGGCCCGGCGGCACCCATCTTCTGACCGGCCTCTACGACGCCAAGCTCGACCAGGCGCCGGTGCTGGCAATCACCGGCATGCAGTTTCATGATCTTATCGAGACATTCACGCAGCAGGATGTCGATCTCACCCGCGTCTTCAATGACGTCAGCGTCTACAACGTCCAGGTCTCGGACGCGGCGCACATGGAGAACGTGGCGAGCCTCGCCTGCCGCACGGCGCTCGCCCGCAAGGGCGTCGCCCATCTTTCGATCGCCAGCGATATCCAGGAACAGCCCGCCGACGCGGCCAAACGTTCCAAGCGCAACCGGCCAGCACACACGCCGCAGGACATGTTTGCTCCTCACTGTCTCGCCCAAGATGCCGAGTTGGACAAGGCCGCGGCCCTTCTCAACGACGCGGGGCGGGTGGCGGTCCTGGCGGGACGCGGGGCGATTGGCGCGGCGGCGGAACTCGAAGAGACCGCGCGGCTGCTGCAGGCGCCGATCGCCAAGGCGCTGCTCGGCAAGGCGGTGCTGCCGGACGACCATCCCCACACCACGGGCGGCATCGGCATCCTGGGAACATTGCCGTCGCAGGAGGCGATGGAGACATGCGACGCCATCCTGATCATCGGATCGACCTTCCCCTATATCGAGTACTATCCGCAACCAGGCAAAGCCCGTGGCGTCCAGATCGATTGCGATGCGCAGCGTATCGGACTGCGCTTCCCCGTCGAGGCCGGTCTGGTCGGCGACGCAGCCGAGACCTTGCGCGCCCTCAATAAGCGATTGAAGCAGAAGGACGACGGCGCATTCCTGGCGGCGGCACAAAGCTCGATGCAAAAATGGCGCGAGATGATGCGTCAGTCCGAAGACGGCTTGGCCCATCCGCTCAAGCCGCAACGCATCGCGCGCGCCTTCGGCGAACACCTCGCCGAAAACACGGTGCTGGCGACCGATTCCGGCCAGAACACGGAACTCGCCGCTCGCCATGTCGACCTTCGCGCTGGGCAGGCCTTCGGCGTTTCGGGCACGCTTGCCTCCATGTCCTGCGGTCTCAGCTATGCGATCGCCGCGGGCATTGCCTTTCCGGGCCGCCCGATCGCGGCGATTGTCGGCGACGGCGGCCTTGCCATGCAGCTCGGCGAGTTTTCCACCGCGGTGCGCTACGGCATCCCGCTGAAACTCCTGGTCATCAAGAACAACATGCTGAACCAGATTGCCTGGGAACAGATGATGTTTCTCGGTAACCCACAATTCGGCTGCGAGCTGCAGCCGATCGATTTCGCCAAGGCCGCTGAGGCGATGGGCGGAAAAGGCTTCAGCGTCGAGCGGGCGGATGATGTCGAGCGCGTGCTTGCCCAGGCGTTCGCCACCAGCGGCCCGGTGATCATCGAGGCACTGGTCGACGCCTATGAACCGATGATGCCGCCGAAAATGCCACCCGACTACGCTGAGAACTTCCGCAAGGCGCTGCCGCAGACTCCGGGTCGCGGCGAGATCGAGGAAAACGTCGCCCGCGAGCCCGCCAAGACGATGATGGAAGCCGGAGAATAGGACGGAGGACATTCACATGCTCGATCTTTCCCGCGAGCGCCGTCGGATGGTCGACGTTCATCTCGGTCGTCGCGGCATCCACGATCGGGAAATCCTGGCGGCGATGCGGGAGGTTCCGCGCGAAGCCTTCGTCGATCCTGGCTATGAAGAATTCGCCTATGAAGATGGACCGTTGCCCATCGCGGAAGGGCAGACGATATCGCAGCCCTACATCGTCGCCTTCATGCTGGAAATGGCGCAGATTCGCCCGGGCGACCAAGTGCTCGAAGTCGGCACGGGATCCGGCTACGCAGCCGCGGTCATGAGCCGCGTCGTCGACCATGTCTATACGATCGAACGGCATGCGGAGCTGGCCGAGGCGGCGCGACGGCGCTTTCAAAAGCTAGGCTACGGCAACATCGAAGTCCGGGCCGGTGACGGCACAAGGGGCTGGCCCGAAGCGGCGCCCTTCGATGCCATCGTGGTCGCGGCGAGCGGACCGGGCGCGCCGCTGGCCCTGCAGCAGCAGCTCGATGTCGGCGGCAGGCTGGTCATTCCCGTGGGCGACGATCCGGACGAGCAGCGTTTGCTCAAGGTAACCCGCACCGGCGCATCGACTTACAGCGAGGAGGATTTCGGCGGGGTGCGCTTCGTCCCGTTGATCGGCGAACAGGGCTGGCGCGAGGAAAGCCGCCCGGCGACTGTCCGAACGACCCCGCTTGCCCGCCCGCGCAGCCTGCCGGAGATGATCGCCGCAGCCGCCGAGCCGCTGCCCGACCTCAACGACCCCGGCTTTGCCGAAGCGTTCGACCGGTTCGCGGACCGGCGGGTCGTCCTGCTCGGCGAGGCCAGCCACGGCACGTCCGAATTCTACCGGGCGCGCGCGGCAATCAGCAAAAGGCTGATCGAGAGGCACGGCTTCACGATCGTCGCGGTCGAGGCCGATTGGCCCGATGCCGCCGCGATCGACCGCTATGTCCGCGGCCGCGGCGCCTCGCCCGGCGCCGAGCGACCCTTCCAGCGCTTTCCGACCTGGATGTGGCGCAACACCGAGGTCGCAGCATTCGTGGAATGGCTGCGCGGGCACAATGACAAGGTCAAGGCATTCCAGCCGCAAGCAGGCTTCCATGGCCTCGATATCTATAACATGCGCGGCTCGATCGCCGCCGTCCTGGAGTATCTCGACCGCGTCGACCCGGAAGCGGCAAGGGTTGCGCGGGAGCGCTATGGCTGCCTGACGCCGTGGCAGACCGAACCGTCGACCTATGCCCGGGCCGCGCTGACCAAAGGCTATCGCGAATGCGAGGAAGCTGTCCTCGAACAATGCCGCGACCTGCTTGCAAGGCAGCTCGATCATGCCGGCGAGGACGGCGAGGAACTTTTCGACGCTGCGCAGAACGCCCGGCTCGTCGCCTCCGCCGAGCGTTATTACCGCACCATGTACTATGGCGGATCGCAATCCTGGAATTTGCGCGACACGCATATGTTCGAAACGCTGGAACGCATTCTCGACGCGCGGGGACCGAACGCCAAAGCCGTGGTGTGGGCGCACAATTCCCATATCGGCGACGCGCGTTACACCGAAATGGGTATCTCGCGCGAGGAAGTGAATATCGGCCAGCTCTGCCGCCAGCGCTTCGGCAATGCGGCGGCGCTCATCGGTCTCGGCACGCATACAGGCACTGTCGCCGCGGCAACCGACTGGGACGGCGAGATGGAAATTAAGTCGGTGCGGCCTTCGCGCGAGGACAGCTACGAGCGGCTCTGCCACGACGCCGGCATCGACCGGTTCCTGCTTGACCTCGGGCGCGACCCGAAGCTGCGCGACCGTCTGACCGAGCGCCGTCTGGAGCGCTTCATCGGCGTGATCTACCGGCCGGAAACCGAATTGCACAGCCACTATGCCGACGCTTCGCTGGCCCGGCAGTTCGACGCCTTCGTCTGGTTCGATGAAACCAGCGCAGTCACGCCGCTCGGACCCGAGCACGCGGCTGAAGGCGTGCCCGACACCTATCCGTTCGGCGTTTGACACTGGAACCTTCGGAGCCTCCCCGGGTTCGGAAAAACATAGCGAGGAACAGCCATGAGTGGAAACCAGCACCCGAAATCGAAAAAACCGAGCAACGCCGACATGGCGAACGATCCCGGCATCGGCACCTCCAAGGGCACCATCAAGGAAGGCGACGAATTGGAGCACGGCGAGAACACCGTTGAGGGAGATGTCGAAAACGACACCACCTCCGCGGGCGGAATCAACCCGCGCCAGAAAGTCCGCACCAACAAATAAATCCGTTCGTTCTTACGTTAGACACAACGTTGCATCTTTCACAAACGAACAGCAAACAAATCACAACTCGCGCATAGCTCAATTGGAACATTGATAGGAGTCTCTTGTTTGAAACGTATCGCAATCAGGCGATCACACAGGAGACTTCCCCATGATTAAGCTTCTCTCGGCTTCGGCCGTCGCAATTGTCTTGGCTACATCCGCAATGGCCCAATCAAGCGGTTCCGGTACTGGGACCGGCGGCACCGGGACCGGCACCAACAACACAGGCGCCACGACCGGCACCAACGGCATGAACAACAACGGCAATGGCGGCACGGTCGATCCGAATGCTACAAACAGCACGACGACAAACGGGTCCGGCGGCATCGGCGACCGGTGCAAGGACGCAGCCGGAAACGACATCCAGAACAACACGGCCAGCGGGAACACCACGTCCGACACGCAGAATTGCAACAAGTAAACGCTAGCCTTTACGCGGCCGGAGGCACGTCCGGAAGGCGGGCCTCCGGCCTTGCGACAGTGCCGGCCCGGCCACGTCCCGCGGTCAGCCGCCGCCGGATCGCCGACGGCGGCCAGTCTCCGAACTTAGAAGTCATAGCTATGTTCCACGACGTCGGCAGCGCGTTCATTCCTTCACATAGGCGCCGGGCTGACGACCGCTCCTGGGCGCCTTGGCGTCCTTGGAATGCTCTGCGACTGCCGGGCCAGCGCCTGAGCTCTTTTCGGTCGCCGGGCTTGGCGTCGGCGGCCGGGGCGGATTGCGGCCGTCCGATTGATGGGTCTTGTCCTCGACCTCGCCCTGTTTGCGGCTGAGGCCTGGATCGACGTGAGGTTTGTCGTTGCTGGCGGCGTCCTGTGAAAATTCGTCGCTCGGATCCGGACCGGTGTTCGCCGGATATTTCCTGGCGCCGGTCTCGCGGCGGTTCTGGATGTCCTTCATGATTCATCTCCGGTTGGATGGAAGATAACACCGGTGCGAGGACGGCGTTCCATCTCCGCAGCCCGAGCCAAGCTGCCGAGGGAACAATCCTTCCGGCATTCGATTAGGCGCAGGCAGTGCAGCTCAGCCGCAAGAGGAGCCACGCATGGACAGGGAAGAACGCATCAGGCAACGCGCCCATGAGATATGGGAGCGGGAAGGCCGCCCCGAGGGCCGCCAGCAGGAACACTGGGATCAGGCCGTCCAAGAGATCGAGTCGGAAGGTTCGGAAGCCGAGCGCGGTCCGGTGACACCCGATCCCGCGGTTGGCGTCGGCTCGGACCCGGCCGCCAACCGGGCAGGCCGGTGAAGCCGCAGATGCGTCGTATTGCAATTGGGCTCGGTATTCTGGTGATCGTTCTGGTCGCCCTCTGGGTTTGGGCTGGCCACAACGGCGGGCGTCCTGCCGGCGGTGCCCAGCAGCCATCGCCGCACGCGATCGACCAGAACGGCTGAGAAGGGGACGTACACCTCACCGGATGGCGGTATCGTCGGGCTCACGCCGCCTGGCCTTGGCGGGCACGAGCCGGCCTGCATTGGCGCGCAGGCCTCTGAAGAACTCCTCCACATAGGGCAGCAGTTCGAACAGCGCGATGACGATCATGACGATGGCGACATATGTCACCGGCAGTTGCTCCTGCTTCCAGGCGAGGTCGAAGCGCGCCCTCTCGGTTCCAGTTCCGAACAGCGCCAGAAACTGACCCCAATGCAAAGACACGACACTGACCAGGCCCATCAGCGGGATCATTTCCAGGAAGCTGTGGATATGCTGCTCGATCGGTCCGACCGTGCGCGCCGTGGTCGCGTAGCGCACGTCCCACATCGCCGTCGCTTCATGGGCGAAGAAAGCGACGATCATAACAGCGATGACCAGGGCGTTCACCTCGAGGAACATGGCCGCAAGCAATGGGATACCGACCTCGACGAACATCAGGAGGTGGATCAGCGATTCCTTGGCGCCGGTCGTGGATTCGATGTGGGTCGCACGATGACAGAGCCAGTCGGCAAAGCCCGCGATCAGCCAAACCGGCAGGACGAAATACATCAGGATGAGGGCCATCGGATCGGCCAGCACGAGGCAGCTCCTGCTCCTATCTGCCGGCGTTCTCCGCATCGCGCTTCAGCTTTGCCGCCTCACGATCGAGCACATCCGGATCGTTGCCGTATTTCAGGATCAGCGACAGCGCCAATCCGCTTGGGATTCCTGCTCTTTCCGCGAGGTCGCGGACGCGTTCGGCATTCTCATGCTCGTTGTCGTCCCTGTGCTCGTTGTCGTCCCTGGAGGCTTCGCCGTGCGATGTCATGATCATGGTTCCCGGCCGGGCTCCCGCCTCGTGCCGAACCGCAGGCCGGCGGAATGGTTCCACGCGTGTCAGACCGGATCGAAGCGCATGCGGCGAACGGCCGGAACAGTTAACCTGTCGCCGCGTTCTAACATCTGGCTTCCCTGCGACCTCATTGTCATGCGCTCCGGTGTCGGCGCGGCATGGTCTACGACTGCGGCCTCACCACGTCGGAACGCGAACTGAAGGAACTCGTGTGCGAAACCTCAGGGGACTTCACCTCTTGATCGCGGAAGACGAGTGGCTGCTCGCTAGCGATCTGGCGACCTTCTTCGCCAACTTGGGAGCCATTATTCTCGGGCCGGTGGCGACGGTGGAGCAGGCCAGACTGCATGCAAAGGCAGCTGAGGCCGCGATCCTGGACATTGACCTGCACGGCCGTAAGGTTTTCCCGGTTGCGGACGAACTAATGCTGCGCAACGTGCCCTTCGTCTTCTTCAGCGGATATGACGAGATCGCCATCCCCGAGCATTTGCGTTTTGCAAGTAGCCTGAGCAAGTCGTCGAACCGCGCCGCCGTCGTCGATGCGCTGTTCCCGGAGCCCTCCACAGAGCCAGTGACTATTGCGCAGCCGGCATCCGCGATAGAGGACGTCGTCGCGCTGCTGCCCAAGCTCCGGCTCACCGCACGCCTGCTGCTGGACGATGCCGGCGCTTCCGATCGCCTTGTCGAGCATACTTTGGAACAGGCGCTTGAGGATTTAGACAAAAGGCCGGAGGGCTCGTCCATCGCCGACTGGCTGAACACCATCATGCGCAGGATAGCGCAGTTGCGCGGAGCCTCCTTGCTGCATTGATCATAGATAACAGAGCCGCCGGCGACCTGCGTTCGCCGGGCGACCAGTCTGTCTCAATGGGTGAAACGGCTTCTGAGCCAGCCGAGGATCGGGTTGCCTCTAATGATCCGGCGAACCCGGGCGGCGGCCCAGCTTGCCTGCATCGTCGCGCCGGTATGGCAGCTGCAGACGATGTCATGCAATTGCCAATCGGAGAGTTCGAAGAAGCGCTTCGCCTCGCCATAGGTATCCGAACGCAATCCGGCGGCGCGCAGCAGCGGATCATCGAACGCAACCGCGAGCGGCGATCCGTCCGCCCGCACCCGCTCGCGAACCCCCGGATCGACATATTCGGTGCCCGTCAGTGCCGAGAGGCAGCGCTGCGGATTGCGGTCCAGCAGTTCCGCCCACCGCTCGATCCGTTGCGTTCTCGTTGCAAGAGGAATCAATCCGAGCCGGTCGACGACCGCCACCGATTGAAGTTCGTATGAGGTCTGATGCTTCATTGCTGTCTCCTGTGGTTCTTGGCGGCGCATCCGCATCGCGGCGCGGCAAGTTGCCGGACCTGAAGCCCACGCCTGCGAGGGACAGGCGCGGGCCGACCAGGTGTTGCCCACCCGTCTTCAACAGACGCCTGGCACGGCGTCTGAAGCGAACCCGAACTGCCAGCGATCTCCTATGTTCCAGCCATCTTTTGCGACGGCAGACAGGCTCGTCTATGGTTCGGCGCGATCGCTTACCAATTGGCTCGCTATTTCGATCAGATGCGGGATCGGTGCCGGCTTGGGCAGATAAGGTGCGCCGTGAAAGATCGGCGACTGGAACTCCGGATCATAGCCCGAATGGACGACGAAAGGCACGCCGGCTGCCTTAAGGCGGGCGGCGGCGAGGCCACGCTGGCCGTCGAGCAGTTGGATATCGATGATAGCCAGGTCCGGCTTGTGGTCGTCCAGCCAAGCCGTGGCTGCCCGCTCCGACGCCACACAGGCCACCTCGAAACCGCGCTCCTTCAGGCCATTCGCCACGTCCGACGCGATCAGATACTCGTCTTCGATGATCAGTGCCAAGGGCGCACGCATTTCCACCTCCGTCAGCGTATAATGCCCCTCCTCGGCCGGGGCTCGCGATTGTTCTCATCGTGCCCGCCGGGAAAGCGCAGGATGTTTTTCTGCGGCCCGGTTGCGGCGCCGCCGATGGGATTGGGGCCCGCCTGCTCCTTGCCGAAACGGAGTTCTACAATTTCGGGGCCCAACAAGGCGGCGCGCGCCTCGAAGAGACGAAGAAACTCCGGTCTGAGCCCATCGCCCCGTGAACTCGCGAGCGCGTGCAGTGACATGAGGGAATTCATCATCATCATTACCTTTCACAGACGCGGCGCTCCCTCACATTGCGGCCATTGCCTTTTCCTGCCTTGCTTCTTCGAAATCGACGGACGCGACGACAGCGCCGTCGCCGCCACGAACCCGAACCGCCCAGTCGCCCTGATGGGGCTCAGCCGCATCGTCGAGCAGGTCGATCGCCGAGCGCAGCGCTTCATGGCGAACAGCTTCGAGGTCGGGCAACTCGACGCTCTCAAGCCGCCTCACAGTGCCACCCTCGCGGTATTCGAATGTGTACGGACCCTGGCCTCCATCGCTTGGCCGCTCGATCTCAGGCCGGCCTGCGTTCACCTTCCCGCCCGGTCCGTCTCGTTCTGCGGGGCCGCCGAACGCGGCGCATTGAAGCATCATCTCTCTGGCGCGATCGATCAGCGCGGCGTCGCCGAGCAACGGGTCGGACACAACCATGGTGACAGCGATGTTTTCCCCGCCCTCGCCAAGAAACTCGACTGTCGCGCCTTTGGGACTTGCATGTACGGTTGTGTCGAGAACTTGCATTTCTGCCTCCGTGTCCTGCTATTCCAGGATACAAAGCTTCCCTGATCCGAAAGTTCCGTCCGAGCGATGAGCGCGCCGAACTCGGCTGGATTGGAACAGCGGGGCCGGATGCAGGTTTGGGAAAAAAGGAAGCGCCGAATGTCACCCAAGCAACGCCCATCCGCCGAGGCCCGCGGCGAAATTCAGGCCGGCAGGACACAGGACAAGACTCCCGGATTCGACCCGGCGGCAGCGCCGCTGGAAGCGGATGCCGAAGCCGGCGCTGTCCCGACTTCCTCTGCTCCGGTCGAGCCACGTAAACCGAACTTCACCAACCAAGCGAGCTTTGCCAATGCGATGCGACCGCCGGAGAACGCGCCCGACCTGGAGCCGCGCAGGAACGGGCCGGTCCTGGTCATCGTGGCGCTGGTTGTCCTGGCCGCAGTCGCCTTTCTGCTCGCGGCAACCTTGCGCTAGGCATGGAAGGAACCTCATTCGCCACCCGAGGTTTGATAGCGCAAGGAGGTTATTGCGATGCCAAGCTTGAGAAGTTTGTTTCGCCATCTGTGGCGCTGGAAAGCACAGCCAACAACGCCCCCCTCTCCAGTCGACGCCATTGTGCGGGTGCTGCGCGAAGCCGAAAAGCAGCGCGGATCCCGACGTTCGGGGTGACAGAGCCCCCGCTGGCTAGTGTCTCCGGGATCGAACGATCGCCGGAGTCACTCCTCGTCGAAGATATGCTCGTGGATGATGCCGAGGATCTGCAGCCTCACCGTTTCCCGCGCTTCGGGCTTCACGAAGGGCATAAGCAGATCGACCGTTTCCTCCACCCGCCGCGGCAGGTCGGCGCCCGGATCGCTCAGATAGCTTCCATGAGCATATAGGTTCTCGGCCAGCTTCTTGTTCAGGTCGGAAAAGAGTCCCATGGCCATTGCTCCTTGCCGATCCAACAGCCTGAGCGCCCACGCGGTTCCCTCGGCCGACCGCATTGCAATCGACCGCGCGCAAATCCTCCTTGGCCGAAATCCTCCCGCCCGAGGAACATTCGGTCAAACCGGATGTTCGGCCGAACGACCCAGGAGGATCGAATGGGAAACGGGAAACTGGCGGTCGTCACCGGCGCCTCGAGCGGCATCGGCAAGGAGCTCGCGAAACTCTGCGCCAAGGACGGCTACGATCTCGTCATTGTCGCCGATGAGCCTGCCATCGAGCAGGCCGCCGAGGCGCTCCAATCACATGGCGTCTCGGTCGACGCAGTGGAGGCCGACCTTGCAAGCGAGGACGGCGCCGAGAGATTGATCGCCAAAATCGGCGATCGCGACATCGATCTTCTTTTCCTCAATGCGGGGCGCGGCCTGGGCCGAGGCTTTGTCGACCAGGACTGGAGCGAGGCACGCCGCGTCATCGACACCAACATCACCGGCACCGTCTATCTCGCCCATAAGCTCGGCCGCAAAATGGTGGAGCGCGGTCGCGGCCGGATCCTGTTCACCGGCTCCATTGCCGGCTTCATGCCGGGTACATTCCAGGCGGTCTATAACGGCACCAAGGCCTTCATCGATTCCTTCGCCATCGCGATGCGCCATGAGCTGAAAGACAGCGGCGTGAGCGTGACCGTGCTGATGCCGGGGGCCACGCAGACACGCTTCTTCGAGCGCGCCGACATGATGGACACCGAGGTCGGGACGCAGGAGAAGGACAACCCCGCAGACGTGGCGAAAGACGGCTACGATGCCTTGATGGCGGGCGAAGAACAGGTCATCAGCGGCTGGAAGAACAAGACGCAGGTCGCCGCCGCCCATGTCACGCCGGCCGGCACACTGGCCGAACAGCACCGCGAGATGGCCGAGCCCGGCTCCGCAAAAGATGGCTGAAAATGATCCGGGAACATTCCTGCTCAGCGTCAGTCCGCCGCACAAATAGGACCCACAATTCATAGGAACAATCCCGATGAAAGCCCTGACATGGCATGGCAAAGGCGACATTCGTTGCGATCAGGTCGCCGATCCGACGATCGAGAACGATCGCGACATCGTCATCAAGGTCACCTGCTGCGCCATATGCGGCTCGGACCTGCATCTGATGGACGGCTACATGCCGACGATGAGATCGGGCGACGTACTGGGCCACGAAACCATGGGCGAAGTGGTGGAGGTCGGCCGCGCCCACACGAAGTTCAAGAAAGGTGATCGTGTCGTCGTGCCTTTCAACATCTCCTGCGGCGAGTGCTGGTTCTGCCAGAACGGCCTGTTCTCGCTCTGCGACCGGTCGAACCCCAACGCCGAGCAGGCTGCCAAGGTTATGGGCCAGTCGCCCGCGGGCCTGTTCGGCTATTCGCATCTGGTCGGCGGCTATTGGGGAGGACAAGCCGAGTATCTGCGCGTTCCGTTTGCCGATGTCGGCCCCATCAAGGTGCCCGACGGCATCGATGACGAGCAGGTGCTTTTCCTCTCCGATATCTTTCCGACCGGCTACATGGCGGCCGAAAACGCCGGCATCCAGGAAGGCGACACTGTCGCCATCTGGGGTTGCGGACCGGTCGGCCAGTTTGCCATCCAGAGCGCGTGGATGCTCGGCGCCGGCCGCGTCATCGCTATCGACAAGGTGCCGGAACGGCTCGCCATGGCGCACGACTACGGCAAGGCGGAAACGCTCGATTTCAGCAATTCCGATATTTACGATGCCCTGATGGCCATGACCGACGGTCGCGGCCCCGACAGTTGCATCGACTGCGTCGGCACGGAGGCCGACGCCACCGCAACATCCGATTCCATGCTCGACAAGGCCAAGGCCACCGTCTATCTCGGCACCGACCGGCCGCATGTGCTGCGCGAGGTGATCTATTGCTGCCGCAAGGGCGGCACCATCTCGGTGCCCGGCGTCTATATCGGCCTGGTGGATCACATTCCCTTCGGTGCGGCGATGAACAAGGGGCTGACATTCCGCATGGGCCAGACCCACACCCAGCGCTATCTCGAGCCGCTCCTTCAAAAGGTCGAGAGAGGCGAGATCGACCCATCCTTCGTCATCACCCACCGCGCCGGTCTTGAAGACGGACCCAGCCTCTACAGGACATTCCGCGACAAGCAGGACGGCTGCATCAAAGTGGTGATGCGCCCGCACGGCTGATCGGGCGTGCATCTCGGGCGCCGCTTTGTAGCGTCAACCAAACCAGGGAGGTTCGCAATGACGCAACCGAAAGACACCTCCAAGCCTGCAGTCAAGTCGCCCGATCCCGAAGGGCTTCCGCATCCGCGTCGCGATGCGCAGAACAGCGATGCGGGCGCGAGACCGACTACGCCAAAGACCGCCGGCGCAGGGCAGCCCTCGTCCTCGCCGCTCGACAACCGGGTTGCCAACCGCAACGCCGGCCGGCGCCGCGAGGCTGGGCAGACGCCCAGGCCGACGGACAAGCCGCTCGATTGAGGGGGACGAACAAATGCCGCAGCCTGACCGCCGTCGCGGCACCTTTGCATGGTCTCCGGTCCCTGCAACGGCGCCATGACACTTTCCTTGGCTGTCAACTCTTTCGGCTGCGCTCGACGAATTTGTTGAAGCGGCTCGTTCCGCCGCTGCCGGCTTTATCCTGATGCAGGAAGGCGAGATCGTTCTCGTCGAAAATGCGGAAGAATTCGTCCCACTCGATCGCCTCGAACGTGTCTTCTGGCTCGCCGAAATCGATGCGCAGGATGCCGCCTTCGCCTTTGGTGCGAACGACGGCCGGTCGGCCCTTCCGTTCTTCCACCCATTTCCGGATCTCGTCATGATCGGTGGTCGTCTTGGCCTCGGACATGGATTTCCCTTTCTCGCAGCGACGGTTGGTGAGCGGTCCTAACAGCAGCCGGCAGGCAATGTTCCAGCGGGTGCACAGCCCTGTCCAAGCTGCGTAAGCTCCCGCGGCGGGAACTTTGTTGAAGCAGGGAACAAACCTTTTAGCGCGCAGTTCGGGGCGCCGAAGCAAAATCCGCAAGGGAGTCATCGTGGAACGCATATTGGTTACGGGAGGTTGCGGCTTCATCGGCCGCCACGTCGCCCAGGAACTCACCGACCATGGCTATCAGGTGCGCCTGCTGGATGCGCTTGTCGACCAGGTGCACGGCGCCGAAGCCATCAGTCTTCCGACTGGAGTCGAGTTGATAAAGGGCGACGTGCGCGACCGCGATGCGGTCGTCGAGGCGATTTCGGGTGTCGACGCGGTCATCCACCTGGCGGCCGAGGTCGGCGTCGGCCAGTCCATGTACGAGATCGCCCGCTATGTCGGCGCGAACGATCTCGGCACCGCGGTGCTGCTCGAGGCGTTGATCAAGCATCCGGTCGAACGGATCGTGGTGGCGTCCTCCATGAGCATCTACGGCGAAGGCCTTTACCAGACCCCGGACGGGGAGCGGATTGACAATGCGCGCCGCAAGCCAGCCGAGATCAGGGATGGTCTGTGGAATCTCAAATCAGCATCGGGCGAGGTGCTGTTGCCAATTCCCACCGACGAGGAGAAACGGCCCGATCTCGCCTCGATCTACGCGCTGACAAAATACGCTCAGGAGCGCGCCGTGCTGATCTTCGGGCAGGCCTATGGCATCGACGCGGTGGCGTTACGCCTCTTCAACGTCTTCGGCGCCGGACAGGCGCTCTCCAATCCTTATACCGGCGTTCTCGCCAACTTCGCCTCGCGCCTCGCCAACGGCAAGCGGCCGACGATCTTCGAGGATGGCGAGCAGAAGCGCGACTTCGTGCATGTGCGCGATGTCGCCACCGCGTTCCGGCTGGCGCTGGAGCAACGCCAGGCAGCCGGGCATGCCATCAACATCGGCAGCGGCCACGCCTATTCGATCAGCGAAGTAGCCCGTCTTCTTGCGAAGGCGATGGGCATCCCCAAGCGCCCGCCCGAAATACTCGGCAAGGCGCGCTCGGGCGATATCCGCAACTGCTTCGCCGATATTGCCAAGGCGCGCGAACTGCTCGGCTTCGAGCCAAAGCACCGACTGGAAAATTCGCTTGGAGAGTTCGCGGCCTGGGTTCGCAACAGCGTCGTCATCGACCGGGGCGCCGACATGCGGCGCGAATTGGAAGAGCGGGGACTGGTCTCATGACCCAGACGTACCGCCATGGCCGCAAGGGGCCGATAGCCGTCATCGGCGGCAGCGGCTTTATCGGTTCCAATCTCGCCGACAGCCTGCTTTCCGACGGGGAAACAGTGCTGGTCGTCGACAATCTCAGCCGTCCAGGCGTCGAGCAGAATCTCGACTGGCTGGCGCAAAAGCATGGCGAGCGGCTGATCGCCGAAATCGTCGACATACGCGACCTCAGCGCGTTGGCCACGGCACTGGGGCCGGCAAAGGCCATTTTCCATCTCGCAGCTCAGACCGCGGTGACAACCAGCCTGGCCGATCCCGCGCAAGATTTCGACATCAACCTCAAAGGCACGTTCAACGTGCTGGAAGTTGCCCGCGGCACTGGAATTCCCGTGGTCTTCGCCAGCACCAACAAGGTCTACGGCAGCCTGCCCCAGATCACGGTGAGAGAAGCCGACGATCACTATGAACCGCTTGACGAGGCGGTTCGTACGAGCGGCGTCGATGAGAAGGTCGGCCTTGATTTCTGCACGCCCTATGGCTGCTCGAAGGGCGCAGCCGACCAGTATGTCCTCGACTACTGCAAGTCCTACGGCTTGCCGACGGCCGTCCTGCGCATGAGCTGCATCTACGGGCCGCGGCAGTTCGGCACGGAGGACCAGGGCTGGGTCGCACATTTTCTTTTGAGCGCCTTGTCCGGCCAGCCGATTACCATTTACGGCGACGGCCGGCAGGTGCGCGACATCCTGCACGTATCCGATGCCGTGGCTGCATATCGCGGCGTGCTCGCCAGGATCGAGGACGTCAAGGGCCAGGCATTCAATCTGGGCGGCGGTCCGCGCAACACGGTCAGCCTGCGCGTGCTGCTGGCGCAAATCGCCGACATGACCGGCAGCGAAATCGCGATCCGCCATGACCGCGAACGCCTTGGCGATCAGCCCTTCTTCGTCGCCGACACGCGCAAGCTGCAAGCCGCGATCGGCTGGCAGGCGCATGTCCCATGGCATGAAGGCGTCTGCGATCTCGCCAGCTGGTTGCTGCGGCATCGGCTCCAATCGCGCCCCGAAGCCACGAGGTATGTCGCATGAAAGTCGCCTTGGTCAATCCTCATTGGACCTACGAGCACAGCATCTATTTCGGCTGCCGCCAGCCGCATCTGCCGCTGGAGCTCGGCTATTCAAAGGCAATGCTGGAAGCCGAAGGGCACGATGTCCTGATGCTGGATGGCTTGCTGCAGGGGCTCGACAACGAGGCCCTTGCCGAAAGCGTCGCGGCTTTTCAGCCCGACATGACCGTCGTGACCACCGCGCCGACCTACCTGTTCTGGCGCTGCGCGCCGCCTGAATTGCGCGTGCCGGCGGAGTTCCTCAACCATCTCGCAGGACGCGGCGGACGCACGGTGGCGGTCGGACCGCATGGCTCGGCGACGCCGGGCCCTACCTTGCGCAAGCTGGGCGCCGATCTCGTCGTGCGCGGCGAATGCGAGGAGGTGGTGGCGGAGCTCGCGCGGCGAGACGACTGGGGCGAGGTTGCGCATACGGCTCGCCTGGAAGGCGACGTACCGGCCTGCAATGGCGGCGTGCATGCCAGCACGTTCGTCGATCACCCGGCGCTCGCCTGGCCGTCCGACTGGATCGCCGCGCATGACCATCATCATCACAGGTTCGATTCCGTCCAGAGAGGCGCCGGCGCCGAGGTGGAGGCGTCGCGCGGCTGCCCTTACAATTGCAGCTTCTGCGCCAAGATCGATTTTCGCGATGCCTATCGGCGCCGAAACCACGACGCCGTCATGGCCGAGATCGACGGGCTGATCGCGCAAGGCGTCGGCTACATCTATTTCATCGACGAAATTTTCCTTCCCCAGAAGGCGCTGCTGGAAGCGCTGGTCGATCGCGACGTCCAGTTCGGCGTCCAGACTCGCATCGACCTCTGGAAGCCGGAACTGCTCCGGCTGCTCGGCGAAGCCGGCTGCGTCTCGATCGAGGCCGGCCTTGAAAGCCTGACCGTCGAGGGTCGGGCGATGCTTGCCAAGCGCTGCCGGCTGGATACCGAGGATCTGGCTGCGCTTCTGGTCGACGCCCGTCGCCACGTGCCTTTCGTCCAGGCCAATCTGATCGGCGTGGTCGAGGACGACCCGGCGCTGGTGGATTATTGGCGCAAGCACCTCATCGACCACGGCGTCTGGGCGAACGAGCCCGTGCCGCTCTATCCCTATCCGAGCTCTCCCAGCTACCGCGAACTCTGGGGCGAACCCGACGACCTCGCCTGGGAACGCGCGCATGAGCACTACCTCGCCTCCTTCCGCTCCTTCAGCGACATCCAGGACCAGCGCCCGCATGCGCTGGCTGAGTTGGAGTCCTCATGCTGCAGTCACTGATCCATCGTCCGCGGCGCATCCTGATGACGACCGACGCCGTCGGCGGCGTCTGGCGCTATTCGCTCGACCTGGCGCGCGAGCTGGCGGCCGGAGGCGACAGCATCGTGCTCGCCGGGCTGGGACCCGAACCTTCTCCGGAGCAGGCGCGGGAGGCGCGGTCTTTCGCCACTCTGGTTTGGCTCAAATGCCCGCCGGACTGGATGACGCGCGACGAAAAAGATCTCGACAGCTTGCCGGGCGAACTGCGTACCCTCGTCCAGACCTATGCGATCGACCTCATCCATCTCAATGCACCGGCGCAAGCGGCCGGCCTTGATCTGGCATGTCCTGTCGTCGCGGTCTCGCATTCATGCGTGGCAACCTGGCTGCACGCGGTGCGTGGGCAAGCGCCAGCGGACGCTTGGTCGTGGCAGCGAGATCGCAACAAGGCCGGATTCGATCGCGCCGAAGCCGTTGTCGCTCCGAGCCGAAGCCATGCCGAGATGCTCCAAGTCTGCTATGGCGCGATCGAAGGGTTGAGCGTCGTCCATAATGGCGCCCTGCCCGGCCCGAGGCCAGGACGGCGCGAGCCTTTCGTCTTCGCAGCTGCGCGCTGGTGGGACGAGGGCAAGAATGCGGCATCGCTCGACGCCGCCGCCGCGCTCTGCGACTGGCCCATTCAGGTCGCCGGCCCGCTCGCCGGGCCTGACGGACAGCGCGCCCGTTTCGATAACTGCGTCTCGTTCGGGCCAATGGACCACGGCAAAGTTCGCCGGCTGATGAGGCGAGCCGGCATCTTCGTTTCGAGCTCCATCTACGAGCCTTTCGGTCTGGCCGCCCTTGAGGCCGCGCTGTCGGCCACGCCGCTGGTGCTCGCCGATATCGCGACCTACCGCGAAATCTGGGACGGCGCGGCCATGTTCTTCAATGCGCGCGATCCACATGCGCTGGCCGGCTGTATCGAGAACCTGTCCCACGATGAAAGCTTGCGGCGCAAGCTGGGCAGGCGCGCCGCGCGGCAGGCGCGCAAATTCTCGCTGGGCAAGCAGGTGAGGGTGATGCGCGACGTCTACAACCGGGCGGCGCTGACCGCAGCGGGGTGTTGACCATGCGTTTTCTATTCTACACCCATTCGGCGGTTTCGGACTGGAACCACGGCAACGCGCATTTCCAGCGCGGCATCATGCGCGAGCTTGCCGCGCGCGGCCATGAGGTGGTTGCGCTCGAGCCCATCGACGGCTGGAGCCGATCGAACCTGCTCGCCGAGCAAGGCCCCTTTGCCGTCGAGCGCTTCCGCAAGGATTTTCCGGAACTGAGGGTGGTGGCCTATGCCCCTGGCTTCGAGCACGAAGCCTGGCTGGCCGGCGCGGATGTCGTGATCGTCCACGAATGGACGGACAAGGATCTCGTCGCGCGCATCGGACAAGCGCGCGTGCTGAGCAATTTCACGCTACTGTTCCATGACACTCATCATCGTGCGGTATCGGCGACGCAGGCGATCGCTGCGCTTCAGCTCGAGCATTATGACGGGGTGCTGGTCTTCGGCGAAGTGCTGCGGGAGAGCTATCTTCGCGCCGGCTGGGGCAGACGGGTGTTCACCTGGCATGAGGCGGCGGACGACCGGCTGTTCAAGCCATGCCCGGAAATCGGCCCCGCCTTCGACCTCGTCTGGATCGGCAATTGGGGCGACGATGAACGCAGCGCCGAGATCGCCGAGTTCCTGATCGAGCCGGCGAGCACACTCCGGCTGTCGGGAACCGTACACGGGGTGCGCTATCCGGCCTATGCCAGCGCCGCGCTTGCAGAAGCTGGGCTGCGCTATGATGGCTGGATTGCCAATGCCGACGTGCCAAAAGCCTTCGCTCGTCATCGCGTCACCATGCACATCCCCCGCAGGCCTTACCGAGAGAGCCTGCCGGGCATTCCCACCATTCGCATGTTCGAAGCGTTGGCCTGCGGGATTCCGCTGGTCTCGGCGCCGTGGTCGGATGTCGAAGGGCTGTTCCGCGCCGGCACGGATTTCCTGTTCGCCCGGAACGGCGCCGAGATGCGAGGACACCTCCGCGATGTGCTGAACGATCGCCAGCGTGCAGAAGCACTGGCCGCATCCGGCCTGGAAACCATCCTGGCGCGACACACGTGCCGGCACCGCGCCGACGAGCTGTTCGACATCCTGGCCGCATGCGGCAATCGCGCGGCGGCCGAAATCAAGCCTGCAAGAGAGGCCGCGGCATGAAGATAGCCTTTTACGGATCGAGCCTTCTGTCATCCTACTGGAATGGCGCCGCCACCTACTACCGCGGCTTGCTCAAGGCACTGTCGCAGCGCGGCTATGACATCGTCTTCTATGAGCCCGACGTATACGATCGGCAAAAGCATCGCGATATCGAGGCGCCGGACTGGTGCAGCGTCGTCGTCTACGAGCCGACAGCGCATGCGCTGATGCAGGTCGCCTCGCGCGCCGCGCAGGCGGACGTCGTGGTCAAGGCAAGCGGCGTCGGCTTCGAAGACGATGCGCTGCTGCGCGCGGTTCTCGACAATGCCCGACCGGACGCGCTGACTGTCTTCTGGGATGTCGACGCGCCGGCGACCCTAAGCGAGTTGCGCAACGATGCCGAACACCCGTTGCATCAAGCGTTGAAGAGGATCGGCATCGTGCTGACCTATGGCGGCGGTGACCCGGTGGTCTGGGACTATCGGGCGCTCGGCGCGACGGAATGCGTGCCGATCTACAACGCGCTCGATCCGGAGACGCATCATCCGGTCGCCGCAGATCCGCGCTTTGCCTGCGACTTGGCTTTCCTCGGCAATCGGCTGCCCGACCGTGAGGCGCGTGTCGACACATTTTTCCTCGATCCAGCCCGCGGGCTCGGCGGCCAGCGCTTCCTGCTTGGTGGCTCCGGTTGGGGGGACAAGCCCTTGCCGGCAAACGTGTCGTGGCTCGGCCATGTCGGCACGCGCGATCACAATGCCTTCAACGTGACGGCGAAGGCGGTGCTCAACATCAGCCGCGACAGCATGGCGGCCAACGGCTTTTCGCCCGCAACCCGTGTCTTCGAAGCGGCGGGCGCGGGTGCATGCCTGATCACCGACGCCTGGCTCGGCGTCGAGATGTTTCTAACACCCGGCGAAGAGATCCTGGTCGCCCGGGACGGCGCCGATGTCGCAGAGATCATGCGCACGCTGACGCCGAAGCGGGCCAAAGCGGTCGGCGCGGCAGCGCTGCGGCGCGTTCTGGCCGAGCACACCTACACGCTGAGGGCTCAGCTGGTGAACGACATCTTCAAGGCGCATTTCGAGCGCCGGGCAATGGAGGCCGCGGAATGACGAAGCCGCTCGACATCGTTTTCCTCGGGCTTTCACTATCTTCGTCCTGGGGCAACGGCCATGCGACGACTTTCCGGGGACTGCTGCGCGCGCTCGGCGAGCTCGGCCATCGCGTCACATTCCTTGAACGCGACGTGCCCTGGTACGCGCATCACAGGGACCTGCGCGACCCTGATTTCTGCGACTTGCACTACTACGAGACGACCTCGGAGTTGCTCCGCAACCACCGGCAGGAGCTGCAGCGGGCCGACGCAGTGGTGATAGGCTCCTTCGTGCCGGAAGGCAGGGCGATCATCGACGATCTTGCTTCGCTGTGCACGGGACAGTTCTGCTTTTACGACATCGACACGCCAGTGACGCTGGCGCGGGTTGCCGAGGGCGATTGCGACTATCTCGCCCTCAGGCAGATCCCCTATTTCGACGTCTATTTCTCCTTCACTGGCGGCCCGACCTTGGAGCGGCTGAAATCCGAGTTCGGCGCCCGCCGAACGGAGCCGCTCTACTGCTCCGTCGATCCGAAACGACACCATCGTGCCAGGCACGCGATCGAATGGGACCTTGGGTATCTTGGCACCTACAGCGCGGACCGGCAGCCCGCCCTCGACGCGCTGCTGCTGGAGCCTGCGCGGCGCCTACCGGACCGCCGCTTCGTCGTTGCCGGCTCGCAATATCCGTCCGACATCGCCTGGCCGGAGAACGTCGAGCGGATCGAGCACCTGCCGCCCTCCGAGCATGCCGCGTTCTACAGCCGCCAGCGTTACACGCTGAATCTTACCCGGGCATCGATGATTGCCGCAGGATGGTCGCCCAGCGTGAGGCTCTTCGAGGCCGCCGCCTGCGGCACGCCGATCATCAGCGACCGGTGGCCCGGGCTCGATGATTTCTTCCCGGCGCCGGCGATCGAGACGGCGGCAAGCACCGCAGATGTCGAGGATATCCTAAACGCCAAATCCGAGCGGGAAAGGCTCGACATGGCCAGGGCGGCGCGGGAGGCGGTGCTTTCAAGACATACCGCCCTGGCGCGGGCGCGTGAATTCGTTTCGGCGCTGACGCCGTCCGTTGGAACGCGTCCGGCGATCGATCTGGACGTCGAAAGTGCAGCATGAGTGACAGACAGGAGACCATCGAGATGCGGCGATCAAAAAGGGCTGAAAAAACACAGACGGCGCTTGTTGCCGGCGGTGCCGGTTTCCTCGGTTCGCATTTGTGCGAGGCGCTGCTGCATGACGGCTATCGTGTGATCTGCGTCGACAATTTCCTTACTGGCAGAATGGAGAACATCGGCTCGCTGGTTGGCCTGGCGCGCTTTCGGCTGATCGAGCAGGATGTTTGCACGCCGCTGGAACTCGGTGAACCTGTCGATCGCGTTTTCAATCTGGCCTGCGCGGCATCGCCCCCTCGTTATCAGGCCGACCCGATCCACACGACGCGCACCTGTGTCATCGGGACCCTAAATCTTCTCGAGCTCGCCGCCAGCAACGGTGCCCGCTTCCTGCAGGCATCGACCAGCGAAGTCTATGGCGATCCGGAACAGCATCCGCAGCGCGAGGACTATGTCGGCCACGTCAACTGCACGGGACCGCGAGCCTGTTACGACGAGGGCAAGCGCGCCGCCGAAACGCTCTGCTTCGATTATCTGCGAGCCGCGATGGCCGATATTCGCGTGGCCCGCATCTTCAACACATATGGGCCCAGGATGGACCCTGCCGACGGCCGCATCGTCTCGAACCTGGTCATGCAAGCGATCGAAAAGCGGCCGCTGACGATATTCGGGGACGGCCGACAGACCCGCTCCTTCTGCTATGTCACTGATCTGGTCGAGGGACTGCGCCGCCTGATGGATGTCGATCCAAATCCGCGCGAACCGGTCAATCTCGGCAATCCTGGAGAGTTTTCGATCCTCGAGCTGGCAAGATTGGTGCGCGAACTGACCGGCACCAGATCGCCCGTGAAGTACCTGCCGTTGCCGCAGGACGACCCGCGCCGCCGGCGCCCCGACATAAGCCGCGCAAAGGCGCTCCTCGGCTGGTCGCCCCAGGTGCCTCTAAGGCAAGGCCTGCTGCAGACGATCGTCTACTTTTCAAATATGGACGACTTGGCGACCGAGCCCGTGGTTGCGATCGACAGAGCAGGCGGAGGAAAGCTGCAGGACCTGCAGCTCTGAAGCAGCGGCATCTTTTTCACCGGGGCGGAACAACCAGCAGACATCGCGGTTGGGCATGACAACCGCGTTGGAGGAAGAGCTGTGCAGTCGAAGCGATCAGTCAAGGACATCGAGCAGATGGCGGCGGCGGAAACGGCCGCATTCTTGCGAAGAGCTTCCATTACCTATCTCGAGTGCTGCGTCAGCCTGATGATGACGCATCTGCGACGCGAGGAAGTGGCAAACATCCTGGAGCAGGAAGCCGACATGCTGCGCAGGCTGGACTGATCAAGTCTTCAAGCGCTCGGTGAAACGCGAAAGCCTGATCTGGTAACGGTCAGCGGCGCGAATGGCCTTCACCCGATCACGGCCCTCTGCAGACTGTTCGGCCATCGTCCACAGGCCAAGCTGCAACGCGAGATAGCAGGGCTCCATGTGATCGACCAGGGAACGATCGACGGCACGCGACATTTCTGTCTCGATGCCTTTGATGAGCCGCGCAAGCTCGGCTTCGCAAAGCTCATATTCAACCCTCGCGCCTGCAATGTCCCACGCTATGTCCTGACAGCCGACGATGTCGTGCGAGCGGCAGTGGTCGACGGCATCCGTCTTGAGCACGGTCCCGTCCTGGCGAACCAGAAATTCCCATGGATGAAGGCGCCCGTCGATCTCGATCCTCCCCAGCCCGGTCTGTGACGGGTTGCGGGCGAACCAACCCGCCAATACTTTGGCCCGACCTTCTCCCAAAGCTTCCCTGCAGTTTTGTACGGCCATGTCGACAAGCTTTTCCAGCGAGGCGCCGGCCTCGTCGGTCGGCAGCTTGGCGGCGCGCCAGCCGAGATAGCGCCCGAGCCAGTCGATCAGCACATCTCTGGGCAGCCCTGCCCGGTCCAGCCTGCCGGCATCGATCCAGCGCTCGACCAGGAAACCGTGACAGACACCGGCAGGCTGAGCGCCAAAGCCCGCTTCGTGGAGTGCCTTGGCCGTACGCAGCTTGCGCTGGCCGGCCTCGCCGAAACCTGCGAACTTGACCAGCCAGCGCTCGCCGCCGACCGAAGCGATGAATTTGCGCCGCTCGAATGCCGGGAATATCGGGGGCCAAGCGCCGGTCGGTACTGAAAGAACTTCGCGCCATGCGCCGCCTGAAATTTCATGAAGCTCAACATCAGCCTTGCCGAGCAAATGTCCTATCCAGTCCCGCAGCCCGGGGCCGACCGCGCCATCAAAGACGTCTTCGAAATCCGCGACATGACTTTGGCACTGCGACAAGGCAGCGACAGTTTCGGCAGCAGCTTGCGCGCCCGGGCCGCCGCGGTGGCTCGGGAACAGATGAATGCGCTCATGGTCGATGCCGTGCCGCCCAAGCCAGGCAATGACAGCATGAAAGGAACTGCCGGAGAGACCCGGACCTTCATCGACGATGGCAAATTCGGACTGCGGTCTGTCGAGCCAAGAACCCAGGAGTTCGGGCGCGGCGCTTATGTGCCGGGAAAACGGATGGCCGATCGGTCGCAGGCTGATAGGCGGCGGCGCATGTAGGGCGGCGGCCACCATCGCCGCGAGGCCGAGACCGATGCTGCGGATTCCGATGACGCATGTGTTTGCGCCGAGGCCCGACCCCAGCGCCGCAAGCAGATAGGTTTCCGGGTAGAGGGCGTACAGCGCATAGCCTTCAGCCGGTCCGGTGGTTATTGCGCTGCCGCAGTCGATGCCGGCAAGCTTTGCAAGCAGCGACGCATCAAGCACTCCGCTTCGAGCAAATCCTTGTTGCCAGGACCGCAGCACTTCCTGCGACAACTCGACGAGAATTTCCGACCCGAGCTTCTGTCTCGACGAACTGCTGTCGACGCCTGTTATGTCGAATTCCGCATCGGCGAGGCCCTGCAGAAGTTCGGAGGCGGTGACGAATAGATCGACCACAGCGGCGTGACGTTCGAGGCCGGC
The DNA here is from genome assembly GCF_006439355.1 of Mesorhizobium sp. B4-1-3. Lineage (GTDB taxonomy): Bacteria > Pseudomonadota > Alphaproteobacteria > Rhizobiales > Rhizobiaceae > Mesorhizobium. The sequence continues at coordinate 54,216 of NZ_VFTG01000019.1, forward strand.
AGGCAGATCGCCGATAGCTCCAGCCGCGGCCAAGACAGCCTTCCGGAGCTGTTTTGCGCTACGCGTTCGCTTGTGGTCGCCGAAGACGATCATACGGCTCCTGCCTAGCTGTCTGGCCGCCAACGCGAAGCGGCGCCTGTTTGATCCGCAATCAGGCTCACCAATTTTTCGCGGCGCGAAGGAACATTCGAGGCCACTCCCGGTTCGGCGGCGAGGAACTTACCTCCAACTTAAAAGAGGCAGTGGTTTCGTGACACCGAAGAAAGTTCGTATCGGCATTGTCGGCGTAGGCAACTGCGCATCATCCCTTGTGCAAGGTCTCTCCTACTATCGCCACGCCAATGGCAACGAGCCGATCCCCGGACTGATGCATGCCGATCTCGGCGGCTACCATGTCGATGATATCGAGGTGGTCTGCGCCTTCGATGTTGCGAAAAACAAGGTTGGGCGCGATGTGGCGGAAGCGATCTACACCGCGCCAAACAACACCTTCCGTTTCGCCGATGTCGCTCCGATCGGGGTGCGCGTTGAGCGCGGCCCGACGCTGGACGGAATCGGCAAGTATCTGCGCGATGAGATCGAAGAGTCGGGTGAACCGGTCACAGACGTAATCGCACGGCTCAAGGAAAGCGGGACCGAGGTGCTCATATGCTACCTTCCGGTCGGCTCCGAAGAGGCTGCGCACTTTTATGCCGAATGCGCACTGGACGCCGGCTGCGCCTTCGTCAATTGCATTCCTGTATTCATTGCTTCACGACCGGAATGGCGTCAGCGCTTCGAGGCCCGCGGCCTTCCCCTGGTCGGCGACGACATCAAGAGCCAGGTCGGTGCAACCATCGTGCACCGGCTGCTCGCCAATCTCTTCCGCGAGCGCGGCGTGCGCATCGACCGCACCTATCAGCTCAACTTCGGCGGCAACACCGACTTCCTCAACATGCTCGAGCGCGAGCGGCTGGAATCGAAGAAGATCTCGAAGACGCAGTCCGTCACCAGCCAGATCGACGTCCCGCTTGAGGCCGGCAACATCCATGTCGGACCCAGCGACCATGTCCCGTGGCTGACCGATCGCAAATGGGCCTATATCCGGGTCGAGGGCACCACCTTCGGCGGCGTGCCGCTCAATGCCGAGCTCAAGCTGGAGGTTTGGGATTCGCCCAACTCGGCAGGCGTCGTCATCGACGCTGTCCGCTGCGCGAAGCTCGCTCTCGACCGCCGCATCGCCGGCGCGCTCACGGGTCCTAGCAGCTACTTCATGAAGTCGCCGCCAGAGCAGTTCACCGACGCGGAAGCGCGCCTGCGCACGCTCGCCTTCATCGCCGGCAATGATGAGCCGATGCTGGACGCCGCCGAATGACCACCACGTTCTTTCTCATCCGCCATGCGGCGCATGATCATGTTGGCTCGTACCTGGCCGGGCGGCTTGAAGGCGTTCGCCTCGGTGAAGCCGGCCAGGCGCAGGCGCTGCATCTCGCGCGACGGATGGCGCGAGAGCCGCTCTCAGCGATCTTCAGCAGTCCGCGCGAGCGCACGCTCGAAACGGCGAAGCCGATCGCGATCGCTTGCGAGGTTGAGAAGATCGCGATCTGCAAGGAACTCGACGAGATCGACTTCGGCGAGTGGTCCGGCAAGACCTTCGAAGAACTGAACGGCGACGCAAGCTGGCGACTTTGGAACGACCAGCGCCAGAGCGCCCGCACGCCGAGCGGCGAGACTATGCTTGATGTCCAGCACAGGATGATCGGCCTGATGGACGCGCTGCGCGAGAATGGACAGGGTCAGTGCATCGCACTTATCAGCCATGCCGATGTGATCAAGGCGGCTGTCTGCGCGGTCCTTGGCCTGCAGCTCGGCGATTGCTTTCGCTTCGACATCGAGCCGGCCTCCATCACAACGGTCGTCCACGGCGACTGGGGCTCCAAGCTGATTCGTTTGAATGAAATCGCCTGACGGGAGCGGTAACCGATGCGCATGGTCATTTTCGGCCTCACCGTCACATCCTCATGGGGCAACGGGCATGCCACGCTCTGGCGTGGACTGATTGGCGCGCTGGCGCCGCTTGGCTGGTCGATCAGCTTCTTCGAACGCGATACGCACTACTATGCCGGCGCCAGGGACATCGACCGGCTGAACGGCGGCGATGTCGTTCTCTACCCGGCATGGGAGGATATCCGCCAAGAGGCCGAGACCGCGATACGGCAGGCCGACGTCGTCATCGTCACCTCCTATTGTCCAGACGCTGTCGAGGCCTCGCGGCTCGCCAACGATACCTGTCGCGGGCTGAAAGTGTTCTATGACCTCGATACACCGGTGACGCTGGCGAGCATCGAGCGAGGTGATTATCCAGCCTATTTCGAGCCGGACTGCTTGAGCGATTTCGACTTGATCCTGAGCTATACCGGAGGGCCGGCGATCGATGCGCTGAGGACCATCCTAGGCGTGCGCCATGTCCTGCCGCTCTACGGCCATGTCGACCCCGACCGGCACCGGCCGGCGCAGCCAAGGTCCGAATTCGCCGGCGACCTGTCCTATCTCGGCACCTATGCCGAGGACCGGCAGACAGCCGTGGAAACACTGCTTGTCGCTGCCGCCGCGCGGCTTCCAAACCGCCGTTTCATCATCGGCGGGGCGCAGTACCCGCAGGACTTCCCATGGAGCAGCAATATCTTTTTCGTCAGGCACCTGCCGCCCGCCGATCACCCTGCCTTCTTTTCCTCCTCGCGCCTCACGCTGAACGTCACCCGCGAGGCGATGGCGCGAAAGGGTTGGTGCCCGTCAGGCCGTCTGTTCGAGGCAGCCGCCTGCGGCGCCGCAATCATCTCCGACGACTGGGCCGGCCTCGACAGCTTCTTCACGCCGGGCAGCGATATCCTTCTGGCGCACAGCACCGGCGATGTCGTTGCCGCGCTTGGCCTGTCCGACAATGAGATCGCGACGCTCGGCCGCCGCGCCAGGGAGCGCGTCCTCGACGAGCACACATCCGCGCATCGTGCCGCCGAACTCGACCGAATCCTGAACGACGCTTTCGCGTCCAAGGCGAGAGGAACAATGGAGGAAGTCGTCTGATGTTGGGCATCGTGCCGGCCGCCGGTCGCGGCAGCCGCATTCAGCCGCTGGGCTTTTCCAAGGAGTTGCTGCCGGTCGGCAGCCGGCTCGACGGGCAGACCGAGCGCCCATGCGCGGTGAGCGAATATCTGGTACGGCGGATGGTGCGCAATGGCGTCGACCGCATCTGCTTCATCATCGGCTCCGGCAAGTCGGACATCCTCGAATATTACGCCGCCGGCTATGGCGACGCCGCAGCAATCTTCGTGGCGCAACCGTCTCCGGTTGGACTTTGCGACGCGATCTTCCGCGCGGCACCGCTTGTGACGCCGGACGAAACGGTCCTGATCGGCCTGCCCGACACGATCTGGTTTCCTGAAGACGGCTTCTGCCATCTGGCCGACGACCGGCTGTCCTTCCTGATGTTTCCGGTCGAACGCCCGGAACTGTTCGACGCCGTCGTCCTCGATGGCAACGGCCGGGTCGAGCAGATCCAGGTCAAGCAAGCGGACGCCGCGACAAACTGGGTCTGGGGCGCCTTCAAGATGCCAGGCCGCATCTTCCATCAACTGGCGGCACTGTGGCGCCAGCGCGATGGTTCTGACGAGTATTTCGGCACGTTGGTCAACGCCTATCTCGCCGGCGGAGGCGAGGCCTACGGTGTCAAGGCCGGGACCGCCTATGTCGATGTCGGTACTTTCAACGGCTACCGCACCGCGCTCAGGCTGCTCGAAAGCAATGATGCCGTCGATGATCTGACCCTGACGATATTTGCATCGCAGGACCGTTCGGCAGTGCCAACCGTTCCAGGCGAAGGAGCTTAGCCATGCTGCACTCCAGCACGGAAATACGTCGCCGCATCGACGCATTGGGGCCGTGGTTTCACAATATGGAACTGGCGGGCGTGGAGACTGCTCCCGATCATTTCCTCGGCAACTACCCGCTGATCAAATGGCGCAAATTCGCGGATGCCATTCCGACTGATCTCTCGGGCAAGTCGGTGCTCGATATCGGCTGCAACGCAGGCTTCTACTCGATCGAAATGAAGAAACGTGGCGCCGATCGCGTGCTCGGAATCGACTTCGACGAAGCCTATCTCGCCCAGGCGCGCTTCGCCGCCGAGATCGCCGACTGCGACATCGAGTTCCGTGAATTGTCGGTCTACGACGTCGCATCGCTTGGCGAGCGCTTCGACATCGTGCTGTTCATGGGCGTGCTTTACCACCTGCGCCACCCGCTGCTGGCGCTAGACCTGATCCGCGCGCATGTCGCGAGCGACCTGATGATCTTCCAGTCGATGCAGCGCGGCAGCGGCAAGGTCCTGCCACTTGAGCAGAACTACCATTTCTGGACACGCGACCTCTTCGATCAGCCCGAATTTCCGAAACTGCACTTCATCGAGCATCGCTATGCGGACGACCCCACCAACTGGTGGATTCCGAACCGCGCCTGCACCGAAGCGATGCTGCGCAGTGCCGGTTTCGACATCCTGCTCCACCCGGAAGACGAGGTCTATTTCTGTCGCGCGTCTGGTGAACCGACCGGCAGCGCCGCCGTCTATCCTTCGAAAGGAGAGACCAATGATTGAAGCCGCCATGATCTGGAACGAGCCCAACAACAAATCGCACTGGGACCCGGAGCTCGACCCGGACTGGAGCCGTTTTGCCACAATGGCGACCCTGGCGGCCGATGCAATCGGCCGGGAGAACCCGGCCGTCACAAAGGTGCTGGGCGGCATTTCGCCGATCGACGCAGGCTTCATGACGCGCATGAAGGAGTTCGGCGTGCTCGACGGTGTGGACGCCGTCGCCGTGCATGGCTTCCCGCTCGATTGGAACCTTTGGCAGATTCATGAGTGGCCGCAGAAGCTTGGCGAGATCGCCGCCGTCACCGATCTGCCGATCTGGGTCAGCGAAGTCGGCGTCTCGACCTTCGGCGCTGAGGAGATCCAGCTCTGGGGCCTGCGCCGCACGGCCGAATTGCTGCTCCCAATCGCGCCGCGGGTTCAATGGTACAGCCTCTATGACCTGCCACGTTCGTGGGAGGCGACGACGCGCCATCGGGAAGCGGAAGGTTCGTCCTATTACAGGCATTTCTACATGGGCCTGCTTCGCGAGGACGGCACGCCAAAGCCGGCGCTCGAGGAGTTCGTTCGCCACACTCCGCAAATGGGCCTGGTCCAGTGGTTCCATTACGAGGACCATCGGTTGGACGATGCTGTTGCCTGGATGAAACGTCTGGGCGTTACGCACCTGCGCACCGGCCTGTCCTGGGCCGACAGTTTTCGGCCGAATGCGCTGGACTGGTTCGACCGCCAGATGGAAGCGCTCGCCGACTTCAACGTCACCGTCACCTTCTGCTTCACGCCGGAGCACCGCGGTCTGCAGCCTCATCACACCAGCCCGCCCCAGATCCCCGAGGAGTTCGCCGAGTTCTGCGCAGCGATGATCCGACGCCATGCTCCCGCGATCGGCGACGAAATGGCAGCACCGCAACGTGTGTCGGCGGCATGGTGAGGCCCGGCTCGACCAGCGATGACACTGACAGTCCTCAACGTCGCCTACCCCCTCGCGCCCGTCGGGCCGGATGCGGTCGGCGGCGCCGAGCAGGTGCTGTCGGCGCTGGATCGGGCGCTCGTTGACAAAGGCCACCGTTCGATTGTCGTCGCCTGCCAAGGGTCAAGCACGGCAGGCGTCCTGGTGGAAACACGAGCCGAAACGGGTGTGCTCGACGAGGCGGCGAAGAAGCGTGCCCATAAGGCGCATCGTGACGCGATAGCAGGCGCCCGGGCGCGCTGGCCGATCGACGTCGTTCACCTCCACGGGATCGATTTCGATGCCTATCTGCCTGACGACGGTCCTACCCTGGTGACACTGCACCTGCCACTCGGCTGGTACCCGCCCGAGGTGCTTGCCCCGTCGCGCGAGGACCTGTGGCTGCACGCGGTCTCGCAGGCGCAGCACCGGACGGCGCCGGCAAGGTCGAGACTTGCGAAGCCCATTCCAAACGGCGTCGATATCGCTGCACTGAACCAGCCTCGGTCGCGGCGCAATTTCGCGCTGGTGCTCAGCCGCATCTGTCCGGAGAAGGGCGTCCATTTCGCGATCGAGGCAGCTAAGCGCGCGGGCGTCTCCCTGGCAATCGCCGGCCAAGTCTATCCTTATGAGACCCATCTGCGCTATTTCGCCGATGAGGTCCGTCCTCGGCTCGATCGGCAGCGGCGTTTTCTTGGGCCACTCGGGTTTTGCGCCAAGCGGCGCTTGCTCAACGCGGCCCGCTGCCTGGTCATTCCCAGCCTTGCCCCCGAGACAAGCTCGCTTGTTGCGATGGAGGCGCTTGCCTGCGGCACGCCGGTCGTCGCGTTCCCGAACGGCGCCCTTCCCGATGTCGTCCAGCATGGCAGGACCGGATTCCTGGTCAATGACGTCGAGGAAATGGCGAAGGCCATCGTCGCTTCCGGAGCCTTGGATCACGAGGCATGCCGGGCCGAGGCGCGCCGCCGCTTCTCGCTTGAGCGCATGATCACATCCTACATGGATGCTTACGAAGCGCTGGCGAAGCTTGGCACCCGTCGCGCCTTGCTGGGAATCGCCTGATGGGCGGTCTGCGCACCGAGATCATCCGTGATGCGAGGGCGTTCATGGATCTGGAGCCGCATTGGTGGCAGCTCTGGCGACAGAGCATCTCGGCCACGCCGTTCCAGTCTCCCGCCTGGCTCATTCCCTGGTGGCAGACATTCGCGCCCGGCGACCTTGCGGCCATTGCAGTGTGGAACGGAGACGCCCTTGCCGGCCTGGCACCGCTCTATGTCGAAAGGCATGATCGCGGTCAGCGCCTGCTTCCCATCGGGATTTCGCTGAGCGACTACCTCGACATCCTGTGCGTGCCGGAGCTGGAGGCGAAGGCTGGCGCCGCCATTGCCGACGCGGTGCTCTCGCTTAAATGGTCGCAATGGATCCTGCCTGACCTCTCGGCCGATGCCTTATCGATGTGCCTCGAATTGCCGAATACCGAAGAAAGCCGAGCGATGGCGCACGCCGCCTGTCCCGTGCTCCTGCTCGACGGCGATCGAACTCTGGCCCGTTCGGTTCCGGCGAGACGAAGACGCCAGTTGCGCCGCGCCGAGCGAGCCGCCCGGCGAAGAGGCGCCGTTGTGGTCAGCCGCAACGAGTCCGATCCGCAGATGTTTCTCGACAGGCTGGTCCGACTGCATGGCGCACGCTGGGTCGGTCATGGCGGGGGCGTGCTGTCCGACATGGCTGTGGAATTTCACCGTAGGGCCCTGCCGCGGCTTGCCGATAGCGGCCTGGCACGATGCCTGACCATCCAGATCGGCGATGCCGTCGTCGGCGCCTATTACGGATTTCATCATCGCAATCGGGCCTATGCTTATCTCGGCGGTTTCGATCCGGCCTATGCCGACGAAAGCCCCGGCGCGATTCTGATCGGCCATGCCATAGCGGGAGCCGCCAACGAAGGCGCGCGCGAGTTCGATTTCCTGCGTGGCCGAGAAAGCTACAAATACGGCTGGGGCGCAAAGGACCGCTGGACGGCGCAGAAGGTCTGGACCCGGAGCACGCCGCAGTGAACATGGCGAGGCAAACCGGCGCGATCGCCAGACGCCTGCTACAGGATTGCATGGCCGACGGCCTCTCCGTCGACAACGCGCTGGCCAGATTGGCTGTCTATATCGATAAGAGGACCAGCGCGGCGCAATTGGCGGATATCGCCTTGGACATGCGCCCGAGCCAGGCTCCCGAGCGATGCTGGCTGGAACACATGGCCACGAGACTTCGGGACAAGCCCTCCGCCTTCGACGACGTCCGCAGGACCGCTGCCTGCGTGTCGCATGACCGTGGCAACGGCGAAACGGCCGCCATGGCCGTCGAGCGGCTGGCCGGCAGCTTCGATCGAGCGGCGGCCATCTCCCCGGCAGCCAGCGTGCAACTGTCGTCGCTGGGCGACGAGGACAGGCTTTCGGCCACGACCGGCGAGATTGCCTTGTGGCTGGAACGGCAAGGCATACTCGGCGCCCGCAAGCACATACTGGACATCGGCTGCGGCATCGGACGCCTCGAACATGCGCTAGGCGCCATGGCGGGATGTATCGTCGGCATCGATATCTCGCCCAGGATGATCGCCATCGCGCGTCGGCGATGCGCCGGCGTCGCCAACGTGAAATTCCGCCTGACCTCGGGCCTGGATCTCGGTGACTTCGCCGATCAAAGCTTCGACGACGTGCTGGCTCTCGACAGTTTTCCCTACCTAGTGCTTGCCGGTGTTGCCGAGCGGCATTTCGGCGAGATCGCGCGCGTGCTGCGGCCAGGAGGAATGGCGGCAGTCCTCAACTATTCCTATCGGACGTCGGACATCGACTCGCGCGATATCAACCGTCTTGCCCGTGCATATCGCATGGAAGTCTTGGTCGACGGCGAAATGCCTTTCGGCAGTTGGGACGGCACGGCCTTCCTTATCCGCCGTGGCGGCGGAACATAATGCGCGAGCGGCAGTTCGGTCGCCGAACAGTTTCACGCAGGCAGACCAGGGAGAAGAACAATGGCGACCGGCGGTAAGAAGCATATGGGCCGCGGCAGCCAGGGCAAGAGCTCCGGAACCGGAGCGAAGACGACGCTCGCAAAGGACATGGTCGGCGAGAACGACGTCCTGTCCAACCGGGACAAGAAGCAGCACACGGAGCAACGCGGTCTGGACGGCAACCGGGTAAAGTCCGATCAGTACCAGGACCACGCAGCGAACCGTCTCCCGAAGGATTGAGCGCATGCTCGCGGATCGCCTTTTGCCACGACATCCGAAGATAGCGATCGGAGACCTTACAGCTTGCAGCGAGCTGCCTTGCAAAGGACGGTCGAGTATGCCTCAGTGAAATTTGAAGGGGCCTCTATTGTATAAGAGAATGCGATGTCTCGCAGGAGCCAGCGCGATCTGTGCGCCCAGGCAATCCAGAGCTTGGACCAGGAGATCGCATCCCTGTTGACCGCCATCGAGCGGGAGAAGGTCCCTGACCGGCTGACCAGGCTTGCACTCGAACTGCAGAATGCGCTGATCGAAAAGCGCAAAGGCGATATGACGGCTGAGCGCGGCTGAAGACGTCGCCGGCAAGGGTGCTGCATTCCTCCGAGACCGGGCCGAAGGGCATTGGCAGTGCCGGCGGCCGCCGTACCAGCATGATCAGTAGAACAATACCATAAGCGAATCGTTGTAGCCGGTTCGGAGTCATCCCGATGGCGCAGGCGGTTGGTCGCAGAGACGGGCGTCAACGGAATGCAGGCTTGAACGTGTTTTTCTGCTCGGCCTGAATTGGGCCTGGTTGAGAAGAGAGGCGAAGCCCCTGCAAGCAGCCAAGCACCGGTAGGCCGGCTGGTGCGTTTCACCGTCTCACGCCGAAATGCCTATCTATTTGTTTTTACGCAATTCCGGACAGAAAACCGCTCACACTTTTTCCTGGGTTGCTCTAGCGTCTAGCGCCTTCGGTATCCCAGTGGTCGTCCGAAAGTTGACGTCGTCGCTCGATCAGCGCCTGCGGCGAGCTTTCCCCGAGGAATTCCAGAACACCGGCACGGGCACGATTGAGACGGCTTTTTACGGTGCCGACGGCGCAACCGCATATCTCAGCAGTTTCTTCGTAGCTTACGCCCAGCACGCCGATCAGCACCAGAACCTCACGCTGATGGGACGGCAGTTTCTGGATGGCTTGATGCACTTCCTTGCTTTGGACGGACCAATCCTGCGACGGCTCCGAAATCGGCCGGCTGGAGGCGCAGTCAAGCAGCCCAGGAGCCTCCCTGGCCGCGGCTTTGATGCGCGTATAATGCGTGTTGCGCATGATCGTGAAGAGCCAGGACTTCAGGCGCGTGCCCGGCTCGAACTTGTCCAGGTTGGCAAGCCCCTTGGTCAATGTCTCCTGCACGAGATCGTCGGCGTCGTCGGGCACCCGACAGAACGTTCGCGCAAAAGCCCGCAAGGCAGGAATAAGATCGACGACGGAGATCTCACCGGGGTCAGGGTTCGACAAATTATGCTCTCTGGGTAACAATTTTCCGGGCCCAGCAAACAGGAGTGGATGAGATGCAGACTAGGGAAAATGCCTGAGAGAAAGGAACGTTCCTGTTTCCATCGCTCGGCCGAAACTTTTGACCAAGGGTTCATCGATGGGAGCGGCAACATTCAATGGGCCGCTTCGATCCTCGGTTCTTCGATATACCAAGGCATGGAAATGATCACGATATCCGATCCGCCGAACTCGAGCAGTTTGGCGTGCAGTCGGCGGGCGCGATGGGTATGCAGGATGTACTGCCACCAATTGGGCGGCACGACCTCGGGGAGCAGCACCGCAATGGTGCGGCCACCGAACTCCTCTCGCAGCACCGCGATCTCCTTCAGCAATGGCTCGTACATCAGCCGGTAGTCGGCATTGAGGAGAACCAGGCGGGGCGGGCGCAGGCCAGCCGCCTTCGCCGGCGCTTCCACATCCTTCGACCACCTCCCACGAATTGCGCGCTCTTCGTCGCTCTCTCCACCCGACAGGCGCGCCACATGGACGGCAATGACATCTTTCGACAACTGAAAGGCAAAGCTGAGCGCCTTGTCCGCCATCCTGTTCCATTGCTGGGTCACGACAAGAACGACAGGCGGCTGGGTGTTGCCGAGATTGAGCTTTCCGGGCTCGCGCAGACCGGCCTCGAGATGGTCGTAATAGCGCCGCACCAGCCGCAGGAGGACAACCACCAGCGGAATGACGATCACCGTTATCCAGGCTCCTTCCCTGAATTTGGCGATGACGATTACGACGAGCGCCAGGGCGGTGATGGCGCCGCCGAGCGCATTGATCGCCAGATGCATACGATTGCCTGCGCGCTTCGGGCCCTTCTCCGTCCGCAGCGCCCTCACCCAATGCAGCACCATGCCGGTCTGCGACAGCGTGAAGGTCAGAAAGGCGCCGATGGCGAAAAGCGGGATCAGATGGTCGGTGATGCCGCCAAACACCACCAGCAGCAGCCCCGTCGTCAAACCGAGGTAGAGTATGCCGACAGAGAAAACCAGCCGGCGGCCGACCATTGCGAAGGGCCTGGGAAGATACCCATCTTCAGCCACCATGCGGCAAAGGCGGGGAAAGTCGACGAAGCTGGTGTTGGCCGAAAGCGCCAGCACGCAGAGCAGGCTGCCGACGGCGACGTAATAGAAAATACCGTCGCCAACCACGGCATGCGCAAGCTGCGAAAGAACGCTCTGATAGCCGTCCTTCTCCTGGTCCATCGCGCCGATGCGATAGCGTGCCGACAGGAAGGCAATACCGCCGAGCAGGAGCCCCAGGATCAGGCAGATCGCCGCCAATGTGCGGCGGCCGTGCCTGACGGGCGGATCCTTGAAGGCGGTCATGCCGTTGCTGACCGCCTCGACGCCGGTCATCGCCGTGCAGCCGCTGGCGAAGGCGTGCATCAAGAGCAGCAGGCTCACGCTGCCGGTCGGCTGCGGTAGCGGCGGCGGCGGAATCGCCGGCGACGGCTGACCGCCCGATACACTCGCCTTCCAGACGCCTATCGCAAGGATCGCCAGAAAGCTCGCCACAAAGAGATAGGTGGGCAACGCAAACAGCCGCCCGGCATCCAGCGTGCCGCGCAGGTTAACGATCATCACCATAAGCAGGATACCAAGGCAAAGCCACAGCGTGTAGGAGTGCAGCGAGGGCAGCGCCGAAACCAGTGCGCCGACTCCTGCGGAGATGCCGACGGCAACGTTAAGCACGTAGTCGACCATCAGCGCAGAGGCGGCGAGCAGGCTGGCGTTACGGCCAAGGTTTTCGCGCGAAACGATGTAGGCGCCGCCATTGCTGGGATAGGCCGCAATGGTCTGGCGGTAAGAAAGATAAAGGACGGCGAGCAGGCCGACTATGGCGCCCATGATCGGGCCGATATAGCCGAGGCCGGCCGCGCCGAGCGGGATCAGGATGGTGAGTGCAGCTTCCGGACCGTAGGCCGAGGAACCCAGCCCATCGAGGCCCATGGCCGGCACGCCTTCGAAAACGCCGATCTTGCGCTCCGACTGTTCCTGATTGGCCAGCCGGCGGCCAAGAATCCATCCAAGTATCGACATGTCACGATCCCGAGAAACGTCTCCCGAAGAGTGCGGAGAGAAGAATGTTCCTCGATGATTCGAGCGCGCGGATGGAGGTGCTTGGCACTTCGGCGGAGAAACCGAGTATCGGTTCGCCTCAACGACTCCCTCGCGACCGAAACAGTCCAAGTCGCCTTAACGCGCAAAACGACTCGTGAACCGAAGCGATCCACAGAAATACGACGGATTGGCCGTCAACAGCCTGGAAACAAAGCGGTTTCTCACGCTTGGATTCCGCCTCTGGGCAGCAACTTTTTCAAGCACTTAGTACAGGCTGCCGCCCATCCAGATCGGATTGTGATACGGTCAGGGCATCGCTGCGGCTCAGCGACACTGCCGCATCGAAGGGATCGGTAAAGCTGTTGAAGCGGACCGAGGAATAAGAGAGCTGAGCCTGCGGCGTCAGCGTCCACTTCCCTGCAGCGCGACCTTCTGGCCGGCTTCGATGCTCAGCGCGTCTTCGAGGCGAGTTCCAAGCGTCGCAAGAGAGCACACGCTCCCTTGTCACCCGCTACGGGGTGAACCCCAAGACGGTTGCCAAGTGGCGCGAACGGACCACGACGGCCGACGCGCCGATGGACCCAACGTGCCTAGGAGCACGGTACTGACGCCGGCAGAGGAAGCGATGGTAGTGGCCTTCCGCCAGAAGATGCTCCTGCCTCTGGACGATGTGCTGGGTTGCTTGAGGGAACGATCCCTAACTTTAGCCGCAGCGCCTTGCACCGCTGCCTTCAGCGCCAAGGCATCTCACGGCTGCCGGTTGAGATGGTCAAGGAGCAGCGCAAGCCGTTCAAGACCTACGAGATCGGCGCGGCGTAGGCGCGGAGCCTAGCCGCTCACACGCTTCGCTAGATCACCGCTTCCTCCAGGAACGGCTCGTTGCGCGAGATCCTTTCATAGCAGAACGGCGACAGGTCGAGCGTCTGGAAGGCGCCGTGGACGATGAGTTCGGACACCGCCCGACCGACCGCCGGCGATTGCTGCAGGCCGTGGCCCGAGAAGCCGTTGGCGAACATGAAGTTCCTCACTTGCGGGTGGAAGCCGACGATGCCGTTGTGGTCGAGCATGTTGTACTCGTAGTGGCCGGTCCAGCTGGTCTGGACCTTCAGCGCGTCGAAGGCCGGGATGCGATGCCAGAGCGCCGGCCAGATATAATCGTCGAACTCCTCGAAATGCATCTCGAAGTCGTCGTAGTCGGCAGGCCCATCGCCCCGCGGCGTGTTGCCGGTGAGGAAGAGCTCGCCTTCGGGGCGTACGAATGTGCCGGAAAGATCGATGACGTTAGGCATCCGTCCAAGGATCGGATTGGCGCTGGCAAAGACGAAACTGTAGCGCTTGTAGGGCGCGACCGGAATGGACAGTCCGGCCATTGCCGCGACCTGCTGCGCGCGCGGACCCGCCGCGTTGACCAGCGTTCCGCAGGCGACCGCCTCGCCGGTCGCGAGCCGTGCCGAGACGACCCGCCCGTCAACGACATCCAATCCCGTCACGGCGTTGTCGATATACTCGACCCCGCTGGCACGGGCGGCGCGACGGAACCCGTTGAGCAGGCCCATGGAATCGAACCAACCCTCTTCGCGGGAACCCCAGGAGCCGCCGCCGAGATCCTCGACGTTGAGCCAGGGGAAGCGCTCCTTCAGCGCGCCCGGCTCGAGGAAGATGGTGTGGGCGCCGAGGCTGCGCTGCAACTGGACCCGCTCCTTGGCGGCGTCCACCCCCTCGGGCGAGCAGCAATAGAGATATCCGTGTTCCTTGAATCCGAGATTGGGGGCCGTCTCATTCGGGTAGAACGGCGCCATCCGCTCCTGGAAGGTTCGGATGATCTCGATGCCGAACTGGCTGATCTTCACATTGATCGGATTGGAATATTGCTGGCGGATAGCGCTGGTGGAGAGCGCCGTCGAGGAAAATTCGTACCTCGAGTCGCGTTCGACAACGAGGATCGAGGCGTCATTGCCAAGCGCCTGGCTCAGCCAGTAGGCCGTCGACGAACCGACGACCGCGCCGCCGACTATGACGATATCATAGGCATTGCGCGACGGGGCCTTGTAAGGGGGGATCGCCACTTCTGTACTCCGCTCTACTGGTTGAACGATGCGATCAGGGCATCCGAGCCCCGCGCCAACAGGCCGAGGTCGGAGCCGACCGCCACCATCGTGAAGCCATCGGCGAGATAGCGGTCGGCATCGGCTTTCACCGGAGCCAGGATGCCGCTGGCCTTGCCTGCCGATGCGGCGGCTTTGCGAACGGACGCAACCGCCTGCTGCACATGCGAGGCGCCGGGATTGCCCATCGCGCCCATATTCGTGGAAAGGTCGCCTGGCCCGACGAAGAGAACGTCGACACCTTCCACGGCGGCGATTTCTGCCGCATTGGCGACGCCGGCCTCGTCCTCGATCTGCACGGCGAGAAGCTGCTGCTCACGCGCCTTGGCATGATAGCCGGCGATGCGGCCGAAGGCGTTGGCGCGGTGACCGACCGAGAAGCCGCGGAAGCCTCCGGGGGCGTAGGTCATGGCGGCAACGATCGCGCGCGCCTGCTCGGCCGTGCGCACATTCGGGATCATCAAGCTGCGCGCGCCGACATCCAGGGCCTGCTTCGTGAGATTCGCATCGTCCGACGGCAGCCGCACCACCGCCTCGCAAGGGAATGCGGCCGCGACCTGCAGCTGCGCCATGATGCTGCGCAGATCGTTAGGGCTGTGCTCGCCGTCGATCAGCAACCAGCCCGCTCCGGAGCCTGCCACCACCTCGGTGGTGAGCGCCGAGGCCAGCGAACACCAGATGCCGATATGAGCCCGGCCGGCCTGAACCGCCGCCTTCAGCGAATTGACGCGCTCCTGCATTTTGCGATTGGCCTCCAGCGAAAAGAAGACGCATTGAAATTTGTATGATGTCCTATATCATACGTCAAACTTGAGCTGCAAGGCGCTCTGACGCAGAACGGGAGTTGCGCATGAAAATCGGCTTCATCGGACTTGGTGTCATGGGCGCTCCGATGGCCCGGCATCTCGCCGATGCCGGGCATGAGATCGTCACGGCCCTTAATCGCTCCCCTCTTCCAAAGGACCTGAAAGCAACGGTCGCCGCCTCCCCTGCCGAGGTGGCGCGGATGTCCGAGGTCGTCATCACCATGCTCCCCGACACGCCCGACGTAGAGCGCGTCCTGCTCGGGCGGAACGGCGTGCTGGAAGGAGTCTCGGCCGGCAAGCTGGTGATCGACATGAGCTCGATCAGCCCGATCGCCACCGCCGAGTTCGCGGCAAGAATCAGGGAAGCAGGCGCCGGCTATCTCGATGCGCCGGTCTCCGGCGGCGAGGTCGGAGCCAAGGCGGCCAGCCTCACGATCATGGCCGGCGGGCCGGCCGCCGAGTTCCAGCGGGCGCTGCCGATCTTCGAAAAGCTCGGCAAGAACATCACGCTGATTGGCGAAAAGAACGGCGACGGGCAGACCTGCAAGATCGCCAACCAGATCATCGTGGCGCTCAGCATCGAGGCGGTCGCCGAAGCGCTGGTCTTTGCCAGCAAGGCCGGTTGCGACCCGGCCAAGGTGCGCTCTGCGCTCATGGGCGGCTTCGCCTCTTCGCGCGTGCTCGAGGTGCATGGCGAACGCATGATCGCCCGCAGCTTCGCGCCGGGCTTCCGTATACGGCTGCACCAGAAGGACCTTAATCTCGCGCTTGAAAGCGCACGCACGCTCGGCGTGGCGCTGCCAAGCACGGCGCTGGCGCAGCAACTGATGAACGCCTGTTCGGCACAGGCGGGCGGCGCGGAGGCGGATCATTCGTCACTCGTGCAGGCCCTCGAAACCCTGAGCGATCACGAACTGTCAAACGGAAAGGAATAACCGATGCGCGGAACCGGCAAGGCCGATGTCTTCGTCATGCTGGCCCACCCCGTGGGTCATGCGAAGAGCCCTGGAATCTTCAACGAGATCTTCGAGCAGAAAGGGCTCGACAGCCTGATGGTGCCGCTGAGCTGCCGTCCGGAGGATTTCGATACTTTCTGGGCCGGCATTACCGCGGCGGAAAACATCCGCGGCGTGATCATCTCGGTGCCCTACAAGGTTCCGGTCTTCCACAAATGCGCGGCCGCCCATGATCGCGCCGCGCGGGTGCAGAGCGCGAATTCCGTGCGCCGGCAGGCGGATGGCAGCTGGTATGCCGACAATTTCGACGGCGTGGGCTTCATCGAGGGGCTGAAGGCGGGCGAGCACCGGATCGCCGGCAAGCGCATCCTCCAGGTCGGCGCCGGCGGCGCGGGCGCATCGCTGACTTACTGCCTTGCCGAAGAAGGCGCGGCGGAAATCCGTTTGACCGATATCGACAAGGGGCGCGCGCAAAGACTCGCTTCGCTGGTCAACAAGTCCTTTCCCAACTGCCGTATCGAGGTCGGCGAAGCCGATCCATCCGGAATGGATATGGCGATCAATGCCACGCCATCCGGGCTGAAGGCCGGTGATCCATTGCCGATGGATGTGAGCAAGCTGACGCCGAACATGACCGTGGTCGACATCATCATGGAGCCGGCCGAGACGCTGCTGCTCAAGGCGGCGAAGGAGATCGGCTGCCGCATACAGCCGGGACGGCCGATGATGGATTTCCAGGTCGAGGCCATGGCCGAATTCTTCGACATCGAGCGGAAGGACCGCCGCAATGGCTGACGCAACGACCGCCGTCGTCATCGGCGGCACGTCCGGCATCGGCCGCGCGATCGCAGAGCGCTTCGCCGAAGAAGGCTATGAAGTGGTCGTCGCCGGCCGCGACACCGTCCGTGGCAAGGAAGCCGCGAGCGCGTGCGAAAGCATGGGCGCGCCGCGCACCCTCTTCGTCCAGGCCGATGTCGCCGACCCCGCCTCGGTCGAAGCGCTGGCGCAAGCCGTCGGCGATGCCTTCGGTACGCCGCATGCCGTGGTCAACTGCGCCGGTATCCTGCAGAGCGGCAAGCACGTCCTAGACCAGGACCTCGCCGAGGACGAGCGGATGTGGCGCATCAACTACCGCGGCACGCTGCTTGGCTGCCAAGTGTTCGGGCGGCTGATGTCGGCCGCCGGGCGCGGCGCGATCCTCAATGTCGGCTCGCTCGCCTCCTTCGCGCCGCTGTCGCTGCCGGCCTACACGCCCGGAAAGCACGCGGTGCTGGCGCTGACGCAGATGCTTGCGGCGGAGCTCGGCCCGCGCGGCGTTCGCGTCAATGCCGTGGCGCCGGGCTACACGCTGTCGGACGGACTGAAGGCGAAGATCGCCAAGGGCGAACGCAATCCGGAAGCGATCCGGGCTACGACCGCGCTGCGCCGCTTCGTCGAGCCGTGCGATGTCGCCGAGGCGGCGTTGTTTCTCTGCTCAGACCGAGCGGCCTCGATCACCGGCGTCACACTTCCGGTCGATGCCGGCTGGCTTGTCCAGGCACCCTATGCGCAGTACCTGCAGGGCAACCCCATTCGGCAAACGCCGGCAATCTGAGAGGCATACCGTGGGCGATATCCAGCGCTTCGACTTCGACACCCGCATCCATCACGGCGTCATCCACAACGGCACGCTCTACCTCACCGGTCAGGTGGCGAGGCCAGGCCAGTCCGCGGCCGACCAGATGCGCGAGGTGCTCGGCAAGATCGACGTGCTGCTTGCGAAGGCCGGCACCGACAAGACCCGCATCCTCCACGTCCAGATGTGGCTGGACGACGTGCGCGATTTCGACGAGGTGAACACGGTGTGGGACGGCTGGATGCCGAAAGAGCATGCGCCGGCGCGCTCCTCCGGCGAAGGCCGGATGGCCAAGCCCGGCATGCTGGTCGAACTCATCGTCACCGCGGCGGTTTGAATGGTCTTGCCGGTTCGGGCATCATCCCGAATCTGAACTTGGACGGAAGAACCTGAATGACGAAGCGCAAGCCGCTTTCCACCATGTTGGCGGAGAGCCTGGCCGAAAAGATCCGCTCCGGCGAGTTGCAGCCCGGCGCGCAACTGCCGACCGAGGCGGAGCTTTGCGCCGAATATGATGTCAGCCGCACCGTCGTGCGCGAGGCGGTGGCGCGGCTGCGCTCGGAAGGTATGGTGGTGCCGCAGCAGGGACGCGGCATGTTCGTCAGCGAAACGCCGACCCCGCGCAATTTTTCAATTCCCGACGAGGCGCTGCGCACGCTGCCGGAAACCATCGCGCTGCTCGAATTGCGGTTGAGCGTCGAAGTGGAATCCGCGGGGCTCTGCGCGGAACGCCGCACCGACAAGGAAGCGCGCGCTATCCGTGTCATGATGGACGATATCGACGCCCGGCACGCCGACCCCGCCGCCGTCCAGATTCATTACGATTACGATTTCCACCTCGCGATCGCCAAGGCGGCGCGCAACGAGTTCATCCACGGCTTTCTCGCCTATCTCGGGCCGATGATCGTGCCGCGTTTCCAGCTCGGCTATGTGGTCGAGCCGGCGCTCAAGGACAGCTACTACGCGCGCATCCACGGCGAGCACAAAGCCATCGTCGACGCTATCGAAAGGCAGGACGCAGGCAAGGCCCGGCAAGCCATGCGCAAGCATCTGCAGAACAGCCTGGGTCGCGTGCGCGCGCTGGCGAAGGCGTCGGGGATCGAGGCAACGGACGCCGAGCAAAAGGCCGCGGCGGCTTCGCTCTTCACGAGCATGAAAAGACCGCTGCCGACAGGGACATAGGCCTCGAGCCTGAACACGCAAACCATCACACGGTTGCGAAAGCCATGTTTTGCTTCGCCTGGCGGCCGGATTCTGCTCTATCGCCGTTAAAGGCACTGTTTTTCTTTGGTTTGCGGCCTCACCAATCACGCGTGCGGCACGGAACGTTTCGGGCCCCGAAAAACCATTTCGAAAGTTTATCTTTCCTTTTTGCTGCTTTTCTTGGTTTCGCGGCATCGGCCCAAGCCGCAAACTGAGCATCAAGCAATCGGGGAAGACCTGCGTGACGACAGCCTTCATCACAGGTGCGACGAGCGGCATAGGGCGCGCCATGGCGGTCGCCTTGAGCGATGCCGGCTACGAGGTCTATGCGGTCGGTCGCAGCAAGGCGGCGCTTAAAGAACTGCAGGCCGAACGCCCAGGCATCGTACCGATCGCCGTCGACGTCACCGATCGCGAAGCGCTGGAATCGGTGTTGGCGGGCCTCAGCATCGACGTCTTGATCAACAATGCCGGCATCATGCCGCCGCTCGGCAATTTCGCCGACATGAAAATCGCCGATATCGACACCACGCTGGAGGTGAACCTCAGCGCGGCAATCCTGCTCACCCGGCTCGTCGTGCCGCAGATGCGCGAGCGGCAGTCCGGACACATATTGTTTACGGGCTCGGTCGCGGGCCACGCGGTATTCTCCAACATCGCCGTCTATGCGGCCACCAAGGCCGCCATCTCCGGTTTTGCCGGCGCGCTGCGCGCCGACCTCTCCCCATCCGGCATCCGCGTCACCGAGATCGTCGCCGGCCGTGTCGAGACGCAGCTCTACCAGGACATCCTCGACGCCAAGGCTCGCGAAGCCATGTACGCCAGCAAAGTGGTGCAGCCGGATGACGTGGCCAGGATGGTCGTCGGCGTGCTCGCGCTCCCCGCATGGGCCGACGTTACCCGTTTCGACATCATGCCGACCTGGCCAACCTCGCCCAGCGGCACCAAGTAAGGAACACTGGAATGAAGGATCTTTCCGTTCTGATCGTTGGCGGGGGCGCCGGCCTCGGCGCGCTTCTCGCCCGCATGGCCGTGGAGGCCGGCGCGGCAAAGGTCGGCATCATCGACATCAACAGGGACGCAGCCGAGGACGCGCTTGCGCCCGCGAAGGCCAAGGGCCTGCCGACGGCGGCCGCGACCTGCGACATCCAGGTCGGCCCGCAGTGCCACGCCGCCTTCGATGCAATCGTCGCGAAGCTCGGGCGCGTCGACACGCTGATCAACTGCGCCGCGATCTATCCGCGCCGGCCACTGCTCGAAATCACCGACGCCGAGTGGGACGCCTCCAACGGCATCAACATCAAGGGCACTTACCACATGATGGTGGCGGCGGTTCGCCACATGCAGGCGCAGGAGCCGAAAGCCCAGGTGCGCGGCCGCATCGTCAACCTGACATCCGTCGACGCCTTCAAGGCGCATCCACAGAACGCGCACTACGCGGCCACCAAGGCAGCCGTCGTCAGCCTGACGCGCTCCTTTGCTCATTATGTCGCCAAGGACGGGATCCTGGTGAATTCCGTCGCCCCCGCCGGCATGGCCACGGAGAAAGCCAAGGCGCTCGGCTTCCTCGAGGAACTGGCCAAGGCGAGCCCGCTCGGCCGCGGCGCCGAGCCGACCGAAATCGCCGAATGGGTGCTCATGACCGGTGGGCCCAAGAACACCTATATGACCGGCGAAAACGTCATCGTTTCAGGCGGTTACATCTACGCCTGACCACTTCGCCAGCCGGGGGCGGCTGACATCCAGCAGTGCATGACCGACGGAGTCTCGAACGAAAGGAGGCGGAATTCACCATGACCGGCAAGCTTCGCCTTCCCTCGCTCAACGCTCTGCGCGTCTTCCACGCGGTCGTGCAGCACAAGAGCTTCCGACAAGCAGCGGATGAGCTCTTAGTCACGCCGCAGGCGGTCGGCCAGCAGATCAAGCTCCTGGAAGACACGCTGCAGGTGACGCTGTTCGAACGCAAGGGCCGATCGATCGAACTGACCGAGTCGGCGATCCTGCTCTCGCACTACGTCAAGGCCGGCTTCGACGAATTCTCCGAAGGCGTGCGCCGCGTCACCAAGTCGAACTACCGCGACCGCATCAACCTCAATGCCAGCCCCTATTTCGCCACGCATTATCTGTTGCCGAGGCTTTCGCTCTTCCGCGAGATCCTGCCGGGCGCGGACCTTCGCCTGACCACGATGGTCGACCTGCCCGATTTCGGGCGCGACGACATCGATATGACGGTGCAGTGGGGCTACGGAAACTGGCCCGACTACGAGACCACGCTGCTGGTGCCGGACCCGAAGATCATCTGCTGCACGCCGGCGATCGGCGAAAAGATAAAATCGGCGCAAGATCTTACGCGGTTCACACTGCTCGACACGGTCAAGTCGAAGCGCCTGTGGCCCGACATATTGCGCCACCTCGGAGTGGAGCTGACGGAGGGCGACCGCAGCGTCAGCTTCGACGATGCGGCGACCATGCGCCGGGCCACCCTGCAAGGCATCGGCGTGGGCCTGGTCTCCGTCATCGACGCCGAAGAGGATTTCCGGTCGGGGGCGCTGGTCGCGCCGATCGGCCGGGATGCCATTGCAGATATGAAGCCGGAGGAAGTCCCCGGCTTTTACCTCGTCGTCCCGCGCGGGCATCTGCGCGTGAAGGCGGTGGCCGCGCTTCATCGCTGGCTCGTCCAGCAGGATTGGCGAAGCGATCTCAAGATTTCCCTGCCGAAACCGACCCCGCTTTCCGACTAGCAGGCGGGCTTCGAGACCGAGCGCCGCAAGGCATCTTGCGGCGCTCCAACAACAAGAAACGAAATAACCTCAACAGTGGAGACAACAACATGAAAATGATCAAATGGGGGGCCGCTGCCATGGCCCTTGGCCTCGTGCATTTCGCGGCGCCGGCCGAGGCGGCCGGCGGCAAGACGCTGGAGACCGTGAAGGCGCGCGGCGTGCTCAACTGCACCGGCCATGACGGCTCCTATCTCGGCTTCGCCGAAGTCGACGACAAGGGTAACTGGAAGGGCATGGACATCGACCTTTGCAAGGCCGTGGCGACCGCCGTGTTCGGCGATCCGGCGAAGCTGAAGGTCGTGCCGATCAGCTGGGCGCAGCGCTGGCCCTCGCTCCAGTCGGGCGACGTCGACATCATCATCAAGGCCTCCGGCGGCACGCTCAGCCGCGACACGGAGCTCGGCCTGCAATTCTCCAATTCGTATTATCTCGGCACGACCAAGGTGATGGCGCATAAGGAGCTCAACCTGAAGTCGCTCAAGGACGCCAATGGCGGCACGATCTGCATTCCCGCCGGCACCTCGCAGGAGCAGCAGGTCGCCGCCTACGCCCAGAAGCTCGGCATCAAGCTCGAGCCGGTGCTGATCGAAAAGACCGAGGAGCTCGAGCAGGCCTACTTCTCCGGCCGCTGCGATCTCTACGCGCAGTGGGGGCCGACACTCGCCATCGCCCGCATCGCCAAGAGCAAGGTTGAGGACCATGTCATCCTGCCCGACGTGCTCGCCGTCGAGCCAGAGGTCATGATCATGCGCCAGGGCGACGACAACTGGGTCGACATCGCCAACTGGACGTTGAGCACCCTGACCTTCGCCGAGCAGGAAGGCATCACCTCCAAGAACGTCGACGAGATCAAGGCCAAGCCGACCTCGCCGCAGGTGGCGAAATTCCTCGGCGTCACGCCCGGCATGGGCAAGGGCCTCGGGCTTTCGGACGACTGGGCCTACAACGTGATCAAGAAGGTCGGCAATTACGGCGAGATCTTCGAGCGCGATCTCGGCAAGGGCTCGCCATACAAGATGGATCGCGAGCTGACCAATTTGTGGAACAATGGCGGTGTTCTGTTCCCGCTGGTGATCGATTGATCCCCTTGGTGATCGACTGATCCCCTTGGTGATCGATTGATCCGTTCCTAACGCATCCGCTTTGAGCTCCGCCCGGCTGCC
The DNA here is from genome assembly GCF_006439355.1 of Mesorhizobium sp. B4-1-3. Taxonomy (GTDB): domain Bacteria; phylum Pseudomonadota; class Alphaproteobacteria; order Rhizobiales; family Rhizobiaceae; genus Mesorhizobium. The sequence goes on from NZ_VFTG01000019.1 coordinate 77,021, forward strand.
TGCCCGGCGGAGCCGGCGCCAATTCGGGAAGATCCTGATGGTCAGCCTGCTGAGAAATCAGAAGGTCCGCAACGCGCTGTTGCAGGCCCTTTATGTCGGCTCACTCGCCGCGACGGTCCTTGCCTGCGTGATGATCGCCCGGCGCAACCTCGCCGAGCAAGGCATCACCTCCGGCTTCGACTTCCTGTTCAAGTCGACTGGCTGGGATGTGAACTTCTCGCTGCTGCCGGCCACCGCCAACGATCCCAATTGGTGGTTCTTCCTGATCGGCATCGTCAACACCCTGTTCCTCGGCACCACCGGCCTTGTCCTGGCAACGATCGTCGGCACGATCGTCGGCCTGGCACGGACTTCCTCGAACGAACTGGCGCGGCTGCTCGGCCGCACCTATGTCGACATCTTCCGCAACATTCCGCTGATCCTGCAGGTCTTCTTCTGGTACGCTTTGATCACGCATCTGCCGACGCCGCGCGCCGCGCATGAAGCCTTCGGCATGCTGCTAACCAGCCGCGGCCTCTACGTGCCGGTGCCTAATGTCGGCGGAACGGCGCTGGCCGCAGCGATGCTTGCCGTCATCGCTGCAATCGCCTTTCCGGTATGGCTGGGTCGAACCCCTCGCCTCAATCAGCCGTTTGGTGAACGCTCCACTATCCAGCTCGCCAGCGCGGCGGGGGCACTGGCCTGCGCCGCCATCCTTCTCGCGGTCGGCCGCCTGCCGGACCTGCCGCTGCTCGACTTCCCCGCCTTGCAAGGCCTCAACCTCAAGGGCGGCCTGCGCATTCCGCCGGAGTTCTCCGCCCTTGCCGGCGCCATCGCCATCTATGGCGGCTCCTACATCGCCGAGATCGTGCGCGGCGGCTTCAAGGCGGTCGGCAAGGGTCAGATGGAGGCGGCGCTTTCGCTGGGCCTGAGCCCCTGGCGCGTCTTTACCCAGGTCAGGCTGCCGCTCGCGCTTCGCGCCATGCTGCCGATCCTCGCCAACCAGTATGTCTGGCTGATGAAGGCGACGACCATGGGCATTGCGGTGGGCTTCACCGATTTCTTCATGATCGTGGCGCTGACGATCAACCACTCGGGCCAGACGCTCGAGGTGATCGGCATTCTGATGGCCGGCTTCCTCGCCATCAATCTCAGCCTCGCCGCGGTGTTCAACCGCATAAACAAGGCCATCGCCCTGAAGGGCAATCAATTGAGGGGATGACAGAGATGGAGATTGTCGTTGTCGCTCCCCCTGCCCCGGGCAGGCTCGAAGACCTGAAGCGCCGCTTCTTCGCGACGCCGCTTCAGACGTTGCTGTCGCTGATATCCCTGACGATCATGGCCCTCATTGTCTGGAAGCTGCTCGACTGGGCCGTCTTCTCGGCCGTGTTCACCACGACCGGCGGGCCTGAGGCCTGCCAGGCGGCGGCCGGCGCCTGCTGGTCGGTCATCGCCGCCCGCTGGCGCATCATCCTGTTCGGCCTCTATCCGTTCGAGGAGCAATGGCGCTCCGCGCTCGCCTGCGTCAGCGTGGTGGTCATGACGGTGTTGAGCTGCATGCCTGCCTTCTGGACCGGCCGCCGCATCGCCCTCGTCTGGGGCGCAGGAACAGGCCTCTACTACGTGCTGATGAAGGGCGGTGTGCTCGGCCTGCCCTATGTCGGCGAGGAGGCCTGGGGCGGACTGGCGCTCACCCTCTTCATCTTCGTCACCACCTGCCTGATCGGCTTCCCGCTGGCGATCTGCCTGGCGCTGCTGCGCCGCTCGGACCTGCCCTGGATATCGCGCACTACCGGTCTCATCATCGATGGCGTCCGCTCGCTGCCGTTGATCTCGATCCTGTTCACATTTGCCGTCGTGCTGCCTTTCGCCCTGCCGCAGTGGCTGCAGGGCGACAAGCTCTACCGGGTGATCCTGGGCTCCGCCCTGTTCTTCTCCGCCTATCAGGCCGAGATCGTGCGCGGCGGCATGCAGGGTGTTCCCGCAGGACAGGAAGAAGCCGCCATGGCGCTCGGGATGAGCTATTGGCAGCGCATCGGCCGCATCCTCCTGCCGCAGGCGATGCGCAACGCATTGCCGGCGACGATCAACCAGTTCGTCATCTCGTTCAAGGAGACGTCGCTGGTCGTGATCGTCGGCTTCTTCGAGATCCTGGCCTCCGGCAACGCCGCCTACGGCACCGGCGAATGGCGCTTCGCCTATGTCGAGGTCTATGCCTTCATCGCCTTCATCTACTTCGTCTTCGTCTTCAGCTTGTCCCGCTACGGCGCTTACCTCGAGCGCCGGATGGCGGTCGGCGAGCGGTAGGAGGCGCGCATGGATTCCACGCTCCCGTCCGGCCCGGCCGTGCATATCGAAGGCCTCGACAAACATTACGGGTCGTTCCACGCGCTGCGAAAGATAAACCTCTCCGTCGATCGCGGCGAAAAGATCGTCATCTGCGGTCCGTCAGGCTCCGGTAAATCCACCCTGATCCGCTGCATCAACCGGCTCGAACAGCATGATGGCGGCCGTATCGCCGTGCTCGGCACCGAGCTCAACGACGACGTCGGCAATATTGACGGGATCGGGCGAGAAGTCGGCATGGTTTTCCAGCACTTCAACCTGTTCCCGCACATGACGGTGCTGGAGAACTGCATGATCGCGCCGGTAATCGTGCGCAAGCGGCCGCGCGCGGAAGCCGAGACGACGGCCAGGCGCTTTCTGGAGAAGGTCCGAATCCCCGAGCAGGCGATGAAGTTCCCGAGCCAGCTTTCCGGCGGCCAGCAGCAGCGCGTCGCGATCGCCCGCGCGCTCTGCATGCAGCCGCAGATCATGCTGTTCGACGAGCCGACCTCGACGCTCGACCCGGAGATGATCGCCGAGGTGCTGGACGTCATGGTGACGCTCGCTTCCGAGGGCATGACGATGATCTGCGTGACCCATGAAATGGGCTTCGCCCGCCGCGTCGCGGACCGAGTGATCTTCATGGACGCAGGCGAAATCGTCGAGGAGGCGCCGCCGGAGGCGTTCTTCACATCCTCCCGAAACGAGCGAACACGTCAGTTTCTGTCGCAGGTGCTGGGTCATTGAACGGCATCCCGAGAGATGCAAGGTTCCGCGCGCAGCACATCAGCAGGAATTTCAATGACCGACCCTATAGTCGCCTTGCGCGAGATGCTCGGACCGAAAGGCTGGCTTTCGGACGATGATGCCCAACCCTATCGGCGCGATTGGCTCAACCGTTATGGCATCCGGCCCTTGGGCGTCGGCCGCCCCGCCAACACAGCGGAGGTGGCCGCGGTCGTCAAGGCTTGCCGGCAGGCAGGATTGGCAGTCGTGCCGCAAGGCGGCAACACGGGCCTGTGCGGCGGCGCCGTCGCCGAGCAGCCCGACGCGGTGATCGTCTCGCTGTCGCACATGACGAAAATCGGCGAACCGGATCCGGAGAGCGGCTCGATCGCAGTTGAGGCAGGCGTCGTGCTCGCCTCCCTGCACGAGGCGCTGGAGCCGCATGGCCTGATGTTTCCCATGCATCTCGGCGCCGAAGGCAGCGCCAGGATCGGCGGCCTGATCGGCACCAACGCCGGCGGCAGCCATGCGTTCCGGTATGGCATGATGCAGGATCTGATCCTCGGGCTCGAGGTCGTGATGGCGGATGGCACGGTGTGGGACGGGATGCGCGCGGTGCAGAAGGACAATGCAGGCTATCAGCTGCGCAAGCTGTTCTGCGGTTCGGAAGGCACGCTCGGCATCGTGACGCGCGCGATACTCAGGCTCTATCCCACGCCAAAGCAGCAGGCGAGCGCGCTGCTGGTGATGTCCGATTTCCCCGCCGCCGTGTCGTTCGGCGCGTTTCTGCGCGGCGAGGCAGGAGAATTCCTGGCCGGCCTTGAATTCTTTTCGGATGTCGGCCTGACGCTCGCGCTGAAGCATCTGCCGGATCTAGCCTATCAGTTGGAGACGCGCGGCGACGTCTATCTGCTCGTCGAGATGGCGTCGGGCTCGGCGCGGGTTCCCCTCGACGAGATTCTGGCCTCGGCGCTGGAATGGGGCATGGAGCAAGGGCTGGTCGTGGATGGCGCGCTGGCTAGTTCGGGCGTGCAGCGGGCGCAGTTCTGGCGCCTGCGCGAGGAGCAGCCGGAAGGGCAGCGGTTGGAAGGCGAGCAGTTGAAGCACGACATCTCCGTGCCGCCGGGCGCGATCGCGCGCTTCATCGAGGCGGGCGCGAAGCTATGCCACAACATTCTTCCGGGCGTGCGGATCAACCCGTTCGGCCATCTCGGCGACGGCAACATCCACTACAATCTGTCGCCGCCGGAGGGCCGCGCCGATTTCGATCGGAAGGCGGAGGCATTCGCCGAAGCGCTGGCCGCTTTGGCCACCGAGATGGGCGGTAGCTTCGCGGCCGAGCATGGGCTCGGCCGCGCCAAGATCGCCATGGCCGATCGGAATCGCAGTTCCAGCGAGCGCACCCTCATGGCGCAGCTCAAGCGCGCATTCGATCCGTCGGGCACGATGAACCCCGGTGTTCTGACGCGGATTTCATAGCAAAGAAAAACTTTCGTATAGATCGCATTTCTTGATTTCGCGTCGGCCGGCCACAGTGCAGGTATAAATCCGAAGGGCAGGCTCGGTCCGCCTGCCGGCTTGAGAGGATGTCGAAGCATGGTCCGCAATGGCGGTCGCCTTCTTGTCGAGTGCCTGATCGCCTTGGGCGCTAGCAAAAGCTTCGGCGTTCCCGGCGAAAGCTATCTCGCCGTTCTCGATGCGCTGCACGATACCAAGGGCAAGCTGGACTATGTGCTTTGCCGCAATGAAGGCGGCGCGGCCTTCATGGCTTCCGCCTACGGGAAGCTGACAGGCATGCCGGGCGTCTGCTTCGTCACGCGCGGGCCGGGTGTCACCAATGCGAGCATCGGCGTGCATACGGCGATGCAGGACAGTTCGCCGATGATCCTGTTCGTCGGTCAGGTCGGCACCGACATGAAGGGCCGCGAAGCCTTCCAGGAGATCGACTACCGGGCAGTGTACGGAACGGTCGCAAAATGGGCGGTCGAGATCGACGATGTCGCGCGTATCCCGGAGATCGTGGCGCGGGCCTGGACGACGGCCTTGACCGGAAGGCCCGGCCCCGTCGTGGTCGCGCTGCCGGAAGACATGCTGACCACCGCGACCGAAGCCGCGCCGCTCAACGGCCCTGCTTCGATCTTCGAAGCCGCTCCCTCGCAGGACGCCATCGCGTCAGCGTTCGAGATGCTGGCTGCGGCGGAGAGGCCGGTGCTGCTCATGGGCGGCGCCAACTGGACGGCGGATGGACGCGCCGCGCTCCAGGCTTTTGCCGAGGCTTCCGACATCCCCGTCGTTGCCGCCTTCCGCTACCAGGACCAGTTCGACAACCATTCGCCGGTCTTCGTCGGCGAGGCTGGTGTCGGCATGGTGCCGCATGTCAAGAACCTGATCCGCGATGCGGACGTCATCCTCGCCGTCAATGTCCGCTTCGGCGAGATGACGACCGACGGTTACACGCTGCTCTCCGTGCCCGTGCCACGCCAGAAGCTGATCCATGTGCACGGCTCCGACCGCGAGATCGGCAAGATCTATGTGCCGGCGTTCGGCATCCATGCCGGCCCGAATGCCTTTGCCAAGGCGCTGACGCCGGTGAAGGGTGGTTGGGCCGAGTGGCGCGCTGTGGCGCGCAAGGCCTATGAAGGCGCGTTCGTGGCACCTGTGCAGCCCGGCCCGGTCGACATGGTGGCGGTCAGCGCCTGGCTGCGCGAGGCCTTGCCGGCCGACGTCATCCTCACCAACGGCGCCGGTAATTTCACGGTATGGCCGAACAAGTTCTTCAAGTTCGGGCCTAAGGCGCGGCTGCTTGCGCCGCAATCCGGCGCCATGGGTTACGGCCTGCCGGCGGCGATTGCCGCCAAGGTTGCGTATCCGCAGCGCACGGTCGTCTGCTTTGCCGGCGACGGCGACTTCCAGATGAATTGCCAGGAACTCGGTACCGCCATGCAGGCGGGGGCGCAGCCGATCGTGCTGATCATCAACAACGGCATCTATGGCACCATCCGCGCGCATCAGGAGCGCAACTATCCGGCCCGCGTCTCCGGCACCTCGCTGGAGAACCCCGACTTCGTGGCGCTGGCCAAGGCTTACGGCTTCCACGCCGAGCGCGTCGAGGCGACACAGGATTTCGCCGCGGCATTCGAGCGGGCGCTGAAATCCGCGACCGGCGCCGTCCTCGACATCGCCATCTCGCCTGAAGCGCTGACGCCGCGCCAAACCCTCTCCCAGATGCGCGACGCCGCGCTCGCTTTCCAGAAGGCCAAGGCATGACTTCCAGATCAGACGATATCCGCCTTGGCGCCGACATCGGCGGCACCTTCACCGACATCGCCCTCGATGTCAGGGGAGAGATGTTCTCGACCAAGGTGCTGACCAATTATTCCGCGCCCGAACAGGCGATCCTCGACGGCATCGACGTGGTCATTCGCGATGCCGGCATTTCGGCCGCCGATATCGGCATCATCATCCACGGCACGACGCTCGCCACCAATGCGCTGATCGAACGCCGCGGCGCCAAGACGGCGCTGGTTACGACCGAAGGTTTTCGCGATGTGATCGAGATGCGGACGGAAAACCGCTTCGAGCAATACGATCTCAACCTGCAACTGCCCACGCCGCTGATCCCGCGCGAGGACCGTTTTACCGTCAAAGGCCGCATCGGCGCCGAAGGCCAGGAACTGCAGCCGCTCGACGAAGCAGCCCTGGAGGAAATCGCCGATCGCATCGCGGCCGGCAGTTTCGGCTCGGTGGCGGTCGGCTTCATCCATGCCTACGCCAATCCCGACCACGAGCGCCGCGCCCGTGAAATCCTTGCTCGCAAGCTCAGCATCCCGATTTCGATCAGCGCCGAGGTCTCGCCGCAAATGCGCGAGTTCGACCGCTTCAACACGGTCGCAGCCAACGCCTATGTGCGGCCGCAGATGGCCGACTACCTCGCGCGCTTGCAGACACGGCTGAAGGACATGGGAGCCGAATGCCAGGTCTTCATGATCCATTCCGGCGGCGGCCTGATCTCGGTGGAAACGGCTTCGGAATTCCCGGTGCGGCTGGTCGAATCCGGCCCGGCGGGCGGCGCCATCTTCGCCGCCGACATCGCCCGGCGCTTCGGCCTGGAAAAGGTCGTTTCCTACGATATGGGCGGCACCACTGCAAAAATCTGCCTGATCGAGGATTTTGCGCCGCGTACGGCGAGAACGTTCGAAGTGGCTCGCACCTATCGCTTCTCCAAGGGCTCGGGCATGCCGATCTCCATTCCGGTGATCGAGATGATCGAGATCGGCGCCGGCGGCGGCTCCATCGCCTGGGTCGACGCCATGGGCCGGATCCAGACCGGGCCGGAAAGCGCGGGCTCGGAACCCGGCCCGGCCTGCTACGGCCGCGGCGGCAAACGCCCGGCGATCACCGACGCCGACCTGGTGCTCGGCAAGCTCGATCCGCACAATTTCGCCGGCGGCGCGATCAAGCTCGATACGGCCGCGTCGGAACAAGCGATCCTGCGCGATGTCGGCGAACGCCTGTCGCTCAACGCCCTCTCGACCGCCTTCGGCATCTGCGAGGTGGTGGACGAGAACATGGCCAACGCCGCCCGCGTCCATGCCGTGGAGAACGGCAAGAACATTTCCGACAATCTGATGATCGCCTTCGGCGGCGCCGCCCCGCTGCACGCGGCGAGGCTCTGCGAAAAGCTCGGCATCGACCAGTGCATCGTGCCGCGCGGCGCGGGCGTAGGCTCGGCGATCGGCTTCCTCAAGGCGCCGTTCGGCTACGAGGCGCTGGCCTCTAAGCTAACGCGCCTGTCGCGATTCAAGCCGGCCGAGGTCAACGCGCTGCTCGCCGATCTCAAGGCCTCCGCCGAAGGCTTTGTGCGGACCGGCTCCAGCGGCCGGATCGTCTGCGAGATCACCGCCTTCATGCGCTATGCCGGCCAGGGCTGGGAAATCCCCGTGCCGCTGGCAGACGAGCCGTTCGGCGACGATGCCGTCGCCAAGCTCAAGGATCTGTTCGAGACCAGTTATCAGCGCTTCTTCGGCCGCGCCATCGACGGGCTCGACGGGCTCGAGATCGAAATCGTCACCTGGTCGGTCAAGGCGACGGATGTACGGCCCGCCGTCGAACGGCACGAGCTCACCACCGGCAAGAAGACCAGCAAGCCGACAACGACCCGCGAGGTGTTCGATCCGGTCAGCGGCGCGCCGCGGAGCTATGGCATCGTCGAGCGCGATACGCTCTGCACGGGCGATCGCATCGCGGGACCTGCCGTCATCGTCGAGCGCGAGACATCGACGGTCGTCACCACCAGCTTCGATGCCGTCATCCAGAGCGACGGCGCGATCCTTCTGACCCGCAAAGGCAGCCAGGCATGAGCGACCCAGGTAAGAACAGCATCGGCGAAATCCGCATGCAGGTCATGTGGAACCGGTTGATCTCGGTGGTCGAGGAGCAGGCGCTGACCTTGCTGCGCACCGCCTTTTCGACCTCGGTGCGCGAGTCCGGCGATCTATCGGCGGGCGTGTTCGACCCACGCGGCCAGATGCTGGCGCAGGCGGTCACCGGCACGCCCGGCCACGTCAACACCATGGCCGAGGCCGTTCTGCATTTCATGAACGCGATCCCGCGCGAGCAGATGTTCGAGGGCGACACCTATGTCACCAACGATCCGTGGCTCGGCACCGGTCACCTGCACGACATCACCATGGTGTCGCCGTCCTTCCTGAACGGCGAGCTTGTCGCCTTCTTCGCCTGCACGGCGCATGTCGTCGATGTCGGCGGCCGCGGCTTCGGCGCCGACGGCAAATCGGTCTATGAGGAAGGCATCCAGATCCCGATCATGAAGTTCGCGGAAAAGGGCAAGGTCAATCTCGATCTCGTCCGCATCCTGCGCGCCAATGTCCGCGAGCCCAACCAGGTGATCGGCGATTTCTATTCGCTTGCGGCCTGCAACGAGGTCGGCCATCGCCGCCTCGTCGACATGATGAAGGAGATCGGCCTCGCCTCGCTCGACGGGCTCGGCGATTTCATCTTCTCGCGCACCCGCGACGCCATGCTCGAGCGCATCGAGGCGCTGCCGAAGGGAAGCTGGTCGAACGAACTGGTGACCGACGGCTACGACGAGCCCGTGAAACTTGCAGCGACAGTTTCGGTTCGCGACGATCATGTCGAGGTCGATTTCACCGGCACCGACCCGATGAGCCGCTGGGGCATCAATTGCCCGATCATCTACAGCAAGGCCTATGCCTGCTACGCGCTGAAATGCATGGTGGCGCCCGACATCCCGAACAACGCGGCATCGCTTGCCTTCTTCACCGTGACATCACCGGTCAACATCCTCAACGCCGTGCGACCGGCGCCGGTGGCGCTCAGGCACATCTTCGGCCACATGGTTCCCGACCTGGTGCTGGGCGCCTTCGCCAAAGCGCTGCCCGGAAAAATCCTTGCCGAAGGCGCCGGCGCGCTATGGAACATCCATATTTCGGCGAGGCCCGTTGCCGGCGCGTCTGGCCGCCGGGCGGAAGTGCTGATGTTCAACTCCGGCGGCATGGGCGCCCGCCCCGAGCTCGACGGCCTGTCGGCGACTGCCTTCCCGTCGGGCGTGCACACGATGCCGATCGAGGCGACCGAGCACACCGGCCCGATCGTCATCTGGCGCAAGGAGCTGCGGCCCAATTCCGGCGGCGACGGCGAATTCCGCGGCGGCCTTGGACAGATCATCGAGATCGAGGCGACCGAAGGCCACGAGTTCGATTTCTCGGCCATGTTCGACCGCGTCAACCATCCGGCGCATGGGCGCAACGGCGGCAAGCCCGGCGTCGCCGGCGTCGTCAAGCTGGACGACGGCACCAGGATGCGGCCGAAGGGCTGGCAGCATGTGCCTGCGGGGCGCCGGCTGATCCTCGAACTGCCGGGCGGCGGCGGCTATGGCGATCCGGCCAGGCGCAGCGCCGCCGCGCGTGCCAACGACCGATCCAAGGGATACGTCACGGAGAACGACCGATGAGCTATGTTGCCTCGCGCCTGTCGGCGGTCAAGCCCTCGGCCTCGATGGCGGCCTCGCAGGCCGCCAAGGCGCTGCGCGCCAAGGGCGTCGACGTGATCGATCTCGGATTGGGCGAGCCCGATTTTCCAACGCCGCTGCACATCATCGACGCCGCCCATTTCGCCGCGAAGGCCGGCCAGACGCTCTACACCGCCGCAGCCGGCACGGCCGAAGTGCGCGAAGCGGTGGCCGGAAAATTCCGCCGCGAGAACGGGCTGGACTACACGGCCGACGACATCGTCGTGGCCAACGGCGCCAAGCAGATCATCTTCAACGCGCTGATGGCGACGCTGGAAATCGGCGACGAGGCGATCCTGCCGGCGCCCTATTTCGTCTCCTACCCCGAAATGGTGAAGCTGCTCGGCGGCACGCCGGTCGTCTTGGAATGCCCGGAAACCAGCGGGTTCCGGCTGACTCCGGCGCTGCTCGAAAAGGCGATCACGCCGAGGACGAAGTGGCTCTTCCTCAACATGCCGGGGAACCCGTCCGGCGCGGTCTATTCCGAGTCCGATCTCAAGGCGCTGGGCACTGTGCTGGCCAAGCATCCGCAGGTGTTGATCCTCTCCGACGAGATCTACGAGCACATCCTCTTCGACGGGCGCGAGTTCGTCTCCTTCGGCAAGGCCTGCCCCGAGCTCAGGGACCGCACGCTGATCGTCAACGGCGTCTCGAAATCCTATGCCATGACCGGCTGGCGTGTCGGCTATGCGGCCGGACCGGTGCCGCTGCTCAAGGCGATGTCGACGATCCAGAGCCAGTCCTGCACATCCGTATGCTCGATCGCGCAGGCGGCGACCGTCGCCGCGCTCAACGGCCCGCAGGACGAGGTCGCACGTTTTCGCCAGGCTTTCGAGAGGCGCCGCGACCTGGTCGTCGACGGCATCAGCAAGATCAACGGACTGACGCTGTCGCCACCGGAGGGTGCCTTCTACGCCTATATCGGCTGCGCCAGCCTGATCGGCCGCAAGACGGCCAGGGGCGTCGTTCTGGAGGACGACGCGGCCGTAGCGAACTATCTTCTCAACGAAGGGAGGGTGGCGTCGGTGCCCGGCGTCGCCTATGGACTGTCACCCTATTTCCGCATCTCGACCGCAACCAGCGAAGAGGTGCTGACCGAAGCGATCTCGCGCATCAACGCCGCCGTCGCGCAAGTGGAGTAGAGAATGCCGCATTACGAACGTATCCTGATCACCGGCGCCGCCGGCCGGCTCGGCTCGCAGTTGCGCAAAGGGCTGGTGCCGCTCGCCAAGACGATCCGCCTGGCGGGGCGCGAGCCGTTCGGCGATCTCGCGCCGCACGAAGAAGAAGCGGTGTTCGATCTCGCCGACATGGAGGCGACGATCGCGGCGACCAAGGACTGCGACGCGATCGTGCACTTCGGCGGCGCGCCGCTCGAATGCGAGTGGCAGACCATCCTCGATTCCAGCATCCGCGGCTCCTACCACATCTACGAAGGCGCCCGGAAATATGGGGTGAAGCGCGTCATCTACGCCTCCTCGGTGCATGCGATCGGCTATCACGAGATCGAGGCGCATATCGGCGTCGACGCGCCGGTGCGCCCCGACAGCCTCTATGGCGTGTCGAAGAACTTCGTCGAAAGCCTCAGCCGGCTCTATTGGGACAAGTTCGGCATCGAGACGGTGTGCCTGCGCATCTTCTCGTCGTTTCCCGAGCCGGCCGATCGGCGCATGCTGTGGTCATACCTCTCCTTCGCCGACTGCGTGCGGCTGGTCGAGGCATCGCTGACCGCGCCGCGCGTCGGCCACACGATCTCCTTCGGCATTTCCAACAACAAGCTGAAGATGGTCGACAACAGCGGCGCCGATCATCTCGGCTTCGTCCCCCAGGACAGCGCCGAGCCTTTCCGTGCCGCCGTAGAGGCGAAGACGCCTGTTCCGGATCCGAACAAACCCTCGGTGAAGTATCTCGGCGGCTGGTTCTGCGAGCTTGGCCACCCTGACGACAAGCCGACGTGACGATCAGGCTTGAGTCTTAGACGATAGGCGACGTCGCTTCACGTCGCCAGCCCGCTCAACATCACGAAACGACGGACGTTCGTGCCGGCGGCTGGCGCCATCGCCGCGATCCGCGATGCGGGAAAGACGATCCCGATCACCACCGTCGACCTTGGCAATGACGTGGCGGCGGACCTTGCCTCCGGCGGCCTGATCAAGGGCCTCGCCGCGCAGTTGCCCTATGATCAGGGCGTCGCGGTCGGAATCGCAACGGTCCTCGGTCTTCTCGAGCGGCAACCGCCACCCTGGATCGCCCTGCCTGGACTTGGTGTTACGGCCAGCAATGTGGTGGAGGCCTATCAGGTCGTCTGGCGCGCACCGGCCCCTGCCGCCTTGCTCAGAGCCCGCAAGCCGCGAAGGAACATGCCTTGACGGCAAGAGGCGGAGCTAGCTCGCAGCGACGGGCTCGCTTTGACCATTGCGTTCCAGAACGATCTCGATTACGTTGTTGAACGATCGTTCAACAGCGCATTCGAGACGCCGCGATGCCGTGCAATCCCCGTTACGAAATCCTATTCGAGCCGGTAACAATAGGGCCTGTCACCGCGCCGAACCGCTTCTATCAGGTGCCGCATGCAAGCGGGATGACCAACGCGCTGCCGCGCGTTCGCGCGGCATTTCGCGAAGCCAAGGCCGAAGGCGGATGGGGCGTGATCTGCACCGGCGCCTGCTCGATCGATCCGACTTCGGACGATGCGCCGCTGCCTTTCGCGACGCTATGGGACGACAATGACATCCGTGCTCACGCGCTGATGACGGAGGCCGTGCACCGCCATGGATCGCTTGCCGGCGTGGAGCTATGGCATGGCGGCGCATCGGTGATGAACCGGACAAGCCGCCTGCCGCCGCTGTCGCCATCCGGCATTCCGTGGATGGCCACGCATGTCGGCTTCATGGGCAATCTGCGGCCGAAGACGATGGACAAGGCCGATATCAAGGAGGTGCTGAGATGCCAGGCCGAAGCGGCACGCAAGGCGCGCACGGCCGGCTTCGATGTCGTCTATGTCTATGCCGGGATGGGCTATCTCGGCTACGAGTTCCTGCTGCCGGAATACAATCATCGCATCGATGAATATGGCGGCTCGATCGCGAACCGTGTCCGCTTCGTGCGCGAGATGATCGAGGTGACGAAGGATGCGGTGGGCAAGGATTGCGGTGTCGCGCTTCGTGTGAGCCTTGAGGAACTGCGCGGCCGGCCCGGGCGCAACCAGCCTTCGGAAGCCCATGAGCTGATCGAACTTCTTGCCGACCTGCCCGACCTGTTCGACGTGAAAATGGACTCAAGCCCGACGGATTGCTCGGCGTCGCGCTTCACCGGCGAAGGCAGCCACGAGCCGGTGATCGATTTCGTCAAGTCGCTGACGAAGAAGCCCGTGGTCGGCGTTGGGCGCTTCACCTCGCCGGACACGATGGTGTCGCAGATCCGACGCGGTGTGCTCGACTTCATCGGCGGCGCGCGGCCGTCGATCGCCGACCCCTTCCTGCCCGCCAAAATCCGTGACGGCCGCGAAGTCGAGATCCGCGAATGCATCGGCTGCAACATCTGCATTTCGAGCTGGCACGACAGCGTGCCGGTGCGCTGCACCCAGAATCCAACCGCCGGCGAAGAATGGCGGCGCGGCTGGCATCCCGAACGCGTCGGGCGCGCCGGCAGACCCGAACGCATCCTCATTGTCGGCGGCGGACCGGCCGGGCTTGAATGCGCCATGACGCTCGGCCGCCGCGGCCATGAGGTGATGCTTGCCGAGGCCAGCCGCGGCTTCGGCGGGCGGCTGACCTTCGAGAAGACGTTGCCAGGGCTGTCAGCCTGGAATCGTGTGGTCGAGTACCGACTGGGCCGCATCGGCGAGATGAGCAATGTCTCGCTCTATCCCGAGAGCACGCTCGGCGCCGACGAGATCATCGACTTGGCGCCGGAGCGCCTGGTGCTGGCGACCGGCGCGCGCTGGACGAACATGCTCTATTCCTCGATGGAGATCCCCGTCGGGCGGCTCGACCATACGGACGTGCTCACAGCCAACGACATCGCCGCCGGCAAGCTCCCCGAGGGGCCGACGCTGGTCTTCGATTTCGACAATTACTACATGGGCGGCGTCCTCACCGAGCATCTGGCCGCCCAAGGCATCCCGGTCAGCTACGCGACACCGTCCGGTCATGCCTCCGCATGGACGATCATGACCAACGAGCTGCCGCTGGTGCACCGGGCGCTGGCGCGCCGCAACGTGCCGGTGACGACGCTGCATCTGCTGAAATCCTTCGATGGCGAAACGGCGACGCTGGCGCATCTGTTCACCAGCGAAGAGACCCGCGTGGCCTGTCGCTCGGTGCTGATCGTCGGATTGCGGTTGCCGCGAAACGAGTTGTTCGAAGCGCTGACCGAAAAGGCGGGTGCGCTTGCGGCGGCGGGCATCCAGAGCGTCGATCGCATCGGCGACACGCTGGCGCCCGGCGCTATTGCCCATGCGGTGCATAGCGGCCACAAGCTGGCGCGCGAGATCGGCGCGGGGCTTCGCTGGCGGCCTTACCGCCGCGACACGCCGATCGTCGATGCGGCAGCGGATTTCGAGATGCGAACGGCAGCCGAATAGATCAATACAGAAAAGGCGTGAAGCGGTTTTCCGTTCGGAGTTGCGTCAGACAGGGAGGTCCAGAAAGCCATGGAGCGTATCGCCGCACGTCGCAGGCCCGGCCGCCCGCAGCGCGAGATCGGCGGCATCGCGCAGCGACCGTGGAAGCAGCTGACGCGGCCCTACGCGCCGATCGAAGTCCTGTCGGCCGACCAGGTGCAGGCAATCCATGAGATGGGACTCACCATCCTGGAGGAGATCGGCATGCGCGTGCTGCAGCCGCGGGCGCGCCAGCTCTATCGTGCCGCGGGCTGCACCGTCGACGAAGGCGAGATGCGCGTGCGCTTCGATCGCGCCATGGTGATGGAGCGCGTCGCCATGGCGCCGTCGTCATTCGAGCTGCGCGCCCGTGACCCTGAGAAGAACGTCAAGGTCGGCGGGCGGCACTGCATCCTGTCGTCGGTCGGCGGGCCGGCCTATGTCATGGACAACGACCGCGGCCGCCGTCCCGGCACCTATGCCGAGATGCGCGACTATCTGAAGCTCATCCAGTCGTTCAACGTGCTGCATCAGGAAGGCGGCGGGCCGTTCGAGCCGCTCGACCTGCACCAGAACACCCGTCACCTCGACCTCTACTATGCCGAGATCACCTTGCTCGACAAAAACTGGCAGCCGCAGGCGCTGGGTCATGGCCGCGCCATCGACGCGCTGGAAATGGTGGCGATTTCGCTCGGCACGACGCGCGAAAACCTGGCGCAGGAGATGCCGGTGTTCACCGGCATCATCAACACCAATTCACCGCTGCAGCTCGACGAGCCGATGGCCGAAGGGCTGATCGCGCTGGCCGAGCACGGTCAGGTCAACGTCATCACGCCGTTCACGCTGGCCGGAGCAATGAGCCCGGTGACGCTTGCCGGCGCGCTGTCGCAGCAGCATGCCGAGGCACTGGCCGGCATCGTGCTGACGCAGATCGTTCGACCGGGGGTGCCGGTGATGTATGGCGGCTTCACCTCAAATGTCGACATGAAGACCGGAGCACCCGCCTTCGGCACGCCGGAATACACGCAGGCGGCGCAGATCACCGGCCAGCTCTGCCGGCTGATCGGCGTGCCGTTCCGCTCCAGCAACGTCACCGCCGCCAATGCGGTCGACGCGCAGGCCGCCTATGAGAGCGCGATGTCCCTGTGGGGCTGCCTGATGGGCGGCGCCAACCTGGTGCTGCACGCGGCCGGCTGGCTCGGCGGCGGACTGACCGCGTCGTTCGAGAAGCTGGTGATCGATGCCGAGATGCTGCAGATGATGTCGGCCTATTTCGATCCGCCCGTCGTCGACATCGACACGCTGGCGCTGGACGCGGTGCGCGAGGTCGGCCCAGCCGGGCATTTCTTCGGCGCCGCGCATACCATGCAGCGCTATGAGCGCGCCTTCTATTCGCCGCTGGTGTCCAACTGGGACAATTACGACACCTGGATGGAACGCGGCCAGATCACCGCGCGGGAACGGGCCAACGTGATCTGGAAACGCATGGTCGCCGACTACGAGCAACCGCCGATCGATCCCGGCATCGACGAGGCGCTGCGCGACTACATGGAGCGCCGCAAGCGCGAGGGCGGATCGCCGTTGAACTGAGTCAGGCGTTCCGCAAAGGCCCGACCTGCGCCTCGAGCATCTCGAAGCCGGCAGCCTCGGCCGCCTGCGGCGTCACCACGCTTTCGTCGAGACACCATTCGAGCCAGAGCCCGTCGACCAGCGCGATGAAATTGCGCGCCAGCGCGGGTGCGTCGACCTGTCTGTCGCGCTCAAACGCAACCGTCGCGATGTCCTCGGCAAGTTCCGCGCGGTAGGCGTCGTAGAGCTCGCGATGCGCCGCCTTGAGTCGCGGGTTGACGGCGATCTCACCCCACAGCGACAGCCAGATCAGCAGGTTCTCGCGGCTGAAATATTCCGGCGCGAAGTTGGACCGCACCAGGGCGGCCAGCGCGGCCTCGGGAGGCCAGCCGGACGCCTCGGCGCGGCGGCGCTTGGCTTCGTCGATCTGGTTGTTGACGCTGGCATAGAGCGAGGATTTGTAGACCTCGACCAGCAGCCCATCGAGGCTTTCGAAGTGGTGGTTGATGAGACCGCGCGAGACGCCGGCCTCCTTGCAGATGCGATCTATGGTGAAGGCGCCGATGCCGCCGACGGACAGGCACCGCGTCGCCGCCTCGATCAGCATGGAGCGGCGCACATCGGCCTGTTCGCGGCTGAAGCGCGGCGCCTTCTTGGCACCGCGCTTCGTTTTTGCAGCTTCCGGTTGGGCTTGCGTCATGCAACCCAGCTAATCGATTGCGCCGATCCTGTCCATCAAGCGTTCACGCCGTCTTCTTGAACAGCACAGGATTGGGGTGACCGTCCGGATAGATGACGGGTTCGAATGCGGTCTTATGGATGGCGACCAGCGGCTGGTGACAGATGAAGACGAATCCGCCGGACTGTTCCATCAGATCCTCCATGCGGTTGGACAAGGCGATGCGCTTGGCCTCGTCGCTTTCTCCAACCAGTTGCTGGTAGCTGGTCTCGAATTCGGAACTGTCGAAGCCTGACCAGTTGTAAGCGCCGATCTGGTCGGGGCGGAACCAGACCAGGTTCTCGGACGGATCGACGCCGCCGGCGAAATCCATGAGCGCCAGGTCGATGTTCTTGTAGCCGTTGCCTTGCGTCTTGTCGCCTACGCCCCAGAAGGCGGCTTCGTCGTAGGGCTGGATCTCGATCTTGATGCCGGCCTGCTCGAGGCTGGCCTGGATGATCTGCGCGGTCGCGGTGCGGATGGAATCATTCATCACCGTCAACGTCAACGACAAGTCGTTCACGCCTGCCTCGGCGAGCAGCGCGGCGGACTTTTCATAGTCGGGCGCCGCGATCAGATTGCTCGGGCGCGCGAATTTCGTGCCGGGCTGGACCACGCCTGTGGAGCGCTTGGTGAGGTCGTCATAGACGCCGGTCAGGATCTGTCCGACATCGACGCCATATTGCACGGCTTGCCGCACCTTCAGATCCTTGAGGCGCGGGCTGAGCATGTTGATCGTCAGCCAGACATAGCGGGTCGACTGCGCCTCGATCAGTTTCGTATTGGCGGGCGGTTTGGCCTTGACGGCCTTGGTCGCCGAAATGGCGATCTTGGTGTAGTCGAAGGCATCGGCCTCGTAGGCCAATTGCGCCGCCTGATCGTCGGCCACGACATAGATCTCGACCGTGCCGAAATCCGGCTTCGGTCCCGGCCAGTCCGGATTGGCGGTCAGCGTCACCTTCTGCTTCTGCTGCCAGTCCGAGAAGCGATAAGGACCGCAGGTCGCCGGGGGCTCGGTGGTGAATTTGCCGCCCGCCTTCTCGGTGCCGGCCCGGCTGATGATGTGGCCGCCATAGTAAGGCAGGCTGGTGACGAAGATCGGCTGGTAAGGATCCTTGAGGTGGATGATGCCGGATCTGGCGTCGACGACCTCGACACGGTCCAGCTTCTCGAATTGATAAGCCCAAGGCGACGACAGCTTCGGATCGGCTATGCGCTCGTAGGAGAATTTCACGTCTTCGGCGGTGAGCGGGCCAAGGCCGTTCGACCATTTCAGCCCATCGATCAGGGTGAAGGCGATGGTCTTCGGATCCTTCAGCTCGAGTTTCTCCGCGCCCCAGAGCGACCACGGCGAACCTTGCCTGAGATCGCCGAGGCGGTTCAGCGACACATAGATGCCGCGCATCATGACGTCTTCGATGCCGCCGATCATGAAGGCGGGATCAAGCGTCTGCAGGTCGCCTTCCATGCGGATGCGCAGCGTGTCGCCGGCCGCCGACCAGGCGAATCCCGGCTTCATCGTCAGGCCGGCGCCCAACACGCCGGCGGCTTTCAGGAATGCACGTCTGTCCATGGTCCATCTCGTCATCTCAGTTTCCCCTTTGGTTTGCGGAAGCGCGTGTGACGGCCTCCCGTTCTTGCCCGCCGGTCTGCAGCGGGAAATGGCAGCGCACCAGGCGATCGGCGCCCATCGGCCGGTAGACCGGCGCCTCGGTCTTGCAGCGGGATTGCACGAGCGGACAGCGCGTGTGGAATTCGCAGCCGGAAGGCCGGCGGAACACGCTCGGGATTTCGCCGGTAATGGCAAGATTGTGGCTGCGCCGGCGTGGATCGGGGATCGGCTCGGACCGGATCAGCGTCGCGGTGTAGGGATGCAATGGGGCGGAGAAGACCTCTTGCGTCGGTCCTGTCTCGACGAGCCGGCCGAGATACATGATGGCGAGCCGGTCGCTGACATGGCGGATCATCGCCAGATTGTGGGTGACGATCATGGTGGCGAAGCCGAGCTCGCGCTTGAGTTCGCCGATCAGGTTGAGCACATCGCCCTGCACAGAAACATCGAGCCCGGCGGTCGGCTCGTCGGCAAGCAGCAGATGCGGTTTCATCGCAAGCGCCCGCGCGACGCCGACGCGACGCGCCTGCCCGCCCGACAGTTCATGCGGAAAACGGTCGACGAAGGAGGCCGGCAAGCCGACCAGCGCCAGCAGGGCCTTCGCCGCCGCACGCCGGTCCGGCATCGGCAGCCCCTGGATGACCTGCGGTTCGGTGAGCAGCGTGCCGACGCGCAGGCGCGGGCTGAGCGAGGCGACCGGATTCTGGAACATCATCGCCGAGCGCCGGCGCATGGCGCGAAAATCGGACCGGGTCGCGACCTCCCTCCCCTCGAAGACGATGCGGCCGGCCGCAGCCCGGACGAGGCCGAGAATGGTGCGGGCAAGCGTCGTCTTGCCGGAGCCGGATTCGCCGACCAGCCCAAGCGTCTCGGCCGGCATCAGCGACAGCGTGACGCCGTCGATGACGTTGAAGCCCGGCAGCGGGAACGGATTGATCAGCCGGTCGAGCAAGCTGCTGCGAACGAAGCTGACCGACAGGTCCTCGACGGCAAGCAGCGGGCTCATGGCGTCACCGCATGGCAGCGGGCAGCATGGCATGCGGTGAGCTTCACCAGCGGCGGCGCGATGGTCTTGCATGGCGCGAAGGCCCTGCCGCAGCGCTGCGCGTAAACGCATCCCGGTGGTGGTTGGGTCAGGCTCGGCAATGACCCGGGAATGGTCGGCAGCCTGTCCAGCCGATCATGGAAGCGGGCGGGATCGCAGGCGAGCAGCGCCTGGGTATAGGGATGGCGCGGATCGTGGAAGATCGCATCGACCTCGCCGCCCTCGACCACCTCGCCGGCATACATGACATAGACACGATCGCAGAGTTCGGCGATGACACCGAGATGATGCGAGACGACGATGATGATGCCGTTATATTCGCGCCTGAGCTCTCGCAGCAGATGGATGATCTGCGCCTCCATGGTGACGTCGAGCGCGGTCGTCGGCTCGTCGGCGATGAGCAGGCCGGGATCGGTCAGCAAGGCGGCCGCGATCGCCACGCGCTGGCGCATGCCGCCGGAAAGCTCGTGCGGGTAACTCCGCATGCGCCGTTCGGCATCGGCGATGCCGACGCGACCGAGCATGGCGGCGATGCGCGCCCGCTTTTGCGCACGGCTGAAATCCTTACGGTGGTGCTGGAAATCGATGAGCTGGTCGCCGATGGTCAGCACCGGGTTGAACGCCGTCATCGGGTCCTGGCCGACCAGCGCGATCTCATCGCCGCGCAGCAGCCGCTGGCGATGCGCGTCGAGCTTTGCCAGGTCGACGCCGTTGTAACGGATCGCCCCGTCGATGCGGGCGTTGGCCGGCAACAGGTTGGCCAGAGCGGTGACCAGCGTGGACTTGCCGCAGCCGCTCTCGCCGACAATGCCGATGACCTCGCCGGGATGCGCTTCGATATCCACATGGCGAAGGGCGTGCACGCTACCGTGCGGCGTCTCATAGCGGACGCTTAGACCGCTGGCGGCAAGCGAGCCGCTCATGCCGGCCTCCGCAGTTGCAGGCGCGGGTCGAGATAGTCGCGCAGACCCTCGCCGAGAAAGGTGAAGCCGAGCGTCGCCAGCACCAGCGGCAGGCCGCCGAAGATCACCATGAACGGTGCCGAGCGGATGCTTGTATAGCCGTCATAGAGAATCGAGCCCCAGGACGGCGTCGGCGGGCGCACGCCGAGGCCGAGGAAGCTCAAGCCGGCCTCGACCATGATGACGACCGGAATGTCCATCGACAAAAGGATGATCAGCGGACCGACGACGTTGGGCAGGAGGTGGATGAAGACGATGCGTGCCGCACTCGCGTCGAGCAGACGCTCGGCAAGGATGTAGTCGCTGTTCTTCAGCGCCAGCGTCTGGGCCCGGATCAGCCGCGCGTAGCTTGGGAACGACGTCGCGGCGATGACGATGATCAGCGTGCCGGTACCGGCGCCGAGCACGGTGATGATGGCAAGCGCGAACATGATCATCGGCAGCGAATTCATGCTGTCGAAGCTGAGCACCAGAATGGCGTCGAGCCAGCGCGGACCGTAGCCGGCGACGAGGCCGAGCAGCAGGCCGATGGCGCCGGCTATGGCAACCGAGACCATGGCGATGGTGAGCGCCGTGCGCGCGCCGTAGATGACGCGCGACAAGAGATCGCGGCCGAGATGGTCGGTGCCGAACCAGTGTTCCGCCGATGGCGGCTGCAGCTTGTGCAGCACGTCGATCTTGACCGGTGAATAAGGCGCCAGCCAGGGCGCGAAGATCGCGGTGACAAGGAAGCCGGTAACCAGAATCAGCGCCACGCGGGTGAAGGGGTCGGCGAGCAATGCGCGCAGCAGCACAAGCCGTTGTCGATCGGGCCCGGATGGAGAAGCCTCAGCCACGGAAGACATCACGGACCCTCGGGTCGAGCCGCGCAATGAGAAGATCGGCGGCGATGGTGATGGAGACGTAGATGGCGGTCATGATCAGCACCGTGCCCATGACGACCGGATAGTTGCGAGTGCTGACGGCGTCGGTGATCAGCTTGCCGATGCCGGGCCTGGCGAACACCGCCTCGACGAAGACGGCGCTGGACAGGATGCTGCCGAGGCCGACCGCGACCAGCGAGATGGTCGGGATGATGGCGATGCGCAGCGCATATTTGGAGACGATCTTCCATTCCGGCAGGCCGAAGGAACGCGCGGTGCGGATATGGGGCTCGCCCATCACCTCCATCATCGAGGCGCGCACCATGCGGGCGATATAGCCGATCCAGCCGAGGGCGATCGCCGCGGCCGGCATGACCAGCGCCCTTGCCTGGCTGAAGAGATCGCCGGCCTCGCCCGCCCCGATGGCCGGCAGCCAGCGCAGCGTGACCGCAAACAGGAGCAGCGAGTAGATGGCGACGACGAAGGACGGCACGGCGATGACACCGACCGAGAGCACGCCGATGGCGGCATCGGCGGCCGTGCCGCGCCGCATAACCGACAGGCAGCCCAGCGGCACGCCGATCAAGAGCGCCACGGCGAGCGCCGTCAGCCCTAGGACAAGCGTATTCGGCAACGCTTCCAGGACCAGCGTGGAAACGGGCCGGTTCGACCAGACATCGTAGCCGAGATTGCCGGTCAGCGCGTTCCGGAAGAATTCGACGATCTGCCACCAGACCGGCTGGTCGAGCCCCATGCGCTCGATCAGCAGCCGCTTCAATTCCGGCGTGGCGCGCGGACCGAGCGCCACGGTCGCGGGATCGCCCGGAACCAGGAAGACGGCAGCATACATGGCGACCATGACGAGGACGAGGATCAGGAGACCGAGACCGATGCGCTTCACTGCGTATGCGAGCATGGCCTCCCCTCCTTCAGGCGAAATCGCGCCTGATGCGCCGTGTCGCCGAGGCGTTGTGCACGAGCTTGCCTCGTTCTCGGGCTTCAAGGCGCCAACTGAGGTCGAAATGCGTTTCATCCGCCGTCAGCTCGGTCACCGCCCTCGCTTCGGTATCGGCATCGGCGCTGGCAATCGCCCATCGATATTCGGTGACGAGCTTTGCCGAGAGGGGATCGCCGCTGCTGATGCTCATCGTATCGCTGTTGGCGGAAGACACGGTGATGGCGCGATCGTCATAGCGCCTGCTTCCATGATCCGAGGTCAGGGCGATGATCTGCAGGCTCGAGCCGACGTCCTCGGTGACGATGCGACGGTCGAAGCCTTCGGTGAGCGTCGTGGTCGGGACCGGCGGCGCGGTTTCGGCCGGCTCGAAGCGAACGTCGCGGTCGCGCGGCGACGGCGGCCGCACCGGAAGAACCAGCTTGCTGTCGCCGCTCGCGACCGACAGCACCGAAAGTTTCGGTTGCGGCCACAGGATCGGCCAATGCTGGTTGGCCAACGCTAGCCGCACGCGGTGCCCCTTGGGTATGGCGCGGGCGAAATCGTTGAGCTTGAGCTTGACGCGGAACGGCGTTCCGATCGGACAGGGCGTCGGATGCTCGTGGCTGTCGCGATGACTGAGGTTGAGCACGCCATGCGTCATTAGCGCCGAGGTGCCGTCGGGATAGACGTCGCAAAGGCGGGCGGCAAGGTTGACATGCGGCTGGTCGACGCTGACGAGCAGATCGAGCTCGGGCGCGCCAAGCAGGGTCAGGTCATCTTCGAGCGGCAAAGTGTCGAAGCACAGCGCCAAACCGTCCTCGCGGCGCTGGTCGATGGGCATGTCCGGGCACGAACCGCCATAGCCGCCCCAGCGGCCGCAGTCGCGGCCGGCGGTGGCGGGAGAGCATACCGACAGCGTGGCGCCAGGCGCCGGTTGGCCGCTCAGTCCGGCGGCGTTCAGATGCAAGACGCGGCGCTCGACACGTGGCGACGGCCATTGGTCCTCCGCCGCCCAACTGCCGGCATGATCCGGAAGGTAGAAAGGCTGCGGCCGCTCCTCGCCGGTGATCCAGACCCGATAGAGCGGCTCGTCCATGATGCCGGTGTCTTCGGCGCAAAGCCAATGACGCCACCAGCGCAGCGCCTCCTGCAGATAGCCGATCAGCGGACCCGGCGCGCCGCGACAGGGATAGGCATGCGACCACGGTCCGACGATGCCAAGCTTCGGCCCCGGCAGATGTTCCAGCAGGCGCGGCACGAAGTTCGAATAGCTGTCCTCCCAGCCGCAGACGGCCATGACGGCGCATTCGATCGCGGCATGATCCTCACAGACCGAACCCTGCCGCCAGTAGTCGTCGCGACGCTGGTGGGCGAGCCAGATTTCCGACAGCGAGCGTGTCGCTTCCAGACGGCTGATCCACATGGCGCGCCAGGCGTCACCGACAATCTGCGGGTCGGGCGCCATAGCCTTCTTCACCAGCATGAAGTTCGACCACATCTCCTGCTCGGTGAGCAGGGCGCCGCCCATATAGTGGATGTCGTCGGCGTAGCGATCGTCGGTGGCGCAGTTGGCGATGATGGCCTTCAGCGCCGGCGGCCGGCGCGCCGCGACCTGCAGCGCGTTGAAGCCGCCCCAGGAAATGCCGGTCATGCCGACATTGCCATTGCACCAGGACTGCGCCCCCAGATGGGCGATGATCTCGCAGGCGTCCTCCTGCTCGCGCGGCAGATACTCGTCGGCCAAGTCGCCATCGGAATCGCCGGAGCCGCGGATGTCTATGCGGGCGCAGGCGATGCCGTGGCCGGCGAGCCAGGGATGGATGTCAATGTCACGGGCAACGGTGCCGTCGCGGCGCCGGTAAGGCACCATTTCGACCACCACAGGCACCTTGGCGTCGGTGCGCGGACGCCACACGGTGGCGGCGATTCGCGTGCCGTCAGCCAGCACGATCCAATAGGGATCGACGGTTTCGACGGCAAAGGGAAACTCGGTCCGTACCACTGCGGGTGCTCGTCAACGCCTTGTTGAACGTTCGTACAACAAGAGTATTCCGGATGCAATCCCGTTTGAACCATTTGCGATCCAGGCACAGAGAAACTTCATTCAGCTGAACTGGCCGCACTCCGGGACCGCGTTCAGGTGAGAGGTGCTCTGGCGGCCGTGATGATGCGCAAAGCTACCATTTGCGATCTTGGCTACAGAGGTCGGATTAGAGCGCGCGCAGCCGCCCACACGAACCGTCTCAGGCTGTACCAATCTTCGCGGCAATTGCGCGATAACAGTTTGGAAGCGCAACGCACGGCACCGGCAACGATCCTGGCGGCGGGTTTCGCCGTTGCAGGTTTGTGGCCGCGGCGAACGACAGCCGCCGGGCGACAACCCGCGTTCGGATCGTGGTCACAATACCTACGATGCGGCCTGACCAAACTTGCGCGTCTTGCGGGCCGCTTGCGGCGAGGCGTAGAGCTGTGACGGCGCCGTCCAAGCCTGGTCCCCGTCCCTGCGCTCGCCGGTGATCAGGGTGCGCATCTGCGAAAGATAGGTCTCTATGAAAAAGGCGGTCTGCGACTCCAGCGGCGTATAAGGCCCGGGACGATAGGCGCGCGAGGCGATCCCGTCGGCGTTGTCTTCCGTTATCTTCTTGTCCTGAACGGTCGTCACGTCCCACATCCATGAAATCTTGTCGACGTCGACCGACGCTTCGGCGTCCTTGTCGACCAGCCATGTCAGGATCACGTCGGTCTCGTTGGCGTTGCGTGGGATCATCTGGAACATGGTCAGATAGTCGTTGGGCGCGCTGAGGAACGAAAGCCGGCCGATCCGGAAGCCGTTTTCGCCGCCGTCGAACTTGCCACGCCCGCCCATCAGGCATGAGACCGGCTGGCCATCGTCGGAAAGCGTGAGACGGCCCGAGCCGATCGGCTTGCGGTGCATGGCGTAGGGCACCGTGTCCAGGTCGCCGGGCTCCCACACGCCCTTGTGGAACTCGGCGTCGCCGATGACGCTGTGCCAGGCGTCGATCTCCTGCTTCCATTCAGCGGCGTTGTAGTCGTCGCGCATGGCGGTCACCTTCACATGGCCGTTGACGCGGAAATATTCGGGGTGCGCCGGGCGGCAGTGGTAGCACTCGAGAAAGTTCTCAAGAACCAGCTTCCAGTTCGCCTTGGTCAGATAATTCTTGCGCGCGACGATGCGCGCGTTGGTGACGCCGTTCTCGCGCAGAAGATCGGTCAGGCCGGCCGCCACCGGCTCGATGTCGGGCAGGCTGGAGGCATCGAGGCCACACATCACCAGGCCACCGATCACCTTGGTCGGCACCTCGTGCAGTCCGAGACCGTCGCCGTCGACGCCCTCGGGCAGGTCGCGCCGGGTCTGCAGCTCACCGGTCAGCCGGAAGGACCAGGCATGATAGGGGCAGACCAGCAGCTTGCCGCGGCCATCCTTGACGCATAACCGCGAGCCGCGATGGGTGCAGACATTGTAGTAAGCGGCAATGTCATCCTCGCCATCTCCGTGACGGGCGACGATAACCTCCTCGTCGAACAATTGACGGATGATGTAGCTGCCCTTCTCCGGCACCTCGCTGGCATGGGCAACGATGACCCATTGGCGAGGGAACCACAATTCGCGCTCGAGCGCGAAGATATCCGGGTCGAGATAGAAGGCCTGCTGCAGCGACCAGTCCTTGCTGTGCTCGTCGATCAACTTGACCACGCGCGCGCGATCGAGGCCGGACAACATCTTGTCGTTTGCATACATGGCGGACTCCAGGGGCGGGGCTCCAGGGCTGGCTAATGCCTTTTGATCAGGCTTGCAGCGAATTGCGGCACTCATCAACCATGGATTTGGCAGGCTTCCATCTCAAAAAGTCATGGAATACTCTTGTGATCGATGAAGACGCTCAAAGCCTCGCTTCCCTTGCTCAACGCCATGGTCGCATTCGAAGCGACCGCGCGACGCGGAAACCTGACGGCCGCCGCCGAGGAGCTCGCAATCGCGCAATCGGCCGTGTCGCGCCACATCGCCAATCTGGAAAAGCGGATCGCGCTCGACCTTCTGGCGCGCAAGGGAAACCGCGTCTCGCTGACCGAAAACGGGGCCGCGCTGGCCGAGGCGATCCGGGACGGGCTGGGCACGATCCGCGACACCGTCGCGCGGCTGCAGGAGGCCGATCGCGGTTCCCTCGTCATCGCCAGCGGCTACGACCTCGTCCAGGCGTGGCTGATGCCGCGCTTCGATCTCGTGACCTCGCTCGTCACCGATGGCCGTGTCACGCTGCTGACGTCCAGCAATCCCGACGATTTCGGCCGGCCGGAGGTTGGGATTTCGATACGCTTCGGTCGCCCTGAGCTTTGGCCCGGCTTCGCCGCCCGCAAGCTGTTCGATGGCGAGTGGTTTCCCGTCTGCTCGCCGGGCTTCCTCGAACGGCACCCTGCTTTGGCGTCGGAGGATCCGGCAGCCTTCCTCGACGTGCCGCTGCTGCATCTCGCCGCTCCCGAAGATGCGATCGACAATTGGAGATCCTGGATCGGCACCGCCCGGAGCCTGCCCGGACCGACATTCTCCAGCTATCTGTCGATGATGCACGAGGCGATAGCCGGTCGCGGCGCGGCGCTCGCATGGGCCGGCTTCGTCGAAGAGCAGCTGAAGCTCGGGCAATTGGTGCAGTTGACCAAGACCCCGCGCCGCCATGCCGACGCGTTCTATATCGTCACCCGAAGGAAGGCGACGCCAACCGAACAGATAGTGGCGCAGGCTTTGCTCGACAGCGCGACGGCCCGCTGACCTTCGCCAGTTACTCCGCCGCGGTGGCGAAACGCCTGGCGCCATGGCGCGCGCTCCACGCGGGCATCGAGGCCTCGACATCTTCCTCGCTCGCGAAGGCATCGCGCGCGTAGCGGTCGATCCTGAACCGAGCAGGATCGACGAGGCGCGGCATATCCAGCAGGATTTCGGTCGCCAGCCTGCCGAGGCCCGGCCCGTGGCTGACGCCGGTCTCGTTGTCGCCACCCGCGACGACGATGTTCGCGTGGCCCGGCACATGCCCGACCATCAAGCCGACGTCGGGCGTGTAGCAGGGGATGCCCTGCGACCAGTTCGCGACCTTCGAGCCGCGCAGCGGCGGGAAGACGTCCTGCAGCTTTTCCATCTGGTGGTCGACCATGGACTGCATCAGCTCGCGGTTGTGCGGTTGGCCGGGTTCGAGGTCGCTCTCCTCCAGGCGATGCATCGGCGTGTAGTGGCTGCCCGTGCCCCACATGATGGCGCCGAAGGTCTCGCGCAGCCAAAGCCTGAGCTCGCGGCATTGGATGGTCGGCAGCGTCGAAGGCAGGCCCCGGTCGTCGGTGACCACGCGCGTGGCCAGTACCCGCAGCAGCGGCAGGCGCCAGTCAAGGCTGGCGAGGACCGCGTTGTTCCAGGCGCCCGCCGCCACGACCGCGC
Source organism: Mesorhizobium sp. B4-1-3 (assembly GCF_006439355.1). Lineage (GTDB taxonomy): Bacteria > Pseudomonadota > Alphaproteobacteria > Rhizobiales > Rhizobiaceae > Mesorhizobium. The sequence continues at coordinate 104,851 of NZ_VFTG01000019.1, forward strand.
CGTCGGCCTCGATGATATCGCGGTCGGTCTCGAGCGTGACCTTGCCGCCGACGTCGCTGATCTTCCGCACCCTGGTCCTGTCGCGCACGACACCGCCGAGCTTGTTGATCTCGCTGACCAGCACGCCGAGCGCGAGCTTGGTGTCGAGCTGGATGCCGTGCGGATTGTAGGCGCCGGAGTGAACCTTCGCCGGATCGACCAGCCCGCCCATCTTCTCGCCGATCTGCGCGGCGTTCAGGTCCTGCATCTCCTTCGGCGCATAGGGCGAGCTGAGTACCGGCATGACGAAATCCTCGCGCCCTTGCGGCGTGAGCGCCATGATCAGCGTGCCGTTCGGCCGGTAGCCGATCTCGGTGCCGAGATCGCTCAGCATCCGGTAGAAGTCGAGGCCGTATTGTTGCAGGCGAAGGCCTTCCTCGCCGGCCGGGATCATGCCGGCCGACCAATGCGAGACGAAACCGGCGCCGGCGCTGGTCGTTGCCGCGCCGGGCTCTGTCGCCTCCACGAGCGTCACGGTCTTCACGCCCGATTTCAAGAGGTGATAGGCGGTGGAACAGCCGATGATGCCGCCACCCACGACCACGATATGCTTGCTGTTGGTTGCCGCCGGCATTTGTCTTCCTCCTTAGATGGTCGCGGCCGAAGGACCGCCAATATAGGTGTCGAGCCACCAGACGATGCGGGCGGCTGTGTCGATATATTCCGGATAACTGCGCAGGCTGTGGCCGGCGTTCGGATAGGTCGCGAGCGCGCTTGGCGAGCCCGAGCGCAGGGCCGCGAAATGACACTCCAGCGCCTGCCCCGGCGGCGTGCTCTTGTCGATGCCGCCGGCGATGACCAGCGTCGGCACGCTCCCGAGCTGCTTGTGGAAAGCAGGGCTGCGGGCGAAGTAGGCGCCGCCCTCTTCCCAGGGCGAGGATTCCAGCATCAGCGCGTCGAATTCCGGTATCTGAGTCGTGCGATGCTGGCTGTACCAGTCGCCGACGGGCGAGATCGGAATGGCGGCGGCGAAGCGGTCGCTGCGCGTCGGCAGCCATGCGGACATGAAGCCGCCATAGCTTGTGCCGGTGACGGCGACGCGATCCGGATCGACCAGGCCTTTTCCCACCAGGGCGTCGATGCCGCTCAAGATGTCGTCGGCATCGGCGCCGCCCATATCGCCCTGCACGGCGCGGGCGAAGGCGTCCCCGCGTCCCGTGCTGCCTCTCGGATTGGGGAAGAAAATCGTCCAGCCGCGCGAGACCAGAAGAGGAGCCGAACGCGTTCGGGCCATCCAGCGGTTGCGATGGGACGAGATCGGACCGCCATGGATGTCGACCAGCAGCGGCGTCGGGCCGGCCGCCGCCGGCGGGCGGACAAGCCAGCCCTGGATTTCCAGCCCGTCCGCGGCGCGCCAGGAAAATGGCTCGGCCTTGCCGCGGCCGGCCATCGCGGATCGCGCTTCGGTGGCCGCGAGCGACGCGAGCTCCCGCAGTTCGCCCTCGGCGACCTCAGCAAGGAACGGTGCTCGGTCGTAAGCCTCCGCGATGAAGAGCGAGCCCACGGCCCCGACCGGCACGCTGGAGGGCGCCCACTCGCCGCACGTCAATTCGGTCGACGACCAGCGTTCGGTCACCCCTGCGCCTGAGACATCGCAATCGGCCAGCACCGTCTCGTGGCCGCGAATGCCCGCCATATGCAAGCTGGTGGCGGAGCGCCATTCGATCGACGTGACGTCGATGGAATTGGTCGGCACGACCGCAACCTCGCCGCTCAACGGATCGAGGATCGACAGCTGTCCGGCAACAAGGCCGCGGTCGCTGCAGAAGGCCTGGACGAAGGCGATGCGGGCACCGTCGGGCGAGCCGCGCGGAACGCCGATCTGGTCGCGCGGCGTGTGGAGAAGCTTCACGGATCCCGATTTCGCGTCGATGAGCGAAAGCTTCGCCGCATACCAGCTACCCTCGCCATGGTCATCGCTGGTCACGGCAGCGATCTTGTCGGCGCCGCACCAGCTCGCTTCCCAGACATTGACGGGCGCCGATGTGAGCGGCGCAGGTTTGGCCCTCATATCCCAGAGCCAAATCCGGCGCCAAAGGTCCTCACCCTCGCCCCAATCGACTTCGGGCAGCCACGCGGGCGCATCCGTCTTCTGCTTCTGCGCGTAGCCGCCGTGAATTCCTGCCAAATCCGCGCCGGCGCCGGCAACGACCAGCAGCAGCTTGCGGCAATCGGGCGACCAGTCGATCAGCTCGATGCGCCCGGGCACGTCCGCCACCGCAACACCTTCGCCGGCGGAGCAGATCTCGATGCTGTCGACACCCGGTTCTCCACCGGCGTAGGCGACCGCCAGGCTCTGCCCGTCCGGCGCAAGGCTGATTTGCCTGGTCTCCGCATCGTTGAGCCGTTGAGGCGAGTGATCGCCGCGCCGCATTTGGTAGAGACGGCTGACCGGCGCGCCGTCGAGGCCGCCTTCGAAGCTCTGGCCGATGAAAAATACCGCCTCGTTGGAGTCATGACCGCAAAGAGAGCGGGCCGCGAAGACGTGCCCGCTCAGCCCGAAAAGGGCGGCATAGAGGCCCTGCGCCTCAGCGAATTCCGCGGCGGAGCGGAAATCCCGGGACATCCGGCCGGCAACCGGCGCGCCCTCAGATCCGGAATTCCGCATCCTGCTCATCTCGACTTCCCAGCATCGCGCTCAACCGGGCGCCATCGCCGCGGCAAGATCACAGACCCAACCATAACGGCAGTCGGCGCATTGTCTAGACACCAGTGTACATTAGATTGGACCAGCGACCGATGGGCGGTTGACCCGCCACTATCGGAATGCGCAGATTTCGAAGGCGGCGAAACAATCCGGATACAGACACGATGAGCCTTGATGACAAAGTCCAGTCGATCCTGAACAGCGAAGTCATCTGGGATGCGCATTCCGGCTTCATGCCGGACCCGGCCGCGGATCTGAACAATCTGCGGATCTGGCGCGACGCGGGCGTCGATTATCTTTCCATCGATGTCGGCTTCGATCTCTTGCCCTGGGAAAAGACGGTCGCCACGCTTGCCTGTTTCCGGCACTGGATCCTGGCGCGCCCGGCCGACTACGCGCTCGTCTCGTCGGCCGACGAAATCCTCGCCGCGAAGACGCAAGGCAAGCTGGCGGTCACCTTCGATATCGAAGGCATGAACGCGCTGAACGGCCGGGTCGAGATGGTCGAGTTCTACCATCGCCTCGGCGTCAGGCAGATGCTGTTCGCCTACAACCGCAACAATCTTGCCGGCGGCGGGTGCCACGACGAGGACAAGGGCCTCACCGCGTTCGGCCGGCAGGTGATCGACGAGATGAACCGTCTCGGCATGTTCGTGGACGTAACCCATACGGGCTATCGCACCACGATGGAGGTGATGGAATATACGGACCGCCCCGTCATCTTCTCGCACTCCAATCCGAAGGCGCTCTGCGCCCATGGGCGCAACATCACCGACGAGCAGATCGAGGCCTGCGCGCGGACCGGCGGCATCATCGGCGTCGTCGGCCTCAACCGCTTCCTGGGCGAGGGCCGCACCGATTCCGAACGGCTGGCCGACCACGTCGAATATCTGATCGACCTCGCCGGCCCGCGCCATGTCGGCATCGGGCTCGACTATGCTTTTCCGGTCGAGGTGGAAGGCATCGAAGACATCATCTCAAGCAATCCGCATTTCTGGCCGAGGAACGAATATCCGGAAGGCAAGACCACCTACTCGAGCCCGAGTCAGATGAAAGAACTCATCGAGGTCCTGCTTCGGCGCGGCCAGCCGGAGCGCACGGTTCGCGACGTGATGGGCGGCAACTTCATGCGGCTCGCGCGCGAGATCTGGAAATAGCCCCCGGAACAACCGGCGCGCCGACCGGTCAATGACTGGAACAAGCTCCGGGTTCGCGATATATGACGTATTTTTTTTCACTAGACATATGTGTATAGCCGGGGCAGGCTAACCAAAATGGAGCCGTCGAGAGGTCTCCGGCCGCGCGAAGCGCGCAACATAACCAAGAGGGGTAGAGGATGACGAAGGCCGCGAACATCAACATGACACGCCGTGGGGTGCTGGCCGGCGCCGGGGCGCTCAGCCTCGCCTCGCTGATCTACTCCACCAAACGCTCACAGGCGGCGGGATCCGTCCTCAGGGTGCGCTCATATGGCGATATCCAGACGCTCGATCCGGCCTTTCGTCTTGCCGCGCCCGAAGGCGACATCACCAATGTCATTTTCGCCGGCCTGGTCGTTGCCACGCCGGGTGACAGCTGGGGCTGGAAGCCGATGGCCGTGGAAAAAATCGAGCAGCTCGATCCGCTCACCATCGCCTTCAAGCTGCGCGACAATATCGGCTTCACCGACGGTTTCGGCCAAATGACGGCGGAGGACGTGAAGTTCTCGATCGAGCGCCTCGCCGATCCCGCCAACAAGTCCCCTTATGCGGGCGACTGGGCGACGCTCAAGGAAGTCGAGGTCAAGGACAAGCTCTCGGGCATCATCCATCTGAGCAAGGCGTTCGCGCCGTTGTGGACCTCGACCTTGCCTACGCCGTCGAGCACGATCCTGTCCAAGCGCGCCGTGACCGAGGCCGGAGGCAAGCTCGGCGTGAAGCCCGTGGCGCAGTCAGGCCCCTATCTGCTCAAGGAATGGACGCCCAAGCAGCGCACCGTGCTCGTGCGCAACCCGGACTGGAAATACGAGCAGGGCGGCTACGACGAGATCCACGTCCACCCGATCGAGGACGAAAAGACCGCCGAGCTCGGCTATGAGGCGGGCGACCTCGACTATACCTGGACGTCCGTGTCCTCGATCAAGCGACTGAAGGAAACGCCGCCGGCCGACACAGTCGTGGTCGAGAAGCCGTCGCTCGCCTTCGTCTGGCTCGGCATGAACCAGATCGCGGCGCCCTTCGACAATCCGGACCTGCGCCGCGCCGTCCAGTACGGCGTCGACCGCAAGGCCGTGGTGGATGCGGCCTATTTCGGCGCCGCCGCCACGTCCACCGGCATCATCGCGCCCGGCCTGATCGGCCATCGCGAGAAGAACCTCTACGAATATGATCCGGACAAGGCGCGCGAGCTGGTCAACAAGGCCGGCGCCAGCGGCGTCACCGTCACGCTCGACATCCTCAACAAGGCGGAACGCCTGTCGGCGGCGCAGGTCGTGCAGGCCAACCTGCAGGACATCGGCATCAACGTCGAGATCAAGCAGAACGACAGCGGCACGTTCTGGACGCTGGGGTCGAAGCAGAACCCTTATTACAAGAAGCTCCAGATGGTGCTGTCGCGCTTCTCCATGCAGCCCGACCCGAGCTGGGCGACGGAGTGGTACACGACCAGCCAGATCGGTGAGTGGAATTGGGAGCAGTTCAGCAGCGAGGAATTCGACAAGCTGGTCACCGAGGGCAAGATCGAGCTCGACCCGGCCAAGCGCGACGTCATGTACAAGAAGATGCAGGACCTGATGGAGGAGAGCGGCTGCTACGTCTTCCTCACGCATGAGGTCACCGGCGTGATGTACCGCAAGAGTGTGGCGGCCGGCCTCAAGCCGAACGGCGAGCCCTGCTTCGCGGACTTCAAACCTGCCTGACATGATGGAAGACCACGGCGTGGCGCGGGACAGATCGGCCGGCTCCTGAGATGCTCCGCTATGCGCTGAAACGACTGGGCCTGGGCATCATCATCGTGAGCGTCGCGATGGTGATGCTGTTCGCCATGATCTATGTGATCCCGGGCGATCCGGCATCGGTGGCGCTCGGGCCGCGCGCCACGCCCGAGATGGTCCAGGCCCTGCGCAGCCGCATGGGGCTGGACCAGCCGATCTGGATCCAGTTCCTCAGATTCTATTTCTCTGCGCTGCGCGGCGACCTGGGCACCGAGGTGCTGTCCGGGCGGCCGGTGCTGGACGTCGTGTTCGAGCAGCTGCCCTACACGCTCGCGCTGATCGCGGGCGCGATCTCGTGGTCCGTGCTGCTCGGCATTCCGCTGGGCTGCATCGCGGCGGTGCGGCGCGGCGGCTTCGTCGATCGCGTCATCGGCGTGCTCTCGGTCGCGGTGATCGCGGTGCCGTCCTTCGTCATCGCGATCTATTCCCTGCTGATCTTCGCCGTCGCCCTGCAGTGGCTGCCGGCCATCGGCGCCGGCGAACCCGGCAATCTCGCCAGCCAATTGAAACATCTTGCCTTGCCGTCGCTCGCGATCGGCGTCGGCTGGGTCGGCTACATCGCGCGCATGGTGCGCGCTTCCATGCTGGAAACACTGGAAGCCAGCCACATTCGCACCGCGCGCGCTTTCGGCCTGACCGACCGGCGCATCACCTATTCCTATGCCTTGCGCATCGCCATCCTGCCGACCGTCACGCTGCTCGGCGTCGGCATCGGCAATATGGTGTCCTCGGCCGTCTTCGCCGAGATCGTCTTTGCCCGCCCCGGCATCGGCAAGCTGGTCTACGAGGCGATCTCGGTGCGCAATTATCCGGTCGTCACCGGCGCCGTTCTGGTGACGACCGCTTTCTTCGTCGTCGTGAACGCTCTCGCCGACATCCTCATTGGTGCGTTGGACCCCCGTGTCAGAACAAGCTTTGATTGAGCGGCAGCCGCGCGAGCGCATCGGCAAGGCCGGCCGCGTGCTTCGGCGCATCCTTCGCGAGCCGCTGGGCGCATTCGGTCTCGCCCTGGTCGTGATCGTCGTTCTCTCGGCTCTCTTCGCCGACGTGCTGACCAACTATCCACCGACCAAACTCGCCCCCGCCGATCGCTTCGCGCCCGCAAGCCTGCAGCATCTGCTCGGCACGGATCATCTCGGACGCGACCTGTTCTCGCGTGTGCTCCATGGCGGCCGCATTGCGCTCGCCATTGCGCTTGGCGCGACCGGACTGTCGCTCATCGGCGGCATCGTGCTCGGGCTCATCGCCGGCTACGGGCCGCGCTGGCTCGACAATCTGATGCTCTTGCTCTTCGATGCCATCAAGAGCTTCCCGACCGTGATGCTGGCGCTGACGCTGGTCACGCTGACCGGACCGTCGCTGCTCGCGGTGCTGATCGTGGTCGTGCTGGTCAACGTACCCGGCTATGCCCGTATCATCAGGACGCAGACGCTGGTCCTGAAGTCCGCCGAACATGTGATGGCGGCGCGCTCGATGGGCGCGAGCACCGCACGGATCCTCACCGTCCACATATTGCCCAACGTCATCGGCCCGATCCTCATCCTCGCATCGATGGACATCCCTGTCGTCGTGGCGATCGAGGCGGGCCTGAGCTTTCTCGGCCTCGGCGTCAGGCCGCCTCTGCCAAGCTGGGGCGCGATACTGAACGACGGCTTCGTCAACATCCGCGATTCATACTGGATCGTGGTCGCCGGCGGCCTGCCGATCATCCTCACAACGCTCGGCTTCACCTTCCTCGGCGAGACCTTGCGCGACGTTTTCGACCCCCGGCTGAAGAGGCGCGAATGACCGTCCTCGACGTCAAGGACCTCAGCGTCGACTTCGCCACCGAAGCAGGCACGTTGCAGGCTTTGCGCAAGGTGAGCCTGAAGGTGCCGGCGAACCGGATCGTCGGCGTCGTCGGCGAGTCGGGCTGCGGAAAGTCGACGCTGATCAACGCCGTTCTCGGCCTGCTTGCCGACAATGGCGCGGTCACGGCGGGCCAGATCCTGTTCGAGGGCAAGAGCGATCTCGTCCATCTCGACGGCAATGGCATGCGGGCGCTGCGCGGCCAAAAGATCGCGACCGTTTTCCAAGACCCCATGGGGGCGCTGAACCCGGTGCTTTCCGTGGGCAAGCAGATGCGCGACATCCAGTACCGCTCCGGCCTGCCGCGCAAAGCAAAGGACGCGCTCTCCATCGAAATGCTGCGCAAGGTCCGCATCCCCGATCCCGAGCGCCGGCTGGCGCAGTTTCCGCACGAATTCTCGGGCGGCATGAAGCAGCGCATAGCCATCGCCATGGCGCTGCTGATGCGGCCCTCGCTGCTGATCGCCGACGAGCCGACGACGGCCCTCGACGCCACGCTCGAAGTCGCCATCATCGAGTTGCTCAAGGACCTGCAGAAGCAGATCGGCTGCTCCGTACTGTTCATCTCGCATCATCTCGGCGTCATCGCCGAGCTGTGCGACGAGATGATCGTGATGTATGCCGGCGAAGTGGTCGAACGCGGCTCGACCCGCGACATCTTCCACAACCCGCGACATCCCTACACGAAGAAGCTGCTCGCTTGCGATCCGGCAAGGCTCTCGCGGCGCGAGCCGCGGCTGCCCACCATTGCCGGTACGCTGCCGGACCTGCGAAACCGTCCTAAGGGCTGCGTTTTCCAGGCACGCTGCGAGCTCGCGGACGACGCCTGCGCCACGATGCCGCCCGATAGCGCGCTGGGCGCGTCTCACGTCGCACGATGCTGGCACACCGACGAGACGGCCGGAGCGGCCGCATGACGACAGAACCCCTGCTTTCGGTTTCCGATCTTCGGGTACGCTTCCGCGTCGGCGGCGCGATGAGCGCATTGGCCGGCCGGCGGACGGAAATCGAAGCCGTCTCCGGTGTCGGCTTTACGCTGGAGCGCGGCCAGACGCTTGCGCTGGTCGGCGAATCCGGATCGGGCAAGACCACGCTGGCGCGCGCCGTCGACGGCCTGCAGCCGGCCGCGAGCGGCTCGGTCCGCTTCGAGGGCCGCGAGTTGCGCGACCTGCCGAAGAAGGACTGGAAGCCGCTCCGGCGCAAAATATCGATGATGTTCCAGGACCCGGTCGGCTCGCTGTCGCCGCGCCTCAGCGTCCGTTCGCTGCTGGCCGAGCCGTTCGCCATCCACGGCCTATCCGGCCGCAGCCTCGAAGCCGAGGTGGAGCGCCTGCTTGCCCTGGTCGGCCTGCCGCGCGATTTCGCCGACCGCTATCCGCACCAGCTCTCCGGCGGTCAGGCACGCCGTGTCGGCGTCGCAAGGGCCGTCGCGCTCGATCCGGTACTGATCATCGCCGACGAACCGACAGCCGGGCTCGACGTATCGATCCAGGGCGAGGTGCTCAACCTGCTCAACGACCTGCGCGACCGCATGGGCCTGTCGATGCTCATCATCACGCACAATCTGCACGTCGTGCGCCAGATCGCTGACCGGATGGCGGTGATGTATCTCGGGCGCTTCGTGGAGGAAGGCGAGACCGAGGCGATTTTCCGAGCGCCGCATCATCCCTACACGGCGGCGCTGCTGTCCGCGAACCCCGAGCCCGATCCGGACAGGGTGCATAACCGCATCGCGCTGCCAGCCGAAGTGCCATCGCTGCTCGACAGGCCTTCGGGATGCGAGTTCCACACACGCTGCCCGTTCGCGCAAAATATCTGCACGACGCAGGCGCCGACCTCGTCCGCAGTCGGCTCGAGCCGGCTCACCTGTCACTTCCCGCTCAATGTCGGCCCGAGCGCCGTCGAGGCAATCGCCGCAAGTTAAAAGAAGGTCCGACCGATGAAAGACATCCGCGTGGTCACCGATTTCCCGCGCAAGGTCCGGGAGATCGAAAACCTGTGGATCCCGATGCCGCACGGCGTGAAGCTCGCCGCACGCATCTGGCTTCCGCAGGACGCCGAAGCCGATCCGGTGCCCGCCATCCTCGAATACCTGCCCTACCGCAAGCGCGACGGGACGGTGGAGCGCGATGCGCTCACCCATCCCTATTTCGCCGGCCACGGCTATGCGGGGGTACGTGTCGACATGCGCGGCACCGGCGACAGCGAAGGCGTCTGCAAGGGCGAATATCTGAAGCAGGAACAGGACGATTGTCTCGCCATCATCGAATGGCTGGCGAAGCAGCCCTGGTGCTCGGGCGCGGTCGGCATGATCGGCATCAGCTGGGGCGGCTTCAACGGGCTTCAGGTTGCCGCCCGCCGCCCCCCGGCACTGAAGGCGGTGATCTCGCTCTGCTCCACTGACGACCGCTACAACGATGACGTCCACTATCTCGGCGGCGCGCAGATGTGCGACAATCTGATATGGGGCACCACGGCCTGGGCGATCGCCATGACGCCGCCCGATCCGCTGATCGTCGGCGACCGTTGGCGCGAGCTGTGGGAGGGGCGCCTCGAAGGCAACGGCATCTGGATGCAGGACTGGTTCGAGCACCAGCGCCGCGACGATTTTTACAAGCACGGCTCGATCTGCGAAGACTATTCCGACGTCGAAATCCCGGTCTATGCGGTCGGCGGCTGGGCGGACGGTTATCCGAACCCGATCTTCCGCATGCTTGAACATCTGCCGGGTATCCGCAAGGGACTGATCGGCCCGTGGGGCCACAAATACCCGCACTTCGCCATGCCCGGGCCGCGCATGGGCTTCCTCCAGGAATGCCTGCGCTGGTGGGACCAGTATCTCAAGGGCATCGACACAGGCATCGCCGACGAACCCATGCTGCGCGCCTGGATGCAGGAACCGGCGGCACCTGCCGCGATCTATGACGAGCGCCCGGGGCGCTGGGTGGCAGAGCCGTCCTGGCCGGGACCCGGCGTCGGCGAATACACGCTCGCGCTCTCGCCCGGCAAACTTGCCGAGGACGCCGGCAGCGACGATGTGCTGACGATCCGCTCGCCCTCGACGGCGGGGCTCTCGTCCGGCGCGTGGTGTGGCTACGGCGTGCTGCCGACCTTGCCGGTCGACCAGCGCATGGAAGCCGGCAACGCGCTCGTCTTTGAAACCGAGCCGCTGAAGGAAGCCGTGGAGATCCTCGGCTTCCCGGAATTCGAGGTGAAACTCGCCTCGGACAAGCCGGTCGCACTCATCTCCGCGACCCTGTCATTGGTGCTGGAAGACGGTGCCGCTTCGCGCGTCAGCTACGGCATCCTCAATCTCACCCACAGGCATGACGATCTCGATCTCAAGCCGATGGTACCGGGCGAGGCCGAGACGGTGCGCTTCAAATTGCGCTGCTGCGGCCAGCGCTTCGAGAAGGGCCAGCGCATCCGGCTCGCCATCGCCACCGGGCATTGGCCGATTGTCTTCCCGGGCCCGGAGAACGCGACGCTGTCGATCCATTGCGCCGGAAGCAGGCTGATCCTGCCGGTGCGCAAGCCGCAGCCGCTCGACAAGACGCTCCCAGAATTCGAGGGACCGGAAAGCGCCACGCCGATGGCTCAGGAGGTGATCAAGGCCGGCGAGCCTTTCCGACGCGAGATGACCACGGACCAGATCACCGGGGAATCCACCTACACGATCGTCAGCGACGCGGGAACGGTACGCCATCCCCACACCGGCATGACCCTGACGCAGCGACAGAACGAGATCTTCACC
>NZ_VFTG01000002.1 GCF_006439355.1 Mesorhizobium sp. B4-1-3
ACCGACACCTTCACGGTGACGAGCCAGGACGGCACGGCGACCGGGACGGTGACGGTGACCATCACCGGGACCAACGACAATCCGGTCGCGGTTGCCGACGCGACGGCGGTGAAGGAGGACACCAACACGCTTGCCGATCCCAATCCGGTGAGCGGCAACGTGCTTGGCAACGACACCGACGTCGACAGCACCGACACCCACACTGTCAGCGCCGTCAACGGCCTGGCCGGCAATGTCGGCACCGATGTCGCCGGCACCTACGGCACGCTGCATCTCAACAGCGACGGCAGCTACACCTACACGCTCGACAACTCCAAGGCCTCGGTCCAGGCGCTGGCCGAAGGCGTCACCGTCACCGACGTCTTCAGCTACACCAATGCCGACAACCACGGCGGCTCGTCGAGCTCCAGCCTGACGGTGACCATCACCGGGACCAACGATGCACCGGATATTCATCTTGTGGGAAGCGGAACCCCGGACACTGCGTCGGCTACTTTGACGGAGACGAACGCTGGTTTGACGGCCACCGGCACCTTGACGGTAACCGATGCCGACGTTGCCGACACGGTCAATTCCTCGATCACAACTGTCGCAGCATCGGGAACGACGGCTGGCCTCGGCCTGACCAACGCCCAGCTTCTTGCAATGCTGACTGTCTCGCCAACATCGGGCTTGGCGGCGAATCCGACGGATACTCACAACCTCACCTGGAACTTCAACTCCGGTACACAGGCCTTCGACTACCTCGGTGCCGGCCAGGCGCTGACTCTGTCCTACACAGTCCAAAGTACCGACAACCATTCGACCTCGGATATTCAGACTGTCGCTGTCACGATCAACGGCGCCAACGACGCGCCGGTGATCGATCTAAATGGCGCATCGGTGGGAAACTCGACTAGCCTGAGTTACACGGCCGGTTCGGCCGCGACGGTGATCGCGCCGGCGGCGGCAATAACGGACGTCGACTCGCCCGATTTCGGTGGCGGCTCGCTGACCGTTGCCTTCACGGCAAACGGCACATCGGCCGACCAACTGTCCATCCAGAACCAGGGTACAGGCACCGGCCAGATCGGCCTCAGCGGCAGCAACGTGACCTATGGCGGCGTTGTCATCGGAACATTCGCCGGCGGCACGAACGGGTCGAACCTCGTCATCACGTTCAACGCCAGCACCACGCAAGCGGCGGCGGCGGCCCTTGCCGACCATATCCTCTATTCCAACGCGACGAGCGCCAGCATTGCCAAGACGGTGACCTACACGTTGGTGGACGGGGACGGCACGGCCAACGGCGGCACAGACACCAGCACCGCCTCCGCGACGATTAATGTAACGGGCAGCGACACAACACCGCCAAGTGTCTCGATAAGCCACCAGCTTTTACCGAGCCACCAGCAATCGACATTCACGGTGCACGCAACCGATCCCAGCGGAATTCAGAGCGTCCAGATCCTTGATAGTGTCAATGGTGGTCCACCAACGGTCATATACACGTTCACCGCCGCCGAACTGCAGGCAGCGGTGAACGGAAACTACATCCACACATTCACAGACGGCCAAACGCCGTTCACCTTGATTAACAACGACACGCACCAACTAAGTGCCAGAGTCGTGGATAATGCGACTAACGTCGGGACCGCATTGGACCCGGTTACCTTCAATACCAACGGCGGGAATCAGAGCAATACCAAGTTCTCTGCCCCCGCAGGCACGGCCGGCGAGCCGATCAATCTCGCGCTGACCGATCCTTCTGATGGCCAGACCGTCACCGTCACTGTCAAAGGCGTGCCATCCGGCTGGGCCCTCGACGGCGCCACGCAGAATGCCGACGGGTCATGGACGGTGCAGTCGAATGCCGTCCACGGGCTGACGGTCACAACGCCGGCAGATTTCGCGGGCGCGGTGGTGCTCGATGTCTCGATGACCTGGACCAATGCCGACGGTACCACGGGCAGCTTGTCGATCGCCGACAATGTCGAGGTTTACGCGCCGGGTTCGCCGATCTTCGCCTGGTCGGGCGACGACGTGCTGACCGGCTCCAGCGGCCACGATCTCTTCGTCTTCTCGCAGCCGATCGGCAACGATACCGTGCACAGCTTCGACGCGGCCGCGGACCAGGTCGATCTCGTCGGCTATTCCGGCGTCCAGAGCTTTGCCGACGTTCAGGCGCATATGGCCGACGATGCCAATGGCAATGCGGTGATCACGTTCGGCGACGGACAGTCAATCACGCTGGAGGGCGTGCATTCCTCCGCGCTCGGCGCCGGCAATTTCGCCTTCGACCAGACGCCGGTGGTGAACAACGCCGGCACCATGATAATTGGCGACGGCGCCCTGCTGCCGCTGAGTGGCACGGTCAACAACAGCGGGCTCATCTCGCTGAACTCGACCGGCAGCGAAACACTGTTGCAGGGCATCCAGCATGGCGTGACGCTGCAGGGCGGCGGGCAGGTCGTCCTCTCCGACAGTGCCCTCAATATAGTCTCCGGCACTGGTCCCGACGTCACGCTGACCAATGTCGACAACACCATCTCGGGCGCCGGTCAGTTGGGCGATGGCATGCTCGGTCTCGACAACAGGGGGATCATCATCGCCTCCGGCTCGAATGCCTTGGTTATAGACACGGGCGGCAGCGTCGTCGCCAATTCCGGGACGCTGGAGGCAACCGGTTCGGGGGGCCTGATCGTCGCCGGCGGGGTCGCGAATTCCGGCATGCTGTGGGCCAATGGCGGCAACATCGCCATCCATGGCGCGGTCACCGGCGAGGGCGATGCCACGATAGGCAATCTTTCGAAGCTGGAATTCGGCGCAGCCTCCTCGACGGATGTGACCTTCGCGCAAAATGCGGCCGGCACGCTGGAACTAGACGATTCCTTCGACTTCAGCGGGCGGATCGGCGGCATCACCAACGACGACAAGCTGGACCTTAACGATATCCTGTTCGGCTCGGCAACTAAGGCCCTCTACCAGGCGAATGCTGACGGCAGCGGCGGCACGCTGACCGTGACCGACGGCACGCATGGCGCGACGCTGCACCTGCTCGGCTCTTACGACGCGAACGGCTTCAATGTCGCAGATGACGGCCAGGGGCATACCGTTGTGACCTACAATCCGGCAGAGTTCACGCTGACCGGTGTCGGCAACGCAACGAGCGAGTTCGCCGTGTGACGGAAAGAGGGGGAGCCCGTGACCACCACGCGGCCCACCTCGCTTCCCGCCGGCCGAGGATACAAGCTTACGAATTAAGGTTTACACAAGGTTTACAAGCGGATCGCGTGTCCCGGGAGTAGGATCGGTCCCGGGCATGCAGTTTTGGACAAGGGGGCGGTTCTCCGCTGGGCATGTGAGCTTCAACAACAAGTCTGGAATTGTGTGGGAAGCGCTTCTGGCCTGTCGCCGCTATTTCCTATTCGCGGCGCTGTTCAGCCTGGCGATAAATCTGCTTTACCTCGCATCGCCGCTCTACATGCTGCAGATCTACGACCGCGTCGTCACCAGCGGCAGCGAGACGACGCTGGTGATGCTCACGTTGGTACTGCTTGCTGCTTTCCTGGCGCTTGCCGGCCTCGACCTAGTGCGCGCCGCGATCCTGACGCGCGCCAGCGCGCGACTCGATCGACTGCTTTCGGCCAATATCCTGGCGGCCTCGGTCGAAACGCCGTCCCTTGGCGCTGCGCAAAGCCAGCCGATCCGCGATTTCGACACGTTCCGCCAGGTGATCACGGGCAGCGGCATCCATGCCCTGTTCGACCTGCCGTGGTCGCCCATCTATATCGGGGTCATCTTCCTTTTGCACCCCTGGCTGGGTTTCTTCGCGCTTGGCTCGTCGCTGATCCTTATCGCCATGGCGGCGCTCAACGAATACATGGTCAGGGCGCCACTAAAGCAGGCCAACGACCTGGCCACCGCGAACTACAATTTCACTGAAATGAGCTTGAGGAACGCGGAAGTCATCCGCGCCATGGGCATGATCGACGGCCTGGTCCGCCGCTGGGGGGGCGACCGCGGCATGGCGCTCCGCCGGCAGGGACAGGCCAGCGACCGGGCGGCGCTAATGTCCGGGATAATCCGCTTCCTGCGCCTCACCATGCAGTCGCTGATCCTCGGCCTTGGCGCCTATCTGGTCATCGAGCGGCAGATCACCGGCGGCTCAATGTTCGCGGCAAGCCTGCTTCTGGGCAGAGGGCTACAGCCGGTTGAGCAGATCGTCGGATTGTGGCGCAGCCTTATCTTGGCGCGTGCCGCGCTCCGAAGAGTCGAGAAGCTGCTTGACGGCGGGGCGCAAGGGGAACGTTCGTTCAACCTTCCCAAGCCCACAGGCAAGATCGCCGTCGAACAGCTTACCTTCGCCATTCCGAACCTTCAGAAGGTGCTGTTGCGCGATGTCTCGTTCAAGCTTGAGGCAGGCGAGGCGCTCGGCATCGTCGGTCCCTCCGGTGCGGGCAAGTCCACGCTTGCCCGTCACCTCGCTGGCATCATGCAGCCGAGCCGCGGCACGGTCAGGCTGGACGGCGCCGACATGACGCAATGGAGCAGGGAGGCACTCGGCGACCATATCGGCTATCTGCCGCAGGACATTGAGCTGTTTTCCGACACCGTGGCCGCCAATATCGGCCGCTTCAAGACCGACGTCGACCGCGAGGTGATCGAGGCCGCCCGACTCGCCGGCGTGCATGAGATGATCATCCGGCTGCCGCAGGGCTATGAGACGCAGATCGGCGAGGGCGGGGCGGTGCTGTCGGGCGGTTACCGGCAGCGCATCGCGCTCGCGCGCGCCGTCTTCGGCACGCCGAACCTCATCGTGCTCGATGAGCCGAGCTCAAACCTCGACGCCGATGGCGACCGCGCGCTGGCTGAATGCGCGCTGGAACTCAAGCGTCGCGGCAGCACAATTATCATCGTCTCGCACAGGCCTTCGACCTTGGCCAATGTCGACAAGATCCTGCTGCTCAGGGACGGAGGTGTCGAGGCCTTCGGCATGAGGAACGAGATCGTGGCGCTGCTCAACCAGCGCGCGGCGCCGATTGCGGTGGCCACCCAATGACCGATATCGCCTCCACCTATCGCAGGCTGTCAGACACCGCGGAGGCTGGCACCGACGCGGATTCGATCCGGGGCCCGGTCTGGGTCGGTTTGCTCATCGTCGTTGCGTTCTTCGGCGTGTTCGGCGGCTGGGCGGCGATCGCGCCGCTCAACGGCGCCGTGCTTGCCGACGCTATGGTAAAGGTCGAAGGCAACCGCAAGAGCGTTCAGCACTTCGACGGCGGCACGGTGAAGGAAATCCGCGTGAAGGAGGGCGACATCGTCAAGGCGGGCGATGTGCTTGTCGTACTTGACGACACGCGTGCCCGTTCGGAGTTCAACCTCTACTCCCAGCAATATGCATTGTTGCGCGCAACGGATGCCCGTATTCGCGCCGAACTTGACGGCCGGGAGGCGGTCGTCTTCCCGAAGGATATTTCCGCCGAGCACCAGGGTTATCTGCAGGACGCGATGGCCAACCAGATCACCGACCTCGAGAGCCAGCGCGCCTCGATGGCCGGCGCCACGAAGATACTGCAGAAGCGGATCGCCGAGCTCGAGGAGCAGATCGAGGGCAAGGAGGCGCGCGTGGAATCCTACCGCGCGCAGCTCAAGTCGACCGTTGACGAGAAGGCAGGTTTGAACAAGCTGCTGAAGGCCGGTTTGACGACGCGCACGCGCATCCTGGAACTCGACCGCTCCGCCTCCGACCTGCAAGGACTGATCGACCAGGCGCTCGGCGAGATTGCCGGGAATCGCCAAAACAAGGCGGAATTCGAAAGTCAGATCGCGCAGCTGACTAACGAGCGTCGCGCGAAACTATCGGCGATGCTCATCGACACGCAGTCGAACCTTGCCGACCTTGTGCCGAAGATGTTTGCCGCGCAGGCCACCGTGGACCGCGCCGAAGTGCGCGCGCCCTATGACGGACAGGTGATGGACTTGACGGTCTTCTCGACCGGGGCGGTCGTCACCCCCGGTCAGACCATTCTCGACATCGTGCCGACAAGAAATTCGCTGATTGTCCAGGCGCAGATCCGCGTAGAGGATATATCCAGTCTGCGAGCCGACATGACCGCCGAAGTCCGCTTCACCTCCTACAAGCAGCGCACGACTCCGGTCATCCACGGCCGCGTTACCCGCATCTCGGCGGACCGTGTCACCGATGCCAAGACCGGCTTTCCCTACTATGTCGCCGACATAGCGGTGGATCAGCAGGAACTCGCCGCTGCGCCGCAGATCCAGCTCTATCCCGGGATGCCCGCCTCGGTAATGATAGTGACCGAAGAACGCACCGCTTTGGATTATATGCTGGGACCACTGACGGCGTCCTTGCACACCGCGTTCCGGCAGAAGTAGGCTAGGCTCCTTCGACGGGATACGGCGTGGCGCCTGCCGAAGATCCGCTTTTGTCAGGAGTATACACGACGCCTTCCGCGGCGAGCGCCGACTGTTCTTTCGCGAACAACGCTGCGGCTTGGGCATACTCGTCAGGCATGGCGATCATTGGGAACATCACCTTCAGATTGCCGTGGATGGCGGCGCGCAGCAATGCCCGGATCTGCACGCGGAAGATATCGAGGCGTGCCAGCGACAACCTGATGCCACGCAGGCCGAGAAAACGGGTTGGTCTCCTCGACGGTGAAACCCGGCACCGGCTTGTCGCCGCCGGCATCGACCGTACGGATGGTCACCGGCTTGTCGCCTGCCCATTCCAGCACCTTGCGATAGGCGCGGTATTGCGTCTCCTCGTCCGGCAGTGTCTTGCCGAACAGGAATTCCGTGCGCATCAGGCCGACGCCGTCGCAGCTTCCGATATCGATGCCGTCGATATCGGAAGGATAGGCGATGTTGACCTGGACGCGCACCGCGGTGCCGGCCCTGATCACGGACGGCTCCGTCAGGAAAGTTTGTGCCTCGTCCTGGCGTGCGGCGAGGGATGACGCCGCCTGCCGAAAGGCTTCGACCTCCGCTTGCAACAAAATGCGGTGTCTCTAGTAGCAAAATGCTGACTCCCGCTCTGCTTGGCGGCAGGCATCATTTTGACCGTTGAAGCTAAAGTCCCCTTGCTCTTAGTCGTTGCCACGACGTCCAATCCAAATCCGCATCAGGCTCATCTCATCCACTCTAAAAGAGACTTCTCACATGAGGCGACATCATCCAGATGGATGTCGAACAACCATGCCGTTGCGCGTACGCTGAGGACCGATAGGAGGGCGATAGCGTGCTGCGAACGGGTGCCTGTCCAATCTGCCGCACCAGTTCCGGTCCGGTGGTGATGCGTGAACGGGAATACAGCGGACGACAGTGCACATGCGGTGTCATTTATATCGATCCGCTGCCAGCCTGCTTCGTGGACGCAACAATCGATCATCACCACCGCGTCTATTACTCGGCCCCTGCACGTGCGCGCGTCGGCTGGGTGAAGAGATTTACCAAACGCGGCCGGCTTCTTGAGATCGGTTGCGGTGATGGCGAGTTCACGGCGGCGGCAATGCGAGCTGGATTTACGGTCGAGGCGGTAGAGCCGTCGGACGAACGCGCCGCGCGCGTCGAACGCACCCTTGGCATCACGGTCGAGCGCGCTCTGATAGAAGACAGCCGTTTGCCCGAAGGCCGCTATGATACCACCTTCCATGTCGATTTGCTTAGCCACTTCCCCGATCCGGTCACTGCACTAAGGGCGATAGCCGCGAAGGTTGCACCTGAAGGCACGGTCTGCTTCGAGGTCGGGTTGTTTTCAAATCTGTCGCCCTTTTGGCAGCGGCTGGTCGGGCGGCCAAACATGCCGACGCATATGTGGTTCTTCGATGCGCCTGCAATCGAGCGCTTGCTCGACGAAGCCGGGCTAAAGCTCATAGCGATGCGACGCTATCCGGTCGGGCTTTCGACTGCACTTAGTACGGTCCTAGGCAGCCGGCGCGTCGCTGTGGATTCGGATAGCCACGCCCCTCTTGCGCGCGGCTGGTCGGCTGCACCCTACTATCGGCTACACATGTTTCTACGCTATGGGATAGGCCGCTGGCTCCCGATGGGTGGCCCACAAACGGCGTTTGTCGCCGCACGGCACAAGACCGTCAGTGCGTGATGCGCAAGGGACGACGCATCATCATCGTCGTCACGGCTCTGCCGCGCTGGATTTCCGATTTCAACCATGTCAGCACCGCGTTGGCCGAGGCCGGCCATGCCGTGGAAGTGTGGTCTCCGGACGACAACGGGCTTGCCACTGCCGGCTGGGATTCTAGGGCGACGATTGATGCAGCACGGAATGCCCTGGCGCCGGGCATCGTGACGCGGACCATGCCGTTCTCACGCAATCGCGGGCGGCCAAGTCTCCTGCGGCTGGCGCGCGCGAGCTTGATGGCGGCGCGCGCGGCGCTGTTCAGCTCGGGCGGTCTTTTCATCCTTTGGTCGGCGCTGTCGATCATGCTGGCCGGGCCATGGGTCCGGCTCAGCAATCGGCACGCGATTTACCTGGTGACCGGATTGGGCGCGTGCTTTTCGGTGTCGCAGCGCGATAGCCTGACTACGCGGTTGATCTGTATTGTCTACCGTTTCGTCTTCGCCAACCGGCGGGCGATCGTCATCGTCCACAATCACGAGGACAAAACAGAGCTGATCAGGCGCACCGGCGTCGAACCGGATCGCGTGATCGTTACCGGCGGCTGCGGCGTCATGCCCGACGACTTCCCTTACAAGCAAGTGCGCGAGGTCGGCGCGCGGCCGACGATACTCGTTCCCGGGCGACTCTTGCGTGACAAGGGCGTGCTGGACGCCGCCGCCGCGTCGGGCATCCTGTCCGAACGAGGCGTGGCGCACCGCATGGTCTTTACCTCGAACCCGATGAGCGGGCGCGCAGACGCGCTGACCGAAGCGGAACTGGCGCAGGCGCGATCCTATCCCGACGTGGCGTTCATCGGGTTCCAGCCGAGCATCACCGCGCTCTATGCGGGGGCCGACATCGCCTGCATCCCATCTTGGTATCGCGAGGGGTTGCAGACCGCCTTGCTTGAGTCGGCGTCCTCGGGATGCCCGATCGTCGCGTGCGACAACGTCGGTGTACAAGATTTCCTACGACCCGAAATTGAAGGCCTGGTGGTGCCGCCGCGCGCGCCAGTACCGCTGGCCGATGCGCTGGAGCGCATGATCCGCGAACCCGGCCTAGCCGAGCGGCTGCGGACCGCCGCCTACACCCGGTTCCTATCCGGCTTCACCCGACGGCACATGGTGGAGACGACGCTGGCAGCGATACGCCGTACCGGCATCGAGACGCAGTCATGAGTGGTCGCGCATGGACTGGCCTGATCATGGCCGGTGGGCAGGGCGAGCGTATGGCGCGTTCCGGCGTAGTCGGGCGCAAGCCGCTCGTCGAGGTCGGCGGGGTCAGTCTGCTTGAGCGCAACATCTGGATGATGGCGCGTGGCGGGTGCCGGCGTATCTTCGTCGCGTTGACCCGTGCCGATGCAGTGCGTGAAGCGGACAGGATCGCCGATTTCGCTGCACGCGCCGTCGGTATCGGTGTGGCTGTTGCGCCCCTGATTGAGGAGGTGCCGCTGGGCAATTTCGGTGCAGCGACAATGCTGTCGGGCGACGCCGCCGACGTGCTGGTGGTGTATGCCGACAATCTCACCACACTCGATCTGGCGGCGCTGGCTACCGCGCACCGCGCATCTGGCGCTGCCATGACGCTGGCGGCCCACGACGAGCAGTTCCGCATGCCCTATGGTGCGCTCGAGGTGGATGCTGACGATCCCGATTTGCTCATCGCCTATCGCGAAAAGCCGGTATATCCAATCCTTGTTGGCAGCGGGCTGGCCGTTGTGACTGCCGCTGCGCTGAGGAGTCTGCCGCAGGGCACGCCGCTTGGCCTGGTGGATGCTGCTAATTGGTTGGCGAATGATGGTGAGGCGGTGCGGCTTTATCGTCACCAGGCCTCATGGATCGACGTCAATGACGCGGCCAAGTTGGCTGCCGCCGAAGCCCTGCTCCGGCGGGATGCTGCTTTCGAAGCGTGGTGGCCGGGCGAGGTCGTGCGCGAGATCCGGGTAGCGGGGGGTAATGGAAGCTATGTCTGCGACGCAATGACAGAAGCTGGCGTGCTGCGGGTCCATGTCGGCCCGGGTACGTTCAGCGGGGACGAGTTGCCGGACGCGGTGCGCCGTCGCCTGGTCGCAAGGAGGCGGGACGCGTGATCGGCATTACTGGTGCGAACGGCTTTATCGGCCGGGCGGTGCTGCGCCGGATCGGCGCAGATGCCTGCGTGGCACATGTCGGCCCAATCGACGGCGAAGCGGGGGCGATCGACATTTGCGACCAGCCGGCGCTGGAGAGCTTGTTCGAGGGGATTGACACCATCATTCATCTTGCCGGGCCTGGTGGCGTTGCAGCCTCTTTCGACGCACCGGTGGCATTCGCGCGTGCGCATGTACTGGGCACTGCCACGGTGCTGGCCGCCGCAGAGCGGATCGGCGTGCGGCGCTTCGTCTATGTGTCGTCGGCGGAGGTATACGGCCGTCCGGACAGCGCTCACGTGCCGGAGAGCGCGCCGCTCCGGCCACTCTCGCCTTATGGCGCGGCAAAGGCGGCGTCAGAGCAACTCGTCTCAGGTACCGTCCGGCGAGGGGCGTTGGACTCGGCGACCATTGTTAGGCCCTTCTCGGTATACGGCCCGGGAATGCGCGCCAACGGGCTGGTTGGCCGGCTGGCTTCACAGGCGCGCCTGCGACAACCGATGCGCGTATTCTCGGGCGATACGACCCGCGATTACCTGCATGTCGACGATCTGGCGCGGGGACTATTGATGGCTGCCGCGCGCAATGAACCGGGCCCTCTGACGCTCAACATGGCCTCCGGCACCGGGATCGGTGTCGCCGCGCTCGCGACCGTCTTTGCGACGATAGGCGGCGGACCGGAGGCGCTGATCGTCGAGGGGCAGGGCGACCGATCGTGCGCCCTCGACATTGCGCATCTCGTCGCAGACGTGTCGCTGGCGCACGAGACGCTCGGCTGGCGGGCGGAGGTCGCCTTGGCCGATGGCGTGCGTGATTGCCTGAGTGAGATGGCGTGACCCCAACGATCCTGGTCACCGGCGCGCAAGGGTTCATTGGCCGCTATCTGGTGCGCGCTTTGTGTGATCGCGGCAATTGCCAGGTGGTTGGCGTCGGGCGGTCGCCTGGTAATGAGACACACTTTACACACACCATCCATCCCGGCGGTGACGAGTGCGCTGCGCCGCTGCCAAATTGCCTTGTGCCCGAGGGGCCGAATTATGCCTATGTTGCGACCGACCTGTCGGATGCAGCGGCGACAGCGCGGCTGATTGAGGAAAGGGCACCGGACATTGTCTTCCATCTTGCCGGATCACTGCGCAACGAACCGTTCGATCGGCTTGTGACCAACAACATCGTAGCCACGCGCCACCTCTGCGATGCGCTTGCGGGGCGCGGCGCAGTGATCGTGCTAGGTTCCTCCGGCTCGATCTACGGCGAACTCGGCGGCGGGGGCCTCCCGCTGGTCGAAACTGGTGCTACGGAGCCGATCGACCTATACGCCGCGACCAAGCGCACCAGCGAGGATATCGTGCGGATTGCAAGCCGCGCGGGAAGGATCGACGGCCGCGTTGCGCGGGTCTTCAACGTCGTCGGTCCTGGCCAGGAGGAGCGTCATATTGCCGGCCGCATTGCAAGCCAACTCACCGAGCTGATGGTTGGGCGCCGTAATGCCATGGCCCTCGGTCCGCTGACCGCCTGGCGCGACTTAATCGACGTGCGCGATGTGGCCGATGCGCTGGTCGCGATCGGCTTCACCGCCTCCGGTGATGTTTTCTACAACGTGGCGTCGGGGCGCGAGACGCAGATCGCGGCCGTCTACGATCTGCTCATCGCTGCGGCGGGAATTGGCAATCCGCCGTTGATACAATTGCCGGGGCGGGCAGTAGACATGGCGCGGCAGGTAGTCGACGTCGGCCGACTGCGCGCGCTCGGATGGGAGCCCCGTGTCGGACTTCGGCAGAGCCTCGGCGACGTGATGCACTATTATCTGGACCTGATAGCCAAAGCATGACGGTAGACGGGTACTTCGGATCTCAAGCTACTGCGACTGCGGCGCTGTATTGTGTGCCTTGAACGCCGCGCGAAGGCTTAGTGCCTCTGGGGTGCGCCTAGCTTCTTGTTCGCAGCGAGCACCATCAGGCCATCCAATTGTTGGCCCTACCCCTCGATCTCCTGATGAATATCTTCAGTCGGGCAAGGTCTCGTCGGATGCGAGCTCCAGCATCATGGCTATAGTCGCCCTCGAGCGTGAACGATGTAGGCCTCGGCTGGCGCGAGAAACCAGCAAACGTAAGCTCTAGCTCGGCAACACCGTCGCCCAACGGCACATCACCCTCAACCGAAGCATCTTTGAGGTGGACGTCGAGCGAGACGACGTCAGCAAGTCGCGCCCAAATAGGGGCTGCGGCATGCCCATAAATGGCGGGATTGCCCGTATCAAACTGTATGCATATGCCCGGCTGGCCAACTGCTTGAAGAACCTGGAGTGTTCTCTCGAAGTTTAGCGCGCTTTCATACGCCAAAGTAATTCCTGCGGCTCGCGCAGGACCAAGTGCGAAACGCAGCACTTCCGCTGTTCTTGCCATGTCCTCAGGCGTGCGTATGAGGCTCTGGCGAAACCCCGGAATGATAATCCTGGGCACCCGCAGGCAGTCTGCCACTCCAATCGCATGCAAGATACTTCGCCGGACTTCCAGTGCTTCCTTGCTACCCTTCCGCGCAGTCAGGCCAACATCGTTGAGCCGATTCACAGCAAGGGCGGTGATTGGAAGCGCGAAACGGCGCGACGCTGTGTCGAACTTCTCCATCACTGGGACATCAGTGAGATCGGGACCGCGGTTCGGGCCACCCAAGTCTATGTGAACGTAATCGAGACCCGCAGCGGCGGCGGTTGCAAAGCCGGCCAGACCCCGATCCCCCACCTTCCACAATGCGACCCCGATTTGTGGTCGATAGATACTCTGTAAGGCAGCCATAGGCACGTTACCCGTCAACGGAGTTCCGTCAAGTTCGCCACCTCCGAAAGTCAATCCCAAGCTTGGTCCAAGGCCTAACCGGCGGAGTGCCGACAGCGTCGTGCAAAGTGCGGGCAGCTTCCTCCGGGTCTGTCACGATCGTCAGAAGCGGCCGATAGGCACCGGGGTGGGCGCAGAGATCGAGCATCGCCCGGGTCAGCATCGCATTGGATGAACCGCGGTGCCCCGCGATCGTCACCCGCTTGTGGCCGATAGTTGTTTGGCACTGCTCGACAACCGGCCGACCTGCACGTCCGCCGGTATTTCGTGCGCGGACTTCGTTGAGATTGACCCCGGGCAGACGCGGATCCCGACCCTCAGAGGGGAGACCTCCAAAGAGATAGAGAATGCCGCCGTCGCATACGGCGCCGAGCCCGATAGCAAGGGCAGCGGCTGCATCCTGCCGCGAGGAGCAAAGGATCACGGTGTCGAAGGCTCTGTGCTCGATCTCTGCCGTCTCTTTAGTCCCTGTGACTGCGACATCCCGAACCGACCCGCAGGCAATTCCAAGCGCAAGACGAAGCAGTTGGCCAATCGTGCCCCGTCCGACCACCAATACACTGATCGGTTCGGCAACGTGCTTCAGAATGCTTCCACAAGTCAGGACGGATGCGAGCGGCTCAGCGAGAATAGCGAGATCGGCAGGTAATTCGGCAGGCGACGAAACGACCAAGCTCCGCAACCGGGCAGGCACGAGGAAGCGCTGCTGCATCATTCCGTCGAGCGTATGGCCGAGTTCAGCGGCGCCCCAGTCTGGCGTCGGGTTCACGGCAATGGTAGTGCCTAGCCAGCGCTCGTCCGCTTTCGCAGCCACTTCGTCGACAACCGCGACCCCCTCATGGCCAAGGATCCGGGCTGGATCGTCTCGTATGCCGCGCAGAATCTGGAGGTCGGTCCCGCAGACGCCGGCTACGAGGGTTCGGCACACAATGTCCCCCGGTTGCACTACGGGTGCCCGGACCTGCGTGAGTTTTGGCGCGCCCATGCCCGGCGGCCGCACCAGACCGGTATGTGACTTCGACGGGGCCAAGTTAATCCGATCAGCGGAAAACATGAATGTTTCGCCCTTCAGCCGCCATCTCGGCGAGATGGCCGGCACCGACTAGTCCAGACAGGCTCCCCGGCGAGACGATACGGAGCCGGCGCGAGAAATAGGACGAATCGCATTCAGTGATCTGGAACAATCCATGGTTTCGGAATTGCCGATCAAGGCTAGCCGAATAGGCCGGTTCGAGTGCATCCACGACACCCCCGGTGAGAACAATTGAATCGAGCAGCGGATCGTGTGTTAGAACAGCTGAAAAAATAGCGGCGAGCGGTCGCGTGATCGTAGCGAGGACGTCTAAGGCGAGGGCATCAGCGCTCGCCACCGCATGGGAGAACGCCGCGAGCATGGTGTCATCGTCCTCGTCGCGAGCCGCGGCCATTGTCGAGACTTCAAGCGCCTCCGGGGAAAGACATGGCAACTCGCGCAGAAGTTTCAACACACCTCGTCCGGACGAATAGGCATTCAGATGGTCGCATCCACCGCAGTCGCAGCTAGACTTAAGACGTGTGCCGCGGAAGAAAGCATCAACTTTGATATGGCCTATTTCGCCCTGTATTCCGTGTACGGGATCGACGGGCACGCCGCCTCGCGCGAAATCGTAGAGCCTCGATCCGATTCCGGTGCTCACCGTAACGAACAGGATACGCGAATGCCTCCCGGGATTGCAGGTCTGTATGTATGATACCAATCCGGCGGTGACGTCATTCGCGATCGTCCAGCGGATGTCCAATCGACGGCGTGTCAACGCGGCCTGCAGTTCGAAGAAGCCCGACTTCGGGCCCCATAGAGGGCCAGATTTCAGTACACAGCCACTACAGGCGTTCACAGGTGCTCCAAGTGAGATGCCGACGTGCTCTATCGGGGTTTCGCTCTCCAACTGCAGGCGCTCAGTCTCGCTCACCAGATAGTCGGCTAACGCTTCTTGAAGTTCGACAGGGCTGTGGTGGGCCGTGTTAAGATAATTGATCGCAGGTCGTCTTGTTACTGAGCCCAACTGTCCATTTGACCACAGCGCTGAACGAAAATGCGTGCCGCCGATATCAAAGACGGCGATTTCTTTGTCGTTCACTGCTGGCCTCCCGCGGTTGATGCGTTGCTGGCAGTGTCGCGCCACATTCGGAAAATTCGCGCGGCGGCAGTCCGAACTTTGTCGGAAGGAGTGATCCGATCGGCTGCAAGTGCCTCACCGATCGTGTCTGGCGTCGGATCGGCGAGCGCCGCCAAGGACAATCGTTCATGATGCTCGAACGCCGCGAGCCAGTCGCGGAATGGCCCTTTCGCTGGCGCGGATTCGATAATATCGATGCGATCACCAAGGACGTGGGCTCGCCGCTCCTCAACGAGAAACCCATCCACCGCCACGTTTATAGTGGCATCGTAGCTCTGCGCTCCGACGCGAGCGGCGACGAGCGGCACGACAGCTTGCGCATACCAAGGCATGTCACGCTTTGCGATTTGCGCAGGGCATTGTGTAGCATCTGCGACAAGTTCCCCGGCAATCGCATCCCTGAGAGATATTAATGCTGCCGCACGCCCCCTTTCGTGTACAGACCCGCCGTCGAAAAAGGCGAAGTATTTCGTTGGAATTGCGCCAAGGCGAAGAATATCGTCCCGGTACTTCTGCGTCGCGGTATCTGGGGCCAGCTGGAGGACGCGCTGCAGGAGATCATCTCCGTCGCCGATCCTGGCCATGGGGATAAACCCTCTGTGATTGAGGCCCTGGTAACTCCAGCAAAGTTCGGCTGGATCGATGCGCAGCGTCCTCGCGAAAGCCTGCAGCGTGGCAAGGGGAAGCTCGCAGATGCCGACCACTGCCAAGCCGTGGCGGAGCATCATGGCCGTTGTCAGGCTCAGCGGGTTTATCATGTTCACGACAAAGGCACCGGGACAGATTGCTTTCATTCGGATCGCGAGATCGTCCACCGGCAGCATTTGACGGAAGGCAGAGAGCAGGCCGCAAGGCCCCAAGGTTTCGTCCGCCCGGCATCCCAACTCGCAAGCGAAGAGTTCGTCACTGACCCTTGCCTCAAGCCCACCGAAGCGCGTCTGGACAATCACGATCTCGGCATCGGTCAAGGCCGCATCGAAGTCCGTTGTGGATACGACCGAGGTTCCGAATGCTCCCAGCCGGTGCTGGGCGTAGTGTGCAACCGCATTGAGGTTTTGCACGTTGCGCCCTTGGAGCACCAGCACCCACTCGCCCAGCCGGGGGTTTAAAGCCCTGTTTGCCTCAATCGCGTCGACAAGCGCCACCGTAAAGGGCGAACTACCGCCGAGGACCGAGACCCGCGTCATCAGAAAATCCAGAACGAGCCGTAGGTGATTTCCTCGTTTGGCATGTGCGGCCGATCGGCGAATGGACCGCCGTCGCCGTGAACTGAAATCCGATCCGGACCTAACCTTGACGGGAAAGACCCGACGCTCATTGCAGGCCAATCCTGGCCAGATTCTCCTCAGCAGGAAGTTCCGCCGCGTAGTGAGCCGAACCGCTGTTCGAAATACCTTCCTGCCAGCTCCGAGCGCGCAAATACGTCAAAACCTCTGATATAAGTCCTGGCGGGCACTGATTTTCCCGCTTGAGGAAGCGGTACCGGCCAAGGTCGGTTGGCACCACCATATTGATATTTCCACCTCTATGCTTGGCAGCGGCCCGGAACGACCTTGAGACCAAGTCCTCGTTTAAGTCCTCGTGCCAGATCGGCAAGCCAACTGCCACCAGCAGATCGACTATGCGCATGGCCGTTTCCTCTCTGAGCCAACCGAGGTACCATCCCAGGACGCTGGAGAAGGCGAGGTCGATCGCGACAGCAAAGCCGTGGTGAAGTTCGTAATGGGTCGAAGCTTCAAGCGGGTGGGCGATCGTGTGACCCAGATCTACCGCCCTCTCGTAGGATGTGACCTCGAAGGGATTCTTCGAAAGCTCTCCCAGCATGGCAGCGATGGCCCGCCGGATGGGTTCGTGAGCCAACGTGTCACCTTTAAGAACCCAGGACTGCAGCCCGCCTCCTCGAGCCTCTTCGATCATGCGGAAGAGATCTGTGTCGGAGGTACAGGCGATCTTGACCATCTCGGCCAACCCCTGCCGGACTGAATCGACGCCCAAGGTCTTGAGCAATGACGGGATCACCGCGACAGCTTCCGGTGGGTGGAAACAACCAAGGTAGTTCTTGCCCTCTCCGAAATTGACGCCGCCCTTTAGTCCGATTCCGGCATCGACCTGCCCAATCAAGGTGGTTGGGATACGAAGGTGAGACAAACTCCGGCGCAGCATCGACGCCGCCAGCGTAACGATGTCTGAGCAGACGCCGCCGCCGATCGCCACCAACGTACCCTGGCGATCAATCCCGGCGTCGGAGGCTGCGCGACAAACGGTCAGTACCGATTTCATGGTCTTCGTCCGTTCGGTGCAGTTCAACACCAGCCAGGACGGCTTCAAACCGACGCTTGCGAAGGCTGCACGGATCTCGTTGCCATAGAGCCTCTCGACAGTAGGGGTGGTGACCGCCAACACAGTCCGATTGCGGGCATGGGCCTCAATCCAATCGCAGAAATCCGGGGAGTGAAGACCCTCAAAAAAAGCGACATTGAAGGTGTGGTCGCGGGAAGACCGGAGGGAAAGCTGCTCTGCGGTGGGTGTCCACATGATCGAACTCAAGGGTTCTGCGGAACGTCTCAAAAGCATATTTGACGGCAACCAGCAATATTCGTTCCGTGTAGTTCAAATTATACCTTATATGAAATATTCGACCTCATCTGTTCGACGGATGCGCCGATTTGTGGAAGGTGCCAACGGCAAGTGACGAGCGGAAATGCATTCGCTCGAATCGAGGTGTTGAGCGACAATTGAGCTTGTTACGAGTTGCTCAAGATCTTTGTTTTGAGGATCTCTGCACCCTTGCCAGTCTGAAGCATTGCGACGCGGATCGATTTCTATGGTCGGCTTATCAATGCACTGCGGGTGTTGGCGGCTCCTTCGGTGACCGGAGTTGTATAAATTGCCGGCTTCAATGCTTCGATTGGCGGTCATTGCGCTCATCCTTTGGTTCAGGGCCGTATCGGGAACACAGACATCGATTTCTGGATGAGGTTTAAATCCAGCTCTGTCATTGCACCCGAAGAGCGGTCAAGCTGTTGTCGGCCCCCCGATAGAGGAGTGCGCATAGGCCCGCGGTTGAGGGCTCAATGCCCTCCGTCGCCGCCTGTTCGATGGTGCGGTTAGTCGGTTTATCCGCGAGGCCCCTTGCTCCCTTTGCGGTGGCAGTTGAGCAGCCCAGCCGCCGTCGTCCCGTGCTTGTGCATGCGACTGCATAATGATCGGACCGGCCAAGGATCGCCATCAGCAAACCGGCATGTTCAATGCACTCGTCAACGAGTGATGCTGTCGTAGGATTGATGGATTTTCGCGTGGAGTCAGGAGGCGCTAACAATCCGTCTGCTTTCTTGTTCAACGTTACAGAAAACGGACTGCCTGCTCCCGGCCCCTTTCGGCCGTCGAATGATTAGGCTTCCGACGTTCAAGCATCGCGTTAGGTTGTGGCCGGCGTCGGCACCCTGACGGTACTTTTTGAGAGAAGTGGGAGCACACGTTCCGGTCCAGTGAGAAGGTCAAAAAGCCCGATTGATATCGATAGTTCACGAAAGCTCGAAATTTTTAGCCGAAAATTCGCCTTCAAAATCGATACCGTAGGTTTTGACGGGCCACGGGTCGGCTTTCGGTGTGGCGGGCAAGAAAAAACCCAGGTGGATCAAAGGCATAACGGGTTTAGAACAATCGAGTGGGAATGACCGGCGAGACCGGGAACTGGTCCGCGCGTTCGGTGCCGAACGAGGCGCGCGCAAGGTCTATGACGCGCCTGCCATAGAGGGGCTCACCGCTCCAGGCAGATCGCCACGCCCTGGCCGCCGCCGATGCAGAGCGAGGCGAGGCCCTTTCGCGCATCACGGCGGATCATCTCGTGGAGCAGCGTCACCACGATGCGGCAGCCGGAGCCGGCCAGCGGATGGCCGAGCGCGATGGCGCCGCCGCTCAGGTTGATGATGCCCTCGTTCCAGCCCATCTCGCGGTTGACCGCGATGGCCTGCGCGGCGAAGGCTTCGTTGATCTCCATCACGTCAAGGTCGGCCGCGCGCCAGCCGGCTTTGTCGAGCGCCAGGCGTGAAGCGGCGACGGGACCGAGACCCATATACATCGGCTCGACGCCGGCGGAAGCGTAGGACGCGATGCGGGCGAGGGGCGTCAGGCCGAGTTCGGTCATCCGCGCCGGCGACATCACCAGGACTGCGGCGGCGCCGTCGTTGAGGCCGGAGGAGTTGCCGGCCGTGATCGTCCCCGCCGCATCGAAGACCGGCTTCAGCCGGCGAAGACCTTCCATCGTGGTGGAGGGATTGGGGTGCTCGTCGCGCTTGACGACCACATCGCCTTGCCTGGTCCTGATCGACACCGGAACGATCTCGTCGTCGAATCTGCCAGACTGGATGGCGGCGTCCGCCTTTTCCTGTGAACGCAGCGCGAAACGGTCCTGTTCCTCGCGGGTGATCTGGTAGCGCTGCGCCAGCGACTCGGCGGTAACGCCCATATGCACCTGATGGAAGGCGTCCCACAGCCCGTCGGTGATCATGGAATCCTTGACGGTACGGTCGCCCATGCGGATGCCGCAGCGCACACCGTCGATGAAATGCGGCGCCGAGGTCATCGAGTCCTGTCCGCCGGCGATCACGCAATCGGCGTCGCCGCAGCGAATGGCCTGCGCGGCGAGATGGATCGACTTCTGGCCGGCGCCGCACACTTTGTTGACGGTCATGGCGGGCACGCTGACCGGCAGCCCGGCCTTGAGCGCGGCCTGCCTGGCCGGGTTTTGCCCGGCGCCGCCGGTCAGCACCTGGCCCATGATCACCTCGCTGACGGCGCCGGGCGCGAGCTGCGTTTCCGCCAGCAACGCCTCGATAAGCTGCCCGCCCAACTCCGCAGCCGAGAGGCCGGAAAAAGCACCGTTCAGCTTGCCGATGGGCGTCCGCTTCGCGGCAACGATATAAACCGCATCCATTTCTGATCCTCCGCCCGGGGTGATCCACAGAGGCGGATCGCCGCTTGACATTCTGGTTATAACCAATAATCATGAAATGCATCGGCAGGCAAGGTCGCGGCATCCAGCCCGGCCTGCGTTGCGGGAGGAAATCCATGTCATCCGTGCTTTGGACGCCGGCGCCGGCCGCGTTCCAATCATCCAACCTTGCGCGCTTTTCGATGGCCAACGGCTTCGACCCGCGCGACTACGAGACGCTGCATCGCTGGTCGATCGGCGATCCCGGGGCCTTCTGGCGGGCGGTGTGGGATTTCGCCGAGGTCGTCGGCGATCCAGGCGCGATCTCCTTCCTGCGCGACGACAATGCGCCGATGACCGAGAGCCGCTTCCTGCCGGAAGCAACGCTCAATCTCGCGGAAAACCTGTTGCGCGGCGACGGCGAGAGGATCGCGCTGATCGAGGCCGACGAGGCCGGCCATTTCCAGACCATCACGCTCGCCGAATTGCGCCGGCTCGTCGCTAGAACGGCCGACGGCCTGCGCGCGGCCGGTATCGGTAAGGGTAATTGCGTCGGTGGTATCTTGCCCAACAGGGTCGAAGGGCTCGTGGCGCTTTTGGCGACGCTCTCTGTCGGCGCCGTCTGGTCGTCCTGCTCGCCGGATTTCGGCGCTGCCGCAATCGTCGACCGCCTCGGCCAGATCGGCGTCAAGGTGCTGTTCGCCGCGCCGCGCCACCGCTATGCGGGCAAGGAGCACGACATCTCCGGCAGGCTGGCCGAGATCGTCGCCGCGATGCCGACGGTGACGACGCTGGTGCTGACCGGCGAGCCGGGCCTTCGGCCAAACTGCGTGGCGGATTGCATTTCGTTCGACGATTTCGGCGGCGACGCTCCGCTCAGCTTCGAGCGCGCGCCCTTCGACCATCCGGCCTATGTGCTCTACACCTCCGGCACGACAGGCGCGCCGAAGGCGATTGTCCATCGCGCCGGAGGTGTGCTGCTCCAGCATGTGAAGGAGCACCTGCTGCATGGCGACGTCCGTCCCGGCGACGTCATGAGTTGGTACACCAACACCGCCTGGATGATGTACCACTGGCTGATCTCCGGCCTTGCCTGCGGTGCGACAGTGGTTCTCTATGACGGCGCGCCGATCCTGAAATCGGCCGACGGCCTCGACCCCAGTCCGCTATGGACGATGGCCGAGCGTGCCCGTGTCACGCATTTCGGCACCAGCCCGAAATATCTGGCCACACTTGCCGCCGAAAATTACGCGCCGGGGCGCCTGCACGACCTTTCGCCGCTGCGCTCGCTGCTGTCAGCCGGCGCGCCCGTGTCGCCCGGGCAGTTCGATTGGGTCTACGAGCATGTGAAGCGCGACATGATCTTCGCCTCTATTTCCGGTGGCACCGAGATCATCGGCTGCTTCCTGCTGGGATCGCCGATCCATCCTGTGCGGCGTGGCGAGCTGACGGTGAAAGGCCTTGGCCTCGCGGTCGCCGTGATGGACGAGCGCAATGCGCCGGTGATCGGCCGCCAGGGCGATCTCGTCTGCACCGAGCCGTTCCCGTCCATGCCGCTGACCTTCTGGGGCAAGGACGGCGATGCGCGCTATCGCGCCACCTATTTCGCCGCGCGCCACGAGATCTGGACGCATGGCGATGTCGCCGAGATGACGGCTTACGGCTCTGGCGTCATCCACGGCCGCTCGGACACGACGCTGAAGCCCGGCGGCGTGCGCATCGGCACGGCGGAAATCTACGCCGCCTGCGAAAACTTCGCCGAGATCGAGGATTGCCTGGTCTTTGGCGCGCCGGTCGAAAGCGACGAGGAGATCGTGCTCTGCGTCAAGCTCAATGATGGCTATGCGTTGACCACAGAGCTTGCCGCGCAAATCCGCCGGGCGATCCGCGAAGGGGCCTCGCCGCGCCATGTGCCGCATCGCATTCATGCGGTGCAGGCCGTGCCCTATACGCTGAACGGAAAACGCGTCGAGGGCGCCGCCCGCACCACGCTCGAGGGCAAGCCGGTCAAGAACATGGCTTCGCTCGCCAATCCGGCATGCCTGGAGGAATACCGCACGCTCGACCGGAGCAAGGCGGCATGAGCCGGCCAAAGGGAACGATCGTCGGCATCGGCGAGTTGAAGCCGCAACGCCTGACGCAAGGCGTGACGACGCTGGAGATGATCGCCGAGGTCTCGCGCCTGGCGGTGCTCGATGCCGGGCTCGAGCCGGCGGCGATCGACGGGCTGCTGGTCGGGCCGCAGGTTGGCGAGACGCCGCAGCATGTCCCGGCAACGATTGCCGAATATCTGGGCCTCGCGCCGACCATGGCCAATGTCGTGGACCTTGGCGGCGCATCCGGCGCGGGCATGGTCTGGCGCGCGGCGGCCGCGATCGAGGCCGGCATGTGCGAGACGGTGCTGTGCGTGCTCGCCAACAACCGCGAGGAGACGGCGCCCCGTTCTCCCAACCGCAATCCAATCCGCGAGTTCGACGTGCCCTTCGGCGCCTCGGGCGCCAACATCTCCTACGCGCTGCTGATGCAGGCGCATATGGCGGCATACGGCTCGACCGCGCGGGACTTCGCCCTGATCGCCGCCGCCGCGCGCGCCAACGCGCAGCTCAATCCCGACGCCATCTTCTTCGGCAAGCCGGCCGATGTGGAAGCGGTGCTAGCCTCGCCGATGATCGCCTCGCCGCTGCACCTGCTCGAAATCGTCATGCCGGTCGCCGGCGGCGAAGCGGTCGTCGTCACCTCGGCCGAACGCGGGCGGTCGTTGCGCAAGCCCGTGCATCTGCTGGGCGCCGGCGAGAAGGTCACGCACCGCGCGGTCAGCCAAGCGCCGAGTCTCACCTCCGGTCCGCTGAAGAGCGCCATGGCGCGGGCCTTCCAGCAGTCCGGCACGCGGGCCGATGAGATGGATCTTCTGTCGCTCTACGATTGCTACACGATCATGGTCGCGGCCACGATCGAGGATGCCGGCCTTTGCGCGCCGGGCCGGTTCGGCGCGTGGCTCAACGACCACGACCTTTCCCACAAGGGCGACAAGCCGCTCAACACGCATGGCGGCCAGCTCGGCTTCGGCCAGCCGGACCTTGCCGGCGGCATGACCCATGTCGTCGAGGCGGTGCGGCAGCTGCGCGGCGAGGCCGGTGGGCGCCAGATCGGCAAGGCCGGGCTCGCGCTGGTCACCGGCAATGGCGCGACGATGAGCGAAGCCACCGCGCTGGTGCTGGGAGCCGCCTGATGTCCGTCGGTCTCAACACGCTGAAGACCCCTGGCCCAACGATCACCGCGCTGACCAAGCCATTCTGGGATGCCGCCGCCGAGGGCCGGCTGAAAATCCAGCACTGCGAGGATTGCACCAGGGCCGTCTTCTATCCGCGCCCGATCTGCCCGCATTGCTGGAGCAAGCGTCTGGCCTGGAAAGACGCATCAGGCAGGGGGCGGCTCGCATCCTTTTCGGAGGTGCACAAGCCCGGCCATCCCGGCTGGCTGCCGGCAGCACCTTACGTGGTCGGCCTGGTCGAGCTGGCCGAAGGCCCGACGATACTGAGCTTCATCTTGCCCGGCACACGGCCGCTACAGGTCGGGGACATGCTGCTTCTTGCTCCGACCGCCATCGGCGGCCGTGTCCTGCCGGCCTTCAAACCAGTCGAACCCAGAGCAGAGGAGAAGCCGCAATGAGCACCGAAATGAAGGACGGTTGGGTTGGTGTGGTGAAAGGTCGTCCGCAGGTCGGCGCCTTCGCCGAGCGCACACGGCGCACGAGGATGAGCGACATCGAGGCCTTCACCGAGATCACCGGCGATCGCAATCCGCTGCATTACGATCGCGCGCTGGCCGAGAAGTCGGTGTTCGGCAAGCTGATCGTCCAGGGCGGCGTAACCTCCGGCATCCTCAACGCGTTGGTGGCCGAGGATTTGCCCGGCCCCGGAACCGTGTTCCTCGAAGTGGCCTGGAAGTTCGTCAAGGCTGTCGGCGTCGACGAGGAGATCACCGGCCGCGTGGAGGTCAAGGAAGTGCGCCCCGACAAGCCGATCTGCAAGATCGAAACCAGCGTGCGCAACGGCCAGGGCGAGCTTTGCCTCACCGGCACGGCCACGGTGTTCACCGTTCCGCTGCAAGGCGCGTGAGCACGGTGGAGAACGGCCGGCTTGGCGTTGCGGCCGACGGCGAGCGCTGGCGCGTGCTGTCGCTGCTTTGCCTGGCGGTCGTCCTGTCGCTGACCACCTGGTTTTCGGCGACCGCGATACTGCCGGAACTGAAGCAGGAGCTGGCGCTGGGCCCGAGCGCCGAGGCGTGGCTGACCAATGGCGTTCAGGTCGGCTTCGTCATTGGTGCGCTGGCGGCGAGCCTGGTCAACCTTCCCGACCTTGTGCGGCTCAGCCGCCTGATGGCGGCGGCGGCGTTTGTCGCTGCTTTGGCCAACGCGACGCTCCTGCTTCATCCCGGGTCGGGCGGCGTGATCGCCGCGCGCATCGTCACTGGCGCCGCGCTTGCCGGCGTCTATCCGCCGGCGCTGAAGCTGGTCGCCACCTGGTTCACCCGCGACAGGGGGCTGGCGCTCGGCGCGGTCATAGGCGCGCTGACTGTCGGCTCGGCGCTGCCGCATCTCTTTCGCGCGGTCTCGACCGCGCTCGACTGGCGGCCGGTGGTCGCCGCTGCAAGCGTGGCCACCGCGGCGGGCGCGCTGCTCTTCCTGCTGTTCGCGAAGGAAGGGCCCTATCCCTTCGGCAAGGCGGTGTTCGAGCCCTCGCGCATCGGCCAGGTGTTCCGAGAAAAGCCGCTGCTCCTCGCCAATCTCGGCTATCTCGGCCACATGTGGGAGCTCTACGCCATGTGGGCCTGGCTGCTCGCCTACACGCGCGCGGCCTTCGAGGCGCAGGCGATCGGAACCGCCGCCACCGCCTCGCTCGCGACTTTCCTTGTCGTCGCCTCCGGCATCCTTGGTTGCCTACTCGGCGGTTATCTGTCGGACCGCATCGGCCGCACCGCCACCACCGCCGGCATGATGATCGTCTCGGGAAGTTGCGCCCTGCTGATGGGCTTTCTCTTCACCGGCCCGCTCTGGCTGTTCATGCTGGTGGCCATCGTCTGGGGCGTGTCGGTGATCGGCGATTCGGCGCAATTCTCCGCCGCCGTCACCGAGCTCGCCGACCGCCGCTTCGTCGGCACTGCCTTGTCCGTGCAACTGGGCGCCGGCTTCGCGCTGACGGTGCTCGCCATCTGGCTGACACCCGGCTTCGCCGACTTTATTGGCGGCTGGCGTTGGGCCTTCCTGCTCCTGGTTCCCGGGCCGCTTCTGGGGGCTGCCGCCATGCTGTGGTTGCGAAACTTGCCGGAGAGCGAGAAAATGGCTGGTGGGCTCCGTTAGGAGCCGCTGCTGCGCTGAGTCGCGGCAAACATTCATACCGGGCGGTTTGCCCGCAGCCTAAAGACCGGTGATGGAACAAGCAACCAGAATGCGTGGGCGTCCTCGTTACGACCAGGAAGATGCCGAGGCGGCCGAGGCTTTCCGCTCGATCGGCTCGAAGGTCCAGCTCAACCGCGACGAGGCCGCACCCCTCTGGGTGCAGTTGCGCAACCAGGTCGAGGAAGCGATCAACACCGGCCTGCTGGCAGCCAATTCGCGCATTCCTTCGGAACAGGCGCTCTGCGATTTCTTTGGCGTGTCGCGTCCCGTCGTGCGCGCCGCGATCGGCTCGCTCTCCAACGAAGGCCGCATCATCAAGATGCCGCGCAAGGGCATGTTCGTCGCAGCACCCCGCGAGCATGTCGACTTCATGACTGCCAATCTCGGTGTGTTCGACGACCTGACCGCCAAGGGCCACAAGGTCTCGACCCGCACGCTGGAGATCTACCGCTGCCCGCCGAGCGACAAGGAATCCAGGGTCTTCGGCATTCCCGCCAATGGCAGCGTGGTCCGCATCAGCCGCGTCTACATGACCGACGGCGCGCCGATCACCATGACGCGCATCAGCCTGCCGGGACATCGGGTGCCGGGTCTGGAGAACATCCTGTCGGAAAACCAGTCGATCTTCGGCACCATCCGCGCCGTCTTCGGCCTGACGGTGAAGCGCGCCGACCGCTGGCTCAGAGCGGCCCTTCCCACCAAGGAAGAGGCCGATCAGATGGGTGTCGCCGCCAACACGCCGCTGATCGAGATCGAGTCGATCGCCTATGATGCCGACGGCGCCGCGCTCGAATATTACGAGGCCTTCTACAACTCTTCAGTCGCGCGCATCCACATGGCGGTCGAGCAGCCTTCGGCGACCGTGAACGGCGTCGACCGCACTTGAGGCGAGCTCGTCCAAAAAAGATTCCGTTTTCTGGTTATAACCAGATTGACGGGTCAAAAAAGCTTCTGTAACGTCCCTGTCATGCGGTCGGGAGGAGCCTGACCCCGAGACATTATCAGGACCGGTCGGCTTGCGGCGCTGCCTCGGCGGTGAGGGCGGAGTTTTGCCCGTCCTCGAGCCTGTCCTGACGGAGGACGTGCATGGATTACCGGTCGCAATTCGACCTGACGGGCGAGGTCGCCGTCGTCACCGGCGGCGCCAGCGGGATTGGTCTCGAAGCCGCCAAGGCGCTCGGGACTTGCGGCGCACGTGTCGTCCTGCTCGACATGAATACGGATGGGCTGAAGGATGCTGCCGATGAATTGCGGGCCGCTGGTGTCGCAAGCGTCGATGGCCGCGTGCTCGACGTCACCGATCCGCAAGCCGTCGAGGCGATGGCCGCTCGAATCGTCGCGGATTTCGGCAAGGTCGATATCCTGGTCAACAGCGCCGGCATCGCGCGCCTCAACACCGCGCTCGACACGCCGGACGAGGAATGGCGCCTGGTGATGGATGTCAACGTCAACGGCGTCTACTGGGCCTCGCGCGCCTTCGGGCGTTCGATGGTCGCCCGCAAGAAAGGCTCGATCGTCAATCTGGGCTCAATGTCGGGCCTGATCATCAACCGCCCACAGACGGCGCCGTCCTACATGGTAAGCAAGGGCGCCGTGCACATGATGACCAAGGCGCTCGCGATCGAGTGGGCGAAATCCGGCGTGCGCGTGAACGCGCTGGCGCCGGGCTATGTCGGCACCGAGATGACGCTGAAGATGCGCGAGCGTCCCGAACTCTTCAACACCTGGATCGACATGACGCCGATGGGGCGCTTGGGCACGCCGCAGGAGATCGCCTCGGCGATCCTGTTCCTGGCCTCGCCCGCGTCGAGCTACGTCACCGGCGCCATCCTGTCGATCGATGGCGGCTACACGGCCTGGTAACGGGGCGGACAAGGATTGGAATATCGCATGACCCTTTCGGACCTCGAGGCGCGCCAGGCCATCATCGATGCCTGCATCGAGATGAACGCGCTGGGCATCAACCAGGGCACATCCGGCAACATCAGCCGCCGCCATGGCGAGGGCATGCTGATCTCGCCGACCAGCACACCCTATGACACGCTGCAGCCGGAAGACATCGTCTTCATGGGCTGGGATGGCGAGGTCGATGGACGCCTGCCGCCGTCCAGCGAATGGCGTTTCCATCTCGATATCATGAAGGCGCGGCCCGAGGTCAACGCCGTCGTCCACGCGCATCCGACCTACTGCACGACCATCGCCATCATGGGCCGGAAGATACCGGCGATCCACTACATGGTCGCGGTCGCCGGTGGCAGCGACATACGCTGCGCGCCCTACGCCACCTTCGGCACCGCGGAGCTTTCGGCGCATGCGGTGGAGGCGCTGCGCGACCGCAAGGCATGCCTGCTTGCCCAGCACGGCATGATCGCCGTCGGATCGAGCCTCGGCCAGGCGATGTGGCTGGCCGTCGAGGTCGAGACGCTGGCGCGCCAGTATCACGGCGCCCTGCAGATCGGCGAGCCGCCGATCTTGCCCGACGAGGAGATCGAAAACGTCATCAAGCGCATGGCTAGCTACGGCCTGCGCGACAAGGAGGCCGCCGCCTGAGCGGAGGGCTTTGCCCACGCCCCCGCATCAGCTGAGCGGAGGACCATGGTTTCGCATATCCTCCGGGAAGGCCCGGAGCGATCAACAAGGGAGGAATGAAAAATGATCAGATCCATGAAAGGCCTCGTCAAGGCGCTCGCCCTGGGGTTGGCGGCGGCTTGCAGCCTGGCCGCCATCTCCAGCGCGAACGCCGAGGAGCTGTCGCTCAAGGGCAAGCGCATCGGCGTCTCCGCCATTGGCACGGACCACTATTGGGACCTGATGGCGTTCAAAGGCATCCAGGACCGCGTCAAGGAGCTCGGCGGCGAAGTCATCGCGCTCGACGCCGGCCGCAAGGACCAGCAGCAGATCGCGCAGTTGCAGACGCTGATCGCGCAGAAGCCCGACGCCATCATCGAGCAGCTCGGCAATCTCGAGGTGCTGAACCCGTGGCTGCAGAAGATCCGCGACGCGGGCATCCCGCTGTTCACGGTCGATACCGCTACGCCGCATGCCATCAACAACACCACCTCCAACAACTACAATATCGGCGCCGAGATCGCGCTGCAGATGGTCGCCGACATGGGCGGCAAGGGCAATGTGCTGGTCTTCAACGGCTTCTACAGCGTGCCGGTCTGCAAAATCCGCTACGACCAGCTGAAATATGTGCTGACCTCGTTCCCGGATGTGAAGATCGTCGAGCCGGAATTGCGCGACGTCATCCCGAACACGGTGCAGAGCGCCTATTCAAACGTCACCGACATGCTGACCAAGTCGCCTGAGAAGGGTTCGATCGGCGCGGTCTGGGCCTGCTGGGACGTGCCGCAGATCGGCGCCACGCAGGCGGTCGAAGCCGCCGGCCGCACCGAGGTCAAGACCTACGGCATCGACGGCAGCCCGGAAGTCATCAAGATGGTGATGGATCCGAAGTCGTCGGCGGGCGCCGTCGCGGCGCAGCAGCCTTATGAGATCGGCAAGACCTCGGTCGACAACGCCGCCAAATATCTGGCCGGCCAGAAGGTGCCGCCGTTCACTTTCGTGCCTTCGGTCCTGATCAACAAGGAAAATGCCGCCGAAAAAGGAAAGCCGTTCCTCGACGCCGCCGAGAAGGCCGGCGTTAAATAGGACGGAACGAAACGACGGGCAGCCGCGCCTATGCGGCTGCCCGTCCACCCAACCAGGATTGACGGCTATGCAGACAGCAAAGCGTGACGTTGCTGTGTCGATGACGGGCATATCGAAACGGTTCGGTCCGGTGCGCGCGCTGGAAAACGCCAACCTCGAGATCGTACGCGGCTCGATCCTGGGCCTTGTCGGCCAGAACGGCGCCGGCAAGTCGACCATCATCAAGGTGCTGGCCGGCATCATCAAGCCGGACAGCGGCTCGATCGTCATCAATGGCGAAACCGTCAGCGCGCTGACGCCGGCTTCGGTCGAAAAGCTCGGCGTGCACTTCATTCATCAGGACCGGTTGCTGGTGCCGACCGCGACCGTCGGCGAAGCGGTGTTCCTCGGCCACGAAATCGGCCTCGGCCCGTTCGTCAGCCGCCGCGCCATGGAGCGCCGGGCGGCCGATTTGCTGAAGCGGTTCTTCGGCATGGAACTGCCGGCGGGAACGCTTGTGAAAGACCTGACCACGGCGCAGCAGAAGGTCGTCCAGATCACCCGGGCTCTGGCGCAAAAGGCGTCGGTGCTGGTGCTTGACGAACCGACAGCGGCGCTCGTCAAACGCGAGGTCGACAGCCTGTTCGAGGTGCTGCGCCGACTGCGCGACGACGGCATCGCAGTGGTCTTCATCTCCCACTATATGCAGGAGATCGAGAAGCTCTGCGACCGCGTCACCGTGATGCGCAACGGCACCGATGTCGGCACGGTCGATCCGCGCCAGACGCCGATCGACGAGATCATTGCGATGATGATCGCCCGCGATGTCGGCGAGATGTTTCCGAAGCGCTCGGTCGCGCAGGGCGCGCCGGTGCTGGAGGTTTCCAATCTGCGGCTTGGCGGCAGCTTCGAGAATATCGGCTTCAACGTCCGCGCCGGCGAGATCGTCGGCCTCACCGGGCTGTTGGGCTCCGGCGCCAAGGAAATCGTGCAATGCCTGTTCGGCCTCAAGAACGCCGATGGCGGCCAGGTCAAGGTCGAGGGCAGGGAGCTGTCGCTGTCGACGCCGGTCAAGGCGGTTCGCGACGGCATCGCCATGCTGCCGGAAGACCGCCGCGCCCATGGCGTCGCGCTTGGTCTTTCGGTGCGCGAGAACATTTCGCTCGCCAGCCTGCGCCGCTATTCCAAGAGCGGGTTGGTCAGCCGCGGCAGCGAGAACCAGGCGGTGGACGGCCTCATCAAGGAACTGTCGATCAAGACGCCGCATCGCGACGCGCTGGTGCGCGAGCTTTCCGGCGGCAACCAGCAGAAGGTGGCGATCGCCAAATGGCTGAGCTGCCAGTCGCGCGTCTATGTGCTGGACGAGCCGACGGTCGCCGTCGATGTCGGCGCCAAGGTAGAGATCTACAATCTGTTGAACCGGCTGGCGGGCGAGGGCGCGGCGATCCTGCTTCTGTCCTCCGACCTGCTGGAACTGGTCGGCGTCTGCGACCGCGTGCTGGTCGTCTATCGCGGCAGGCTTGCAGGCAGCTTCTCCGGCCCCGCGATGAACAGCGACGCGCTGCTGGCGGCTTCGTCCGGCGCGCGCTCGAACATCGATGGAGTGGCCGCATGAGCGCGAGCGTTCTCCACACCGAAGTCGGCGTGTCCGACGAAAAGCAGGCAGTGGCCAAGAGCGCCGGCCGCCGCTTTGGCGCGCTCGTCGTGCGGCTTGGCGCGATCGCCGCCTTCGCCGCGATCATGGCTTATTTCGTGATCTTCGCGCCGGGCTTCACCTCGACCTTCAACCTGATCAACGTCGTCGAGCAGTCGGCGATCCTGGGCGTGCTCGCCTATGGCATGACGGCTGTCATCATCGGCGGCGGCTCCGATGTCACCGAAGGCGGCATCGACCTTTCGATCGCCGCCAATATGGGGTTGTGCGCGGCGGTCTACGCCACGCTTCTGTCGATGGGCTATGGCGACTTCCTCTCGGTACTCGCGGCGATCGCCGTCGGCATGGCGGTCGGCGCGCTGAACGCCCTTGCCGTGGTTGGCTTCGGCATCTTGCCGCTGCTCGCAACGCTTGCCGTGCTCAATGTCGCGGCCGGCATGGAACTCACGCTCACCCAGAACACGGTCGTCGGCGCATCCTCCCCGCTGCTCGGCGTGCTGGTGTCGGGCAGCTTCCTCGGCATCTCCGCGCTTGCCTGGGCGCTGATCGTCTTCTCCGCGATCATGATCGTGGTCGTTCACGGCACGTCGTTCGGTCTTAGGCTCTACGCGGTCGGCGGCCATCCCGAGGCGGCGCGCGCGGCCGGCATCAGCGTGCCCTTCTACGTCTCCTTCACCTATGTGCTGAGCGGCTTCTGCGCGGCGGTGGCGAGCATTCTCACCGTCTCGCGCCTGTCGGCCAGCACGCCCGGCTCCGGCGAGCTGCTTCTGTCGGTGCTGGCCGCAGCTCTGCTCGGCACCGTCTTCTCCCGCCGCTTCGTGCCGACCATGGGCGGCACGCTGCTCAGCGTGCTGTTCATCGGCCTGCTCGCGAACGGCTTCCAACTGCTCAACGTCTCCAGCTACTGGGTCAACGGCGTGCAGGGCGCGTTGATCCTGCTGGTCGTGGCGATCACATCCTTTGCCCGCGGTTCGGAGGGTTCGCGATGAGCGTCTCGGCCAACGACAACACCGCCAAAGTGAGCCTGCGCGGCTTCCTCGCCAAATACAGCGTGCTCATCGCCTTCGCGGCCATCGTCATCTTCTTTTCGGTGGCGAGCCCGACCTTCCTGACGCCGGCCAACCTCTTCAATGTGCTGGTCAATAACGTCGTGATGCTGGCGATCGTCGCGCTCGGCCTCACCATCGTCATCTCATCGGGCGGCATCGATCTCTCAGTCGGCGTCTCCGTCGACATGGCAAGCATGGTCGTCGTCATGCTTCTGGCCGCGGGCTATAGCGGCGTGGTCGGCGTCGCCGGCGGGCTCGGCGCCGCTTTGATCGTGGGCATCCTCAACGCGATCCTGATCACCAGGCTCAACATCAGCCCCTTCCTGGCGACGCTCGGCGTGCTCTTCATCGGCCAGAGCACGCAACAGCTCGCCACCAGCGGCGGCCAGCCGATCTATCTCACCAGCGGGTATGCAGCAGACCAGTTCAACGCCATCGCCCGCACCGCTTTGTTCGGGATACCGACTCCGGTCATCGTGCTGATCGTCCTCGTCGTCGCGGTCCATGTCCTGCTGCATCGTTCGGTGTTCGGCCGCTACGTCCAGGCCATGGGCGCGCAGCCGGGCGTAGCTTGGTATTCCGGCATCCGCGTGCAGCGCGAATTGTCGATGGTGCATGTTCTGTGCGCGCTGCTTGCCGGCGTCACCGGCATCCTGCTCTCGGCGACCGTGAAGTCCTACGTGCCGCTCTCCGGCAACGCCTTCCTGCTCGATGCGATCGGCGCCACCTTCATCGGCACGACGCTGAGCCGCGAACGCAAGCCCTCTGTCATCGGCACGCTGCTCGGCGTGCTGCTGCTCGCCATCGTCAAGAACGGGTTGCTGCTGGTCGGCTGGAATTTCTACTGGCAGCAGGTCGGCATCGGCGTGCTCGTCTTCCTGGTGCTGGCCGCGAGCTTCGGCCTGCGCCGCGCCGCCCATTGAGTTCGAAAGGTTAGGTCTACCATGCCACAATTCGACGTCAGCTCGATCGGCTTCTATGTCCTCGACATCCTGGGACGGCCGGTCTCGCGCATCCCCGAAGGCGGCCGCGCCGACTATATCGAGGAGATCCGCATGACCGTCGCCGGCACCGCCGGCGCAACCGGCATGGACTGCGCCATTCTTGGCCTGAAGACGCGCGCCGTCACGACGCTCGGCACCGACGATATGGGCGACTGGTTTCTCGCCAAGCTGAAGAAATACGGCCTGGAGACGAGCCTCGTGCGCCGCGACGGCAGGGTCCAGACCTCGTCCACTATCCTGCCGGTGCGGCCGAACGGCGAGCGCCCGGCTTTGCATGTGCCGGGCACCGCCGCCCTGTTCGAGATCGCCGATGCTGATCTCGATGCCGCGCTCGACGCGACCGTCGTCCATGTCGGCGGCACCGGCCTCTTGAAGCGCTTCGACGGCGAGCCGACAGTCAGGCTTTTGAAGCGCGCCAAGGAGCTTGGCCGCGTCACTACCTTCGATCTGATCCAGGCGACGCCGGAGACCTGGAAGCTGGTCGAGCCGTGCCTTCCTTACATCGACTATTTCGTGCCCAGCATCGACGAAGCCGGCGAGATGGCGCGTGACCGCGATCCGGCCCGCGTCGCCGCTTTCTTCAAGGCGAGAGGCGTGAAGAATTGCATCCTCACGC
Source organism: Mesorhizobium sp. B4-1-3 (assembly GCF_006439355.1). GTDB lineage: Bacteria > Pseudomonadota > Alphaproteobacteria > Rhizobiales > Rhizobiaceae > Mesorhizobium. The sequence goes on from NZ_VFTG01000002.1 coordinate 33,528, forward strand.
TCGGCGCCGGCGGCGTCTATGTCTCGCCCGAACATGGCGAGGATTTCCATCTGCCCGCCTTCGAGGTCGAGGTCTTCGACACCACGGGCTGCGGCGATTCCTTCACGGCCGGCATCATCGTCGGCATCGTGAAGGGCTGGGATCTGAAGCAGTCCGCGCGCTTTGCCAGCGCGGTCGCCGCCAAGGTGGCGATGGGGCTGGGCTCCGACGGCAAACTCGTTTCATTCGACGACACGGTCGCGGCGATGAATTCGCTCCCGGTCAAGACATCAAAGGTGGAGGCAGCATGACCATTCTTCCTGAGGCCAAGGGCAAGACGGCTCTCGTAACCGGCGCCAGCCGCGGCATCGGCAGGGCGCTCGCCAAAGGGCTCGCCGAAGCGGGCTTCGACGTCGCCATCACCGATTTGCCCTCGCAGGCGGCGGAGCTCGACGTGACCAGGGGCGAGATCGAGGCGGCCGGCCGCAAGGCCTATGTCTATACGATGGATGTCAGCAAGAAGAAGGACATCGAAGCGACCGCGCAGGCACTGCTTGAAGCGGCCGGCAGCATCGACGTGCTGGTCAACAATGCCGGCATCCTGAAACCCAGCCTGCTGCAGGATCTCGACGAGGCCAATTGGGACGCGCATTTCGACGTCAACGCCAAGGGCGTGCTGATGATGTGCCAGGCGGTGCTGCCGCATATGCGCGCCAGGAAGTCGGGCAGGGTGATCAACATCGCCTCCATCGCCGGCCGGCAGGGCGTGCCGACGCAGGGCCACTACGCCGCGACCAAGGCGGTGGTGATCACCCTGACCCGCGTGCTGGCGCAGGAAGTCGGCATGGACGGCGTCACCGTCAACGCCGTCTGCCCCGGCATCATCCTGACCGAGATGGGCAAGAACAATCTGGGCAGCGAAGCGGCGATCCGCCATTGGGAGGAGGTCGCGGCGCTGAAGCGCCTCGGCGCGCCCGAGGACATCATCGGCCCGGTGCTGTTCTTCGCCTCGGATCTGTCGGCCTTCGTCACCGGCCAGGCGCTCAACGTCGACGGCGGTATCTACTACCACTGACGCTCGTAGTGGCTCTCGCGCCCCCCCTACAGCCTTGGCCCCGCCACCATGCGCGCGACGCGCGCCATGTCGGCGCTCATCTCGCGGTCGTCGTCGAGCGGAGCGACGAGCGTCCGCACGGCCTCATAGCTGCGCCGCGGGCCTTCGCCCATCGAGTCCAGCACGCCGCGCAGCTCGACGCCGGTGGCGGCGAAGATCAGCTCCATCGCCACCAGATAGCGCAGCCGCTCGATGATCCCCGCGGTCTTGGCCACCACGCGCGGCGCCATCGACGACTGGTCCTCGACGCCGTCCGAGATCGCGAGCGGGCTGAGCGACATCGGATTGGCGAGGTGCCGGATTTCCGCTTCGAGCGCGGCGACCGGCTTCTGCAGTTCGGCGTAGCCCTGGCGGCTGCCGCCCCGGGCCGACAGGAAGCGCGGCAGCTCCGCCACTGTCGGTGACATCAGCTTCATCGAGCGGTTGGCGGTGCCGACCGCGCAATGCGCCAGCGCCTGGCCGAGGCTTTCCCAGGTCAGCGTGAAGGCGGTGAGGTCGAAATTGCCGTTAGAGACGACTCGCTCGGCCTCGGGCAGGATGACCGGATTGTCACCGGAGTGGCCGAGTTCGATCTCGGTCGCCAGCTTCGCCTGCTCATAGGCGTGGAGCAGGCCGCCCCACACTTGCGGCACGCAGCGGAAGCTGAGCGGATCCTGCAGGCGCCGCGCGGCATTGTCCTGCCACAACCCGCTGCCCGCAAGCTCCGCCCTCAGCCGCGCGCCGATCTCGCGCTGGCCGAAGGCCGGCCGCGCCGCCAGCGCGTCCTCGTCGATCGCCTTGAGCGACGCGCGGAATGCCTCGTAATTCAACGCTACCGCCGCCAGCGACCAATCGATCAGACATGCGACCTCCTCAAGCGCCAGGCACGCCGCGCCGGTCGAAAGGCTGTTGGCGACGATGATGGCGTGGCCGTCCTTTTCGCGCAGGTCGAGCGGCTCCAGCCCGGCTAGCTTCAGCGCCTCGGCCGACGGCATGATCCGGCCCTGATATTCGCTCTCGCCGTCGCCGCGCAGCGCCCGCGCCAGATGGCCGAGCGGCGCGAGGTCCGCGGCGCCGACCGATCCCCAGCTCGGAATGACCGGATGGACGCCGGCGTTGAGCGCGGCGAGCAGGCCGAGCACGACGCCCTCGGAGGTGCCGGTGCCGCCCGCCGCCATGCCGCAGATGCGTGCCACCATCAGCGCCCGCACCGCCTCGGTCGGCAGCGACGGGCCGGCGCCCATCGAGTGGCTGAGTGGCACACTGTGCTGGAAGGCGATCAGGTCGGCCTCGGCGAGCGGCGTGTCGACACAGGCGCCGAGCCCGGTGGTCACGCCGTAGAGCGGCTTGCCGAGCTGGGTGAGATGCTCGATCAGGGCACGGCTTGTGCGGATGCGGCGTATGGCTTCCTCGCCGAGCACGAGCCGGGCATTGCGCCGCGCGATCTCCGCGACATCTTCCGTGCTGAGCGGCCTGGCGTCGAGGACGATCACTCTGGCTGTCATCTGGCTATTCCTTGGGCCTCCGGAATTGGTGGCCGAACGAATGCAGAATATCCGGCATCGGAACCGGCCATTGTCGAAAATCCGCCGCCGCGATTGGCGTTATCGTTCTTCAACTGGCCGCACGGCGGCAAAAAAATCGGCGCCGATGTCACACCAGGCCAGGCCCCGCTCGTCTTGAGGTCGGAAGCAACGAAAGGAACCGACCATGACTGTAAGACTTGACCCCCTTGCCGCCGCCCCTTCGCTGATGAAGGAGTGGCACCGTGCCTCTTTGGCCATTGCCGGCAGCCTCGATCCGGCGCTGGCCGAGCTCATCGAGATCCGATCCTCGCAGATCAATGGCTGCGCCAACTGCATCAACATGCATTCGACCTATGCCCGCGAGCGCGGCGAGACCGAGCAGCGCATCTATCTGCTGTCGGCCTGGCGCGAGGCGCCATGCTACACTGATCGCGAGCGCGCCGCGCTCGGCTGGACCGAAGCGCTGACCAGGATTTGCGAAGGCCATACGCATGAAGCGGCCTATGAAGCGCTGAAGCCGCATTTCTTCGAGGAGGAGCGCGTGAAGCTCACATTGATGATCAACATAATCAATGGGTGGAACCGCATCGCTGTCGGCTTCGGCGGCTTTGTCGATCCGGCGGCCATCAAGGCTTCCAACAAGGCGGCTGCCGCCCAGGCTGCCAACAAGGCGGCCGCGGCTTGACACCGGAGGCGGCATTGACGGGCGCGGCGGCGGAGTTCGAACCGCTGCGCCCGAAGCTGATGCGGGTCGCCTACCGCATGCTGGGCTCGGTCGCCGATGCCGAGGATGTGGTTCAGGACGCCTTCATCCGCTGGATGCGCACCGAGCGCGTGGAGGTGCGCCAGCCCGAGGCGTTCCTGCGCCGCACGGTCACGCGGCTTTGCCTTGACCAGCTCAAATCCGCGCGCCGTCAGCGCGAGACCTATGTCGGCCCGTGGTTGCCCGAGCCGCTTGTGGAGGAAGACGAGGCGGAGGACGTCACCTTGCCGCTGATGCTGGCGCTTGAGCGGCTTTCGCCGCTCGAGCGCGCCGCCTTTCTGCTGCATGATGTGTTCGGCCTGCAGTTCGAAGAAGTCGCGGCGGAGATCGAGCGCGATGCGGCCGCCTGCCGCCAACTCGCGGCCAGAGCGCGTGAGCACGTCCGCGAGGCGCGGCCGCGCTTCAAGGTCGAGAGAGAGCGTGGATTGGAGATCGCCGAGGCCTTCTTCAACGCGTCGCGCAGCGGCGACATGAAGGCGCTCGGCGCGATGCTCAGCGCCGACGTCACCGCCCACGCCGACGGCGGCGGCAAGCGCCCGGCGGCGACCGAACCGGCCGTTGGGTTCGAGGCGGTCATGACGCAATACGCGGCCGTGCTGGCGTGGCTGAAGGACAATCGCTCGCAACTGGTCCGCTACGGCTTCATCAACGGCTTGCCCGGCTTCGTCACGCTGGAGGTCGATGGCGAGCTCCAGACCACCGCGCTCGACATCGAGCACGGTAAGATCGCGGCGATCTATGTCATGCGCAATCCCGACAAGCTGCGGCATCTGCATCAGCTGCAATAGAAGCGGGAAAGGGGAACTTTTGCTCCAATGGCGATTTTGGATATGCTGCAAGTCCAAATCGCTGGAAGGTTGTTGCCATGATGAAACATTTTGCAATCACCGCGCTCATGCTTGCCGCGGCAGCCGCGATTGCGGGTCCCGCTGCCGCCGGCGAACATCGCTACCGCGTGGTCGAGCATGAGCGTTATGTTCCGGCCAGCGACGACATTATCGAGACGCTGTTTGGCGGCCCGCGCTACTACGACCAGCAGATGACCAACACGGCGGCGGGCGCTTGCGCGTATCACCGCGTCGGACCCGACGCGAATGCGGTGAACGACATCAACGACCACTATTGCGGGAAGTAGATTCGGAGCCGGCGTTCCTCGGGCCGGTTCGATAAGCCTCGACCCTCTTGGCGTTTATGGGCCCAGCGACTTATCGGAGCCGGGGGTGATTGTTGTTGGCTGCGCCTGGCCTCGGAAGAGCGTTCCCGTATGATGAGGAAGGGCATCGCGCACATTCGATAAAAATATTGTATACAATAATGAAGAAGGATGTTGACAATCTGTCGCAGTCAGTTTCCCTTACGCTATACGCGCAGCCTACGAGCAAAACACAAGCGCGATAACCAAGGGGAACTGAAGCTATGATCAACCGTCGCTCGACTCTGAAATCAATGGCGCTCGGCGCCGTCTCGACCCTGGCGCTTGCCGCTCTCGGTATTTCCTCCGCGCAGGCCGAAAACAAGGAACTGAAGATCGGCTTCGTCGGCGTCACCAGCGGCCCCGCCGCCGCCTGGGGCACCTCGAACGTGCGCTCGATGCAGACCCGCGCCGCCTGGATCAACGAGACCGGTGGCGTCAAGATCGGCAACGACACCTACAACATCAACATCGTCACTTTCGACGACCAGAAGGATCCCAAGCGCGCCATCGCCGGCATGGAGAAGATGGCGCAAGAAGGCGTCCACTATGTCGTCGGGCCGAATGTCGATGACGGCGCCGCCGCGGTGCGCCCCGTCGCCGAGGCCAACGGCATCATTTATTTCCCCTACGCCTTTCCCAAGGCGCTCTACCAGAAGCCGGCCTCCAACGCCGTGCTCGGCATGATTGCCAATTATCAGTCCGGTCCGGCGATTTACAAATACCTGAAGGAAAACAAAGGCGTGAAGAAGATCGCCTTTGTCGCGGCCAATGAATCCGATCCGCTCAGCCAGCGCGACAGCGGGGTCGAGGCGGCGAAGGCGCTCGGCCTGGAGATCGTCGCCCAGAACGACACCTACCAGAACGACACCCGCGACTTCACCCCGGTGTTGACGCCGATCGTGGCGCTGAAGCCCGACCTGCTCGTCCTGTCGGGCGTAGCACCCGCCAACGCGCCGCTGCTCATCCGAGCCGCCCGCGAACTCGGCTATGAAGGCCTGATCTCGACGGAAACCGCGCAGGACGCCAAGGTCCTGGAAGAGGGCGCCGGCGAATACGCCAACGGCTTCATCTCCGTCGGGGGCGCCTCGACGCCGGAGATCGCCTCGGACGCGATGAAGGAATTCGTCGCCCGCTACACCAAGATGTTCGGCGAATATAACGACGAGTCCAACACCAAGGTCTATGCGCTCGAATACATCATCGAGACGTTGAAGGCGAACCCGGCGGCCATCAACGACGTCGCCGAATTCAAGAAGACCATGGACACCTTCTCGGCGCCCAATCCTTTCCTGAAGGGCGACGCCAAGCTCAGCTATGTCGGCACTACGTCCTTCGGCCAGAAGCGCCAGCTTTCGGTGCCGATGGTGGTCAACGAATACAAGGACGGCGCTTTCCAGACCTTGTTCGTCGGCTCCGTCGACTGACGTTACCTTCGGGCGTCACTTCCTCCAGCTTGCCGCGGGGTCCGAAAGGCCGGACTCCGTGGAAGATCGAAGGTATCCATGGAACAGGTCATCGCCAACGGATTGTATCTCGGTGCCCAATACGCTCTGATCGCGCTGGGGCTCACCTTGATCTTTGCCCTGATGAACGTGCTCAATTTCGCCCACGGCCAGATGTATGTGCTGGGCGGGTTCATCACCTACACGGTCTACGGCCAGCTTGGGCTGCCTTTCGTCGTCGCGCTGCTCGCCTCAGGCGTCACGCTCGCCGTCATCGGCGCGCTGATGGAGAAATTCCTCTTCCGCACCGTCATCAGGCGCAGTCACCGCGAGGAAAGCACGATGCTGCTCGCCGCCGCGACCGCCTTCTTCTTCGATGCCGTCATCCTGCTCCTGTTCGGCGAGAAGCAGCGCGGCGTCCCCAAAATCGTCAAGGGCGTCTTCAACGACGCCGGCATCATCATGCCTTACGACCGCATCGTCGTCGGCGCGCTGGCGATCGTCTTCATCGCCGCCTTCGTGCTCTATATGCAATATAGCCGGGTCGGCCGCGCCATGCGCGCGCTTGCCCAGGACCGCGTCGCCGCCCAACTGATGGGCGTCCGGGTCGATCGCTATTCGATGATCGGCTTCGCCATGGGCGCCATGCTCGCGGGTGTCGTCGGTGGGCTTCTGGTCACCATCACCGGTGTCAATTCCGGCATTGGCGGGCCGATTTCGATCAAGGCCTTCCTGATGGTGATGATCGGCGGCGCCGGCGTCGTCGGCGGGGCGATCGCCGGCGGCTTCATCCTCGGCATGATGGAGTCGGTCGGCCTCACCGTGCTGCGTGAATATGGCGACGTGACCTATCTCGTCATCTTCGCCGCCCTGATGGTGTTCCTGTCGGTCCGTCCAAACGGGCTGATGGGCAAGCCCTGGGGTTGATCGCGCCATGACCCGCAATCGCAACACCAGGATCGCCGCGGTCGTCGTCTTTCTCGCGATCGTTTTTGTCGTCGTGCCGGCCGCGATCTCGTCAAGCGGCCGCTTCGACCTCTATTACACGCTGACCTCGGTGGCGCTGCTCAGCATCGCCAGCGCCGGCGTCTGGCTCACCTTCTATATCGGCCGCATCAACATCGGCCAGGGCGCCTATGCGCTGACGGGCGGCTATGTCTCGGCCATACTGGTGATGAACCATGGCTGGTCGTTCTGGCTGACCTTGCCGGTGGCCGGGCTTTTCTGTGCCGCTGCCAGCGTGCTGATCGGCCTGCCGATCCTGCGGCTGCGTGGCGTCTATTTCGCCATGGTCACGCTGGTGCTGACCGAGGTGGCGCGACTGCTTGCGCTGGCGCTGCCGATCACCAATGGCGCCAAGGGCATCGTCAGCATCCCGCTGCCCGGCGCGCTGTCGATCTTCGGCCTGACGATCATTCCAGATTTCGCCACGTTGCAGAATTCGCGGCTCGCCTTCTATCTGCTGGCGGTCACGCTGATGGTGGTCTGCTTCGCAGTCATGTACCGGCTCGTCAATTCGCGCATCGGCAAGCTTTGCCAATCGCTGCAGCAGAATGAGGAACTGGCCTCCTCGATCGGCGTCAACATCGCCTATCTGCGCGTCATCGCCTATGCCGTCTCGTCCTTCTTCGGCGGCGTTTCCGGCGCCATCTTTGCTGCCATCTCGCAGTCGATCTACCCGTCGAGCTTCACCGTCACCGATTCCGTCAACTTCATGCTGAACTGCTTCCTCGGCGGCCTCGGCTATGTGTTCGGTCCGATGCTCGGCACGCTGGTGCTCTATTTCGGCTGGGACCTTCTGTTCCAGACCGGCCAGTTCCAGCTGCTCATCTATTCCGGCCTGATGATCGTCCTGATGCTGGTGCTGCCCAACGGTCTGCTCAGCCTTGCCGAAACGACCCGGAAGAAGGGTTGAGCCATGGCCGAAATGCTCGAGGTCTCCGGCATCACCAAGCGCTTCGGCGGTCTGGTTGCGGTCAACAATGTTTCCTTCTCGGTGCGCGAGAAGGAGATCCTGTCGGTGATCGGTCCGAACGGCGCCGGCAAGTCGACTCTGTTCAAGCTGATCTCGTCCTTCCTGCGGCCGACCGCCGGCGAGGTGCGCCTGAAGGGCGAACGCATCTCCGGTCTCGCTCCGCACATCGCCGCCCGCAGGGGCGTGGTGCGCACCTTCCAGGAGACCACCATCTTCAAGAACATGAGCGTGCGCGACAACGTCATCATCGCGCACCATCTGCGCTCCAAGGCGAGCCTCCTCGGCTTCTTTCTCGGCACCGGTACGGCGATAGCCGACGAAGCGGCCTTCGGCCAATCCGCCGACGAAATCCTGGCGCTGCTCGGCCTCTCCTCGCTCACCAACGAGACCGCCCGCAATCTGCCGCACGGCCATTTGCGGGCGCTGGGCATCGCCATCGGGCTGGCCACCAACCCTTCCATCCTGCTGCTCGACGAGCCCTTCGCCGGCATGAACCACGACGAGACCATGCGCATGGTGGAGATGGTGCGGCGCCTGCGCGAGCGCGGCCTGACCATCCTTCTGGTCGAGCACGACATGCCGGCCGTGATGAAGATTTCCGACCGCCTCGTCGTGCTCAATTTCGGGCAGAAGATCGCCGAGGGAACGCCATCGGAAATCCAGGCCAACGAGAAGGTGATCGAAGCGTATCTCGGCAGCGAAGACGAGGCGATCGGCCTATGAACCAGATCCTGAACTTCGCCAATGTCGAGCTCTATTACGACCACGTTTACGCGCTGAAAGGCGTCTCGCTCGAGGTCAATGAAGGCGAGACCGTCGCGCTGATCGGTGCCAACGGCGCCGGCAAATCGTCGATCCTTCGCGCCATCACCGGTCTGCGCAAGATCAGGTCCGGCGAAATCCAATATAGCGGCAAGCGCATCGACGGCGCAGCGCCCGACGAGATCGTCAAGATGGGCATCGCCATGGTGCCCGAGGGACGCCGCGTCTTCCCCTTCATGTCGGTCCGGGACAATCTCCTGATGGGCGCCTTCACGCGCTCCAGCAAAGCCGAGATCGCGGCGACGATGGAGATGGTGCTGGGGCGGTTCCCCCGGCTGAAGGAGCGCTTCTCGCAGGCCGCCGGCACGATGAGCGGCGGCGAACAGCAGATGCTGGTCATCGGCCGCGCGCTGATGGCGAAGCCGAAGCTGCTGCTGCTCGACGAGCCGTCACTCGGCGTCGCGCCAAAGCTCGTCCAGGACATCGCCCGCTCGATCGTCGCCATCAACCGCGACGAGAAGGTCAGCGTGCTGCTGGTCGAGCAGAATTCGCGCATGGCGCTGCGTATCTCGCAGCGCGCCTATGCGCTGACCACCGGGAGTGTCGCGCTGAGCGGCAACTCCGCCGAATTGCTGACCGACGACCGGGTCAAGCGTCTTTATCTCGGCGGCGAGATCTGAGGCTGATTTTCAATGCGCATTCTCGTCATCAATCCCAACACCACCCAATCGATGACCGCCAAGATCGGCGAGGCAGCGGCAAGCGTTGCGTCCGAGGCCACCCGGATCGTCGCCGTCAACCCGGCCGACGGCCCGCCGAGCATCGAGGGTTATTTCGACGAGGTCTTCGCCATTCCGGGCATCATCGCGGAGATGGGCAAGACGCCGGCGGCGGATGCCTACGTTATTGCCTGCTTCGACGACACCGGGCTCGATGCAGCGCGCTGCGCGACGGAGGCTCCCGTCATCGGCATCGGCGAGGCGGCGTTCCACATGGCGAGCCTTGTGGCCGGCAAGTTCAGCGTCGTCACCACGCTTGCCCGCTCGGTTCCCGCGATCGAGCACAACCTCGCGAAATACGGCCTCGCCTCGCGCTGCGCCAAGGTGCGCTCGTCGGAGGTCGCCGTGCTCGAACTCGAACGTCCGGCCTCGAATGCCAGGCACAGGATTTCGCAGGAGATCGCGCGCGCCATAAGAGAGGACAAGGCCGAGGCAATTGTGCTCGGCTGCGCCGGCATGGCCGACCTTGCGCACAGCCTGTCCGAGGAGCATGGCGTTCCGGTGCTGGACGGAGTCGTTTGCGCTGTCACGCTGGCCGAGAGCCTGTTCAAGGTCGGCTTGAAGACATCGAAGATCGGCGGCTATGCGGCTCCGCGCGGCAAGCGGTTCGCCGGCATGTTCGCGCCGATGTCGCCGACGCAAGCTGAGATCGTTTGAGCATGATGCCGAAAGTGCGGAGCGGTTTTCGGACGACATCATGCTCCGTCTCCTGATTTAGAGCCGGATGATTTCAGGTCGACCCGACCTGAAATCATCCGGCTCTAGGCGGCTCGTGCCGCCGGACGAGCGGCCGGCAGCCGGACAGGTGGGATTGACCGCCGCGCGAGCGATACTAGATTGAACGGGCTGCCGGCGATTTGGGGACAGATCGGGCCATTCGGGCCCGCGCATTGAAAGTATGTTGACGGTACTCAGGGAAGAAGATCGAGACGACAAGCCGGCGGCGCGCTGGTCGCCGATCTACTATGGGCTGAGGGATGCAATCGTCAGCCACCGCCTCGCCCCGGGCACCAAATTGCCGGAGGACGAGTTGGCCTCGATCTATTCGGTGAGCCGCACCGTCGTGCGCGCCGCCCTGCAGGCGCTTGCGCATGACCGGCTGGCACGGCTGGAGCCAAATCGCGGCGCCTTTGTCGCGCAGCCATCGAAAATCGAGGCGCGGGAAGTGTTCGAGGCAAGGGCGCTGATCGAACCAAAGGTGGCAGCGCTCGCCGCCAGAACTGCAGTGCCGTCCGACATCGCGCAATTGCGGACGCATCTGGAGAAAGAGCACGAGGCGCTACATGACGGCCGCGACAGCGACGCCATCATGCTGTCGGCGCGCTTCCATGTCGGCATCGCCGAGATCGCCGCGCATTCGGTGTTCACCAATTTTGTCCGCGACCTCGTCTCGCACTCCTCGCTGATCATCGCGCTCTACTGGAAGCGCCGCGACGCGACCTGCGAGAAGCATGCGCACCACGCCCTGGTCGACGCGATCGAGGCCGGCAACAGCGCCGACGCGGCCGCCCTGATGAACAGCCATTTGGTCGACCTGCTCTCCGGCCTCGACCTCACCGACAAGGTGGAGAAGTCGGACAGCCTGGCGGATTTGCTTCGAGCTTAGAGCTAACAGCGGTTCAGCCGGGTCGCTGAACGCTGGAGGACTGGGCTAGGCCGCGGCGGCTTGCGAGTAATCCATCCGCTCGAGGTCGGCGATGAGCCCGGGTCCGGTCGGCTGCCAGCCGAGATGCGCGCGCGTCCATTCGCTCGACGCCGGCATGTCGAGACCGGCGAACATGGCAAGCCATCCGAAATGGTCGGCCGCTTCTTGCTTCGACAGCGAGACCACCGGCACGTTGAGGCCTGCGCCGATCACTTCCGCGATCTCGCGCATCGGGATGCCTTCCTCGGCGACGGCGTTGTATCGTACGCCGGCTTCCTGCTTGTCCAGCGCCAGACGGTAGAGCTTCGCGACATCGAGCACATGCGCCGACGACCACCGGTTGCGGCCCTCGCCGAGATAGGCCGACACGCCCTTGGCGCGCGTTTGCGCGATCAGCGGGGTGATGAGGCCCTGCTTCACCGTGTCATGCACCTGCGGCAGCCGCACCACCGACACCTTGACGCCCTTCTCGGCCATCGCCTGGCCGGTAAGCTCGGACAGGATGCGCGGATTGGGATGGTCGGTGTTGAAGACGTCTTCCCTCGCCGGCTGTCCCTGTTCGGCGGAGCCCATGCCAACGCCCGACGTGATGATGAGCAGCCGGTCGGAGCCGGCGAGCGCGCCGCCCAGCGCTTCGATGACGCGCTTGTCCTTCTCGCAATTGGCGACGAAGTTCGAGAAATGGTGGTCGAAAGCGGTATGGATCACCGCATCCGACTTCGCCGCGCCGTCGCGCAGGCTGTCGAGGTCTTCGAGGTCGCCGCGATGCGGCTCGGCGCCTGCGGCCACGAGAGCGCGCGCGCCGGCGTCGGAGCGGGTCAGACCGAGCACCTGATGGCCGGCGGCAAGAAGCTCAGGCACGATCCTGGAACCGATGAAGCCGGTCGCGCCGGTAAGGAATACACGCATGGGAGGTCTCCTGTGGTTGTTCGGAGGTCTTATTTGCGCTACAAATCATTCTGTTAAAGTAGTGACTTTATCATGGTATAATAGCCAACAGGATGGCGATGCCCCAAGAGATTGCCAACAAAGAGACGACCAACAAGCTGGGCACGTTTCTTCGCGATCGTCGCATGCGCCTCGATCCCGCCGCCTTCGGCTTCGCTACGGGGCGACGGCGCACGCAAGGGCTGCGCCGCGAAGAGGTGGCGCAGCGGGCCAATATCAGCCCGACCTGGTACACCTGGCTGGAGCAGGGGCGGGGCGGCGCGCCGTCCGCCGATGTGCTGAACCGCATCGCCACCGGCCTGATGCTGACCGAGCCCGAACGCGAGCATCTGTTCATGCTGGGTCTCGGGCGGCCGCCGGAGGTCCGCTACAAAAGCGTGGACAGCGTGACGCCGCGCCTGCAGCGCGTCCTCGACGCCTTGGACCCCAGTCCAGCGATCATCAAGACCGCGACATGGGATGTAGTGGCCTGGAACCGTGCTGCCGCGGCGATGCTCACCGACTATTCCAAGCTGCCGCGCGAGCAGCGCAACATCCTGCGCTTGATGTTCGGCAATCCCCGCGTGCGCGACGCGCAGGACGACTGGCAGAGCGTCGCGCGTTTCGTGGTCGGATCCTTCAGGGCGGATGCGGTCCGCGCCGGCGCCGGCGCGGAGGTCACGGAACTCGTCGAGGAGCTTTCCCGGGCGAGTCCGGAATTCGCGGCGCTCTGGCGCGACAACGAAGTCGCGCCTGCGCATGGCGAAGGCGTGAAGCGCATGCGGCATCCCGAGATCGGACTGATCGAGCTGGAATTTTCTGTCTTTGCGGTCGACGGCCGGCCCGAGCTCGGCATGATCGTCTACAACCCCGCGACGCCTTCTGACGCCGAGCGCATCCGAACCTTGATCGAATCCCGCGCCGGCTGACTGCGTGCCTCTCAGGCACTCGCCGCCGCGCGCCTTGGCGCCTGCGGCGGTGGCCGAGGCCGTCGAGTTCGAAGGCCCGATAACTGAGGCTGCCCGCAAGGCCGACGCTGGTGGAAAACGAGTTGCTGAGCGGTACGGCGAGCGATCGCAGGGCCGAGATCGTCCTCGATCAACGCCAGCGCCGGATCGATGCCGGCTGAGATCCCGCCCGACGACGCCCTGAAGCGTCAGCTTTTCCGCCGCCTGTCCGATCGCTTCGGGGTAGCGTCAGCGCCGCCTGGCTGCCTGATATGATCGATGAAGGCGCGCAGCTTGGGCAGCACCTGGTGCCTTTCCGGATAGTAGAGGAACACGCCCGGCGTGGTCACCGCGAAGCGGCCGAGCAGCGCCTGCAGACGCCCATCGGCGATCGACGCCTCGGCAATGGGGCCTGGCACCTGCGCCAACCCGACGCCCTGGATCGCCGCGCCGAGCAGCGAGGGATAGTCATGCGCGATCAACGGTCCCGAGACGATCGCCTCTATCGTCTTGTTTCCGTCGACAAAGGACCATGGCGCGACCGAGCCGTTCGAACGGCGCAGGCGCAGGCAGGCATGGTCGCGTAGGTCCTCGATGCGCTCGGGCGCCGCGCGCCGGCGCAGATAATCCGGACTGCCGACGACCACCATCGGGAAGGAGGGCGTCAGGCGAACGGCGACCATATCGGGCGCGATCAGGTCGCCCATGCGGATGCCGGCATCGAATCCCTCGGCGGCGAGATCGGCCAGCTCGCCGCTGGCGACAATCTCCAGCTCGATCTCGGGATACGACTGGCAGAAGGAGGCGATCATCGGTTCCAGCAGCATCGGCACCACGGCCGGCGGCACCGAAAGGCGCAACAGCCCCGCCGGCCGCTGGCCCATGCCGCGCGCGATCTCGCTCGCGGCGATCAGTTCCTCGAAGGCGGGCCGGGCGCGCGCGAAAAAGCGCTCGCCGGCTTCCGTGAGGCCGACGCTGCGCGTCGTGCGGATGAAGAGCGCAGCACCTATGCGCGCCTCGAGCGTTCGTATCGCCTGGCTGATCGCTGACGGGGTGACGGCGAGCTCGGCCGCCGCCTTACGGAAATTGCGGTGCCTTGCGACGCTCAAGAATGCTTCGACGCCGTCGAGCGCGCCATGCCTGACTGTGAAGTTCTGCTTCATGACCCATAGACATTATCGCGGATAGTGGTTCGCAGAAAGCGGCCGTATTTCTTCCGTGACCTGGAAGCCTGAAGGGAAGTGGCAATGACAAATGAACTCGATCGCGTGCGCGATCACTACCGTGCGACCGGCCTCACCGACCGATTGAAGACCACGCTGGCGGTCTTTGGGCCTGAGCAACAGCGGCTGAAGCCCGAACAGTTGGCGACTCTTGACCAGTTCCACACTCGCGGGTTGGCCGCGACGGCGGAGCTCGCCAACCTTGCCGTCATTACCGCCGACATGTCGGTGCTCGATGTTGGATCGGGCGTCGGCGGGCCGGCTCGCTTTCTTGCGGAGACCTATGGCTGCAGGGTTACGGGCGTCGACCTCAGCGAACCCTTCGTCGAGGCCGCGCGCTACCTGACCGCTCGAACCGGACAGGACGACAAAGTGTCGTTCGAAACCGGCAGCGCGCTTGCGCTTCCCTTCGAGGACGACCGGTTCGACGCCGCGTTGTTGCAGCATGTGGCGATGAATATCGCTGACCGGCCGCTGCTCTATCGCGAGATCAGGCGCGTGCTGAAGCCCGGCGGAAAATTCGCGACCTTCGACGTCGTGCTGAATAGCGGCGACCCGTTCTATCCGGTGCCTTGGGCGAAGACGCCCGGCGAAAGCTTCCTGCTGACGGCCGAGGCGACCTGCGAGGCGATCGAGGCCGCCGGCTTCGGCACGCTCGTCCGCCGCGACGACACGGCCATAGCCAAGGCCTGGTTCGCCGAGCTCCGCGCCTCCGGCCCGCCGCCTTCGCTCAATCTCGGCGTCGTCATGGGCCAGGGCTTCGCCGAATTCGCCACCAATCTCGGACGCAATCTCATGGAAGGACGGTTGGGCATCTTCACGGCGGTGTTCGAAGCCGTTCCGGTTAAGGCTTCATAGGAGACAAAGATGTCACCGGCGGTGATCTTCAACATCCATCTCGCGCTGGGCTACGTGCCATGGCTGCTTTGCTTCGCCGCTTATATCTGGCCGAGGCTGAGGTCGATGGAGCCGGTCGGGGCGCAGCGCGCCATCGCAACGCTGCACAGCTTCCGCTTCTTCGGCCTCGTCTTCCTCATCCCGGGCGTGGTCGGCCCCGAGCTTGCGCCTGGCTTCGCAGGCTTCGCCGCCTATGGCGACTTCGCCACTGGCCTGCTCGCCATGCTGGCGCTGCTCGGGGTGAAGCGGCCCACGATCTTCTGGCCGCTCGTCGTCGCCTTCAATGTCGTCGGCGTGGTCGACCTTGTCGGCGACTACTATCACGGCGTGCTGCTCGACCTTCCGGGGCAGGCCGGCCAGTTGGGCGCGACTTACGCGATCCCGATCCTCTACGTGCCGCTCTTGATGATCACGCATGCCGCGGCCTTCTATCTGCTGGCGCGTTCCAGGCGCCATCAGCCGGCAACGGCCTAGTACATTGGGTTTGCCATATGCTTCGGCGCCGGCCATTCGCTCGTGATCTCCGGCTGCACCGGACGTTCCAGATAGGTCGACAGCACCACATAGCTGCGCGTCGAGGTGACGCCGGGCGTGTCGTAGAGGCGGGCCAGCAGCCCTTCCAGCGCGCGCGTATCCTCGGTGCGCACCTTGAGCAGCATGCAGGTGTCGCCGGCGACCGTATGGATCTCCTCAACCTCCGGGTATTTCGAGACCGCCATAAGTTCCGGCGTCTTGCCCCAGCCCCTTGTGTCGATATGCACGAAGGCGAGCAGCGGCTTCTTTACCGCCCTCGGATCGATGAGCGCCGCTGTGGCGCGGATGGCGCCGCTGCGCTTCAGCCGCTTGACTCGCTCATGCGCCGCTGGCGGCGACAGGCCGACGCGCTCGCCGAGCTCGGCATAGCTGATGGTCGCGTCCTCGACGAGGACGCCTAATATCTTTCGGTCGATCGGGTCGACCTCACGGGCCGGCTGCTTGTTCCGCTGAATGTCATCTGTTTCTGCGTCCATATGGAAATTCTCCATTGATGCGGAATTTAATTCGGTCATTATGATAATATGTCGAACAGCAATCAATCAGCAATTATGACTGAGGCGCCGCGGGCACCGATTCCCGCCGCCGCCTATCTGCTGACCGGCTGCATCGCCGTCATCGGCTCGAATTCGCTGGTTCTTGGACCGATCGCGCCCGCCGTCGCGGCGTCGTTCGGCACCAGCGTGCCGGCGGTGATGACCGCTGCCGCCGCTTTTGGCCTCGGCACTTCGGCCAGCGCCCTCTTCCTTGCCCGCTATATCGACCGGATCGGCGCGCGCCGCATGCTTCAAGGCGCATTGCTGTTGCAGGCTTTGGCGCTGGTCGCCAGTGCGCTCGCGCCGACCGTCGCGTTGCTTGTGACCGCCCAGTTCGTCGCCGGCGTTGCCGCCGGCATCGCCATGCCGGCGATCTATGCCAGCTCGGCCACGATCGCTCCGCCCGGCCGCGAAAGCGGCACCATCGGGGTGGTTCTGACCGGCTGGACGCTTTCCATGGTAGCCGGCGTCTCGCTGTCGGCCGTGCTCGCCGATCTGATCCACTGGCGCGCTGTCTTCGCGGCCGTCGCGCTGCTGGCGGCAGCGGCCGTTGCCAGCCTGGCGATGAGCTCGCTGCATGACACCAGGAAAAGCGGCCCCGCGCCGTCGCCGCTCGGCGCGCTCGCCGTACCCGGCATCCTGCCGCTGCTCATTGCCTGCGGCGCCTTCATGACCGCCTTCTATGGCGTCTATGGCTATCTCGGCGATCATCTCCACGAAGCCCTCGGCGAGCCGGTCAGCGCCAATGGCCTGGCGGCGGTCGCCTACGGCCTCGGCTTCGGCGCGGCGGCCTTGCTGGACGGCGTCATCGACCGCCTCGGCGCCCGCCGTGTCATGCCCTTCGCCTATCTGCTGGTCGCGGCCGTCTATGTCGCGATCGCGCTGGCCAGCACCGGCTTCGGTCTCCTGCTTGCGACGATCGCCGTCTGGGGCCTCGCCAACCATTTCGGCCTGAACGTGCTGGTCATGCGCCTCACCGCGCTCGACCCGTCGCGGCGCGGCACCATCATGGGACTGAACAGCGCGGTCACCTATCTCGCCGTCACCGTCGGCACGGCAGGCTTCGGCCCGCTCTACACGAGCCTCGGCTTCGCCAATTGCGCCCTGATCGCCGCGGGACTGATGCTGGTGGCGGCGTGCGCAGCGACGTGGCGCTCAGTCGGTCCTCGGTAACAGGCCTGCCCCACTCTTCATTTGCGGCCGGAAAACCGTTTCGCGCTTTCTCGGAATTGCTCTAAGGCTGCCTTGCGAACCGGAGTCGCAGCCGATGAAGACCAGCCTCGAGATCACCGCCGAGCCTTTGCCGCAGGCTCTCGCTTTCCTGAGCGGGAACCTCACCGCCTTCAACGATGCCGATGTCGGCGCGTCAGGCCGAAAGCCGCTGGCGGTTTTCGTACGCGACGAAACCGGCGCCATCGTTGCAGGCATATCCGGCTACACCGCCTGGGGCTGGCTTTACGTGCAGTGGCTGTGGGTCGACGAAAAGCTGCGCGGAAAAGGCGTTGCCGCCGATATGCTCGACGCAGCCGAAGGCGAGGCTGTTGCGCGGGGCTGCCACGGCGCCTGGATCGACACCTTCAGTCCAACCGCTGAGAAGGTCTACGAGCGCCAGGGCTATAAGCCGTTCGGCGAATTGCCGGATTTCCCGATCGGCCGCCGCCGCATTTTCCTGCAGAAGAAGCTGCCTTAGAGCAATTCCAGGAAAAGTGTGGAGCGTTTAGGCTCGGCGTCTTCGCCGTAGCCTTCCGTCCGGAATTGCACGAACAAAGACTCTACCCGGCGAGCTTTCCGCCGCGCAACGGCTCGGGCGCGCCGGTGGTGCTCGGAAAGCTGATCGGCAGGCCGCGCAGCACCCGCACGGCAAGGAAAGCAAAGCACTCTGCTTCCACCGCGTCGCCCTTCCATCCGAGCGTCTCGGCCTGCACCACTTCGACGCCGGCGCGGCTTTCGAGCATTGCCATCATCGTCGGATTGTGGCGGCCGCCGCCGCTGACCGCGAGCCGCTTCGGCCGGCGCGGCAACAGGTCGAGCGCCTTGCCGACGGCAGACACGGTGAAGGCCGTCAGCGTCGCCGCGCCGTCCTCCGCACCGAGCCCCTCGGCCATCGCCGCGGTGAAGTCGAAGCGGTCGAGCGATTTCGGATAGGGCTTCGTCAGGTACGGATGCTGCAAGAGACTGGCGAGCCGTTCCTCGTCGACCTTCCCGGCGGCCGCCAGCCTGCCGTCGCGGTCCATCTCGCCGAGGCCCTTCGCCTTGATGAAATCATTGACCGGCGCATTGGCGGGACCGGTGTCGAAGGCGACGATATTGTCCTTGCCGTCCCACCAGGTGATGTTCCCGACGCCGCCGAGATTGAGCACGGCGGTGTCGCCGCTCGGGTCGGCTTCGTTCAGCAGCGCCGCATGATAGGCGGCGGCCAGAGGCGCCCCTTGTCCGCCGGCCGCGACATCGGCCGAGCGGAAATCATAGGCGACCCTGGTGCCGAGCAGCGAGGCCATCAGCTCGCCATTACCGAGCTGGCGAGTCCTGCCGATCTTGCCTGCCTGCGGCGCGCGGTGCAGCACCGTCTGGCCGTGGAAGCCGACGACGCCGATATCGGCCATGCGCATCCCCTGGCTCTCGACCAGATTCTTGACCGCGGCCGACTGCGCGCGGGTCAGCGCCTCCTCGGCTTCGCGAAAAATTGCCGGCTCCGGTCCCTCGAAATTCCAGGCGCGGGCCTGGCGCAGCGTCTCTTCGAGCAGGGCGCGGATCGATTGCGGGTACGGGGCGAGCGTGTAGGTGCCGGTGTCGGCGATGCGCTCGCCGTCCGTCTTGATCAGCGCCACGTCGATATTGCCGTCGAGCACCGTGCCGGTCATCAGGCCGACGGCCCAGATTGGTTCCATGGTCTTGTCCCCGAATCGTCGTCCAACCACGTGTCGGACGGATCGGCGCAGCAGGCAAGTCTTTCACCGCGCTCTTGCCGGCGGCCTTTTGCGCCAAAGAACAAAAATCGAGCAACCACGTTCTTGCCTCTTGCCGCCGAAGGCGCGAGCCTGCGGGACCGATACCGACCTGTCTCAAGGAGGAAAGTCCATGGCAGCCAATGTTGCAGTGATTGCGGGCGCCGGCTCGGGCTTAAGCGCCTCGCTGGCTCGGCTTCTCGCCAGGGAGGGCTTCCGCGTCATCCTTGCCGCGCGCAACGTCAACAAATTGGCCGCGCTGGTCAAGGAAACCGGTGCGCTGGCCGTCGAAACAGACGTGTCGGACTCGGCCTCCGTCGAGCGGCTGTTCGAGGCGGCCGACAACGCAGGGCCGCTCGAAATCGCCGTCTTCAACGCCAGCGGCCGCACGCGTGGCCCGATAGCCGAGCTCGACGCGGAAGCGGTCAAGCAGGCCTTGCTTGTCGGCGCCTATGGCGGCTTCCTGGTCGGCCAGCAGGCGGCGCGCCGGCTTCTTGCGCGCGGCTCCGGCTCGATCCTGTTCACCGGGGCCACGGCAAGCCTCAAGGGCTTCCCCGGCTCGGCCGGTTTCGCGATGCCGAAATTCGGCCTGCGCGGTCTGGCGCAATCGATGGCGCGCGAGCTTTCCCCCAAGAACATCCACGTCGCGCATTTCATCATCGACGGCCAGATCGAGCCGGCCGGACAGGCGCCGGAACCAGATCGGCCGGATCGTCGCTTGTCGCCCGACGCGATCGCCGAGACCTATCTCGCCGTCCATCGCCAGCATCGCAGCGCCTGGAGCTTCGAGGTCGAGCTGAGGCCTTGGGTCGAGACCTTCTGACGCCCCATCGCACGAACCAATAACGCACCCCGCAGCAATCGCTTTAGTTTAGAAAGTTTGCATGTTCCTTGATGCTATCTTAGCGATCTGCAATGTAAAAAAACCCGAATAAAAGATACCTTTACTTAACTCCGGCGTGCATACTGCGAATTGGTCAGAATTGTTGTCCGGCTCTCCTGCACGACAGAGAAATGCGCATGCCGCTTACACGTCGCACGCTGTTTGCAGCCGGAGGCGGAGGGCTGCTGATCGCGCAGTCGCAAGCCGCGCCGGCCCAGGCGCAAGACGCTCCAAAACCCATCGTCAGCGACAACAAGCTGCGCATCGCCATGCCGGCCTTCGCATCGGATCCGTTCTTCCCGGCTGACGGCTCTGGAGCCAGTGGCATCGACATGGACCTTGCGCGCGGCATTGCCGCCGAGCTTGACGTCGAACCGGTTTTCGACAGGTCCGCCGTGACCTTCGACGCGATGGTGCAAAAGCTGACGTCCGGCCAGGCGGATCTGGCAATCGGCAAGCTCAGCCGCACCCTTCAGCGCGGCCGCTTGATCCTCTATTCTCGGCCCTACGCCATGTTTCACCAGGGTCTGCTCGCCAACCGCGTGAACCTGGCGCGCATCACGCAGGGCAAGCCGCCCGAACAGATCATCCGCGATTTCTCCGGCGATCTCGGCGTGATCGAAGGCTCGTCCTTCGCCACCTATGCGGCCGCCACTTTCCCGCACGCCACGATCCGGCGCTTCGCGGGCTGGAATACCGTCATCGATGCGATCCGCAACGGCACCATCGACCTCGCCTATCGCGATGATTTCGAGATCAAGAAGCTGATGGTCGACGATCCGTCGATGACAGTCGTCGCGCGCTCGATTACGCTGACCGACAAGGTCGACACGATCGCGGTGGGCGTGCGGCCGGACAATCCGCATCTTGCGGCCTTCGTCGATCTCTATCTCGATCTCGCTCGAGGCCAGCAAGTCCTCAACACCGACGAGATCATTGCGCGCTATCGCCAGGGGAGCAAAGCCTGACGATGGCCGTCTCGGATGCAGCCGCACACATGCTGATCGATTGGCGCCTTGGGGCAAAGCGCATCCTGCGCTCGCCGTTGACAACGATCATCATGATCCTGGCCGGCATCCTGTGCGGCCTCTACTACCCGGCCTTTGCGCATGCGATCAGCCCTGTGGCGCAGGTCTATCTGAATTTCCTCAAGATGGTCGTCCTGCCCTATCTGGTCTCGTCCGTGATCTTCTCCATCACCGCGATGGTCCAGGATCCGAAATCGGTCCGCTATCTCGGCAAGGTCGGCATAGCTGTCCTGGTCGTGTCGTTCCTCGCCGTGCTGGTCAGCGGCACGTATTCGCTGATCCTCAAGCCCGGCCAGATCGAGGACCCGCAATCGCGCATCGAGCTCGGCGAGTTCATCAATTCGCAAGGCAGCGTCTCCACCGACCTCGCATTCCCGTTCCAGCCGCCGCCGTCCACCGGTAACCCGGATGGCGACCATTCGATCTTCCTGGATCTGGTGCCGAACAACGTCTTCAACGCGCTGGCCTCGGGCCAGACCATCCAGGTGCTCCTGTTCTGCCTGCTTTTCGGGCTGGCGATGGGCAAGATTCCCCAACCCTCGTCGCTGAGCCTTTCACAGGCGCTCAACGCGGTGTACCGGGCCTGTACGGTGCTGACCAACTGGTTCGTCTGGGGATTGCCCTTCGCGACCTTCATCCTGATCGCCGACCAGACCGCGTCGACCGGCACCAAGCCGCTGATGCTGATGGGCGGCTATCTGCTGGTCATGGGCCTTTCCTGCGTGACATTCCTGGCCGGCGCGTTCGCCGCCATCGCCATACGCTCGCGGCGAAGCTACTGGGCCACGATCAAGACCCTTCAGCCGCTTCTGATGGTGGCCATCACGACGCGCTCCACGGTTGCCTCGCTGCCCTGGGTCATCAATCTTTTGAGCGAGCGGCTGAGGTTCAACCTTGTGGTGGTCGAGCTGCTCGTGCCGTTGCAGGCGGCGCTGCTGCGGACCGGCCCGGCGCTGGTTTACACCTCGGGCGCCCTGTTTATCGCCCAGCTCTACGGCCATCAGCTGGCGATCCCGGATCTCTTGCTTGTCGGCATCGTCTCGGCGCTTCTCGCCCTCACCACCGGAGGCATGGGCAGCCTGCTCATCTTGTCGCAGATGTCGATCGTCTGCGGTTATCTGAAGCTTCCCTTCGAGGCGGCATTCGCCTTGTTCGTCGCGGTGGACGCGGCTGTGGACACGCTGATGACGCTGTCCAGCGTCTCCACCGTCGCGGCAAGCACGGCAATGATCGCGCCCAGCCATCGGGAGGCGGCGCAGAGCGCTGAAGCCGTCGCGCAAGAGTTCGAAGCCGAGCCCGCCCGATGATCGACGACGGCATCCGTCCTCAGCTCGGCATTATCGGCGGTCTTGGGCCGCTGGCATCGGCCGATTTCTACTTCAAGCTCACTCGGATGACCGAAGCGCTGCGCGACAACGAACACGTGCCTTGCGTCATCCTCAGCGTGCCGCAACTGCCCGACAGGACCGAAGCGATCCTGGCCGGCCATGACGGGCTGCTGGCCCCGCTTGCCGCCGCGGTCTCGACGCTCAACGCGCTTGGCGTTGCCTGCATCGCCATGCCCTGCAACACCGCCCATCACTGGTACGACAAGCTGGCGGCAAACTCGTCGGCCGAGATCATCCACATCGGCGACGCGGTGGTGGCGGAGATCCGCCGCGGCCTGGACCGGGGCCGGGTTGCGAACCTCGCGACTCGGGGCACCCTGGTTTCCGGCTTCTATCAGCACAGGATAGCGGCGGCGGGGTTTGACCTCTGCCTTCCGCAGGATGCCGAGTTTCAGGAGCGCGTCGACAGCGCGATCATGCTCGTCAAGGCCGGTTCGATCGCGCAAGCGGCGGCCGAGACCGAGCGCGCGCTTCATCTCGCGCAACGGGCCGGCGCCGATGCAGCACTTCTCGGCTGCACCGAATTGTCTGTGGTGGCGGCCAGCCTCGGCGACACGAACGGATTGATCGTCATCGACAGCAATGCGGCCCTGGCGCGAGCCAGCCTGACACGATTGGGCTTCGGCGTTCAGGAAGCGCGGGGCCTGCCCACCGTCTCGTCGCTACCGGCATACGACCGGCCGTCCTTGCGCGTCGCCCCGCGAGCTTCATAGGCGCGCAAGCGTCCATCGCCTCGCCGTCGATACCCGCTCACCAGCAACTGCTGTTCTGCAAGTCACAAAATCTTTGAGAGAATATTTTCCACCTCCCGTTTGAGAGGAAAAGCGCTTCTTTGCCCAGCCGGGCAGCGTTGGTGATGCTGGTATCAAGGCTTCGCATCCCGCCAGGCCAAAATGATTTCAGGATCGCAAGGAACGCTCATGTCCGAACGCGGCAACGCTTCAAAGTCTCTTATCACGTCAATCACCAGGCGCACCGGATTGGCGGCACTTCTCGCCACGACATTAGCCGTCATCGGCCTTGGCGCGCCGTCGTCGTCCTTCGCCGAGGACAAGAAGTCGATCAAGGTCGGCATCATCAGCGGCGAGGATGAGGATGTCTGGCGCGTCGTCACCGCCGAGGCGGCCAAGAAAGGCCTGACCATCGAGACCGTCGTCTTCAACGACTACACCCAGCCCAACGAGGCGCTGGAGCGCGGCGAGATCGACGCCAACGCTTTCCAGCACAAGCCCTATCTCGACAACCAGATCAAGACGCAAGGCTATCACATCGTGCCGGTCGGCTATACCGGCGTCTGGCCGATCGGGCTTTATTCGAAGAAGCACTCCAAGGTCGCCGACCTGCCGGAAGGCGCGGTGGTCGGCCTGCCGAACGACCCGTCCAACGAAGGGCGCGCACTGCATGTCCTGGAACATGAAGGCCTGATCAAGCTCAAGGACGGCACCGGCATCCTGGCGACCACCGCCGACATTGCCGAGAACCCGAAGAAGCTCGAGATCAAGGAACTCGACGCCGGCATCGTCGGCCGCTCTGTGGACGATCTCGACGCCGCCGTCGTCAACACCGATTGGGCGCTGAAGAGCGGCCTTGGCCCGGAAAACCGCATCGCGCAGGAGCCGGTGGCAGACAATCCCTACCGCAACTTCATCGCTGTCAAGGCGGGCAACGAGAACGAGCCATGGGTGAAGACGCTGGTCGCTTCCTACCAGAACGAGACCGTCAAGGCCGAGTTCGACAAGGTCTACAAGGGCACCGGGATCAGCGCCTATTGACCGGCGCATGGCTGGCAGAGATGGGCGGTCCGCTGTGAGCGGGCCGCCATCGCGTTTGCGCGGCATTGAAACGGAAACAGAGATGAACCAGCATGTCACGGCCGAGGCAGGCGATCCGGTTGCTGTCGATCCGGCAGTGTCGCAAGACGTCGTGCGCCTCATCGGCCTGAAGCGGCGCTTCGGCGCGACCGCAGCGCTCGACGGCGTTTCGCTTACCGTGCGCAAAGGCGAGATCCTCGGCATCATCGGCCGCAGCGGCGCCGGCAAATCGACGCTGATCCGCTGCCTGAACGGGCTGGAGCGGCCGGATTCCGGCGAAGTCTTCATCGAGGGCCGCGAGATCGGCCGGCTGAGCGAGCGCGATCTGCAGCCGCTGCGCCGTCGTATCGGCATGGTGTTCCAGCACTTCAATCTGCTGTCGGCCAAGACCGTCGAGGAGAATGTCGCGCTGCCGCTCAAGATCGAAGGCCGCCCGCGCGCCGAGCGCCTGGCACGCGCGGCGGAGTTGCTGCAGCTCGTCGGCCTGTCGGAGAAGGCAAAGGCCTATCCGGCGTCGCTGTCGGGCGGGCAGAAGCAGCGCGTCGGCATCGCCAGGGCGCTTGCCGCCCGACCGGCGCTGCTCTTGTCGGACGAGGCCACCTCGGCACTCGATCCGGAGACGACGCGCTCGATCCTCGCGCTGCTGAAAGACATCAATTCCAGGCTCGGTCTCACCATCCTGCTCATCACCCACGAGATGGAGGTGATCCGTTCGATCGCCGATCGCGTGGCGGTGATCGATGCCGGGCGGATCGTCGAGGAGGGCACCGTCTGGCAGGTCTTCGCCAATCCGCAATCCGAGATCACCCGCAGCCTGCTCGGCGGCATCCGGCCGCAATTACCGCCCGAGATCGCGGGCCGGCTGGTTCCGGGCGTAGGGGCGGAAACGATCCTCCGGATCGATGTGGCCGGCGAGGCGGCGCACAGTGCTTTTCTTTCCGACCTTGCCGTGGCGGTGCCAGGCCAATTCCGCCTCGTGCACGGCGGCGTCGATCATGTGCAGGGCCAACCCGTCGGCACGCTGTTCCTGGCCCTTGCCGGCGCTGAAGCCGCGCATCTTGCGCGGGTGACGACATTCCTGAAAGACCGCCACGCGCGGGTGGAGGTGCTTGGCCATGTCGCCGGTCCTGTTTGAACTCCTGCTTCGCTCGATCTGGGAGACGGTGCTGATGACCGGCGCATCCGGTCTCATCTCGCTGGTCTTCGGCCTGCCGCTCGGCCTTGCCCTGGTCGCCACCGATCGCGGCGGCATCGCCGAGAGCCTTTGGGTCAACCGCAGTCTCGGCGCCATCGTCAACGGCTTCCGGTCGGTGCCTTTCATCATTCTTCTGGTGGCGCTGATCCCGGTGACGCGGCTGATCGTCGGCACCTCGATCGGCACATGGGCGGCGATCGTGCCGCTGTCGATCGCCGCCACCCCCTATTATGCCCGTATCGCCGAAGTCTCGCTGCGCGAGGTCGATCACGGCCTGATCGAGGCGGCGCGCGCCATGGGCGGCAACCGCTGGACGATCATCCGCGAGGTGCTGGTGCCGGAAGCGCTGCCGGGCATCGTCGCCGGCTTCACTGTGACGCTCGTGACGCTTATCGGCGCTTCGGCCATGGCCGGCGCCATCGGCGCCGGCGGTCTCGGCGACCTAGCTATCCGCTATGGCTATCAGCGTTTCGAGACCAGCGTGATGGTGGCCGTGGTGGTCGTGCTCATTGTGCTCGTCTGCGGCATCCAGTGGATCGGCGACCGCCTTGTCGCTCGGCTGGACCATCGCGGATAGAGCACGGGGCATGGGATCGTGACGCGAACGCAATTTGCCGCAAAAGCCGGGAATTGAGCGCCGGCTTGCTCCGTTTGCAGTGAGATTGGTTGGTGCGTTTCTTCACCCGCACCGACGCGCATGTCATCGTGCGAGGTGGGTCGCTAGAGCAATTCCAGGAAAGTGTGAGCGGTTTTCCGTCCGGAGTTGCGTAAAAACAAAGAGATAGAGCGGTTCGCCGTTTCCGTGAAACGATGAAATGCTCCAGAGCAATTCCAGGAGACTGCGCAGCGGATTTCGTCTGGAATTGCGAAAACAAAGAGTTGCCGCCAAGAGGAGCCCGTCCATGGCAAGAATAATTCCGGTGCTCGATCTCGACCGCCTGGAGCAGGGCGCATCGGAACTGCGGACATTCTTGTTCGATCTGCGCACCGCCGCCCGCGATGTCGGTTTCTTCTATCTGAGCGGTCACGGTATCACCCAGCCGGAGATCGACGCGGTGCTGGGCGCCGCGCGCAGCTTCTTCGCCTTGCCGGAAGCCGACAAGCTCGCCATCGAAATGGTGAAGTCGCCGCAGTTTCGTGGCTATACGCGCGCCGGCGGCGAGCTGACCAAGGGCAAGGCCGACTGGCGCGAGCAACTCGACATCGGCGTCGAACGCGCGACCCTTGCGCAAGGGCCTGGCGTGCCGGCCTGGACGCGGCTACAGGGCCCGAACCAGTGGCCTGCCGCGCTCCCCGATCTGAAGCCGGCGCTGCTTGCCTGGCAGGCCAAGGCGACCGACGTGGCGATCCGGCTGCTCAAGGCCTTCGCGCTGTCGCTCGACCAGCCGGAGGACGCCTTCGATCCGATCTACCGCGGCGAACCGAACCACCGCATGAAGATCGTGCGCTACCCCGGCCGCGATGCCACCGGCGACGACCAGGGTGTGGGCGCGCACAAGGATGGCGGCTTCCTCACGCTTCTGCTGCAGGACGAGAACAAGGGTCTGCAGGTCGAATATGACGGCAGCTGGGTCGATGTCGACCCGATCCCGCGGACGCTGGTCGTCAACATCGGCGAGCTGCTCGAACTCGCCTCGAACGGCTATCTCAGGGCTACCGTGCATCGCGTCGCCACGCCGCCGGCCGGCGTCGAACGGATTTCGGTGCCGTTCTTCTTCAGCGCCCGGCTCGATGCCACCATCCCGCTGCTCGATCTGCCCGCGGAACTGGCGGCCGAGGCGCGCGGCCCGGCCAGCGACCCCGACAATCCGCTCTTCCGCAATGTCGGGACCAATGTGCTGAAAAGCCGGCTGAGGTCGCATCCCGACGTGGCGCGGCGTCACTATGCCGACCTTCTGCAAAAAGCATCGGCCGCAGGCTGACAATAGCTGATGATCGAGCGAGATTTTTTCGCGATTTCGATCTTTTTTGGAATTCCGTTCGTGGAAAATACACCGCTCAGGTCCCAAATAAGGGGCATCGTCCGGTGTTTTCCTCCCATTGCGCCGGGCGATGTTCCCCTCTGAAGGTTATGACCTTCATACTTTGGCCGGGCCGCTTTCGCGCCCGGCCTTTTTCTTTTCAGTGCTGGAATGCGCCGATCGGACTGGCGATGCGCTAACGCATGTCGCCCAGAAGTGTGCAGCGGTTCTGGGGCAACGACATGCATCAAAACAAAGACTAGAAGCGCGTCGCCTGAATTCGGTTCAGCGCGACGCGCTTTAGGCCTGCGCATTTCCCGCTATCCATCCTGACATGAATGCGCAAACCGTTGTGTTACGGTGCTGAAGATGTTCACGGCATCCGCTCGGGCCTGCCGCAAAGTGAAGAGGAGAGTTCACCACGTCCACGATCAGCCGTCGCGCCTTGCTCTTTCATTCCGGCTGCGCTGTCGTCGCATCGACCGTCGCAGCGAACGGTCACAGCACAAAGGCGCTAAAGCGTAACCGGCAACCATCCAAGGACCTGGTAGCCCTGATTGAGGCGCACCAGACAACTTACGCAGCGTTCGGCAAGATCGTCCACAGAAGGGGCAGCCATAGCCGTGACCGTATCGAGGCCGGCCGAGAGGAGGAAAGGGCGCTGCTGGCCATCTGCGCCTATCGGGCGGTGAAGGAAGGCGACCGCTTGGCCAAGGCCCGATATCTTCTGGAGATCGAGGCGCGCGGCGAGCTCGATCTGCCAGAACACATGCAGGCTCTTCTGCGCTCTACGGTATGAAAGGCATGAGACTTCCAGCCGCATGAACGGTCGAACCCAGAATGTCCGCAATGCTGAAGGTTTCGGGCCGATCATGGTGGCGATGCTGTTCCTGCCGAAGGGACTGACGCGGTTCGGTTATGCAGCGACTGAAATCGGCCGTGGGAGCCGGCGTTGAAGTCTTCGCACTGGGTGATGCGGTCAGCATCATCCCGCGCGCTCGATGGGCTGGCCGGTCTATGGCGAGTTCGTGAATTCTCCGGCCGAGCTTGTGGAGCAGGGGGACAGTTCGGCAAGATCGTGGTGACCGTTTGAGGCTCGCTCGGCCGGAAAAGCGACTATCCGCTTGGCAAGCGGTGCCGCGTCGGGCCAAACTGGTCAATCCGCATGCCTGCCTCAAGGAGACTTCGAAGATGACCGCCAACGTTTTTTCCGGCTGCATGCCGGCGCTGATGACGCCTTGCACCGATGACCGCCTGCCCGACTTCGACGCGCTGGTGCGCAAGGGGCGCGAACTGATCGCTGCCGGCATGTCCGCCGTCGTCTATTGCGGCTCCATGGGCGACTGGCCGCTCCTGACCGACGCGCAGCGCATGGAAGGCGTCGAGCGCCTGGTGAAGGCCGGCGTCCCGGTGATCGTCGGCACCGGCGCGGTGAATACCGCCAGCGCCGTGGCGCACGCCGCCCATGCGCAAAAGGTCGGCGCCCGGGGCCTGATGGTGATCCCGCGCGTTCTGTCGCGCGGGCCGTCGGTGGCGGCGCAGCGCCACCACTTCAAGGCGATCCTTGCCGCCGCGCCCAGCCTGCCGGCGGTGATCTACAACAGCCCCTATTACGGCTTTGCCACGCGCGCCGACCTCTTCTTCGCGCTGCGCGCCGAGCATCCGAACCTGGTCGGCTTCAAGGAGTTCGGCGGCCCGGCGGATCTGCGCTACGCTGCGGAAAACATCACCAGCCGCGATGACGAGGTTGCGCTGATGATCGGCGTCGACACCGCCGTCTTCCACGGCTTTGTCAATTGCGGAGCGTCCGGGGCCATCACCGGCATCGGCAACGTGCTGCCGAAAGAAGTGCTGCATCTGGTGGGCCTCAGCCAGGCTGCGGCCAAGGGCGACGCCGAAGCGCGCCGGCTGGCGCAGGAACTGGACGCGGCGCTGGCCGTGCTGTCCTCTTTCGACGAAGGCCCCGACCTCGTGCTCTATTTCAAGCATATGATGGTGCTGAAGGGTAATCCTGAATACAGGCTGCACTTCAACGAGACGGATGCGCTGAGCGACAGCCAACGCGGCTATGCCGAGCAGCAGCTCGAGCTGTTCGACGCCTGGTATGCGCAGTGGTCGAGGCAGCCCGTCATGGCAAGATACGCGGCCTGAGCCGGCGATCGCGATCGCCAGATCTTCGGCGATCCAGCTGGCCCGTTTGACAGGCTGCACCCGTGCTCGGACAAAGGCTCAATAGGCCGCGGCCGAGCCGGGTATGGCCTGAAGGCGCTCGATGTCCTGACGGGGCGGGGCGCCGAACAGGCGCCGATATTCGCGACTGAACTGGGACGGGCTGTCATAGCCGACTGCGAAACCGGCCGTGCCAGCGTTGGCCCCGTCGGCCAGCATCAGCCTTCGTGCTTCCTGCAGGCGTAGCTGCTTTTGATATTCCAGCGGGGTCATGCGCGTGATCGCCTTGAAGTGAGCATGAAACGACGACGCGCTCATGCCTGAAGCCGCGGCAATCTCGTCGATCCGCAATTGCGCCTGGAAGCCGTTCCGAATCGTAGCGATCGCGCGGCTCACCTGGTTCAGGTGGCTATCCACGGTTCCCATTTGACGAAGCGTTGCGCCATGCGGACCGGTAAGCAGACGGTAGAGGATTTCGCGCTCTACCAGCGGGGCCAGAACATCGATGGTTTCGGGGCGATCGAGTAGCTTCACCAATCGGCTCGCGGCATCGATCAGGTCAGGGTCGCTTGGATAGACCGCAAGCACAGGCAAGTCCTTTTCCCCAGAAGCCCGCCGCTCCGTCACAAGCAGGTCGGCAAGTGCCGCAAGGTCGAAATCGATCTTGCAGCATAGATATGGTGCGGCCGGACTGGCCTCGAGAACATGGCCGACCAGAGGCAGGTCGACCGAAACAAGAAGATAGCTCGATGCATCATAGACCACGCTCTGGTCTGCCAGCGAGACGCGCTTCGACCCTTGGGCGATTATGCAAAGCGAGGCTTCATAGACCGCCGGCACCGGCGCGCTGGGCCGGTCGGCACGAATGAGCGTCAGCCGGGGTATCGCAGTGCTTGAAATGCCTGTATCCCTGGTATGCCGGGCAATCAGCCCGGCCAGTTCGGTGATTTTTTCCATGCCGCATAAATCTGCATGGCGCGGAATGTTGCAAGGCTTGTCCGCCTGATTTGGAGGATTGTGCAAACTCTTCGGACAATCACGCTACCGGTCTTCGCCTGTGCGGCGCCATTTTCCATCCCGTCACCGCAAGCCAAAAAGGAACGATCATGACGGGACTGAAAGACAAGGTTGTACTCATCACCGGCGCATCGAGCGGCATCGGCGAAGCGACGGTGCGAGAGCTTGCCGCGGCCGGCGCTAGGCTGTTCATCGGAGCCCGACGCGCCGAACGTCTGAAGGCGCTGGCCGGGGAAATCGGTGAACGCGTCGCCTGGCGCGAACTGGACGTAACGAATGCCGAGAGCTTCGACGCTTTCGCCGATGCCGCTCATGCCCGATTCGGGCGGATTGAGGCGCTGGTCAACAATGCCGGCGTCATGCCGCTGTCGCCGCTTGCCGCCCTGAAACGCGATGAGTGGGCGCGCATGATAAACGTCAACATCTTCGGCGTGCTGAACGGGATCGCTTCGGTGCTGCCGCGCTTCGTCGCGCAGAAAAACGGGCACGTCGTCAACGTGGCGTCCGTCGGCGCGCATCTCGTGCTGCCCACCGCGGCGGTCTATTGTGGCACGAAATATGCGGTGTGGGCGATCACCGAAGGCCTGCGGCAGGAGCACGACGACATCCGCGCCACGATCATCTCCCCCGGCGTGACCGCGACCGAGTTGGGCGACGACATCAGCGACCCGCAGGTGGCAGCGGCTTTGAAAGAGTGGCGGCAAAAGTCGCTGACGCCGGACGCCATCGCCCGCGCGATCCGCTTCGCGCTCGAACAGCCCGACGGCGTCGACGTCAACGAAGTGATTGTGCGCCCTACCTCCGCCAACATGTAGAGGCTTAGCCTGCTGGTCGGCTTACGGGCGAGGAGCTCCCCCCATGCCACGCAGGAGCGCGTGCAAGCTGTCGGTAGGGATCAGTTCGCCCTCAATGCACCACCATCAGCACCCGCTCCCGCAGCTCCCTGGCGCGGTGTCATACTTGCTGTTGAACGGCAGCGATTGGCAGTGAACAGGCCGGAGTTGCCGGCCTGTTCGCATGTCCGGGTCAGGCGGCCTTGACCTTCAGTTCTTCGTCGCCGCGCACCATTCTGGTCACGCCGGCGAAGTCGAGCTTGCCGGAGCCGAGCACCGGCACCTTGGGTACGACGCGCACTTCGGCCGGCACCATCAGGTCCATGGCGCCGTTCGCCTTGGCGAAGGCCAGGAAATCCGCGCGAGTGGCGTTGGGCGCTTCCGTGATCAGGATCAGCTTCTCGCCCTTGCGCGCGTCCGGCAGCGTGGCGACGGCCGACGGCGAGCCTTTCCACAATTCGCCCGCCAGCGCCTCCACCGCGGCAAGCGATATCATCTCGCCGCCGATCTTGGCGAAACGCTTGGCGCGGCCGCGGATCGAGATGAAGCCCGCATCGTCGACGGTGACGACATCGCCGGTGTCGTGCCAGCCGTTTTCCAGCGGCTCGATCACGCCAGGATTCTCGGCGCGCAGGTAGCCGGCCATGACGTTGGGGCCGCGCACGAAAAGCCGCCCGCCTTCGTCGACGCCGGGCACCGGCTCGAGGCGGTACTCCATGCCGGGCATGATCTTACCCACGCTGCCCGATTTGTTGTACATCGGCGTGTTGATGGCGATCACCGGCGCGGTTTCGGTCACGCCGTAGCCTTCCAGGATGCGCAGGCCGAATTTCTCCATATAGGTCGTGCGCGTGGCGGCCTTGACCGGTTCCGCGCCGGCGAAGCAGTAGCGCACCGAACGGAAGTCGTAAGGGTGCGCCGTGCGGGCATAGCCGGAGAGGAACGTGTCGGTGCCGAAGATGATCGTCGCGTTCGACCCGTAGATCAGTTCCGGCACGATGCGGTAGTGCAGCGGCGAGGGGTAGAAATAGACCGGCACGCCGGAGATCAGCGGCAGCACCGTTCCCGCCGTCATGCCGAAGGAATGGAAGATCGGCAGCACGTTGAACACCTTGTCGCCCGAATGGAAGTCGATGCGCGAGGCGGCCTGGGCGGCATTGGCCAGGATGTTGCGATGGGTCAGCACCACGCCCTTGGGCGTTCCTTCCGAGCCGGAGGTGAACAGGATCGCCGCCGGATCGTCCGCCTTGCGCGCCACCCGCGGCGTCGTCTTGCGCAACAGGCCGAGCAGCTTGTCCTTGAGGCCGATCGTGGCGCGCAGATCGTCGAGCCAGACGATGTCGACCGAGCGGCCGATCTCCTCCACCACCGGCCCGAGCTTTGCCTGCTCGACGAAGGCGCGCGAGGTGAGCACGGTCCGCACCTCGGCCGCCTTGCAGGCCGACAGGATGTTCGCCGCACCCGCGGTGAAGTTGATCATCGCCGGCACCTTGCCAGCCGACATGACGCCGAGCAGCGTCGCGCATGAGCCGTTGGCGTTGGGCAGCATGATGCCCAGCGTCTGTTGTCCGGCGTAGAGGTGCTCGAACTTTTCGCCAAGCACGGCTGCGGCGGTCAGCAGCTTGCCATAGCTCAGCGAACCGGTAACCGGATCCTGCACGGCGAGTTCCTTCATCCCGCGCTCATTGGCCGTCTCGATGATCTTCTCCAGCACCGTCTTGCCGATGTCCTGGGTGCGGAAGACGAGGTCCGACATCACCTGATAGAGCGCCGAGCCCGCCGCGGCGCGGCGCTGGCGACCCTTCAATTCCTGCGCGACTTCGAGCTTCACCGGCTCCAGAATGGTCACCTTGACCTTCGGGAACAGGCGGCGGCGCACATGCTGGGAGGAGAGCCGCGAGAAATAGCTCTTCTCCAGCCCCTCGATGCGCACCGGCACCACCATCGAGCCGGTCTTGTCGGCGACCATGGCGGCGCCGTCATAGACCTTCATCAGGCCGCCGGTGACGGTGATGCGGCCTTCCGGGAAGATGACCAGCGGATCGCCGCCCTGCACGATCTTGATCAGCGTTCGGGTCGACATCGGCTTGGCCGGATTGAGCGGCAAGGCGCGAGCAAGCTTCATGAACGGCTTCATCCACCAGGCCTGGGCGATCGTGTAGTCGATGGCGAAGACCGGCTCCTCGTCGGTCAGCGTCAGCGCCAGCGGACCGTCGAGAAAGCTGACATGGTTGAGCGCCAGGATCGGCGCCTTGCCGGCCGCCTTAAGGTTGTCCAGCCCCTCGACCTCCAGCCGCAGGAAGGCGCGGAACAGGATCGAGACGAAATCGCGGAACGGATTGGTCGGCAGGAATTTCAGCATCAGCCAGGCGGCGATGACATTGGCGACGACGAGGCCGAACAGGATGCCGGCGATGGAGACGCCAGCGGCCTGGATCGCGGCGACGAGTATGCCGCCGACGGTCATGAAGCCGGCATTGACGATGCTGACCGCGGCGACGACGCGGGCGCGGCGCGCTTCCGGCGACCAGGCCTGCACGGCGGCGAAGGTCGGCACGACGAGGAAGGCGGCGGCAATGGCCATGCCGGCGAGGTCGATGGCGACGCGGATCGTGTTCGGACCGGCGAAGAAGGCGGCAAGCGTCTCGGCCTTCGGCGAGGGCTGCATGCTGCCGATCGTCCAGGCGAGATGCAGGCCGAACAGCGCCATCAGCGCGGTGCCGACCGGCGCGGGCAAAAGCACCATGCGGCCTTGCGACATCCAGGCGGCGATGGCCGAGCCGACGGCGATGGAGACGGCGAACACCGCGAGATAGGCGGTAACCGCGATCTCGTTGCCACCGAGCGAATCCTTGATCATCGCCGGCAGGATCGAAAGCACGATGGCGCCGACCAGCCAAAACCAGGAGGTCATGAGGCCGGCGCGCCAGATGCGCATGTCGGTGCGCAATTCGGCGACCTGCCGCCAGGTCGAGCGGAAGATGTTCTTGTCGATCGCAAGGTTGGGCGCCGCCGAACCGGTGGCGGGGATGTAGCGGCTGACCAGCCAGCAACCCACGGCCAAGGCCATCATGATCGGCCCGAACACCGCAACCCCGATGCCGTCAACGGAGACGACGCCGCCGGCAATGGTGCCGCCCAGGATCGCCGCGAAGGTCGCCGACTCGATCCAGGCATTGGCCTTAGGCAGTTCCTTGCGCTCGAGATGATCCGGCAGGATGCCGTATTTGATCGGCCCGAACAGCGCCGAGATGACGCCGAACATCAACAGCGCGGTCATCAGCACCGGGATCGAGGACAGCGCGATGCCGACGACGGCGACGGCGGCCGCGGCGATCTCGGTGAATTTCAGTCGGCGCGCGATCAGCGCCTTGTCGAAGCGGTCGGCGATCTCGCCGCCGAGTGCCGAAAGCAGCAAGAAGGGCGCCATGAAGACAGCGCCGGCCAGCGTCACCAAGGACGCGGCCTGATCCTTCGCCAGCGTGAAGAGAATGAGGAACACCAGCGTGTTCTTCAGGAAATTGTCGTTGAAGGCCGAGAGGAATTGCGTCCAGAAGAGAGGCGCGAAGCGCCGCGACATCATCAGATGGGTGTTCATGGCAATTTCCATTGGGCAAGTCCGGCAGGCAACCAGATTGGACTGAGCGGACACTTGCGCGGTTTGAGCCTTGTTTATCGGGAAGCGGTTAAGCTTCGTTACTGCGATTCAATCCAATCCATTTGTTTCTTGTTCTCGGCGCCTGGAATCTCTCGTCCATGATCGGTCTCCACGCCTTCCAGGCACTTGACTGTTTGCGGGCTTGGCTGTCGGCGAACATCGATATGATCCTTTCGTTTCAAGGTGAGTGTGGCTCGGCCCAGGCTTGTTTCAGGTACTTTTCTTGAACATCGTTCAAGTGTGCACCATAGCACATCGTGAACACCGTTCAAGATAAAAATGAACGACGTTCATGTCTGTCCGAGCGTGGTTAGCCAGCGAAGAGCAGGTATGGAAGTGCTGGGCTTGTTTTCCGGGGGCCCGCACCGGCGCGGAACAGGCAGGTGAATCCTGCTCAGGTGGGCTTTTCGCCGATCACCTCGAACCGCTCAATCGTGCAATGCTCGGCAACCACGCCCAGCACGTCGGTCGAAGGCTGGTCCGCATCCGGCTGCTTCCATCGGATTTGGAAGGAAAACACGAAACGGTTGCCGCTGGCGTCATGCTCCATGCCGAGGAGGCGGGCATCGTAGCCGAGTGTCCGTATCATGCCATGGAGGTCGGGCGGTGAGCTGTTCGGCCATGAGACCGAAAGCATCGCCTTGTGGTCGCGCGAAATCTTGAGGTCGACCCATTTCAGCCCCTGCAGCGTGACCAGAGTCAGTACCGTCGCGATCGCGCCGAGGCCGTATTGGCCGCCGCCGAAGGCAAGGCCGATCATGGTCATGATCCATATCGTGGCAGCAGTGGTGACGCCGGTGACGAGATCGCCCCGCCGCAGGATCGCGCCGCCGCCGATGAAGCCGACCCCGGTAAGCACGCCGAGCGGAAATCGCATCACATCCATGCGCACGAACGATCCTGGCTCTTTGCCGGAGACGCCGAGAAGCAGGTTGGCCTGGATCATGGCCACGCAAGCCGCTACACCGACTAGTATGGTCGTGCGCAGTCCGGCGGAATGGCCGCGCGCTTCCCGGTTCAGGCCGATGAGAAAGCCGCAGAGCAAAGTCAGCAGCAGCCGTCCGACAAGGTCCGGCCAGGTCGGATGAAGCGGCATGTCGCAGCAAAGCGGCTCGAACATAGTTTCGATGGGGCGGTGAAGGGTCGCCGCGCCTCAGTTTCGTCTGCGACGTTCAACTGGCGGAGCCGGGGATGGTTCCTTGACCGAAGTTGCGCAGCCGACACCCTTCAATGGGCGACGAGGCTGACCACCAGCGCCAGCACAACGATGCCCACCAACCCAGCGATGAAGATGATGCGTTGCGCGCGCGTGCGCAGGATGATCTCGCCCTGCCGGGCATTCTGACCGGAGAAGACCGGCCCTTCGCGGTTGCGATCCTTCCTCATGAGTTGCTCCTTCCTTTTGGATGGCTCCGGAAGGTCTCTGAGCAGGAACCAATTTGTCGGCTTGGGGTTCCGCCCCCGTTTCGGTGCACGGATATCCGCGACCGGGATCGAACCGGTCGCGGGCAATGATCGGCTCAGCCGAACTTCGGATCCAGGCTGCCCGACTTGTAGCGCTTGGCCATTTCGGCCAGCGGAATCGGCTTGATCTTCGGCGCGTTGCCGGCGGTGCCGAACTGCTCGAAGCGCTCCTTGCAGAGCTTCTTCATCGCCGCCATCGCCGGTGTCAGATACTTGCGCGGATCGAACTCGCTGGGGTTTTCCGTCAGCACCTTGCGGATCGCGCCGGTCAGCGCCATGCGGTTGTCGGTGTCGATGTTGATCTTACGCACGCCATGCTTGATGCCGCGCTGGATCTCTTCCACCGGCACGCCCCAGGTCGGCTTCATCTGGCCGCCGTATTTGTTGATGATCTCCTGCAGCTCTTCCGGGACCGAGGACGAGCCGTGCATGACGAGATGCATGTTGGGCAGGCGGCGGTGGATCTCCTCGATCACATTCATCGCCAGCACCGCGCCGTCCGGCTTGCGCGAGAATTTGTAGGCGCCGTGGCTGGTGCCCATGGCAACCGCCAGCGCATCGACATGCGTGTCGCGCACGAACTGCTCGGCCTGCACCGGATCGGTCAAGAGCTGGTCGTGGCTGATCGCGCCCTCGACGCCGTGGCCGTCCTCCTGCTCGCCGCCGCCGCTTTCCAGGGAACCCAGCACGCCGATCTCGCCCTCCACCGAGACGCCGCCCCAGTGCGCCATGCCGACGACGCGGCGCGTGATGCCGGAATTATAGGCGTAGTCGGCCGGCGACTTGCCGTCCTCCTTCAGCGAGCCGTCCATCATCACCGAGGTGAAACCGTGCTGGATGGCGGTGACGCAGGTCGCTTCATTGTTGCCGTGGTCGAGATGCATGCAGACCGGGATGTCGGGATGGATCTCGACGAGCGCGTCGATCAGCTTGGCCAGCACGACATCATTGGCGTAGGCGCGCGCGCCGCGGCTGGCCTGCAGGATGACCGGCGACTTGGTCTCCTCGGCCGCCTCCATGATGGCGAGCCCCTGTTCCATATTGTTCATGTTGAAGGCAGGCACGCCATAGCCGTGTTCGGCGGCATGGTCGAGCAATTGTCTCAGTGTGATGCGAGCCAACGAATAGTCTCCCGGATCTGTTACAGGCACAAGTTACCAACGTCAGGCGGCATGGCCCGACCCGACTGCTTCTGGCCGGATTTCAGGCGGACCGCAACCACTCAAGTTGCGGTCCTGAAATCCAAATCGGTTTAGTTCCAGCGCACCCTTTGCGGTTTAGGCGGCGATCTTTGCGCGCGCGGCGAGGATCTCGACACAGGCCTTCGCCGCTTCCTTGCCCTTCACGGTGAAATGCTCGTGGAAGAAGCGGTGATGCTCGGCGCTGTCATGGTAGTTGTGCGGCGTCAGCACCGCCGACAGCACCGGCACGCCGGTCACGAGCTGCACGTTCATCATGCCGTCGATGACGGCGCTCGCCACAAAGTCGTGCCGGTAGATGCCGCCATTGACGACGAAGGCGGTGCTGAGGATCGCCGCATAGCGGCCGGTCTCGGCGAGCGTCTTGGCGTGCAGCGGGATCTCATAGGCTCCCGGCACGTCGAAAACCTCGACGGCAAAGCCGCCGCGCGCGGCAAGCTCCGCTTCGAACGCCGTCACGCACTGATCGACGATATCGGCGTGCCAGCGCGCCCGGATGACGGCGACACGACGGAGTGTATGGTCTTTGAGGAGATGCTGATTCATGGGTCCTTCCTTCCGTTGCGAACCAGAATCAGGACGCACGACGCAAAAACGCGGCCCGCGCGGGCGGACCGTTTTTTTGCGTACGTTCTCTTCCATCCGGACTGTAACCGTCGGCTCCGGAATCGCACCGGATCTGCTGACCTTTCCGTTTGCGCGGAAAGCGCTCGCGGGCTTGAGCCGAGGCTCTTACCGCCGGTGGGGACTTTCACCCCGCCCTGAGAACATTAACGCGGGTTTTATGAGAGAGCAGGATGGCGCTGTCAATTGGCGACTGGCCAGTCCCTTCCTTGGAGGATGTCCGGCAGGGTAGAGCGGCGGCGGCGTTGCAGGATCGAGCTTCCTCGCCCAACGAAGTGGGGAGAGGTCTTTGGCGGGCGAGGAATCCAAGCGATACGTCGGTCGGACAGCGCGCCCTCTTCCTTGCCAGACATCTCCCCCACAATTACCCGCGCTCAGGAAACATCGCCTTCAGCCCCTCGCGCGAGGCTTTGGCCACGCCGCGCTCGGTGATGAGCCCCGTCACCAGCCGCGCCGGCGTCACGTCGAACGCCGGGTTGGCCGCCGGCGTGGCATCGGGCGAGACGCGCACCTGGGCTACCTTGCCGTCCGCCGTCTTGCCCCAGACCAAGGAGACCTCGTCGCCGGAGCGCTCCTCGATCGGGATTTCCTTCAGCCCGTCGGCCACGGTCCAGTCGATGGTGGGCGAGGGGAGCGCGACATAGAAGGGCACGTCGTTGTCGGCGGCGGCCAGCGCCTTCAGATAGGTACCGATCTTGTTGCAGACGTCGCCATTGGCCGTGGTGCGGTCGGTGCCGACGATGACCATGTCGATGTCGCCATGCTGCATCAGGTGGCCGCCGGCATTGTCGACGATCAGCGTGTGCGGCACGCCGTGTCCGGCCATCTCCCAGGCGGTCAGCTGGGCGCCCTGGTTGCGCGGCCTCGTCTCGTCGACATAGACATGCACCGGAATGCCGGCCTCGGTCGCCAGATAGATCGGCGCGGTGGCGGTGCCGTAGTCGACGGTCGCCAGCCAGCCGGCATTGCAATGGGTGAGGATGTTGACGGTTTCGCCGGGCTTCTTGCGCGCCGCTATCTCTCTGATGATGGCAAGCCCGTTCTCGCCGATGGCGCGGTTCAGCCCGACATCCTCGTCGGCGATCTCGGCGGCCCGCTTGTAAGCCGCCTCCGCACGCTCTTCCGGCGCGAGCGGCTTCAGGTGCCGCCGCATCTCGTCCAGCGCCCAGCGCAGGTTGATCGCCGTGGGCCGTGTCTTATGAAGCGTCTCCCAGACCGCGTCGAGCGCTTCGTCCGACGGATCGTCCATCATCTGGATGGCGACGCCATAGGCCGCGGTGACGCCGATCAGCGGCGCGCCGCGCACCCACATGTCGCGGATGGCGGTGGCGATGCCGGCGACGGTTCCGATTTTTTCGATGCGGAACTCATGCGGCAGCCAGCGCTGGTCGATGATCTCGACCGACCGCTTGTCGCCGCTGAGCCAGATGGTGCGATAGTGGCGTTCGCCGACGTTCAAAGGCTCTTCTCCTGTTCGATCAGCGCGGCGAGATTGTTCACCTCGTCGATGCTGTGGATCCGGCGCCGGTTGACGGCAATGTGGCGGCCGAAGCGCAAAGCCTTGGCCTCACATCTGGCGCGCAGGTCTTGATCGGCAATGGTCTCGAAATCGGCATTGTGGGCGAGGCCGAGAATACGGCGGTGCACCTCGATGCCGGCGAAGCCGAGCAGGTCGGTCCAGATGGAATGCAGCACGTGATCGAGCGCCTGTTCGGCGCCGAGCTGGTCGCCCTGATCCTCGAACAGGCTCTTCTGATAGAGGATGCCGGTGCGCTCGGTGCGCCACAGATGCGAGAACTCGGCGCGGAAGGTGGCCCAGGTCTCGGCCGTGACCCCGAGTAGATAGGCGCGCATCGGCGCGCGGCTGCCTTTCTCCTCATGGCCGCGCTGCGAGAAGAAGGCCATCCAGAAATTGGCGAGCAGCATGCCGACGTCGAAGGCGATCGGACCGTAGAAGGCGAACTCCGGATCGATCATCCGGGTCTCTGTGTCCGTCACCATGATCGAGCCCGAATGCAAATCGCCATGCAGCAGGGTCTCGGCATTGGCGGCGAAGAGATGCTTCAGCCGCTGCGCCTCGACCTTGAGGTCGCGGTCGGCGCGCAACTCCGCCACCAGGCCGTCGAGCTGCGGCGAGGTATGCCGGTTCATCTTGGCGTCGAAATAGGGATCGGAGAACACCAGGTTCTCGGTGATGTCGCAGAGTTCGACATTGTCGGCGAACAGCGCCAGATCGGCTTTGCGGTCTTTCGTCACCATCGAAAGGTCCGAGCCGCGGAACAGCGTGCGGGCCATGAACAGGCCGATGTCGCGCGCGATGTTCGGCAATTCGCGACCGTCGATCAGCGCGCGCCTGAGAATAACGTGCGGCGGCGCCAGATACTCCATCACGATCAGCGCCTGGGTCTCGTCGAAATGGTAGATCGCCGGCACCGAGCCGGGCGCACGGGCTTGCTGCCTGGTCAGCGCATGATGTTCGAAGAACGAGCGCTTCAAGGGCAGCGGCCAGCTGTCGCCGACCAAACGCACATAGGGCAGCGCCTGTTTGACCACTGCAGCACCCTGGTCGCTCTCGACGATGAAGACGAGGTTGAGGTTGCCGTCGCCGACCTCGCGCACCTTCCAGCGGCTGACGTCGCTGCCGATGCGCTCGGTCAGGGCCGTGGTCCCGCCAAGGCGTTTCGGCAGCGTTTCCGCCGACAATGCTTCGAACTTCCCGTTCATGCTCTCCCTCCTGCGCGTGGTTTCCGACGATAGCGGAGCCACGGCGGCGGGGCCAAGCTAGGAAGCGCTCTGGCAAATGTCAATCGTGTTGACAATTGCCGAGTGAGCCCATAGCGTCACGATCCGGGAGGAACGGATGGGCGCAGATGCCGTGTTCCATGTGGAGGGCCTGAGGAAATCCTTCGGCCAGAACGAGGTGCTTGGCGGCATCTCGCTCGACCTCTTTGCGGGCGAGGTGACGGTGCTGATGGGCGCCAACGGCGCCGGCAAGTCCACCCTGGTCAAGATCGTCAGCGGCGTCTACGAACGTGGCGCCGGCACGATGCGGCTCGCCGGCCAGGCCTTCGACCCGCAGAGCCCCGCCGAAGCCATCCGCGCCGGCGTCGTCACCGTGCATCAGAACATCAATGACGGCGTGGTCGCGGACCTCGATGTCGCGACCAATCTGACGCTCGATCGCTTGAGCGGCAAAGGCGCGTCGTTGCTGTTCAAGCCGGCCAATGTCCGAGCTGAGGCCAGAGCCGTCGCCGACCGCATGGGGCTCGCCCTCGACCTCAAGGCGCGCGTCAGCGACTTGTCGTTGGCGGACCGGCAGATGGTGGCCATCGCGCGGGCCATGGCGCACCAGCCCAAGGTCCTGATCCTCGACGAGCCGACCTCCTCGCTGTCGAGCGTCGAGGCCGACCGGCTGTTTTCGCTGATCGACCGGCTGCGAGGGCAGGGCGTCGCCATCCTCTATATCTCGCACCGCATGTCCGACATCAGGCGTCTCGCCGACCGCATCGTGTCGATGCGCGACGGCGTCGTCTCCGGCGTCTTCGACAAGAAGCCGCTCGACTACGAGGGCGCGGTCAACGCCATGCTCGGCCGCAAGATCCATCTCGACAGGGTGGTCGCCAGGAGCTCGGCGCGCGCGGTTTTCACCGCCGAAGGCCTGCAGCTCGCGCATGGGGCAAAGCCGATCTCGATGACGCTCGGCGCCGGCGAGGTGGTGGCGATCACTGGCCTTGTCGGAGTCGGCAAGACGGCGCTTGCCGAAACGCTATTCGGTGTACGCAGGCCGCTCGCCGGCACCATGCATATGGACGGCAAGCCCTACGCGCCGAGCTCGGCGCGCGAGGCGATCGCCGCCGGCGTCTTCCTGGTCGCCAAGGATCGCGCAGCGAGCGGCATCGTCGGCGGCTTCAACATCGAGCGCAACATCAGCCTGCCGTTCCTCAAGCGCATGTCGGGCCTCGGCGTCATGAAGAAGCGCGCCGAGCGCGTCGCCGCCCGCCGCCAGATCGACGAGCTAGGCATCGTCTGCCGCTCCGAAAAGG
The DNA here is from genome assembly GCF_006439355.1 of Mesorhizobium sp. B4-1-3. Classification (GTDB taxonomy): domain Bacteria; phylum Pseudomonadota; class Alphaproteobacteria; order Rhizobiales; family Rhizobiaceae; genus Mesorhizobium. The sequence goes on from NZ_VFTG01000002.1 coordinate 75,969, forward strand.
ACGAATTGTCGGCGCTCTCCGGCGGCAACCAGCAGAAGGTGATGGTGGCGCGCTGGATGTCTCAGGCTTCGCGGCTCTTCATCCTCGACGAGCCTTTCCAGGGCGTCGACATTTCGGCGCGCCGCGACATCGCGGCCAAGCTGAGGGCAAGCGCCGACGGCCGCGCGACGCTGATCTTCGTCACCGAGATCGACGAGGCGCTGGAGACCGCCGACCGCATCCTGGTAATGTCGGAACACACGATCGTCGGCGAGCACCGCAATGCCGATATCGATCTCGATCGGCTGCTGGCGCAAGTGGCCGGCGGGCCGCTGCATAGTGCTGCGTGAGATCGTGCGGATGACGAGACTTGGAGTGCAGGCATGAGTTCCAGTTTGGCGGAGAGGGCAACCGCGCGGGAGCGTTCGATGACATTGCGTGACTATGCCATCCGCTACGGCTTCATCGTGCTGCTGGTCGGGTTGATCGCCTATTTCGCGATCGCGGCCGATGGTTTCGCCTCGCCGCAGAGCGCCGTCTTCATCTTCCAGTCGGTGGCCATCACCGGCGTGCTGGCGCTCGGTGTCACCGCGACGCTGGTGGTCGGCGGTTTCGATCTGTCGATCGGCTCGGTCGCCACCAGCGCCATGATGGCGGCCTCCTACGCGATGGTGGTGCTGGAGCAGAATGCCATCGTCGCCGTCATCGCCTGCCTGGTCATCGGCGTCATCGTCGGCCTGATCAATGGCTGGCTGATCGTCTATATGCGCGTGCCCGACCTGCTGGCGACGCTCGGCATGATGTTCCTGCTGCTCGGCCTACAGCGTATCCCGACGGAAGGCCGCTCGATCGCCACCGGCATGACCATGCCCGACGGCTCGGTCGCCAACGGCAAGTTCTCGGAAGCCTTCCTGGCGCTCGGCCGCCACCGCATCGACTTCTTCATCCCTAACCTGATCCCGGTTTCGGTGGTGGTGCTCGTCGTGCTCGCGCTGCTGATCTGGTTCTTCCTCGAATACACCCGCTTCGGCCGCATGATGTATGCCGTCGGCTCAAACGAGAGGGCGGCCGAGCTCGCCGGCGCGCCTGTCAAGGCATACAAAATCTGGGCCTACGTCATTTCGGGAGTTTTTGCCTCGATCGGCGGGATTTTGCTCGCTGCCCGGCTTGGACGCGGCGACATCGCCTCGGGTAATAATCTCTTGCTCGACGCTGTCGCCGCGGCGCTCATCGGCTACGCCGTGCTCGGTGCCGCCAAGCCCAACGCCTTCGGCACGGCCGTCGGCGCGGTGTTCGTCGGCGTCCTGCTGCAAGGCCTGACGATGATGAACGCTCCTTACTACACGCAGGATTTCGTCAAGGGCGCGGTGCTTGTCGTCGCCCTTGTCTTCACCTTCGCCCTTTCCGGCAGGGGCAAGAGATAGTTTCGACCGGGACATTGATGAGAACACAAACGGAGGAAAAAGTGAGCATCACAAGGAGACTTTTGGGGAAAGCGGCACTCGGCCTCGCCGGCGCGGCGCTGTTGATGCAGGGGACCGCTTTGGCAGCGGACAAGCCGGCGCCGTTCGACAAGCCGGGCGTCAAGATCGCGCTCGTGCGCTACCTTTCGACCGGTGACTTCTTCCAGGCCTATCTGTCCGGCGTCGAGGCGCAAGCCAAGGCGCTCGGCGTCGACCTGCGGGTGCTCGACAGCCGCCAGGACGCGGCGCTCCAGGCCGACATGGTCGACCAGGCGATCGCGCTCGGCGTGCAGGGCATCATCATCCAGCATGGCCTGACGGAATCGATGAAGGACGCCGCCCAGCGCGCGGTCGACGCCGGCATCAAGGTCGTCGCCTTCGACGTCAATGTCGAGAACCCGAAGATCCCGCAGATCGAGCAGTCGGACAAGGACCTCGCCAGGCTCGCACTCGAGCAGGCGGTGAAGGACAATGGCGAGAGCTGGAAGGCCGGCTATGTCTATGTCGCCGGCATCGCCCCGCTCGACCGCCGCAACGAAACCTGGGTGGATGTGAAGAAGAAATATTCGGGCATCAGCGAGGTCGCCCAGTTCGGCACGCTCGACAACCCGATCGCCAACTCCGTTGCCAACCAGGCACGCTCGGTACTGCAGGCGCATCCCGACATCAACGTGATGTTCGCGCCCTATGACGAGTTCGCCAAGGGCGTGAAGATCGCCGTCGACGAAGCCGGCCTGAACAAGAAGATCAAGATCTACTCGGCCGACATCTCGACCTCGGACATCGCCGCCATGCGCGAGCCGGACAGTGCCTGGGCGGCGACCGCCGCCACCAATCCGGCCGTCGTCGGCCAGGTTTCGGTGCGCGCGCTGGCGCAGCTGCTTGCCGGCGAGGATCCCGGCCACAACGTCATCGTGCCGCCGACGCTGATCACCCAGAAGGAGCTGATCGACAAGGACATCAAGAACATGGAAGACCTGTCGGCCAAGCTGCCGCAGTTCGCCCATGCCGATGTCGCGATGCCGGCCTGGATGCCAAACCCGAACGCCAAGTAAGGTCCGAGCAGCCGGAAAATGAAGAGAGCGGTCCAACGGGCCGCTCTCTTTTGTTTCTGCTCGGGCCGTTCCGGCCTCACCGCTGCCAGAAAGGCAATTTGGCGATCTCCGCCTCGACCTCCTCTTTCGTCAGTCCGATATCGTCGATCAGATGCGGATTGTCCGTCGCCATGCGCTTGAGCTCGAAGCGGAAATAGGCCTGCTTGCGGCGCTCGGCGATGAGGCTGCGTAAGGCTGAGAGGCCGTAGCGCCGGCGGCCCTTCATCTCGGCTGCGCGCGCCGCCAAAGGTGCGCAAGGCGCAAGGATATCGTTCATGGCAAGCTCCATGCGGTAGAGGGTTTGAGGACCCGTGACCTGATTGAGATTGCAGTGTGCCGCAGCCGGCTGGCGGCGTAATTAAGCCCTCCCAAATAGTTCTCAAAACTTCCAAATCGGTCAGAGCGTTTCACCGTTTCACGGAAACGGCGAAACGCTCTATCCCTTTGTTTTTACGCAATTCCGGGCGGAGGGTACGGCGAAGTCGCCGGAACTTAACCGCTCACACTTATCCTGGAATTGCTCTATAGATCGCCGCATGCAAGGATCGCGCTTTGCTTTTGGACCGTTCGTCTTTGATCCTGGCGCGGGAACGCTGCTTCGGGGCGATGTTCCCGTTGCCGCCGGCCATCGCGGGCTGAAGCTGCTCGAAGCGCTTGTGGCGCGCCCGGGCGAGATCCTGGGCAAGGCCGAGCTGATGGACGCGGCCTGGCCGGGCACCGCCGTCGAGGAAGGCAATCTGACCGTCCAGATCGCGCAACTCAGGAAGCTGCTCGGTCCGGCGACCCACGGCGGCGAGTGGATCGCCACGGTGCCGCGCGTCGGCTATCGTTTTACCGGGTCCGTTGAACAGTCCGACGCCACGCGCAAAACCCTGCCGCTGCCCGACAAACCGTCGATCGCCGTCTTGCCCTTTATCAATCTGAGCAACGATCCCGAGCAGGACTCCTTTGCCGACGGCTTGACCGAAGATTTGATCACTGATCTTTCGCGGATCCAGGGCCTCTTCGTCATCGCGCGCAACTCGGTCTTTGCCTATAAGGGCAAGGCGATGGACGTGCGCGTCATCGCAGGCGAACTCGGCGTGCGTTACCTGCTGGAGGGCAGCGCCCGGCGCGCCGCAGGACGCGTGCGCATCAACGCGCAATTGATCGACGCGTTGAGCGGCGAGCATCTATGGGCCGAACGTTTCGATCGCAGCGTTGAGGACATTTTCGCCGTTCAGGACGAGGCGACGGCCAAGATCGTCGAGGCGCTGCTCGGGCGGCTGCGCGCGTTGCCTGAGCGCAACCGGCCTAAGAACCTCGAGGCCTATGATCTCTGCGTGCGGGCCCGCAAATCGTTCGACGAGTCCCCACAGATGGCGCGCGAAGCGCATCTGATGCTGACACGTGCGATCTCGCTCGACCCGGACTATGCCGAGGCCTATCGCTGGCTGGCAATGAACCACTGGATGAGCTGGGTGCATTGGGGCGAGCCTTTCGAGCCGGCCCGCAGCATCTCCCTGGAACTGGCGCGCAAGGCGGTGGCGATCGATCCAAACGATGCCGGTAGCCGCTGGGTGCTGGCTAATTTGCTTGCCTATGAACGCGATTTCGAGCAGTCCGAGGCGGAATTCGCCAAGGCGATCGAACTCGACCCGAACGAGGCCGATATCTGGGCGACATTGTCCGATATCGACGTGCTGGGCGGGCGGTTGGACGAGGGCCTGGAACACATCCGCAAGGCGTTCCGGCTGAACCCGTTTCCGCCGAGCTGGTATTATCTCACGCTCGGCCAGGCGCAATATGCGGCCCGCGACTATGAGGCCGCCGTCGAGACCCTGCGCCGCGACCAGACCTACCGCACCAGCTCGCGCCGCTTCCTAGCGGCAAGCCTGGCGCAGCTCGGCCGCCTCGACGAGGCGCGCACCGAGGTTGCGCTGTTCCTCGTCGGCAATCCGCATTTCTCCACGCAGCGCTGGGTCGAGACGGAGCCGTTCCGTGACGACGCGACGCTTGAGCATTTCGTCGAGGGCTTCCGCAAGGCCGGCCTGCCGCAGTGACGCGGCGACATGGCCAACTGGCTGCTGCGGAGATTTCGTATCCTCAGGTCTTTTTCACCGGCCGGCGCGCGCCAGCCCATGCGCCACCAGACGGTCGATCACCTCCGGATAGCTGACGCCGCTCGCCGCCATAGCCTTGGCGTACATGCTGATGTTGGTGAAGCCCGGAATGGTGTTGATCTCGTTGATCAGGAAATTCATGTCCGGCATCAGGAAGAAGTCGACGCGGGCCATGCCGTCGCAACCGAGCGCCCTGAACGCCCTTGCGCCCATGTCGCGCATGGCATCCTCGACCTCCTGCGGCAGCTCAGCTGGCACGATCAAGGCCGCACCATTCTCGTCGATGTATTTGGCGTTGTAGTTGTAGAAACCATGGCTTTCCGCGGGCACGATCTCGCCTGGATGCGAGACGAAAAGTTCGCCTTCGGGGCTTTCCAGCACGCTGTATTCGATCTCGCGGCCACGGACGAATTCCTCCGCCAGGAGCTTGCCGTCGTGCTGGAAGGCTTCCGTCAGCGCCCGCTCGAATTCCTGACTGGCATTGACCTTCGCGACGCCGACCGACGAGCCCTGCCGCGCCGGCTTGATGAAGAGCGGCAGGCCGAGTTGACCCTCAAGCTCGGCAAGCGAAGGCGCGGCCCCTTCACCGATGGTCACCGAGCGCGCAACGGGCAGTCCTGCCGCTTTCAGCAGCCGCTTGGCGATGTCCTTGTCGAGCGCCGTGGCGGACCCGAGGATGCCGCAGCCGGCGAGCGGCACCCGTGCCACTTCGGCCATTCCCTGCACCGCGCCGTCCTCGCCATGCAGTCCGTGCAGCACTGGAAACAGGATATCGATGGGGGGCAGGTCGTAGGGCGAGCCGTTTGCAGGGATCGCCAGCATCCGCCCATGCCCGCCGGGCACTAGGCAGAGCTGCGTGCCAACGGATGGCGTCGCCAGCGCGCCGTCCTCGAAGCGGCTCAGCAGCCATTGCCCTTCCCGGGTGACGAAGATCGGGACGGCATCGTATTTCGCCGGGTCCAGCGCGGCGATGACGTTGGCCGCCGAAAGCAGCGACACCTCATGCTCAGCGGAGCGCCCGCCGAAGAGCACGCCGATACGAAGTCTTCTCGCCGCCATTTGAAGCTCCACCAACGATCAAGGTTGGAGCTCGCATGCGAAACACAAGCGCCCCTTAAACTGACCGAGCAATACGTGAAGGATTGGAATGGATTTTGACGGGTTTGAGCAGTTCTTTAGCAGAAGCGTGAAAGGCCTTGCGCCGGAATCTGTCGATAGGGAGATGGGGCGGTTCGTCGTTTTCGTAGAACGATGAACCGCCCCAGGAGCGGGATACTTCTGCCTCGTCAGCGCAGCGCCGCCGCGATGTTGCCGCCGTCAACCGTCGTCACGTCCGCCGTGGTGCGTTCGGCCAGCGCTTGGTGCAGGAAGGCCTGCGCTACGTCGTCGGCCGTCACCTCCTGTCCGAGCAGATTGCCGGACATGTATTCCTTTTCCGAGACACCGCGCGCGCCGGACCGGCTGGCGATCATAGCGTCGGTCAGGAGCCCTGAGCGGATACGGTCGGCGTTGACCGCATTGGAGCGGATGCCATAGGCGCCGTAGTCCAACGCATATTGCCTGGACAGGAACAGCGTCGCCGCCTTCGGAATGCCGTAGGCGCCGAATTTCGGGCCGGGGTTGATCGCCTGCTTTGAGGTGTTGAAGAGAAGCACGCCGCCGGTGCCCTGTTCCAGCATGATGCGCACCGCATTCTGCGCCGCCGACTGGTGGGCGAAGAAATTGAGCTCGAAGCTTTTGCGCAAAGTGGCATCATCTAGTTCGCCGATACGGCCTTCCCAGGCGGCGCCTGCGTTGGAGACCAGGATGTCGACGCCGCCATAGACGGCGACCGCCTTGTCGAAGGCAGCGCGCATCTCGGCCGGCTTGGTGATATCGGCGCCGATGCCGATCGAATTGTTGCCGGCCGCCTTCGCCGCGTCCGCGGCCTTTGCCGGATCGAGGTCGACGATCACCGCATGCGCCCCATTGGCCGCGAACAGTTTTGCCGTCGCGGCGCCGATTGCGCCTGCGCCGCCAGTGACCAGCACCACCTGGCCGGTCAGCGGCTTCGGCTTGTTGGAGGCGAGCTTGGCCTGTTCCAGCGACCAGTATTCGAGCGGGAACAGATCGGCCTTGGAGAGCGGATGGAATTTGCCGATCGCTTCCGCGCCGCGCACCGCCTCGATCCACATCTCGCCGACATCCGACGCAATCTTCGCATCTTTCAGCGTGCGGCCATGGCCGAACATGCCAAGACCCGGCACCAGTGTCAGGCGCGGCATCGGGTCGAGCATGGTGCGCTTGACGTCGTCCAGCGCGTCATTGGTCTCGAAATAGGCGGTGTAGTCCTTGACGAAGGCCTCGACATGGCCGCGCACCACGGCCTTATAGTCGCCGAGCTTGTCGGCATCGGGCGCCGGCACCGCCATCGGTCCCGTCTTGATGCGAATCGACAGATCGGGCGTCGAGACGCCGCGGCCGGCCAACTCGGCAATTTTGGTCGAATTGATGAAATCGACGATCGCGTCGGAGGTGCGGAAGTCGCTGATCATGCGGTCGAAGCGGCCTTCGCCGCGCGACACGGCGACAGCGCCGCGCAGCGTCGGCGCGATGTCGCTCGGCTTGGCGAGCTTTGCCGGTAGCGCCGCCTTGGCCGTGTGCGGCTTGCCGTTCTTGGCGACGAAGTCCTCGGCCATGGTCACATAGTGGATCATGCGGTCATAGGCCTGCTTGGCGTCGTCGCCGAAGGTGAAGATGCCGTGCTTGTCGAGGATCAGGCCTTCGACGCTTGGGTCGGCGTCGAAGACTTCCACCGCCACCTTGGCGAGGTCGAAGCCCGGCTTGATGTAGGGCACGTAACCTAATCTGTCGCCGAACACGGTCTTGATCAGCGGTTTGCTGTCTTCTTGGTCGACGATGGCGAGAATCGCCGTCGAATGCGTGTGGTCGACAAACTTATGCGGCAGGAAGGCATGCAGCAGCGTTTCGACCGAGGGGTTGGGGGAGGCGGGATCGATGAGGTTGGAGCGCTGCAGCGCCACCATGTCCTCGTCGGAGAGCTTGTCCAGAGAGCGCGCCTTGAGCAGCGCGCCCATCTTCACCGCCGGCAGGCCTTGCGGCTCGATGACGGCCATGTCCCAGCCGCTGCCCTTGACGCAGAGCACGTCCCATTCGTCGCCGACCAGGTCGGTAGCCTTGGTCTTGCAGGACGTGTTGCCGCCGCCATGCAGCACCAGCCGCGGCTCGCCGCCGAGCAGGCGGGTCGTGTAGACGCGCAGCGCAAGATCGCGGCCGACGCCCTTCTTGGCATAGTCGGCTACCATCTTTTCCGCGTCGGCGTCATTCCAAAGGTTCTTCATGTCGATCCGTCCGATACTCGTCTTTGCTCATGAACAGAAAGCCGCGACGCCTGTATGACAGAAGCGGCGTGGGGGTCTAAGAGGCCTTCTTGATTGCGGCGCCGGCGTGCTGGAGCAGGCGCTCGGCCATATGCGCACCGACCACCAGATGCGTGCAGAGCCCGCCGGCGATGGCCGCAAGCAGCGGCTCGAACTTGGTGTCTTCCTGCACCACCATCAGCCGCTTCTCGATGGCGCGCAGCGAGGCGAGCTCGGCGGAGATGACGCGCCGGTTGTAGCTGCAGTCGAGCACTTCGCCCCTGGCGTCGATGATCTGCCCGGCGATGACGCCGGCGGCACCCTGGCTGCGCAGCGCTTCCATCTCGGCCGGCGACAGCGCGCCGCATTTCACCAGATGGCTGTCCGCATCGACCGCGCCGACGGAATAGAGCGCCAGGTCGCAATCGGCGATGCCGGCCAGCTGGTCGCGGATCACCGGCTCGCCGCGCAGGCTCTTCGCCAGCCCCTCCGTCGACAGAACCAGCGGCGCATAGAAGTTCAGGCCCTTGGCGTTGAGCCGTCGCGCGATCTCCATCGTGCATTGGTCGGGCCGGTAGGAATAGGGCGCGCCGAGATTGCCGCAAAGCTGTACCACGGTGACGTCCTGCAGGTCGGCAAAGGACATGATGTCGGCGATGGTGTAGACCGTGCGGCCCCAGGCGACGCCGATGCGGTCGCCCTTCTTCACCAGCTCGAGGAAGACGCTCGCCGCAAGCACCGCGATATCGGTCGAGGGATCGGCGAGATAGGCGTTTTCCGGCGCGATCCAGACGGCGTCGAGCCCGAAGGCGTCTTCGACCTTGCGTGCCATGACATCGTCGGTGAAGAGCTGCGTCGAGGTCGAGATGTTGACGATACCGGTCTCGCGCGCCTTGCGCAGATACATGGCGACCGAGGCGCGGGAAATGTTGAGCTGGTTCGCCACTTCGTCCTGGCGAAGGCCATGTGCATAGTAAAGCCAGGCGGCTTTGTGGATGAGCTGTTCTGCCGGTCTGATCGCCATGCCGCCTCCTCGGCTGACAATAGTCACGGCTCTCGACAAAAGTCAAATTTACATGAGAGCCGAGATCGCCTCGCGGCGCGTCTCAATCCGGATCGCTATTCTACCAAGCCGGCGCAGCATAGCATTTTCAGCCGCGGAAGGGGGATAGCGTGACGGCAGGCCTAACGTTAGAAAGCTCGAAAAGACATCGGGGAGAACGGGATGGCCAATCCCTACGAACAGGATCTCGACAGGAACGCCGCCAACCACCAGCCGCTGACGCCGCTCACTTATCTCGAGCGCGCGGCCAAGACCTATCCCGAGCACATCGCCATCATCCATGGCAGCCAGCGCATCACCTATCGCGATTTCTGGCGCCGCTCGCTGAAGCTTGCTTCCGCACTTACCAAGCGCGGCATCGGCAAGGGCGACACGGTGACGGTGATGCTGTCCAACACGCCGCCGATGCTGGAAGCGCATTTCGGCGTGCCGATGACCAAAGCGGTGCTGCATTCGCTGAACACCCGTCTCGACGCCGCCGTCATCGCCTTCCAGCTCGACCATGCCGATTCGAAGGTGCTGATCTTCGACCGCGAATTCTCGGGCGTCGTCAGGCAAGCGCTGGCATTGGCCAAGGTGAAGCCGTTGGTCATCGACTATGACGACCCGGACTATGCGGCCGACGCGCCCTATCCGAAAGGCGAGCGCATCGGCACGCTCGATTACGAAGATTTTCTCGCCGGCGGCGACGAGGCTTTCGCCTGGTCGATGCCGGATGACGAGTGGGACGCCATCTCGCTCAACTATACTTCCGGCACGACAGGCAATCCGAAAGGCGTCGTCTATCATCATCGTGGTGCCGCGCTGATGGCCTACACCAACACCATCCATGCCGGCATGGCCAAGCACGCAGTCTATCTCTGGACGCTGCCGATGTTCCATTGCAACGGCTGGTGCTTCCCCTGGACCTTGGCCGTGCAGGCCGGCACCCATGTCTGCCTGCGCTGGGTGCGGGCAAAGCCGATGTATGACGCCATCGCCGACCATGGCGTCACCCATCTCTGCGGCGCGCCCATCGTCATGTCGGTGCTGATCAACGCCAAGGACGAGGACAAGCGCCAGTTCCCGCAGACTGTCACCTTCAACACCGCTGCAGCACCCCCGCCGGAGGCCGTGCTGTCCGGCATGGCCGATGCCGGCTTCGCCGTCACCCATCTCTACGGCCTGACCGAGACCTACGGCCCGGCCGTCGTCAACGAATGGCACAATGAGTGGGATGGATTGGAGAAGGGCCTCAGGGCAGCGAAAAAAGCGCGACAGGGCGTGCGCTATGCCGCGCTCGAGGGCCTCACGGTAATGAACCCAGAGGCCATGGTGGAGACGCCGGCCGATGGCAAGACCATCGGCGAGGTCATGTTCCGCGGCAACATCGTCATGAAGGGATACCTGAAGAACCGCAAGGCGACCGACGAGGCCTTCGCCGGCGGCTGGTTCCATTCCGGCGATCTTGGCGTCATGCACCCCGACGGCTATATCCAGCTCAAGGACCGCTCCAAGGACATCATCATCTCGGGCGGCGAGAACATCTCCTCCATCGAAGTCGAGGACGCGCTCTACAAGCATCCGTCGGTCGCCTCCTGCGGCGTGGTGGCGCGTGCGGACGAAAAATGGGGCGAGGTGCCGGTCGCCTATGTCGAGCTCAAGCCCGGCAAGACCGCGACCGAGGCCGAGATCATCGAGCATTGCCGAGGACTGCTCGCCCGCTTCAAGGTGCCGAAGGCGGTGGTGTTCGCGGAAATCCCGAAGACGTCGACGGGCAAGATCCAGAAGTTCAGGTTGAGGGAAATGGCGAAGGGGGCGTAGGTTCGCTCCTTCCGCCGTGGCCGCGACGTTGACAATTTTCGCCGTCGCCCTGTGATTTCGTCATCCTATGGTGGAGCAGTCGCGAAGCGACGCTCCTTGCTCCGCCCTAAGATGACGACAGCACGGGCGTTAATGGCTAATCGCCTACGTGGCTCATTGCACCACCTCTTCCTGTCACCATCTGTCACCAAATATACGCGTACGTCGATTCCGCGTTGACTCGTCGTCGCTTTCGTTTTACGACTGACGAAAATTGAAATTCATCACTCATCAAACGAAAGCCGCCATGTCCGAAGCCGCCAACGTAGTGGCAGACCCCGCCAGACAGGAGAATGTGACCCGCATTCTCGACTGCGCCGAGCGGCTGTTCCGCCATTACGGCTACAGCAAGACCAATGTTGCCGACATCGCCCGCGAACTCGGCATGTCGCCGGCCAACATCTACCGCTTCTTTGCCTCCAAGATCGAAATCCACCAGGCCGTCTGCGGCCGCATGCTCGGCGCCAGCTACAAGATGGCCTACGAGATCATGCATCTCCCGGTCAGCGCCGAGGAGCGGCTGCGTCGCTACATTCATGCCCAGTACAAAATGACGCTGGAGGTCATGCTCGACCAGGAGAAGGTGCATGAGATGGTCATCGTTGCGCTGGAGCGCGACTGGAGCGTCATCGATGCGCATGTGAACAGAATTCACGACCTCTATGCCGAGGTGATCCGCGAGGGCATCGAGGCCGGCGAGTTCAGGGAGCAGGATCCGGAGACGGCCTCGCGCTGCTTCGGCGCCGCGACCGTCATTCTGTGCCACCCGCAGATGGTGGCGCAGTGCCTTGCCAAGACCAACCGGGCGATGCCCGACGAACTTATCGACTACGCCATCAGAGCCTTGAAATAGAAGCTGTCCGCCGCGTGCGGCCGACAAATCATCTCCAGTTCGGGAGTGCTAAGGTGTCTTTGTCCAATTCCATTCTCTCCGGTTCCATTCTGCGACGACTGCCGGCCGCAGGCCTCCCAACCGCCGCCGTCATCGCGGCAGTGCTCGGCCTTGCCGGCTGCAGCCAGGAGAAGGCCGAGGTCGTCCAGGAAGTCGTCCGGCCGGTGAAGGTTGTCGAGATCGGCGAGGCGCAGACCACCCGCCAACTCGACTATTCCGGTTCGGTGCGCGCCCGCACCGAGATGAATCTCGGCTTTCGCATCGCCGGCAAGGTCACCGAGCGCCTGGTCGACATCGGCCAGCATGTGAATGAGGGCGACGTGCTCGCCCGCATCGATCCCGCCGACTACCAATTGTCGGTGAAGAGCGCCGCGGCCAGCCTCGACGCTGCCGAGCGCCAGGTCGAGACCGTCGACCTTGCCAGGAAGCGCGCCGAGCAGCTCTACGCCAAGAATTTCGCGCCGAAGTCGCAGCTCGACCAGGCGCGGCTGACTTACGACCAGGCGATGGCGACCCGTGATGCCGCCCGTTCGACGCTGGCCCAGGCGCAGAACCAGGTTCAATACGCCGATCTGAAGGCCAGCAAGAACGGCATCGTCACCACCATCTCGGCCGATGTCGGCCAGGTGGTCGCCGCCGGCACGCCGGTCATGACCGTCGCGGTCGATGGCGAGAAGGAAGTGTCGATCGCGGTGCCGGAGACGGACATCGCCGGCTTCCGTCCGGGTAAGGAGGTCAAGGCGAGCTTCTGGTCGGATGAGGGGCTCACCCTTGACGGCAAGGTCCGCGAGGTCGCCGGCAGCGCCGATCCGCAGTCGCGCACCTTCGCGGTCCGGGTCTCGCTGCCCAACGATCCGCGCGTGCTGCTCGGCATGACCGCCAATGTCCAGGCGACCGTCGGCAGCAAGGCTGAGCTCGTCTCGATCCCGCTGACCGCGATGACCGAGAAGGACGGCAAGCAGATCGTCTGGACCGTCGATCGCGCCTCCGACACGGTGCATCCGCGCCCGATCAAGGTCGCCAGCTTCACCGCCGACGGCGTCGCCGTGGCTGACGGCCTGAAACAGGGCGATGTCGTGGTCGCGGCCGGCACCCAGTTCATGACCGACAATTTGAAGGTCAAGCTTTCCAGCGACGCCCAGCAATCCGCCTCGGCGGAGAATGACGTCGCGACCACCAGCAGCCTGCGCTGATGCTTGTCGCCCAAAAGTGCGAAGCGGTTTTGGGAGAACGACATGCATCGAACTAAAACCTGGAGTCAGGCGTAACAGACGCTTTCCCGCTCTCGCTGCGTCGAGCCGCGAGCCGGGGAAGGCATGGGTTCCGGGCGGCGGACGCCCGATCGTGAGATGCCGGCATGTTGACTTCCCCCGCAGCAGCGCCGCGTCCAGCGCGATTTGCGAGTCTCTCTCCGCTTGAGGGTCTCGCCGCCCGGAAACCCGACCGAGAATTCACAGGCAATGCCGAGCGTGCATTGCCGACCAATTGGACTGGACTTGTGCCATGACCACGACGGACAGCAGCACTGAAAAGCGGCCTTTCAACCTCTCGCGCTGGGCGATCGGACATCCGAGCATCGCGCGCTTCCTGTTCGGGCTGATCATCCTGGCCGGCGCGCTCGGCCTGATGCGCATGGGCCAGAAGGAAGACCCAGACTTCACCTTCCGCGTCATGGTGGTGCAGGCGATCTGGCCGGGCGCCTCGATCCAGGACATGGAGGACCAGGTCGTCAACAAGATCGAGCGCAAGCTGCAGGAAACGCCGCATCTCGACTTCGTGCGCTCCTACACCCGCGCCGGCAGCGCCATCATCACGCTTCAGGTCAAGGGCGACACCAACGCCGAGGAGGTGAAGGACGCCTTCTATCAGGTGCGCAAGAAAGTCGGCGACATTTCCAGTGAGTTGCCGCAAGGCCTGCTCGGTCCGTATTTCAACGACGAGTTCGGCGACACGTTCATCACGCTGCATTCGATCAGCGGCGACGGCTTCACCTATCCGGAGCTGAAGAAGTTCGCCATCCAGGCGCGCGACATGCTGTTGACGACGCCCGGCGTCGAGAAGGCCGTCATCATCGGCGACCAGCCGGAGAAGATCTATATCGACGTCTCGTCAAAGGCGTTGGCCGAGCGTGGCCTGACCATCCTCGACCTGCAGAACGCCGTGAAAGGGCAGAACGCCGTCGTTCCGGCAGGCTCCGTCGACACCGGCCTGCGCTCGGTGCGCATCTCCGTCGAGGGCGACGTCACCAGGGCTGCCGACATCCGCGAGTTGAGGCTGCGCTCCGGCAACCAGGTGACGCGCCTCGGCGACATCGCCACCGTCTCTTCCGGCCTCGAGGATCCTTACGAGCGCAAATATCGCTTCAACGGCCACGAGAGCGTCCAGGTCGGCGTCGTCATGGCCAAGGGCTTCAACGTCAGGGATGTCGGCAAGGATGTCGAGGCGACCTACCAGCGTTTCGAGGCCGGGCTGCCCTATGGCGTTTCGGTCGACCAGATCTCCGACCAGCCCGAGGTCGTCAAGGATGCGGTCAACGAGTTCATGGAGGCGCTTGGCGAAGCGCTGCTTATCGTGCTCGTCGTGTCGTTCCTGTCGATCGGCTGGCGCTCGGGCCTGGTGATCGCCATCGCCATCCCGCTCGTGCTCGCCGCGACGTTCGCCATCATGTACGAGATCGGCATCGACTTGCAGCGCATCTCGCTCGGCGCGCTGATCATCGCGCTCGGCCTGTTGGTCGACGACGCCATGATCGTCGTCGAGATGATGGAACGAAAGCTGGAGGAGGGACTGGTCAAGATCGAGGCGGCGAGCTTCGCCTATACCTCGACCGCCTTCCCGATGCTCACCGGCACGCTGATCACCACGGCGGGCTTCATCCCGGTCGGCTTCGCCGCCTCCACCGCCGGCGAATATGTGCGCACGCTGTTCTACGTCGTCGGCATCGCGCTGGTGGTGTCGTGGTTCGTCGCGGTCTATTTCACGCCGTGGCTGGGCTACATGATCCTGAAACAGCGCAAGCACGCCGGCACCCACCACGATGTCTTCGACACGCGTTTCTACCGCCGCCTGCGCGCCACCGTCACCTGGGCCGTGCGCCACCGCATCATCGTTCTGGCGATGACGCTGGTCACCTTCGCCACCAGCCTGTGGGCGTTTCAGTTCATCCCGCAGAACTTCTTCCCGCAATCCTCGCGTCCGGAAATCCTCGTCGATCTGTGGCTACCGGAAGGCACCTCGATCAAGGAGGTCGAGAACCAGGCCAAGGCGCTGGAATCAAGGATGATGGACGATCCCGACAAGCGCTTCATCGCCACCTATATCGGCGAAGGCGCCCCGCGCTTCTTCCTGCCGCTCGACCAGCAACTCCGCAACCCGAACTTCGCCCAGCTCCTGGTGATGGCCAAGGACGAGCCGGCGCGCGAGCGGCTGATCGTCAGGATGCGCGGCATCCTCGCCAAGGACTTCCCCTCGATCCGCGGCAAGGTCGACCGTCTCTTCCTCGGTCCGCCGACCGGCTGGCCGGTGCAGATGCGCATCATGGGCCCGGACCGCAAGGAGGTGCGCCGCATCGCCGACGAGGTGAAGGCGAAGTTCCAGGCCAATCCGCTGCTCGGCGCCATCCATGACGACTGGCTGGAGCCGGTGCCGGCGATGAAGCTGGTGATCGACCAGGACCGCGCCCGCGCCCTTGGCGTCACCTCGCAGCGCATCCGCCAGATGCTGCAGGCCACCATGTCCGGCGCGCCGCTCGACGACTTCCGCGACGGCGAGGAGACGGTCTCGATCGTCGCCCGCGAGCCGGATGCGACCCGCCACCTGCTCTCCTCGGTCGATTCGGTCTACATCCCGACCGACTTCGGCGGCTCGGTGCCGCTGTCGCAGGTGGCCAAGGTCGTGCCCGTCATGGAGCAGGGCATCGAATGGCGGCGCGACCGCCTACCGACCATCAGCGTGCGCGCCACGCTGCCGGACGGCGTGCAGTCGAACGACGTCGTCACCAAGATGTACAACGACATGAAGGACCTGCGCGCCGGCCTCGCGCCCGGCTACAAGGTGGAGATCCAGGGCGGCGCCGAGGATTCTGCCGAGAGCCAGGCCTCGATCGCGGCCAAGGCGCCGATCATGCTGGCCATCATCGTCGTACTCTTGATGGTCCAGCTGCAGCATTTCGGCAAATCGATGCTGGTGCTGGCCACCGGTCCGCTCGGTATCATCGGCGCCGCCGCGGCGCTGCTGATCAGCGGCGCGCCGTTCGGCTTCGTCGCGATCCTTGGCGTCATCGCGCTGCTCGGCATCATCATGCGCAACTCGATCATCCTGGTCGATCAGATCGACCAGGATATCGCGGCCGGCATGGAGCGATCAGAAGCGATTGTGGGTGCCGCCGTGCGCCGCTTCCGGCCGATCATGCTGACGGCGCTCACCGCCGTGCTGGCGCTGATCCCGATCTCGCGTGCCGTCTTCTGGGGACCGCTCGCCTACGCCATGATGGGCGGCATCCTGGTCGCCACGGTGCTCACCATCCTGGTGCTACCGGCCGGCTACGCCCTGTTCTTCGGCCGCGCGCCCAAGAAGGCCAAGACCGACGAGCAGGCGCCCGAGCCGGAAAAGGTCGAAGGCATCGAACGGCCGCAGCTGGCCCTGGCCGCGGAATAACAAAACCGGCCGGTCCAATGTGGGCCGGCCGGCTTCCCTTTGCCGCGGGGGCGGCCGCTAGCTCGTCAGATCACGAAGATCCAGTTGGCGATGAGCACGACGATGATGCCGGCAACGAGTGTCAGATAGGGCAGCATGCCGGCCTTCTTGACCTTGAGGTCGGCTCCCGACATGCCGAGATCAGCCAGCATGTGCTCGGGGAACTTGCCGCCGTCCTGGATGTAGTGGCGGAAGCAGAACACCGGGATGATCAGCGCCGCGGTGAACAGCCCGGCCCACAGCGCCATCGGGTTCCAGACCTTGGCGCCGGCGCCCATGAAGATCGCGTTGACATAGGCGAAGATGGCGCCGATCCCGAGCAGCCAGCTCGGCGCCTTCCACGGCCGTTTGATGTGGCCGTTATCGATGCGATGGATCCAGCCCGCGTTGAGGTTGAGGAAGTTGAAGATGATGTAGCCGCAATTCGACACGGCGAGGATGAAGAAGAAGCTCGTCGCGTCGGCCGAGGCGATCGCCAGCACGATCAGGTTGAAGCAGAGATCTGTCCACATGGCCCGCGTCGGCGCGCCATGCTCGTTTACGTGGCTGAGATAGCGCGGCAGCCAGCCGTCGACCGAGCCCTGGTAGAGCGTGCGCGAGGAGCCGGCCATCGCCGTCATGATGCAGAGCACCAGCGCCAGGATCATCAACATGACCAGCAGGCTGTGGATCAGCTTGCCGCCGCCGACCATGCCGGCCAGCGCGTCGGCGACGCCCGAGCCGTCGACGATCGGCGTCGCCAGCATGCCGTTCAAGCCAAGCACGCCCTGGAAAGTGAAGGGCACCAGAATGAACAGCAGCATACAGAGCAGGCCGGAATAGAAGATCGCCTTGAAGGTGTCGGTGCCGGGGTTCTTGAATTCCGACGTGTAGCAGACCGCGGTCTCGAAGCCGTAGGTCGACCATGCTGCGATGAACATGCCGCCGAGCGCCAGCGTCCAGCCGGCAATGTTCCAGGAGCCGGGATCTGGCGCATAAGCGGTGGCCAGCGGCACCAGCGGCGAGAAATTCGCCCAGTCGATCTGGCCAGTGAAGATGGGCACGACGCCGACGATCAGCATCGGGATGATGACCAGCAGTCCGATATATTTCTGCACGCTGGCCGTACCGAGGATGCCGCGATGCTGGATCGAGAAGATGATCAGCATCAGCACGGCGCCGATGAAGAAGGTGGCGTTGAAGGTGAAGGACACCGGGCCAAGCGTGTGGCCCCACAGCGACCATGTGCGGATCGCCGGCGTCGCGGCGGCGGTCACTGCGGCGATCGCGTCGGCGGGCGCCGTCCCGGCATGGGCCGCGATATAGGCAATCACTTCGGCAGAATTCTCTGTGAAGATCGGCACCGGCGCCAGGGCGTTGAGAATATAGGCGGCGGCGATCGAGCAGCCGAGCGACAGCACCGGCGTCCAGGCGAACCAGTTGCACCACACCGACAGCGGTGCGATGAACTTCGAATAGCGCAACCAGGCGGTCGCGCCGTAGATCGAGGCGCCGCCCGACTTGTTCGGGAACAGGCCGGCGATCTCGGCATAGGTGAAGGACTGCAGGAAGCCCATGATCATGGACACCGTCCAGATCAGGAAGGCGAGCTTTCCGGTCGTGCCGGCAATGCCGCCGATCGAGAACAGGACCAGTGCCGGAACGCCGCTTGCCACCCAGAAGGCGCCGCGCCAGTCGATATGCCTGAGCAGCTTGCTTTCGGCAGGCTGCTCGAGGGCCGTGGTTATCGTGCTCATATCTTGTGTCTTCCCCTTTTTTCTGTTCCCCGCCGGCGACGCTTCGGCTCAGGCGAAGCTTGCTCCCCGGCAAATCACCGTCGACCCATCGTGTTTCCACTCAGTCGTATTTTTTTCTTAAGAGTGAAGATTGACCCGACGCGCTTTCGCGTCAAGCGTTTTGTGGATGTCATGCACATCACGCTTGCGAAACATTGATCCGACCGCCGCCGGCGGCGGTCGGCGAGGGTTCGGATCAGCCTTGGGAGGCTTTTGGAACTCGGCTTTTTTAGGAGCGCGGTTTGGTCTTCTGCGGGTCATAATGCGCGAAGGCGACGACGCGCGCGGGCAGCCGCTTGGCGTGGCCGTCGAGCTTGCCGATCTCGACCTCCGTGCCGATCTCGGCATGGGTGACGTCGAGCCGCGCCAGCGCGATGGTCTTGCCGAGCACCGGCGAGCGCATGCCGGAGGTTACGACGCCGATCTGGGCGCGGCCGACATGGACGCAGTCGCCATGGCCGACCGGGATGTTGGCATCGATGTCGAGCCCGACCAGCTTGTGCTGCGGATGTTCCTTGCGCCGGATCAGCGCATCGCGGCCGATGAAGTCATCGGTCTTCGTCTTGAGCGGCACGGTGAAGCCGATGCCGGCCTCGAACGGGTCGGTCTGGTCGGAGAACTCGTAACCGGCGAAGATCAGCCCGGCCTCAATGCGCACCATGTCGAGCGCCTGCAGGCCCATCGGCTTCAGCCCGTGCGGCTGGCCGGCTTCCCAGATCGCGTCGAACACCTTTTCGGCGTCGCGCGGATGGCACCAGATCTCGTAGCCGAGCTCGCCCGTATAGCCGGTGCGCGAGACCACGACCGGCACGCCGTTGCCGCCGCCGATGCGCGCAACCGCGAAGCGGAACCATTCGAGCTCGCCGATCGAAGGCTGCACCGGCGAGGTCCAGACGACCTCCTTCAAGATCTCGCGGCTCTTCGGCCCCTGCACGGCAATATTGTGCATCTGGTCGGTGGAGGAGCGCACCAGCACGTTGAGGCCGAGTTTCCTTGCCGTCTCGCGCAGCCACTCGCCGGAAAGATCGTCGCCGCCGACCCAGCGGAAATTGTCCTTGCCGAGCCTGAGCAGCGTGCCGTCGTCGATCATGCCGCCATGCTCGTAGCACATCGCTGTATAGACGACCTGGCCGACGCCGAGCTTCTTGACGTCGCGGGTCAGCGTGTATTGCAGCAGCGCCTCGGCATCCGGCCCGGTGACCTCGAACTTGCGCAGCGGCGACAGGTCCATGATCACGGCGTCCTGCCGGCAGGCCCAGTACTCGGCGATGGGCCCTTCCTTGGCGAAGGAATTGGCCAGCCAATAGCCCCTGTATTCGACGAAGTCGCGCGTGTGCTTGGCAAAGCTCGAATGAAAAGCTGTCTCGCGGGTCATTTTCGGTTCCGAGTCGGGCTTCATGCGTCTGGCGATCGCTCGCGAGAATTTGTGCTGGCCGGAATAGGTCCGCACATGGATGTCGGTGAGGTCCCAGCCATTGGCGGGCGTGGTGTCGTCCGGGCAGGCCGAGGACACGCAGACGATGTCGGTCAGGGCTCTGAGCAGCACATAGTCGCCCGGCCGCGACCATGGCTCGTCCGACACCATCACGCCATGCGCGTCGATCGCCGTATTGAAGAAGAAGTTGATCGCCATCCAGCCGGCGCGGGGCGTGACACCCTTGCCGGCCAGCGCCTTGTTGAAATTCTCCGAGCAGTTGGTGTGGCCCGGATAGCCGATGTCGTCGTAATATTTGGCGGCGCAGGCGAGCGCGAAGGCGTCGTGCCGGCCGCACGTGTCCTGCACCACCTCGACCAGCGGCTCCATGTCCTGGTCGTAATATTTCGAATGCAGTCCCGGCATCGGATAGGCCGAGCCCATCAGCGTGCGGGTCGTCGTCACGTCGAGCGGCAAGTCGCGTCGCTTATCCAGCTTGCGCGCCGAAAAACACTGGAAGTCGGTGCATTGCCGACCGTCGACATCGATGATCTGCAGATAGTCGCCCGCCTTGACGAAATAGGATTCAGCGGTCGCCGATTTCACGCGCAGATCGAGCACAGGATCGGCGAGCGGATCGGCAAGCTGCCCTCTTGTCTTCAGGCGGATGGTGGCGCGGCGCACCAGCACGGTGAGCGGCGTCGCCGTGTTGTGGCCGTCGACCAGCATCGGGCCGCCGGGCGCCGCGATCAGCAGCGCGCCGCTGCGTTGGACGGAAAAACTCTGCTCGGTGCCGGCCGGCGTGGCGCCGCCGAACACGCGCACGGCCTTCGGCTGGTCGAGCTCCACCTTGCGGTGCTCGAGGCTGAGGCGCAACGCCGAAAGGCTGTCGTCGCCTTCGGCGAGCAGCGCCTTGATGCCGGCGGCATTGCTGTTCGACCGTTCGCCAAAAATGCCGGGATCGGTTGCGCCGGACTTGTCCCAGGCCAGCAATTCGCAAGGCTGGCCGCCCTCGACATTGATAAGGCTGACGCTGTCGCCCGCCTCGACGTCGATCAGCACCGCGCCATTGCCCTGCACCGTGTAGCGCTCCAGGCCGGGCGGCAGGCGGATCTCGCCGGGCCTTAGGATCAGGCTGGGCTTGGGTGGCCCGGACAGGACGGCGGGGTAGGGCGACTGGCTCATCTCAAACCCTCCTCCGAGCGAGAAACAAGTTTGCCTGTGTGTAAAATTATTTTCGCTGAGAGAATAGCAGGGGGAATGCGTTTGGCAAGGCTGCGGTGGTGCTCTCGATGCAATCGCCGCGAGGTGATTTGCCGACATGCTTGTCCTTCGAACGCCGGCGCTGCCCCTCATCCGCCCTTCGGGCACCTTCTCCCTGTGAACGGGGCGAAGGACGCTGCCGCCTTCGATTTCGCCAATCGCCAATGCCGCAGAAAAGGCGCGGCGCGTTCCCAGCTTCTTTCTCCCCGTTTACGGGGAGAAATGCCCGGCAGGGCAATGAGGGGCGGCGCTGAGCCCGAAAATTATCGAGCTACAATTCCTCGGAATGGCCGATTGTCACACCGTATTCCGCGGCCGAGTCCAAAATGGTGTGCCAGAGGCTCTCGGCAAAGGTTGCAAACACGAGGAGATTGAACACAGCCTGGCCGCTTCGGTCATTTCCGCGCCACAGCGTGACGCTGGTGTGATCCATCGACGTGGCCGCCGCCGCGCCCACACCGAACACATCGGGATGCAAATCGATCGACGACAGCTTGGCGAGCATCGCGCGCGCCTTGTCGCCGGACACGCTGATCAGCGCCCGCGCGTGCGACTGGTCGGAAAGCGATGCCGAGCCGGCAAAGACGATAGCCAGGCTTTCGATGGAATGCCTGCCGTCCTTGGACAGCACGAGAAACTGGTCCGGTCCGGACCAGATCAGCGTCGCATCGGCCGCAGCGACCGCCCTGGGCGTTTCGGGCGCGGCGATGCCGAAGCGCGCCTTCGCCGCCTTCGCGGTCTCGCCGGCCTTGCCGCGCCGCGCCATCACCTGCACGAGGTCGAAATTGCGGATCTCGGTCAGCGACACGCCGGCGTCGCCTTGCGCGCCGTAAGCGCCGGCGACCAGCGCGCGGTCGAGCGGGCCGCGGATGTCCCAGGAAAAATCAGCCACGCTGGCGCCCTCCATCCGGGTCGTAGAAGACGGAATTGCAGAGCTCGACATCGTAGTCCTCGCCGCGCAGCGGATCATGCGCGCGCACGATCTCGCCGATACGCTCACGGCCGCGCTCGACAAGACCGAGCCCGATCCACTGGTCGAGCACCGGCGAGAAGCAGACCGAGGTGATATAGCCCTGGTCGTTGTCGGGGCCGGGCGTCTCGCCCTTCGGAATGATGTGCGCGCCGGAGCGCAGGCGGCGCGCCTTGTCGGTCGGCTTGATGCCGACGACCACCTGCCGGTTCGACGCGGTGAGCGCCTCGCGTCCAGCCATGACGCGGCCGATGAAATCCTTCTTGGTCGACATCATCTTGCCGAGGCCGAGATCACCAGCGGTCGTGGTGCCGTTGAGCTCCGGCCCGGCGACATGGCCCTTTTCGATGCGCATCACGCCGAGCGCCTCGGTGCCGTAAGGCGTGATGCCCAACGGCTTGCCGGCAATCATCAGGTTGCGCGCCATCGCCTCGCCATAGCGCGCCGGCACCGAAATCTCGAACGCCATCTCGCCGGAGAAGGAAATGCGGAACAGCCGCGCTTTCAGGCCGCCGCGCAACGCAACTTCCCGCGCGCCCATGAACGGAAAACCTTCGTTCGACAGGTCCTCGCCCGGATCGACGACCTCCTTCAAGAGGTCGCGTGTCTTCGGTCCGGCGATCGAGAACTGCGCCCACTGGTCGGAGACAGAGGTCAGCTGCACGTCGAGTTCGGGGAACAGCACCTGGCGGCAGAATTCGAGATGCTGCATCACCAGTCCGGCCTTGGCCGTCGTGGTGGTGAGGAAATAATGGTCCTCGGCCAGACGCGAGGTCGTGCCGTCATCATAGACGATCCCATCCTCGCGCAGCATCAGCCCGTAACGTGCCTTGCCGACGGCAAGGCTGGAGAAGGCGTTGATGTAGACACGGTCGAGGAAGGCGCCGGCATCGGGCCCGTGCACGTCGATCTTGCCGAGCGTCGAGACATCGCAGAAGCCGACGCCTGAGCGCACCGCCTTGACCTCGCGGGTCACCGATTCCAGCCAGTCCTTCTCGCCGGCGCGCGGATACCATTGCGCGCGTTTCCACAGGCCGGTGTCGACGAAGATGGCGCCCTGTTCGGCCGCCCAGTGATGCGACGGCGTCAGCCGGGTCGCATGGAAATTCTCGTCGCGGTGATGTCCGGCGAAGGCGCCAATGGCGACCGGCACGTAAGGCGGCCGATAGATTGTCGTCCCGGTTTCGGGAATGGACTTGCCGCTGACCGCCGCCATGATGGCGAGGCCGGCGACATTCGAGGTCTTGCCCTGGTCGGTCGCCATGCCCAGCGTGGTGTAGCGCTTCAGATGCTCGACCGACTCGAAGCCTTCGCGCTGCGCCAACTCGACATCGGAAGCGGTGACGTCATGCTGCTGGTCGACGAAGGCCTTGCCCTTGCCGGCGACATGCCACAGCGGCGTAAGGGAAAAGGCCTCGTCGTCGGCGACCGGCATCGATCCGATACTGCCGCTGCGTCCAGCATCGCGCGCGGCGGCAGCGCCGGCTTCGAAGCCTTCGCGCAAGCAGGCGCCAAGTCCGAAGGCGCCGTTGGCCGCGCCCGCGGCGACCATGCCGGGCGGCGCGCCGTCCGGCACGAAAGCGGCGATGTCGTCGCGCCATTTCGGCCGGCCGCGATGGTAGGAAGTAAGGCCGACCGCCGGGTTCCAGCCGCCGGAGACGGCAAGTCCGTCGGCCTCGACCTCGGCGCGGGCGCCGCCGCTCAGCGAGACGGATATCTTGCGTATCCCGCCCTTGCCGCCGTCGACGCCGGCGACAGCGCCGTGCAGCACCGAGAAGCCGCCCTTGCTGGCCAGCGAGCGATGCGCCGGCGAAACATCCGGCCGCGCATCGATCACAGCTGCCACTTGCAACCCCGCGGCGATCGCCGTTTCGGCGGTGCGCCAGCCGTCCTCATTGTTGGTGAAGAGCGCGATGCGCCTGGCCGGCGCGGCCGCGTAGCGATTGATGTAGCTGCGCATGGCCGACGCCATCATCACGCCCGGCGTGTCGTTGCCTGCGAAGACGATCGGGCGTTCGATCGCGCCGGCCGCAACGACGCAGCGCTTGGCCACGATCCGCCACAGGCGCTGGCGCACCTGATGCTCGGGCGGCACCGGCAGATGGTCGTTGACGCGTTCGATCGCGCCATAGGTGCCGCCATCGTAGACGCCGAACAAAGTCGTCCGCGTCATGATGCGCACGTCGGGCATAGCCTCAAGTTCGGCAACCGCGCGCGCGACCCATTCGGAGGCCGGCAATCCGTCGATCGTGTCACCATCGGCGAGCAGACGGCCACCGAGGACGAAATCCTCCTCGCACAGGATGACGCGCGCGCCGCTCCGGCCCGCGGCAAGGGCTGCCGCCAGGCCGGCCGGCCCGGAGCCCGCGATCGCCACGTCGCAATGCGCCCAGGCCTTGTCGTAGTGGTCGGGATCGGAAACGCCCGCCGCGCGGCCAAGACCGGCAGCGCGACGGATCGCCGGCTCGTAGATAGTCTCCCAGAATTTCGCCGGCCACATGAAGGTCTTGTAGTAGAAGCCCGCGACGAAGATCGGCGCGAACAGCTGGTTGACCGACATGACGTCGAAATTGAGCGACGGCCAACGGTTCTGGCTGGCGGCTTCCAGGCCTTCATAGAGCTCGGCCGTGGTCGCCTTGGTATTCGGCTCGCGCCTGGCGCCGCTGCGCAGCTCGACCAGCGCGTTCGGCTCTTCCGACCCAGCGGTGAGAATTCCGCGCGGCCGGTGATATTTGAACGAACGGCCGACGAGCTTGACACCGTTCGCGACGAGCGCGGAAGCCAGCGTGTCGCCCTTGAAGCCCGAGAAGGTCTTGCCGTCGAAGCGGAAGTTGAGCGGTGTCGAGCGGTCGATGAGACCGCCATTGTTCAGCCGGTTTGCCTGATCGCCGCGCATCACGCACCAACCTTGGCGGCGCCGGCGCCCGCCGCTGGTTCCACGGCCGAAATCTCATGGGTCAGCGTGTTGCGCGTGACCTTCAGCCAGGCGCGGCAGCCGCCGCCATGGTACCAGTGCTCGCTCATCACGCCGGCGATGTTGTCGCGCAGATAGACGTAATCGTAGACGGCATCCTCGCCGGCATCGGCCGCGGGGCGTTGCGGCTTGGCGTCGCCGAGATAGGTGAACTCGCCGAGTTCGCGTTCGCCGCAGAAGGGACAGACTATGCGCATGGCTGGGTCTTCAGAGCATGATGCCAAAAAGTGTGAAGCGGTTTTTGGATAACATCATGCTCTATCCTAATGGAGGTTCGGTTGGGCGCCCTGGCCCTTCTCGTCGATCATGGCGCCGCGCTGGAACCGGTCGAGGCGGAAGAGCGCGGCTTCCTTGTGCGATTGATCGCGGGCGATGAGATGCGCGAAGACGAAGCCCGAGCCCGGCGTCGCCTTGAAGCCGCCATAGCACCAGCCGGCATTGATATAGAGGCCATCGACCGGGCTCTTGTCGATTATCGGCGAGCCGTCCATCGACATGTCCATGATGCCGCCCCACTGGCGCAACAGCCGCACGCGGCCGATCATCGGGATCAGCGCCATGCCGCCTTCGCAGACATCCTCGACCACCGGCAGATTGCCGCGCTGCGCATAGGAATTATAGCCGTCGATGTCGCCGCCGAAGACCAGCCCGCCCTTGTCCGACTGGCTGACATAGAAGTGTCCGGCGCCGAAGGTCATGACGTTGGGCAAGAGCGGCTTGATCGCTTCGGAGACGAAAGCCTGCAGCACATGGCTTTCGATCGGCAGTCGCAAGCCGGCCATCGCCGCGACGCGCGACGAGGAACCGGCCACCGCCATGCCGACCTTGCCAGCGCCGATCTTTCCGCGCGAGGTCTCGACGCCGGTCACCTTGCCGTTGGCGTCGCGCGTGAAGCCGGTGACCTCGCAATTCTGGATGATGTCGACGCCGAGCGCGCTTGCCGCATGCGCGTAGCCCCAGACCACGGCGTCATGCCGCGCCGTGCCGCCGCGCCGCTGCAGCAGCCCGCCCTGCACGGGGAAGCGCGCATTGTCGAAGTTGAGGAACGGCAGCATTTTCCTGAGCGCCGCCTGGTCGAGCAGCTCGGCGTCGATGCCATTGATGCGCATCGTGTTGCCACGCCGGGCGAAGGCGTCGCGCTGCGCGTCGGAATGATAGAGGTTGAGCACGCCGCGCTGGCTGACCATCGCATTGTAGTTGAGGTCCTGCTCCATCGGTTCCCAGAGCTTCATCGACAATTCGTAGAAGCCGGTATTGCCGGGCAGGCCGTAATTGGAGCGGATGATGGTGGTGTTGCGGCCGGCATTGCCGGAGCCGATCCACCCCTTTTCCAGCACCGCCACGTTGCGGATGCCGAACTCGCTGGCGAGGAACCAGGCGGTGGCGAGCCCGTGCCCGCCGCCGCCGATGATCACCACGTCGTAGCGGTCCTTGGGCGCTGCGTCGCGCCAGGTGGGCTGCCAGTTCTTGTGGCCGGAAAGGGCGGCGCGGGCGAGCGAGAAGATCGAATATTTCATCAGTTTATTCCGAGGTCGCTCGCACCGCCGAGATATCTAGATATCCAGCGTGTGGTCGCGCTCCCACTGCGTGAAGTGCGACGCATAGGAATTCCATTCCTGCTGCTTCAGCTTTAGATATGCCGACGAAAATTCCTCACCCAGCGCCGCCTTGAGCGATTTGTCGTTGTCGAATTCGCGCAGCGCGTCGAGCAGGTTGAGCGGCAGTTTCGGCGCATCCGTGACCGTATGGCCTAGCTGGTACATGTCGATGTCGTAGCGCTTGCCGGGATCCGCCTTGGAGCGGATGCCGTCGAGGCCGGCAGCGATGATGACGGCCTGCAGGAGGTAGGGATTGGCGGCGCCATCCGGCAGACGCAGCTCGAAGCGCCCTGGCCCCGGCACGCGCACCATATGGGTACGGTTGTTGCCGGTCCAGGTCACCGTGTTCGGCGCCCAGGTCGCGCCCGAAATGGTGCGCGGCGCGTTGATGCGCTTATAGGAGTTGACCGTCGGATTCGTGATCGCGGCGAGCGCCGAGGCATGCTTCATGATGCCGCCGAGAAAGTTCCTGCCCTTGGCGGAGAGGCCGAGCTCTTGCGAATTATCGGCAAACACGTTGGTCTTGCCGCTCTCGTCCCACACCGAGATATGCGCATGGCAGCCATTGCCGGTCAGGCCCTGGAAGGGCTTGGGCATGAAGGTCGCGCGAAGGCCATGCTTCTCGGCGATCGACTTGACCATGAACTTGAAGAAGGAGTGCTTGTCGGCGGTCGCCAGCGCGTGATCGAAGGTCCAGTTCATCTCGAACTGGCCGTTGGCATCCTCATGGTCGTTCTGGTACGGACCCCAGCCCAGCGCCAGCATATAGTCGCAGATCTCGGCGATCACGTCGTAGCGGCGCATCACCGCCTGCTGGTCGTAGCAGGGCTTCGAGGCCGTATCGTATTCGTCGGAGATCGCCTTGCCGTCGGGCGAGATCAGGAAGAACTCGGCCTCGACGCCGGTCTTGACATGCATGCCGTCGCGGGCGGCTTCGTCGATCACCCGCTTCAGCGTGTTGCGCGGCGCCTGGTCGACGAGCTTGTCATCCATCACGCAGGTGGCCGCGACCCAGGCGACGTCTTTCTTCCACGGCAATTGGATAACCGAATCCGGGTCCGGCACCGCCAGCATGTCCGGATGCGCGGGCGTCAGATCGAGCCAGGTCGCGAAGCCGGCGAAGCCCGCACCGTCCTTCTGCATGTCGGCGATCGCCTGCGCCGGCACCAGCTTGGCGCGTTGCCCGCTGAACAGGTCGGTGTAGGAGATCATGAAATATTTGACGCCGTTCTCCTTGGCGAATGCGGCGAGATCGTTCCCCATTATAGTTCCTCGCTTATGTGATCTTGGAAGTTTGTCTTAGAAACCGTTCTTCCCCGGTATCCAGTTGGTGCCGGCCAAAGGCACGCCGGCCATGGCGGCGGCTTCGATCGAGAGCGCGACGAGATCCTCGGGCTCGAGATTATGCAGTCTGTTCTTGCCGCAGGCGCGGGCAATCGTTTGCGCTTCCAGCGTCATCACCTTGAGGTAGTTCGCCAGCCGTCGTCCGGCCGCGATCGGGTCGACCCGCTTCATCAATTCGGGGTCCTGCGTGGTGATGCCGGCCGGGTCGCGACCCTCATGCCAGTCGTCATAGGCGCCGGCGGTGGTGCCCAGCGCATTGTACTCCGCCTCCCAGCGCGGATCGTTGTCGCCGAGCGCGACGAGCGCCGCCGTGCCGATCGACACCGCGTCGACGCCGAGCGCCAGCGCCTTGGCGACATCGGCGCCGTTGCGGATGCCGCCGGAAACGATCAACTGCACCTTGCGATGCATGCCGAGGTCCTGCAGCGCCTGCACTGCCGGCCTGATGCAGGCAAGCGTCGGCTGGCCGACATTCTCGATGAACACTTCCTGGGTCGCGGCCGTGCCGCCCTGCATGCCGTCGACCACGACGACGTCCGCGCCGGCCTTCACCGCGAGCGCGGTGTCATAGTAGGGGCGGGCGCCGCCGACCTTGACATAGATAGGCTTTTCCCAGTCGGTGATCTCGCGCAGTTCGAGGATCTTGATCTCGAGATCGTCCGGGCCGGTCCAGTCGGGATGGCGCGAGGCCGAGCGCTGGTCGATGCCCTTGGGCAGGGTGCGCATCTCGGCGACGCGGTCGGAAATCTTCTGCCCCAGCAGCATGCCGCCGCCGCCGGGCTTGGCGCCCTGGCCGACCACCACTTCGATCGCGTCGGCGCGGCGCAGGTCGCGCGGATTCATGCCGTAGCGCGAGGGCAGGTATTGATAGACCAGCGTCTTCGAATGGCCGCGCTCTTCCTCGGTCATGCCGCCGTCGCCCGTCGTGGTCGAGGTGCCGGAAAGCGTGGCGCCGCGCCCCAACGCTTCCTTGGCGGGACCAGAGAGAGATCCAAAGCTCATGCCGGCGATGGTGATCGGGATCTTCAGCTCGATCGGCTTCCTGGCGTGGCGCGAGCCGAGCACCACCGAGGTGTCGCAGCGCTCGCGATAGCCTTCGAGCGGATAGCGCGAGATCGAGGCGCCGAGGAATAACAGGTCGTCGAAATGCGGCAGCTTGCGCTTGGCGCCGGCGCCGCGGATGTCATAGATGCCGGTCGCGGCCGCGCGGCGGATCTCGGAAAGCGTGTAGTCGTCGAAGGTCGCGGATTTGCGCGGCGTCGTCGGCGGGTTGCGGTAAGTCATCTTGCCTCAATACGCGTCGGCGTTATCGATGTTGAAATTGTAGAGTTTGCGGGCCGAACCGTAGCGTTTGAACTCCGAGGCCTTGACGCCGGTGACGCCGGCCTTGTCGAGCAGGCCTTGCAACAATTCGATATGCTCGGGCCGCATTTCCTTGGCGATGCAGTCGGCGCCGAGGCTTTCCACCTTGCCGCGCACGAAGAGCCGCGCCTCGTAGATTGAGTCGCCCAAGGCATCGCCGGCATCGCCCAGCACCACGAGGTTGCCGGACTGCGCCATGAAGGCCGACATGTGGCCGATGTTGCCGTGCACGACGATGTCGATGCCCTTCATCGAGATGCCGCAGCGCGAGGAGGCATTGCCCTCGATGACCAGCAAGCCGCCGCGACCGGTGGCGCCGGCATACTGGCTGGCGTCGCCCTTGATGACGATCGAGCCCGACATCATGTTCTCGCCGACGCCGGGCCCGGCCGAGCCATGCACGGTGATCGCCGCGCCGTCATTCATGCCGGCGCAGTAATAGCCGACGCTGCCGCGCACATCGATGCTGACCGGCTGGTCGACGCCGACGGCGACCGAATGGCTGCCCTTCGGATTGAGCACCTCCCAGGCGGTCTCGTTCGAGCCGGGCGTGAGCTTGTGCAGCGCCTGGTTCAACTCGCGCAACGAGTGTTGCGAGAGATCGAACACCGTCGCATGGCCTTGCTCGCGCTCGGCCTTCGATATCGGGGTTGCCGGCATCAGCTCAATGCTCCCAGAAATAAACGGTTGCGGGCTCGGGCTCCCAGACCCGCGCATTGTCGATGCCGGGCAGCTTGGTCAGCGCGCGATATTCCGAGCCGAAGGCGACATACTGGTCGGTCTCGGCCATCACGGCGGGCTTGCAAGCGATCGGATCGCGCACCACGCCGAAGCCGTTCTTGGTGCCGACGACGAAGGTGAAGAAGCCGTCGAGGTCGGAGAGCGTGCCTTCCAGCGCCTCGCCGAGATTCTTGCCATGCGCCATCCGGTTGGAGAGATAGGCAGCGGCCACTTCCGTGTCGTTCTCGGTCTCGAACGTCATGCCGTCGCGGATCAGCTCGCGGCGTACATTGTTGTGGTTGGAGAGCGAGCCATTGTGCACCAGGCACTGGTCGGCGCCGGTCGAGAACGGATGCGCGCCCATCGTCGTCACAGCCGATTCCGTCGCCATGCGGGTGTGGCCGATGCCGTGCGTGCCGGTCATCGCGCGCACGCCGAAGCGTTCGACGACGGCTTCGGGCAGGCCGACTTCCTTGTAGATCTCCACTGCCTCGCCGGCACCCATGATGCGGATGTCGGGCCGGAGCGTCTGCAGTACCTCGCGTGCGGCGTCGAACTTGTCCGGCGTGGTCCTGATCACCGCATGCGTGGACTTGACCGCTACGCTGACCGGCGCGCCGATCGCCTTGGCGAGGTCCGCGTCGAGGCCGCGGAAATCGCGATCGGGCGTCGGCGACTGCACGGTGATCTTGGCTTCATTGCCGGTGGCCGCGCCATAGATGGCAATGCCGGCGCTGTCCGGTCCGCGGTCGCTCAGCGACACCAGCATCTCGGACAGCATGGCGCCGAGCTTCGGCTCCAGCGCCTTGTCCTTCAAGAAAAGCCCGACGATTCCGCACATGCCAGCCTCCGACAATTTTTGGCTCTCAGATGATGTACCCAATGAGTAAGCCGAATTCAATTGGTATGAAAGAAATTTTCCTGTGATTACATCTTAGACGGCGCATTGCCCCCGGCACTATCGCCGTCCGGGCGCGCCTTGTGAACCCAGATCGCATGGCGGATGCGCGCAATCCGGTAGGCGTCGAGGATCGCGAAGGCATAGATCAGGAAGCCGCCGGCATGGCGGCCGATGAAGCTGGCGTCGGCCGGAGCCAGCTTCATCGTTATCCAGCCAAGGATCACCATGAAGAACAGGAACTGCAGGCCGCGCGCCGGCATGCCGAGCATGACATGGCCGCTTGCCGGCAAGACGACCGCGGCGCCGAGCACGAGATAGGGATTCACGGGAGCAAGGGAGGCGGTTTCGTCGCTCATGCGGCCCGCCTTTCGCGCCGGTTGATGGCTTGGCGAAGTGTCGAGGCTGCCTCGAGCAGCCGTTCGATCAAGGCCGGATCGATCCCGGCATCCCCGAACGCGGCCTGCCGGAACACGCCGTAGCGTGCGCGCTCGGCCTCGGCCAGCAGCCACACGATGCGCACGCCCTTTGGCGTGATCAGCAATTCCTTGGCGCGGCTTTCGGCAAAGATGTCCGTATGCGCGGCGATCAGATCCTGGGGGAAGGCGACGCCTCTGCGATCCGTCTTGAGCACCGCGTCGGCGGGAAAGCCGAGCACCTTCGGCAGCGTGTGCGGCAGATGGTCGAAATTGGAGAATGTCGTTGCCGAATTCGGCCGCATCATCATGTCGAAGACACCCGGCATCGCGGTCGGCTCGGTGATCGAGACGCTGAGCCAGCGCGTCGGCAGCTTTCGTGTCGCCAGCGTGTCGACGATGGTGCGCAGCTGAACGCGCTGACCGTTCCAGGAACCGGCCCAGGTGACGACGCCGGCCGTGCCGTCGGAAATGTCGGCGGCATCGGGAACGACGCTGCGGACGCTTGCCATATCGGCGGCCAGGGCCGCCTTCGCCCTGTTGCGACTGGCGCGCGCGAGCCAGGCAATGTGGACGGCGACCGCCAATGCGATCGCCCCGGCAAGCAACACTGACGTCAGTTCCGACATTTTGACACGCCACGGCCCGCCGTCGACAGGCGGGCCTTCACTCCACTCAATAACCCTGCGGCTTCGGCCATGGCATGGAGAACTGGTCGCCGCGCCGCACGAACTTGTAGCGGTAGAAGTGGAACCACAGTGAAATCAAGAAATAGAAGGCGACCATCGCGATCAACTGCGAGCCGAAGCCGAGGAAGATGGCGAAATAGGTCACCACGCACAGGCAGAACAGCACGATCGCCGGCAGCGGATGGAAGGGATGCGTATAGCCGCGGCGGATCGAGCCGAGCGGCCATTTCCTCCTGAACATCATGATGTTGATGCTCATGAAGGTGTATTGCAGCACACCCGATAGGATGGAGAAGGTGATCGCCTGGTTGAGGTCGGCGATGAAGGCGAAGGCCAGCGCGATCGGCAGCAGGAACAGGATCGACCGATAGGGCGTGCGGTATTTCGGATGCACCGCCGAGAACCAGCTTGGCAGATAGCGGTCGCGGCCGAGTGAGAACCAGGCGCGCGCCGCGTCGTTGATGCAGCCATTGGCCGACGCAAGCGCCGCCAGAAGCGTCGCGACGAAGAGCAGGTTTTCGAGCAGCGGGCTGCCGGTCAGCTTACCCGCGTCCCACAGCGGATAGGGAGTGATGCCGAGATATTCCCAGGGCATCAGAGAGGCGCAGACATACCAGGTCATCGCGGCGGCGATCAGAAGCGTGATCATGCCGGCCATGGTGCCATAGGGCAGCGAGCGCGCCGGGGAGCGCACTTCCTCTGCTGCCTGCGTGGTGCCCTCGATGCCGAGATAATACCAGATGCCGAACTGGAAAGCGGCGATGACCCCGATCCAGCCATAGGGCAGTGCGTTGCCGGGCGTGACCAACTCGTTAAGCTTAAGCACCGCTCCTTGTGTCCACGGACTGACGGAGAAGAACAGGATGACGATTGAGACATAGGCGATCGCGGTAATGACGAAGTTGACGTTGAGCGTCATCAAGACGCCGCGATAATTGAGCCAGGCGAGCACCACGATGGTGGCGGCGATGAAGGAATTGTGCGTCAAGCCGTCCACACCCGCCTTGGCGACGATGGTGTCGCCGAGCAGGATCGCGTCCGACACTTCGAGCATGGTGTAGGCGAAGACCAGGAAGAGCGCGACATTGAAGGCCATCAGAGGCCCGACGATGTGCTTGGCCTGCGCATACTGGCCGCCGGCGGCCGCGACGGTGGACGTCACCTCGGAATCGATCATGGCGACCGAGGTGTAGAGCAGTCCGACGACCCAGCAGACGATCAGCGCGGCGAGCGAGCCGCCCTTGTCGGCCGAGAAATTCCAACCGGTGAACTCTCCAACCAGCACGATGCCCACGCCGAGCGCCCAGACGTGAGCGGGGCCAAGCACCCGAAGCAGCGAGACCCGGTCGCCGCTTGCTGTCGTTCCTACTGTGTCAACTGCGGCCGTCATTGCTCAGTCCCCACTCAAATCCGGTGTTTTTCGGAAACGGCTTCAAGCTCGCCCTCGCGCGAGGACGTCAGCACATCCTCGGAATAGCTCGTGTCGACCTTGAACCAGTCGTAGAGCATCCACAGCGCAAGAACGACCGAGATGCCCCAGCATGCGTAAGAAAGTGACAGCCACATGGTGCGCCTCCGGGCTTTATTTGTCGTTGAACTTCTCGTTGATGACCTCGCGATATTCGCGGTCGGAAGCTCGGAAAAGGAAGACGAAATAGGCGATCAGCACGATCGCCATGACGATCAGCGTCGGCCAGTCGGTGACGTAGTGAAAGCGGTTCTGGATGACGTCGTGCGCCGTCTCGGGCGTATAGCCCAGTTTCCCCCAGATCGAGGCCATCGTCGCGTTCTGGCCGAGCGCTTCCCAGGTCTTGGCGTCGAGCGCATCGATCGATTTCGCGGCGCCTGCCAGCCCCAATTTCAACGGCAGCCAGAGCGCCACGAAGATGGTCACCACAACGACCGCGATGTCGAAGATCTGCCCGGCCTTGCCTTGCTCCGGTGGTGTATAGCGCGCCATCTCTTTGTCCTCAGGATTTGCGGTTGCGGGCCGCGTCGGCATTCTTGATGTCGAGCCCGTAGATGAAGTCCTTGTCTTCCTTGTAATGCCTGACCATCGCGAGGATCGCGGCGGTGTTGAAAACCAGAACCGCGGCGGCGCCCACCGCCACGACGGCCTTGATGCCGCTGTGTGGAATGTATGGCCAGGTCATCAGGAGGACGAAGAGGATCGTTGCCCAGAGGCACACGATCAGGAGCGCGGACCCACGCACGTCGGAACGGTACAGCGCTTCGATGCGCTGCTGCATGTCGGACATCGGTTTTCCCCTTTCTCGACGTCCGGTCCCGAAACATCGGCCGGGCGTCCACTCTTTCAACAGAGTGAAATTTTTTCATAAATTCTGCCCGATTCTCGAAATTGTCAAGCTGGATTTACGTTTGGTAAACCGCTCGTGTCGGCCGGAAAATTTGCCTGACAATGAAATTATTTGCTTCAAGGGGATTGCGGGGCTTCGCCGTTTGCGGTCAATATTCAGGCAAGCTCCGCCACCAAGCAGGAGCAGGGAACAGCAACCGCTTAAAGCGACCTAAATTGGACGGAGGACGATCGGAATGACGGCATCCTGGAGATTCTCGACCCTGGCGGATCGCCATCGCGCGCTCGGCTCGAAGCTCGAGGACTGGAGCGGCATGGGCACCGCCTGGACCTATGACAAGGATGCCGACGAGGAATATGTCGCGATCCGCACCAAGGCTGGGCTGATGGATGTGTCCGGCCTGAAGAAGGTCCACATCACCGGCCCGCATGCCTCGCATCTGATCGACCTCGCCACGACGCGTGACGTGGAGAAAATCTATCCCGGCAAGTCCGCCTATGCCTGCATGCTGAACGAGGCCGGCAAATTCACCGACGACTGCATCCTCTACCGCATCAGCCCGAACTCCTGGATGGTCGTGCACGGCTCCGGCACCGGCCATGAGGAGCTGCAGCGTGCTTCCGTTGGGCGTGATGTCTCGCTGCGCTTCGACGACAATCTGCACGACCTGTCGCTGCAAGGCCCGACCGCGGTCGACTATCTCGCCAAGCATGTGCCGGGCATCCGCGACCTTAACTACTTCCATCACATGCAGACCCAGCTCTTCGGCTTGCCCGTCATGATCTCGCGCACCGGCTACACCGGCGAGCGCGGCTACGAGATATTCTGCCGCGGCCAGGACGCCGGCACGATCTGGGATCGGATCCTCGAGGAGGGCAAGAGCGCCGGCATCATCCCGTGCCGCTTCACCACGCTCGACATGCTGCGCGTCGAGAGCTACCTGCTCTTCTATCCCTACGACAATTCGCAGAAATATCCGTTCGAGAACGAAGGCCCCGGCGACACGCTGTGGGAGCTCGGCCTCGACTTCACCGTCAGCCCCGGCAAGACCGGCTTCCGCGGCGCCGAGGAACACTATCGGCTGAAGGGCAAGGAGCGCTTCAAGATCTATGGCGTGCTGCTCGAGGGCAAGGAGCCAGCGGACGAGGGCGCGCCCGTCTACCGCGACGGCAAGAAGGTCGGCGTGGTGACCTGCGCCATGTATTCGCCGCTGGTCGAGAAATCGATGGGCATCGCCCGTCTCGACGTCGACTGCGCGGTCAAGGACACCAAGCTCGAGATCCGCAACAGGAGCGGGTCGATCAAGGCGACGGCGCAGCCCTTGCCGTTCGACGATCCGAAGAAGACCAAGCGCACCGCCAAGGGTTGAGGCGTCATCAGCGGGGAGGGGTTTTAAAGCACTAGAGCATGATCCCGAAAAGTGAGAACCGGTTTTCGGAAGAGATCATGCTCCAACTGATCTAAGGAAGAATGGCAGCCAAGACGATCATCAGCCGGCCCATTTACGGAACGCTCTCTCCGCAGTCCGGCAAGCATCATCTCTTCATCGCCGATGCCGAAGGCGCGCTGGCGATCACGGATATGGCCCGCAAGGCTCCGCCCGGCTTTTTCGACGGTGCGGAAATCAACTTCATTCCAGGCCTGGAGGGCAAGCACATCGCGGCCCTGGAAGCATTGAAGCCGGCGCAACTGCACATCGCGCCGTCTTTCGCCAGCCTCCTGCCGCGCCTCAAGCAGACGCTGACCAACGCGCATATGGGGTTGCGCCTCTATCTTGCCGGCACCGAAGGTCTGATCGGGCAGGCGATGCAGGCAGCGCTTGAAGCCGGCATCGACCACACCTCGATTGAGACCGAACATCGCGGCTCGCTGGCGCGGCGCATGCAATGCGTGCACTGCAAGGGCATTACCGAGAATGTGACGACTCAGCCGGCGCTCTGCTCGCATTGCGGCCTGCTGCTTCTTGTGCGCGATCACTACTCACGCCGGCTCGCCGCCTTCCAGGGCGTGTGCATCAACGCCGAGGATCGCTCGGAGGTACCTCCGATGGAGGAAATTTTCCGATGAGCACCGGCACCACCAAGCTCAATGTCGTCGTCAGCGATGTCGTCCCGGTCAACGAGCTCGTGACGCGCTTCCATTTCCGTCGCCGCGACGGCGAACTGCTGCCGACCTTTTCCGGCGGCGCCCATGTCGTGGTCGAGATGCGCGACGGCAACCGCACCAGGCTCAATCCCTATTCGCTGATGGGCTCGCCGCTCGACACGCGCGAATACACGATCTCGGTGCGCCGCGACGATGCCGGCCGCGGCGGCTCGCTGTTCATGCACCGGCAGGTCAAGCCTGGCCTGGAGATGGTCATCAGCTATCCGGTCAATCTGTTCTCGCTCGATCTCAGGGCCAAGAAACACCTGATGCTGGCCGGCGGCATCGGCATCACGCCCTTCATGGCGCAGACGTCGCAGCTCGCCGGCGCCGGCGGCAATTTCGAGCTGCACTATACCTGCCGCACGGCTTCGCTGGGCACCTATGCCGATGTCTTGCAGCAGCGCTACGGCAACCGGGTCAGGCTCTATCACGACGACCGCGAGGAGCGCATCGATCTCGACAGGCTGTTGTCCTCGCAGCCGCTCGGGACGCATCTCTATGTCTGCGGCCCGGCCGGTATGATCAACTGGGTCCGCGACCGTGCCGCGGCGCTCGGCTGGCCGCCGGAAACCGTGCATTTCGAGCATTTCGCCGCGCCTCAGCCCGGCGCGCCTTTCGATGTGACCTTGGCCGTCAGCGGCAAGACGATCCGCGTCGGCGAGCAGCAGAGCCTGCTCGAGGCCATCGAAACCGCCGGCGTCGACCCGCCTTATCTCTGCCGTGGCGGCGTCTGCGGCCAGTGTGAGACCAATGTGATCTCTTCCGACGGCAAGTTCATCCACAACGATCACTGGCTGAGCGAGGAAGACCACCGTTCCGGCTGCAAGATCATGCCTTGCGTCTCGCGCTTCGAGGGCAAGTCGCTGGTCCTGGAAAGATAGGAGACGTCAATGGGCATCACCTTTCGCAAGGAAACGTTTCGCGACGACTACACCTTCAGGAATAGCCCGGAGCACATCCGGCGCTTTCCGTTTCCGTTCAACGAAGACAGCTACATGTACGCGGTCAACATCGAGCCGCATGTCGTCGGCCCGAAGGGCAGCGTGCTGGAAAACCTGATCGACGTCGACGAGCACTATGTCGCCGAGATGCAGGACCGCGCGTTGGTGCTGGCCGAGGATCCGCTGCGCTGCCAGTCGCTGCCGCATATGACTTTAGCCGGCTGGGACCTGCTCGAGCTTCTGATGGAGCAGCAGGCGCTCGGCTATCCCGAGCATTTCACGTTGGAGCGGAACGGCGACCGCTGGCGCTGGATCAACCGTCCGCTCGGCATCGACGACACCTTCACCTTCGGCGACACCTCGACCCTGCCCTATGGCCCGATGGAATACATCACCCGCCAGAGCCAGGGCGATTTCTGCATTCTCGACCAGCGCGACGGCAATCTGTGGATGGACGCCGGTATGGTCACTACCCAGGCCGACTGGTCGCTCGATTTCGACATCGGCATGAACTTCTTCGAATGGCACGCGCCGGTGCCGCTGGCGCACGAGAAGGGCATCTTCACCCGTGCGCTGAAATTCCTCACCAACATCCAGCAGGGCAAGCCGGCCAGGCGCCTCAACTGGACGATGACCATCAATCCGCGCCTCGACACCAGCCCCGAGAACTACCACAAATGGGGCCCGGATCGCGCCACGGTCACGCCCGAGAATGTCGGCCAGAAAGTGCATCTGCGCGTCGAATTGCAAAGCTTCTGGCGGCTGCCGCGCTCCAACGCCATCGTGTTTCCGATCCGCTGCTACCTGATCAAGATGGACGAGCTGGTCACTCAGCCGAAATGGGCCCGCCGCCTGCACCGCGTCATCCGTGACCTGCCGGAAGAGCTCGCAACTTACAAAGGCCTGACGCGGTATCGGCCCACGCTGGTCGAGTGGTTGTCGAAGCTGGATGACGGCAGCCCGACCAGCCCGGGATTCGGGCCGGACTAGGCGGACTCCCCCTCATCCGGCCGCTTCGCGGCCACCTTCTCCCCGAGGGGAGAAGAGGTGGGCGCCGGTGTCGACAATCTCCTCTCCCCTCGGGGAGAGGTCGGATTGCCCCGAATTGCTCTTTGCAATTCGGCCTTGGCAATCCGGGTGAGGGGGCTGCTGCAGTCCGATTAACCCGCGCTGTTCTGCGGATAGCAAATGATCGACAGATACCGCATCGGCAACTGCGTCAACTCTTCCGGTCCGTGCGGCGCGTCGGCGTCGAAGAACAGGCTGTCGCCGGGCTTCATCGGATAGAGATTGTTGCCGTGCCGGTAAACGACCTCGCCTTCGAGCATGTAGAGGAACTCCATGCCCGCATGCTGGAACGTCGGGAACACGTCCGAATTCTCGGTCAGGGTGATGAGATAGGGCTCGACCACGACGCCGCTGGTATTGGCGCCGATATGACCGAGCAGATTGTATTGATGGCCGGCGCGCGTGCCGCGCCGCTCGACATCGACGCCTTCGCCCGCCTTGACGAGGACGGCGCTGTGCTCTTCTTCGAAACGCCGGAAGAAGGCGGTCACCGGGACGCCCAGCGCCCGCGACAGCGCCTGCAGCGTCGTCAGCGACGGCGAGGTGATGCCGTTCTCGATCTTCGACAGCATGCCAAGCGAAATGTCGGTGGCCGCGGCGAGATCGGCGACGGTGATGCCGAGCTTCTTGCGGAAGGCGCGCACCTCGTGGCCGATCGCCACTTCGAGCACCTTCTCGCGCGTGTCGCGAATGGCATGCGGGTTCTGGGTCAGCGGCGTGCGGATCGTGCGCCCATCCGCCGAAACGCGCTTCGGCGGCACCTTGCTCTTGGCGGCCGCAGAGGGCTTTGTGTCAGAAGTCTTGTTTGCCATGTCGCCCTCGAATCCGCGGATTTATTTCACTCAAGGTGAACATATTCGGTGGCGATACGGAAGTGCAACCGCCACAGCAAGCCGCTGTATGTCGCAGCCGCGCTTCGCCCGCCTGGAGCCGTCGCCGCCTTCGCGCGGAAAAACCGTTCACGCAAACGCCGTCGCCGCAGATGTTTGTTGACAGCACCAAAGACCCAATTACTGTCACTGTGAGTGAAATTTGTT
Source organism: Mesorhizobium sp. B4-1-3 (assembly GCF_006439355.1). Taxonomy (GTDB): domain Bacteria; phylum Pseudomonadota; class Alphaproteobacteria; order Rhizobiales; family Rhizobiaceae; genus Mesorhizobium. Next base: position 115,393 of record NZ_VFTG01000002.1, read on the forward strand.
TCGTGAGAGCAATTCCAGGAAAGTGTCGAACGGTTTTCCGCCCGGAATTGCCTCAAGTCGAGAGTCGAAGTCGGAAAAGAGGAGGCCCGCAATGAAATCTCGTGTCGCCGTCATCGGAGCTGGGCCGTCGGGCCTAGCCCAGTTGAGGGCCTTCAAGTCGGCCGCCGACAAGGGCGCCGAGATCCCGGAGATCGTCTGTTTCGAGAAGCAGAGCGACTGGGGCGGGCTGTGGAATTACACCTGGCGCACCGGCCTCGACGAGCATGGCGACCCGGTGCATGGCTCGATGTACCGCTATCTGTGGTCGAACGGGCCGAAGGAGTGCCTCGAATTCGCCGACTATACCTTCGAGGAGCATTTCGGCCGGCCGATCGCCTCCTATCCGCCGCGCGCGGTGCTGTGGGACTACATCAAGGGCCGCGTCGAGAAATCCGGGGTGCGCAAATGGGTGCGGTTCAACACGCCAGTGCGCATGGTCACCTACTCCGACGAAACCAAGAGGTTCACTGTCACCGCGCACGACCGCACCAACGACTTGACCTATTCGGAGGAGTTCGACAACGTCGTCGTTGCCTCCGGCCATTTCTCCGTGCCCAACGTGCCCTTCTTCGAGGGCTTCCCCACCTTCAATGGCCGCATCCTGCACAGCCATGATTTCCGCGACGCGATGGAGTTCAAGGGCAAGGACATCTTGATCATCGGCCGCTCCTATTCGGCCGAGGACATCGGTTCGCAATGCTACAAATACGGCGCCAAATCGATCACCTCCAGCTACCGTTCCAAGCCGATGGGCTTCAAATGGCCGGAGAACTGGAAGGAAGTGCCGCTGCTGCAGAAGGTCGTCGGCAAGACGGCGCATTTCAAGGACGGCACGACCAAGGATGTCGACGCCATCATCCTGTGCACCGGCTACCTGCACTCCTTCCCCTTCCTCACCGACGACCTCAAGCTCAAGACCGCCAATCGCATGTGGCCGCTCGATCTTTATGAAGGCGTCGTCTGGGAGAAGAATCCGAAGCTCTTCTACATTGGCATGCAGGACCAGTTCTACACTTTCAACATGTTCGACGCGCAGGCCTGGTACGCGCGCGACGTGATGCTTGGCCGCATCAAGCTGCCCTCCGCCGAGGCGATGGCCGAGCACAGCGCCAAGTGGCGTGCCCGGGAAGAGACCCTCGAAGACGCCGAGCAGATGATCTGGTTCCAGGGCGACTACACCAAGGAGCTGATGGACCAGACCGATTATCCGGGCTTCGATGTCGAGGCGGTCAACCGCACCTTCATGGAGTGGGAGCACCACAAGATGGAAAACATCATGACCTTCCGCGACAACGCCTACCGCTCGCTGATGACCGGCACCATGGCGCCGTTGCATCACACGCCGTGGCTGCAGGCGCTCGACGATTCGATGGAGAGCTATCTCGAGGTGAAGGGCGTCGCGGCCGAGTGATGCTCGCAGTTCCAGCATAGCCACAAACAGAAGGGCAGCCCAGCGATATACTGGGCTGCCCTTGATCGTTTTGGGCTTACGGTCAGAAATACCCGTCCGACGCGGCCGTCGCTTCCTTGGGAATCTCCACGCCGTCGACCAGGATCTTGTCGACCAGCTCGTGATGGAAACACACCAGGCCCTTGATCCGCTCGGCCTCGTGCACCGGCTCGGGATAGTACCAGACGAGGTTCTCGTGCCGCTTCTTCGGCGTCGTCACGTGATAGTAGTTTGAGATGCCTTTATAGGGGCAGCGCGAGATGTAGCGGCTGGGCGAAAACATATCGAGCCGCGTATCCGAGATCGGCAGGTAGTGGCGCACCGGATGGCCGGTCTCGAACAGGAACACGCCGCGCCGTGAATCGGCCACCTGCTCGCCGTCAAGGATCACCTGCACGCGCCGCGACGAAGGCAGGCAGTCGACGCGGCGGAACGGGTCGCGGGCATGGACGAAGATCTCTTCGTCCTCCTCATACCAATGGGTCATCTTCGGCCAATAGAAGGATATGTAGTCCTGGATCGGCGGGCAGCCCTTGACCGGGTCGAGATAGCGCCATGCGCCGTCTTCGACCAGCGTGATGCCGGTATTCAAAGAATAATGCGTGGCGACGCCCTTGAACGGATCTTCCGTGACCGTCCGGCTCGGCAGCAGGAACTCCTCGCGCACGTCGCTCATCGGGAAGTAATAGACCGGCAGATGGTCGCTTTCCTGGAACACCAGCGCCTTGGTGGTGTCGGCGACGATCATCGGTCCCACCTGCACCCTGATCCGCTTGGGCGAGGGCATGGTGAAGGCGACATAGCCCGGTTCGAACTCGTATTGCACGATGCCGTCGAGTATCGGGAAATGCGGCCCGCGGCCGCGCAGATGGGGCTTGCGAATGGTACTTGTCCTTTTTTCGTCGTTTGCGGCCAGGGCTTTGCGCACGCTCATGGTCAACCCACCGATACACGATCGAGCAGCAGGCCCGCTGCGATCGGCGGCACGCCGCTGACGGTCTTGCGCACCGGCACCAGCAGGTCCGGGAAATAGCTGAAGATCACCGGCGTCTCGTCGAGCAGCAGCTTCTGGATGTCGGAAGCGGCCTTGCGCTGGGCATCGAGGTCGAGCGCCTTCAAATAGCTGTTGACCAGCCCGTCATAGGTCGCGTTCTTGAAATGCGCCGCGTTCCACGGACCGTCGCTGACCAGCGGGCTCTTCAGGAACACGTTCGGCACGCTGCGATGCGCGTAGTCGGTGATGCCGAGCGGGCTGTCCAGCCAGTCCGACTGGCCGAACACCGCCTTGCCGTAATATTTGTCCTGCTCCTCGATGTTGAGCGAGATGCGCGCACCGATCTCCTTGGCGAAGTTCTGGAAGAGCTGCGCATAGCCGGGGATGTCGGAATAGCGCAGCGTCGTCAGCATCATGTCGAAGCCGCTGGCCAGGCCCGCCGCCTCCATCAGCTGCTTGGCCTTGGCGATATCTTGCGTACGTTGCGCCACCGACTTGTCGGTGACCGGGAAGGCCGGCGCGAACGGGCTGTCGTTGCCGGTGGCCGCCATGCCGCGGCAGAGACCGTCGACCAGTTGGGAACGGTCGATGCAAAGCGCCAGCGCCTGGCGCACGCGCTTGTCGGTGAAAGGCGCCATGTCGCAGCGCATGTGGAGCTGGCGATGCGCGGTCGAGGCCACGGGCAGCACCTGGATGTCGGGGTTGCCCAGCACAACCTGGCTGACGTCGAGCGGGATGGCGTCGAGCACGTCGACCTCGCCCGCCTGCAGCGCGAGAATCCGCGGCTGCACATCGGCGTAGAACTTGAACTCGAGCCGGTCGGGCAGTGCTTTCTCGCCCCAATAGTCGGGGTTGCGCACGAAGCTCGCGCCGACCTTCGGCGTGTAGCTTTCGAGCCGGAACGGACCGGTGCCCTCGAAGGTCTTCTCGTAGTCTCCCTTGTAGCTCGCCGGCAGGATGACGGCGTTGTAATTGTCGATCGACACCGAATAGGGGAAGCTGCCATTCGGCGCGTCGAGATGGAACTCCACCGTGTGGTCGTCGACCTTGCGCGTGCCGCCCTTCGATAACAGGCCCTTGAACACCGACAGCGCGTTGGACGCGCCGTTCGGGTCTGCGAGGCGATCGAAGGTCGCCACAACGTCGTCGGCCTTGAAATCCTCGCCATTGTGGAATTTCACGCCCTTGCGCAGTTTGAAGGTCCACACGCTGCCATCGGCGTTGGGTGACCAGCTCTCGGCCAGCACCGGCTTCAGCGTCAGGTCGGGTTGCGTCACGCACAGGAACTCGGACGTCTGGAAGGCGAGCTGGTAGCTGCCGCTGTCGTAGAAAGTCACCGGATCGATGGCGCCGCCGGGCACGGCGACGCCAGCGCGCACAGTGCCGCCGGGCTTACCTTCGGCGCGTGCTGGCGGAGCGCCGAGACCGAGCGCCGAAGCGATGCCGCCGAGGAAGGGCAGCGACAGGCCGAGCACGCTGCCATGGCGCAGGAATTCACGCCGGCCGACCCTGCCGGCGAGCAATTCGTCGATAGCGGAATTTTCGATTGCGCTGAGGGTTTTGCGAGCGGCGTCGATCGTCCTGAAATGCTTCGGCATGGCGGCATTCCTTATTTGTCGCGGGGGACCTTGGCATTTAGGCCACTGTTGACCGCGACCGGGAAGCGATATTTTTTGATCGAAGCCATCGGAATTCTCGATGGCGAGGCACTGAAAGGTGGGAGCCATGGAGACCGAGAATCTGCGCAGTTTCCTGGAGGTCGCGGCCCATGGAAGCTTCACCGTCGCCGCCCACCGGCTGCACCTTGCCCAGTCGACGGTGAGCGCGCGCATTCGCGGCCTGGAGGAGCAGTTGGGCCGCAAGCTGTTCGTCCGCGATAGCGACGGCGTCACGCTGACGCCGGCCGGCCGGCAGTTCCTGCCGCATGCCTCGACGATCACCCGCACCTGGGAGCAATCGCGCCAGGACATCGCCGTTCCCGATGGCTACGAAACGCTGCTCAGGCTCACCGCGCCCGCTTATCTTTGGGACAGCATAACCTCGCCCTGGATCGACTGGATGCGCGCGAAGCGGCCGAACGTGGCGCTCCGGCTGGAAGGCAGCTTCCCCGATCTGGCGGTCGACCAGATCGCCGACGGCCTGCTCGACATCTGCATCCTCTATCTGCCTAAGCCGCATCCCGGCATCGTCTATGAGACCTTGGCCGTCGATCAGGTGGTTCTCGTCCAGCACACGGCGCAGCCCGGGCCGTGGATGGACAATTACATCCTCATGGACTGGGGGCTGGAGTTCCGTGTCGAGCACGACCGCGCCTTTGCCGGCATGGTGAAGCCGGCGATCTCAGCCGGGCTCGTGTTTATCGGCTTGCAGCACGTCCTGTCGCAGAAGGCGGCTGCCTATCTGCCGCTGAGCGCGGTCAGCACCCATGTCGAGCGCGGCGAGTTGAAGCGCGTCGAGAACACGCCGGTATTCCAGCGCCCGATCTATCTTGCCTATCCGGAGAACCCGGCCTCGTCCGATGCTCTCGACGTTGCGCTCGCTGGCCTGCGTACACCGGCCAGGAACCTGTCCAGCGGTCAGGCTTTCGCGGAAAGCGACCGCGCCTTCAGCATGGCCGGCACGGCGGCGTTCTGACTCACGCCGGCTCCATGGCCTTTGGCTTTTGCAGTCTTGCCAGCTCGTCGTAGGGGATGTGGCATCGGATGGTATGTCCCGGCTGAGCCTCGGTGAGTTCCGGCTCCTGCGTTTCGCAGATTGTGCCAATCTTGCGCGGGCATCTGGTATGGAAGACGCAGCCTGTCGGCGGGTTGGCCGCGCTCGGGATATCACCGTCGAGACGAATGCGCGCGCTTTCGGTCCGGTCGAGCTTCGGCACAGCCGACAACAGCGCTTCGGTATAGGGATGATGCGGTCCGGAAAACACCGCTTCCGAGGACCCGAACTCCATGATGCGACCGAGATAGAGCACGGCGATCTTGTCGGAGAGATAGCGCACCACGCCGAGGTCATGCGAGATGAAGATGTAGGAGACATCCTGCTTCGACTGCAGGTCTGCGAGGAGATTGAGGATCGCCGCTTGCACCGAGACATCGAGCGCCGAGGTCGGCTCGTCGCACACCACGATGCGCGGATCGCCGGCGAAGGCGCGCGCGATCGCCACGCGCTGTTTCAGCCCGCCGGAGAGCTGGCGCGGCTTGACCGCGAGATGCCGGTCGGTGAGCCGCACCGAGCGGACCAGCTCTTCCAGGCGGTTGTCCAACGTCTTGCCGGTGAGCCCGCCCAGCCGCTTCAGGGCGCGGCTGAGGATATGCCGGATCGAATGCGAGCGATTGAGCGCCGAGTCCGGATTCTGGAAGACGATCTGCACCGCCTTGACCTGGTCTTCCGAGCGGCTGGCAAGCCGTGGCGCGAGCTTCTTGCCCTCGAGCTCGATCGAACCGCCGTCGTCGGGCGGGACAAGGCCGAGCAGCAGCCTCGCGAAGGTCGTCTTGCCGCTGCCGGATTCGCCGACCAGCCCAAGCGTCTCGCCGGGCCGCAGGCTCACCGAGACGTCCTTCACCGCCCGCAGCGGACGGCCGTGGCTGGCATAGGTCTTGTTGAGTCCTTCGACCTGCAGCACAGGCGGCGCCTGCTTCGGCGTGACGGCAGCGATCTCGGCCGGCGTGGCGCGCGGCAGTGACTGCGCCCTGTCGTGATAGTGGCAGCGCGACAGACGGCCCTCGCCAAGCTCATAGAGCGGCGGCGGCTCCGCGCGACAGCGTTCGGTGGCCAAAGCGCAGCGGTCGGCGAAGGCGCAGCCGACGATCGTAGCGCCGATGCCGGGCAGGAAGCCCGGGATGGTGTCGAGCCGGCCCTGGTCCTTGCGCTGGCCGCCGCGCGGCAGGCAGCGCAGCAGCGCCACCGTGTAGGGATGGCGCGGGTCGTTGAAGACGTCCCTGGTCGAGCCTTCCTCCACCAGCATGCCGGCATAGAGCACGCCGACGCGGTCGCACATGTTGGAGACGACGGCGAGATTGTGGCTGATGAACAGAATCGAAGCCGACAGCTCGCGACGCAACTGGCCGATAAGATCGAGCACTTCGGCTTCGACCGTGGCGTCGAGGCCGGTCGTCGGCTCGTCGAGGATCAGCATTGAGGGGTCGTTGGCCAGGGCCATGGCGATCGCAACGCGCTGCTGCATGCCGCCGGAAAGCTGGTGCGGATAGCGCTGCATGACGCTGGCCGGATCGGAGATGCGCACCCGGTTCAGCATGGCGAGCGCCTTGTCTTCGGCCGCCTGTCCGGTGACGCCGGTAAGCTCGAAGATCTCGGTCAGCTGGCGACCGATGCGCAGCGACGGGTTCAGCGCCTTGCCGGGATCCTGGTAGACCATCGAAACGCTGTCCGCGCGGGCGCGCCGCAGCGCCTCCGCATCGAGCTTCATGACATCCTTGCCGTCGAGCGCGATCGAGCCGCCGGTGATGGAGCCGTTGCGCGGCAGATAGCGCACCACCGAAAGCGCGACGGTGGATTTGCCGCAGCCGGATTCGCCGACCAGCCCATAGGCCTCGCCGGCCTTGATGGTCAGGTTGACATTGCGCAGCACCGCCCGGTTGCGGCGGCCGACGCGATAGGCGACCGAAAGCTCCTTCAGCTCAAGTGCGTTGGTTGCTTGCCTGGGGTCAGTCATTGAACGCTCCATGCACGCCGTCGGCCACAAGGTTGACGCCGATCACCAGCGAGGCGATGGCGAGCGCATCGAACAGCACCGTCCACCAGAAGCCGCCGCCGATCATGCCGTAATTGGAGGAGATCGACAGGCCCCAGTCGGGCGAGGGCGGCTGAATGCCGAAGCCCATGAAGGAGAGCGTGGCGACCGCGAAGATCGCGTAGCCCAGCCGCACCGTCGTCTCGACCAGGATCGGCGGGATGACATTGGGCAGGATCTCGACGAACATCGTGTGCAGCGCGCCTTCGTGGCGCAGCTTCGCCGCGGCCACATAGTCGAGCTCGCGTTCGGCCAGCACCGCCGAGCGCACGGTGCGGGCGATGATCGGCGCGAAGCTCAGGCCGATGACGACGATGACGGTGATCTTCGAGGTGCCGAGCGCGACGATGGCGAGCAGCGCGATGATCACCACCGGGATCGCCATGAAGGCTTCGAGCACGCGGCTGACGATGTCGTCGACGATGCCGCGGAAATAGCCGATGACGAGGCCGAGCGCGGTGCCGGCGATTGTGGCGAGGATTGTCGCCAGCGGCGCCACGGTAAGGATGTCGCGCGAGCCGATAATGACGCGCGAGAAGACGTCGCGGCCGAGCTGGTCCGTGCCGAACCAGTGATCGGCCGCTGGTGGCGTGAGTGCGTTGATGATGTCGCTCGCCAGCGGGTCATAGGGGACGAAGTGCTGGCCGAATAGCGCGCAGACGATCCAGAAGACGACGATGCCGAGCCCGGTCAGGAAGGTGCCGGACCTGGAGAGCGAATGCAGCACCTCGCCCCAGGGACTGCGCTCTGCGGTGTCGGGGGGCGGCAGGCTGACGGGAGAGTCGGTAGCGCTCATTGCTCTGCTCCCAGCCGGATGCGCGGATTGAGAACGGAATAGAGGAAGTCGGCGATCAAGGTCGCCACCGCATAGACGATGCCGATGGTGAGGATGCCGGCCTCCAGCATCGGAAAATCCTTGCCGCGCGCGGCGGTGAAGATCAGCGAGCCGATGCCCTGGTAGCGGAACAGCGTCTCGATCACGACCAGGCCGCCGATCAGATAGCCGGTCTGAGTGGCGATCACGGTGATGGTCGGCAGCAGCGCGTTGCGCAGCACATGGCGCCAGATCACGGTGCGCCAGCGGAGGCCTTTCAGCACCGCGGTGCGCGTGTAGTCGGAATCGAGCGCCTCGATCATGCCGGAGCGCGCCATGCGCGCGATATAGCCGAACAGCACCAGAAACAGCGGCAGCGAGGGCAGGATGAGATAATAAATTTGGGTGAGGATGCCTGCGCCCTTCGGCCAGGCGGCGGCGATCGGCAGCCAGCGCAGCCACACCCCGAAGATCAAGATCAGGATGATGCCGGTGACAAACTCCGGCAGCACCGTGACCGACAGGCCGCCGAGGCTGATGATGCGGTCGAGCGGCCGGTTGACATTGAGCGCGGCGATCACGCCGCCGAGAATGCCGATCGGCACCACCAGCACGAAGGCGACCAGCGCCAGCTTCATCGAATTGCCCAAGGCATCGACGACGAAGGGCGCGACCGGCGCGCGGAACACATAAGACGTGCCCATGTCGCCATGAAGAAAGTTCCAGATCCAGCTTCCGTATTGGACGAGCAGCGGCCGGTCGACGCCGAGCGAATGGTTCAGCGCATCGACCGCGCGCTGGTCGGCGAAGGGGCCCAGGATGGCCCGCCCGACATTGCCCGGCAGCACCTGGCCGCCGAGGAATACCATGACGCTGAGCAGGAATAGCGTGATGAGCGACAGAGCCAGGCGCCGGGTGAGGAAGGAGAGGATGGCGAATACTCCTGTTGGAGCCGGCTCTCGGAAAAGAGAGCCGGCTGTTGGAGGATTGTTCTTCTCTCCCGCCTAGGCTTTCGACGCCTTCTCGAGGAATAACTGCGACATGGCCGTGGGCTGCACGCCGGCCACGCCCTTCGCCGTCGCCGTCAGGTAGTCGTAGAAATACCCGAAGATCACCGGCGTTTCCTCGAGCAGCAGCTTCTGGATCTTGCCTGCGGTGGCCTTCTGCGCCTCGAGGTCGAGGGCCGCGATATAGCTCGCCGCCATCTGGTCGTAGTCCTTGTTCTTGAAGTGGGCGGCATTCCAGGTGCCGTCGCTCTTCAAGGGTGCCGCCAGATAGACGTTGGGCACGCCGCGATGGCCGTAATCGGTGATGCCCATCGCCGAATCCAGCCAGTTCGACTTGCCGAACACGGCATCGCCATAATAGGCGCTCTGGTCCAGGATGTTGAGCTCGAGCTCGATGCCGATTTCCTTGACCCAGTTCTGGATGAGCTGGGCGTATTCCGGGATTTCCAGATAGCGCTCGGTGGTGAGCGTCATCTTGAAGCCCTTGCCGGCGCCCGCCGCTTCCATCAGTTGCTTGGCCTGGGCGATGTCCTGCTTGCGTTGCGGCACGCTGGTGTCCGTCGAAGGGTAGACAGGAGCGAATGGGCTATCGTTGCCGAGTGCCGAGCGCCCCTTCATCAGGCCGGCGGCGAGTTTTTCACGGTCGAGGCAGAGCGCGATGGCGCGGCGCACGCGCGCGTCCTTGGTCGGGCCCTCGTCGCAATGCATATGAAGCTGCTGATGCGCGGACGACTTCAGGCTGATGACGTCGACATTCGGATCGTTCAGCACCGCGACGCCCGCCAGCACCGGCATCTGGTTGATGATGTCGATCTGGCCGCCTTGCAGTGCCAGGATCTGCGGCTGGATGTCGGTGAAGAAGGTGAATTCCGTGCGGTCCGGCAGGGCCTTTTCACCCCAGTAGTCGTCGTTGCGCACGAAGGAGGCGCCGACCTTGGGCGTGTACTTCTCCAGCTTGAACGGCCCGGTGCCGTCGAAGCTCTGCTCGTAGCCGCCCTTGTAGCTCGCCGGGATGATGACGGCGTTGTAATTGTCGGACGACAGCATGTAGGGGAAGTTGCCGTTCGGCGCATCGAGGTGGAATTCGACGGTGTAGTCGTCGACCTTCTTCGAGGCGCCCTTTTGCAGGATGCCGGTGAACACCGACAGCGCGTTGGACGAGTTGGCCGGATCGGCGAGGCGGTCGATGCTGGCCACAACGTCTTCAGCCTTCATCTCGCCGCCCGAGTGGAATTTCACGCCCTTGCGCAGCTTGAAGGTCCACACCGTGCCGTCGGTGTTGGGCGACCAGCTTTCCGCCAGCGCCGGCTTCAGCACCAGGTCAGGGCCATCGACGCACAGGAACTCGGCCACCTGCTGCATCACCACGAGGCCGCCGGCGTCGGCGATGGTGACCGGATCGATCGCCGCGGCCGGCACGCTGCTGCCGACGCGGATTGTGGCGCCAGGCGCGCCGGCGCGCGCGAGCGAGGGCGCCGCGCCGAAGCCGGCCGCCATGCCGATGCGGCCGAGCAGCGGCAGCGACAGGCCGAGCAGGCTGCCGTGACGCACGAACTCGCGGCGGCTGATGCGGCCGTCGATCAGGCCGTCGATGAGGTGGTTTTCGAGTGGCGTGCGGCCGCGCCGCAGCAGATCGAGAATGCGGTAGTTCTTGCGCATGGGTCCAGGCCCTTTCCCCTTGTTGTGGTTGGCAGGTGCATTCCAGCTGACGAGTTCCGTGGAGTTCTCCTGTTCCAGGGCCTCATCAGTATCGGTCGATATACAGTAGCACGCAGTTCCGACCGGTCCATCCGCTCGTTGGGACGGAAAAGTCAGATTTTCTTGATGAATTGTCTGTCGGCCAGGCGACTTGTGGCCGCCTTTTTCCAGATAAGTCCTGCTAGCTTTTCGACATCCTCCTAATTCAGCGGCAGTCTGCGGTAAGTCCCGGGCTTTTCCGGGTCGTGATATTTGTTGCAGGGGCCGTTCTCGACGAAATCGCGATGGCAGGCGGCAAGCCGCTCCTGCGACAGCGTGACCCCGAGGCCATGGCCTTCGGGCACCGGCACAACATTGTTTCTCGGCGAAAACGGACCTTCCTCGATGATGTCCATCGGCTGCATGCGAAACAGCGATTGGTTGGGCTCCCGGATCCAGCCAAGCGCGGCGCACAGATGCAGGTAACAGGCGCTTCCGATGCCGGTGTCGCCGCTGTAGCACCAGTAATCGATGCCGGCATGTTCGCAGGCGCCGACGAAGCGCAGCATGCGGTTGATGCCGCCATGCGCCGTCGGGTTGCCGACGAAGGCGTCCGGCACCTTCAGCGCCATGGCGCGCGCGATGTCGATATTGTGGGTCGAGAACGGGATTGATGTATGCCGACGCAGTTCGCGCATCTCCTCGATGGTCGCCACCGGGTCCTCCCAATTGCGCACGCCAAGCTCTTCCAGCGGCCGCGCCAATTGCCCGGCGGTAGCCAGCGAATAGGCCTGGTTCGAATCGATGCGGATCATGGCGCCGTCGCCGAGCCTGTTGCGGATCAGCTCGACCATTTTCATCGACACTTTCGGATCATGCGTCGAGAATTTGCCTTCGAAGAAGGTGGTGCCGTGGCGCTCGTGGAGCTCGACGCAGTAGTCGGCGACTTCTTCCGGCGTCTTCTCGCCCTTCACCCTGGCGCCATCGCCGCGCAGCGAGAAATAATCGGTGAAGGGGATCTCCTTGCGCACCGCGCCGCCGAGCAATTGGTAAAGCGGCTGCTTCCACGCCTTGCCCCGCAGGTCCCACAGCGCCATCTCGATGGCGCCGAAGGCCATGATGCGGGTACGGTCGTTGATCGACTGCACGCCGCTCCAGAAGGGCAGGCAGACTTCCTCCGCGCCAGCGATGTCGAAGGCATCGCGGCCAACGAACCTCGGCGCCAGCACGTCGTCGATGATGGCCGCTGCGCCCGGCGTCGGCGCCTCGCCGATGCCGACCAGCCCGTCCTCGGTCTCGACCTCGACGATGGTCGGCGAGAAGCCGTCGAGCTCGCCGAAGACCCAGACGTAAGGCGCTTCCAGCCTGTAATTGATCGGTGTCGCCTTGACGCGCCTGATCTTCATGTCAGCCGATCTCGAAGAAAGGCTTGCCGAGCAGGCCAGGGTCGACATCAATGCCAAGGCCGGGGCCGTCGGGAACGCCCATATGGCTGCCGGTCACCGGCGGTGCGTTCCTGGCCGTGCGCACCGTCACCCATTCGTGGAAGGCGATGGCGTGCAGCCGGCGCTCCGCCGGCGTCGACAGCGACAGGTGCGCCATGGCGGCGGTGTCGATCTCGGCGCCGCCCGTGTCCTCGACCGTGACCATGAAGCCGAGATCGACGGCGACGTCACGGATCAGCCGGGTCTGCGTCACGCCGCCCAGCCGCGAGACCTTCAGCGTCAATCCGTCGGCGGCACCTCGGCGGTGGATTTCCAGCATCTCGCCGAGCGACGTGACGGATTCGTCCATCACCATCGGCTTGTCGAGCATGCGCCGCACCGACATGTTCTCATCCAGCGTCGTGCAGGGCTGTTCGAACGTGTAGTCGATGCCGCGCGTGGCGTCGGCGAACTGCCGCGCCTGATAGGGCGTCCAGCCGGCATTGGCGTCGCAGAAGATCACCGTGCCCTTCGGCACGGCGGCAGCCACCGTCATCACGCGCTCGATGTCATCATGCACATTGCCGCCGACCTTGACCTGCAGGCGGCGGCAGCCTCCGGAAATAATCCGCTTGGCCAAAGCCGCCATCTGATCGAGCGTGCCGTGGGTGACGACCCGGTAGGTCTCCGCCGTGTCGCTCTCGCGACCGCCGAGCATGGTCACCAGCGGCACGTTGGCCGCGCGTGCGGCGAGATCCCAGCACGCCATGTCGAGCGCCGACTTGATATAGGGATGGCCCTTGAACACCGTGTCCATCAGCCGGCCGATGCCGGCCAACCCACGCGGATCCTGGCCAATGAGGTGCGGCGCGATTTCCGGCACGCCCGCGCGTGCTCCCGCCGGGAACGCGGCCGAGTAGAAATTGCCGAGCGGCGCCATCTCGCCCCAGCCGGTCACGCCGCTGTCCGACGTGATGGCGACGATCACCGCGTCGAAGCAGTCGGCGACGCGCCCCTTCGACATGCGGTAGGGCCCGTCCACGAAGGGCTGGACCACGTGATAGGCCTTGATGCTCTTGATCTTCACTTTGCCGTCCGTCTGTCAGTTCTTCGACGCGCGCCTTTCGAGGCCGCGCGCATAGGCGAGAAGCTCCTCGAAATCGAGGTCGATATGCTCGCGCGCATGGCGCTGGGCGGCGCGCATGTCCGAGCCCTTGAGCAGGGCGACGTAAGTCTCATGTACGTCCTCGGCCGGCACCGGTTCGTTGCGCGCGCGCTGATGCAGGGCGAAGTACATCTGCAGCCGGCTGGTCAGCCGCTGCCAGGTCTCGAGCAGCACCGAATTGTCGGCCCATTCATAGATCAGCCCATGCAATTGCAGCGCCGTCTCGATCTGGCGCGTGGTGTCCTTTGCCCGTGTCGCCTGCTTTACCGCTTCATGGCGGCGGTCCAATTCGTCGAAGAAGCGCTGGTCGCGCTGCGGCCAGGCAAGTTCGATGGCGAATTCATCGAGCACCTTGTTGAGCGAATAGGCATCGATGATGTCCTTCGCGGTGACGTCGACGACGAAGGTTCCGGCATAGGGAATGCCGGTCAGGATGCCTTCCTGCACCAGCTCACGCATCGCCTCGCGCAGCGGCGCGCGGCTCACCCGCATTTGTTCGGAAATCCTGAGCTCGTTGAGCTTCTGTCCTGGCTCCAACTGTCCGGTCAGGATGGCGCGCCTGAGCAGGGCGACGATCTCCGCCCTGCGCGTCGTATCCGCGATCGGAGCGAAATCCAGCTTTGCCATAGGTCGACTCCGGAGGGGAATTTCCGCAAGATAATCAGATTGTCGACAATCTAACAAGAGCCTTCTAATCGAGATCGGGGGGCTGCTGAGACTGTTTCGAAATTCGCTCTCGCGAGTCATGTGGTGGTGATTTCGAGAACCGGAGCGGACATTTGGGTCCGTGAGCACCGGAAGCGCAGAAAGCGCTGCCAGATGGCCGCCAGAGTAGAATTTCCAAGCAGTCTCAGGCCGCGCGACCGTAGAAGCCGATCCGCTCCTCGTCGGTGAACATCACGCCGGGGCGTTCGTAGTAGGAGAACACCGCGATCATGCGTTCGCGATTGCCCTCGACGGTGGTGACTCGATGCGCGGTGTTCTTGCCTCGGAACACGTTGAGCGTTCCGGGCTTGATGCGCAGGATTTTTGCCTCCGGATCGCGCCCCTCGAGCAGCCTAGCCACGCCGTCATAGTTCGGGTCGCTGTCCGAGCGAAGGTTGGTGCGGTATTCGAAATCGCCGCCGCGCTCCGGCGCCTGCAGCAAAAGCGTCGTAGTGAATTCCGAGCGGTCGAAATGCCAGTTGAGCGCTTCGCCGGCGCGGTAGCCCATGACATTGGCGCGGGCCAGCGGATCCTGCATGACGTAAAGGTGCGGCTTGTCCATCGTCGCCGCCAGGAACCGCACCAGCGGTTCGTACTCATAGATCGAAAGAACGGTGCTGCCTGGGATCTGATCGGCGCAGACCGTGTGGCTGATCGTCTCCACCTTGCGCAACGCCGGATGTTCGGGGGCGAGTTCCGGGATAGACGGCTTGAAATAGATGTTGTGCATGCGCTTATGGACATGCGAGCGCGTGTCCATCACCGGCCGTATTTCGGCGACGGCCTTCTCGGCGATGCCGGGGCGCAGGAACTCCTCGAGGTTGAACATGCCGCTTGCCGCGAGCGCGGCCTTGGACTCGTCCACCAACCGCTGCCATTCGGCGCTGCCTTCACGGTCGAGCGGGTAGCGGTCCAGGTCGAGAATGGTTTCGATCATAGCGTCCTCCGAAAACTGGAGGTACTACACGCCAAGGAAATCTTTGCGGCAACGTGGAAAATTGTTAGGCTTCCTCAAGAAAAACTTTCGAGGCAAACATGGACAAGCTGCCGCCTTTGAACGCGATGAGAACCTTCGAGGTGGCGGCCCGCGCTGGCAGCTTCACGCTTGCCGCCAGCGAGCTCGGTGTCTCGTCGGCAGCGGTCAGCCAGCAGATACGCAACCTGGAAGACTGGTTCGGCAAGCAGCTCTTCGTGCGCAACGGCAACCGCATCACGCTGACCGATGCCGGCCACGCCATCTATCCGCAGACGGCGCATGCGCTGGCCGAGATCGCGGCGGTCGGCCGGCGCATGCTGGAAGGCGGCTTGCGCACGCGCCTCGTCGTGAGCGTGCCGTTCTCGCTTGCCGAGCTTTGGCTGGCGCCGCGATTGGCCGTGCTGCTCGACGGCTTTCCGCAAATGGCGATCGATGTCCGGGTCGAGGACGATCCTGTCGACGTCGTACGCCAGAACATCGACTTGCGCATAAGCTACGGCGATTATCATTATCCGGCGCTGAAGATGGTGCGGCTCGTCCATGACGAGGTGCTGCCGGTGGCGTCGCCCGACTTCTGGCAGCGCTACGGCAACGGAGCCGCCAGCCTGGCCGATTTGCATGAGAGCCATTTCATCCACACCAACTGGGGCCCCAACTACGCCTCGCATCCGAGCTGGGCGGACTGGTTCGCCGCCGCCGGCGGCAACCGCGCGCCCGACCCGTCGCATGGCCGCCGCGTCGGCCTCTCCAGTCTGGCGATCGGCGCCGCACGGCTGGGGCTGGGGATAGCTCTGGGGCAGAAGGCGATGGCGAATGCCGATCTCGAAGCCGGCCGATTGATCGCGCTGTCCTCGGTCTCCGTCCGCCTGGGCCAGCTCTATTGCGCCTTCATGCTGCCGGCCAAGGTCGAGAGGGCGGATGTTGCGGGGCTGGTCGAACTGCTTGCAGGCAATTCGGCGAAGCCGCACGCAGAGCCCGCGTAGGAGAGCCGTCTGAAACCCCATAAGAAAACGGCGCCCTCGACGTGGGTGTCGAGGGCGCCGTCGGACCGGAAACTGATGGGGGTTATCAGCTGGCCGGTTTCTGTTGCGGCAAGGGAGAAACCGGCATTCCGGGTCCGATCTTCTGCAGATTGCCCGTGATCACCTGGTCGGTCTCGGAGATGCCGGAGGTCACGGAAATCAGGTCGCCGTCGGTGGGTCCAAGCGACACCAGCTTCTGGTCGACGGTGTTGCCCTTGCCGATGACATAGAGGTACTTGCCGAGCTGGCTGGAACCGAGCGCCACCTGCGGCACCATCAGCGTGTTGGGCTGCTCCTTCACATGCAGCCGCACCCGCACATACTGTCCAGGCAGCAGCGTGAACTTGGCGTTGCCGATCGTGGCGCGCGCCGTGATCGTGCCGGTCGAATGGTCGATCGTGTTGTCGATGAAGGTGAGCTCGCCCTTCTGGCTGGGCTTGGTCTCGCCGGGCAACAGCACGTCGACGGCGATCGGACCGTTGACTTTCGCCTGCTCGATCTGCACGAGGTCGGTTTCGCTCGGATTGAAGGTCACATAGATCGGGTCGAGCTGCACCAGCGTGTTGAGCACCGTGCCGGCGACGCTGACCAGCGTGCCGACCGAGGCCTGGTTGCGGCCGATGCGTCCGGAGAACGGCGCCTTGATCTCGGCATAGCCGAGATTGAGCTCGGCCGTCCGCACGGCCGCCTGGTCGACGGCGAGGGCGGCCTGCGCCGTGCGCAGATTGCTGGTGCGCTGGTCGAAACTATCCTTGTCGAGATAGCCGGCCTTGGCGAGGTCGGTGCCGCGGCCGAGATTGGACTTTGCATAGTCGAGCGTCGCGGTATCGCGCTGCACCTGCGCCTTCGCCTGGTCGAGCGCGGCCTGATAGTCGTCGGGCGCGATACGGTAGAGCAGGTCGCCCTGCTTGACGTCGCTGCCGTCGGCAGCCGTCTGCTCCTGTAGATAGCCTGGCACGCGCGCCTGCAGCGTGATGCTGCGGATCGGCTCGACCCGCGCGGCGTAGTCGAGATAGATCGGCAGCGTCTTCTTCACGACATTCACCACCGGCACCGGCATGACGAAGGCTGCTGGCGCGGGTGCGGCGCCCGCCGTGCTGCTATGCAGGCCGAAATTGCCCATGTCGAGCAGGTGCACACTGGCCACCGAGATTGCGCCGAGCGCAACGGCCGTTCCCAAAGCGATTTTCCATCTACGCATTTTGGTCTCCAATCCTATTCGGCCGCCTGGGCGAGCGGCTGAAGCGCCGGCTCGGCGGTCGGTTCGATTTCTTTTGGCTGAGGGGCGTCGTGGTGTCCCTTGGCTGGTTCCTTTTCGCCGCGGCGCTCGCGCAGCTGTTCGATCACCGCGTAGAAGACGGGCACGAAGACCAGCGACAGGATGGTCGCCGCCACCATGCCGCCGAAGACGGTGGTGCCGATCGACTGCCGGCTGGCCGCGCCCGCGCCTGTCGCGAACATCAGCGGCAGCACGCCGAGGATGAATGCGAAGGCGGTCATCAGGATCGGCCGCAGCCTGAGCCTTGCCGCTTCCATCGCCGCCTCGACGATGCTGAGGCCTTCCTCGCGCCGACGTCTGGCGAACTCGACGATCAGGATCGCGTTCTTCGCCGCCAGGCCGATCAGCATGACGAAGCCGATCTGCGAGTAGACGTCTATCTGCATGCCGCGCAGCAGGAGCACGACGAAGGCGCCGAACAGAGCGAGCGGCACGGCAAGCAGCACCATGAAGGGCATCGCCCAGCTTTCATACTGCGCCGCCAGGATCAGGAAGACGAAGACGATCGCCAGCCCGAACACGACCGACGCGATCGATCCTGCCTTGAGTTCCTGGAAGGTGATGCCGGTCCATTCGTAGCCGAAGTCGCGCGGCAGCACGTTGGCCGCCGCCCGCTCCATGGCCGCCACCGCCTGTCCGGACGAGAAGCCGGGAGCAGCGCCGCCGTTGATCAGGGCCGAGGCATTGTTGTTGTAATGCGGCACGGTCTCCGGTCCGACGATCGGCACCAATTTGCCCAGCGTGCTTAGCGGCACCATGCCGCCGGATGCATTGCGCACATAGAGCCTGGAGATGTCGGTCGCGTCGGCGCGCGCGTCCTTGTCGGCCTGGATGGTCACGCGGAAGGTGCGGCCGAACAGGTTGAAGTCGTTGACGTAGAGCGAGCCGAGATAGATCTGCAGCGTGTTGAAGACGTCAGGCAGGTTGAGGCCGAGCAGCTTCGCCTTGCTGCGGTCGAGGTCGTAGTTGAACTGCGGCGTCGAAGTCGAGAAGGACGAGAACAGCTGCTGCGGGTTGAGCTCCGGCTGCTTGCGCGCCTCGGCGATCAGCGCCTGCGTGACGTCGTTCAGCGCAGCGCTGCCGCGGCCCGACAGGTCCTCAACCTGGAACTCGAAGCCGCCGGTGGTGCCGATACCCGGGATCGAAGGCGGATCGAAGGAGAGCGCGAACGCATCCGGCATTTGCAGAAGCTTGCCGCGCACCTGCTCGACCAGCTTCGAGGCGCTCTGGTCAGGACCGCGTTCGTCCCATGGCTTCAGGATCGCGAACTCCACCGCGGAATTCGACTGCGCGGCGCTGGTGAGGAAGTTCAGGCCGCTGATCGAGCCGACGATGTCGACGCCGGGCGTGTTCTGCAGGATATCGCGCGCCCTCTGCGCCACCGCGTCGGTGCGCTCCAATGAAGCGCCGTCCGGCAGCTGGATGACGACGAAGAAATAGCCCTGGTCCTCGACCGGCAGAAAGGTCGAGGGCAATTTCTGCCAGACGAAATAGGTGGCGACGAGACCGGCCGCGAACAGGCCCAGCATGATCCAGCGCAGCTTGATCAGGATGCGCACTCCATGGGCATAGGCATGCGACAGCCAGTCGAAGCCGGCGTTGAACCAGCGGAACAGCACGAACTGGGTTTCGCCGCGATGGCGCAGGAACGCAGCGCTCAGCGCGGGCGACAGCGTCAGCGAGTTGAAGGCCGAGATGCCGACCGAGATCGCGACGGTCAAGGCGAACTGGTTGTAGAGCCGACCCGAAACGCCCGGGATGAAGGCGACGGGGACGAACACCGCCATCAGCACCGCTGTTGTGGCGATGATCGGTCCCGTCACCTCGGCCATCGCCGCGCGCGTCGCGGCCAGCGGCTTGAGCCCGGCCTCGAGCTGTCGCTCGACGTTCTCGACCACGACGATCGCGTCGTCGACGACGAGGCCGATCGCCAGCACCATGCCGAGCAGCGAGAGCATGTTGAGCGAGAAGCCCAGCATGTACATCACCGCCAGCGTAGCGATCAGCGAGACGGGAATGGCGATGGTCGGGATGATGGTGGTGCGCCAGCTCTGGAGGAAGATGAACACCACCGCCACGACCAGCACCAGCGCTTCGCCGAGCGTGATCAGCACGTCATGCATCGAGGCCGACACGAAGCGCGTCGTGTCGTAATGCATGGCGTAGCTGACGCCCTTCGGGAAGCGCTGCGACAGCTCCTGCATCTTGTCCTTGACCCGCTGCTGCAGGTCGAGCGCGTTGGAGCCGGGCATCTGGTAGACGGCCAGAACCACTGTGGGGTCCTTGCCGAAGAAGGCGGATGACGAATATTGCAGCGCGCCGAGTTCGATGCGGGCGACGTCGCGCAGCCGCACAAGCGAGCCGTTCTGCGAATTGGCGCGCACGACGATATCGCCGAATTCCTTCGGGTCGCTCAGGCGGCCGACGGCATTGACCTGCATCTCGAAGGCGGTGCCGGCCGGCGCCGGCGACTGACCGATCTTGCCGGCCGCCACCTGCACGTTCTGCTCGGCGATGGCGTTCTGCACGTCGACGGCGGTGATGCCGAGATTGGACAGCTTGTCCGGATCGAGCCAGACGCGCATCGAATAGCGGCGCTCGCCGAAGATCTGCACGTCGCCGACGCCGGGCAGGCGCTTCAGCGGATCGACCACCTGCAAATAGGCAAGGTTGCTCAGCGCTACCGGATCGACGGAGCCGTCCGGCGAGGTGAGATCGACGATCAGCACGAAATTGGGGTTCTGCTTCTTGATCGTCACGCCGCCCTGGTTGACGATGGCCGGCAGGGAGGACGCCGCTTGGCTGACGCGATTCTGCACGTCGACCGCCGCCGTGCTCAGCGGATAGCCGACATCGAAGGTGATGGTGATGGTGGACGAGCCGTCATTCGAGCTCGTCGACGACATGTAGGTCATACCCTGCACGCCGTTGATCTGCTGCTCGAGCGGCGTGGTGACCGTATCGGCCACGACCTGCGCGCTGGCGCCCGGGTAGTGTGCGCTGACCACGACCTGCGGCGGCGTGATGTCGGGGAACTGCGAGACCGGCAACAGGAAATAGGCGATCGCGCCGGCGAGCACCATGATGATGGCGATCGCCGACGCGAAGATCGGGCGGTGGATGAAGAAGTTCACCATGATGCGGACGCCTCGCCGAACGGTTTTGCGAAATGGCGCAGGCGCCGGGCCCGGCCGGAACCGGAATCCTGCAGGAAGGATGGCAGGACTTCATCGTCCTGCGCCTGTTCCGCCGCGCGCTGGCGCAGCAGCCGTTCGAAGGCTTTGGGGTCTATTCCGTCAGCCTTCATGACCAGCCGGATCATTGGATCCCGGATGGCTTCGTCGATCGTCAGGTCTTTGCGCTTTTGCATAGGAGCGGCTCCTTGCTCGGCCCGCATCGCATGATCACGGGCCGCTTTTTTCTCGTTCTTCACCGGCCGAAGCCGCATGACAGGCAGATTTTGCGTCCTATCTCACTCTGGCAGGGCTATCGGAGGGCCTTGTCGTTTGACGGCGAGTGATATAGGTGTTACCAGTAAGTAACATGCTGGAAGTTACAGACCGGTAACACCCTAGTCAAGAGGTGACGACGGTTTTTTTGGAAACGACGAAAGGAGATCATCATGACTGACGGCGTCGCGGAGCGTTCCCGCCCCCGGGATCGAATCCTGGAGACGGCGCAGGACATGTTCCACAAGCACGGCATCAAGGGCGTGGGCGTCGACGCCATTACCGAGGCTGCCGGCACCAACAAGATGACGCTTTACCGTCACTTCGAGTCCAAGGACGAATTGATCATCGAATGCCTTCGCGCCACGGCGGCGAAGGCTTCAAGGATTTGGGACGAGTTCGAGGCCAAGCACCCCGGTGACAAGCTCGCCCAGTTACATGCCTGGGTGCAAAAGGCGTCGGAGCTGCTCAGCGCCGACAGCCGCGGCTGCGACATGGCCAATGCCGCCGTCGAGCTTACCGAGACCGATCACCCGGCGAGGCGCGTCATCAAGGAACTGAAGGAAGCCCAGCGCGAAAAGCTCGTTGCGCTTTGCCGCGACGCCGGCATCGGCCAGGCCGAGCTTCTGGCCGACACGCTGTCGCTGCTGCTCGAAGGCGCGCGCGTTTCGATGCAGAGCGTCGGCGCCGAGGGCCCGAGCGCCCAATTCGTGCGCATGGCCGAAAGCCTGATCGCCTCGTTCCGGGCGCGCTGATCGGGACTCCCCCTCATCCGGCCCTTCGGGCCACCTTCTCCCCCGAGGGGAGAAGAGGTTGGCGCGTCGGCGCAGGTCCACTCCTCTCGCCTCGGGGAGAGGTCGGATTGCCCCGAATTGCCATTCGCAATTCGGTTGGCAATCTGGGTGAGGGGGATTCCGCGCTCTCCGTCTCATTGCGGGCAAAGAAAAAGCCCGCTGCCGGGAGGAGGAGGCAACGGGCTTCGATTTCGAACACGGCACGGGAGGAGGTGTACCGCATTCACCGTCGGCGTCTGGGAGGAGGAAGACATCCGACGGATCGACAAATACGAGCTGCCCAACGATCCGGCAATTGCGAAGCGTGCATAGCTGCTGTGCAGAATTGCGGCATCAATCGTCAGACAAATCCGCGAACACCCGCCGGCCAGCTACTGCACCGGCACATTTTCCTTGAAGATCAGCCGCGGTTCGATGAATTTCTTGGTCAGATAGGGCGCCGACGAGGCGATCGAGCCGAGCAGGCGTATCACGGACTGCTCGGCGACAAGTCGCGCATTCTGGTCGATGACGACGTCGGTGAGATCGTCGACGAGATAGCGGCGTGTTTCCTTCGTTAGGTCGTGGCAGATGAAGACCGGCTTCCTGCGCGGCTTGGCTTCCAGCAACGCCTTGGCCACGCCCGAGCGTCCGGCGCCGACGCAGTAGATGCCGAGCAGATCTGGTTCGTCGTGCAGCGCCTTGATGGTCGCGCGGTAGCTGGCGTCCGGCTCGTCGTTGATCTCGACGGCGCTGGACACGGTGAGGTTGGGGAACTCTTCGCTCAGCACCGAGCGAAAACCCATCTCGCGCTCCTCGTGGCCGCGATAGGAGCGCGAGCCGACCACCATCGCCAGATGTCCGGTGCGGCCGCCGAGGAAGCGGCCCATCAGCAGCGCCGCGGTGCGGCCCGCCACCCGGTTGTCGATGCCGACATAGGCCGAGCGGGGCGCGGCCGGCACGTCGGAAATCAGCGTAACCAGCCTGATCCCGGCATCGACCAGCTCGCGCAGGATGTTACGCGTGCGCGGGTGGTCGACGGCGATCACGCCGACGCCATTGGCCTTGAGCGAAAGATTCTCCACCGCGCCCTGAAGTGCGCCGGGCGAGATGCCGGCAAGGTTATGGATGCGGCAGGATGCGACCAGCGGCAGGCGCGCCGCATAATCCTCGATGTGGTGGGCAAGGTCGGCCATGAAGGCATTGGAGCCGATCGGCAGGAAGAATTCGAGATGTGCCGGCTTCGACGGCAGCACCACCTGGTCGAGCGTCGGCAGATAGCCGAGCTGCTTGGCCGCTTCCATCACGCGCTGCCGGTTGGCGGCACTTGCGCCGGGACGATTGTTGAGCACCCGGTCGACGGTCGCGGTCGACAGGCCGCAGCTTCTGGCGATGTCGGCTACGGTGGCTTTCATAGGTCCAGTCATAGGGGCTGATGCAATCCTGTGCCAGCGAAAGGCGTGAAGCGGCTGCCGATGCGGCCTGCCGGTCAGTCAGCCATGTGCTTCCGGGCCGTCGGAAATCGCGTCGTGGATTTCCTTGTCCGACATGCCGGTGATGACGCGCTCGACCTCGGCCACCGTCGTCTTCTTCGGGTCGATGTCGTCGGCCACCACCTTGCCTCGGCGCATCACCACGATTCGGTCGACCACTTGGAAAACGTGGTGGATGTTATGCGCGATGAAGATGCAGGAATGGCCGGAATCGCGGGCGCTGCGCACGAAGCTCAAGACTCCTTGCGTCTCGGCGACGCCGAGATTGTTGGTCGGCTCGTCGAGGATGATGAGGTCGCTGTCGAAATGCATGGCGCGGGCGATCGCCACAGCCTGCCGCTCGCCGCCCGACAGCGAGCCGATCGGCGTCGTCGGCGGGATGTTCTTGGTGATGCCGACTTGCTTGAGAAGATCGCGTGCCACCGCGTTCATCGCCTCCTGATCCATGCGGTTGAGGAAGCGCGGCGGCTTGATCGGCTCGCGCCCTAGGAACAGGTTGCGGGCGATCGACAGCTGCGTGACGAGGGCCGAATCCTGGTAGATCGTCTCGATGCCATGCGCGATGGCGTCGCTGGTCGAGCGCAGCGTGACCTTCTTGCCGCGGATGAAGATGTCGCCGCTGGTCAGCGGCACGGCGCCCGACAGCACCTTGATCAGCGTCGACTTGCCGGCGCCGTTGTCGCCGAGCAGGCCGACGATCTCCTTTTCATTGACGTGGAAATTGGCGTCCACCAGCGCCTGCACGCGCCCATAGGACTTGCGGATGTTTGTCATGCGGATGAGCGGTTCGGCCATGGTTCACGTTCCTGCTTGGTGCCGGCGTTCGAGCCATGAATGCAGCGCCATCATGCCGAGGATGATCGCGCCGATGAAGATGTTGTAGGCGAGCCCCGGCACGCCGATCAACACAATGCCATTACGCATCACGCGCAGGATCAGGATGCCGAGCACCGTGCCGACGATGGTGCCGCGCCCTCCGGTCAGCGCCGTGCCGCCGATCACCACCATGGCGATGACCTCTAGCTCGTAGCCCGTGCCGCTGTTGGGGTTGGCCGCGGAGGTGCGCAGCGACGAGATCACGCCGGCGAGCGAGGCCATCACTGCCGAGAGGATGAACAGGCCGACCTTGACCCGGTTGACGTTGACGCCGCGCGCCCGGGCCGCGTTCGGATTGCCGCCGGCCGCCTGGATCCAGTTGCCGGTTCGGCTCTGCGTCAGCACATAGCCCAGCACGATCGCGGCGCCGATGAACCAGAACAGCGAGGCATAGATGCGGAACGGGCCGACATAGAAGTCGCCGACCAGGATGTTCGCCAGCCAGCTGCCTTCCGCGCTCCAGGTCCGCTGCGGGAAGCCGTCGGTGATGAACAATGCCGTGCCGCGCACGACCAGCAGCATGCCGAGCGTGACGAGAAAGGACGGGATCTTGAGCTGGGTGACGAACCAGCCGTTCACCAGCCCGATCAGCGCAGCGACGATCAGCGCGATCACCAGGCCAACTTCCAGCGAAGTGACGCCGCTGTTGAAAAGCGTCCACATCAGCACCGGCGAGAAGCCGAACAGCGAGCCGACCGAGAGGTCGAATTCTCCGGATGTCATGAGCAGCGTCATTGCAAGCGCGATCAGGCCGAGCTCGACGGTGAAGGCCAGGATGTTGGAGATGTTCTGCGGCGACAGGAAGTCGGGATTGATGCCCCAGAAGACGACGAGCTCGACGATAAGCAGCACCAGCGGACCGAATTCCGGGCGCGCGATGAAGCTTTGAATGAAGGAACGGTTTTCCATTGAGCCCGCGGCGTGAATGATTGGCTGAAGCCCACCCCGATCAGACAGGGCTCGACGGTACAGGATTGCGGTCGCGGCCCGAAAGCCGCGACCGCAAATGTCAGGGATTATTTGCCGGACAGGATCTTGTCGTAGACGCCGGCGGTGTCCTTTTCATAGAGCGCGCCGGTGATGACGTTGAAGCCCGGGGGAATGCCGCTGGCGGCCATGTTGGCCAGCGAAAGCGCCACATAGCTGGTCGCTTGCGGGTCCTGCCACTGCGCGGCGTTGACATAGCCGTTCAGCACTTCCTGCGTGGTGTCGAGGGAGTTGCCCCAGCCGACCACCGGGATCTCGCCCGGCTTGACGCCGACCTGGTCGAACACGCGCTTAATCGAGCCGGTGACGAGGTCGCCGAGGCCGATGATGGCCTTCACCTTGCCCTTGTGGGCGGTGAGATAGTCGACCATGCGGTTGATCACTTCGGCCTGGTCGAGCGTCGCTTCGGTCACCTCATATGTAATGCCGGCCGGCCCGAACACGCTTTTGATGCCTTCCTCTTCCTGCACGCCATAGGTGGCGCCCGGAACCTCGACGGGCATCCAGACGAAGTCGCCCTTCTTCACCAGGCCCTTGTCGACCAGGTATTGCGCCCAGTGCTTGCCGAAGGTGACGTTGTCGCCACCGACATAGGCGTTGAAGTTGGCCTTCGGATCCGGCGTGTTGAAGTTGATGATCGGGATGTTGGCCGCGCGCGCTTCCTTGGCGAGCTCGACAAGGCTGCCGGGATCGGGGCTGGTGGTGACGATGCCGTCGGCCTTGGCCGAGATGGCGGCGCGGATCGCCTCCTGCTGCGAGGCTACGTCGCCATTGTGGAAAGACGTGTTGACTTTGTTGCCGGTGTCGCTCGCCCATTGCTTGGCGCCGGCAAGGAAGTAGGTCCAGACTGGATCGGCCGGGCCGCCATGCGAAATCCAGTAGAACGTCTTGGCCTCGGCCATCGCCGGAATGGCGAGCATGGCGATCAAGCCAAGCACGAGCAGTCTTAGCCGCGAAAGCATTCGATTTCCTCCCATGTTGAAACTCTCCTCCTGGATCAGCGCGACGCGGCCTGGACCGCATCTCCTGCCGGCACCGACCGGAACGTCTAGAGCATTCTCTTTTTCCGGTGCTGGCAAGCCTCCATCGCCAATGGATGTTGGCACAGCCGCGCGCGCCATCAGCAATCCCATCAGATTGCATCAGCTGCGATGATTTTCAGGGGCAAGCGACGCCATCGGCCCATCCGCCGCGCGCGGACTGGCCTCCAGGGCAACGGCCTTTGGCGCGGCGTCAGATAAGGCCCGCCTTGGCCAGGTCGCGCATCAGATGGCTGGCGCCGTAGGTCCAGTGCGGACAATCGGGCGACAAGCGCACCCGGTTGGTGAGCGCGCCGAGTCTTTCCGACGAGATGGTGACGATGTCGCCGACCTTGTGGGTAAAGCCCTTGCCCTTCTCGCCGCGATCCTTCGAGGGCACGAACATGGTGCCGAGATAGAGCGCCAGCCCGTCGGGATACTGGTGATGGGGGCCCATCGCCGCCTTGACTAGTTCCTCTGGCGAGCGGCTGATTTCGGCCATCGAGCTCGCGCCCTCCAGCGAGAAGCCGTCCTCGCCCTCGACCCTAAGCCGCACCGTGGCGCGCTTCACGTCGGCGATGGAGAAGGTTTCGTCGAAGAGGCGGATGAACGGCCCGAGCGAGGCGGAAGCATTGTTGTCCTTGGCCTTGCCGAGCAGCAGCGCCGAGCGTCCTTCGACGTCGCGCAGATTGACGTCGTTGCCGAGCGTGGCGCCGACAATGCGGCCCGAACTGTCGGCGATCATGGCGATCTCCGGCTCCGGATTGTTCCAGGTGGAGACAGGATGCAGCCCGACATCGGCGCCGAAGCCGACGGAAGCCATCGGCTGGCATTTGGTGAAGATCTCGGCGTCCGGACCGATGCCCACTTCGAGATATTGCGACCAGGCGCCGCGCGAAATCAGCTTGGCCTTGATCTCCATCGCTTCCGGCGAGCCGGGCTTGAGCTTCGACAAATCGTGGCCGATCAGGCCGGCTATGTCGGCGCGGATGGCGTCGGCCTTTTCCGCCGAGCCGCGCGCCTGCTCCTCGATGACGCGCTCGAGCAGGCTGACGACGAAGGTGACGCCCGAGGCCTTCACCGCCTGCAGGTCGACGGGCGACAGCAGGATGGGTCTCGCGGCGTCGCGTTCGGCCTCGAAGCTGTTCGCGGCGATGTCGGAGAGTGAACCGATCGCCTTGCCCTTGGCCGAGCGCAGATAATCAGCCGGATCCTTCAACTCGCAAAGATCGCGCACCGTAGGCGCCGCGCTCGAGGTGATGTCGATCACCTCACCGTCCCGCGCCGTCACCACCAACGGATGGGAAGCCGCGTTGGTTTTGGCGCGGCCGACGAAAAGTCCATCGGCGGGCAGGCGGGTCGGATCGGTCATGGCATCATTCCTCTCAATTTTTCGCGCGCGGCACTTTTCCCCGATTTCGCGGAAACGTCTATCCCGCCAGCCACAACATTTAGACCATGGATGTGCTGTCACACAGCCACCGCCGAACTGGCCCATCGAAGCGCTCTTTCAAATCCATGAAATCGGCAATAGGATTTTCACGAAGCTCCAGCGCGTAGGTGATCCTCTTGGTCGCAGCCTTTTCCGATCCGATCTGGCGAAAGCCCCAGGCGGCGCCGGCGTTTCGGTCCGAGCTGCCATCCGGCGGCACGCTGGACGCGGTCATCATCGGCGGCGGCATCATGGGGCTGTCGACCGCGCTGCATGCGGCGCGCGCGGGCCTTTCCGTTCAGGTGCTGGATGCCGGCGCGATCGGGCAGGGCGCTTCCGGTCTCAATGGCGGCCAGGTCATTCCCGGCCTCAAATATGACCCGGACTGGCTGATCGAACATTTCGGCAAGGAACGCGGCGAGGCCTTGGTCGA
This sequence comes from Mesorhizobium sp. B4-1-3, assembly GCF_006439355.1. Classification (GTDB taxonomy): domain Bacteria; phylum Pseudomonadota; class Alphaproteobacteria; order Rhizobiales; family Rhizobiaceae; genus Mesorhizobium. The sequence goes on from NZ_VFTG01000002.1 coordinate 143,154, forward strand.
GTTCGCCGCCTCGACGGCCGATGCGGTGTTCGACGTTATCCGCGACGAGAAGCTGGCTGTGCCGTTCACACGCAATGGCTGGATCCAGGCCGCGCACACCGAGACCGCTTTGACCGCGGCTGCGAACCGGGATCGCCAATGGCGCTCGCGCGGCGCCGACGTCGAGCTGCTCGACCAGGCCGGGATCGCGGCGATGACCGGCGCCAAAGGCTATTTCGGCGGCTGGCTCGACCGCCGCGCCGGCGTCATCGATCCGCTGTCCTATACGCTCGAGCTGGCCCGTGTCGGCTTGGCCGCCGGCGCCCGAATTACAGAGCAGCAGCGGGTTGTGAAACTCAGCAAGGATGCCGACGTCTGGCGGATCTCGACACAGGGCGGTGCCGAACTGCGCGCCAGGTCGGTCGTGCTTGCCACCAACGCCTACACGGATGGATTGTTGCCCGGCCTCGCGCAGACGATCGTGCCGCTGCATTCCTTCCAGATCGCCACCGCACCACTTCCGGCCGAGCTGGCCGCAGGCATCCTGCCGGGCGGCCAGGCCGTTTCCGATTCCCGTCGCATCCTCGTCTATTATCGCCGGAGTCCAGATGGCCGCATGGTGCTGGGCGGCCGCGGCGGCATGGCGCTGCCTTCAAGCGCGGCCGACTGGGCGCATTGCGAACGCGCGCTCATCCGCCTCTATCCGGCACTCGCCGGCATCGCCATCGAAAAGCGCTGGTTCGGCCGCGTGGCGCTGACGCCGGACCACCTGCCGCATCTGCATGAGCCGGAAAAGGGCCTGCTGGCCGTTGTTGGCTGCCAAGGCAGGGGCGTCGGTCTGATGAGCGCGCTTGGCAAGCGCATGGCGAGCTATCTTGCGAGCGGCGACGCCAGGCAACTGCCGTTCCCACTGTCACCTATCAAGCCGATCCCATTTCACGCTTTCCGCCAGGTCGGCGTCGCCGCGGCAATCACCTGGTACCGCGTGCTCGACGCATTCGAGCGCTGATTTGGAGCGTGCGCTGCACAAGCGATTCAGCTTGACAGTTTCATGAATATGAAAAACCATTGGTCGATTTCAAAAAATCCGATGGGCAGCCCCAAATAGGCAACAAAATGTCGACCATCGTTGCAGCGCGGCCACCGCCGGAAACCCGCATCTCGCCGGTCTTCCGCTTCGCCATGCTGCTGCCGGGCGGGCTGGTCACCTTCTTCCTGATCCTGTTCGCGCTCGGTCTGGTGGTGTTCCTCGCTTTCAGGGGCAATGACGGCTCGCTGCTCGGCGTCGGCCTGACGGCGGAGAATTTCCTCACCGTAGCCACCGACCCGCTCTACTGGACGGTGACGCTGCGCTCGCTGGTCATTGCCGGCCTGGTGACGCTCGCCACCGTCGTCACCGCCTATCCGGTCGCCTATTACCTTGCCTTTCACGCCGGCCGCCGCCGCAACCTTTTGCTCTTCCTGGTCACGCTGCCGTTCTGGACCAGCTATCTCCTGCGCGTCTTCGCCTGGAAGATCGTGCTTGCCTATAATGGCGTGCTGAATTCCGCCTTCATCGAGACCGGCCTCTGGTCGCAGCCGACGCTCGCCTTCTTGAACACGCCGGCAGCTGTCGTCGTCACGCTCGCCCACGCTTACGCGCCCTTCGCCATCCTGCCGATCTATGTGGCGCTGGACACGATCCCGAAATCGCTGCTCGAAGCCGCCTCCGATCTCGGCGCGCGGCCCTTCACCAGCTTCCGCCGGGTCGTGCTGCCGAATTCAATGCCGGGCGTTCTGGCCGCGGCGCTCGTCGTCTTCGTGCCGACGGTCGGTGATTATGTCACGCCGGCCATGGTCGGCGGCCCGGCCAGTACCATGATCGGCACGCTGATCCAGTCGCAGTTCGGCAAGGCCAACGACTGGCCGTTCGGCGCCGCGCTGTCCGTTTGTGTCATGCTCGTGATCCTCTGCGTGGTGCTCGTCGCGCGCGGTGCCGACCGCAGATTCGGCAGCCGCACATGAGCGCCCGGGCAGACACCAACAGCGACGGCCGCTGGCTCGGCCTCTATGTGCTTGCCTATCTCGTGTTCCTCTACCTGCCGGTGCTTTTGATCCCGCTGTTTTCCTTCAACAACTCCATCCAGGCGGCGTTTCCGCTGCAGGGCTTCACGCTTGAATGGTACCGGACGCTCTACGGCAATCCGGCGCTGTCCGGCGCCCTGGCCAACAGCTTGGTCATCGGCGTCATCGCGGCCTCCGGGGCGACGCTCTGCGGCATCACCGTCTCCTATATGGACCTCTATGGCCGCTCGCCGCTCGCCGCCACGATCAGCGCCATCGCCCGGCTGCCGATCCTGATCCCCGGCGTCATCGTCGGCATATCGCTGTTGATCCTGGTCAATCTCATCGGCCTCGGCCCGTCGCGCGTTTCGATCGTGCTTGGTCATATCCTCGTCGCGCTGCCGACGACGGTGGTGGTGATGCGCAGCCGCTTCGCCGCGGTTCCGAAAACCATTCGCGAGGCGGCGCTCGACCTGGGTGCCTCCGACTGGACGACGTTCCGGCGCGTCATGCTGCCGCTGAGTGCGCCGGCCGTGCTCTCGGCCTTCATGCTCTCCTTCCTGATTTCCTTCGACGAGTTCATCGTCGTCTTCTTCCTCGCCGGCACCGAGCCGACGCTGCCGCTCTACATCTGGAGCCAGCTGCGCTTCCCGCGCTCGCTGCCGACCGTGATGGCGCTGGGAACGGTGATCCTCACCGTGTCCTTCATCATCGCCGGAGCCGCCGAAATCCTTCGCCATCGCGGCCTTGGCGCGCCCGCCGCAATCCAGCCTGAAGCACAACAAAGAAGAGGAGAACGAGAATGACATTCCACCTGAAATCGATCACCGCACACAACGCCCGGGCGGGACTTGCCGCGCTGGCGTTCGCACTGTCATCGACGGTCGCTCTTGCCGCCGACAAGCTGCAATATTTCACCTGGTCGGGCTATGAGCTGCCCGACTTCAACAAGAGCTTCCTTGCCGCGCATCCGGACGGCGTCGAGGCGACGATCTTCGGCGACGATGACGACGCCTTCACCAAGGTCAAGGCCGGCTTCCGGCCCGACATCGCGCATCCCTGCTACGACAAGGTGGCGCGCTGGAACAAGGAAGGCCTGCTGCAGCCGATCGACACCAAGCGCATCAAGAACTGGGATTCGATCTTCCCGGTGTTCAAGAACCTGCCCGACCTGCAGGCCGGCGACGGCAAGGTCTGGATGGTGCCCTGGGACTGGGGCAACACCTCGATCCTCTACCGCACCGATCTGGTGAAGAACCCCGAGGCGAGCTGGAACCTCCTATGGGACAAGCAATATGCTGGCCGCATGGCGACCATCGACGCCGTGCACGATACGCCGATCGTCGCCGCCCTTCTGGCCGGCGTGAACCCCTTCGACATGACGCCGGACCAGATGGACAAGATGGCAGCAAAACTGCGCGAGCAGCGGCCGCTTTTGTCGAGCTACACCACCGACATGACCTCGGTCGAGCAGGCGCTGGCGAGCGGCCAGCTGGTCGCCGCCATGACGTGGAACGCGTCGGCAACTTCGCTGAAGAAGCAGGGCGTGCCGGTCGAGTTCATGAAGCCGAAGGAGGGCATGCTGACCTGGGCCTGCGGCTTCGTCATGCTCAAGGACGCCAAGAACGTCGATCTCGCCTATGACTTCATCAACAGTCGGCTCGACGCCGATTCGGGCAAGTTCCTGATCCAGTCCTACGGCTATGGCAGCTCGCTCTCGACCGCTTTCGCCGGCGTGTCGAAGGACGAACTCGACAAGCTGCAACTGCCGGCGGACCCGGACGTGATGCTGAAGAGCACCATCTTCACCGGTCCGATGAAGCAGAATGACGATGTGGCGAAGATGTTCGAGAAGGTGAAGGCGGGCGGCTGAGCGCTCTTACCTTCTCCCCTTGTGGGAGAAGGTGGATCGGCGCGCAGCGCCGAGACGGATGAGGGGTGTTGGAAGGAATGAGACGTTAGCTTCCCCTGGAGCACCCCTCATCCGTCGCCTTCGGCGACACCTTCTCCCACAAGGGGAGAAGGGGGAGCCTAGCGGCGTTGCGCCGCGCCGTGAAAAGACAACGAGGACCATTGCATGGATGCTTTCGACGAAGCGGCGACAAAGCCGAAGGACGATGCCGACATCCGCGTCGGCCGTCGCGTGCGGGCATTGCGCCTGGAGCGCAAGCTCTCGCTGGCCGACCTGGCCGCCAAGGCCGGCATCTCCATCGGCGCGCTCAGCCAGATCGAGCGCGGCATGTCCTCGCTGCGCGTCAAGGTGATCTGGCCTCTGGCGGCGGCGCTCGACATCGAGCCGTCGGCGCTGATCACGGACGGCAATGAACCGGTGAACGACCTCTATTGCGTGCGCGCCGACAAGCGTCGCGCGATTCCGGTGAAGTCGGAAGGCATCGCCAAGGCGCTGCTTTCCCCGCCGGCGGCGACGCTCACCGGCATGCTGGTCACGGTCGAGGCAGGCGGCGGCACGGCGGAAGCCTACGCCCATGCCGGCCACGAATTCGGCCTCGTCATGACCGGCGAGGTCGAGCTGGTGGTCGACGCCACGACCTATGTGCTGAAAGCCGGCGACAGCTTCGCCTTCAAGAGCACCCTGCTGCATGCCTTCCGCAATCCCGGCACCGAGCGCTGCCAGATCCTGTGGGTCAACACGACGAAACCGTCCGAGGTGCGCGATGGCGCCTGACGGGACGGAGCAATTCCAGAAAAAGTGCGAAGCGGTTTTCCGTCCGGAATTGCGGGATGCATTGGTTCGGCTGCACGGAGTCTCGAAGGTTTTTCCAGGCGGCATTGTCGGCCTCGACGCTGTCGACCTCGATATTGCCCCGGGCGAATTCCTGACGCTGCTCGGCCCCTCCGGCTGCGGCAAGACGACCAGCCTGCGCGTGATCGCCGGCTTCGAGAGCCCGACCGGCGGCAGCGTCCTGCTGGAAGGCCGCGACATCACCGGGCTGAGGCCCTTCGACCGGCCGGTCAACACCGTCTTCCAGGACTATGCGCTGTTCCCGCATATGGATGTCGCGGCCAATGTCGGCTTCGGTCTGTCGCTGCGCAAGCTGACCGGGGCCGAGCAGGCCAGGCGTGTCCGCGAGGCGCTCGACATGGTAGGGCTCGCTGACAAGCTGCGCGCCCGCGTCTCGGAATTGTCCGGCGGCCAGCGTCAGCGCGTCGCGCTTGCTCGTGCCATCGTCTGCGAGCCGCGCGTGCTGCTGCTCGACGAGCCATTGTCGGCGCTCGACGCGCATTTGCGCGAGCAGATGCAGGTCGAATTGAAGCGGCTGCAGTCGCGGCTCGGCACCACCTTCGTCATGGTCACGCACGACCAGACCGAGGCGCTGTCGATCTCCGACCGCATCGTCGTCATGAACAAGGGCCGCATCGAGCAGATCGCGCCGCCGGCCACACTCTACGACCGGCCCGCGACGCGCTTCGTCGCCTCCTTCATTGGCACGATGAACCTGTTGCAGTCGCGCTTTGTCGGCCGTGACGGCGAGCGGCTGCGCTTCGCCGCAGGCGAATTGCCGCTGGAGGCCATCTCAGACAGTGGCGAGACGCCGGCCGCCGGCGACACGCGTACCATCGGCGTGCGCCCGGAAGATCTTCTAGCCGCCGCCGACGCCGGCGAAGGCACCGTGCCGGCGCGGGTCAGCGGTGTCGTCTTCCATGGCCGCACGCTGCGCCTCCATGCCGAGCTGGGGCAGGGCACCCCGATCGTCATCGATGCTCCGCGCCGTGTCGACGGTTCTCAATTCAGCGTCGGCGACGTGGCGCATATCAGCCTGCGTCGCGGCGCCAATTGCCCTGTGCTTTCAAGCTGATTCGACCGGCGCATCACGACGCCTTGGCGAAGAACCCCTGATAGTCGGACTTGGCCTGCAGGAGGCGCAGGATGTTTTCGCGCGAGCCGCGCACATGCGCGCGGGCACGCTCGCCGGCCAAGCCGACGTCGCCGGCGCAGATCGCGTCCACGATGCCGGCATGCTCCTCGCGGGTGAGCTTCCATTCGTCCAGCCACAGAAGCTCCGTCCAGACATATTGCTGGCATTTGTCGAGGATGCCGCAGAGCATGCCGTGGAGCATCTCGTTGCCGCTGATTTCGGCGATCACCCGGTGCAGGTCGATGCCGACCTGGAGCTCCTCGAATTTTTCTCGGGTGCTGCGGTCCGGGATCGCCGCCAGCCGCTCGCATTCGGCGAGCATCTCGCGCAGCCTGGCCTTGTCGGCGGCGGTGGCCTTGGCCGCGGCCAGTTCGGTCGCACGGCCGTCGAGCAGCTCGCGGATGTCGAAGGCCTCGCGGAACATGGTGAGGTTGAACTCTGCGACCACATAGCCCTGGCGCGGACGGCCGATCACCAGACCATCGCGCTCCAGCCGGTTGAAGGCCTCGCGCACCGGCGTGCGGCTCACCTTCAGGCGCTCGGCGATCTCGTTTTCTGTCACGCGGCCGCCCGGCGGGATCTGGCCGGTGATGATCAACGCCTTGAGCTTCTCGAACACCGAGTCGCGCAGCGTATTCTTTCTCTCCTTCAAGCGTTCCGCCTCCAACATTGCGTCACGGATTCGCGAGCTTAGTTCGTTTTAGGGTCTGCTTGAACAGGAGCATTTCGGCGCAGGCGATTGCCCCTGCGGAATGGCCGTCCTCCACCGTAGCCAAAAAACGCCAAAACCCGAGTTGACATCGGCCTTCGAAAAATTACACTCAAAATTGTATACAAATTCGCATACCAAATCAACGATAATGGGAACACCGTTGGAGAAGCGAAAATGACGAAGAGACTTCGTATTCAAGGCATGGTGATCGCTGGGCTGCTGGCTTCCGTCGCCGTGCCGGCGGCGGCCGCCGACACCATCACCGTCGCCTCATGGGGCGGCACCTATCAGGAAGCGCAGACCAAGGCCTTCTTTGATCCGACGGCCAAGGAGCTTGGCATCACCATCAAGCAGGACACCACCAACGGCCTCGACGACGTGCGCCTGCAGGTCACCGGAAATGCCGTCAAATGGGACATCACGGAGCTCGGCGCCGACGAATGCGCGCGCGGCTCCAAGGAAGGCCTGTTCGAGAAGCTCGACTATAATGTCATCGACAAGAGCGGCATCAACCCCAAGCTCGTGCATGACGACTGGGTCGGCATCTCCTACACCTCCGTCGTGCTGATCTATCGCACGGACGTGTTTGGCGACAAGGGCCCCAAGACCTGGGCCGACTTCTGGGACGTGCAAAAATTCCCAGGCCGCCGCGCGCTCTCCGGCAGCCAGGCGACGGAGACGCTGAGCGTCGCCGCGCTCGCCAAGGGGATCCCGATCGACAAGGTCTATCCGGTCGACATCGACGGCGCGCTGCAATCCGTCGACAAGGTCAAGGGCCATATCGACGCCTGGTGGACTTCCGGCGCGCAGGCCATGCAACTCGTCAAGGACGGCGAGGTCGACATGGCGAGCATCTGGAACGGCCGCGCCGGCACCTTGAGGAAGGAAGGCGCGCCGGTGAGCTTCTCCTTCGACCAGGGCGTGCTGACCGCCGACTGCATGGTCGTACCGAAAGGCTCGAAGAACAAGGACATCGCCATGAAGGCGCTGGCCAAGTTCGTCAGCCCCGATCTCCAGGCCAACCTGCCGCTCTATGTCGACAACGGCCCGGCCAATGAGAAGGCGTTCGAGACCGGCAAGATCCCGCAGGACCGCATCAAGGACATCAATTCCGCGCCCGAGAACGTCAAGAAGCAGGTGCTGCAGGATCCCGCCTTCTGGCGCGACACCCTCGTCGAGGCGACCGAGAAATTCAACAACCTGATCCAGCAATAGCGATCCTATCGGAGCGGCGTCCGCGAGGCGCCGCTCCGCATCGTTCGCGAAACATGATCCGGAGTTGAAGGAGATGCTCTTGTCTCTCGCGCAGTCCGCGCTTCCCATTGGCATCAGCGGCATCGACAAGCGCTTCGGTGCTGTCTCCATCCTCAGCGATCTCAGCCTTGATGTCGCGGCGGGCGAATTCCTGACGCTGCTTGGGCCGTCCGGCTCGGGAAAGACGACGCTCTTGATGATCCTGGCCGGCTTCGTGCGGGCCAATGCCGGCTCCATCAAGGTCGGCGGCGAGGAGATCATCACCATGCCGCCGCACAAGCGCAACATCGGCATGGTGTTCCAGAACTATGCGCTGTTTCCGCATATGAACGTCTTCCACAACATCGCCTTTCCGCTGAAGCAGCGCCGCGTGTCGACGGCCGAAACGGCCGAGCGTGTCGAGAGGGCGCTGGACCTTGTGCAACTGAAAGGCCTCGGCGAGCGCCGTGTCGACCAGCTCTCCGGCGGGCAGCGCCAGCGTGTTGCCTTGGCCCGCGCCATTGTCTTCGAGCCGCGCATCGTTTTGATGGACGAGCCGCTGTCCGCGCTCGACAAGAGCCTGCGCGAGCATATGCAGATCGAGCTGCGCAACCTGCACCGCCGGCTCGGCATGACGACGGTCTACGTCACGCACGACCAGCGTGAGGCGATCACCATGTCGGACCGCGTCGCTGTCATGAATGCCGGGCGCATCGAGCAGATCGACCAGCCCGAGGCGCTCTATGCCAGGCCGAGAACGAAGTTCGTCGCCGGCTTCATCGGCGAGTCCAACTTCATTCCGGTCGAGAGCCGAAACGGCAGCGTTTGGTACGAGGACAGCAAGCTTCGTATGACGTCGGCCGCACCGACCGCCGGCCGGCATCTTATGGTGGTGCGGCCGGAGAAGCTGCGCCTGATCGCCGGCGAACCCATAGGCGACGTCAACGCGCTGCCGGCGACCGTCGGCGAAATCATCTATCAGGGCGACAGCTTCCTCTGCTACGCGACGCTCAAGGACGGCCGGCAGCTGACGTTGCGCGACTATTGCCGCCCAGACGTCCTGGCGAAACTGCCGCGGCCGGGCGAGCCGATAACGCTCGGCATCGATGCGCAGGATGTCGTGCTGGTGGCCGATCAATGAGCGTCGCGTCCGCCAGCCTCGACCATGCCGGACGGCCTGATGCAGCGCTCAATACCGACGCCTTGCGCGCCGACGCACGACGGGAAGCGCGCGGCCTGCTCGCGCTACTGTCGCCCGGGCTCGTTCTGGTCTTCGCCGTCATCATCGTCCCGATCGGCTGGCTGTTCTGGCTCTCGCTGTTCGACGAGAGCGGTGAGCTCAGCGCCGCCAATTATGCGCGCTTCTTCGAGCAGGCCTCCTACATCAAGACCTTCGTCACCACCTTCAAGGTGGCCTTCACCGTCACCGGCGCATGCGTGCTCCTCGGCTATCCACTGGCCTACATGCTGTCGCAATTGCCGCGCCGCGCCGTCTCCATCTGCCTGATCTTCGTCATCCTGCCGTTCTGGACCTCGGTGCTGGTGCGCACCTATGCCTGGCTCGTCATCCTGCAGCGCAAAGGGCTGGTCAACACCTGGCTGATGGATCTCGGCGTCATCGGCCAGCCGCTGCCGCTCGCCAACAATTTCGCCAGCGTGGTCATCGGCATGACCCACATCATGCTGCCCTTCCTGGTGCTGCCGCTCTACGCCTCGATGAGGACCATCGACGTCGACTGCCTGCGCGCCGGCATGAATCTCGGCGCCAGCCCCGCCGCCACCTTCCGGCAGATATTCTTCCCGCTGTCGCTGCCGGGGCTGGCCTCGGGTGTGGTCATCGTCTTCGTGCTCTGCCTCGGCTTCTTCGTCACGCCGGCGCTGATGGGCGGCGGCAAGGTCATCATGTGGGCGATGCGCATGGAGCAGACCACGAGCCTCTATTCCAACTGGGGCGCGGGCGCGGCGCTCGGCGTCGTGCTGCTCGCCGTCACGCTGGCGCTGCTCGGCCTCTTCCACCGGCTGCTCGGCGCCCGCGCCACCGGTGTGTGGAGTGAGCGATGAGCATGGAAAACGCCCTGCCCATCTCGCACCGGCAACGCCTGTGGCTCTATGCGCTCGGCGGGCTTGTCATGCTGTTCCTGATCGCCCCGTCGGTGATCATCGTCATCATGTCCTTCTCAGGCTCGTCGCTCTTAGAGTTCCCGCCGCAGGAATGGTCGCTGCGCTGGTATGAAAGCTATTTCGGCTCGGTCGAATGGCGCGACGCCACCATCGTCTCGGTCAAGGTGGCGGTGATGACGGCGATCGTCGCAACGCTGCTCGGCACCGCAGCGGCTTACGCCATCAACGCCCGCACGCTGCGGCTGACCGGCTTGATCAACGCGCTGCTCACGGCGTCGCTGATCATCCCGGTCATCCTGATCGGCATCGGCACCTTTTTCCTTTATGCCCGCATCGGCCTCAACAACACGCTGACCGGCCTCGTCATCGCGCATACCGTGCAGGCGCTGCCGCTGGTCGTTTTGACCGTGCTTTCGGGGCTGCGGTCCTACGACATGAACCAGGAGATGGTGGCGCGCAGCCTCGGCGCCGGCCGCTTCTCCGCCTTCTTCCAGGTGACGATGCCGCAAATAAGATTCTCCATCGTCTCGGGCGCGCTGTTTGCCTTCATCACCTCCTTCGACGAGGTGGTGGTGTCGCTGTTCATCTCGGGCGGCGAGACCACGACGCTGACGCGCCGCATGTTCAACGCGCTGCGCGACCAGATCGATCCGACCATCGCCGCCATTTCGACTTGCCTGATCGTGCTATCGATCATCTTGTTGTCCGCCGCCCAGCTTTTCGGCCGCGGACGTTGATACAGGGATACCTTGAACAGCATGCGTGACTTCCAGTTCCCCGGCCGCTCGCCGGTCCGCACCACCGAGGCCATGGCCGCGACCTCGCATCCGCTTGCCACGCTTGCGGCCATCGACATGCTGCGCTCCGGCGGCAACGCCATGGACGCCGCGGTTTGCGCGGCCGCGGTGCAGGCCGTGGTCGAGCCGCAATCGACCGGCATCGGCGGCGACTGTTTTGTCCTCTATTGTCCGAAGGGGCAGGGCGAGGTGATCGCCTTCAACGGCTCGGGCCGCGCACCCGCCGCCGCTACGGTCGACTGGTATCTGGACAAGGGTTTCGACGAACTCCCGAAGCAAGGCCCGCACGCGGTCACCATCCCCGGCGCCGTCGACGCCTGGTGCCGGTTGTTGGAGGATCACGGTCGCAAGGGTTTGGCCGATGCGCTCGCGCCGGCCATCCGATACGCGGAAGAAGGTTATGTCGTGCACGACCGCGTCGCCTTCGACTGGCATGAGCCCGAGACCGACCTGTCGGCTGACGAGGTGGCGAGGCGCATCTTCCTGCCGGGCGGCAAGCCGCCGAAGGCGGGAGACATCCATCGCCAGCCGGAACTGGCGGAGACCTTGCGCGTCATCGCGAAAAAAGGCCGCGCCGGTTTCTATGAAGGCGCGGTCGCGGACGACCTCGTCGGCCGACTTCGCGCGCTCGGCGGGCTGCATACGCTCGACGATTTCGCCGCCACGAAGGGCGATTACCGCACCCCGGTCAGCACCATTTACCGCGGCTACGACATCCACCAGATGCCGCCCAACAATCAGGGCCTGACCGCGCTTCTGATGCTGAACCTGCTGTCGGGCTTCGACCTCGGCACGCTCGATCCCGAAGGCGCCGAGCGCCTGCACATCGAGATCGAGGCCGGCCGGCTCGCCTATCAGGATCGCGACGCGTTCTTCGCCGACCAGGATCATGTCGACGTTCCGGTCAAGGGGCTGCTCTCTGCCGCCTATGCCGACAGCTTGCGCGCAGCGATCGACCCCGAGCGCGCCATGACCCATCTGCCGCGTCTCGATCTTCCGGGCAGCGACACGGTTTATATCTCCGTCGTCGACCGCGACCGCAACGCGGTGAGCTTCATCAACTCGACCTACTATTCCTTCGGCAGCGGCGTCGTCGGCCCGAAGACAGGGGTGGTGCTGCAGAACCGCGGTTCGAGCTTCCGTCTCGATCCGAAGCACCCGAACGCGATCGCGCCCGGCAAGCGGCCGATGCACACGATCATGCCGGGCATGATGACGAAGAACGGCCGCGCGATGATGCCCTTCGGCGTCATGGGCGGCGGTTACCAGCCGTTCGGCCATGTGCATCTTTTGACCAACATGATCGACTTCGGCATGGACCCGCAGCAGGCGATCGATGCGGCGCGTGTCTTCTACAACCACGAGGTCGTCGAGGCCGAGCGAAGCGTGCACCCCGACGCCGTGGAAGGCCTGCGCCGGCGTGGTCATCGTGTTGTCGAGCCCGGCCATCCGCTGGGCGGCGGACAGGCGGTGCTCATCGATTGGGAAAAGGGCACGCTGACCGGCGCCTCCGATCCGCGCAAGGACGGGCTGGCGCTCGGATATTGAGCAGCGCTGGACATCGGCCGATCGTTCGAAACATAGTCCGGAACCATGACAAACAGCGAAAACGCCACCGATCTCGCCCGTCGTCTTGCCCCCGGCGCCGACGAGGCGCCGGCCATCGCCGCGCCCGAACGGGCAGCCCTCACGCATGGCGGGCTGCGCCGCCTGATCCGCGCTACTGTGGCACGGCTCAACGCGCTCGGCATCGGCCGGGGCGATCGCGTCGCCATCGTGCTGCCGAATGGTCCGGAAATGGCCACGGCCTTCATCGCCGTGGCGGCGGCCGCGTCCACCGCTCCGCTCAATCCGGCCTACCGCGCCGATGAGCTTGATTTCTATCTGACCGATATCGGCGTCAAGGCGATCCTTGTCAGCAACGACGAGGCAGGTCCCTCGGTCGAAGTCGCCGAGCGCCTCGGCATCCCCGTGCTGCGTCTGGTCGTGCCTGAAGGATCCTCGGCCGGCACGTTCACGATCGAGGGCGAGCCCGTTGGATTACCGGCCGCATCCGGCTTGGCTAAGGACAGTGACACAGCGCTCCTTCTGCACACTTCCGGCACCACATCGCGCCCAAAACTCGTGCCGCTCAGCCACGCCAATCTCGCCGCTTCGGCCGCGCATATCGGCGCGACGCTCGGTTTGACCCCGGCCGATCGCTGCCTCAACATCATGCCGCTCTTCCATATCCATGGCCTGATCGCGGCGGTGCTGTCCTCGCTTGCAGCCGGCGGCAGCGTCTTCTGCACGCCCGGCTTCAACGCGCTGCGTTTTTTCCAGTGGCTGAGCGAGGCCAAGCCAAGCTGGTACACGGCCGTGCCCACCATGCATCAGGCGATCCTGCCGCGCGCCGCCCGCAATCCCGAACAGCTCGCCGAGGCGAAGCTGCGCTTCATCCGCTCTTCCTCCGCGTCATTGCCGGCGCAGGTCATGGCCGAGTTGGAGAAGACCTTCGGCTGCCCGGTCATCGAGGCCTATGGCATGACTGAGGCGGCGCATCAGATGGCGTCCAATCGCCTGCCGCCCGGACTGCGCAAGCCCGGCAGCGTCGGCGCGTCGGCCGGCCCGGAGGTCGCCGTCATGGCGCCGGACGGGCGATTGCTCAAACCCGGTGAGATCGGCGAGATCGTCATTCGCGGCCCGAACGTCACCGCCGGCTACGAGAAGAACCCCGACGCCAATGCCAGCGCCTTCGCGCATGGCTGGTTCCACACCGGCGACCAGGGCGTGCTCGACGAGGACAACTACCTGCGCGTCACCGGCCGGCTGAAGGAGATCATCAACCGCGGCGGCGAAAAGATCTCGCCGCTCGAGGTCGATGAGGTGCTGATGGATCATCCGGCGGTGGCCCAGGTCGTCACCTTCGCCATGCCGCACGACAAGCTGGGTGAAGAGGTCGCGTCTGCCATCGTGCTGCGCGAAGGCCAGAGCGCCAGCGAGGCCGACATCCGCGGCTTTGCGTCGACGCGGCTCGCCGATTTCAAGGTGCCGCGCAAGGTGGTGATCCTCGACGAGATTCCGAAGGGTGCCACCGGCAAGCTGCAGCGCATCGGTCTCGCGGCCAAGCTCGGGCTCGGCTGATGCGCATCACTGTCTTTGGCGCCGGCGCGATCGGCGGCTACCTGGCCGCCAAGCTGGCGATCGCCGGCCAAGTCGATCTGTCGATCGTGGCGCGCGGCGCGCATCTGGAAGCCATCAAGGCCGGCGGACTTCGCTTGATCGAGGACGGCAAGGAAACCGTGGCTTCGGTGCGGGCTGCCTCTCGTGCGCAAGAACTCGGCGTGCAGGATTATGTCGTGCTGGCACTGAAGGCGCATTCGGTGGCGCCGGCGCTTGATGAGATAGCACCTCTGCTGGGCGAGGGGACAGCCGTCGTCACCATGCAGAACGGCGTGCCCTGGTGGTATTTCCACAGGGCGGGCGGCGCGCTCGAAAGCGCGCGGCTCGATGCTGTCGATCCGGGTGGTGCGATATGGCAGCGCATCGGGCCGGAACGTGTGATCGGTTCCGTCGTCTATCCGGCCGTCGAGGTCGATGCCCCCGGCCTGATCCGCCATGTCGAAGGCACGCGCTTCTCGCTGGGCGAGCCGTCGGGGGAGAAGAGCGAGCGCGTGACAGCGCTTGCCCGCGAAATGGTCAAGGCCGGGCTGCAGGCGCCGGTGCGCGAGGACATCCGCTCGGAAATCTGGGTGAAGCTTTGGGGCAATCTCTCCTTCAACCCGGTCTCGGCGCTGACCGGCAGCACGCTTGCGGCGATCGTCGGCGATGAAACCACGCGCGCCGTCGCCCGCGCCATGATGCTGGAGGCGCAGGCGATTGGTGAGCGCCTCGGCGTTCGTTTCCTCATCCCTGTCGACCGGCGCATCAAGGGCGCCGGCGATGTCGGCGAGCACAAGACCTCGATGCTGCAGGACCTCGAGCGTGGCCGCCCGATGGAAATCGATGCGCTGGTCACTGCGGTGCAGGAACTCGGCCGCCTGACCGGTCAACCGACGCCGACCATCGACACCGTGCTGGCGCTGGTGCGGCGGCTGGCGATCGAGCGCGGGTGTTATTGACTTCATAGACGTGAAGATCGCCGGCTCTTGACTCTTGCCAACGTTCCTGTTTTGTTCTTATCGTGAGCTTAACAGGAGCGTTCTCGGCCGAACGAGTACGGATGTCTCGGCAGCAAGAGTTTGATTTCGGTATTCCAGTTCCCCCACTGCAGCCGAAGCGGCCGGACCGGGTGTTCTTTGCGCTGTTTTTGCAGGCAAAGGATCGTGCTGCGTTTTGGTCGTTGCAGAGACATCTGTGTGATCTTAACGGGATAACCGGGACGGTGCTGCTGAAAGAGCGATTTCACGTCACTCAACAGCATGTGGGCGACTACAAAAGACTTGGATCGAAAATCGAATTCGCGGCCAAGCGGGCCGGCCGGATGGTTGAAATGCCGGCGTTTGAAGTCACGTTTAGCCATGCCGTAAGTTTTCCCGGCCGCCCGGCGGCAAAAGGCAGGCCGCCATCGCGTCCGTTCGTGCTTTTGGCAGACGATGGGCCGGTCTGCGAACTCAGCCGGTTGATTGGCACCGCCATGAAAGCAAATGGTCTCAAATCGGCGGATCACTTCGTCCCGCATATGACGCTTGCCTATGACGAGAAATTCGTCCCCAGGCAGCCGATCGAGCCAATCGGCTTTGTAGCAAGGGAGTTCGTCCTCATTCACAGCCTGCGCGGCCTGACGATCTACAAAGACCTGAGTCGCTGGCCGCTGATGGCCGCGTCATGCTGACACGATTTGTCACCTGCGGAGCCGGACGTCGGTGGCAGGCGAACGATCGGTACCTACTTGATGTCTGGTCCAAACCGGGAGGAAATCATGACCACTGCGGAAATTGCCAAAGATTTCACCGAGCTCCTCAAGCGGGGCGACAGCCACGGCGCTGCCGCGAAATACAATGCCGACGACATCGTCAGCTACGAAGCGATGGAAGGCCCGATGGCCGTCTGCAGCGGCAAGGAAGCCGTCAAGCAGAAGGGCGAGTGGTGGGAAGCGAACCACGAGGTTCATGGCGGTTCGGTCGAGGGGCCATACGTCAATGGCGACCAGTTCGCCTTGCGCTTCAGCTTCGATATCACGCCCAAATCCACCGGCGAATGCGTCAAGATGGATGAGGTCGGCCTCTACACCGTCAAGAACGGCAAGATCACCGAAGAGCGGTTCTACTACTGAGGCTTGCTGGGCTGCGAACGTCCTTTGCGGCATGATTTAGAAAATCAGGCATGACGGCCTCGGATGATACCCGAGCCGCCATGCAGCTTATCAAATCGTCTTCACGTACTCCGCCAGCTGGTCGGCCACCGTGCCCCAGCCGTCGAAGAAACCCATCTCCTCGTGGCTGTCGCGCGTCGCCTCGTCGCGGTGGATGGCGGTGGCGGTGTAGCGCGTGCCTTTGCCCTCCGGCGTCAGTGCGATGACCGCGGTGATGAAGGGCTCGCCAGATGGCCGGTAGCCCGGCAGCAGCGCGTCGGTCCACACCAGCCGCTCGTTCGGCACGACCTCCAGATAGCAGCAGTGACGGTCGCTGACCTCGTTGCCGTCGGGCGATTGCATGCGCGTGCGGAACAGGCCTCCGGGCCTGAGGTCGATCTCGCAATCGGTGATGATCCACGGCTTCGGCGTGAACCACTGCTTGACATGCTCCGGCCGCGTCCAGGCGCGCCACAAGAGCTCGCGTGGCGCGTCGAGAAAGCGCTCCAGCGTCAGGTCCAGTTTCGGGTTCGGCTTGAATGGACAGCTCACTTTTCACTCTCCTTGAGGCTCATCACATAGGCGTCGAACTGGTCGAGGCGGCGCTCCCACAGCGCGCGCTGCTCGGCGAGCCAGTTTTCGGCAAGCTTCAGCGGCTCGGGCGACAGACTGTAAGTCCTGACGCGCCCGGCCTTTTGCGACTGCACCAGCCCGCAACCTTCCAGCACCTTCAGGTGCTCGACGAAGGAGGGCAGCGCCATGCCGAAGGGCTCGGCCAGCTCGCTGACCGAGGCAGGGCTCCTGTTCAGCCGCTCCACCACGCGCCGGCGCGTCGGGTCGGCCAGCGCGCGAAAGATGCCGTCGATGGGCGGCGGGTTCTGGCTTGCTGTTTGCAGGCTCATAGCTGTTCCTTCCAAGACCGGCCGGCGGTTGGGCGATCCTTGGGGAAATACTTAGGAAAAAACCTTAGTATTGGCAAGAGCCAAAATCGCACCGGAGCAAAGGCGCTGGCAAAGCCTGTAGGGCCGGCCTAGGCTTCCGCCGGATTCGAATCTCCATCCGAGAGAGGCCCGCCTTGACCATCACCATGTACGGCATCACCACCTGCGACACGATCAAGAAGGCGCGGGTCTGGCTGGAAAGCCATGACGTGCCCTATCGCTTTCATGACTACCGGGCCGAGGGGATCGAGGCTGGCAAGCTGAACGGCTGGGTCGGCAAGGTCGGCTGGGAAAAGCTGCTCAACAAGGGCAGCACCACCTTTCGCGAGCTGCCGGAAGCGGACAAGGCCGAGCTCGACGAGAAGAAGGCAAGAAAGCTGATGCTCGCCAAGCCGACGATGATCAAGCGGCCTGTGCTGGAGGTGGGAGATCGGGTGTTGGTGGGGTTCAAGCCGGAGGTTTACGAGGAGGCGGTTGGTGGCAAGTAAGGTTCGATCTTCGTCAGTCGCGCTCCTTCGCGCCCCCCTCTGTCCTGCCGGACATCTCCCCCACAAGGGGGGAGATCAGCTCTCGCGCCGGCTTTCGCCAATCTCCGACATTGCAGGATGGGTGCCGGCGCCAAAACTGCCAATCTCCCCCAAGTGGGGGAGATGTCCGGCAGGACAGAGGGGGGCGCTGTCCCGCCAGCATCTCAACGTTTACGCCTGTAGGTATTCCGCCAGCGCCACCGCGTTGTTGTGCGCCTCGTCATGCGCGCCGTAAAGCAGAGTCACCTTGCCCTCGCGCACCAGACCACGCAGCTGCGCCACCGCTTCCGTGTTGGCGTCGAGCTCGGCCCGATATCGCTTCTTGAATTCCGGCCAGCGCTCCGGCTCGTGTCCGAACCATTTGCGCAGATCGTCGCTCGGGGCGATCTCCTTCAGCCACAGCGTCAGTTCGGCGTCCTTCTTGCTGACGCCGCGCGGCCAGATCCGGTCGACCAGCACCCGCTGGCCGTCCGCTTTCGCCGGCGGTTCATATACTCGCTTCATCGCAACGTCGAAGGCCACTTACGCCTCCTTGCCAAGCAATTCCCGGAAAAGTGTGCAGCGGTTGGGCTCGGCAACTTCGCCGTGGCCGTCCGTTCGGAATTGCGCCAACAAAAGTACCGTTACGCCCACTCGCCCTTGCGCATCACCGGCACGCGGCTGCCGTCCTTGGCGACGCCGTCGATGTCGATCTTGTCCGAGCCGATCATCCAGTCGATATGGATGAAGCTCTTGTTGCCGCCGCGCGTCGCGATCTCGTCCTGGCTGAGCGAGGCGCCGTTGACGAAGCATTTCGAATAGCACTGGCCGAGCGCGATGTGGCAGGCGGCGTTCTCGTCGAACAGCGTGTTGAAGAAAAGAAGCCCGCTCTTCGAGATCGGCGAGGAATGCGGCACCAGCGCCACCTCGCCGAGACGGCGCGCGCCCTCGTCGGTGTCGAGCACCTTCTTCAGCACGTCCTCGCCTTTCGACGCCTTGGCCTCGACGATCCGCCCGCCCTCGAAGCGCACCGAGATGTCGTCGATCAGCGTGCCCTGGTAGGAGAGCGGCTTGGTCGAGGAGACGTGGCCCTCGACGCGCCTTGCGTGCGGCGTGGTGAAGACTTCTTCGGTGGGGATATTGGGGTTGCAGGTGATGCCGTTCTTCGCCGTCGAAGCGCCGCCCATCCATTCATGGCCATCCGCCAGTCCGACGGTGAGATCCGTGCCCGGTCCGGTGAAATGCAATGCGTGGAAACTGTGCTCGTTGAGCCACTTCGTGCGCTCGGCCAAGGCGGCGTTGTGCGCCTTCCAGTTGCCGATCGGATCCTCGACGTCGACCCGCGAGGCCGAGAAGATCGCGTCGGCGAACTTCACCACCGCGACATCGTCCGGCTCGCCGGGGAACACCTGGCGAGCCCAGGCAAGGTCGGGATAGGCAACGATGTTCCAGTTGATGTCGAAGCCGGTGATCTTCTCCAGCGCCGGCTGGTAGGCCATCGAGTTGGCCTTGTTGGCGCGCGCCACCTTGGCCGGGTCCTGCGACGAGAGCAGCGACGGGTCCTCGCCGCGCACCGCGAGCCGCGCCGCATTGTTGGAAAAGGCCTTCGCCATGCCTTCGTAGAGCCAGCCGGCGGCGCGGTCAAAACCGGCATCCGCGCCGTAGCGGAAGCGCGCCAGCGTAATCTCGTCGTCGTTGAAGATCGGCGTCACCAGCCCGGCGCCGGCCTTGTAGGCGTGCTCGACGATGCGGCGGGTCAGCGGCAGCGCCGCGATCGAGGAGGTCAGCACCAGGTCCTGACCGGGCTGCAACTGCAGCCCGACCTTGACGGCGACCTCGGCCAGCCGGTCGAGCTTCACCGGGTCGATGCTTGCCGAAACGCCGCGCGAATGTGTGGTCATGATCCTGCCTGCCGTTATGTTGGGGTTCTCATCCTTACATAGACCGCTGCGATTGACCTTTCCACCGCGATCGACTGGGCCTGCTCTCAAGCATGACGGACCGCATTATCGAAAAATGGGCAGCATTGAAGATGCGGAGCGGTCAGGCCGCGCTGTCCAGCGCCCGGAACTGCGCCATGGTCGCCTCGATCTCCTCGCGGATCCAGGCCTTGAAGTCGCGCACCTTGCGGCTTTCGCTCTTGGTGGCCGAGGTCACGAGCCAGTAGCCGAGCCCGCTCTCGGCTCTGATTCCGAAAGGCGCGACCAGCCGGCCGTCGGCCAGCGCGTCGGCGGTCAGCAACTGCCAGGCAAGCATCACGCCGTGGCCGGCGATCGCCGATTCCAGGCAAAGCATCGGATCGGTGAAGCGCGCGCCTTTCTGGAAGGTGACGGGCTCGACGCCGGCCGCCTCGAACCAGCTGTCCCAGCTGAACATCGCCCGCTCGTCGGTGATGGCGCAGGTCTTCGCCAGATCGCCGATGGATTTCAGCCTGGCCGCGATCGAGGGCGCGCAGACCGGAAACACCTCCTGGGCAAGCAGAAGCTCGGCGCGGTCGCCCGGCCATTTGCCGTCGCCGAGCCGGATGGCGATATCGATGTCGGAGCGGTCGAGGTCGGCTACCCTGGCCGAGGCGTCGATGCGCAAAAGCACATTCGGATGCCGCGCGAAATGCCGCGACAGCCTGGGCAGCAGCCATTTCGAGGCGAAGGCCGGCGCCACCGAGACGACCAGCGTGCATTCGTTGGCCTCGTCGGCCAGCGCCACCGCCTGCGCGAGCTCTCGGAAGCCGGCGCTGAGCCGTGCCGTGAAGGCGGCGCCGAACTCGGTCGGCACGAGCCCGCCCGGCGTGCGTTCGAACAGCGCCTGTCCTAGCTGCTTCTCCGTGCGCTTGACCTGCTGGCTGACGGCGCTGACCGAGACGTTCAGCTCCGCCGCCGCTGCCGCCAGGGAGCCCAGCCGGGCAACGGTTTCCACGGCGCGCAGGCCGTTAAGGTGGAGGCGGTTCAGCATTGCCATTCAGTTTTTCTAAAGCGCCTGGATCGAAATCTCAATTGAAACCCGACAGGAAAGGGCAGAATTCAAATGGAATAGCTTGAGCCATGAGGTGGTCCGATGAAGATTTTATCCTTGCTGAAAGGGTTTTCCGGCACCGAGGCGAGGCCGCGCGATGACGGCGAGATCGCCCGCTGGATCACCGATCCGCTGTCGCATCCTGTGCTTGACACCATGTCGGAACGCGAGCTCGCCGACATGCCGTTCCGGCTGACCGCCCGCCGCACCGTGTATGAAATGATGGGAGCGGCTGGCCGCTGAAACTTCGAACGGAAAGCGGCAAATCAAGCGATACTGTCGCGGACCTTGTACGCCGTGCTGGGGGTGTCGGCGCCGCCCCTCATCTGGCTGCCGCCATCTTCTCCCCGTGAACGGGGAGAAGGCCGCTCGCGCCGGCGATTTCGCCAATCGCCGGCGTTGCAGAGTGGCGCCAGCGTTGCTGCCGGTGTCCTTCTCCCCGTGACTATACGGGGAGAAGGGCGGCGCTGACGTCGAGGATTTCTGGCCAATCCGATGCGGGCGGTCCATCCTAGGATCGCCAGCCTGGCCCAACAAAAGCGCATTGTAACAACGCCCGCCGCACTTATTGTGCGCCGCAATGAACGCCTCGCCATCTCCCTTGCGGCTTGCCCTCGCTGGCATGGTCGCGCTCGCCGTCGCCCAGGGCATCGGCCGCTTCGTCTATACGCCGATCCTGCCAGGCATGATGGAGGGGCTGCATTTGACGCCGGCCGATGCCGGCTGGATCGCTTCCGCCAACTATCTCGGCTACCTCATCGGCGCTTTGGCCGCGGCCGGTGGCTGGGCGCATGGCCGCGAGCGCATGCTGATGTTCGCCGGCCTCGCCGCCAGCGCGGTGCTCGCGGCCCTCATGGGTCTCACCGAGACGATGGTCGCCTTCCTCGTCATCCGCTTCCTCGCCGGCCTCGCCAGCGCCTTCGTCATGGTGTTCATGGCCTCCATCGTCTTCAGTCATCTGGCGGAGGCCGGGCGCGGCGATCTGCAGGCGCTGCATTTCGGCGGCGTCGGCCTCGGCATAGCCGTCTCCTCCGCGCTGCTGGCGATCCTCGTCTCCGAGCATGCGGATTGGGCCGCCGGCTGGCTCTGGTCCGGAGCGCTTTCGACCGTCGGCCTTGTCGTCGTCATGCTGCTTGCAGGCTCGACCACGCCGGCCAATGGCGTCGATGGCCGCGAGCCGGCGTTGCCGAAGGACAGGTCCCTGACGAAAATGATCGTCGCGTACGGACTGTTCGGCTTCGGCTATGTGGTGACGGCCACGTTCCTGGTTGCCATCGTCCGCCAGGGCGGCGGCGGACGCGTCTTCGAGGCCACCGTCTGGATGGTCGCCGGTCTTGCCGGCTTCCCCTCGACCTGGTTCTGGCAGAAGCTTGCCGGCCGCGTCGGGCTCTACGCCGCTTACGCCGCGACCTGCCTGATCGAGGTGGTCGGCGTCACCGCCAGCGTCCTCGTCAAGGGCGCCGCCGGACCGCTAATTGCCGGCGTCCTGCTCGGCGGCACCTTCATCGCCATCACGGCGCTCGGCATACAGATGGGCAGGCAGCTCGCGCCGCGGGCGCCGCGCCGCATCTTCGCGGTGATGACCGCCGCCTTCGGGCTCGGCCAGATCGTCGGCCCGATCGCCGCCGGCCTGCTCGCCCAGGCCTCGGGCAATTATACCCTTGCCTCGATCATGGCGGCCGCTGCGCTGCTCGCCTCCGGTGTCATTGCCTGGTCGGCCGCGCCAAAATCGCCATGATTTGCGGCCTTGTTCGGGGCTGGGCATCGGGCAGGGCATTTTCTTTCCCCCTAATGTGTGACCTTATGCCCGCCGAACAGCAACGCCGCTGATTTGCGGTCAGACCGAGGAAACCCGCTACAGTGTTCGTATCCTTCTTCCCGCAGCCGAAGCTCTTCTTCACCTCGGCCGCCGTCTGGAGCCTTGCCGCGATCCTGTTCTGGTTCTTCGGCGGCGAGCAGTTGGGCGCCGTCTTCGGCCTGCCGGCGGCAGCGGCTGGCACGCCGCCCATCATCGGCATCGCGGTGCTGTGGTCGAAGCCGTTCCTGTGGTTCTACATCTATTTCGCAGCCTGCGTGGCGATCTTCTACGCATTCTGGAGCTGGTATGCCCCGCATCCGTGGCAGAACTGGTCGATCCTGATGACCGCCGTCATCCTGTTCTTCATCTATTTCAACGTGCAGATCTCGGTCGCGGTCAACAATTGGTACGGTCCTTTCTTCGACTACGTTCAGGGCCTGATGTCGGGAACGACTCCCTCGACCAACACGGAATTCTACAAGGGGTTGGCCGATTTCTCCTGGCTGGCGCTGGTCGGCATGAATGTGCAGGTGGTCAATGCCTTCATCGTCAGCCACTGGATCTTCCGCTGGCGCACCGCGATGAACGATTACTTCATGGCCAACTGGGGCCGGCTGCGCCACATCGAGGGCGCTTCGCAGCGTATTCAGGAAGACACGATGCGCTTCTCGCAGATCATGGAGGATCTCGGCTCGACCTTCGTCCAGTCGATCATGACCCTGATCGCCTTCCTGCCGGTCTTGATTCAACTGCAGGCCCACATCACCGAATTGCCGATCATCGGCACGGTCCCGCAGCCGCTGGTCGTTGCCGCATTGGGCTGGTGTCTGTTCGGGACGATTTCCGTCATGGTGGCGGGTCTCAAGCTGCCGGGCCTGCAGTTCCGCAACCAGCGCGTCGAGGCAGCCTATCGCAAGGAACTCGTCTATGGCGAAGATCATGCCGACCGAGCTCAGCCGGCGACGACGACCCAGTTATTCGCCAATGTCCGCCGCAATTATTTCAAGCTCTATTTCCACTACATCTATTTCAACGTCGTTCGTTACACCTACCTGCAGGCCGACAACATCTTCTCGTTGCTGATCCTCGGGCCCTCGCTGGTTGCGCATAAGATCACGTTCGGTGCCCTGAACCAGATATCGAACGCGTTCGGCAAGGTGACGAATTCGCTGCAGTTCCTACTGAATTCCTGGTCGACGATTGTCGAACTGCAGTCGGTGCACAAACGTTTGCGGGCCTTCGAAGCGACGCTGCAGGGCGAGCAACTGCCGGCTATCGATCAGCATTATCTAGAACGCGAGCAAGCTGGAATGCGCCCCGAAGATCAGCCGGTAAGCTAGAGCGCGGCCAGTCCAGTTAGCCGCCCACGCTCGCCTGGGTCTGGCCGGCGCGCTGGCGCGCGGCGTAGTCCCGGAAACTGATGCATTCGACTTGTTGCATCACGCAGACCTCGCCGGCGAAGCGCTCGAGCGCGTTCCAGTAGGCGCCGTTGTTCATCAGCGTGAAGTGGAAGCCGAGCTCCAGCGGCAGGCGCTTGCCGTTGTATTGAGCTTCGAACGCGGCGCGGAAGGCCTGATAGGCGCGCTCGGCGAATGCGTCCGCCATGGCCGGCTTTTCGGCGCCGCCTGAGTGGCGGACGTAGAGGTTGTAGTCCATGGCGACCACAGGCTTCGCCTTCGGCCCCTCCGGGATAAGCGGCAGGGCGAAGCGGGTCGTGCCATTCAGCGTCGGCGGGATGGCCGGGCCTTTCGAGACACCGCTGGCGTCATACTGGAAGCCGGCCTCGGGCAGGGCCTGGTAAAGTGCGGCGCCGGTCGAGAGATAAGGCGCGCGGAACCCCACTTGCGCATGACGCGCGAAATCGCGCCAGCCGGACGGTTCCGGGATGCCGTTGATCGCATAGGCATTTTCGAAAATGCGCCGCGCGGACGCGAATTCGGCCAGCCAGTCTGCCTTGCTCCAGTCCTTGCCGTCGAAATGGCCGCAGGCATGGCTGCCGATGTCGTGGCCTTCGGCCGCGGCTAGCCCGACCTGCTCCAGCCGCTCGGCGACCTCCTGTTTCGAGGCGCCGAAGCCGACATTGGATTTGCCGGCGGCCTTGCCGGGGCCGGCATAGTCCTGCCGCGTCTCTGGCGAGAGCAGGAAGACGCAGGATAGGAAATAGGTGAAATGCGCGCCCGTGCGCTTTGCCAGCGCCCGACTGCGTTGCCATTGCGAGATCTCGCGGGCGGCGTCGAACGAGATCAGCACCACTTGCTTGGGTTTGGCCGGCGACACGGCTGGCGATTTCGGCGGATCGGCGAAGGCGGCATTGGCTGAGGCGAGCGAGGCGAGACTGAATGCAAGGACGCGGTACGAACGAAGCATTGGCAACCTTCTGGCGGGAGCGTCTCCCGCTGATCGGAAGCGGGCTATCGCGCGCAAATGTGGCGTGGTTGCGTTCGGGCAGGCTCTGTGGGCCCCGTACACTCCCAGCCGATTTTCCGGCCCGCCCCCTTCCATGCCGGCAAAATTTCGCTAAAACGCGGGGCTCAAGAAGCGCCCCTCCGGGGCAGCAATGGTTTTTTGATTGATGTCGGACGACAGTTTTATCCGCGAAGTCAACGAAGAGATTCGTCGCGAGCAGGCGCACGCGCTGTGGGATCGCTTCGGCCCGGCCATTCTCGGCATCGCCATCCTGATCGTGCTGGGAACGGCGGCCGTCGTCGGCTACCGCTACTGGGACGAGAGCCGCGCCAACCGTTCGGGCGACGCCTTCTCGCAGGCCCTCAAGCTTGCCAATGACGGCAAGAACGACGAGGCGATCGCCGCGCTCGATCAACTGGAGAAGGACGGCTACGGCGCCTATCCGTTGCTCGCCCGCATGCGCGCCGCCACCGTCAAGGCCGACAAGGGCGACATCGACGGCGCGGTGAAGGATTTCGACGAGGTCGCCGCCGACAACGCCATTCCGGCCGGCATCCGCGATATCGCGCGGCTGAGGGCAGCGCTGCTGCTCGTGGATCACGGTTCCTACGCCGATGTCTCCAGCCGCATCGAGGCGCTCACCGCCGACACCAATCCGCTGCGCCATTCGGCGCGCGAGGCGCTCGGCCTTGCCGCCTGGAAGGACGGCAAGTCGGCGGACGCGCTTAAACTGTTCGACCAGATCTCCTCGGACGACGCCGCCCCGCGCAATGTACGCCAGCGGGCGCAGCTGATGTCCGAGCTGATCCGCGGGTCGGGCAACGCTTCGTGATTGCATGTCGCCCAAAAGTGCGCAGCGGTTTTGGGACAAACGACATGCAAAATAAACGGTAGACTGGATGGGCTTCAAAGTCGCCATCATCGGCCGGCCTAACGTCGGCAAATCGACTCTTTTCAATCGGCTGGTCGGAAAGAAGCTGGCGCTTGTCGACGACACGCCGGGCGTGACGCGCGACCGCCGCGTCCATGCCGCAAAACTCTATGATCTCCATTTCGACGTCATCGATACAGCCGGCTTCGAGGATGCGGCCGCCTCGACGCTGCCCGGCCGCATGCGCCAGCAGACCGAGATCGCCATCCGCGAGGCCGACCTCATCTTCTTCACGGTGGATGCCAAATCCGGCCTGATGCCCGACGACCGCACCTTCGCCGAGGTGGTGCGCAAATCCGGCAAGCCGGTCGTGCTGGTCGCGAACAAGGCCGAGGCGCGCGGCGCTCAAGGGGGGCTGCTGGAGGCTTGGGAACTCGGCCTCGGCGAGCCGATCCCGGTCTCGGCCGAGCACGGCCAGGGCATGCCGGACCTGCGCGATGCGGTGGTCGAAGCCTTGGGCGAAGCGCGCGCGCTCGGCGAGGACGAGGAAGACGATGGTGGCGAGATCGCCGCCAGCGAGGTGCTGATCGGCGAGGACATCGCCGACCCGGATGCCGAGCCCGCCTATGACGACACCAAGCCGCTGCGCATCGCCGTCGTCGGCCGACCGAACGGCGGCAAGTCGACGCTGATCAATGCGCTGATCGGCGAGGAGCGGCTGCTCACCGGTCCGGAAGCCGGCATCACGCGCGATTCGATCTCGGTCGACTGGGACTGGCGCGGCCGCCGCATCAAGCTCTTCGATACCGCCGGCATGCGGCGCAAGTCGAAGGTGCAGGAGAAACTCGAAAAGCTCTCGGTGCAGGACGGCCTGCGCGCCATCCGCTTCGCCGAGATCGTCATCATCGTGCTCGACGCCACCATTCCCTTCGAGAAGCAGGACCTGCAGATCGCCGATCTCATCATCCGCGAGGGCAGGGCGCCGGTGATCGCCTTCAACAAATGGGACCTGATCGACAACCCGCAGGAACTGCTGGCCGAGCTGCGCGAGAAGACCGAGCGGCTCTTGCCGCAGGCGCGCGGTATCCAGGCGGTGACGGTCTCGGCCGAGACCGGGCGCGGCCTGGACAAGCTGATGGAAAGCGTCATCAAGACGCACCGGGTGTGGAACAGCCGCGTCTCCACCGGCAAGCTCAACCGCTGGCTGGAAGGCATCCTAGCCCATCATCCGCCGCCCGCCGTCGCCGGCCGCCGGCTGAAAATCAAATATGTCACCCAGGCCAAGACCCGGCCGCCGGGCTTCGTCGTCTCCTGCTCGCGGCCGGACGCGATGCCGCAATCCTACGTCCGTTACCTGACCAACAGCCTGCGCGAAGCCTTCGACATGCCCGGCGTGCCGATCCGCATGGCGCTGCGCACCTCGGACAATCCGTTTGCCGGCAGGGCGAAGAAGCGGTGAGGTCTATTCTCCGTCGCTTCGATCCGCAGCACTGCCGGTCCGAAAAAGCTAAGCAACCTCTCGCAACCCATCACCGGCTCGCGTTCCCTCCGGCAGCGTCTCCAGCGCCGCCTGCAAAAGAATTGCCGCCAGCCGCGCCGCGACCGGGTCGAGCTCGGCGTCCTTCTGGTGCAGGTGCAGCGCCATCATCGGCAGCGCCGGAAGTCCCAGCGCGCCCGGCGCGATCGCCCTGACATTGCCGGGCAGGCCGATATCGGTGCGGATCGTCAGGCCGAGACCCGCCGCCACCGCCGCCCAGACGCCGCCGAGGCTGGGGCTGGAGAAAGCCATGCGCCAGGGCATGCCGGCGCGGTCGAGCGTCTCGGTCGCGACCGTGCGTAGGAGGCAAGGCGCCTCGAACACCACCAGCGGCAGCGCCTCGCCCTGGCGTGGGCCTGCCTCGATCGGCTTGGCCGGGCCGATCCAGCGTGCCGGCACATCGGCGACATGCCGGCTGTAGGGCAGGCTCGTGCCGTCATGCCAGGCGAGCGCAATGTCGAGATTGCCGGACAGGACACGCTCGGCAAGCTCGTGGCTGCGCCCGATCCGCGCTTCGATCCGAACCTTCGGATGGGCGCGGGCGAAGCGGCCGAGCACGTCCGGCAGCACGGCCTCGCCGAAATCCTCCTGCAGGCCGAGCCGCACCCAGCCCTCCAGCTCGACATCGCGGATGGCGGAGACCGCCTCGTCGTTGAGCTCGATCAAGCGCCGGGCATAGCCGAGCATGGTCTCGCCGGCTTCGGTCAATGCCAGACCGCGCCCCGCCTTGCGGAAGATCGGCGTATCCGCCTGTTCCTCGAGCTTCTTCAATTGCGCGCTGACGGCGGACGTCGAGCGTCCCAGCCGTTCGGCCGCCTTGGCGAAGCTGCCCAGCTCCATGCCGGTGACGAAGGTTCTGAGGACATCGAGATCGAACGTGACGCGCCGCATGAGATTATCCTGATTTTCAGGATTGTTGGTCAAAAACTTCCTGGTTTTATGGATGAAGCTATGGCGCTAAACCCCATCCGTCAAGCCGCCAGCCGGCAGTCACGGGAATGGAATCATGTCCGCCATCGTCACGCGCAACGACTGCCAGCCGTCCGCAGCAGATATTGCCGCCTCTTCCGTCCGCCGCGCCTTCGGTCCCAATCATCGCTGGAAGGTTTTGGGCATCGGCGTTGCCGCCAATGCCGGCTTCTCAGCCACCTTCTCCGGCATCCCGGCGACCGCGGTGGTGATGCGCCAGGGTTACCATCTCGACAATGCCTCGCTCGGCCTCGCGCTTGGGCTGCTCGGCCTCGGCGTGGCGCTCAGCGAACTGCCCTGGGGCGTGCTCACCGACCGTTGGGGCGACCGCCGCGTGCTTCTGACCGGGCTCGGCGCAACGGCTGCATGGCTTTTCATCATGGCGCTGCTCGTCGTGCCGACGAAAACAGCCGTTCCCGGCGTTGCGCTGCTGTCGGCCAGCCTGCTCGTCGCCGGCCTGCTCGGCGGCAGCGTCAACGGTTCCAGCGGCCGCGCCATCATGGGCTGGTTCGGCGAAGGCGAGCGCGGCTTTGCCATGAGCATCAGGCAGACGGCGGTGCCGCTCGGCGGCGGGCTGGGCGCGCTTGTCCTGCCTTCCCTGGCGCTGGCCTTGGGCTTCGCCGCGGTCTTCGGCCTGCTTGCCGTCGTCTCCGCGCTTTCGGCCTGGTTTGCCTGGCGTTGGCTGCACGAGCCGCCGGTGGGAAGCGGCGGTCACGCCGCCACTGACACAAGCGGCCCGGCGCCCTTGCGCAACGTCGAGGTCTGGCGCATGTCGACCGCCATCGGCCTGCTCTGCTTCCCGCAGGTCGCGGTGCTGACCTTCGCCTCGGTCTTCCTGCATGACTTTGCCGGCATGGGCACCTTTGTGACCAGCGCGAGCCTTGCCGCCGTGCAGACCGGCGCCATGGTGATGCGGGTCTGGAGCGGCCGCTTCACCGATCGCCACGGCAACCGCCGCCCGTTCCTGAAGTTCTGCAGCGCGTTGAGCGCATTTGCCTTCCTGGTGCTATGGCTGCTGGTGATCGGCGCCGCCGGCGCGCCGTGGCTGCTGCCGCTGCTTCCGCTGACGGTCGTGGTCGCCGGCCTATCCGTCTCCGCCTGGCACGGCGTCGCCTATACCGAGCTTGCCACGCTTGCCGGCGCCGGCCATGTCGGGACCGCGCTCAGCCTTGCCAACAGTTTTGTGTTCATCGGCTTTTGCCTTGTGCCGATCGCCATTCCGTGGCTGCTGGTGGTCTTCGCATGGCAGGGCGTGTGGCTGGCGGCGGCGGTTGGCGCGGCACTTGCCTGGCCCATCTTCCTGCGCCAGGCCTGATTCAGCCAAAGCTGATGCACCCGCCCAGGGCCTGATTCTTCATTGGCCTGCCGCGAAAATTGCAAGCCGGCTTTCCTCAAACATGAAAAGAACATGATCGATGTCGTTAACCCCGCATCAAGGTTAATGCTTCATTTTGGCTCTCCGGGGTCAGTAGCGTTCTGGAGAGTTCCGTGCATCGACGCGTTTCAATGCGGCTTGCCGCCGCCGCCGTTGCGAAAAGACGTTCCTTCCTATCTCCTTTGGTGCTCGGGCTCGGCATTTGGATCGGTTTTCCGTCGGCCGTCGCCTATCAGGACATGGCAAGCCTGATCTCCGGCCTGGAATCGTCCAACGTCCGCTGGAACGCCTATATTGAGAAATCCGCCGCCGGCTCGGTGCATGCCGCCGAAATGCCTTTCGTCGATTCCACCACCATCGGTTCGCTCTCCGGCTCCGGCGTCAATTTGGCAGGCGTGGGCACCGTCGCCTTCCGCGGCAAGGGCAGCGCCGCCGGCGCGACGCCCGATGAGGATCGCGTCGTGCGCGCCGACAAGAAGGGCCGCCTCGTCCAGGTCTCGCCGGTCGCGCCGCCCAAGAATTTCAGCGCCGGCTCGATCTTCGAGCGCACCTCCTCGCTGATGCGCCCCGCAATGGACAGCGGCCTGAAGCTTACCTTCGCCAGGCCCGGCATAAAGGGCAAGGAAGTGCAGATCGCCCAGGCCTTCCATCTGCGCGAGGACAAGAAGCCAGATCCCGCTTTGCCGGCGGCTCTCGTCGCTCTCGTCAACAACGATAAGCCGGACATCCTCGCCACCGCCTATGCGCAGTCGGCGCCCGACTACGCCAAGGCGTCGCCCTTCGAGGCGCTGCTGCAGGACGATCCGAACAACGGTCGCTTCATTCCGCCGATGGGCAAGGGTGACCACGCCTGGATGCAGACTCCGTTGCCGGCAGCCGTCTTCTCCAAGCCGGAACAGGAATGCCTCGCCAAGGGCATTTATTTCGAGGCGCGCAGCGAGCCGGTGCGCGGCCAGGCCGCAGTGGCGCAGGTCATCCTCAACCGCGTCCGCAACCCGGCCTATCCGAAGACCATCTGCGGCGTGGTCTACCAGAACGACGACTGGTTCAATCGCTGCCAGTTCTCCTTCGCCTGCGATGGCAGGAAGAAGACAATCACCGACCAGGAGTCCTACAAGACCGCCCAGGAGGTCGCCATGGCGGTGACCGCCGGCAAGATATTCATTCCCGAGGTCGGCTCGTCGACGCATTATTATGCCAACTACGTCCATCCCGGCTGGGCGCGCGCCATGCAGCGCATGACCCGGATCGGCCTGCACATCTTCTACCGCACCTATGGCGGCGGCTGGGACTGAGCCGGTAAAGCATGTCTCCCGAAAGTGGTAAGCGGTTTTGGGACAAAGACATGCGCGAAATCAAAACCTGAAGCGCATGGAGCGAAGCTGAAAGATCGCGACGCGCTTTAGACGGCTCGACCCGAGCCGCTTAAACGAGGCGAGCGGCTGTCTTTCTCCCGGCGCTTGGCGTGCCCCGGCGGGCGCGCCTTGTTGCGCGGATTCGCGCCGTCACCTCACGCGGGCGTGAAGGGCACGATGTCGCACCTCGGTAAATCATTGATTTAATTGTCAAAAATACATCGCTTGGAAGTTCGGCCCGTGGCTTGACGGGCGCGGACCCTCTAACTATGTTGCCGGCGACTTTAGAAGCGGACGGACGGCAATCGTCTGCCCGGGCAGGGGGGTTGCGATGGCCAACAAAACCGGGCCAGACGGAACCGGAGAAACCGGCCGCGGCAGGCAGCCAGAAGCCACCATCCGCGACGACGAACTTGAGCGCCGCCGGCGCGATCTCGAAGCATCGCTTGCGACGAGACGCACGGACCGGCTCGAGGGGAAAGACGAAGCGAAAGCTGCGACCGGTTACGGTCAGGCGCTGAAACTGTCCAGCGAGTTCATCGCCGGAGTGGTGGTCGGTGTCGGCTTGGGCTGGATCATCGACCGCCTGGCGGGAACAGCGCCTTGGGGTCTGATCGTCGGCCTGTTGCTGGGCTTTGGCGCAGGTATTCTCAATGTCCTGCGCTCGGCGGGACTGGCATCCGAATTCGGCCAGGGCGGCAAGCCGCGCGAACCGAAAGAATGAAGTGGGGCGCCGCAAGGCGCTGAAGTGAACTTAAGAAGCCGGTTGTGGCTTTGACGGGGATTTAAAGTGGCTGCTGCTGACAAGGTCGATCCGATCCACCAGTTCCAGATCCATCCGATCATCCCGCTGCATATCGGCGGCTACGACGTCTCGTTCACCAACTCTTCCCTGTTCATGGTCGTGACGATCGTGCTGGCCTCGGCCTTCCTCTATATGAGCACGGCGAGTCGCGCGCTTATCCCCGGCCGGCTGCAGTCGATCTCCGAAATGGCCTACGAATTCGTCGGCAACATGCTGCGCGATGCCGCCGGCAAGCAGGGCATGCAGTTCTTTCCACTGGTGTTCTCGCTGTTCATGTTCGTGCTGGTCGCCAATTTGATCGGCCTGTTCCCCTATTTCTTCACCGTCACCAGCCATATCATCGTCACCTTTACCCTGGCGGTCCTGGTCATCGGCACCGTGATCGTCTACGGCTTCGCCAAGCACGGCTTCGGCTTCCTCAAGCTGTTCGTGCCGCATGGCGTGCCTGGTTATCTTCTGCCGCTGGTGGTGGCGATCGAAGTCATCTCCTTCGTTTCGCGCCCGGTCAGCCTCTCGGTTCGTCTTTTCGCCAACATGCTGGCCGGTCACATCACGCTGAAGGTGTTCTCGGGCTTCGTCGTCAGCCTCAGCGCGTTTGGCGCCCTGGGTATCGCCGGCTCGGTCCTGCCGCTTGCGATGGCGGTCGCGCTTTCCGCGCTCGAGCTGCTGGTCGCCTTCCTGCAGGCCTATGTGTTCGCGGTGCTGACCTGCATGTATCTGAACGACGCTCTGCACCCGAGCCACTGATTTTCACCGGCGCCCCGGCGCCAGCATACCCAACGTACCAACTGCAACGAATAGAGAAACCACAGGAGTTTTGAAATGGACGCAACTGCAGCAGCTGCTATCGGCGCTGGTATCGCCTGCATCGGCATGGGCGGCGCGGGCATCGGCCTCGGCAACATCTTCGGCAGCTACCTCTCGGGCGCGCTCCGCAACCCGTCGGCTGCCGACGGCCAGTTCGGCCGCCTGATCTTCGGCTTCGCCGTGACCGAAGCTCTGGGCATCTTCTCGCTCCTGATCGCTCTGCTCCTGGTCTTCAAGTAAGAGCCAGGGCTGACGAAAGGGGCCGCATGGTGCGGCCCCGTTCCATGGACAGGGGAATGAGATGTTCGTGACATCTGCCTATGCGCAAGAATCAGCGCCGGCCGCGGCCGAGGGCGATACGCATGCAGGCACCGCCGTGCCTGCGGCGGAGCATGAAGCGTTCCCGCCGTTCGATGCCAAGACCTTCCCGTCGCAGATCCTGTGGCTGGTCATCACCTTCGGGCTCTTCTACCTGTTCCTGAAGCGCGTCGTGATGCCGCGTCTTGGCGGCATCATCGATGTCCGCAACGACCGTATCACCCAGGACCTCGACCATGCCGCAAGGCTGAAGGGCGAGGCGGATGCCGCCGTTGCGGCCTATGAGCAGGAACTGGCGGAAGCCAAGGCCAACGCCAACAAGATCGGCCAGCAGGCGAACGACGCTGCCAAGGCGCAAGCCGAGGACACGCGCAAGAAGCTCGAGGCCGAGCTCGAGAAGAAGCTTGGCGAGGCCGAGGCGAGCATCGCCTCGATCAAGGCCAAGGCGATGAAGGAAGTCGGCACGATCGCCGAGGACACCACATCGGCCATTGTCGAGGCGCTTGTCGGCGGCAAGACCGACAAGTCCGAGATCGCGGCCGCGGTCAAATCCGCGAGCCGGTGAGGAGCGGGATCATGGACGCCACATCACTCGCCACGCTCTGGGCCACAATCGCCCTGCTCATCTTTCTCGGGGCCGTCATCTATCTGAAGGTGCCGGGCATGCTCGCCAAGTCGCTCGACGCCCGCGCTGCCAAAATCAGCGCCGAGCTCGAGGAGGCGCGCAAGCTTCGCGAAGAAGCCCAGCAGCTGCTTGGCCAGTATCAGCAGAAGCGCAAGGAAGCCGAGAAGGAGGCCGCCGACATCGTCGCCGCCGCCAAGCGCGAGGCCGAGTTGCTCGCTTCCGAAGCGGCCAAGAAGACCGAGGACTATGTCGCCCGGCGCACCGCGCTTGCCGAGCAGAAGATCAGCCAGGCCGAGCGCGAGGCCGTCAGCGAAGTGCGCGCCTCGGCCGTCGACATCGCCGTCGAAGCCGCCCGCGCGCTGCTCGCCGCCAAGGTCGATGCCAAGGCCGGCGCGGACCTGTTCAAGTCGGCGCTCAACGACGTCAAGGCCAAGCTGAACTGAGCTGGTTCGGAAGCCGCTAACATGAAGCCGCCTGGGCAACCCGGCGGCTTTTTTGTTGGCGGAAAGGCGGGGCGCCTGAACTGCTGATCTCACCCATAAAGTGGGCCACGGCATGCACATTCCAAGCGGCTGGTCATTGGCGATAGCGTGCATGGCAGCTTTTCGCAGCATTGTCTGATGTAGCGCTGGTCGACCCGCACTCCGTCTCGGCTTCGCCGAGCCACCTCTCCTCCGGTCGACGGGGGAGAGGAAAGGCGCCAAGCTTTTTGCCGTCAACGCTCGTCCAGCAAGACTCCCTTCCTTTCCCTCCGGAGGGGGGAAAGGTGGCGCTGCGAAGCAGCGACGGATTGGGGGAACCACGTGGCAATCAAGCCTGCGCGGATCAGTCACGCCAGTGACAGAGGATGTCTGCAAGCCGTAATCACATTGAGGGAGATTATGCTACTCCAACCCGGCCAGGCTCTCCTCCTCAACCACCTCCGTCCCGCCCAGCCTGAAGGGCGCGAACGAGGCCCGGTGCAATCGTGCCACCGGCCCGTGCATCTCGATTGCGGTGCGGTGCCGGACCGTCGCATAGCCCATATGCACCTCGAAGCCATAATGCTCGTGATGTCCGCCGCAGCCGCACATCATGCGGTCGCGCATCACCTTGGCCACGATCGAGGCGGCGGCGATCGACTGCGAGCGTTGGTCGCCCTTGATCAGCGCCCGGCCTTCGCAGGCGAGACCGGGCGGAACGTCGCGGCCGTCGGCCAAGGCGAGTTTCGGTTGCAGCGAGAGGCCCGCGGCGGCGCGACGCATCGCTTCCAGGCTTGCCTTCAGGATGTTGCTGTTGTCGATGCCTTCGGCGCTGATCGAGGCCATTGAGACGCTGAGCGCCGAGCCGAGGATCTTCAGGAACAGCGCCTCGCGCTGCAAATGGGTGAGGCGTTTGGAATCGTCCAGGCCTTCCGGGATGTTGGCGGGGTTGAGCACCACCGCGGCGGCCACCACCGGGCCGGCGAGCGGACCGCGACCCGCTTCATCCATGCCGGCGACCGGCCACAGCCCGTCCGCCATCGCCTTCGTTTCGATCGAGAAGTCGGGCTTCTCGACCATTTCAAAGAGAAGCGGAGAATCGGAACGCGCGCGAGCCATGGTCCGGCGAGGTTCGCATCGGCTCCGATTCTCCGCAAGTCCTTCCGGGTCGGATGGGGCGTCGGACCGGGAAGGCACCGTCTCACGGCCGGGGGACAAGGGCCGGACGGATTCTTGGAAGACTGCAGTTCCAGACGGAAAATCGCTTTGCCTGGAACTGCTTAGCGCCGGCCGTCACGGCCGGCACCATCTTCAAAGCAGCATCAACTGCTCGCCGGCGCCGGAGCCTGCGACGAATTGGTCGGTGCGAAGCTGCCGTCGCTCGACGTTGAGGCCGAGCCGCTTGGCGCAGATCTCGAAGCGCCGGCCGATCTGCCAGGCATAGGGACCGGTGCCCTTCATGCGCTTGCCCCATTCCGAATCGTAATCCTTGCCGTCGCGCATCGAGCGGATCAGCGACATCACATGCCGGTAGCAGTCCGGATAATGCCGCAACAGCCAGTCCTTGAAGATCGGCGCCACCTCGAGCGGCAGGCGCAGGATGACGTAGCCGGCCTCCCTGGCGCCTGCGGCTCTAGCCGAATCAAGGATGCGCTCCATCTCCGGATCGTTGAGGCCCGGGATGATCGGCGCCACCATCACCGATGCCGGAACGCCGGCGTCCGAAAGCTGCCTGATCGCCTCCAGCCGTTTCGTCGGCGTCGACGCGCGCGGCTCCATGGTTCTGGCCAGCATGCGGTCCATGGTCGTCACCGACAGCGCCACCTTGGCAAGGCCGCGCTCGGCCATGCGCGACAGGATGTCGATGTCGCGCGTCACCAGCGCCGACTTCGTCACGATGCCGACCGGATGGCCGCGCGCCTCCAGCACTTCCAGGATCTCGCGCATGATCCGGTACTGTTTCTCGATCGGCTGGTAGGGATCGGTGTTGGTGCCGATGGCGATGGTGCGCGGCTGGTAGGCGGGCTTCGACAACTCCCGGTCCAGCATGCGCGCCGCATCCGGCTTGGCGAACAGCTTCGATTCGAAATCGAGCCCCGGCGACAGGCCCATGAAGGCGTGCGTCGGCCTGGCGAAGCAGTAGACGCAGCCATGCTCGCAGCCGCGATAGGGATTGATCGAGCGGTCGAAGGAAATGTCGGGCGACTCGTTGTGGGTGATGATCGTGCGCGGCTTCTCGACCTGCACTTCCGTCTTGAACGGCGGCAGCTCCTCCAGCGAGTTCCAGCCGTCGTCGAAGACATGCCGGCTGACCGGCTCGAACCGGCCGGAGGGGTTGATGCCGGCCGAGCGGCCGCGATTGCGGTCGGGCCGCACGCGCATGCCGCTCTGCTCGATCATCGCATTTGCCATTTCGGCTCGTCCTGCCCCGAATGCGGCAATGTCGGCGCGTACGATCTGTTCCATTTTCGCCCTCTCCCAGGGACTGTCGGCAGGCTGTCGAATCGCTCTGTTCATGAAACTATTCCTATTTTGCCGATGAGAACAAATCAAGAACTTTTTCGCTTGAAGGCGGAACTGGCGCATGGCGGCACTTTCCGCTATTCGGCTGAAATGCTCAGCGTTGTCATTGAAACCAGGAACGACGAAGAGGGTCTTGCCCGTACGCTCGCCTCTCTGGTCGGCGGCGCGGTCGAAGGCGTGGTCCGCGATGTGATCGTCTGCGATCAAGGCTCGACCGACCAGACGCATCGGGTGGCCGAGCATGCCGGCTGTCATTATGTGACCGGCGGGGTCGCCGTGGGCATCGGCCAGGCCAAGGGCGATTGGCTGCTGCTTCTGGAACCCGGCGCCAGGCTCTCCGAAGGCTGGATCGACGAGGTCGTGGCGCACACGGCGAAGCGGACCATGCCGGCGCGCTTTTCACGCGCCCGGGCCGATCGCGCGCCTTTCCTGGCCCGCGTCTTTTCGGGAAACCGGGCGCTGGCGGAGGGTCTTGTCATCAGTAAGCGCCAGGCTTTGGCCCTTGCAAAGAGCGCGCGCAGCGTCGAGGCCCTGGCGCGCGGCCTGGCGACCAGGCGGTTGAACGCCGAGATCTGGGTGGCGCCGCCGAAGTGATGCCTGCGGTTACGAGGCGGGCTTGGCGCCGCGCCGGAGATGCTCGTCCAGCCGCGGCATGATCTCGACGAAGTTGCAGGGCATGTGCCGGTAGTCGAGCTGCGCCTTGATGATGCCGTCCCAGGCGTCCTTGCAGGCCCCGGGCGAGCCCGGCAGCACGAAGACGAAGGTGGCGTTGACGACGCCGCCGGTCGCCCGGCTCTGGACCGTCGAGGTGCCGATCTTGTCGTAGGAGATGCGGTGGAAGACTTCCGAAAAGCCGTCCATGCGCTTTTCGAAGATCGGCTCCAGCGCCTCCGGCGTCACGTCGCGGCCGGTAAAGCCGGTGCCGCCGGTGGTGATGACGACGTCGATGTTTTCGTCCTTAGACCAGCCAAGCACCTTGTCGCGGATCTTGTCGCGGTCGTCGGTCACGACATCGCGCGCTGCGAGGCTGTGGCCGGCTTCCGCGATGCGGTCGGCAAGCGTCTGGCCGGACTTGTCGTCGGCAAGGCTGCGCGTGTCGGAAACCGTCAGCACGGCGATGCGCACCGGAATGAAGGGCCGGCTTTCGTCAAGCTTCGCCATCGCTCACCTCCATGCTGCGCGTCGCGGCGACGAACCAGTCGGGATGGCGGGCGCGGATCGCGATCGCCGCGCGCTTGGCGACATTGCCGGTCTCGAACAGGCCGAAGCATGTCGCGCCCGAGCCGGACATGCGCGCGAACGCGGCGTCGGCGCGCTTGAGCGCTTTAAGCGCCTCGCCGATGGCAGGTTCGATCGAACGCGCGGCAGGTTCGAGGTCGTTGCGGGTCGTTTCCAGCCAGTTGCGGACGGCGTGGAAGTCGAGGCGCTTCGGCAGCGGCGGCAGCGCCTCGTTGTCGCGGCTGGAGAGCGCCTTGAACACGTCAGGCGTCGAGATCGCGATGCCTGGATTGACCAGGACGAGGCCGAGCGCCGGAAACGCGGAAAGCGGCGAGACCTCATCGCCGATGCCGCGCGCGACCAGCGGCTTCGACGTCAGGCACATCGGCAGGTCGGCACCGAGCGAAAGCCCGATCCGCGCCAGCGAATTGTCGTCGATATCGAGCTTCCAGAGCCGCGCCAGGCCGTTGAGCGCGGCCGCTGCGTCGCTGGAGCCACCGCCGACGCCCGAGGCGATCGGCAGGTTCTTCTCCAGCCTGATGGCGACAGGCGGCGCATGTCGCGCGCCGGCCTCCCGGCGCAAGGCATCGCGTGCCTTCACCACCAGATTGCCGTCGTCGAGCGGCAGGCCGGTGGCATAACGGCCGGATACGGAGAACTCGTCCTGCTCAGCCGGCTCGATCTCGAGCCGGTCGCCGAAGCGGGTGAAGACGGCAAGGCTGTCGATCAAATGGTAGCCGTCGTCGCGCCGTCCGGTGACATGCAGCGCCAGATTGATCTTGGCCGGCGCAAGCCATGTCCGGACCTCTGTGCCGGGCTCCAGAATATCGGCTGCTGGCGAGATGGGATCAGTCCTTGGCGAGACGGTATTCGCCGGTCTTCGGATCCTTGACCAGCGTTCCCATCGTGCCGTTCGCCGCCTGTTTCTCGGTACGCCGGATCTCGGCCGTCACGCGCTCGGCCTCGCGCACGAAAGCGCGGTAGCAGAAGTAAGCGGCGGCGCCGACAACGGCGAAGAAAACGATCTGCGGCATCTCTAAAACTCCTCCCGCGTTCTCGCGGCAAGGCCGGCTGAATGGGTCAAGCAGCCATGCTAGCTGCAATCATGGCTTTTTCAAAGCCCGAAGCGCGCCCACAATGCGCGCTCTTCCGCCGCATCGATGACGCCGTTTGCGGCAGCGGCGGCGATATCGGGCGCCGAGAAGCGCGAGCCGAACAGGCCGAACCGGCCGAACAGACCGCGCGGCGCGGTGATCAGCCTGAGCTGCGTCTTGTCGCCGAAGCGGGCCTTGAGCACGCTGCGCATATCGCCCAGCGCATCGACGAGGCCGAGCTCGAGGCCTTTCTTGGCGGTCCAGAACAGGCCGGTGAACAGGTCCGGATCGTCCTTCAGCTTGCTGCCGCGCCGCTCCTTGACGAGGTCGATGAAGGTCTCGTGCACGTCGAGCTGCAGCCTCTTCAGCCGCTCGACGTCCTCCTTCTTCTCCGGCTTGAACGGATCGAGCACGGCCTTGTTCTGGCCGGCGGTGTGGACACGCCGCTCGACGCCGATCTTCTTCATCAGCTCGGGGAAACCGAACGAGGCCGAGACCACGCCGATCGAGCCGACGATCGATGACGGGTCGGCAAAGATCTCGTCGCCGGCGACCGCGATCATGTAGCCGCCGGAAGCCGCCACA
The DNA here is from genome assembly GCF_006439355.1 of Mesorhizobium sp. B4-1-3. Lineage (GTDB taxonomy): Bacteria > Pseudomonadota > Alphaproteobacteria > Rhizobiales > Rhizobiaceae > Mesorhizobium. The sequence goes on from NZ_VFTG01000002.1 coordinate 182,395, forward strand.
TCCTCGACGAAGACCAGCACTTTCTTGTTCTTCTCCGCCGCCAGGTCGCGGATGCGCTTGAAGATCAGGCGCGACTGCACCGGCGAGCCGCCCGGCGAGTTGATCGAGATGGCGACCGCCGGCGCGTCGAAGCCGAACGCCTTTTCGATGACGCCGGCCGTCGAGGCGAGCGACAGGCTCGGCCGGAACTGGCCGCCGCCGGCCATGATGGCGCCCTGCAGCCGGATGACCGGAATGGTGACGACTGTCGAGCGCCAGGATTTCGGCAGCAGGCGGTTGAAGAGGCGTTTCACGAACGGGTGTCTCCGGTGGAATGCAGAGGAGCAAGGTGAGATCGGTTAAATCGGTAATGTCTCTCAGACGCGACGTATCTTGCTCTGGCATGTAGGAATTCGGCGCCTAACGGCAATGCCGCATCGTGCGCCTGGGATCAATCGCCGAACAGCGACGCCAGACCGTTGTTGATCATTTCCGCCCGCCCCGCCGGTGCGTTGCCGGATGGCCCGTGCAGGATGAGCGGCGGGCGGATCGACAATTTTCCCCTTGCGCCGAGCGCCGCCCTGATGACGATGCGGATCGCCGCCGCGTCCGGCCGGGGATGGACGCACAGCATCTCGGCATCGCCGAAGCGCCCTTCGATCGCGTCGAGGATGGCAACGAGCTGCTCGGGCCGGGCGATGACGGCCAGCCCGCCGCGCGGCCTGGCGACGGCGGCGGCGCTCCTGATCCAGCGCTCGAACAGCCCGTCCTCGCCGACATGCGCCTGCCTGCGCAGCGCGTCCGGGGTCGAGCGATCCTCGGCCGCGTTGAAAGGCGGGTTCATGATGACGAAGTCGAAGAAATTGTCGGTAAGCCCGGCTTCCGCTCGCGCCCGGCCGGTCAGCGTCACGTCGGCCGTCAGCACCGAAGCGCGGTCGCCGAGATGCGCGTTGCCCGGATGCGAAAGCGTGGCGGCGGCGAACCCCGCCATTTCGGTCGAGCGCTCGACGAGCACGGCCCGCGCCGCCGGACAGCGCGACAGCACGGCAAGGGCGGCGGCGCCGGCGCCGGCGCCGAAATCGGCGAGCCGGCCGGAAAAGCCGGACGGCACCGCGGCCGCGAGCATCATGGCGTCCATGCCTGCGCGATGGCCACCCCGGCTCGGCTGCACCAGCCAGAAGCGCCCGCGATGGAAGGCATCGATCGTGTGCGCCGGCGTATCCGGGACGGGGGCGGGGCTGACTGCCATTATTTCTGGCGGATCTCGTTCTCGATGCCGGCATCCTTGAGGATGCGGCGCGCCGCATCGGCCTTCTCGGCGTCGACCATGACACGCTTCTGCAAGAGGCCGATCGACCCTTCGAGCACGCTCATATTCTGGTCGGCGACGAAACAGGCGATGCCGGCATCGCGCATCAGCGATTCGACAAAGGAGATGACGACGGCGTCGTTGGTGCGGACAAGCTCGATCATGGAATGAAAATCGCAGGTTGCGGCGTCCGTGTAAATGTAGGCGGGCACATCGCCGGCAGAGCCGCGCCAATTCGCCTCTTGCCGTGTCCGGTTGTGCCGCCCTAGAGTCGAGTTGGGATTAAGGGTGCCGTCGTGCGCGTCAATTGGGACGGGAGTGATTGTGGTGGGAGTCGTTCTCAACATCGAAGGCAAGCGGGAATCCGCTTCCATCAAGGACCTGATCGATCTGACGGCAGCCGACATGGGTCGCGTCAACGAGCTGATCCTGTCCAAGGCCGGATCCGACGTCGAGATGATCCCGGAGATCGCCAACCACCTGATCTCCTCCGGCGGCAAGCGGCTCAGGCCCATGCTTACCCTCGCGGCCGCGCAAATGTTCGGCTATTCCGGCGAAGGCCATGTCAAGCTCGCGACCGCCGTCGAGTTCATGCACACGGCGACGCTTCTGCATGACGACGTGGTCGACGAGAGCGCGCTGCGTCGCGGCAAGAAGACGGCGCGCATGATCTGGGGCAACCAGGCGAGCGTTCTGGTCGGCGACTTCCTGCTCGGCCAGGCCTTCCGCATGATGGTCGAGGTCGGCTCGCTGGAAGCCCTCGACATCCTGTCGAGCGCCGCTTCCATCATCGCCGAGGGCGAGGTGATGCAGCTTGCCGCCGCCAAGAACCTCGACACCACCGAGGACGAGCATTTCGCCGTCATCAAGGCCAAGACCGCGGCGCTGTTCTCGGCCGCGGCCGAAGTCGGGCCGGTGATCGCCCAGGCCTCGCGCACCGACCGCGCAGCCCTTCGCTCCTACGGCATGAATCTCGGTCTTGCCTTCCAGCTCATCGACGATGCGCTGGACTACGGCGGCTCCAGCAAGGATCTCGGCAAGAATGTCGGTGACGATTTCCGCGAGGGCAAGGTGACGCTGCCGGTGATCCTCGCCTACCGGCGCGGCACCAAGGCCGAGCGCAGCTTCTGGAAGCGCGCCATCGAGGAAAACGTCACCGACGATGCCGGGCTCGAAAAGGCAATCGGCCTGATGGCCCGCCACGGCGCTATCGCCGACACGATCAGCCGCGCGCGCCATTTCGGCGAGATCGCCCGCGACGCGCTGGCGCCGCTGGAGGCAACGCCGCAGAAATCGGCGCTTATCGACGTCATCGATTTCTGCATCAGCCGGGTGAACTGAGCTGACTGCCTTGCAGGCGCTTGCCTGGCATCCGCCGGGCAGGGCGCCTGTGAGTCCCGCGCCGGCCGTCTCGACAAAGGGCGGTTGACCAAATTATCTATAAAATATGGCCAGCACTGAAGACACGATCGCCGTCCGCATCAGTAAGGAACTGGCGGACCGCATCATTTCGGGCGCGATCGAGCCCGGATCGCGCCTGCGGCAGGACCATGTTGCCGAGGAGTTCAACACCAGTCATGTCCCGGTGCGCGAGGCCTTCCGGCGCCTGGAGGCTCAAGGGCTGGCGATCAGCGAGCCTCGGCGCGGCGTGCGCGTCGCCGCTTTCGATCTCGGCGAGGTGAGGGAGGTGGCCGAGATGCGCGCCGCGCTCGAAGTGCTGGCGCTGCGCCATGCGGCGCCGCATCTGACGGCGTCGATCCTCGACCTCGCAGAGGAGGCGACCAAGGCCGGCGACAAATCCCGCGACGTGCGCTCCTGGGAAGAGGCCAATCGCTCCTTCCATCGGCTGATCCTGGCGCCCTGCAACATGCCGCGCCTGCTCTCCACCATCGACGACCTGCACGCGGCAAGCGCGCGCTTCCTGTTCGCGGCCTGGCGCTCGGAATGGGAGACCCGCACCGACCAGGACCACCGCGCGATCCTAAGCGCGCTGAGGCAAGGCAACACCGAATCGGCCGCCGCGACGCTGGGCCGCCACGTGCAATGGATCGGCCAGAAGCCGGTCAAGACCGCTTCCGGCAGGACCCGCGACGCCTTCGCCATCGTGGGCTAGGTTCGGCGGTTGGCCGAAGCCTCTCAGCTTCGTCATCCAGGGGCGGAGCGGGAGCGAAGCGGACGCGCAGACCCGAGGATCCATGCCGTTACCTTTATCGTAGAGTGCGGCGGAGCAGAATTCTGCACGCTTGCAATGCGCCTGCGTAACGGCCTGGGTCTGCGCGCGTCGCTTCGCTCCTTGCTCCGCCCTAGAATGACGAAATCCGTTGTCTGTTCCAGGTCAGCGCTTGCCATTCTTTTTGAAATATGGATTCGATAATAGATGAAGTTCAAAAATTATCTATAATTACACGCCAACCAGGGAAGATACCGTGACCAACGCAGCCATTTCGACCCAAAAACCCTCTTTCAGCCCGTTGCGGCTGCACAGCCGTTCGCTCGCCTGGCAGATCGGCGCCGTGGTCCTCGGTTCGCTGTTCCTGGCGCTGTCGTCCTATATCGAGGTGCCGATGGTGCCGGTTCCGGTAACGATGCAGACCTTCGCCGTGACCCTGGTCGGCGCGCTCTATGGCTGGCGCTTCGGTGCGCTGACCATTGCCGCCTGGCTCGTCGAAGGCGCGGCGGGATTTCCGGTGCTGGCGGGCGGTGCCGCCGGCGTGCAGCACTTCGTCGGTCCGACCGGCGGCTATCTCTTCGCTTTCCCGGTCGTCGGCGCCGTCGTCGGCTGGCTGGCCGAGCGCGGCTGGAACGGCAACCGCCTCATTCTTGCCTTCGCAGCCATGCTGATCGGCAACTTGCTGTGCCTGGTTCTGGGCAGCGCCTGGCTTGCCGTCATGATCGGCGCCGAGAAGGCCGTCACCTTCGGCTTCCTGCCCTTCATCGTCGGCGGCCTGCTTAAGTCGGCGCTGGGCGCGGCAACGCTGAAGCTCTTCTCCACCGGTCGGGCGGAACAGCGCGACCGCTCGTCCGGGACGCGATGACCGTCAGGCTGCGCGCCCATCATCTGCTCTGCCTGCTGACCTATGTCGGCAAGGGCTACTCGCCGGCCTTCACCGCCAATTATGACAAGGTGGTGAAGCGGCTGGGCGAGGGGGAGGCGGTTATGATCGTTTCCGGGCCGGACGACATCTGCGCCCCGCTGCTCGGCGAACCGGAGCCGCACTGCCTGCGCGAGAGCGCCGCCGAGCGGGACGGGCTCGCCGCGCGTGACGTGGGGGCTTTCCTCAACCGGCCGATCCAGGCCGGAGACATGCTCGTGCTGGATGCCTCCAGCCTGGCTGGAATGCGGAAGGCTTTTTCCGCCGGCCTGACGCGCCAGGCGTGCTCCGGCTGCGAATGGTCCGGACTGTGCGACGCGGTTGCCGCCAGCGGATTCAGCGATACTTATCTGTAGGCAATTCGATGCCGGCATATCGGCATCCCGGCCTCCGCGCAAAAGTTTTTCGCTGGCGCGGCATCGTTTTTTAAGCCGGATGATTGCATTGTGATTCGCTGCGGATTGAAGCCCGACCCCAAAAAGGCCATGCTTTGACCGGAAAAGATCGAGTCTGTGGGCGGTCCTCCGAGGGCGGGATCGCGTCTGGCTGAAAGGGATACGATGCGGCAAGGACGTGCGCGCTGGCTGACGAGGCTGGCATTTTTGACCGGTGTGGCGCTTTGGGTGCTGCCGGTCCAGGCCAAGGAAGAGGCCCAACCGCTGCAGATCACGTCGTTCTCGGGCGCCTATCTCGCAGCCCATATCGCCGAAAGCGATAACGATCTCGACGACGCGATTGCTTATTACAAGCAGGCGCTTGCCTTTGCGCCGAACGATAAGGATCTGCAGCAAAGCCTGATGCTGGCCCTCGTCGCGCAAGGCCGCTTCGAGGAATCGCTGGTCTATGCCGACAAGCTGAAGGAAGTGCCGGACGTCGAGCGCTTCTCGCGCCTGGCGCTGGCCATCGATTCCTTCCACAAGAAGGACTACGCCAAGGCGCAGTACTGGCTGAAGCTCTCGCTCGAATCCGATCTCGACCGGTTGCTCTCCGGCGTCATGAACGGCTGGGCCATGGAGGGCGCCGGCAACGCGTCCGAGGCGATGGAGTCCATCGACAAGCTCAAGGGCCCGGACTGGTTCGGCCTGTTCAAATCGTTCCACCGCGCGCTGATCGCCGACGCCGCCGGCCTGAACGACAAGGCCGATGAACTCTACGCCGCCACGCTCGCCGACACCACGGCCGGCGGCTCCGCGCCCGAAACCTGGATGCGCAATGCCCAGGCCTATGCCTCGTTCCTCGTCCGCAAGGGCGACAAATCGAAGGCGCTGGCGGTGTTGAACCAGGCCGAGGCCTTCGCGCCGGGCAAGCTCGAAATCACCACGCTGCGCGACCGCATCGCCAAGGGCGACAAGATCGAGCCGCTCGTCGCCGGCCCAGCCGACGGCGCATCGGAAATCTTGCTCGACCTTGCCACCGCGCTCAACCGCGGCGGCGGCGAGCCTTTCGTGCGGCTCTATCTGCAATATGCGCTGGCGCTGAAGCCGGACAGCGATGCGGCCCTGGTGCAGCTTGCCGCCGTCGCCGAGCAGCTCAAGGACGGCGAGGGCGCCATCGCGCTTTACCGCCGTATTCCGGCCTCCTCGCCGCTGAAGGAGCTTTCCGACCTGCAGCTCGGCCTCAACCTCGCCGATCTCGACAAGCACGACGAGGCGATCGCCCATCTCAAGGCCTATCTCGACAAGCACCCGGACGACATGCGCGCCTATCTGGCGCTCGGCGGCGTCTACGGCTCGAAGGAAGATTTCCGCGCGGCCGCCAATCTCTACGACAAGGCCGTCGAGCAACTGAAAGCGCCGACCGCCGCCAACTGGAACATCTTCTACCAGCGCGGCATCGCCTATGAGCGGCTGAAGGAGTGGCCGAAGGCCGAACCGAACTTCCGCAAGGCGCTGGAGTTGCAGCCCGACCAGCCGCAGGTCATGAACTATCTCGGCTATTCCTGGGTCGACATGAACATGAACCTCAAGGAAGGCCTGGCGATGATCCAGAAGGCCGTGGATCTCAGGCCGAACGACGGCTACATCGTCGATTCATTGGGCTGGGCCTATTACCGGATGGGCCGCTTCGACGACGCCGTGCGCGAGATGGAGCGGGCTGTCTCGCTGAAACCGGAGGATCCGGTCCTCAACGACCATCTCGGCGATGCCTACTGGCGCGTCGGCCGCAAGCTCGAGGCCACCTACCAGTGGAACCAAGCGCGCGATCTGAAGCCGGATCCGGATGTGCTCGCCGCCCTGCAGCAGAAGCTGCTCAAAGGCCTGCCGCCGATCGAGTCCAACACCGCGCAGGAAACCCCCAAGGCGAAGCCGGTGCCGGCGCCCGCGCCGAAAGGCTGAGCGCCGCGGTCCCGATTTTACGGCGGGGCTCTTCGGGGCCCCGCGGCATTTTTCAGAACATCTTCCTGTAGACGACAAACCCGGACTTCTCGCCGACCTTGTCATAGAGCTGCATCGCGGTGTGGTTCGTCTCATGCGTTAGCCAGTAGACGCGGTTCGCACCCGCTTGGCTGGCGCGTTCATAGACGCCTTCGATCAGCGCCCGGCCGACGCCCTGACCGCGCGCGGCCTGTGTGGTGAAGAGATCCTGCAGGTAGCAGCTCGGCGCGATCGATGTGGTCGAGCGATGATAGAGATAGTGGACGAGGCCGAGCAGGTTGCCTTCGCGTTCGGCGACCAGCGCATGCACCGGCTCATAGGCATCGAAGAAACGCGACCACGTCATCTGCGTGATCTCGCCGGCAAGCGCCGTTGGGCCGGAGCGCCCGTAAAACGCGTTATAGCCGTCCCACAGCGGCAGCCATTGCTCGTAGTCCTGCCTTGTGACGGGTCGGACGGTAAGCTGACCGGACATAGCGAAACCCTCTGTCGTTGGAGTGGAACGGAGCAAAGGGCGACCGCCGCTCGACGGCAATGGGCCAGCCGGCCGCAAAGCTTTCCGCCTTGCCGGATGCGAGCCACCGCCTTGACGCTTGCCGACCCGGCAACTAGGGAAGCGTCATCCTGCGCTTTCCGAGGCCGCCGTGACCATCGAGATTCCCGCCCATATGCATCCCAGCCGCTCCTTCCAGGGGCTGATCCTGACCTTGCACAATTACTGGGCGGACTATGGTTGCCTCATCCTGCAGCCTTACGACATGGAGGTCGGCGCCGGCACTTTCCATCCGGCCACCACCTTGCGCGCGCTGGGCCCCTTGCGCTGGAACGCCGCTTACGTCCAGCCCTCGCGCCGGCCGAAGGACGGCCGCTACGGCGAGAACCCCAACCGGCTGCAGCATTATTACCAGTATCAGGTGATCCTGAAGCCCAATCCGCCGAACCTGCAGGAGCTCTATCTCGGCTCGCTGGAAGCGATCGGCGTCGACCCGCTGCTGCATGACATCCGCTTCGTCGAGGACGACTGGGAGAGCCCGACGCTGGGTGCCTGGGGGCTTGGCTGGGAATGCTGGTGCGACGGCATGGAAGTCTCGCAGTTCACCTATTTCCAGCAGGTCTGCGGCATCGAATGCGCGCCGGTGGCGGGCGAGCTGACCTATGGTCTCGAACGGCTGGCCATGTATGTGCAGGGCGTCGACAATGTCTACGACCTGAACTTCAACGGCCGCGAAGGCGCCGAGAAGGTCACCTACGGCGATGTCTTCCTGCAGGCCGAGCAGGAATATTCGCGCCACAATTTCGAATTCGCCAACACCGCGATGCTGCTGAGGCACTTCGAGGACGCCGAGGCCGAGTGCAAGGCGCTGCTCGATGCCGGCATGCCGAAGCCGAGCGACAATCTGGCGATGCACCGCATGGTCTTTCCGGCCTACGACCAGTGCATCAAGGCAAGCCATGTCTTCAACCTGCTCGACGCGCGCGGCGTGATCTCGGTCACCGAGCGGCAAAGCTATATCCTGCGTGTGCGCAATCTGGCCAAGGCCTGCGGCGAGGCGTTCCTGAAGACGCGGGCTGGCGGGCTGGCGGCGGCTTAAGCCGACACGGATTTCACGGTCTCGATGGCGGCGGCGGCCGGCAACGCGATCTGCGCCGACGCGCCGTCGATCGTGCGCATGGCCTGCCTGACCCCCGGCATCGTGATGGTGCCATGCGCCTGGGCGGCGAAGCAGGCGCTGAGCGCCAGGATCTGCAGGGTTCTCGATGCCGTCTTCATCGTCGTTCAGCCAATAGGTCTCTGCCTGAGCGTTTGTCGCTTCAGCGCAGCGTTCGGTTCATGGGATGGTCTGCTCCAAGGACGGGCAACTCCGCGCCGTCCCGACAGCAGGCCGAAAAATTCCGTGGAATCGCTTGAAGAGGCGATCTGCTAGCGGGGTGACAGCGGCCGGCCGAGTTGCTATTTCCCGCCCATTCGTTACGGCGCTGACGCGCTGGCCCTGCCCATCAAGGGGAGGGTGGGAGCCTAATCATGCCTGACCTACTGCTAGAACTTCGCTCGGAAGAGATTCCCGCCCGCATGCAGCGCAAGGCTGCCGGCGACCTCAGGAAGATGCTGACCGATGGTCTGGTCGAGGCGGGTCTCACCTATGAGGCGGCGCGCGAATATTGGACGCCGCGGCGGCTGGCCCTCGACATCCGTGGCTTGACGGCGCGCTCGAAGGACATCCGCGAGGAGATCAAGGGGCCGTCTACCACGGCGCCCGAGCAGGCCGTGCAGGGCTTCCTGCGCAAGGCCGGCCTGTCATCGATCGCTGACGCCCATGTCCATTCCGACCCGAAGAAGGGCGACTTCTACGTCGCCCACATTTCGAAGCCGGGCCGGGCGGCCGAAGAGATCATCGCCGAGCTGGTGCCGGGCATCATCAAAAGCTTCCCTTGGCCGAAATCGATGCGCTGGGGGCCGGCCTCGGCGAAACCCGGCTCGCTGCGCTGGGTGCGGCCGCTGCAGTCGATCGTCTGCACCTTCGGCCCGGAGACCGAGGAGCCGGTGGTGGTCGATTTCGAGATCGACGGCATCCGCGCCGGCAACGTCACCTATGGTCATCGCTTCCATGCGCCGGGCCCCATCACCGTGCGCCGCTTCGACGACTATGTAGCGAAGCTGGAGGCGGCCAAGGTCGTGCTCGATGCCGACCGGCGCAAGGAGATCATCCTGGCCGACGCCGGCAACATCGCCTTCGCCAACGGCCTCGACCTTGTCGAGGACGAAGGCTTGCTGGAGGAAGTCTCCGGCCTGGTGGAATGGCCGGTCGTGCTGATGGGCGAGTTCGAGCAGGATTTCCTCACCATTCCGGGCGAGGTCATCCGCCTCACCATCCGCGCCAACCAGAAGTGCTTCGTCACCCGGCCGCACGGCGCGAGCGAGGACCTGTCGAACCGCTTCATCCTGGTCGCCAATATCGAGGCGAGCGATGGCGGCAAGGAGATCGCCTACGGCAACGGCAAGGTGGTGCGCGCCCGCCTGTCCGACGCGCTCTATTTCTGGAAGACCGACCAGAGCGATTTGCCCGACCTTGATCAGCTGAAGGAATCGGCGGCGACGTTCGGCCTCGATTTGAGGAAGCCGCTCGACCAGCGCATGGCGCGGCTCGATCATCTGAACGTGACCTTCCATGCCAAGCTCGGCACGCAAGGGCAGCGCGTGGAGCGCATTAAGAAGTTGGCGGAAGAACTGGCTCCGGTCGTCGGTGCCGACAGTGCGCTCGTCGCCCGTGCGTCGGTACTCGCCAAAGCCGATCTGCAGACCGAAGTGGTCGGCGAGTTTCCGGAATTGCAGGGCGCCATGGGTCGCAAATACGCGCTGCTGCAGGGCGAGCATGCATCCGTGGCCGCGGCCGCCGAGGAACACTACAAGCCACAAGGTCCGTCCGACCGCGTGCCGACTGATCCGGTCTCGGTTGCCGTCGCGCTTGCCGACAAGCTCGACACGCTGACCGGCTTCTGGGCGATCGATGAAAAGCCCACCGGCAGCAAGGACCCGTTCGCTTTGCGCCGCGCCGCGCTCGGCGTGGTCAGAATCCTCATCGAGAACCGGATTCGTCTGGCGCTGACGTCGGTTTTCGCCAAGGCTTTTGCAAATTTCAAAGCCGGCGCGGATCAGTCATCCGATCTCCTCGCCTTCTTCCATGACCGTCTGAAAGTCTATCTGCGTGACAGCGGTGCACGACACGACTTGATCGATGCCGTGCTGTCAGCGGGTTCGCGCCCGACCTCCCCCCTTGTGGGGGAGATGTCGGCGAAGCCGACAGAGGGGGGCGCTGTTCCGCCGGCCTCTCATTCTGTCGCGCCCCCCTCTGCCCTGCCGGGCATCTCCCCCACAAGGGGGGAGATCGGCCAATCGCCTAACGACGACCTGCTGCAGATCGTGCGTCGCGTCGAGGCGCTGGGTTCCTTGCTCGACACAGATGAGGGCAAGAACCTGCTTGCCGGCACCAAGCGCGCCGCCAACATCCTGGCCGCCGAAGAGAAGAAGAAAACGCTGGTCGCCCAGGCTGTTGAGCCGGCGCTGTTTCGCGAGGGCGCGGAAAAGAAGCTCTTTGCCGCGGTGAATCAGGCCGAGAAGGAAGCCGGCCAAGCAATTCAAAACGAAGATTTTTCCGCCGCCATGCTGGCGCTTAGCGTTTTGCGCGAACCGGTTGATTCATTCTTTGAACGTGTTCTCGTGAATGATGAGGACCAGGCCGTGCGCGCCAACCGCCTGGCGCTGCTTGCCCGTATCCGCGCCGCCACCGACCAGGTCGCGGATTTTTCAAAAATCGTCGGCTGACGGCGCAGAAATCGCGTCTCACATCGAGGCGGTGTAATCTACATCGCCTTGCCGACGCGCGGCAATGACGGGGCACTTTGCGGTTGCGCGCCGCCCGATGCGTTGGCTGTCGCGGCCGGCTGGCTGGCGGTTTTGCTGCTGCTGTTCGAAGCGGATGCCGTGCCGTTAGCGGGCGTTGCCGGCGACGTGCCGTTTGCCGGCGCGGTGGCGGCGGGTGTGGTCGTCGGCGTTGCGGGCTTGGCCGCTGCGGCCGCCGCGGGCGTTGCGAAAGCGCCGCCGACAACGCCGCCGCGAATGATCATGGGGGCCTGCCGGTGCCTGGAGTTTTCGGGAATCGCCGCGACCTTTTCGTCGGTGACGGCGGGCATAGGATCGCCCAGCGCTATCATCGACGGCGTCGAGGCCGCGGACAGCTTGGCCGGCTCGATCGCATTCAGCCTGACCACCGAAGGCGTCGAAGTCGAGGGTCCGACCACGACGATCGACGAGGCATACGCCGCGCCGTTCATCGCCAGAAGACCGATACCGAACGCTCCAAGCAGACGCATCACGACAACTCCCAAGCCCGCAACCGCATCGAACCCGCACCCTAAGCAGGTTCCGCAAGTGACCCACGGTTTTGCGATCAGAACCTGCGAAAACCCAGGGAACCTAAACAGATATTCGTGGGGATACCCCCATGAATATCTGTTTAGGGCCGGCAGATTGAGGCCGCCTTGCGCGGAAACTTAACATTTTAGGGATTGATGAATCGCCAATGCATGCTCTTGCCGGATGGAAGCGACCGTATTACGGGACCGGCATGTCTAAAGCGCGTCGCGTTGAAACGGATTCAATCGACGCGCTTTAGGTTTTGTTTCATGCATGTTGTTGTCCTAAGGCCGCTGCACACTTTTTGGGCAACATGCATCAGGACTGGTGGCGAATTTGGCTGAGATACTGGCGGCCGGCGAGGCTATGGAGCAGGCATTGGCGCTGCTCGAAGGCGGCGACGTCATCGCCATCCCGACCGAGACGGTTTACGGCCTGGCGGGCGATGCGACCAGCGGCGTTGCCGTGGCGCGCATTTTCGAGGCCAAGGGCCGGCCGCGCTTCAACCCGCTGATCGCCCATGTCGCAAATCGCGCGATGGCGGACCGTATCGCCGGCTTCGATCCGCTCTCGGCAAAATTGGCAGAAGCCTTTTGGCCCGGCCCGCTGACGCTGGTGCTGCCGCAGCGCGCCGACGGCGGCATTCATCCGCTGGTCACCGCGGGGCTGGACACGATCGCGCTGCGCATGCCGCGCGGCTTCGGCGGCGAACTGATCGCGCGGCTCGGCCGGCCGCTCGCAGCCCCCAGCGCCAATTCTTCAGGCAGGATCAGCGGCACGACAGCGCAAGCGGTCGCCGCCGACCTCGGCGACAGGATCAAGCTGGTCGTCGATGGCGGCGCGACGCCGGTCGGCCTGGAATCGACCATCCTCAAGGTCGAGAACGGCAAGCTGCGGCTGCTGCGGCCCGGCGGCATCGGCGCCGAGGAGATCGAGGCGGTGGCCGGTGCGAAATTGTCGCGCGGCGCCGGCGGCATCGAGGCCCCGGGCATGCTCGCCTCGCATTACGCGCCCGGCGCCGCGATGCGGCTCAATGTCGGAAGGATTGCCGAGGGCGAGGCGTTGCTGGCCTTCGGCCGCAACCGCGCCGAGGGCTGGGAACGGGCCGTTGCACTGCGCAACCTTTCCGAGGGAGGCGACCTGCGCGAGGCGGCCAGCAACCTGTTCGCCTTCATGCGGGCGCTCGACCGCGTCGGCGCCGCGACCATCGCCGTCGAGCCGATCCCGTCCGAGGGTCTGGGCGAGGCGATCAATGACCGGCTTGCCCGCGCCGCCGCGCCGCGTGACAAGACCGCTTGAGCCTATCTCTGTGTTTTGATGCAATTCCGGGCGGAACCGCTTCGCACTTTTCCTGGAATTGCTCTAGGTTCTGACCCATGAACGATCAGCCCTTCGACCTCGACCCTGCCGTCATCGACCGCTTCGCGGCGATCGTCGGCGACAAATATGCGTTGCGCGATCAGGCCGACATCGCGCCTTACATCACCGAGCGGCGTGGCCTTTGGCACGGCCGCACATCGCTGGTGCTGAGGCCCGGCAGTGTCGAGGAAGTGAGCCGCATCATGCGGCTTGCGACCGAGACCGGAACGCCGGTCGTGCCGCAGAGCGGCAACACAGGACTGGTCGGCGCCCAGGTGCCGGACAAATCCGGACACGACATCGTGCTGTCGCTGTCGCGGTTGAACCGCATCCGCGAGATCGACGTCCTGTCGAATACGGTGACCGTCGAGGCCGGCGTCATCCTGCAGACGCTGCAGGAAGCGGCCGACGCCGCCGACCGGCTGTTTCCGCTGTCGCTCGCCGCGCAAGGGTCCTGCCAGATCGGCGGCAATCTTTCTTCCAACGCGGGCGGTACCGGAGTGCTTGCCTATGGCAATGCGCGCGAGCTCTGCCTCGGCGTCGAGGTCGTGCTGCCGACCGGCGAGGTGTTCGACGATTTGCGCAAGCTGAAGAAGGACAACACCGGCTACGATCTGAAGAACCTCTTCGTCGGCGCCGAAGGCACGCTCGGCGTCATCACCGCCGCGGTAATGAAACTGTTCCCGAAGCCGAAGGGCAGGGAGGTCGCCTTTGCCGGCCTGCCGTCGTCCCCGAAAGACGCGCTGTCGCTGTTTACCCTGGCTATGGACCGCGCCGGCGCTTCGCTCACCGCTTTCGAGCTTATCGCCAGAAGGCCCTACGATTTCACGCTCAAGTATGGGCAAGGCATCACCAGGCCGCTGGCCGACGACTGGCCGTGGTATGTGCTGATGCAGGTTTCTTCCGGCCGTTCCGAAGAGGACGGCAAGGCGCTGATCGAGGAGATACTTTCAGCGGGCCTCGAGCAAGGCATCGTCGGCGACGCGGTGGTGTCGGCAAGCCTGGCCCAGGGCGACGCCTTCTGGAATTTCCGCGAGACGCTTCCCGAATGCCAGAAGCCGGAGGGCGCCTCGATCAAGCACGACATCTCGGTGCCGATCGCCTCGATCCCCGAGTTCATCGAAAAGGCGGCCGGCGTGGTGGAAGGGGTCTGCCCCGGCGCGCGCGTGGTCTGCTTCGGCCACATGGGCGACGGCAATCTTCACTACAACATCTCGCGCCCGGTGGATTGGCAGGACGAGCCGTTCCTTGAGCTCTATCATCCCATGAACAAGGCCGTGCACGATGTCGTGCGCTCCTTCCACGGCTCGATTTCGGCCGAGCACGGCATCGGCCAGCTGAAGCGCGACGAGCTGATCGCCACGGCGCCGCCGATGGCGATCGATCTGATGCGCCGCGTGAAGGCGGCCTTCGATCCGGCCGGCATCATGAATCCCGGTAAGGTTATCTGATCCTTCTTACATCCGGTGGCCGGTCGCATTCCGATAACCATCGCCGAGATCAGCAAAATTTAACCGACTTTCTTAAGCGCGCCGGTAAGGAGCGAGCGCTAATATTTCTTCCCATAACGAGGCCGGAAAAACCGGCCCTGAGAGAACCGGAAAAGCGGCCCTCAGGACTAACAGGGAAGACATCGATGAACACTGGACTGAAGCCAGTCTGGGCCGGGCGCAACATGCGTCTCGACCCGTTTCGCCTGCCGCAGATGGTGAGCTATGCCACCCGCGACGACTATGGCGATGTGACCTTCACCATCGATCAGCGCGGCGCCGTGATCCGCCGTGTGCTGGAGATGAGCGGCGTGCCGGCGATCATCGCGCTGCCCGCCAAGGCGTTCCGCGGCGTCGCCGCCCGCGCCATGGAGGATCCGGACGGCAACGTCACCGTGACGCTCGAGCTCCTGCACAATGATCCGATGCTGTCGGTGCCGCTCTTGGTCGCCGACGACCTTGAGGACGTCGCCGCGGACTGGCGCGCATGGGCCGACGCCTATCGCCTGCCGATGCTTTTGATCGAGGCCGACGGCATCGCCCGCACGCTGGAAGAATCGCTCGGCGCCGCCATCAAGGCGCTGCCGCCGCAGGAGCGCCGCAAGGGCCGTGTCTCCACCATGCGCCGCCCGCGCTTCCTCGCCCGCCGCAAGGCCGGCAACCTGGGCCTGAGGCTCGTCATCGACGGCCAGGAGATCATTGCAAGGGAGTAGGCTGCACCGCTACACCAGCGGCTTCAGCCATATCCACACCGACCCGCCGATCAGGCCGAGGAAGATCAGCCAGCCGACCTGGTTGTTCGACTTGAACAGCTTTAGGCACTGGTCCGGATTGTTGATGTCGAGCCGGATGATCTGGCGCGCCATATGCGCGCCGGCGGCGATCAGCCCGGCCAGCGCCACGATCGGCGCCTGCGCCGAAGCGAAGGCGATCGCGAAGCAGATCAGCGCGCCGCCATAGAGCCCGGTGAGCCACATCTTGGTGTTGTCGCCGAACAGCCGCGCCGTCGAGCGCACGCCGACGATGGCGTCGTCTTCCTTGTCCTGATGCGCGTAGATCGTGTCGTAGCCGATCACCCACAGGATCGAGCCGATATAGAGCATGATCGCCGGATCATCGATGTCGCCGAACTCGACCGCCCACCCCATCAGCGCGCCCCAGGAGAAGGCGAGCCCCAGCACGAATTGCGGCCAGTTGGTGATGCGCTTCATGAAGGGATAGACCGCGACGATCGCCAACGAGGCGATGCCGAGCGGAATGGCGAAGCTATTGAACTGCAACAGCACGGCCAATCCCACCAGCGCCTGGATGATGACGAATGCCCAGGCCTGTCGGCGGGTCACCTTGCCCGCGGGCAGCGGCCGCGAGCGCGTGCGCTCGACCTGGTTGTCGATGTCCTCGTCCGCGAGGTCGTTATAGGTGCAGCCGGCGCCGCGCATGGCGACGGCGCCGATGAAGAACAGCAACAAATACCAGGGCGCCGGAAGCAGCGTCAGCAGCGGGTCGGTCGGGCGCGGATAGGCGCCCGCGGCAAGTGCCGCCGACCACCAGCAGGGCCACAACAGCAGTTGCCAGCCGATCGGCCGGTCCCAGCGCGCGAGCTGCGCATAGGGCCAGACCCAGCGCGGCAGCACCCGGTACACCCAATGGCCGCTCGGCGCATCGGCGACACGGCCCTGGATCACTTTCGACTGGACGGTTTCCATCATGTTGAAGTGACAGTCGCGCGTGGCGCCGTCAAGCGGCCGCGATGTCGCTCAAGCAGTGAAAACATCGTGACCGGCAAACCAGGCCTTGGCGACGTCGATGAAGGCCGTGGCCGCCTTCGACAGGCGCTGGCGCGTGTCATGGGTCAGGATGATGCGCTGCATCGGCAGCGGGTCGGAGAGTGGCTTTAAGACCAGCGGCAGCCCGTCATAGCTGCGGTCGCCATGGGGCCTGGTATAGCTGACCGCGACGCCGAAGCCGTTGGCCACCATGGAGCGCTGCAATTCGAACGAACTCGTCGTCGCCCTGGCGATCGGCGACAGGCCGCGGCTGAGGAAGAGGTCCAGCATATGCTGCCAGCTATGCGGCTGGTCGGTGGTGATCAGCGGATGCTGGGCAAGCTCGGCCAGGCTGACGGCATGCTTGTCGGCAAGCTCATGGCCGGCGGGCAGAAGCGCGTGCGGCCGCAACTCATGCAGCAGGATGCGCTTGAAATGACCTGGAAGGCCGAGATCGTAGGTGAGGCCGAGATCGATGGCGCTGTCGGCGAGCCGCCGCCCCAGCGTCTCGAAGGTCTCGTCGCCGATGACAACGGTGACGGCCGGGCAGCGCTCGGCAAAGGCGCGCATCAGCGCCGGCGCGAAATAGGGCGCCAGGTCCTCGAAGCAGCCGAGCACAAGTTCGCCGCCAATATCGGCGGCGCGCGAACCGAGCGCGGCAAGCTCGTCCGCCTCGCCCAGCACCTGCCTCGCCTTGGTGACAGCCTTGCGCCCGAAGGATGTCAGCGCAACGCCGCTGCCGCGCTGGCGCACGAACAGTTTCTGGCCAAGCGCGTCCTCGACATTATCGATCGCCACCGAGATCGACGGCTGCGACACGTTCAGCGCCTGGGCCGCCGCGGTCACGCTGCCATAGCGGGCGACGGCAACGACATAGCGCAACTGGGTGAGGGTCAGTCTCATAGGGAAAAACTATAAAGTAGATGACAAGTTATTATTTTACGCGATGTCGGGCGCTTGCGATAGTCAATTACCCAAGCAAGGAGAGCGCCATGGCCAGCCCGAACATCGATGCCTCGACGATTGCCGATTACCAGCGCGACGGCGCGGTCTGCATACGGGGCGCCTTCAAGCACTGGGTCGACGTCATTGCCGACGGCATTGAGCGCAATATGCACAACCGCAGCGCCACCGCCTCCGACATCGCCGGCGGCAAGGGCAGCTTCTTCGACGATTACTGCAACTGGGAGCGGATCCCGGAATTCGTCAGGATCGTGCGCGAATCGCCGGCCGCCGAGCTCGCCGCCGCGGTCATGCAGTCGCGCAGCGCGCAGTTCTTCCACGATCACGTCCTGGTCAAGGAGCCCGGCACGCAGAAGCCGACGCCCTGGCACCAGGACATCCCCTATTACTTCGTCGACGGCAGCCAGACGGTGAGCTTCTGGATTCCGATCGATCCGGTGAAGGAAGCGACGCTCAGGCTGATCGCCGGCTCGCACAAATGGGAAAAGATGGTGCTGCCGGTGCGCTGGCTGAATGACGACAATTTCTATGCCGGCGAGGGCGACTATCTGCCGGTGCCTGATCCCGACAATGATCCCTCGATGAAGGTGCTCGAATGGGAGATGGAGCCGGGCGACGCCATCCTGTTCGACTTCCGCACGGCCCACGGCGCGCGCGGCAATTTGACCTCGGCTAGGCGCCGGGCGCTGTCGCTGCGCTGGGTCGGCGACGACGCGCATTATGTCGAACGCCCCGGCCGCACCTCGCCTCCCTATCCAGGCCACGACATGAAGCCCGGCCAGAAGCTGCGCGAGGACTGGTTCCCGGTCATCTACCAGAGCTGAGCTGTCCTTCGGGGGGTCGTTTCTCCCGGCCGTCGGAGGCTCGGGACATGTCCATCGGCCTTGATGAGGTCCATGTTCCCGTGCGCAATTGGCGCCAATTTGCCAAGACGCCTTGACCCGCCGCCCGCGGACCAATAGCGGGTTCGGGGAGACGATCAGCAAGAGGTGGCCATGAACGTTCTTCTTCTCGGCTCGGGCGGCCGCGAACATGCGCTCGCCTGGAAGATGTCCGCCTCGCCGCTGCTGACGAAGCTCTACGCCTCGCCCGGCAACCCGGGCATCGGACGCGTCGCCGAACTGGTGAAGCTCGACGTCGCCGACCATTCCGCCGTCGCGTCCTTCTGCCTGGAAAAGAAGATCGACCTGGTCGTGGTCGGCCCGGAAGGCCCGCTGGTCGCCGGCATCGCGGATGATCTGCGCGCCTGGGGCATCCGGGTCTTCGGTCCGTCAAAGGCCGCGGCAAGGCTCGAGGGCTCGAAGGGCTTCACCAAGGATCTTTGCGCCAAATTCAACATTCCGACCGCCGCCTATGGCCGCTTCGGCGATCTCGCCTCGGCGAAAGCCTATGTCGAGAAGACCGGCGCGCCGATCGTCATCAAGGCCGACGGGCTTGCCGCCGGCAAGGGCGTTACCATCGCCATGACGCTCGATGAGGCGAATGCCGCGCTGGAGGCCTGTTTCGACGGCGCCTTCGGCGTCGCCGGCGCCGAGGTCGTGGTCGAGGAATATCTCATCGGCGAGGAAGCGAGCTTCTTCTGCCTGTGCGACGGCGCCACGGCGCTGCCCTTCGGTACCGCACAGGACCACAAGCGCGTCGGCGACGGCGACACCGGGCCGAACACCGGCGGCATGGGCGCCTATTCGCCGGCGCCGGTGATGACACCCGAGATGACCGAGCGCACCATGCGCGAGATCATTGAGCCGACCATGCGCGGCATGGCCAATCTTGGCGCGCCCTTCGCCGGCATCCTCTTCGCCGGCCTGATGATCACCGACCAAGGGCCGAAGCTCATCGAATACAACACCCGTTTCGGCGACCCCGAATGCCAGGTGCTGATGATGCGGCTGAAGGACGACCTGCTCGTCCTGCTCAACGCCGCCGTCGATGGCCAGCTCGCGCATATGTCTATCCGCTGGAGCGACGAGACGGCATTGACCGTGGTGATGGCGGCAAGGGGTTATCCCGGCACGCCGGAAAAGGGCTCCGTCATCCGCGGCCTCGACGAGGCCGAGCGTGATGGCGCCCAGATTTTCCACGCCGGGACCGCCATCAATGGCGGCGCGCTGGTCGCCAATGGCGGTCGCGTGCTCAACGTCACCGCGCTCGGCAAGACTGTAGGCGAGGCCCAGGCGAGGGCCTACGCGGCGATCGACCGGATCGACTGGCCGCAGGGCTTCTACCGCCACGACATCGGCTGGCGCGCCGTCGAGCGCGAGAAGGCCAGCGGCTGATATCGGCTGGCGAGTGCCGGAAAGTCAGCGCTTGGCGCTGTCGAGCGTGGTCGAGGCGGTGCTGACCGGATCCGCTGCGGCGAAGGCCGCGTCGATCTGCTCGGGCGTGCGCTGTCCGGAGCGTTGCCAGGCGACATATTGCACGATGCCGAAAATGGCGCGCCGCGGCACCGTCTTCACCACCGGCATGCGGAACCCGTCGCGGAATTTCTCCCAGCGCGCGCCGAGCACGGCGACCATTTCCTCCACGGTCGGCGGCGTCGCCACATCGGCATAGGTGATCGTGACCTTGCCGGCGAGGGCTTTTTCGCGCGGTATCGGCACCGGGATCGAGGCAAGGTAGTCGGCCGGCACGTCGAGCAGCCCGCCGAAGGCCCATTGCCGGCGCAACTCGTCGGCGCTCATCGGCGCGACGCTGACATCAATGTCGTTGGGCGTGCCGGGCACGCGGTAGGGGCAGGAGAAATGGCCGCAATTGGCCTGCGCCGAGAACTGCCAGAGCGCATAACCCTGCCAGTTGCCCATCGGGAAATGCACGTCGATGTCCGGCTTGTAGCGCGCATACCACAGCGGCAGCCGCGACAGGAGCCGATACTGGTAGCGGTTGTCGGCGATATACTGGGCGGTCTTGCCGTTGACGTAGAGCACGGGGAAGCGGCCGAGGCGGCGATGCACCTGGCGCACGAATTCCTCGGCGTCGTCCAGCGACATCCATTGCGTAGGGTCAATGCCTTCGATGTCCAGGGCCATCAGCTCATCCGGCGCCGGCTCGGCGAAATCGATGAAATTGTTGGCCTGCTCGACCGGGTTGCCGGGACGGGCCAGGTGATAGGCGCCCCATTTCAGGCCGAGCGCCTTGGCCACGACCTTGCGCGTCTGGAACAATTCACGCGTCACCGCATAGCGCTTCCATTGCGCCTTGCAGAGTTTGACGTCCGCCTCTGCGCCGAAGCAGACATAGGGCGGCGGCAGCCCATCGGACGCCTTGTTGATGAAGCCGGCGATGCGCTTGTCGGTGACGAGCTGCTGCCAGTCGATCGAATTGTATTCGTAGGCGTCGATCACCAGCGGGCGGTCGGCATTCTTCCACGGCTCGGAGAAATCCGAGGCCTGTGCCGCCGTGCCTAGCGCAATCGCCGTAGCGAGAAGCGCCAGGCGGCGAAGAGGGCGCGCCGGCTTTTTCAATCAGGGTGTCCCCACTGACCAGTGAACGATCCTGAACCGCTATGGTTAAGGAATTGCTTTCAAAACATCGGCTTGCTTCGGTCCGCATCGAAACGTCAAAAAAGTATCGGTCGGGTGGACAAGCCGTGGTGGCAGGCGCTTCAATTGCCGCCTAAGCTTCAATCAGGGTGGCCAGTGGGAAGACACGGACCCACCTGACGAAGCGCAGCAACCGGTCAAAAGACCGGACCCGCGCGGGGAGGAAAATGAAGATGAATCCGGACCTGGAAGTCGTCCAGATCAGACAGGGAGAGTCGTTCAAGGCCTGGGCCCACGGCTACCCTTTCCGCACCGTGCGCTGGCACTTCCATCCCGAATACGAATTGCATCTGGTCGTCGCCACCACCGGCCGTTATTTCGTCGGCGACTTCATCGGCGAGTTCGAGCCGGGCAATCTCGTTCTCACCGGGCCTAATTTGCCGCACAACTGGGTCAGCGACGTGCCGCCGGGCGAGACCGTGCCGCTGCGCGGCCGTGTCGTGCAGTTCTCGGAGGAATTCATCGCCGGCGCTTCCGCCGCCTTGCCCGAACTTGCGGCCTGCGCCGGTATCCTCGAAACCAGCCGCCGCGGCGCGTTGTTCTCGCCGGCGACGGCTGAGCTCGTGGCGCCGCTCCTGGCGGAACTGACCGAGGCGCAGGGCGTTCGCCGGCTGTCGCTGTTTATGGCCGTGCTCGATATATTGAACCGCGCCGGCGACGTCCGCACGCTGGCCAGCGCGGGCTATCTGCCCGACCCCTCCGGCTTCATGTCGGCCGGCATCAACCAGGCGCTCGCCTATATCAACTGCCATTTGACCGAGCCGTTCAGCGAAGGCACGCTGGCGGAGATCGCCGGGCGCAGCCCGAGCGCCTTCTCGCGCAGCTTCCGCCGCCACACCGGAATGGCGCTGGTGCAATATGTCAACCGGCTGCGTATCAACCTTGCCTGCCAGCTCTTGATGAGCGAGGCGCAGATGTCGATCACTGAAATCTGCTACGCCGCCGGCTACAACAACATCTCGAATTTCAACCGCCAGTTCCTGGCGCAGAAAGGCATGTCGCCTTCGCGCTTCCGGGCCTTGCTGGCTGAGAACATCAACGCGGAGATTGCCGCCTAACAGGGAGGAAGCGGGAGGAGCCTAAAGCGGTTTCGGTCAGAGGGATCTTTCGTCCTGAATCGCACCAACAAAGAAACAATCAGGGAAGGAAAGACGCGGGGTGCAGGGCACCCTGTGCTGGGGTTCGTTTGCCCGAAATCCAGCACATTCAGGAGGAGGTCTGCGTGGTCGATCGGGATATCGATCCTGAGCCGCTGATAACATTCCTCCCAACAGTTCGACATGCAGTCAAGGCCGGCGCGCCGTCCACCGCGCAGGTCCTCGTGAAACCATTTCTCGAAACGGAGACATTCGAATGACCAGATATGCTTGGAAATCGCCGTTCGCCTTGAAATCGACAATCGCGGCCGTTTTCGCGGTCTCGCTGCTCGGCAGCACCGCGGCTTTCGCCGATACCGTCACCGACGCTACGGTTGCCTTCCTGATGCCCGACCAGGCGTCGACCCGCTACGAGCAGCACGACTATCCCGGCTTCGTCGCCGAGATGAAGAAGCTCTGCCCGGGCTGCAAGGTGATCTACCAGAACGCCGATGCCGATGCGGCGCGCCAGCAGCAGCAGTTCAATTCGGTGATCTCGCAGGGCGCTAAGGCGATCGTGCTCGATCCCGTGGATTCGACCGCCGCCGCCTCGCTGGTGAAGCTCGCGCAGAGCCAGGGCGTCAAGGTGATCGCCTACGACCGGCCCATCCCGACGGCGCCCGCCGATTTCTACGTGTCCTTCAACAATGAAGGCATCGGCAAGGCCATCGCCGACTCGCTGGTCGAGCACCTCAAGGCTCTGAAAGTCGACCCGGCCGGCGGCGGTCTGCTGCAGATCAACGGCTCGCCGACCGACGCGGCCGCCGGCCTGATCAAGAAGGGCATCCACGAAGGCCTCGACAACAGCGGCTATCCGATCCTGGCCGAGTTCGACACGCCGGAATGGGCGCCGCCGAAGGCACAGCAATGGGCGAGTGGACAGATCACCCGCTTCGGCGCCAAGATCCTCGGCGTCGTCGCCGCCAATGACGGCACCGGCGGCGGCGCGATCGCCGCCTTCAAGGCAGCAGGCGTCGATCCGGTTCCGCCGGTGACCGGCAACGACGCGACGATCGCGGCGCTGCAGCTGATCATCGCCGGCGACCAGTACAACACCATCTCCAAGCCGAGCGAGATTGTTGCGGCCGCCGCGGCCAACGTGGCCGTCAAGCTGTTGTCTGGCGAGAAGCCGAAGGCCGAGATGACGCTTTACGACACGCCCTCGCAGCTCTTCACGCCGGCGGTGGTGACTAAGGAGAACCTCAAGGCCGAGATCATCGACAAGAAGATCAACACGGCGGCCGAGCTCTGCGTCGACCGCTATGCCGAGGGCTGCAAGAAGCTCGGCATCACCAACTGATCATAGGACATCCGGCCGCCCCTCGGCGGCCGGATGTCCGGGAAACGACTGTCAAGAAAGGCGGCGCATGAGTGAGAGTCTTGAAAGGTCGGCTTCCGTCGGCGAGCTGGTGCTCAGCCTGCGCGGCATATCGAAGAATTTCGGCGCCGTTTCGGCGCTGACCGATATCGATTTCGACGTCCATGCCGGCGAGGTCGTCGCGCTGGTTGGCGACAACGGCGCCGGTAAGTCGACGTTGGTGAAGATCCTTGCCGGCGTGCACCAGCCGAGCTCGGGAACGATCAATTTCCGCGGCCAGCCGGTCACGCTGCCCGACCCGCGCGTGGCGCTGACGCTCGGCATCGCCACGGTCTTCCAGGATCTGGCGCTCTGCGAGAATCTCGACGTCGTCGCCAACATCTTCCTCGGCAATGAGCTCAGTCCGCTGCGGCTGGACGAGGTGGCGATGGAGATGCGGGCCTGGACGCTGCTCAACGAATTGTCGGCGCGCATCCCGAGCGTGCGCGAGGCGGTCGCCTCGCTGTCCGGCGGCCAGCGCCAGACGGTCGCCATCGCGCGCTCGCTGCTGCTCGAGCCGAAGCTCATCCTGCTCGACGAGCCGACCGCAGCCCTCGGCGTCGCCCAGACGGCGGAAGTGCTCAATCTCATCGACCGCGTCCGCGCGCGCGGCCTCGGCGTCGTCATGATCAGCCACAACATGGAGGACGTCCGCGCCGTTGCCGACCGCATCGTGGTGCTCAGGCTGGGGCGCAACAACGGCGTCTTCGAGCCCGACGCCTCGAACCAGGATCTGGTAAGCGCCATCACCGGCGCCTCCAACAACGCGGTGTCGCGCCGCGCCGAGCGCCTGCGCATGGAGCGCGATCACAGCGGCGGCGCACAAGCTGGGGAGCACCGCCCGTGACGGCAGAGAAAAGCACCTCCGCCCCGCTGGCGCTCGATCGCGCCGATGCGCGCGTCAAGCATGAAGCAGGCGTCGCCGGAGCGGTCCGCGCCTTCCTAGACCGCGTGCGCAGCGGCGATCTCGGCTCGCTGCCGGTCATCGTCGGCCTCGTCGTCATCTGGACCGTGTTCACCAGCCTCAACCCGGTCTTCGTTTCCAGCAGCAATCTGGTCAATCTCCTGTTCGACTGCTCGACGGTCGGCGTCATCGCTCTCGGCATCGTCTGCGTGCTGATGGTCGGCGAGATCGACCTCTCGGTAGGCTCGATCAGCGGCTTCGCCTCGGCGCTGGTCGGCACGCTCTGGGTCAACCAGGGCTGGCCGGTCGCGCTCGCCATCATCGCGGCGCTCGCCTTCGGCGCCCTGATCGGCTCGCTCTATGCCCTTTTGTTCAACCGTCTGGGCATGCCGAGCTTCGTTTCGACGCTGGCCGGCCTGCTCGCGGTGCTTGGCATGCAGCTCTACATCCTCGGCTCCACCGGCTCGATCAACTTGCCATACGGCTCCGCCTTGGTGGATTTCGGCCAGTTGATGGTGATGCCGAAATGGGTCTCGCACACGCTGGCTGCGATCCCCGGCCTGGCGATGCTGGTCAGCGGGCTTCGCACCTTCGCGCGCCGCCGCGCGGCCAACCTGTCGACGCCGTCCGTGGCCGGGCTCATCCTGCGCGTGGCCGTCATAACCGTCGGCCTCGAGCTGATCGTCGCCTACCTCAACCAGTCGCGCGGTATCCCGTGGATGTTCGGCCTGTTCGTCGGCCTCGTCGTGGCGATGAACTATGCGCTGACCCGGACCAAATGGGGGCGTTCGATGACCGCCGTCGGCGGCAACCGCGAGGCGGCGCGCCGCGCCGGCATCAAGGTGCGCGCCATCTATCTCAGCGCCTTCGCACTATGCTCGCTCTTCGCCGCGCTCGGCGGCGTGCTTGCGGCCGCCAGGCTTGCTTCCGCCAGCCAGCAGGCCGGCACCGGCGACGTCAACCTGAACGCCATCGCGGCCGCGGTCATCGGCGGAACCAGCCTGTTCGGCGGCCGCGGCAGCGCCTATTCCGCGCTGCTCGGCATCATCGTCATCCAGTCGATCGCCAGCGGGCTGACGCTGCTCGATCTGTCCTCGTCGCTTCGTTACATGATCACCGGTGCCGTTCTGGCCATCGCCGTGATCGTCGACTCCCTCGCGCGCCGTTCCCGTGCTTCGCACGGCCGCGCCTGAACAGTTCAAACGAGAAGGGTACACATGGCTCAAGATCTTTCGGGAAAAGTCGCCGCGGTCACCGGCGCGGCATCGGGCATCGGCCTCGAATGCGCCAGGGCGATGCTTGCCGCCGGCGCCCGTGTCGTGCTGGTCGACCGCGCGGAGGACAGGCTGAAGGAGGTGGTCGCCGAGTTCGGCGACGGCGCGATCCCGCTGGTGGTCGACCTCACCAGCCCCGCCAGCGTGGCGACCATGATGCCCGGCATCCTGAAAAAGGCTGGCCAGCTCGACATCTTCCACGCCAATGCCGGCTCCTATGTGGGCGGCGAGATCCTCAACGGCGATCCGGATGCCTGGGACCGCATGCTGAACCTCAACATCAACTCGGTGTTCCGCTCGGTGCACGCGGTGCTGCCGCATATGGTGGAACGCAAGACCGGCGACATCATTGTCACAAGTTCGATTGCGGGCCTCGTCCCCGTCGTCTGGGAGCCGGTCTACACGGCCTCCAAACACGCCATACAGGCCTTCGTCCATACGCTGCGCCGGCAGGTCGCCAAGCACGGCCTGCGCGTCGGCGCAGTCGCGCCCGGACCGGTGGTGACGGCGCTGATCAGCGACTGGCCGAAGCAGAAGCTCGAGGACGAGCTGGCGGCCGGCGGGCTGATGCAGCCGACAGAGGTCGCGGAAGCCGTATTGTTTATGCTGACGCGGCCGAGGAACATCACCATACGGGATCTGGTGATCCTGCCGCAGAGCAATGATCTTTAGTGAATAGTGAATGGTGAATAGGAAGTTATCTACTCACTACTCACTACTCACTACTCACTACTCACGAATAACCATTCGCTATTCACTATTCACCATTCACCCGAGGTGCCCATGCCTTCCCACTTCCTCGGCGTCGATGTCGGCACCGGCAGCGCGCGCGCCGGTCTCTTTGACGAGCGCGGCGAGCTGCTTGCTTCCGCCAAGCGCGACATCGCGCTCTTCGTCGAGCCCGGTGAGATCGCCGAGCAGTCGAGCCGGGACATCTGGCAGGCGGTCTGCGCCAGCGTGCGCGAGGCGGTCGCGAAGGCGGGCGTCGATCCCCGGGAGATCGGCGGCATCGGCTTCGACGCGACCTGCTCCCTGGTGGTGGTCGGCGATGAAGGCCAGCCTTTGCCGGTCGGCCGCTCTGGAAACAGCGACAGGAACATCATCGTCTGGATGGATCATCGCGCTCTCGACCAGACCAGGCGTATCAATGCCCTCGGGCATCCCGTCCTCGACTATGTCGGCGGCGTCATTTCGCCGGAGATGGAGACGCCGAAGCTTCTGTGGCTGAGGGAGAACCTGCCCCAGACCTTCGCCGGGGCGAGACATTTCTTCGACCTCGCCGACTATCTCACCTGGCGCGCCACGGGCAGCCTTGCCCGTTCGGTCTGCACGCTCGCCTGCAAATGGACCTATCTCGGCCACGAGCGGCGATGGGACGAAAGCTATTTCCATGCGGTGGGGCTCGGCGAGCTTGCCGAGGAGGGTTTTATCCGCATCGGCACCGACGTGGTCGATCCCGGCACGGCGCTGGGCGCCGGCCTGACCGAAGCGGCGGCCGCTGAATTGGGGCTGGTCGCGGGCACGGTCGTCGCCGCCGGGTTGATCGACGCTCACGCCGGCGGCGTCGGCACGGTAGGCGCCGCGGGCGACGCCGACTCCATTTCCTCGCGCATGGCCTATGTGCTCGGCACCTCGGCCTGCACCATGGCGAGCAGCAACGGGCCGGCCTTCGTTCCAGGAGTCTGGGGTCCCTATTATTCCGCCATGGTGCCTGGCTTATGGCTGAGCGAGGGCGGCCAGTCGGCGGCTGGCGCGGCCATCGATCTGCTGGTGCATTTCCACCCGGCCGAAGCCGAGGCCTCCGCGCGCGCCGCGGCCGAAGGCAAATCGTTTGTCGATTGGCTGGCCGCAGCCGCCACGGCGGCTTCGCCCGACCTGTCGGCCGCCGCTACGCTTGCGGGAAGCGTCCATGTCGTGCCCGAATTCCTCGGCAATCGGTCGCCCTTGGCCGATCCCGATGCGCGCGGCCTGATCGCCGGGCTAAGCACCGACCGTTCCGTCGAAAGTCTCGTCGGCCTCTACGTGGCCGGGCTTTGCGGCCTCGGCTACGGCGTGCGCCAGATCGTGGCGGCGATGGCGTCGTCCGGTCTCGCCGTCGACACCATCGTGATCAGCGGCGGCGCCGGTCAGTCGCCGCTGGTGCGCCAGCTGCTTGCCGACGCCGCCGGCCTGGCGGTCGCCGCGTCGCAATCGCCCGAACCGGTGCTGCTGGGCGCCGCCATGCTCGGTGCTGTCGCGGCCGGGCGTTACCCTGACCTGTCGAGCGCCATGCCTGCCATGTCCCGGCTTGGCGACGTTTTTACACCTGGGCCGGGCGATGTTCGTGTTTGGCACGACCGCCGCTACGAAGCCTTCCTGGCGCTGCAGGCGGTTGGCCGCAGCATACGCTGAGAAATCGATCAGCGCCTGAACAGCGACGGGACCTCGAACGGATCGGGCGCCGGCTCTTGCGGCAACGTGCCTTCGGCCCTGCGCTTCTTGTGGTGCGCGAGCGAGCATTGCGCCGAACACAATAGCCCGCGATCGGTCCAGTATGCGGGGCCTTCCTCCACCATGCCATGATAGTAGCTGAAGCCCGGCGCCCGGTAGGGCAGGCCGCATTCGATGCAGCGATAGGCGTCGGGTCTGGCAAGCATGGTGGTGTCCGGTTTTGGTTTGCAATCGGCGGATCATACCTGCCGGATGCAATTCGCGGTAGAATTTTGAACGCAATTGCTCCGCGATTTCGTTATTTCATGGCGGAGCAAGGAGCGAAGCGACGCGCGCTGGACCATAGATCGATTCCGTGACGTGGACGCTTTGCTACGGTCCAGAGTTCCGTTCCGCCGCACTCCACGGCCAAGGTTACGGAATGGATCCTCGGGTCTACGCGTCCGCTGCGCTCCCGCTCCGCCCGTGGATGACGAAGCCCGGGTGCTCGCAAAATCCGCGTGACAAAATTTGACGTTTACGTAAAAAGAAGGTGCGAAATCGACGCATGGTTTCGCTTCGGTCATGCAATACGATTGGCCGGGACGCAGGAGGAGCAGACATGTATCGCGCACCGGTCGAGGACATCACCTTCACGCTGAAGCAGGTGGCTGGGCTGAAGCCGGCGCTGGATGCCGGCACCTTTGGCGACCTCGGCGAGGACCTTGTCGACGCGATCCTGGCCGAAGCCGGCCGCTTCGCCAGCGAGGAGGTGGCTCCCCTCTATAAGATCGGCGACGAGCATGGCGCGGTGCTTAAGGATGCCGCCGTCACCACGCCGCCCGGCTGGAAGGAGCTTTACCGGCGCTGGATCGACGGTGGCTGGAACGCGCTGTCGGGTCCGGAGGAGTTCGGCGGCCAGGGTCTGCCGACCATGCTTGGGGTCGCTGCGCTCGAAATGTGGAACTCCGCCGCCATGGCCTTCGGCATCGGCCCGACGCTGACCATGGGCGCGGTCGAGGCGCTGGACAAGCACGCCTCGGCGGAACTCAAGGCCAAATATCTCGCAAAGCTCGTATCGGGCGAGTGGATGGGCACGATGAACCTGACCGAACCGCAGGCGGGCTCGGAGCTCGCGGCCCTGCGCAGCCGCGCCGAGCCGGTCGGCGACGGCACCTACCGCATCTTCGGCCAGAAGATATTCATCACCTATGGCGAGCATGATTTCACCGACAACATCGTGCATCTGGTGCTGGCGCGGCTTCCCGATGCGCCGGCCGGAACGCGCGGCATCTCGCTGTTTCTGGTGCCGAAATTCTTCGTCAACGACGACGGCTCGCTCGGCGCCCGCAACGATGTCTTCTGTTCCGGCCTCGAGCACAAGCTCGGCATCCATGCCTCGCCGACCTGCACCATGATCTATGGCGACGGTTTCCAGGGCGCGACGCCCGGCGCCATCGGCTGGTTGATCGGCGAGGAGAACAAGGGGCTGGCCTGCATGTTCACGATGATGAACAACGCCCGCCTTGCCGTCGGCATGCAGGGCGTGGCGGTGGCCGAGACCGCCACCCAGAAGGCGATCGCCTATGCCAATGAGCGCCGCCAGGGTAAGGCTTCCGCCTATTCCGGCTCCGGCATGGCGCCGATCGTCCATCACCCCGACGTGCAGCGCAACCTGCTCACCATGCGGGCTCTCACCCAGATCGCTCGCTCGATCAGCTATTCCTGCGCGCATGCCATCGACCGCGCGCGTGTCGGCGAGGGCGAGGCAGCGGCGAAATGGCATGACCGCGCCAGCCTGCTGACGCCGCTCGCCAAAGCCTTCTCGACCGATGTCGGTGTCGAAGTCGCCTCCCTCGGCGTCCAGGTGCATGGCGGCATGGGCTTCATCGAGGAGACGGGCGCCGCGGCGCTTTATCGCGACGCGCGCATCGCGCCAATCTATGAAGGCACCAACGGCATCCAGGCGATCGATCTCGTGGCGCGAAAGCTGCCGCTCGAGGGCGGCGAGCATGTGCATGCCTATATCGGCGAACTGAAAGCGGTGGCGGACGCCGTGCGCACCTCCAACCTCGACGGCTTCGGCTGCACTGCCGACAACCTCGACCGTGCCCTTGCCGATCTCGATGAGGCGACGCGCTTCCTGCAAAAGCTCACGGGCGAGGGCAAGGCCGACGCCGCGATGGCCGGCGCCACGCCTTATCTGCGCCTCATCTCGCTTGCCGCCGGCGGCGCCTATCTGGCGCAGGGCGGGCTCGCCGATCGCAGTCGCATCCCGCTTTGCCGCTTCTTCGCCGAAAATCTGCTCGGCGAGACGCGCGCGCTCAAGGAGCGCGTCCTCGACGGCGCAGAAAGCCTCGCCGCCGCCGGCAAGGCGCTGATTTCCGCTTAAGCATCCTGACGTTCAAAGGACCAATCGTGACAGACCATATCCTCGTCGAGCGCCAGGGCGCCGTGCAGATCATCCGCATGAACCGTCCCGACAAGAAGAACGCGCTGACCCGCGCCATGTATGCGAAAATGTCGGCCGCGCTTGCCGAAGGCGATGCCGATCCGGCGGTCCGCGTCCACGTCTTCCTCGGCGTTCCGGGCGCCTTTTCCTCCGGCAACGACCTCGCCGATTTCCTGGTCATCGCCACCGGCGGGGAGGGCGGCAACGAGGTCTGGGACTTCCTGATGGCGCTGGCCAGGACCGAAAAGCCGATGGTCTCGGGCGTCGACGGAATAGCCGTCGGCATCGGCACCACGCTCAATCTGCATTGCGACCTGACCTTCGCCACGCCCCGCACGCTCTTTCGCACGCCCTTCGTCGATCTCGGCCTGGTGCCGGAGGCTGGCTCCAGCCTCATCGCGCCGCAGCTTCTGGGACGGCAGGGCGCCTTCGCGCTGCTCGGCCTCGGCGAGGGCTTTTCGGCCGAGCGCGCCAAGGCCGCCGGGCTGATCTATGAGGTCGTCGCTGAAGACGCGCTGGAAGGCGCGGTGCTGGCCGCCGCCGACGGCATCGCCGCCAAGCCGCCGCAGGCGCTGAAGATCGCGCGCGACCTGATGCGCGAGCGGCGCGAGGAATTGATCGCCCGCATCAAGGTCGAGAGCGAGCATTTCCGCGAGCGGCTGACCTCCGAAGAGGCGCGCGCGGCGCTCACCGCTTTCATGACACGCAAGAAGGGCTGAGCCCTTCGCCTGCATTATCGTTCAAGGATAGAGCCGCGTCTTGTCCCAGCCACCGGCGGTGTTGCGTGAGAAGAGGATGCGGTCATGCAGGCGGAACGGCCTGTCGTGCCAGAACTCGATCGTCTGCGGCACGATGCGGAAGCCCGACCAGTGCTTCGGCCGCGGGATCTCGCCGATGGCGTAGCGCGCCGTGTATTCGGCCACCGCCTTCTCCAGCGCGAAGCGGCTTTCCAGCGGCCTCGACTGTTTCGAGGCCCAGGCGCCGATGCGGCTGCCGCGCGGCCTCGTCGCATAATAGGCGTCGGCCTCGGCGTTGCTGACGATCTCCACCGGTCCGCGCACGCGCACCTGGCGGCGCAGCGATTTCCAGTGGAAGCACATCGCCGCCTTCATGCTGCCAAGAATCTCGCGGCCCTTGGCGCTCTCGAAATTCGTGTAGAAGACAAATCCCTTTTCGTCGAACCCCTTGAGCAGCACCATCCGCACATCCGGCATGCCGTCGGCGTCGACGGTTGCCAGCGCCACGCCGTTGGGATCGTTGGGCTCGCTTTTGCCGGCGTCCTCCAGCCATGCGGCAAAGAGCCGGAACGGCTCCGCCGCTTCGGCGAAGTCACCGCTTGTTAACTCGGTTTCGTTCATAGTTTTCCAAATTTTTAACGTTGCGGGAGGAGTTCGCCGATTGTCGCGTATCGCGCAAGCTTTTGACAGCAGGCAATGGAGCGCTATCGCTTCGGCCAGTGCCAAGGCTGCGCTGTTGACGTTGGCGCTTCCTCTTGCCGCCTGCGGGGCTGGCGGCTTCAGCCTGGAAAAGGTCGATGTCGACCGCTCGATCATCACCTCCAGCACGCCGTCCTCGCCTGCAGCGCCGGCTTCGGCCGACCAGGATTCCGACCAGACCACCATCGGCAACGCCGTTTCATCCGCCGACATCAAGGAGCTTGGCGGCCAGGCGGTTCCATGGGCCAATGCCGGCACCGGCTCGCGCGGCGCCATCACCGAGCTGGTGGAGCTGAAGGATGGCGGCCTGACCTGCCGCCGCTTCAGCGCCACGCGCGAGAGCTTCGACGGGGTTGCCCTCTACAAGGGCGAGCTGTGCCTTGCCGGCGCCGGCGGCTGGCGCATGCAGGAATTCAAGGCGCTTTGATTTCGGACCTCCCTGAATTCGGGCACTCTGAGTTTCGCGCGCTAATTGCCCTTGCGCTACTGGAATTTCTTCCTATGCGAGCGCATATAGGGGACGACTATAAATCCATTCTCTCTTGCAGGCAGGAAGCATGCGCGACCCCTATGAGGTGCTGGGCGTTGCCAAGAACGCATCGGCCAAGGACATAAAATCGGCTTACCGCAAGCTCGCCAAGAAATATCATCCGGACCAGAATCCGAATGATCCCAAGGCGAAGGACCGTTTTGCCGCCGCCAACCAGGCTTACGAGATCGTCGGCGACGAGAAGACGCGCGCCGCCTACGATCGCGGCGAGATCGACGCCGAGGGCAAGCCGAAATTCCAGGGTTTTGAAGGCGCGGCCGGCGGCGACCCGTTCGCCGGTTTCCGCCGCCAGCAGGGCCCCGGCGGCGCGCATTTCGAATTCCGCACCGGGCGTCCGGGCGGCGATCCGTTCGACGGCAACAGCGACATCTTCAGCCAGATCTTCGGCGAAGCCTTTTCCGGCGCCCGCGGCGCCGGCAGGGCCGACCGCCGCCAGCCGGTCCAGGCGGCCGACCTCAACGTCACCATGGACATCAGCGTCGAGGAGGCAGCCACCGCCGATAAGGTGACGGCGATGTTCCCCGATGGCCGCAAGGTGGCGGTCAAGCTGCCGGCCTATGTCGAGGACGGCCAGACGATCCGCCTGAAGGGCCAGGGCGAGCAGGGGCCGGGCCAACCGGGCGACGCGCTGGTCAAGATCCACATCCGCCGCCATCCGCGCTACCGCATCGAGGGGCGCGACTTGCATGTCGATCTACCCGTCGATCTGGCCGACGCGGTGCTCGGCGCCAAGGTGGCGGTCGAAACGCCGACCGGCAAGCTCGCTGTCAATGTTCCGGCATGGTCGAGCTCGGACAAGGTTCTGCGCCTGAAGGGCAGGGGCTTGCCAGAAAAGGCCGGCGGCCATGGCGATCTCTATGCCCATGTCAGGCTGATGCTGCCGGAAGGCGGCGATGCCGAGCTTGAGGCCCTGATGCGCCGCCGAAAAGGCTGATCGAGGGAATTTTGTTCCTGTTGCAGTGTCTTTTGGGCGCTTGAAGGGGCTTTGTGCCTGTGCGATAGGCTCTCCACAAAGCGGATATTCTTGCGGAGAGCTTGCACATGGCAGGTGGACAGGGCCTGATGGCCGGTAAGCGGGGCCTGATCCTGGGCGTCGCCAACAATCGGTCGATCGCTTTCGGCATCGCCAAGGCTTGCGTCGATCACGGCGCCGAAATCGCCCTGACCTATCAGGGCGAGGCCTTCAAGAAGCGCGTCGAGCCGCTTGCGGCCGAGCTCAACGCGCATGTCGCGGGCCATTGCGATGTCACCGACCCGGGTAGCCTTGACGCCGTTTTCGCAGACATCGCCAAGCATTGGGGCAAGCTCGACTTCCTCGTCCATGCCATCGCCTTCTCCGACAAGGACGAGCTCACCGGCCGTTATGTCGAGACGACGCGCGACAATTTCCTGCGCACGATGGACATCTCGGTGTTTTCCTTCACCACCATCGCCAAGCGCGCCGAGCCGCTGATGACCGAGGGCGGCTCGCTGTTGACGCTGACCTATTATGGCGCCGAGAAGGTGATGCCGCATTACAATGTCATGGGCGTCGCCAAGGCGGCGCTCGAGGCCAGCGTGCGCTATCTGGCTGTCGACCTCGGCGCCAGGAAGATCCGCGTCAACGCCATCTCCGCAGGCCCGATCAAGACGCTCGCCGCCTCCGGCATCGGCGACTTCCGCTATATCCTGAAGTGGAACGAATACAATTCGCCGCTGAAGCAGACGGTGACGCAGGAAGAGGTCGGTGATTCCGGCGTCTACTTCCTGTCCGACCTGTCGCGCGGCGTGACCGGCGAGGTCCATCATGTCGATTCCGGCTACCATGTCGTCGGCATGAAGGCGGTCGACGCGCCCGATATCTCGACCGTCAAGGACTGATCGTCTCCGCTTACCCCTTCGTCCCAGGCCCTGGCCCGACCTCGGAAGACCTGATGTATCCGCTCGTCTACATCGCGCGCCACGGCCAGACGGAGTGGAATGCCGAGCACCGCCTGCAGGGCCAGGCCGACACCGACATCAACGATTTTGGCCGCGAGCAGGCGAGGCTTAACGGCCGGCGACTGGCCGAGCTCATCGGCAAGGCCGAGGGTTTTGATTTTGTCGCCAGCCCGATGCGGCGCACGCGCGAGACGATGGAGTTGATGCGCGAAGCGATGGGGCTCGATCCCTCCGGCTACCGCACCGATGCGCGCCTGGTCGAGATCAGCTTCGGCGACTGGCAGGGCTTCACCTTCGCCGAGCTCGAGGAGCGCGCGCCCGGCTCAACCGACGGCCGCCGCCACGCCAAATGGGATTTCCAGCCGCCCGGCGAGGGCGCCGAAAGCTACGAGATGCTGCTGGAGCGGATAAAGCCATGGTTCGCCGAACTTCGGCAGCCCACCGTCTGTGTCACCCACGGCGGCGTCATCCGCTGCTTCTTCCGCTTGGTCGTTGGTCTTTCCAAGCAGGAAGCCGCGGGCCTTGATGTCCCGCAGGACCGCCTGCTGCGGCTGGAGGGCCAGAGCTTGGAGTGGCTTTGAGGCAGTCTCAAAGCCCACAGGAGAGCGGACGAAGCCACCTGAATTCGTCATCCTAGGGCGGAGCGACGCGAAGCGTCGCGTAGACCCTAGGATCCATGCCGTGACCCAGGTTGAATGGCAAAAGCGGTACAGAACAAACGTCGTTCTGCACCGCTGCAAAGCCTCAACGTAACGGCAATGGATTCTAGGGTCTGCGCGCGTCGCTCCGCTCCTTGCTTCGCCCTAGAATGACGAAGCTTTGAGCCTCGCGGCGCAGACTAATTCTGGTCGCTGTCGGGCAATTGCATGTCCGTCACGACATTCTCGCCATTGGTCACGTCATAGGCGATGACGATGTCCATGCCGGGCTTGAGCGAGTCGATGTCGGTCTCGGCGTTGAGCTTGTAGGCCTTGCCGTCGTCAAGCGTCAGCGTCAGCGTGTCCTTGTCGACCTTCTTGATCAGGCCTTCGGTCTGGCCGGCGAACGCGGCGGCGGTGGAAATCAGCAGCATGGCGCAGGCGGCGCCAATCAGGGTACGCATCGTCGTCCTCTTTAGGTCATTGCGCCGGCTCGTCAGCGGCGGATCCTCAACGGCGGATGGGAAGAGAGCAGAAACCAACCGAATGTGTCAAAACTAAATCCGCCACATCACAGTTTGATGCACCCGATCACCGTTTGACCACTGTGGAAAACGCCAATAGAAGGCAGCCTTAACCGGGTTCCCTCACCGGGGCAGGGCGTATTCTCATGTCTCACAACACATTCGGCCACCTCTTCCGCGTCACCACCTGGGGCGAAAGCCATGGCGCGGCGCTCGGCTGTGTTGTCGACGGCTGTCCGCCCGGCATCCGGTTCAGGCGCGAGGATATCCAGGCCGAGCTCAACCGGCGCCGCCCCGGACAGTCGCGTTTCGTCACCCAGCGCCGCGAGCCGGACGAGGTCAAGATCCTGTCCGGCTTCATCCTAGACGAGGACGGCGAGACGATGATCACCACCGGCACGCCGGTGTCGATGCTGATCGACAATGTCGACCAGCGCTCCAAGGATTATGGCGAGATCGCGCGCCAGTACCGGCCGGGCCATGCCGACTACACCTACTACGTCAAATACGGCCTGCGCGACCATCGTGGCGGCGGCCGTTCGTCGGCGCGCGAGACGGCGGCCAGAGTGGCGGCGGGCGCGCTGGCGCGTAAGGTTGTGCCTGGCATGGTGGTGCGTGGCGCGCTGGTCTCGATGGGCGAGAAATCGATCGATCGCGCCAACTGGAACTGGAACTTCGTCGGCGACGCCGAAAACCCGTTCTTCACCCCGGATCCGGCGTCGGTTCCGATCTTCACCGAATATCTCGACGGCATCCGCAAGGCCGGCTCCTCGGTCGGTGCGGTGATCGAGATCGTCGCGGACGGCGTGCCGGCCGGCCTTGGTGCGCCGATCTACGCCAAGCTCGACCAGGACATCGCGTCCGGCCTGATGTCGATCAACGCCGTCAAAGGCGTCGAGATCGGCAATGGCTTCGAGGCGGCCCGCATCACCGGCGAACAGAATGCCGACGAGATGCGCATGGGCAATGACGGCAAGCCGGTGTTCCTGTCCAACAATGCCGGCGGCATCCTCGGCGGCATCTCGACCGGACAGCCGATCGTCGCCCGCTTCGCCGTCAAGCCGACCTCGTCGATCCTGACCCCGCGCCGGTCGATCGACAAGGACGGCAAGGATGTCGAGGTGATGACCAAGGGCCGCCACGACCCGTGCGTCGGCATCCGCGCCGTGCCGATCGGCGAGGCCATGGTTGCCTGCGCCATCGCCGACCACTATCTGCGGCACAGAGGACAGACGGGTAAGGGAGGGGAATAAGGCAGTGGGCAGTAGGTTAACGCTGCCGCCCGCAGGTCGCCATACTTTTTCCTTTCCCCTTACTCCCTTACTGCCCTATTCCCCTACTCCCTTGCGAGCGAAGCGAGCGTCCCATGCCATACGACCAGAAGAAGATCGTCGAAGCGATCCGCGCCTTCGAGCGCGGCGAGATCGTCGTCGTCATGGACGATGACGGTCGCGAGAACGAGGGCGACCTGATCGTTGCCGCCGTGCATTGCACGCCGGAAAAGATGGCCTTCATCGTGCGCAACACCTCCGGCATCGTCTGCACGCCGATGCTGCGCGAGGACGCAAGGCGGCTGAACCTGGCGCCGATGGTGGCGGACAATGACTCCGCCCACACCACCGCCTTCACCGTCAGCGTCGACTTCAAGCATGGTACCACGACCGGCATTTCCGCCGACGACCGCACGCTGACCGTGCGCAACCTCGCCAACGGCAATGTCGGCCCGTCGGATTTCGTGCGCCCCGGCCACATCTTCCCGCTGATCGCCCGCGAAGGCGGCGTCTTGATGCGCTCCGGCCATACCGAAGCCGCGGTCGATCTCTGCAAGCTTGCCGGCCTGCCGCCGGTCGGCGTCATTTCCGAACTGGTCAATGACGACGGCACGGTCAAGCGCGGGCCGCAAGTGCAGGCCTTCGCCGAGGAACATGGGCTGAAGCAGGTCTCGGTCGCCGACCTCATCGCCTATCGCCAGCGCAAGGAGACGCTGGTCGAACGCGTCGCCTGTTCCGATATCGAAACGCCCGGCGGCAAGGCGCAGGCCTTCACTTACACGCTGCCCTGGGATTCCATGCATCACCTGGCGGTCGTCTTCGGCGATATCCGCGATGGCGAAGAAGTTCCGGTACGGCTGCATTCGGAAGATGTCGTCACCGACGTCTTCGGCACCAGCCACCGGCTCGACGGCATCATGAAGGCGATGGGCGAGCGCCGGCGCGGTGTCATCGTCTATCTGCGTGAAGGCTCGGTCGGCGTCGCGCATCAGGAGCGCAAGCGGCCCGCGAGTGGCGACCGCGAGGACCATGAGGAAGCCCGCCGCCGCGAGAACGAATGGCGCGAGATCGGCCTCGGCGCCCAGATCCTCAAGGACCTCGGCATCTCTTCGATCAACCTGATCGCCTCGCGCGAGCGCCACTATGTCGGCCTCGAG
Source organism: Mesorhizobium sp. B4-1-3 (assembly GCF_006439355.1). Taxonomy (GTDB): domain Bacteria; phylum Pseudomonadota; class Alphaproteobacteria; order Rhizobiales; family Rhizobiaceae; genus Mesorhizobium. Next base: position 220,207 of record NZ_VFTG01000002.1, read on the forward strand.
GGGTTTGGCATCCATATCGCCAAGACCGAGATTCTATGACCAGCGTGCTGATTGATCGAAGTCGTTGAGGCTCCGGCCAACTGCTAGTGTCTGCGCTGATGATACCGAATAACCGTCACTCCGCGGGCATTACCGCTTCACCCCTATCCACATCGCAATCGTTCGTCGCCAGCCGGCATTGGCCGGCGAGCACGGTAGCAAAGGCGATCCCTCCAGCAGCCACGGACACCCAGAACCCGTTCTGCGGGCCGAAAGTGTCGACCATCCAGCCGGCGGCGAAGGAGCCCAGCGCCATGCCGATGCCGATGCCGGTCGTCACCCAGGTGACGCCCTCGGTGAGCATGGCCGGCGGCACGTGGCGCTCGATCAGGCCGAAGGCGGTGATGAAGGTCGGCGAGATAGGGACGCCGCTGACGAACACCGCGAGCGCCAGCGTCGGCACGGCGTCGGCGAAGAGCAACGGCAACGTGGTGAGCGCGATCGCAGTGACCGCGAGCGCCAATTGCCGCTGCAACGGCGCCTTCAGGCTGAGCGCGCCGACGATGATGCCGAGCACGAAGGATCCCAGCGCATAGACGCCGATGACGAGGCTTGCCGCCTCAGGTTGGCCAAGCTCTTTGGTGATGGCGACTGTGGTGACTTCCGTCGTGGCGAAGGTCGCGCCGACGAAGATCAGCGCGAAAGTGATGATCTGCACCGGCCGCAGGCGGATCGCCGACCCGGCCGCGCCATGTTCGGCCGGGCGGACCGGCGGCTCGGACGAGCGCTGCAGCAGGAATGCCGCCGAGCCGAGCGCAAGCAGCAACGTGCTGACCACCATGCCGGCTTCGGGAAACAGCGCCGCGCTCAAGCCCACCGACAGCGAGGCGCCGGCGACATAGACCAGCTCGTCCGCGGCCGATTCGAAGGCGAAGGCGGTGTTGAGCTCCGGCCGATCGCGAAAAATCTCGGTCCAGCGTGCCCTGACCAGCGCCGGGATGCTGGGCATGGCGGCGGCAAGCAGCGCCGACAGGAACAAGGTCCAGGCCGGCCAGTGCTGGTTGGCCGCGACGATCAACGTCGCGAAGGAAAGCACCGAAACGAGCGTCATGGGTGCTGCGATCGCTGTCTGGCCGCGCCGGTCCACCAGCCGCGACACTTGCGGCGAAAGAAAAGCGTTGACCAGTGCGTATGTGGCCGAGACGGCGCCGGCCAGCCAGTATTCGCCATGCGTCTGCGACAGCATCGCCACGATGCCGATCGGCGCCATGGCGATCGGCAGGCGCGCGATGAAGGCGGCCGCGGCAAAGCCTTTCGTGCCGGGAGCCCGAAAGATGTCCGCATAGGGGTTTCGCATGATCCTGCTCCTCGACAAGAGTGACAGCCGCAATTACATACGCAGCGTATGAATGTCAGATAATTCATACGTCGCGTATGTCATTGGCATACGATGCGTATGTGAATAGGGCCAGAGCCATGCACAGACCGCGCAAGGAAATGATCGCCAAAACGCGCGCCAAGCTGATTGCGGCCGCCCGCCACGCCTTCGGCACGATCGGCTATGCCGAGGCCTCGATGGACGATTTCACCGCCTCGGCCGGTCTCACGCGCGGCGCGCTCTACCATCATTTCGGCGACAAGAAGGGGCTGCTGCAGGCGGTGATCGCCGAGATCGACGGTGAGATGGCCTTGCGGGTGAAGGAGGTGGCGTCGAAAGCGCCGACCCGCTGGCAGCATTTCGTCGACGAATGCACCACTTATATCGAGATGGCGCTGGAGCCGGAAATCCAGCGCATCATGTTCCGCGACGCCCCGGCAGTGCTCGGCGACCCGGCACAGTGGCCGAATGCCAGCGCCTGCATCGCCTCGATGACCGACCATCTGACGAAGCTGCAGGAAGAGGGCGTGGTCGTGCCGGACCTTGACCCCGAGACGACCTCACGGCTGATCAATGGCGCCAGCAGCCAGGCCGCGCAGCGCATCGCCAATTCGAAAGATCCGGAAGCGACGTCGAAGAAGGCGATCGCGGCGTTCAAGCAATTGCTCGAAGGCTTGCGCAAAAAGCCCTGAGGGGCACGCCTGGGTACCAAGCCACCGCGTTGTGCACCGGTTTCCGGGCGGTGCAATCTTGCCGCGATTGACAATCGGTAGGGCGAGCGCATCCTCCTGCGCCATCTCTTACAGCGCCGCGCGTTCTTTGAACGCGCAAAGGACGCTGTAAAACTTTAATTCGGCGCATGATCCTTTCCGAAAATCGATTCCGATTTTCGGGGTCATGCGCGGGATGTGGGGAGTCGGGGCATGTGGGACTTCAGCATTGGCCGGTCTGTGTCCATCATGATGCGGACATGGCCGTTCATCGTCTTTCGAATGATCGTCTATTTCGGCATCACGGTCGCCTACATCATGGCGACCGGCACGGGCGCCAGCGTCGGCTATGGCGTCGGTCACATCTCGACCGATCCGGACGGTCCGATGTCCTTCGCACTCTGGGGCGGCGTGGTCGGCTTCGGTATCGTGTCGATCGCCGTCTACTGGATCCGCGAATACATTCTTTACGTGCTGAAAGCGGGCCATATCGCCGTCATGGTGCACCTGATCGACGGCCATGACGTGCCCGACGGCCAGAGCCAGATCGCCTATGCCAAGGAAGTGGTCACCCAGCGTTTCGCCGAGGCCAACATTCTTTTCGTCGTCGACCAACTGGTCAAGGGCGCCATCCGCGCCATCACAGGCCTGATCGGCGGCATCGCCGCGTTCCTGCCCATTCCGGGCCTGAGCGGGGTGGTCAGCTTCATCAATACCGTCATCCGCATCTCGCTGACCTATGTCGACGAGATCATCCTCGGCTACAATATCCGCATCAATTCGAGCTCGCCCTTCGAGACGGCGAGGCAAGGCGTCGTGCTCTACGCGCAGAACGGCAAGCACATGGTCAAGAACGCCGTCTGGCTGGCGGTGATCATGTGGGGCGTGTCCTTCGTCATCTTCCTGTTGATGCTGGCGCCCGCCGCCGCGATCCTGTGGGTCATGCCCGGACAATTGGCCGGCTGGGCCTTCGTGCTGGCGATCGTCTTTGCCTGGGCCTTCAAGGCAGCCTTCATCGAGCCGTTCGCCATCGCGTCCTTGATGCAGGTCTATTTCGAAGCCATCGAAGGTCAGGCGCCCAACCTCGAATGGGACACGCGGCTCGCCGAGGCCTCGTCCAAATTCAGGGAGCTGCGCGACAAGGCACTCGGCTCCTTCGGCGGCGGCTCGCGCTGGGATACGCCTCGAGTGGCCTGATCAGGTCAGGGTTTCGACGGCCCGGCGCCGAGACTGGCGATCGCCGATTTGAGCGGCGCCTCGCCGGTGCCGGAAAACGTCTCGCTCATTACCAGTTCGGGCAGCGGCAGGCGCTTGCCCCAGCCATGCGCTTCGAGATCCGGCTTCGGCGCGAATTCCGAGACGCGGCCGACGCAGAGATAGGCGATCGGCGTGACATGCTCCGGGATCGCGAGAAGCCGCTTCAATGCCTCGGTTTCGATGATGCTCACCCAGCCGACGCCGACGCCCTCGGCGCGTGCCGCCAACCAGAAATTCTGAACCGCGCAGACGGTGCTGTAGAGGTCCATCTCCGGATTGTGCCACCGCCCGAGCGGCGAATCCTTCGACCGCTGCCGGTCACAGGTGATGCAGAGATTGAGCGCGCTTTCGCATATGCCTTCGAGCTTCAGCTTGCGGTAAAGCGCCTGCCGGTCCGCCTCGATGGCCGGCAGTTCCTGCTCGCGCGCGGCGAGGAACAGGTCGCGCACTTGTCTGCGCCGCTCGGCATCGCGGATGACGATGAAATTCCACGGCTGCATATAGCCCACCGACGGCGCATGATGCGCGGCGGTGAGAAGCCGCGCCAGCACATGATCATCGAGATCGTCGGGAACAAAATGGCTGCGCACGTCACGCCTGGTGAACATCGCCCGATAGACCGCGTCGCGCGCCGATTGGTCGAAGTCGTCGCCGCTTGCGGCGATCGCTGCTGCCGTCATCGCTTTTCCCCTTGCGACAAGCAGTCCCCCGCCTGACCAAGCGGAAGACCATGTCTGCCGGGCCGGTCTTCTGGCTCGGGATCGTCCCGCTCCGGCGCCTTCCCGTCATGGACAGTGGCGTTTGCCGGCGCGGTCCCCCTCACAGCGTTGGGCACGCCACGGAGTTCAACCGTGTTCCCGATTCTCCCGCGTCGCCGCAGGCACCAGGCAGCGAAGTGACCTTACCGCGAAGTTCGGCACCCGCCAATGGCGCGGACGACATGGGCTGGCGCAATTTCCCGAGCCATTCGGCTTTTCAAACATGGTCATTACGGCCGCGGGTGCCTAGATTAGGCGCCATGGCCACACGTCTCTACACGCACCCGATCTTCCTCGAACACCTCACGCCGCCCGGCCACCCTGAGCGGCCCGACCGCCTGCGCGCCATCGAGCGGGTGCTCGACGATGAGGCTTTTTCGGCGCTCGACCGCGTCAAGGCGCCGGAAGGCGACGAGAAAACGATCCTCTACGCGCACCCCGAGGCTTTCGTCGAGCGTGTCCGCGCCGCGATCCCCGAGAGCGGTATCGTTTCGATCGATGCCGATACCAGCGCCAGCCCGAAGAGCTGGCAGGCGGCGGTGACGGCGATCGGCGCGGCCAACGCCGCGGTCGACGATGTCTTCGAGGGCCGTGCGGCAAACGTCTTCGTCGCCGCCCGTCCGCCCGGCCACCACGCCGAAAAGACCACGGCGATGGGCTTCTGCCTGTTCAACACCGCGGCCATCGCCGCCCGTTACGCGCAGAAGAAGCATCAGGCCGAGCGCGTCGCCATCGTCGATTGGGACGTCCACCACGGCAACGGCACGCAGGACATTTTCTGGGACGATCCGTCGGTCCTCTATTGCTCGACGCATCAGATGCCGCTTTATCCCGGCACCGGCGCGAAAAGCGAGACCGGCGCCGGCAACATCGTCAACGCGCCGCTCGCGCCGCAGACCGGCAGCGACCTGTTCCGTGACGCCTTCCTGTCGCGCGTGCTGCCGTCGATCGACGCGTTCGCGCCGGACCTGATCATCATTTCCGCCGGCTTCGACGCGCACCATCGCGATCCGTTGGCTGAGATCAACCTGACCGAGGACGATTTCGACTGGGCGACGGGCCAGTTGATGGAGCGCGCAGCTCGCCACAGCGGCAACAGGCTCGTCAGCCTGCTGGAAGGCGGCTACGATCTGCAGGGACTGGCATTTTCAGTCGCCGCCCATGTCGGGCGGCTGATGAAGGGATAGAGTATGGCATTGGAAGGCAATGAGGACGTCAAGGCGATGAGCTTCGAACAGGCGCTCGATGCGCTGGAGAAGATCGTCGATGATCTTGAGCGCGGCGACGTCCCGCTCGACCAGTCGATCAAGATCTATGAGCGCGGCGAGGCACTGAAGGCGCATTGCGACAGGCTGCTGAAAGCGGCCGAGGACAAGGTCGAGAAGATCAGGCTTTCGCGTGACGGCAAGCCGGTGGGAACGGAGCCGCTGGACGCCGACTGATTTGGAATAGGGTGGGCAGAGAGAGCAGGTAAGGAGTTCAAGCCATGTGCCGCAACATCAAGACCTTGGCCAATTTCGAGCCGCCGGCGACCAATGACGAAGTGCACGACGCAGCGCTTCAGTTCGTGCGCAAGCTGGCCGGCTCGACCAAGCCGTCCAAGCGCAACGAGCACGCTTTTTATCATGCAGTGGAAGCGATCGCGGCCGCTGCGCGCGAATTGATCGATTCGCTCGAAACCAATCAGGAACCGCGCAATCGCGAGGAAGAGGCTGCCAAGGCCAAGGCCAGGTCGGCGCTGCGTTTCGCCTGAGGGATAGTCATGAGCTTCTTTCCGGGAAACGACCCTGAGCCCGGCGATGCCTTCGCCTGCGACCAGATCGAGCTGATGGTCGTTCCGAACGCCAAGGATATCGGCGGGTTCGAGGTGCGCCGCGCTCTGCCGACGGCAAAACGCCGCCTGGTCGGTCCGTTCATATTTTTCGACCGCATGGGCCCGGCTATCCTGCGCGCCGGCCAGGCGCTGGACGTGCGCCCGCATCCGCATATCGGGCTGTCCACGGTCACCTATCTGTTCGACGGCAGGATCAGACATCGCGACTCGCTCGGCACCGAGATGGTGATCGCGCCGGGCGACGTGAATTTGATGACCGCGGGGCGCGGCATCGTTCATTCGGAGCGCACGCCGGAGGAAATGCGCGGCGCACCGATGTCGGTCTCCGGCCTGCAGACCTGGCTGGCGCTGCCCGACGGCAAGGAGGAAATCGCACCGATTTTCGCCAACACGTCGGTGGCCCGCTTGCCTGAGATCGATGCCGGAGGCGTCAGCGGCCGTGTCGTCATCGGCGAATTCTCAGGCCTGCGCTCGCCAGTGGCGACCGCCTCGGACACGCTTTACGCCGATCTCAGGCTGGCTGCGGGCGCCAGCGTGAAGATTCCGGCCGATGCCGAGGAGCGCGCCATCTACACGCTGGAGGGCGACGTGTCGATCGCCGGCGATGTTTTCCCGGCCGAACGGCTCCTGGTGTTCAAGCCGGGCGAGGAGATCGTCGTCTCTTCCGAGCGCGGCGCGCATTTCATGCTGTTCGGCGGCGCTTCGCTGGGTTCCAAGCGCTACATCTGGTGGAATTTCGTCTCGTCCTCGAAGGAACGCATCGAACAGGCCAAACAGGAATGGAAGACAGGCCGCTTCGATATCGTTCCCGGCGATGAGGAAGAGTTCATTCCACTGCCCGAGAACTAGGAACCGCCCGCGCGTCACTGGCGCGCATTTACATTCGCCCGGCGGCGGCCTATTGCCGCGCATGATTATGGCGCAATTCGCTGGTAGCGCCGTGTTCGATCATTGAGGCAGGACGCGCCCGAGTGAAGCCAGACACGCCGCTGCTCGACAAGGTCCGCATTCCCGCGGACCTGCGCACGCTCGATGAAGGCGCGCTGCCTCAGCTTGCCGCGGAACTCCGCGCCGAGCTCATCGATGCCGTCTCGCAGACAGGTGGCCATCTCGGCGCAGGCCTCGGCGTCATCGAATTGACGGTTGCCCTGCATTATGTCTTCAACACGCCGCGGGACCGGCTGATCTGGGACGTTGGCCACCAGGCCTATCCGCACAAGATCCTGACCGGCCGCCGCGACCGCATCCGCACGCTGCGCCAGGAAGGCGGCCTTTCCGGCTTCACCCGGCGCGCCGAGAGCGAATACGACCCGTTCGGCGCAGCACACTCCTCGACCTCGATTTCGGCCGGCCTCGGTATGGCCATGGGGCGCGACCTGTCGGGCGGGCGCAACAATGTGATTTCCGTGATCGGCGACGGCTCGATGTCGGCCGGCATGGCCTTCGAGGCGCTGAACAATGCCGGCGCGCTCGATGCACGGCTGATCGTCATCCTCAACGACAATGACATGTCGATTGCGCCGCCGACCGGCGCCATGAGCGCCTATCTGGCGAGGCTTGCGTCGGGCAAGGCCTATCTCGGCCTGCGCGATTTCGGCAAGAAGCTGACATCCTATCTCGGCAAGCGCGCCGACCGCGCCATCACCCGTGCGGTCGAGCATGCGCGCGGCTATGTCACCGGCGGCACCTTGTTCGAGGAGCTCGGCTTCTATCACATCGGCCCCATCGACGGGCACAATCTCGAGCACCTCATCCCGGTGCTGAGAAACGTGCGCGACAATGGCAAAGGTCCGGTGCTGATCCATGTCGTGACCCAGAAGGGCAAGGGCTATGCGCCGGCCGAGTCCGCCGCCGATAAATATCACGGCGTCAACAAGTTCGACGTCATCACCGGCGCGCAGGCCAAAGCCCCGGCCAACGCGCCCGCCTACACTAAGGTCTTCGCGGAGAGCCTGATACAGGAAGCGCGCGAGGACGACCGCATCGTCGCCATCACAGCCGCCATGCCGAGCGGCACCGGCCTCGACCTGTTCGGCGAGGTGTTCCCGAAGCGGACCTTCGATGTCGGCATCGCCGAACAGCACGCGGTGACCTTCGCGGCGGGGCTCGCCACCGAAGGTTACAAGCCCTTCGCCGCCATCTATTCCACTTTCCTGCAGCGCGCCTACGACCAGGTCGTCCATGACGTGGCGATCCAGAAGCTGCCCGTGCGCTTCCCCATCGACCGCGCCGGCTTCGTCGGCGCCGACGGCGCCACCCATTGCGGCGCCTTCGACACCACTTTCCTCGCCTCGCTGCCGGGCTTCGTCGTCATGGCGGCGGCCGACGAGGCGGAGCTTCGCCATATGGTGCGCACCGCCGCGTCCTATGATGACGGCCCGATCGCCTTCCGCTATCCGCGCGGCAACGGCGTCGGCGTCGACATGCCGGAGCGCGGTTCGCTGCTCGAAATCGGCAAGGGCCGCATCCTCAAGGAAGGGACCAAGGTCGCGCTGCTTTCCTTCGGCACGCGGCTGCAGGATTGCCTGCTGGCGGCCGAGGAGCTCGGCGCCGCGGGTCTCTCCACCACCGTCGCTGACGCCCGCTTCGCCAAGCCGCTCGACGAGGATCTCATCCGCCGGCTCGCCCGTTCGCACGAAGTGCTTGTGACCGTGGAGGAGGGCGCCATCGGCGGCTTTGCCAGCCAGGTCCTGCATTTCCTCGCGCATGAGGGCTTGCTGGAAGGCGGCCTCAAGGTGCGCCCGCTGGTGCTGCCCGACGTGTTCACCGACCACGCCAAGCCCGAAAAGATGTATGCCGATGCCGGCCTGGACTCGGCCGGCATCGTGCGCACCGTCTTCGCGGCGCTCGGCCATGGCGTGCAGGCGCAGCGCGCCTGAATCGGAACGTCAAGATGCTCAATCAGTTTGCCGGCTTTCGGATGTAAGCGTTTGTTAACGCTTCCGTTTGGCGGTTCGCTTACCCTGTCTCTTGGCCGATTTTCAACGGCGCCCGGCTAAGACGTTGGTCCTAGGCAGGGATAAGAACAATGAAGTCGTCCATTTGCGGCATGGCGCTCTTGGCGGCCGTGATTGCGCCGGCGGCAGCCGAAACGCGTTACGACTGCAATATCGAAAAGGCGGCGATGGATATCGTCGCCGGCAAGATGGGCAACATCCGCGGCGGCTTCTCCTACAAGCAGGTTCCCCAGCTCGTTGTGCGGCCGGATGCCTCGCCACCCGCGCCGGTGCCGGCCGAGCCTCCGCACGAGGAAGCCTCCGGCAATGACGGCCTGGCACCGGCCGTCGAGCGTCGGGTCTCGCGAACCGTTTTTTAAAACCACATATCGCGAACGCAACGCCCATCGCGCGGCAAGTCGTCGAATGTGTCGAGGCCGTCGAAATGGTCGATCGGCAGATCGGCGATCTGCTCCGGCGGCGCCAGCCTGACATTGACCGCAATGCGCGTGCGGCCGCTCTTGCTTGAGCGCAGGCCGCGCCAGGCGACCACGCAGGCGCAGGTCGGGCAGAACAGGATTTCCAGCGCGGGCTCCGCCACCTCGGCGCGTGTGTACGACTTCAACGGTCCGGCGACGCGGATGCGCTCGTCGGCATGATCATAAGCCCAGAGCGCGCCGTAGCGGCGGCAAAGCGTGCAATTGCAGGCGGTGATTCCACCGGGATCGCCTTCCAGCGTCCAATGAGCCGCGCCGCAATGACAGGTCCCCTTCAGCATCGCCACCTCCGATCGACAGCCGCCGTGGCGGCATTCTGTAGCCTCTTGCGTCATATTCAACCCATTGCGTTCGCGTCCGGCTTTCGCCAATGAAGGCCGATGGGTTCCCCTTTGCCATCAAGCCAGCGCCAGCGGCTCGACGAATTGCTCGTCGGGCGCGGCTTGTTCGCCAGCCGCTCGCGTGCGCGCGATGCGATCGAGCGCGGCACGGTAACGGTCGACGGCACAATTGCCCGCAAGCCGGGACAGCCCGTCGCGTCGGATTGCCTGATCGCGATCGACGACCCGGCTCAGGCCTATGTGTCTCGCGCCGCGTTGAAGCTGATAGCCGGGCTCGATCGTTTCGGCCTGGACCCTTCCGGCAGCGAGGCGCTCGATGTCGGCGCCTCGACCGGCGGCTTCTCCCAGGTGCTGCTCGAGCGCGGCGCGGCGCATGTCACGGCGATCGATGTCGGCCACGGCCAGATGCACCCAGACATTGCCGGCGACCCGCGCGTGACGGTGATCGAGGGATTGAACGCGCGTGATCTGACGGCGGCCGATCTCGGCGACCGCGTTCCCGGTTTCCTGGTTTGCGATGTCTCCTTCATCTCGCTGAAGCTGGCGCTGCCGCCGGCGCTGGACTTGGCGGGCGAGGGCGCCAAGGCAGTTCTTTTGGTTAAGCCGCAATTCGAGGCCGGACGCGAAGCGATCGGCAAGGGCGGCCTGCTCAAGGATCCGGGCGATGCCGAGCGCATTGCCGGGAATTTGCGCCATTGGCTTGCGGACATTTCCGGCTGGCGCGTGCTGGGACTCCACCCGTCGCCGATCGAAGGCGGTGACGGCAACCGCGAGTTCCTGCTTGCCGGCATCAAGGACGCAGGACCATTGCGATGAGCACACGCTTCACCATCGCCAGGCTCGGCTCGCAGGGCGACGGCATTGCAAATGCCGAGGGCGGGGAGGTTTTTGTCCCGTTCACGCTGCCGGGCGAGACGGTCACGGCCGCGCGCCAGAAGGACCGCGCTTCGCTGATGTCGGTGCTGGAAGCCTCGCCGCTCAGGGTCGATCCGGCCTGCCGCCATTTCACCGAATGCGGCGGCTGCGCACTGCAGCATTTCGAAGCGGAAGCCTACCAGCAATGGAAGCGCGAGAAGGTCGTGCAGGCGCTGAAGGCCAAGGGCATCGGTTGCGATGTCGCTGCGCTGGTGCCTTGCGCGCCACACACCCGCCGCCGCGTCACCTTCAGCGCCAGGCGCACAGAGGCTGGCATGCTGCTCGGCTTCGTGCGCGCGCTTTCATCCGAGATCATCCCGATCCAGGAATGCCCGATCTCGCTGCCGACGATCGTCTCGGCGCTCGATAAATTGCGTGCCCTGACCGGATTGGTCTGCGCCACGCCGAAAGCGTTTCATATGACGGTGACCGTCACCGCTTCGGGCCTCGACATCGCCGTCCATGACGCCGGCAAGCTTGGCGACTACCAGCGCCGCATCGCGTCGAATTTCGTCATGGCCGAGGGCTTGGCGCGGCTTTCCGTCGACGGCGAGATCGTCGTCGAGCCGAAGAAACCGGTGGTGCAGTTCGGACCGGTCGCGGTCGCCGTGCCGCCCGGCGCCTTCCTGCAAGCGACGGAAGCCGCCGAGCAGGCGATGGCGGACCTTGTCGGCCAGCATCTGTCGCGCGCCAGGAAGGTCGCCGACCTGTTCGCCGGCTGCGGCAGCTTCGCGCTTCGGCTTGGCGCGAAGTCGGAGGTCCATGCCGTCGAAGGCGATGCGCCGGCGCTCGCCGCGCTCGACCGTGCCTACCGCTTCGCCAGCGGGCTGAAGCGGGTGACCAGCGAACGTCGCGACCTGTTCCGCCGGCCGCTGACCTTCAAGGAGTTGAACGCTTTCGACGGACTGGTCTTCGATCCGCCGCGCGCCGGCGCCGAGGATCAGTCGAAGCAGATCGCGCGCTCCGACGTGCCGCTGGTCGCCGCCGTCTCCTGCAATCCGGTGACGCTCGCGCGTGATCTGCGGATCCTCATCGATGGTGGCTACACGCTGAAGAGCGTGACGCCAATCGACCAGTTCCTGTGGTCGCCCCATGTCGAGGCCGTGGCGCTGCTGGAAAAGCCGGGAAGGCGACGGTAGCCAGCCAACATGATCACATTTCGTTGAAGCCGCCGCTTCCGGCGCCCTTGCTCGCGAGCCGCCGGAATCGCGCCGCAAAGCCGCCTCTTTGCACCGTCTAGTCTGGATTCGCTGGAGGAGGGGAAGGGCCTCGTCAGCGTTGGCTCTTACCCACGGTGGCCTGAAAATGCGGATGCTCCAGAAATTCCTCGCTTCGCTTGTTCTCATCATCCTCGTCGCCGTCTCGGCGACCGGCGCGCTTGCGCAACAGCAAAAGCGCCTTGCATTCGTCATCGGCAACGCCGCCTATCCGTCGGGCGCGCTGGCGACGCCGGCAAACGATGCCGGCCTCATCGCGCAGACCTTGCAAGCGGCCGGCTTCGATGTGGTCGGCGCGCGCGACGTCGACCAGGAATCGTTGCGTGGCGCGCTGCGCGATTTCCTTGGAAAGGTTTCCGCCGCCGGTCCGGACGCGACCGTTTTCGTGTACCTCGCCGGCCGCGGCGTGCAGTTCGAAGGTGAGAACTATTTCTTGCCGGTCGATGCCCAGATCGCCAATCCGGCCGACGTGCCGCTGCAGGCCATGCGGCTCTCCGACATCACCAGGTCCCTGGCGGGACTACCGACCAAGGTCAATATCGTCGTCCTCGACGCGGCCCGGCCGAATGCCCTTCCGAAAATGAGCCAGCCGCTGGCCAGCGGTCTCGCGCTGGTTGACCCCGACCCCAACATGCTGATTGCGTTCAATGCGGCGCCTGGAACGGTTGCGCCGGAAGGCAAGGGCCCATACGGCGCTTATGCTCGGGCGCTCGCCGAGATGATGCGTGAAGGCGGCTTGTCGCTTGACGATGTTTTCGACCGCACGCGGCTACGCGTCAACGAGGTGACGCAAGGCGCCGAAGTCCCTTGGGACGCCTCGAAAATCACCGCGCCTTTCGTCTTCTTCGACCGCGCTCCGGACGCGCCCCCGCCGAAAGTTTCCGAGGCCGAAGAACGGGCCAACCGAAGCAGGCCAGTCCGCGACTTCAATGCGCACGACGCCTATGTCGCGGCGCTCGATCGCGACACGATGCGCGGCTACGAGGATTTCCTCGACGCCTATCCGCACGATCCGATGGCCAAGCGCGTGCGCGCCATCGTCGCGGCGCGGCGCGAGGCGATCACCTGGCGCCAGACCTGGATGCGCGATACGCCGGAGGCTTATTGGTCCTATCTTGAACGCTATCCGCACGGCCCGCATGCCTGGGACGCGCGGCGCCGGCTGGAGCATTTCGACGCCGAGCTAGAGCCGCCGCCGAGCTTCTCCGTAATCGTCTATGACGTGCCGCCGCCCCCGCCGGAGGAAATCGTCTATGTCGACAGGCCGGTGCTCTATTTCGATGATCCCGATTTCGACTTCGAGCCGCCGCCGCCGGTCGATGTGATATTCCTGCCGCCGCCTCCGCCGGATTTCGTCGCGCTGCCGCCGCCCCCGCCGCCGGACGATGTTTACGTTCTGCCGACGCCGGTCTTCGTCCCCGTGCCGGTCTGGGTCAGACCGCCGCACGACGTCGTGCCGCCGCCCAACGACATCATCTTCAACAACATCCACAACACGACCGTCATCAACAACATCAACAACACGACGATCAACAACGAGACGGCCAACCAGGCTGGACAGCCGAGCGCCAATGCACCGGGCGGTCTCACTGCCGGGCAGAAGATGGCGGTTGGTGCGGGCGCGGCCGCCCTGGCGGCCAAAGTGGCACTGCCGCCGTTGCTGCAGAAAAGGGCAGTGCTGTTCAAGCAAAATCAGGGCGGCCAGCCGCTGAAGCCCGGCCAGGCTGCAACACAGGGCCAGCAGCTCAGTGCGACTCCGCAACCGCTGAAGCCGGGCCAGGCCGTCACGCAGGGCCAGCAGCCGGGCGCGACGCCGCAGGCGAGGACGATGGGCAAGCTCTCGACCGATCACGCCTTGCCGGGAGCTGACGGCAAGGCGCTGCCGCTCGTCAACGGCAAGCCGGTGCTCAACGGCCAGAACGTGCCCAACAGGAAGGTGCTGGGCAAGCAGGGCACGGTCAACGGCAACCCGAAGGCTACCGGGGGTGCTGGCGCCCCCGTTATGGGCAATGGCCAGCAGAACGGAGCAGTCACCGGTCAGGGCAAGAATGGCAAGTTGCGCAAGCTACCGACCGTCAATGGCGCGCCGGGCGAGAACGGACAGAACGCCCAGCAGAGTTTGGGGAAGAACAACCCGAACGCTTTGTCCGACCAGAACGCAGGCAAGCCGAAGAAGCTGACACGCAAGGATTTGTCGGCAGGACGGGCTGCTGTCGGACCGAGCGATCAAGGCTCTGCCAACGGAGGCGACAGGAGCAAGAAGTTCCACAAGCTGCCTACCGTGAATGGCGCGCCGGCCGACAACCGGCCGAGCGTGCAAGAGCGACTCAGGAAGAACAATCCGAACGTATTCTCCGGCCAGGACCAGGGGGCGGCCAATGGGAATAGGAAGTTCCGTAGGCCGCCGAACGGCGAAGAGGGTTCGGGCGCGGGCGCCAACGTCCAGCGTAACTTCAAGCAGGAAAAACCGAACGTGCAGGTGCTCAGGCCGCAAAAGCCGGAGTTCCAGGCGCAGCCAAAGCCTCAGGTGCAAGAGCGGCGCCTGCCGCAGCCGGGGCCTCAGGCACAGGAGCGGCGCCTGCAACAGCCGAGGCCTCAGCCTCAGGAACGGCGCCTGCCGCAGCAACCCAAGGAGCAGCCGCAAGGCAACAAGAAGCCCACCTGCGGGCATCCGGGCGAGCCGCCCTGCAAGTAGCAGGCTCGTCGCAGGCCGGGACGGCAGCTCAGTTGATGGGCCGGCCTTCCTGGCCCATCAGTCCGCCGATCAAGCGATCATGGGCCCGTGGCGGCGTCGATCCGCCTGAGGGGACGAGCGGCCGGGCAGGCAATGTCGGTTATGAGCTTGGAGACAGCCGTTTCGCCGTGCCGCCCCGCTGGTTGAGCGAAACCCAGACATTCGGGTTCTGCTGCGACTGTCGCTTCAGGAAATAATAGCCGGTGGCGTTCCACGGCCGGATTTCGTCGACCAGATTGTCCAGCACGAGATCGCCCTTGTCGGTCTTCACCGTCAGGATGGTGTGGCCCTCATTGTGCAGGTCGCGCACCACCGTCATCAGCAGCGCCTGCCGGGGAAATCCCGCTTCCTGGAGAAGCTTGCGCTTGTAGAGCGCGTAGATCTTGCAATCGCCCTTGCCGTCCGTCGGATAGTCCCAGTGGTCCATCATCGTGCCCCAGTGGTCGTAGTTGCTGACGGGCTTGATGGAACGGTTCGCCTTCTGGTTTATCCGCTTGAGTATGCTCAGGTTCTGGGCGGTCAGCTTGACGCTCGCGGCCGGCAGGGCGGGTACCTTGCACTCCTTCGGCCGGCGATGACAGAAATCGAGCCAGCCATACGGCACGCTGGTGCTGGCGCCCACGGTGGCGGAACTGGCGCCAGTGGCAGATTGTGCCGCCATTCGCTTTAACCATGTCGACTGGGCCGCCGCGGCAGGGCTGGCCTGCAGCGAAGTTGCACCAATCAACGAAACGAAACCAAGAAGGAAAGAAGAGGTCAGGACGCCAGGGGAACGCTGCATTGCCGACACCACCGCAACGAGAAGACTGGCGGCAGGCTAATGCGCAAACATCCGCCCCGCCAATTAAACAATTAATAATGTCCTAACACGATTGTGTTCACTTCAAGGTGCGGCCCGCGCTCAGGCGAGAAAACGTGAGCGCTCAGCCCTTGCCGGACAAACGCGCTCGACGAAAGCCGGCATGACCTGCGTGGCCGGCCCCTCGATCTGCTTGTCGAAACGCAACGCCCAACCGGCGCATTTCAGGTTGAGCTCGACGATCAGCGCGCCGGACACCGACCGAGAACTATCGTTTGGCGGATGCTACCGGGACATGCCGACGCGCTCAAACGCGAGCACGGCGCCGTGCCTCAGCGAGCACGCCTGCGTGCATCTCTTCCAGCGTCTTCGGTTTGCGCCGGGATGGCAGAGAGCCAAAAACATCCTTCGGCCGCGTCGCCGAAAACGCTGGCGAGAGCTTCGAACGCACCCCCTTCGCCCCCTTGGTCGAGACGATCATCATGAGTTTTTCAGAGGCGGACATCGTGGCCTTTCCGGCGTTCACGCTCAAACCCTGGTGCCGCCCACCGTCATCTGGTTCATCCTGAGATGCGGCTGGCCGACGCCGACGGGCACGCCCTGTCCGGCCTTGCCGCACATGCCGATGCCGCTGTCGAGTTGCATGTCGTTGCCGACCATGCTGACGCGATGCATGGCATCCGGTCCGTTGCCGATCAGCATCGCGCCCTTGATCGGCTGCGTCACCCTGCCATTCTCGATCATGTAGGCCTCGGTGCAGCCGAACACGAATTTGCCCGAGGTGATGTCGACTTGGCCGCCGCCGAAGGAGACCGCGTAGATCCCGTTCTTGACCGAGGCGATGATCTCTTCCGGCTGCATGTCGCCCGCGGTCATGTAGGTGTTGGTCATGCGGGGCATCGGCTGGTGCGCATAGCCCTCGCGGCGGCCGTTGCCGGTCGCCTTCATGCCCGTCAGCCGGGCGTTCTGGCGGTCCTGCATATACCCGACCAGTATCCCGTCCTCGATCAGCACATTGCGCGCCGAAGGCGTCCCTTCGTCGTCGACGGTGAGCGAGCCGCGCCGCTCGGGAATGGTGCCGTCATCGACCACCGTCACGCCCTTCGCCGCCACCTGTTGGCCCATCAGGCCGGCGAAGGCCGACGTCTTCTTGCGGTTGAAGTCGCCTTCGAGCCCATGGCCGACCGCCTCGTGCAGCATCACCCCCGGCCAGCCGCTGGACAGCACGATGTCGAACGTGCCCGCCGGCGCCGGAACCGCTTCCAGGTTGACCAGCGCCTGCCGCAACGCCTCGCCTGCCGCGTGGTTCCAGCTTTCCTCGCTGACGAACTCGCCGAAGCTCTTGCGGCCGCCCATCCCGTAGGAGCCGCTCTCCTGCCGGTCGCCGTTGCCGACCACGACCGAGACGTTGATGCGGACCAGCGGGCGGATGTCGCGCACGATCTGGCCGTCGCCGCGCACGATCTCGACATGCTGCCAGGAGGCGGCGAGCGAGGCCGTCACCTGGCGCACGCGCGGATCCTTGGCCCGCAGCCAGCCGTCGATCTCCTGCAACAGCTTGGCCTTGGCCTCGAAGGACGGCGAGGGGATAGGGTTCTCGTCGCCATAGAGGTGGCGATTGGTGCGGGCCGGCGCCCCGGCAAGCTGCCCGGAATAGCCGCCCTTGACCGCCGAGACGGCATCGGCCGCGCGCAGCAGCGAAGCTTCGGAAAGATCGCTCGAATGCGCGTAGCCGCTGGCTTCGCCGGCCACGGCGCGCAGGCCGAATCCCTGGTCGGTGTTGAAATTGGCCGTCTTCAGCCGGCCGTTGTCGAACATCAGCGCTTCGCTTTCGCTGTATTCGAGGAACAGCTCCCCGTCGTCGGCGCCCTTGATGGTGTCGGCGACGATCTCTTTGACGCGATCGTCGGAAATGTCGAATTGGCCGATCAGGCTGTTCATGGCAGATCCATTCGTGGAAACAAAATCGTTGCACCGGATGTAGGCGCGAAGCCGCCGTCGCACAATCGCCAACCGGGGTGAAGCCGGTTATTGCGCCGCCGTCACCCGCCGCTCAGGAAGTTCTTGATGTTGCCGGTCATCGCATCCCAGTTGGAAAACTGTTCCTGGAGATTGGCTTTGGTGATGCCGCCGGCGAAAGAGACGTCCATCTTGAAATTCGAGCCGTCGCCCGAATAGGCCTTCACCCAGCGGTATCTTGCGTTCCAGGCGTTGGCCTGCTCGGCGGTCAGCGGGTCGGTGTAGCCGGTCGAGAATTGCAGCGACTTGCAGTTCTCGTGGTCTTCGCAGCCATAGAAATAGATAACGTATCTGACGCCCTCGATCCGCCCGGAAATCATCGGATCGCCATTGTCGTCCTTGCCCATCTTGGCCGAGCCGAAACCTTTGGCGATATCGAGGATGGCCGCCGGCTCAGGCTTCTGGAGGATTTCGTCATCCTCGGCCCGTGCGGCCGAAACCGCGGCGACCAGCGCCAGACAGGTGAGGAAGGCGGATACATTCGCGCGCATTGAGCCTCCTGGCCGCCAAACGCGCATTCGCCATCGGACCTCGGCGTCAGGAGCTGCGCGTGGGCAAGAAGATCAAGGTAGGGCGGCGAAACCTTCCGCAAAGCCCTTGAGGTCGACGGGAATGCCGATGCCTTCCTCAGGCGTCTGGAAGACGATGAAGGTGGCCGAGGTGCCGCTCTTCAATGTATCGAGCAGCGGCTTCTCGAGGATCACCTCGGCATAGCAGCCGTCCTGGAAGCAGCGCACAAAATAAGCACGGCCGATATCCTTGCCGTCGACATTGAGGCCGAGTCCGTTGGGAAGCAGCACACCGAGCGGCGCCAGAACGCGCAGGATCTCGGCCTTATTGTCGGCGGTGCGCAGCACCACGACCGAAAGGCCCATTTCAGGACGATCCTCGGCGACGACGTTCTGCATCATCACGCATTGCTCGGAGGTCGCTCCCGCCGGCGTATCGCAGATGATCGACCACGCGCCATGCGTCGACTTCACCGTGCCGCTGGGCGGCGTGGCATTGTTCGGCTGGGCGGCGGCGCCAACGGCTATGCCGACGCCGAGCAAGGCGACGGCAAGAACGACCTTCGCCAAGGTTCTCGAAAGCCAGGAAGTCATGACGGCTCCATTGCGAATCACGGCACTTTAAGCCGCGCCGGGGCCAAGTAAAGGACGAGACCGTCGCCGGCGCGCCCCGATACCGGCAATTGCGTGCTTTTCCAAAGCAAATTCGCCCGAATTGGGGCCATTGCGCATCTAGCATGGCGAGCGCCGAACACGGCCTTCGGGTTGCGCGCAAAAATGCCGCACGGTTTCCTCCGCTCCTTTCTTGCGGAGGGAAAAAGAGTATGGTTTGAACCACCCAGGGACAGACCGGGATTCCCAATCCCGGCATCGTCCGTTATTGGTGCGACAAGATCGCGGGAAGCGGGAGACAAGAGGGCGATGAGGAAATTCCTGGCAAGCGCTGAATTCTTGGCAGGTGCGGCAGCTTCGGCCGTGCTCTTCTCCAGTGCGGCGGCCCATGCCGACCAGCCGCGGGAATGGGAGGTGACCTTCCAGGCTCCGGCGACCGACATGATGCGGCAGATCGAGCGGTTCGGGAACTACACAATGTGGTTCATCGTCCCGATCACCATCCTCGTGCTGGTGCTTCTGCTGGTCTGTATCGTCAGATTCCGCGCCAGCGCCAACCCGGTGCCCTCCAGGACCAGCCACAACACGCTGATCGAGGTGATCTGGACCGTCGGTCCGGTGATCGTGCTTCTGCTCATCGCCATTCCTTCCTTCCAGCTGCTCACCGCCCAATACACCCCACCGGAAGAAGCCAAGCTCACCGTCAAGGCGACGGGCAACCAGTGGAACTGGGATTATGAATACCAGGTCGACAAGACCTTCTCCTTCAATTCGGCGGTTCTCCAGGATGCCGACAGAGCCAAGGCCGGCAAGGAAGATCGCGCCCGATATCCGCGCCTGCTGGCGGTCGACAACGAGCTGGTCGTGCCGGTCAACACCATGACCCGCGTGCTGATCACGGCGACCGACGTCATCCACTCCTTCGCCGTGCCGTCCTTCGGCATCAAGATGGACGCCGTGCCCGGCCGCACCAACGAGACCTGGTTCAAGGCGGAGAAGGAAGGCCTCTACTACGGCCAGTGCTCGCAGCTCTGCGGCAAGGACCACGCCTTCATGCCGATCGCGGTGCGCGTCGTGTCCGACGCGCAGTTCAAGACCTGGCTGGAGACGGCCAAGACCAACGTGCCTGCCGCCAACAAGGCGCTGATGGCCGAGATCGATGGTACCAACAAGGTGGCGGCCGCCGGCAACTGATGCCGCAGGTTAGCAAGATTTAGGGAACGGAGCGGAACATGGCAGAGGCTGCAGCTCACGATCACGACGACCACAGGCCGCATGGCTGGGTCCGCTGGGTCTACTCGACCAACCATAAGGACATCGGCACGCTCTACCTGATCTTCGCGATCATCGCCGGCATCATCGGCGCCGCGCTCTCGGTCGCCATCCGCATGGAGCTGCAGGAACCGGGCATCCAGATATTCAGCGGCCTGGCGCAGATGGTCTACGGCATGCAGGGCGACGCCGCCATCGACGGCGGCAAGAGCATGTACAATGCTTTCGGCGCCGCGCACGGCCTGATCATGATCTTCTTCATGGTGATGCCGGCGCTCATCGGCGGTTTCGCCAACTGGATGGTGCCGATCATGATCGGCGCGCCGGACATGGCCTTCCCGCGCATGAACAACATCTCGTTCTGGCTGCTGCCGCCGGCTTTCATCCTGCTGCTCTGCTCGATGTTCGTGCCCAGCGCTCCGGGCGCTTTCGGTCCTGGAGGCGGCTGGACGATCTATCCGCCGCTCTCGACGTCCGGCCAGCCGGGACCTGCGCTTGACCTGGCGATCCTGTCGATCCACATCGCCGGCGCCTCGTCGATCCTCGGCGCCATCAACTTCATCACCACCATCTTCAACATGCGCGCCCCCGGCATGACGCTGCACAAGATGCCGCTGTTTGCCTGGGCGGTGCTGATCACCGCCTTCCTGCTCTTGCTCTCGCTGCCGGTTCTGGCGGGCGCCATCACCATGCTGCTCACCGACCGCAATTTCGGCACCGCCTTCTTCGTGCCGGACCAGGGCGGTGACCCGATCCTCTTCCAGCATCTGTTCTGGTTCTTCGGTCACCCCGAAGTGTACATCCTGATCCTGCCGGGCTTCGGCATCGTCAGCCATATCGTCTCGACATTCTCGAAGAAGCCGGTCTTCGGCTATCTCGGCATGGCCTACGCCATGGTGGCGATCGGCGCCGTCGGCTTCATCGTCTGGGCGCATCACATGTACACGACCGGCCTGTCGCTCGACACGCAGCGTTACTTCGTGTTCGCCACCATGGTCATCGCGGTGCCGACCGGCGTGAAGATCTTCTCCTGGATCGCCACCATGTGGGGCGGCTCGATCTCCTTCAAGCCGCCGATGCTGTGGGCCCTGGGCTTCATCTTCCTGTTCACCATCGGTGGCGTCACCGGGGTCCAGTTGGCCAATGCCGGTCTCGACCGCTCGCTGCACGATACCTATTTCGTGATCGCCCACTTCCACTACGTGCTGTCGCTGGGCGCCGTGTTCGCCATCTTCGCCGGCTGGTACTACTGGTTCCCGAAGATGACCGGCTACATGTACTCGCCGGTTATTGCCAACACCCATTTCTGGGTCACTTTCGTCGGCGTCAACCTGATCTTTTTCCCGCAGCACTTCCTCGGCCTCGCCGGCATGCCGCGCCGCACCGTCGACTATCCGGACGCATTCGCCGGCTGGAACATGATCTCGTCCTACGGCTCCTACATCGCGGCCGTCGGCGTTGCGATCTTCCTCTACGGCGTGTTCGAGGCCTTCCAGAAGAAGCGCGTCGCCGGCGCCAATCCCTGGGGCGAGGGTGCCACCACGCTCGAATGGCAGCTGCCTTCGCCGCCGCCGTTCCACCAGTGGGAACAGCTGCCGAAGATCAAGTAAAGGCAGCATCCCGACGCAAGCGAGGTCGCCGGCGAGCCCGGCGATCTTGCCAACGCAACAATGGACCCTAAGTACGCATGGCCCTTGCCGACGACAGATTGATGGAGGAAGCGGGCTTTCGCATGTCGGAAGCAACAGCAGGCGATTTCTTCGCCCTCCTGAAGCCCCGCGTCATGTCGCTGGTCGTCTTCACGGCTTTTGTCGGTCTGGTCGCGGCTCCCGCCGCCATCAATCCGCTCATGGCGGTTATCGCGATCCTGGCGATCGCCATCGGTGCCGGTGCCTCCGGCGCGCTCAACATGTGGTACGACGCCGACATCGACGCCGTCATGACCAGGACCGCGGGCCGCCCGGTGCCGGCCGGTCGCGTCACGCCAGGCGAGGCGTTGAGCTTCGGCCTGGTGCTCTCTGTGCTGTCTGTGATGACGCTCGGCGTGCTGATCAACTGGCTGTCGGCGTCGCTTCTCGCCTTTACCATCTTCTTCTACGCCGTCATCTACACGATGTGGCTGAAGCGCTGGACGCCGCAGAACATCGTCATCGGCGGCGCCGCCGGCGCCATCCCGCCGGTGATCGGCTGGGCCGCCGTGACCGGGTCGGTCAGCCTCGAGAGCGTAATCCTGTTCCTGATCATCTTCCTGTGGACGCCGCCGCATTTCTGGGCGCTGGCTCTCTTCAAGTCCGACGACTACGCCCGCGCCGGCATCCCGATGATGCCGAATGTGGCCGGCCATGCCTCGACCCGCCGGCAGATCTTCGCCTATGCGGTGATCCTGGCGCCGGTCGGCGTGTTGCCCTGGGCGCTCGGCTACACCACGGCCGGTTATGGCGTGGTTTCCGCCGGGCTTGGCCTCGGCTTCGTCTGGTATGCCTGGAAAGTGCTTGCCATGGCCGACGACGACCGCGCGATGAAGCCCGCCAAGGCGCTGTTTGCCTATTCGCTGCTCTATCTCTTCGCCATCTTCGCCGCCTATCTCGTCGATTGCGTCGTCGGGCGCGCACTCATGATGGGGGGAGTATGATCGTGGCCGATAAGAACCTCGAACTGGTCACGTTGACCGAGCGTCAGCGCAAGGCGCGCCGCAACCGCTCCATCGCCATCGGCGTCGCGCTGGCCGCATTGGTCATCATCTTCTATGCCGCCACCATCGTGCGCTTCGGCCACCACGGCGCGAGCCTCACCGGCTCGGGCCTGCTTGGGGGCGGCTGATGAGCAGCGACGCGAGCAAGCCCCGCAAGGTAAACAACGGCGTCGTTGCCGCCGTCTGCCTCGCCTTCTTCACCGGCATGGTCGGCATGGCCTATGCGGCGGTGCCGCTCTACAAGATGTTCTGCCAGGTCACCGGCTATGGCGGCACCACGCAGCGCGCCGAGAAGCAATATGCCGGCCGGGTGCTCGATCGCGACATCACGATCCGCTTCGACGCCAACACCAATGGCATTCCGTGGCAATTCGAGCCCGTCGCCCGTTCTGTGACGATCAAGATCGGCGAGACGACCCAGGCGCATTATAGCGCCACCAACAAGTTCGACCGCCCCATCACCGGCCGCGCTTCGTTCAACGTGCAGCCTGAAATGGCCGGCGCCTATTTCAACAAGGTGGAGTGCTTCTGCTTCACCGACACGACGCTGAAGCCCGGCGAGACGCTGGACATGCCGGTCGTGTTCTATGTCGATCCAGACATCGTCAATGTGCCGGAACTCAAGGACTTGAAGACGATCACCCTGTCCTACACGATGTTCCCGGTCGAAAAGAAACAGCCGGTCGCCTCGTCGGCGCCGGCCGCTGGCAACAGCAGCAAAGTTCCAGATTCCGAAGCAAGCCTCGGGGGTTGATATGGCAGACGCGCACGCAAAACCACAACACGACTACCATCTCGTCAATCCTAGCCCCTGGCCTTTCCTGGGCTCGGTCGGCGCGCTTGTCACCGCCGTCGGCGGCGTCTGCCTGATGCAGTATCTGAAGGGCGGCAACTTCCCGGTCTTCGGCCACAACATCGCCAATCCGTGGCTGTTCTTCATCGGCATGATCATCGTGCTCTACACGATGTTCGCCTGGTGGTCGGACACCATCAAGGAAGCGCATGAAGGCTACCACACGCGCGTCGTATCGCTGCACCTGCGCTACGGCATGATCATGTTCATCGCCTCCGAGGTGATGTTCTTCGTCGCCTGGTTCTGGGCCTTCTTCGACGCAAGTCTCTTCCCCGGTGAAGCGAACCAGTATGCCCGTACCGCCTTCACGGGCGGCGTCTGGCCGCCGAAGGGCCTGGAGGTGCTCGATCCCTTCCACCTGCCGCTCTACAACACCATCATCCTGCTTCTGTCGGGCACGACGGTGACCTGGGCGCACCACGCGCTGCTGCATGGCGACCGCAAGGGCCTTATCAACGGCCTGGTGCTGACCGTCGGCCTCGGCATGCTGTTCACCATGGTGCAGGCCTACGAGTATATGCACGCTCCGTTCGGCTTCAGGGATTCGATCTACGGCGCCACTTTCTTCATGGCCACCGGCTTCCACGGCTTCCATGTCATCATCGGCACCATCTTCCTGCTGGTCTGCCTAGTGCGTGCTATGCGCGGCGACTTCACGCCGAAGCAGCATTTCGGCTTCGAGGCAGCCGCCTGGTACTGGCATTTCGTCGACGTGGTCTGGCTGTTCCTGTTCAGCGCCATCTATGTCTGGGCCTCGAACGGCGCGCTGATCGAAGGCCACTAAACCGACGGGTTTCGGAGTCCCAAGAGGGCGGCTGCGGCGACGTGGCCGCCTTATTATTTGGGGCGAAAGGGTCTACGGTGCGGACATGAACGAAGACAAGGCGATCTGGCCCCCTATCGATCCGATCTCGGCCGGCCTGCATGGCCGCTGCCCGCGCTGCGGCGAGGGCAAGCTGTTCTCCGGTTTCCTTACCATCGGCAAGCGCTGCTACAATTGCGGGCTAGATTATTCCTTCGCCGATGCCGGCGACGGACCGGCGGTGTTCGTCATCCTGATCATCGGCTTCATCGTCGTCGGCTTGGCGCTGTGGATGGAGGTGACGCTCAGTCCGCCGCTCTGGCTGCACTTTATCCTGTGGATACCATTAGCGCTGGTGCTCTGCCTGACGGCGCTGCGCCTCATCAAGGGCGTGCTGATCACCTTGCAATATTCCAAGAAGGCCGCCGAAGGCAGGCTGGAATCGCACGAATGAATGGGACGACGGACTCGGTGGCCGGCCGTTCGCGGACGCGCCCAGCGTTGCTGATTGGTCTCGGCCTTGTCCTGTTCGCCGTCCTGATTGGGCTCGGCACCTGGCAGATCCAGCGCCTGCACTGGAAGGAAGACCTGCTTGCGACCATCGACAAGCGCAGCCATTCCGCGCCGTTGCCGCTGGCCGATGTCGAGAGGGAGTTCGCCGCTTCCCATGACGTCGACTACACGCCGGTGACGGTGACCGGCACTTTCCTGCACCGGGGCGAGCGACACTTCTTTTCCACCTGGCAAGGCGACAGCGGCTTCAACGTCTACACGCCCCTGCAGCTCGAGGACGGCCGCTTCGTGCTCGTCAACCGCGGCTTCGTTCCCTACGACCTCAAGGATCCGGCCAAGCGCCAGCAGGGCGAAATCGCCGGCAAGGTGACGGTAACCGGGCTCGCCCGCAATCCGCTGCCCGCAAAGCCGTCGATGATGCTTCCCGACAATAACGTCGCCAAGAACATCTTCTATTGGAAGGACCGCGACGTCATGGCGGCGACCGCCGGCCTGCCGGCCGGTTTCGTCCTGGTGCCGTTTTTCATCGATGCCGACAAGACGCCGAATCCTGGCGGCCTGCCGGTCGGTGGCGTCACCATCATCGACCTGCCGAACAACCACCTGCAATATGCCGTCACCTGGTACGGGCTGGCCGCCGCCCTTGCGGCCGTGCTGATCCTGAGGTTACGCCGCCCGGCGAAAGAGCCGTGAGCGCCGCCGCTCTTGACAGCGCAGGGGTGCGCACCTCATTTCGCGTCCAGCGCTACGACTTAACCGGCCCGAATTCATGATTGAGAAAAAGCCACCGCTGACGATCAGGCTCTGCCAGCCGCGCGGCTTCTGCGCCGGCGTCGACCGCGCCATCCAGATCGTCGTGCTGGCGCTGAAGAAATACGGCGCGCCGGTCTATGTCCGCCACGAGATCGTGCACAACCGCTACGTCGTCGAAGGGCTGCAGAGCCTCGGCGCCGTCTTCATCGAGGAACTCTCCGAGATTCCGCCGGAGCATCGGCAGTCGCCGGTAGTGTTTTCCGCGCATGGCGTGCCGAAATCGGTGCCGGCGGACGCCGAGGCGCGTAATCTCTTCTACCTCGACGCCACCTGCCCGCTCGTCTCCAAGGTGCACAAGCAGGCGATGCGCCACCAGCGGCTCGGCCGCCATGTGCTTTTGATCGGCCATGCCGGGCACCCGGAAGTGATCGGCACGATGGGCCAGCTGCCGGAAGGCGCCGTGACGCTGATTGAGACCGAGGCCGACGCCGCGCGTTTCGTGCCCGCCGACGCTTCGGCGCTGGGCTTCGTCACCCAGACGACCTTGTCGGTCGAGGACACCGCCGGCATCATCCGGGCGCTGCAGGAGCGGTTTCCGCAACTGCATGCGCCGGCCGCCGAATCGATCTGCTACGCCACCACCAACCGCCAGGAAGCGGCCAAGGAGACTGCGGTCGGGGCTGATCTCTTTCTCGTCGTCGGGGCTCCCAATTCGTCCAACTCGCGCCGCCTTGTCGAAGTGGCGGAGCGTGCGGGTGCGACGATGTCGCTTCTCGTGCAGCGCGCCGCCGAAATTCCGTGGGATGAGATCGCCGGGATCAGGACGCTTGGTCTGTCGGCCGGCGCCTCGGCGCCGGAGATCATCGTCGACGAGATCGTCGACGCCTTCCGGCAGCGCTTCGACGTCACCATCGATCTGGCCGTCACGGCCACGGAAACGGAGGATTTCCCGGTGATGCGGGTGCTGCGCGATGTCGAACTGACGGCGGCCGACATGGCCTTCGTCAACGGAGCGGCTTGAAACCGGATGGCCGTCTACACCGACGTCAACGAAGGCGAACTGACCGCGTTCCTCAAAGCCTATCCGGTGGGAGAACTGCTCTCTTACAAGGGCATCGCCGAAGGCACCGAGAATTCCAACTTCCTGGTCCACGCCTCGACCGGATCCTACATCCTGACCCTCTACGAGAAGCGCGTCGACAAGGCCGACCTGCCGTTCTTTCTCGGCCTGATGGGCCATCTCGCCAGGAAGGGCATTTCCTGCCCGCTGCCGGTGACTGCGCATGATGGCACCGTCATCGGCACGCTGGCCGGCCGTCCGGCCGTCATCATCACCTTCCTCGAGGGCCTGTCGCTCAGGCGGCCGACCGCCGCGCATTGCGGCGAAGTGGGCAAGGCGCTCGCGGGCCTCCATCTTGCCGGCCAGGATTTTCAGATGAGAAGGCCGAACGCGCTGGCGATCGACGGCTGGCGCAAGCTCTGGGCCGCCTCGCGCCACCGCGCCGAAGAGGTCGAGCCGGGCTTGGCGGCCGAGGTCGATGCCGATTTCAGGGATTTCGAGTGCAACTGGCCGACCGGCCTGCCGCAGGGCATCATCCACGCCGATCTGTTCCCGGACAATGTCTTCTTCCTTGGCGAGAGGCTGTCGGGGCTGATCGACTTCTACTTCGCCTGCGACGATCTCTACGCCTATGATGTCGCCACCTGCCTCAACGCCTGGTGCTTCGAGAAGGATTTTTCCTTCAACCTGACCAAGGGAGCGGCGCTGCTTTCCGGCTATCAGTCGGTGCGGCCGCTCTCGGGCGACGAGAAGGCGGGGCTGCCGATGCTGGCGCGCGGCTCGGCGCTGCGCTTCATGCTGACGAGGCTCTATGACTGGCTGACCATTCCGGATGGCGGGCTGGTGATGAAGCGCGACCCGACCGAATATATCCGCCGCATGCGCTTCCACCGCGCCATCAAGTCGCCATCCGAATACGGGCTGACATGACCAAGCAGATCGAGATCTTCACCGACGGCGCCTGCTCGGGCAATCCCGGGCCGGGCGGCTGGGGCGCGGTGCTGCGCTACAACGGCGTCACCAAGGAACTGTCGGGCGGCGAGGCCGAGACCACCAACAACCGCATGGAGCTGCTCGCCGCCATCACGGCGCTCAACGCGCTGAAGGAGCCTTGCGCGGTCGACCTCTACACCGACAGCAAATACGTCATGGACGGCATCTCCAAATGGATCCATGGCTGGAAGAAGAACGGCTGGAAGACCGGCGACAAGAAGGCGGTGAAGAATGGTGAGCTCTGGCAGGCGCTCGACGAGGCCAACCGGCGCCACAAGGTGACCTGGCATTGGGTGAAGGGCCATGCCGGCCATCCGGAAAACGAACGCGCCGACGAGTTGGCCCGGCAAGGCATGGCGCCGTTCAAGAAAGGCCCTGTGAAGACTGCGGTGGCGGCGCAGCCCGCGACGCAGCCGAAGCGGCCAGCGGTCGCCAGGGCGCGACGCTCGACCCAGAGCTATTGATTTTGATGGCTGGATTCGCGCTCTGACCGGGGACGCATGTCGTGCCGATCGCCTATTACATCACCCATCCCCAGGTCCGCATTGACGCCAATGTGCCTGTGCCGGAATGGGGACTGTCCGATATCGGCCGGGCAAGGGCCGTCGCCATGCTCGACCAGCCCTGGATCGGCTCGATCGGCCGCATCGTGTCGTCCGCTGAACGCAAGGCGATTGAAACTGCCGAAATCCTGGCGGACCATCTCGGCCTTGCGGTCGAGGTGCGCGAGCGGATGCTCGAGAACGACCGGTCGGCAACCGGCTTCCTGCCGCCGCCGGAATTCGAGGCGGCTGCCGACCAGTTCTTCGCTAACCCGCACGAGAGCATCCGGGGCTGGGAACGCGCCATTGATGCGCAGAGCCGCATTGTGGGGGAGGTCGAAGAGGCGCTCGCCGCCAGTGGCGGTGGGAACGTCGCTTTCGTTGGCCATGGCGGTGTTGGAACGCTTCTGCTGCTTTTGCTCGATGGCAGGGAGATCAGCCGTACCGCGGATCAACCCGCGGGCGGTGGTAACTACTTCGCCTATGACGTTGCGTTGCGCCGCGTCCTGCACGGTTGGCGGCCGATCGACGAACCGGTACCGCATCACGCCAATTGATCGTCACCGGATCAGCAGCGCCGTCGAGAACATGCCGAGCGCGAACACCGTGTGCGCCACGAGGTTGAGCGCGCGCACCTTTGTCGGATTGGGCAGCTTGGATGCCGCCCAGCCGGCGCCCATGCCTGGCGCCAGCAGGAACCAACCGGCTCCAACCGTGACGATGCCGAGGATGAAGGCCGGCAGGAAAGTCGGCGCCGCCAGCCAGCCGGCGCCCGCGAGCACCACCAGGACCACGCCGTAAAGGATGCCGACCAGATAGTGGAATCCCAGCCCAGCGCCTTTTCATGCGCATAGGGCGTGGCCTTGCCGATATCGTCGTGGAAGACTTTCCCGGGCAGGTGCCAAACCCAGCGCCCGACCATGCCCCAATTGGGCAAGGGCTGGCCGATCGCCTTGTTGAGGATGATCGCCCAGATGTCCATGAACACCGTGGCGCCGATGCCGATCGCTACCGCGCGCCAGATGGTGTCGAGCATCAGAGCTGCTCAAGGATTTTGGCCGCGCCGCTCTCGTTGACGCCAGGCTTTGTCTCGACATTGAGCGCGGTGACCTTGCCGTCGTCGACGATCATCGAAAACCGCTTGGAGCGCAGGCCCATGCCGGCCGCGGAAAGATCGTTGTCGAGCCCCACGGCCTTGGCGAAATCACCGCTCCCGTCGGCGAGATAGAGGATATTGCCTTCGCCGCCGGAGAAGCGCGCCCAGGCGCCCATGACATGCACATCGTTGACCGAGACGACGGCGATCGTGTCGACCCCGCGCGCCAGGATGGCGTCATGGTTTTCCAGATAGCCCGGCAGATGGTTGTTGCTGCAGGTCGGCGTGAAGGCGCCGGGGACGCCGAACAGCACCACCTTCTTGGCGGTGAAGATCTCTGTGCCTTTTATATCCTTCGCGCCATCGGCGGTCATCGTCTTGAAGGTCACGTCGGGCAGTTTTTCGCCAACCGAAATGGTCATGGGGAGCCTCGTTTGGGAGAGATGGGAAGAACCGACGTCTTCGATATCGGACTGCGCGGACTCCGGCAACCTCTTCACAGCCGCTGGATCAAGGGAAAGGCAGCAACCCGTCCACCGAACCCTCTGCGCTGGTCAGCGTGTAATACAGCCCGCCATCGGTCGGCGTCGCCGACGGCCGGTCGAGGATCGGCACTGTGAAGACGAGCTTGCCGTCCTTCTGGCTGCGCACCGGCGCGCCGAACATGTAGTCGCGCTTGCCGGCGATGAAGAAGTCGACGGATTCCGGATCGCCGGGCGACTGCGCCTGGACGACAAGCGTTTCGTGGTCGCCCGGCAGCACGCTGATGCCGAAATCGGGCCGCGCCGGGGAGGGCAGCGTGGCGAGCGCGGTCTTCACCAGTGCTGCGTCGATCGCGTTGTCGGGATCGGAGCCGGGGTCGACGCTGAGCCGGGTCTGCACCGGAATGCAGATCGTCTCGCAAATGCCGAGGAAGACATGGGCGTCGATGGTCGCCGGTTGGCCGGGCGAAGACACGGTAAAGGTCACCGGCAGCGACACCGGACGGTCGTAGCCGGCCCATTTGCCGTAGCCGTCGTCATGCCGCTGCGGCGGCGGGAACGACAATTGGGCGTCGGCGATGTTGGTGCTGCCGGAGATGTCGAGCTGCGGCGGCACGCCGGCATCACCCGGATCGCGCCAATAGGTCTTCCAGCCGGGCTTCAAGGCTATGTCGAGCACGCCGTGGATCTTGCCGGCCTCGTCGGGCTTGCCGGTGGTCACCAGCCGGACCTTGCCGCCTTCACTATTGTACCAGTTCGAAGAGGAGGCCTCGGCCGGGAGGCCCGCAGCCCACCCGAAAACGATGCCGAGAACCAGTATTTTCATATATCGCATGGCGGTGATTTGACCGTCCGTTCTTGGCCGCGCAATGACTTCGTCACCTTCCCGGTATCATATTTGCGTGACATCGGGGACCGGCACCATCTTTTCGGCGCTGCCGAAACGCGTTACGCTCAAGCCATGGACTTGCTGCGCCACAAGAAGGCGGCCGCCGGCCGCGGCTTCCTCGACGATCAGTTCCTGATTGCCATGCCGGGCATGAAGGACGACCGTTTCGCGCGCTCCGTCATCTACGTCTGCGCCCATAGCGACGAGGGCGCGATGGGCCTGATCATCAACCAGACGCAGCAGATGCTGTTTCCGGACCTGCTGGTGCAGCTCGGCATCATGAACGAGCAGGAAGCGATCCGCCTGCCGGCGCATACACGCGATTTCGTCGTGCGCAATGGCGGGCCGGTAGACCGCAGCCGCGGCTTCGTTCTGCATTCCGGCGACTATCGCGTGGAATCCTCGCTCAACGTCTCCGACGACATCTGCCTGACGGCAACCGTCGACATCCTGCGCGCCATCTCCACCGGGCGCGGCCCGCGTCATGCGCTGATGGCGCTCGGCTATTCCGGCTGGGGCGCCGGCCAGCTCGAGACGGAGATCGCCGAGAACGGCTGGCTCACCTGTCCGGCGACGCCCGAGCTTCTCTTCGACACCGACATCGAGCGCAAATACGACCGCATCCTGGCCTCGATCGGCATCGACCTTGCCCATCTGAGCGCCGCCGCTGGGCATGCTTAGCCTACCGTGCCGAGCAGACGCAGAGGCCGTTTCGAAACTCGCTCATGCGAGTCATATGGTGGTGATTTCGAGAACCGGAGCGGAGCGTGCTTAATGCACGTGAGCACCGGAAGCGCAGAAAGCGCCGCCAGATTGCCGCAGGAGTAGAGTTTCCAAACGGTCTCTAAGCCTGGGTCAGCGGATACTGCTCCCTCAGCGTCTTCAGCACCTGGTCGCCGGGCATCGGCGCGCCGAACATGAAGCTCTGGACATATTCGCAGCCCATCTGGCGAAGCTCCAGCGCGTCGCTTTCGTCGGAGATGCCTTCCGCCACGACCGAAAGCCCAAGCTCATGCGCCATGTTGACCATGGATTTGAGCAGCACCGCGCGCTTCGGCGTCGCGTCGTCGACGAAGCTCTTGTCGATCTTGATCGTGTCGAAGGGGAAGCGCGTCAAATAGGACAGCGAGGAATAGCCGGTGCCGAAATCGTCGAGCGACAGTCCAATGCCGAGCTGCTTGAGCTTGCTCAGCACATGCGCGGTCTGCTCGGGATTGTCCATCACGAGCGATTCGGTGAGCTCGAGCCGGAAGCAGCGCGGTTTCAGATTGGCGCGCGCGATGACGGAGCGGACATCGCTGACTAGGTCGCGGCGGATGAGCTGACGGCTGGAGAGGTTGACCGAGACCGACAGCGGCGCGTCGCCGATCTGCTTTTGCCAGGCGGCCAGGTCCTCGGCCGCCTGCTGCATGGCGAACAGGCCGAGCTGCACGATCAGTCCGCAATTCTCGGCCACCGGGATGAAATCTCCTGGGGGGATCATGCCGCGGCGCGGATGGTCCCAGCGCAGCAGCGCCTCGAAGCCGGCGACGCTGCCGTCCTCCAGCCGCACGATCGGCTGGTAGGCAAGCGTGAACTCGCGCCGCTCGATGGCGCGGCGAAGGTCGGATTCGAATTGCAGCCGGTCGGTGCCGACGGTGCGGAAGGCAGGGCGGAACGGCTCGATCCTGTCGCCGCCGAAGCGCTTGGCCTGGTGCATGGCAAGCTCGGCATCCTTGACCATGTCCTCGGCCGAAGTCTGCGCCGTCGTCCAGGTGATCAGGCCGATCGAGGCAGTCAGCACGATCTCGCGCTTGGCGAAGGTTATCGGATTGTTGATCGCGTGCTTGATGGCGTCGGCCACGGCCGCGATGCGGGCCGGGTCCTGCTCTGAAAGCAGCATCAGCGCGAACTGGTCGCCGGCGAAGCGCGACAGTGAATCCTTCGGCTTCAGGAGCCGGTGCAGCCGGCGGGCGACGGTAAGAAGGATGGTGTCGCCGGCGGAAATGCCGAGACCGTCATTGACCTGCTTGAAGCGGTCGATGTCGATGATGAAGACCGTAGGGCGCACCTTGTCCTCGGTGCGGGCGATCGAGATGATCGCCTCCAGCCGGTTCATGAACAATTCGCGGTTCGGCAGGCCGGTCAGGTTGTCGTGCACGGCGTCGTGCAGCAGCCTTTCCTCGGATTTCTTCTGCTCGGTGACGTCGACCATGGTGCCGACGCAGCGGATCACCTCGCCGTCGGAGCCGATCACCGGGCGGGCGCGCAGCGAGAACCAGTGATAATGACCATCGGCGCCGCGTAGCCGGAAATTCTGCGCGACCTTGCCGCGGCGGTGCTCCAGCACCACGTCGAGCGTGGTGCGGAACGTGTCGCGATCGTCGGCATGCAGCACCGGCAGCCAGTTGCGGGCCGCACCGCCAAGGCTGTTCGGCGCCAGGCCGAGCTGCAGGCTGATGTCCGGCTTGGTCACCACGCGGTCTCGCAGCACGTCCCAGTCCCAGACGATGTCGCCCGAGCCGGCCACCGCCAGCGCCTGCCGCTCGAGATCGGAGAACAGGCTCTGGTGCAGCACGCCGCCGGCAAAGGCATGCTGCATGACGGTGAAGCCGATGAGCAGGATGATCAGGATCAGCCCGCCGCCCAGCGCCGGCTGGGCGATATCGTTGTCGAGCATGCCGGTGATCGCCATCCACGACCCGCATAGCCAGAGCAGCACCATGACCCAGCTGGGCACCAGCATGATCGCCCGGTCATAGCCGCGAATGCCGAGGAAGATGATCAGGCCGAGGCCGGTGAGCGCGGTGGCGGCGAAAGAGATGCGGGCAATGCCGGCGGCGACCGCCGGATCGACGATGGCCACGCCGGCGATCAAAAGCAGGCCGAGGATCCAGACCAAGGCGCCATAGCTGAAATGGCCGTGCCACCGGTTGAGGTTGAGATAGGCGAACAGGAACACCACGAAGGTTGCCGCGAGCGCCACCTCTGTGCCGGCCCGCCAGATCTGCTCGTTACCGGGCGATATCTCGATGATCTTGTTGAGGAAGCCGAAGTCGACGCAGATATAGGCGAGCACCGCCCATGCAAGCGCCGCGGTCGCCGGGAACATCGAGGTTCCCTTGACCACGAACAGGATCGTCAGGAACAGCGCCAGAAGGCCCGAGATGCCGATGACGATGCCGCGGAACAGCGTGTAGGAATTGACCGAGTCCTTGTAGGAATCCGGTTCCCAGAGATAGACCTGCGGCAGCTTCGGCGAGGCGAGTTCGGCGATGAAGGTCACCACCGTACCGGGGTTCAGCGTCACCCGGAACACGTCGGCGTCCGGGCTTGTCTGGCGGTCGAGCGCGAAGCCTTCGCTGGGCGTGATCGCGGCGATGCGCGTCGAGCCGAGGTCGGGCCAGAAGATACCGGAATTCACCAGGCGGAAATGCGGCGCGACGATCAGCCGATCGAGCTGCTGGTCGGTAGTGTTGGCGAGCGCGAAGACGGCCCAGTCGCCACTCGATCGCGCGTCATTGGCCTCCACTTCGATGCGCCGCACGATGCCGTCGGGGCCGGGCGCGGTCGAAACCTGGAAATTCTCGCCCTGATTCCGGTAGATCTGCACGGCGCCGGAGAGGTCCAGCGCCTTGTCGTCGCGCGCGATCTTGATCGGCTCGACGGCGAAAGCGGGCACCGCCGAAAAAAGCGTGATGACGACCGTCATGATGAGGGCGAACAGCGACGCTAATCGCGGAGAATTCGTCACAGTCAGCCCTTCGTTCCATCGCCCGGCGGATCGTCCGCGATCCGGGCGTAGAGATAGTGATCCTGCCAGATGCCATTGATCCTGAGATAGGATCGCAGCAGTCCTTCGCGCCGGAATCCGGCTTTTTCAAGCACGCGGATCGACCGGGCGTTTTCGGGAATACAGGCAGCTTCGATCCGGTGCAACCTGAGCGTATCGAAGGCGAACCGCGACACCAGCTTGACCGCCTCGGTCATCAGGCCGCGGCCGCCGAAGCGTTCGCCGATCCAGTAGCCGATATGACCGCTCTGCGCGACGCCGTGGCGGATGTTGCCGAGCGTGATGCCGCCGGCAAGCTTGCCGCTCGATTTTTCGAAGATGAAGAAGGCGATGGCCGTGCCTTGCGCGTAATCCTCGCGGTAGCGGCTGATGCGCAGCCGCCAGGCGGCGCGGTCGAGCTCGTCCGGCTGCCAGCGCGGTTCCCAGGGTTCCAGAAAGGCGCGGCTTTCGCCGCGCACCGCCGACCATTCGCGGTAGTCGTTGGTGAGCGGCACGCGCAGCGTGACCTTTTCGCCTCTCAGTGCCGGCAGGTCGCGGCGAAAGAAAGGGAGCGCGAACACGGCGCTTGTAGGGTCAGACGGCTAGCCGGCGGGCCGTCGTCTGCGGACCCGCAAGCGATTCGAGGATCGCCTCGTAGGGCGCAAGCGTGCCCACGGGCCCGACTGCGGTGAGCGTGGGCTTGGTCGAAAACAGCCGCGAGGAGAGATCGGTCAGCCGCTCGACGGTCAGCGCCGAAAGCCGCTCCATCAATTCCTCCTTGGCGATCGGCCGCCCGAACAGAAGCAGTTGCCTGGCGATCTGCGAGGCGCGGCTGGCCGGGCTTTCGGCAGACATGATGAGGCCGGCGCGATATTGCGCGCGCGCCCGGTCGAGCTCGTCCTGCTGGATGCTCTCGCCGGCCTTCTGCAATTCGTCGATGATCACCGGCACCAGCTTGGCGATGTCGCTCTGCCCGGTCGCGGCATGCACGCCGAAAATGCCGGTGTCGGAAAATCCCCAGTGGAAGGCATAGACCGAGTAGCAGAGGCCGCGCTTCTCGCGCACCTCCTGGAACAGCCTCGACGACATGCCGCCGCCCAGGATCATCGAAAGCACCTGCGAGGCGTAGAAATCGCGCACGTGATAGGCGCGGCCCTCAAAGCCCAGCACGATCTGCGCATCCATCAGGTCGCGATCCTCGCGGAAGTCGCCGCCGACATATTGCGCATATTGCGGGATATTGCCCGCCGCCTTGGAACGAAAGCCGCCGAGCTGTTTTTCCACCTCGCGCACGAAATTGTCATGCTTGACATCGCCGGCGGCCACGATGACCATCCGCTCTGCGTCATATTGTCGTTCGATGAAGTTGTGCAGCTGCTTGGAGGTGAAGGATTTGACCGTCTCCGGCGTGCCCAGGATCGAGCGGCCGATGGTCTGATGGCGGAAGGCCGTTTCGGTGAAGCGATCGAAGACGATGTCGTCGGGCGTGTCGTGCGCGGCGCCGATCTCCTGCAGGATCACATGCTGCTCGCGTTCGAGCTCGTCGGGATCGAATTCGGACTCCTGCAGGATGTCGGCCAGGATATCGACCGCCAGCGGCACGTCGTCCGAAAGCACCCTGGCGTAGTATGAGGTCGTCTCGACGCTGGTGGCGGCGTTGATCTCGCCGCCGACATTCTCGATTTCCGAGGCGATCTCGAAGGCGCTGCGGCGCCTTGTGCCCTTGAAAGCCATGTGCTCGAGCAGATGGGCCATGCCATGCTCGTCGTCCCGCTCATTGCGGGCGCCTGACTTGACCCAGGCCCCTAGGGCAACCGATTCGATGCTTGGAAGGGTTTCGGTGGCGACTGTCAGGCCGTTCGACAGACGGCTTACCTCAACACCCATATGGCAAGTACTCCTTAACGCGCCGCCCGCGAGTGGCGGCTCACGTAATCTTCCACCATTTTCAAGTCGGATGGAAGTATCGTGTATTTTTCGTCGGCTGTCATCAAGCCGCCTAGCCATGCGGGCAGGGCAGGGGTGATGCCGCACGCAGCCTCGACCGCCGCCGGGAATTTCGCCGGATGCGCGGTGCCGAGCACCACCATGGGCACCGGACCGGAGGCGTGGGAAGCGGCGACATGAACGGCCGCCGCCGTGTGCGGATCAAGCAGGTAGCCGCTGTTCTCCAGAGTCGCGCGGATGGTGGCGGCAACCTCCTCGACGGTAGCGCGGCCGGCGTCGAACTCGGCGCGGATTCGCTTGAGCTCGCCGTCCTCGATGGTGAAGGCGCCCGATTGCTTCAGCCCGTTCATGTAGCGCCTGACCGTCTCGGCGTTGCGGCCGGCCGCCTCGAACAGCAGCCGCTCGAAATTCGAAGACACCTGGATATCCATCGACGGCGAGGTCGTGGCGAACACGCCCCTGGTGCGGTATTCGCCACTCGCCAATGTGCGCGCCAGGATGTCGTTGTCGTTGGTGGCAATGATCAGCCGATCGATCGGCAAGCCCATGCGCTTGGCGGCGTAACCAGCGAAAATATCCCCGAAATTGCCGGTCGGCACGGTGAAGGACACCGGCTGGTCGGGTGCGCCGAGCGACAGGGCCGAGGAGAAATAATAGACGATCTGGGCCATGATGCGGGCCCAGTTGATCGAATTGACGCCCGACAGCGACACCCGGTCGCGGAAAGCGTGGTCGTTGAACATGTCCTTCACCAGGCCCTGGCAATCGTCGAAATTGCCCTCGACCGACAGCGCATGGACGTTGGCGGCGCTCGACGTCGTCATCTGCCGCTGCTGCACCGGCGAGACCTTGCCATGCGGGAAAAGGATGAAGATGTCGGTGCGGTCGCGACCGGCGAAGGCGTCGATCGCAGCACCTCCCGTGTCGCCCGAGGTCGCGCCGACGATGGTGGCGCGCTGGCCGCGTTCGGCAAGCACATGGTCCATAAGGCGGGCGAGCAGCTGCATCGCCACGTCCTTGAAGGCCAGCGTCGGACCGTGGAACAGCTCGAGGATGAAGGTGTTTTTCCCTGTCTGCACCAGCGGGCAGACGGCCTCGTGCCGGAACGTGGCATAGGCTTCGCGCACCAAGCGCTCGAAGGCGGGCGCCGCGATCTCGCCGCTGAGGAACGGCGTCAAGACGCGGATGGCAAGGTCTGGATAGGCAAGTCCGCGCATGGCGCGGATGTCGGCGGCCGAAAACTGCGGCCACTCGCGCGGCACGTAGAGCCCGCCGTCGCGCGCCAAGCCTGCCAGCACCGCGTCCGAAAATCCAAGCGCGGGCGCATCCCCGCGGGTACTCACATATTGCATCGTCAAGGCCCACTGCTGCCGGTCGCGTCATCCACGGCAATTGGTTAATTTTCCGAGCCGGCTCAGTCGCATTTTTGCCGCGCGGTTGCTATACGTCACCGGCTTTGTGAGAGGGAAGTGCAGTTTCATGGCGTTTTATTCGGTCAACCGTCGTTTTGTCGCGGGTCTGGCGCTCACCGGCTTTATGCTTGCCGCCGCCGGCTGCCAATCGAGCGACAATGGCATTCTTAACTTCGGCCTAACCAAGAAGGATCCGGCCGCACCGCCGCCGCCGCAGGATCCCAAGATCCTCGCCAGCCAGTTGCGCGCCTATTGCCCGAAGGTGACGCTGCGCGACGGCACCGCCTATTTCAACACCTATGCCAAGGGCGCCACTGCAAAGCCCAGGAAAAAGAAGCTTGATCCGGCGGCGCAAGCCGAGGCCGAGGCAGCTGCTGCTGCTCAGACCGGCCCCAACGGCCAGCCGATCGATCCGGACCATGACCCGTCGAAGATCATCTACCAGGCCTCGATCACCGACGTGACGCGCGATTGCACCCATGCCAATGGCCAGATGTCGATGAAGATCGCCGTCGCCGGCAAGGTCGTGCCGGGGCCGATGTTCGCGCCCGGCACCATCACCATGCCGATCCGCATCGCGGTTCAGCACGGCGACGAGGTGCTTTATTCGCAATTGCATCCCTACCAGGTGCAGGTTACCGACCCGTCGGCCGCTACCCAGTTCGTCTTCGTCGACAACAACGTCGTGGTGCCTGAGCCGACCGCGCGCGACTACCAGGCCTATGCCGGCTATGACGAGAACACGCCGGCCGCCTCGGCGGACAAGTCGAAAGGCAAGCGGAAGAAGCGCGCTCCGGCGACGAACTGAGCGAAGGCAGAAAACACAGCATGTTTCGTTGGCCAACGAAACATGCTGTTCGTTGTCTATTCAGGTAATCCGGGTCTACTCAGGTAATCCGGCTGCCCGTAATGCGCTACCAAGAACCTGCGCGAGCGCAGGCGCGCAATTCACGCCTGCAAACTGGCGGCTGTAGCGAAAGCCGGGCTGAAGCTCGATCACGCGGGCGGCGGCCGCCCTCGCTTCGTCCAATCGGCCAAGCTTGACCAGCGCGGCGGCCAACTGCACATAGGTGATGCTATGCGCCGGGTTGGCTTGAACGGACTTGTAGGCAGCACGGCAAGCCTCTTCGTAATGGCCGCGCAGCAAATGGCTCATCGCCTGCGCGTCGAATGCGGCCCAAGCCCATGAATCGAAAGGGCTCAGCCGCATGCCCTGCTCGCTCCACTCTATCGCGCGCTCCGCTTCACCGCCCCATCCGAGCATGACGCTGCCGAGGATATAGGTCAGCGCCGATGACGGGCTGATGGCAAGCGCGGCTTCCAATGCCGCAAATGCACCGGCGCGATCATGCGCATCCATTCCGATGGAAAAGCCCGCCCATGTCAGGGCGAGCGCGTCATCCTGCCCGTGGACGATGGCCGACCGCGCGTGGCGGATCGAAGACGCACGGTTGATCTCCCGCAGGCCGGCGCGAAGGAACAGGCAATGATGGCACATCGCGGCATTGCCATGCGCCAGCGCATAGGCCGGTTCGAGCGCGATCGCGCGCTCTAGGAGCACCAGCGCCCTGGTCACCTGCTCCGGCATGCCTGAATCCACGTCAGGCTGGGCCTGCAGCACGAGATCGTAGGCATCGAGACTGTCGGGGCGCTTGCGCCTGACTCGTTCGATTTCGGCTTTCCGCACGCTTGGCGCAATCGCGCCCACCGCTGCCAGGGCGATCTCGTCCTGGAGCGCAAAGATGTCGTCGGAACTGCGGTCGTAGCGCTCGGCCCAGACATGTGCGCCGGTCGATGCATCGATCATCTGCGTGGTGACACGCACGCTGCCGCCGGCCTTGCGCACGCTGCCTTCGAGCACATAGCGAACACCAAGCTCGCGGCCGACCCGCTTCACGTCGACGGCGCGACCTTTGTACGAGAAAGTCGAGTTTCGCGCGATGACGAACAGCCATTTGATGCGTGCCAGGCCTGTGATGATGTCGTCGACCATCCCATCGGCAAAATACTCCTGCTGCGGGTCGCCGCTCAAATTCGAGAATGGCAGGACTGCGATGGAGGGCTTTTCAGGCAAGCTCGGCGCCGAGGCGGCGCGGGCGGCCGCCGGGATATCGGGAACATTGGCGGCGCCGGCCGGTCCGATGTAGCGATAGCCGCGGCGCGGCAGTGTTTCGATCCAGTCCGCGACATTCGCCGCGTCGGCCAGTGTCCGGCGCAAGGCTGCGATCTGAACCGTCAGATTGTTGTCGGCAACCGCCGATCCGCCCCAGCCGGCTTCGATCAGCGCGTCCTTGGACACGGGTTGGCCCGCGTTCTGGATCAGCAGCCGCAGCAGAGCCACGGCACGCCGCCCGAGCATGGTCGGCTCGGCCCCGTAGAAGAGAATCCCCACCTCAGGATCGAGGCGGAACGGGCCGAACTGGTAGACGTCGCCCCTGGCTGTCATTTGAGTCTTTTAGCAAATTTTTGGCAACGGATTCACGACTTTTCGGCGTGAGCGGCCGATGTTGCGCGAACGCTTGCCGGAAACAAGCGCCCTGTCAGAGGAGGATCATATGAGCGCTGATGCCGTCATCCGCATGCCCGACGAGAAGAAGGGCGTCATGTTGCGTGGCCATCCAATGGCTTTCCTCGTTACCGATGAAAATACCAGGCATACGAGCATGTTCGACTGGACGATTCCGCCGGAGTTCGCCACCGGGCGGCATGTTCACCGGGTGCAGGAGGAGACTTTTTACCTGCTCGAGGGCGAGTGTGAATGGCATGTCGGCGACAGGACGATCCGTGCAACGCCAGGAACCTTCCTGTTCATCCCGCCGGGAGTGCCGCACAACATCACCAATGTCAGCGAAAGGCCGGCGCGCGTGCTGATGACCGTCTCTCCACCCGGTCACGAGCATTATTTCGAAGAGCTTGCCGAACTGGCGGCGCACGGTGCCCCGGATCCGAAAGCGCTCGCCGATCTGCGAAACCGCTACGACACCGACCAACTGTCGACGCTGACGACGCGCGCATAGGCGCGATCCTCGGTCTTCCAGAGCAATTCCAGGAAAAGTGTGAGCGGCTTTCCGCCCGGAATTGCGTAAAAAAAGGGATAGAGCGGTTCGCCGTCTCCGTGAAACGGTGAAACGCTCTAGGCGTCCTCGGACCACTCCGACAATGCAGCGATCGTGCTGCTGAGTTCCGCCCAGCGTCGGATGACCGTTTCGGCGCCCGCCTCGGTCAGCGCATCGGCATGGCCCGGATAGCTGTGCCCGGCGCCGGTGAAGCCGATGACGCGCATGCCGGCCGCCCTCGCGCCGGCGATGCCGTGCACTGAATCCTCGATCACGAAGGTGTTCTTCGGGTTGGCGCCGAGCTTTTCGGCGGCATAGAGGAACACGTCCGGCGCTGGCTTGGTCTTCTTGCTGGGTATGTCCAGCCCGGAAAAGATACGGCCGGCGAAGAACGGCAGCAGCCGCACCTTCTCCAGCATGAATTCGACCCGCTCGGTGCGCGAGTTGGAGCAGACGGCGCGCGGCGCCGTGACGGCGGCTACCGCCTCGCGGGCGCCCTCGATAATGCGCACGTCGCTGCGCAGCTTGCGGTCGACCAGTTCCTCGGCGCGGTCGATCAGCGAGGCCTGGAACGGGACCTCGGACTTCTCCTCGAGCCGCAGCATGATGTCCTTGAAGGTCAGCCCGGCATAGGTCTCGAAAATCTCCTCCGCCGAGATCTCGAACCCGGCCGATGTCAGAAGCTCGGCCTCGACGCGCGCGGCGACGATTTCAGAATCGACGAGCACGCCGTCGCAATCGAAAATGACAAGATCTGGCTGGGGCATGGCAATCCGCGTCGTTGGGGGAAGGGCCTGACGGCTCAAGCGGCGCGGCATACACCAACGGGCCGGCCCGCGCAAACCTCCCCAGCCGGGCCGCGAGCCTTCACCGAATGTTTACGCTGATCGGTAACCATAACGGAGAGTAAAACCGTAACGCGTTCTTTTGGGTGTTTCGATGTCTGCCGTGCGTCTTCTCGACGAGCTTTCCCATGCTCCCTCGCAGTCCGAATGGCTGGACACGATCCTGAAAGGCGATTGCGTCGCCGCGCTGGACCGGCTGCCGGAAAAGTCGGTCGACGTCATCTTCGCCGACCCGCCCTACAATCTGCAGCTCGACGGCGACCTGCACCGGCCTGACCAGTCCAAGGTCGACGCCGTCGACGACGACTGGGACCAATTCGAGAGTTTCGAGGCCTATGACGCCTTTACCCGCGCCTGGCTTCTCGCTGCACGCCGGGTGCTGAAGCCTAGCGGCACCATCTGGGTCATCGGCTCCTATCACAACATCTTCCGGGTCGGCGCCCGCATGCAGGATCTCGGCTTTTGGATCCTCAATGACATCGTCTGGCGCAAGACCAACCCGATGCCGAATTTCCGCGGCCGCCGCTTCCAGAACGCGCATGAGACGATGATCTGGGCTTCGCGCGATCAGAAGGCCAAGGGTTACACCTTCAATTACGAGGCGCTGAAGGCTTCGAACGACGACCTGCAGATGCGCTCCGACTGGCTATTCCCTATCTGCACCGGCGGCGAGCGCCTGAAGGACGAGAACGGCAACAAGCTGCATCCGACGCAAAAACCGGAGGCGCTGCTGGCCCGCATCATGATGGCCTCGACCAAGCCGGGCGACGTCGTGCTCGATCCCTTCTTCGGCTCTGGCACCACGGGCGCCGTCGCCAAGCGCCTCGGCCGCCACTTCGTCGGCATCGAGCGCGAGCAGGCCTATATTGACGCCGCCAATGAGCGCATCGCCGCGGTGCGCCCGCTGGAGGGCGCCGACCTCACCGTGCTTTCCGGCAAGCGAGCCGAGCCGCGCGTCGCCTTCATCAGCCTGATCGACAACGGTCTGGTAACGCCGGGCGCCACGCTCTACGACGCCAAGAAGCGTTGGGCGGCAAAGGTGCGTGCCGACGGCACGCTGGCGATCGGCGACAGCGCCGGCTCGATCCACAAGATCGGCGCCGAGGTGCAAGGTCTGGATGCCTGCAACGGCTGGACCTTCTGGCACTATGAGCGTAGCGGCGGCCTCACCCCGATCGACGAGCTGCGCCGCATCGCCCGGCTCGGCATGGAGCGGGCAGGGGCCTGAGCGGCCGTCCGCTCTTGAATCAAGACTTCAACGGATCGCCGCAAGCGATTCAGTTCAAGCCGCAATCCCGAACCGTTCAAGGTCCGCTTTAAGCGTCCTGGCATCGGTGAACAGCACCGCCTGCCAGCCGGCGGCCCTTGCGCCGTCGACATTCTTCTGGCTGTCGTCGATGAACAGCGAAGCTGCGGGATCGAGCCCGAACGAAGCGACGTGGTGGTCATAGATTGCGCGGTCCGGCTTGATCAGGCCGATATCGCCGGAAACGGTGATGCCGCGCGGTTTTTCAAGGAACGGAAAACGGGCCCGAGCCTCGCGGAACGTGTCCGAAGCCCAGTTGGTGAGCAGCGTCACGTCGCGGCCATCCTCGATCAGACCCTCGAGAAGCGCTACGCTGTCGTCATAGGCATGCGGCACCATGTCGTGCCAGTGGCGGCGGAAGTTGCGGATATTTTCGGCGTGATCAGGATGCTCGGCGATCAGCAATGACTCGGCTTCTTCCCAGGTCCGGCCACGATCCTGCTCGAGGTTCCAGGCGCTGGTGCAGACATTGTCGAAGAACCATTTCCGCTCCGCGACCTCCGGGATCAGCCGGCTGAACGGGATGTCCGGATCGTAGTGGACCAGCACCTTGCCGATGTCGAACACGATATGGCGGATTTCGGTCATTGCATGCCTTTCGGTTTCTTGATCGCGCCCGGTATCGCCGCTTCGATTACCTTTTTCATGACGGTGGGCAGCGCTTCCCCGGAAATTTCGTGGGCCAGCGACCAGAAATGCCCAGCAGGCGCATCGCCTTTGATGTGGGCATGGAAGATGTCGAGTTCGAGCGCGAAATGGGTGAAGACATGCCCTATCTGCCCGGCGCGGCGCCAATCGGCGGCAAAAGGCGCGGCGTCGGCCGTCGTGGCGCCGTCAATCCGCGCCGTCCAGCCCGTGGTCGGCACCTCGGTCATGCCGCCAAGCAGGCCCTTTTCCGGCCGTTTGCGTAGCAGGATGGCGCCGTCGTCACGCTCGGCGACGAAGGCGGCGCCCTTGCGCAGCGGCTTGTCGTCCTTCGGCAGGCGGATCGGGAAACGTTCCGGATCCCCGCTGAGAATGGCGCTGCAATCTTCGCGCACCGGGCAGAGCATGCAACGCGGCCGCTTCGGCGTGCAGATCGTCGCACCGAGATCCATCATCGCCTGGGCGAAATCGCCGGGCCGCGTTTGCGGCACGAGCTTCTCGACCAGCGCCCGGATTTGCGGCTTGGCCTCGCTAAGCGGCGTTTCGATCGAAGAGAGCCGGGTCACGACCCGCTCGACATTGCCGTCGACGACCGCGGCCGGCCGGTCGAAGGCGATCGCCGCGATCGCCGCAGCGGTATA
The DNA here is from genome assembly GCF_006439355.1 of Mesorhizobium sp. B4-1-3. Lineage (GTDB taxonomy): Bacteria > Pseudomonadota > Alphaproteobacteria > Rhizobiales > Rhizobiaceae > Mesorhizobium. Next base: position 264,252 of record NZ_VFTG01000002.1, read on the forward strand.
GGCGCCGACGCCCGGCAATTCGCGAAGGCCGGCCTCGGTGTCGGGAAAGCGGCCGCCCCGCTGCGCCACAATGTCGGCGCAGGCCTTCAGGTTGCGCGCCCTGGAATAGTAGCCGAGCCCGGCCCAGGCCTTCATCACGTCCTCGGCGGGCGCCGCCGCCAGCGCCTCGACCGTCGGCCATTTTTCGACGAAGGTGCGGAAATAGGCCTTCACCGCCTCGACCGTGGTCTGCTGCAGCATGACCTCGGACATCCAGACGCGATAAGGATCGGACCTGATCCCGCGCGCGAACGCGCCGGGCGTGACGCGCCAGGGCAGGTCGCGATGATGCGCGTCGTACCAGGCGAGCAGGCGGGCAGCGATGCCCGCGTCGTCGGACGCGGCTTTCTGTGATGCCTTGCGGGTCTGGTCTAGCGGTGCCATTGATCGGACGAGTTGGGGACTGGAGAACGCACATGGCAGGGAAAAGGCCCTTCGGCAATCCCGTTCCGGTGAGCGATCTCGCGACCGAGATCCTCGATCCGGTGCTGAGGAAGCGCGCCGGCATCTCGATCGGGCTGGTGCAGTCCTGGGAGGCGATCGCCGGGCCGCGCCTGGCCACCCATTCGCGGCCGGAGAAGATCCAGTGGCCGCGCCGCCTGCACGAGGACGATCCGTTCGAGCCGGCGACATTGATCATCGCCTGCGAAGGCATGGCGGCGCTGCATCTGCAGCATGAGGCCGGCGAGGTCATCAACCGCGTCAACGCCTTCCTGGGTTTCAATGCGATCGGCCGCATCAAGATCCTGCAGAAACCGGTGCTTTCGCAAAAGGCGCGGCCGAAGCCGGCGCCGCGACCCTTGAGCGAAGCGGAGAAGTCGAAGCTTTCGCACCTGGTCGGCAAGATCGAGGATGACGGCCTGCGCGCTTCGCTGGAGCGGCTTGGCGCCACAATTATGGGTGAACGGAAGCCGAAAGGGTCGTAAGAAGCGTCATGAATGCGTCACCAATCTCGCGCATTCGTGATGCTTATGATCAAGTTTCGCGATTGGATTGGGGATCGCGATGCCTTAATTCGCGCCAACTCTCGCCTTTTCTAGCCCTTGCATTGCAAAATCCAACCGATATCAGGTGATTCGCATGAACCGTGCCCCGTCTGGCAAGACCTTGTCCCGCAGAAACCTTCTGACTGCGCTGGCCGCTGTTCCTGCGGTAGCGCTGCTGGCCGCATGCAGCGACTCTGGCGAGGAGGCCAAGGCCGCCGACGTGAAGCCTGCCGACCCGTCGACGCCGGCTAAGCCGGCCACCACTCCGGCCGCGGTCCAGGTGCCCGAGGCGCAGGGCACCGTCGACATGGCTGAACTTCTCAAGCCCGGTGCGCTGCCCGACAAGCAGCTTGGCAAGGACGACGCCAAAGTCACCATCGTCGAATACGCCTCGATGACCTGCCCGCATTGCGCGCATTTCAACGACACGACCTTTCCTGAGTTGAAGAAGAAGTATATCGACACCGGCAAGGTCCGTTACATCCTGCGCGAATTCCCCTTCGATCCGAGCGCCGAAGCCGGCTTCATGCTGGCGCGCTGCTCCAAGGACAACTACTTCGCCATGGTCGACGTGCTGTTCAAGCAGCAGCCGAGCTGGGTCGGGGTCAACAACACCAAGGAAGCGCTGCTGCAGATCTCCAAGCTCGCCGGTTTTACACAGGAGTCCTTCGAGGCCTGCTTGACGGACCAGAAGCTTCTGGACGATGTGAGAGCAGTCCAGAAACGCGGAGCGGACGAGTTCAAGGTCGACTCGACGCCGACCTTCTTCATCAACGGAAAGACCTACAAAGGGGCGATGTCGATTGAGGAAATGTCGGCCATCATCGACCCTCTGCTCTGACATCCAGGCCGCGCCGAAGCGGTCCGGCTTCGGCGCCATGGCCTGTAGTGTAGGAAGGCGCGAATGAAATTTTCGCGCCTTCGCCTCCTCGGTTTCAAATCCTTTGTCGAGCCCGGCGAGTTCGTCATCGAACGCGGGCTGACCGGCATTGTCGGGCCGAACGGTTGCGGCAAGTCGAACCTCGTCGAAGCTCTGCGCTGGGTGATGGGCGAAAGCTCCTACAAGAACATGCGCGCGTCCGGCATGGACGACGTGATCTTCTCCGGCTCCGGCGCCCGCCCGGCACGCAACACCGCCGAAGTCACGCTTTTCCTCGACAATACCGACCGCACCGCGCCCGCCGCCTTTAACGACGCCGACGAATTGCAGGTCTCGCGCCGCATCGAGCGCGAGGCCGGCTCGCTCTACCGCATCAACGGCAAGGAAGCGCGCGCCAAGGACGTGCAGCTTCTGTTCGCCGACCAGTCGACCGGCGCGCGCTCGCCTTCCATGGTCGGCCAGGGCCGCATCGGCGAGCTGATCCAGGCCAAGCCCCAGGCGCGCCGCGCGCTGCTGGAAGAAGCCTCCGGCATCTCCGGCCTGCATACGCGCCGACATGAGGCCGAGCTCCGGCTGAAGGGCGCCGAGCAGAACCTCGAACGGCTGGACGACGTCGTCGGCGAGCTGGAAGGCCAGATCGATAGCCTGAAGCGCCAGGCGCGCCAGGCCTCGCGCTTCAAGAACCTGTCGGCCGATATCCGCAAGGCGGAAGCGACGCTTCTGCATCTGCGCTGGACGCTGGCCAAGACCCAGGAAGGCGAGGCGCGTTCGGCGCTCGCCATCGCCACCACGCTGGTCGGCGACCGCGCCGCCGCCCAGATGGCGGCGGCCAGGGAACAAGGGATCGCCGCGCACCGGCTGCCGGATCTGCGCGACGCGGAAGCCGCCGCCGCGGCCGCCTTCCAGCGGCTGTCGATTGCCAAGACCCAGATCGAGGAAGAGGCCGGCCGCATCCGCGCGCGCCAGACCGAGCTCGAACGCCGCCTGCAGCAGCTCGACGCCGACATCGCCCGCGAGGAACGGATGGTGCGCGACAATGCCGACGTCCTCGAGCGCCTGCGCGCCGAGGAAGCCGAGCTCAACTCGGACAATGCGGGCGCAGCCGAGCGCGAGGCGACCACGCGCGCCGCTTTCGAACAGGCCGGCGCGACGCTCTCGCAAAGCGAGGCAAAGCTTGCCGCGCTGACCGCCGAGCGCGCCGAGGCGGCCGCCTCGCGCCATCAGATCGAGCGCACGCTGCGCGAGACCGCCGAGCGCCGCGACCGTTTCGCCCGCCAGCTCGCCGACGTCGATCGCGAGCTTTCCGACGTCGTCGCGCGCATTGCCGGCCTGCCCGATCCGGCCGAGAAGCGGCTTCTGGTCGAGGATGCGCTTGCCCGGCTGGAAGAGAGCGAGGCCGGCATTATTGCCGCCGAGCAGGCCGTCGCCGAGGCGCGCGCGGCCGAAAGCGCCGCCCGGCCGCCGCTGCAGGACGCCAGGGCGGAACTGGCGCGCATCGAGACGGAAGCGCGTACGCTGGCGAAGATCCTCAACGCCACCAGCGGCGGCGATCTTTTCCCGTCGGTGCTTGAGCAGATCAGCGTCGAGCGCGGCTACGAAACCGCGCTGGGAGCGGCCTTGGGCGAGGACCTCGATGTCCCGCTCGACCGCAGCGCTCCTGTCCATTGGGGCGAAAGCGCGATCCAGCCTGGAGATGCGGCGCTCCCCGAAGGCGTGAAGAGCCTTGCCAGCGTCGTGCGCGCGCCGGCGCAGCTTGCGCGCCGCCTCGCCCAGATCGGCATCGTCGATGCCGCCGACGGCCGCCGCCTTCAAGCGCTGTTGGCGCCCGGCCAGCGGCTGGTGAGCCGCGATGGAGCGTTGTGGCGCTGGGATGGCCTGACCGCGAGCGCCGACGCCCCGACCGCCGCCGCCCAGCGGCTGGCGCAGAAGAACCGCTTGGCCGAGCTCGATGCCGAAGCCGTGCAGGCGACGCGCGTCGTGCGTGAGGCGGAGGAAGCGCTGGCGCGCGCCGAACAGGCGATGCGCCAGGCAAGCGAGGCCGAGCGCAATGCGCGCCAGGCCGGACGCGAGGCCCAGCATGCGCTGGATGCCGCCCGCAACGCGCTGGCCGAGGCGGAGAAGGCCGGCGGCGAGCTGGTGAGCCGCCGCGCAGCCCTGGACGAAGCCCGGGCTCGCATCGTCGAAAGCCATGAGGAGACGCAGGCCGCCTTCCTCGAAGCCGAGGAGATGCTGAAGGACGCGCCCGATCTCGGCGATCTCCAACTGCAGCTCGAACAGGCTTCCGCCAATGTCGCGCGCGACCGCGCCACGCTTGCCGATGCGCGCGCCGTGCATGAAGGGCTGCGCCGCGAGGCCGAGGCGCGCATGCGCCGGTTGGACGCCATCGGCGCCGAGCGCAGGAATTGGGTCGAGCGCGCCGAAAACGCCTCGACGCAGATCGCCGCTCTCGGCGAGCGCAAGGCCGAGGCCGAAGCCGAGCGCGAGCGGCTGGCCGACGCGCCGGACGAGATCGACGCCAAGCGCCGCGCGCTCTTGACCCAGCTTTCCGAAGCCGAAGCGCTGCGCCAGGCAGCAGGCGACCGCCTGCAGGAAGCGGAAAACCAGCAGGCAGAGCTGGATAAGGCCGCGACCGCCGCCATCCAGTCGCTCGCCGAGGCGCGCGAAACCCGCGTCCGGGCCGAGGAGCGGCTCACCGCCGCCGACGAGCGTCGCGCCGAAGTCGAGGCGCGCATCCAGGAAGCGCTGAACACGCCGCCGCATCTCGTCATCAAGCATACCGGCCTCGAAGCCGACGATCCGATGCCCGACATGGGCGAGATCGAACGCCAACTCGACCGGCTGAAGATCGAGCGCGAGCGGCTGGGCGCCGTCAATCTGCGCGCCGAGGAAGAGCAGAAGGAATTGTCCGAGCGGCTTGAGACCATCGTTTCCGAGCGCGAGGACATCATCGAGGCGATCAGAAAACTGCGCCAGGCCATCCAGAGCCTCAACCGCGAGGGCCGTGAGCGGCTACTGGCGGCCTTCGAGGTGGTCAACGGCCATTTCCAGCGGCTGTTCTCGCACCTGTTCGGCGGCGGCACGGCCGAATTGCAACTCATCGAGTCCGAAGACCCGCTGGAAGCGGGCCTTGAAATCCTCGCCCGCCCGCCCGGCAAGAAGCCGCAGACCATGACGCTGCTGTCCGGCGGCGAGCAGGCGCTGACGGCGATGTCGCTGATCTTCGCCGTGTTTCTCACCAATCCGGCGCCGATCTGCGTGCTCGACGAGGTCGACGCGCCGCTCGACGATCACAATGTCGAGCGCTTCTGCAATTTGATGGAAGAGATGGCGAAGACGACCGAAACGCGCTTCGTCATCATCACCCACAATCCGATCACCATGGCGCGCATGGACCGGCTGTTCGGCGTCACCATGGCCGAGCAGGGCGTCAGCCAACTGGTCTCGGTCGACCTGCAGGCCGCCGAGGCGATGCGCGAGGCGAGCTGAGCTCGCCTTTCTCAGGATTGCACGACCAATCCTACTTTTCCGGAGCGGTCGCCGGCGCCGTATACCTGCGTCGCACGGCCTCGATCACCAGCTTGCGGCTCTCCTCGGCCGACAAGGACTTGTTCTTCTCCGCCTCCGCCGTTTCCCGGGCGAGGTCCTTGTCCCTGATCTGCTGGCGGAACCATTTGGAATAGTCGCCGGCGCGCAAATGGTGCTCCCATGTCTTGTCATCGATGCCTTCCGCCATCTGCGCAAAGATGATGAGATTATGGGCCCTGAGGTTCATCGCCTTCTTCGGCCCGGTGAAATAGAAGCTGCCCGCCTCGTCGAGCTCGCCTTCGGCATATTTGCGGCTGTGCCGCTTCAGCGACTGGTCGGGCTCGATCGCCTTGACCGTGATCGGCTTCTTGCCGTCGTGCGGGCGCCAGAACAGCACCCGGTCGCCCTTGGGCGATGGAATGTCCTTTGGCGCCTGGAGCCCTGTTTCCTTGCAGAAGGTCCTGATGACGCCCTTCGCCTTGGGCCCAAGCGCGATCACCGCCGTCACGAGGCCGAGAGCATCGGTCGAGATGGCTTCGGGATGGACGGTGATCAGCACAGTGCCGGGCAGTTCGATCGACAGCACCGAACGCGTATCCCCGCGTCGCTGGGGCATCAAATGATGCGCTTCGTCGATGATCAGCCAGTGCGGCCTTGCCGTGCGGTAGCGGACGTTGCCGAGGCCGGGCAGCAATTCGGCGAAGAAATCGGGCCGCTCGTCGACCTTCAGCGCCAGGCCGTTGACCACGATGTTGGTCTGCGGTTTCTCGATCAGTTCCAGCAACTGTTCCTTGTTCGGCGCGGTCGAGCCGTTGCCCAGCGGCACCGCGCCTTTCAGTCCGTCATAGTCGCCCTCGGGGTCGAAAATGCAGAATTGCAGACCCTTTTCGACCAGCCGCTCGGTGAGCGCCGTGGCTAAGGTCGATTTGCCGATGCCCGAGCTTCCGGCGATCAGCACCGTTTCCATCGGCGACAGATAAATGTCCTTGCCGCGCGAGGTTCCGAGCAACACACCGCCCAAACGTTTCTTGGCCAGCAGGTAATCGTGCTTAATCAGTCTGCGGATCAGCTCCTCCACGCCCTTGCCGCGCGCCTCCTTGGTGACGAGGTCGGCGGTTTCCTTGACGGCGGGCAATGCGTTGGCCACCGCAACGCTGCAGCCAGAGGCCCTGAGGAAAGCGTGGTCGTTTTCGGCATCACCGACTGCCACGACATTATGCGGTGACAGTTTCAGGTCGTCGAGCGCCGCCGCCAACCCGGTCGCCTTGTTGATGCCGGAAGGGAGGATCATCACCGCGCCCTTGTTGAAGATGATCTCCAGCTCCAGGCCGAGCTTCTTGATGACGTCGAGCACAGTGGCCTGATGCGGTTCCCATGTGGCGACGATCGAGCGGCCGACCGACAGCGGCTTCACGCCGCGCTTCTTCAGCCTGTCGACGAGATCCGCGGAAGGCGAGGGCGAGATCGTGCGCTCCTCCTCGCTGGCCGGCGTGTAGATCAGCGCGCCGTTCTCGGCCACGACCTTGTCGAACAGGGAAAGTTCGGGAAACACCTCCTTGAGATCGGGCAGCTCGCGCCCGGTGACCAGGATGAGCTTTCGCCCGGATTTCTTCAGCTTCTCCAGGGCCGAGATCGTGCTCGCGGTGACCAGGCCGTCATGCGCCAGCGTGCCGTCATAGTCGGTGGCCAGTGCCATGAAATACATCGGTTGAACCTCTCCGCTGGCTGTTGTGTCCGTCCGTCTGCAACGAACAACGCCTGCCGCCGGAAAAGGTTTAGGCTGACGATAAGTCGCGGATTTGGGCATCGACTTTCCCGATTTTCGGAAGAATGTCGGGCCGCTTTGAGCCGCTAAACAGGTTTTTCGACAAGATGAGCCTAAGGCATGCCTGCGGCGCGCTGCCCTGTGGGACGAGGCGGAGCAAAGCCGATCGGCCGCCGAAGAGCCTAATCCAGGCTTGCCGCGCGGCAACGTCTTCGCTACTGCCATTGCATGGCGACGCACGAACTCATCAACACTATTTGGCACAATGTTCTCGGCACGGTCGCGCCGGTGCTCACAATTGCATCCGGCGATGTCGTGACGACGGAAACCCTGGATGCTCGGGGCTTCGACAAGAACGGTGTGCAGCGGGCCCGAGGACCAAACCCGATGAACGGGCCGATCTTCGTGAAGGGAGCCGAACCTGGCGATGCGCTCCGCGTGGACATCCTGCGCATGGACCCGATCCGCTCTTCCGGCTGGACGATCTCGTCCTTGGCCGCGAATGTTATCGATCCGGAGGCTGCCCGCGATCTGCCGGTAAGGGACAAAGTCACCTGGCGGATCGACCTCGAATCGCGAACGGTGATGCTGGAGGAGCCGCCGCCAGGCCTTGAACGGTTCATTTTGCCGGTTGAGCCGATGATCGGCTGCTTTGGCGTGGCGCCATCAATGGGCCAGGCTTTCTCCACTGCGACAAGCGCGGAGAATGGCGGTAACATGGATTACCGCGGGTTTCGGCCCGGCGCGACCGTTTGGTTTCCTGTTGCCACAGAGGGAGCGCTCTTCTTCGCAGGCGATTGCCATGCGGCGCAGGGCGATGGGGAGATCGTCGGAACCGGTATCGAAACCTGCTTTGAGGTTGAGCTTCGCTTGACCGTGGAGAAAAACAGGCGGCTGGTGTGGCCTCGCGGTGAGAACGAAACCCATATTTTCTCTATGGGCAACGCGCGGCCGCTTGATCAGGCCCTGCAGCATGCGACAACGGATATGCTCAACTGGTTGACCAGCGACTATGGCTTGTCCGCCGAAGCAGCATCTCATCTGATGGGCCAAGTTGTCCGGTATCACGTCGGCAACGTCTTTGACCCTGCCTACACGATGGTTTGCCTTATCGAAAAGCGGTGGCTAACGAAGCCAGCCTCTGCCGGCTGACGGGCAAAGGCAGGAAAGAACGCCTTCCGTCCGGTCAGAACAAAGAGATAGGGCGGCTCGCCGTTCCATGACGAGGTGAAACATAGTCTGGCTGGCCAGATTCGCGTGATGGCGGTTGGCTGGGGCGCCAGGATTCGAACCTGGGAATGTCGGTACCAAAAACCGATGCCTTACCACTTGGCGACGCCCCAGCAGGCGGGCCGTGCCCGCTGCGCGCGGCCTTATAGGACGAGCCGGTGGAAAGCTCAATGCAGGAGATCAACTAAAATCGGCGGCGATGCGGGCCGCCATTCCGGCCGGTTCGTCGCCCATCGCTGGCGGTGGAGAGCAATCCGCACGCGCTGCGTGGCAGTTCGCGGTTGTGCTGGCACGCGGCGGTTCACCTCAGGCTCTCAGGAAGCAGGCGATCATCCTACCTGCGCCCTGGCCACGCGCGCGCGGCAATCCTCCAGGACGGCCGCAAGCGTATCTTCGAAGGGATGCTCCGGCGCCCAGCCGAGCAAGGTCCGGGCGCGGGTCGCATCGCCGACGATGCACGGCAGGTCACTTGGTCGCAGCCGCAGCGGATCCTGCTCCATGACGATCTCGGCGCTGCTTTGCGCGAGCAGCAGATCGAGCACGTCTCCCATCCGCCAGGACACTCCGGATGCAATGTTGAAAATGGTGTTCGGCGCAAGGTCGCGGCTGTTCAGGACCGTGCGGGCATAGGCGTCGGCGATGTCGCGCACATCCAGGAAGTCGCGCCTTGCGTCGACGTTGCCGACGCGGAAGCCACCCCGAACACCGCTTGAGCCGAATTTCATCAGTCCGTTTTTACTGTTGGAGGTGCTGCCGTTCACTGGAATGAGCCCGGCTGCCCCCTGGCTGTCAACAGCAAAACAACCTGAAATCGCGACTTCCCTAATGTCCCCAAACGGCAAGTTCGTTGCCGGCTGGATCGGTGAAGTGGAATCGCCTGCCGCCCGGGAAAGAAAAGATCGGCTTGACGACGGTGCCGCCGGCACCCTCGACCGCGTCCAGCGTTTCCTCGAGATTTTTGGAGTAGATGACCGGGAGCGGCTTGGCCGGCGCTTCGCCGGCATCTGCCTGGAAGCCGCCGTCGAGGCCTTCGGCAAAGGCGGAATAGGTCGGGCCATAATCGGTGAACGACCATGAAAACGCGGCGCTGTAGAAGGACTTGACGCTGTCCAGCCTGCCGCCCGTCGCCGGCAGTTCCAGATAGTCGAGTTTTCCGTTGAGTTTCATCCCGCTACTCCACCATGTTCCCGTTATGTTCTATATTGCTATGGCCGCTCCGGCAAGTCTTTTTGACGCAGCTTTGCTTAATCGATTGTAGTGGCGGCAAGGGCCGGTCGGTGCCTTGCCTTTCGCACTGCAGCATCCTATCGCTCGGATCGCGAAGGCGGGGAACCTGGCCGTGGCCCGGCTGTTTCTATCTTCCACGAACTGGAGGGCAAGCATGACCAAGTGGGTTTACACCTTCGGCGACGGCGCCGCCGAAGGCCGAGCCGGCGACCGTAACCTTCTCGGCGGCAAGGGTGCCAACCTGGCCGAGATGTGCAGCCTCGGGCTGCCGGTGCCGCCCGGTTTCACCATCACCACCGAGGTCTGCAACGCCTATTACGCCAACGGCCGCACCTATCCCGAAGGGCTCGAGGCGGATGTCGTCGCCGCGCTCGACCATGTCAGCCGCATCACCGGCCGCCGCTTCGGCGATCCGTCGAAACTGCTTCTGGTCTCGGTGCGCTCCGGCGCCAGGGCCTCCATGCCCGGCATGATGGATACGGTGCTCAATCTCGGCCTCAACGACGAGACGGTCGAGGCTTTGGCCGCCGATTCCGGCGATGCGCGTTTTGCCTATGACAGCTACCGCCGCTTCATCCAGATGTATTCCGACGTCGTCATGGGCCTCGACCATGAAGTGTTCGAGGAAATCCTCGAGGACCAGAAGGCCAGCCTCGGCCACGAGCTCGACACCGAACTGACGGCCGCGGAATGGCAGGGCGTGATCTCGCTCTACAAGGCCAGGGTCGAGGAAGAGCTCGGCAAGCCGTTCCCGCAGGACCCGCACGAGCAGCTCTGGGGCGCGATCGGCGCCGTGTTCTCGAGCTGGATGAACAACCGCGCCATCACCTATCGGCGCCTGCACGACATCCCGGAAAGCTGGGGCACGGCGGTCAACGTCCAGGCTATGGTGTTCGGCAATATGGGCGACACCTCCGCCACCGGCGTTGCCTTCACCCGCAATCCCTCGACCGGCGAAAGGCAGCTCTACGGCGAGTTCCTGGTCAACGCCCAGGGCGAGGACGTGGTGGCCGGCATCCGCACGCCCCAGAACATCACCGAGGCGGCCCGCATCGCCGCCGGCTCCGACAAGCCGTCGCTCCAGAAGCTGATGCCGGACGCCTTCCAGGCTTTCGTCGACATCTCCGACCGGCTGGAAAAGCACTACCGCGACATGCAGGACCTCGAATTCACCATCGAGCGCGGCAAATTGTGGATGCTGCAGACCCGCTCCGGCAAGCGCACCGCGAAGGCCGCGCTGAAGATCGCCGTCGAGATGGCGAAGGACGGGCTGATCACCAAGGAGGAGGCGGTCGCCCGCATCGATCCGGCCTCCCTCGACCAACTGCTCCATCCGACCATCGACCCAAAGGCGGCGCGCGACGTTATCGGCGTGGGCCTGCCGGCCTCGCCGGGTGCGGCCACCGGCGAGATCGTCTTTTCGTCCGCCGATGCCGAAGATGCCAAGGCGCAAGGGCGCAAGGCGATCCTGGTGCGCATCGAGACCAGTCCGGAAGACATCCACGGTATGCATGCCGCCGAAGGCATCCTCACCACGCGCGGCGGCATGACCAGCCATGCCGCGGTGGTGGCGCGCGGCATGGGCAAGCCCTGCGTATCGGGCGCCGGTTCGCTGCGCGTCGACTACAAGGCCGGCACGCTCATCTCGATGGGCCAGACCTTCCGCAAGGGCGATATCATCACCATCGACGGCGGCAACGGCCAGGTGCTCAAAGGGGCGGTAGCCATGCTGCAGCCGGAGCTCTCCGGCGATTTCGCCGCCATCATGGAATGGGCCGACGCCGCGCGCCGCATGAAGGTGCGCACCAACGCCGAAACGCCGCTCGATGCGCGCATGGCGCGCTCTTTCGGCGCCGAGGGCATCGGGCTTTGCCGCACCGAGCACATGTTCTTCGACGGCGACCGCATCGTCGCCATGCGCGAGATGATCCTGGCGGACGCCGAGAAGGACCGGCGTGCGGCGCTGGACAAACTTTTGCCGATGCAGCGCTCGGATTTCCTCGAACTGTTCGAGATCATGGCCGGCCTGCCGGTGACGATCCGCCTGCTCGACCCGCCGCTGCACGAATTCCTGCCCAAGACCGAGGCCGAGCTCGCCGAGGTTGCTTCCGCCATGAACGTCTCGGCCGACAAGCTCCGGCAGCGCACGGAAGCGCTGCACGAATTCAATCCGATGCTTGGCCATCGGGGCTGCCGGCTCGCGGTCTCGTATCCGGAGATCGCGGAGATGCAGGCGCGCGCCATCTTCGAAGCGGCGGTCGAGGCCGGCCGCAAGGCCGGGGCGCTGGTGGTGCCGGAAATCATGGTGCCGCTGGTTGGCCTGGTGAAGGAGCTGGAATACGTCAAGGCGCGCATCGATGCAGTGGCGCAAAGCGTCATGCAGGAGACCGGCACCAAGATCGACTACCTGACCGGCACGATGATCGAGCTGCCGCGGGCGGCGATCCGCGCCCATGTCATTGCCGAAGCGGCCGAATTCTTTTCCTTCGGCACCAACGATCTTACGCAGACGACTTTTGGTATCTCTCGCGATGATGCCGCGTCCTTCCTCGAAACCTACCGGCAGAAGGGCATCATCGAGCAGGATCCCTTCGTGTCGCTCGATGTCGACGGCGTCGGCGAACTGGTGCGGATCGCGGCCGAAAAAGGCAGGGCGACGCGGCCCGCCATCAAGCTCGGCATCTGCGGCGAGCATGGCGGCGATCCGGCCTCGATCCGTTTTTGCGAGAAGGTCGGCCTCGACTATGTGTCGTGCTCGCCCTACCGCGTGCCGATCGCCAGGCTTGCAGCCGCGCAAGCTGCCGTGGCCACGGCGAAGAGCGCGGCAAAACGCACCTGACGGGCTTGGAGCAATTCCAAGAAAAGTGTGAGCGATTTTCCGTCCGGAATTGCGTAAAAACAATAAGATAGGGCTTTTCACCGTTTCCGTGAAAGCCCTGGGCGTTCCGATGCCTTACGGTTTTGTATGCAATGTCACGCGAACGTGCGCGTGACGACCCTGAATCTCGACACCGTTCCAAGGGAGTTTCCGACACCGGATTTATTGGTGCCAGAAACCCATGCTGCAGATTTCCCCCACCGCTTTCCGATCGATTCTGATCGTGCAGACCAAGTTCATCGGCGACATCGTCCTTGCCTCGGCGCTGGCGAAGAACCTGCAGCTTCAATATCCGGGCGTCAGAATCGTGTTTCTCTGCGAGGCGCATTTCGCCGGCTTCCTGACGGGGCACGGCATTGCCACCGAGGTCGTCCCCTTCAGCCGTGCCAAGATGCGGGGTTCGCCGCTCGAGCGAGGGCTCGAGCTCTTCCGCATGGTGCGGACATTGCGGCAACACAGCTTCGACATGACGATCGATATCACCGACTCCAAGACCTCGCGGATCATTTCCGAACTGGTCAACGCTCCGGTCAGGGTCGGCTATTTTCCGACGGAGCGGCCTTTGCGCTGGCATGAGCGCCAACCCGCCAACGTCCGGATGAAACCCTACGGATTCGGCAAAAAGCATTATCTCTATCGCTATTTGTCTCCGCTGGAGGCGCTTGGTATCGCCCTGCGCGTCAGGGCTCCGGCCATTCGACCGTTGCCCTTCGAGACGACGCGCGCGCTGGCGCTGCTCGCCAGGCATAAAATTCAGCCAAACGCCTTTATTGCCGTTCATGCCGGCGCAAGCTTCGTGGGCCGGCGCTGGCAGCCGGAGCGCTTCGCCGAAGCAATCGACAGGATCGCACGGGAAACCGCCCTGCGGGTGGTTCTGGTCGGCGGCCCGGACGAGAGCGAAGCGACCGACAGGATCATCGCGGCGGCAAAGACGTCTGTCATCAACCTTGCTGGCATGCTGCGGCTGGAAACCTTGCTGGCGCTGCTCAAGGAAGCGCGGTTGTTTCTCGGTAATGAAAGCGGGCCCATGCATATAGCGGCCGCGACAGGCACGCCGGTGGTGGGCCTGTTCGGCCTGACCAACCCGGTCCGTTGGGCTCCGCTCGGCGTGCCGAGTATCTCGCTCAGGCCATCCATGCCTTGCGACTGCGTCGGCGGCGACCTGTGCCGCCGGACCGATCCGAGCAAGGCATGCTGTGTCTGGCGCCTGGATGTCGATCCGGTCGTCGAGGCTGCGCTGGAGCTCCTGGCACGGACGGAAATGCCATTGGAGACCGCTGTCTGACACAGGCGGAGATTTGGTGCCGTCCATTCGCCGCATTGCAAAATAACAAAATATAGAATTTCGCAATTGCATGAAATAGCGAAGCGCTCTGCCGGGACGTGCGAGTCACTCTGGTCCAAGGCCTTGCCGTCTTGTATATGAGAGCCACGTGAAACATGCGCGTGGCGGCCCCGGATGTCGACGTCTCAATTCAGTTCGGGTGCCCCGACACGGATATTGCAAGGCCCCTTCGAAGACGTCCGCTCGATCCTGATCCTGCAAACGAAATATATCGGCGACCTGGTTCTTGCCTCGGCGCTGGCGAAAAATCTGCAGATCGCCTATCCGAACGCCAGGATTGTCTTCCTTTGCGAGGCTCGCTGCGCAAACTTCCTGACTGCCCACGGTATCGCGGCTGAGACGGTGGTTTTCAAGCGGTCGAGCGCGCGCGGCACGATTTTGCAACGCGGCGTGGAACTCTACCAGGTGTTGCGAAAGCTGCGTCGCTTGGCTTTCGATATGACCATCGACTTGACCGATTCAAGAACGACGCATTTCGTCGCCATGGTCGTCAACGCCAGGATCCGGGTCGGCTATTTCCCGACTGAGAGGCCCTTGCGCCGGTTGGAGCGCCAATCCGCCAATGTTCGGGCCAAGCCGTTCGGCTACGGCGAGAGGCACTTTCTCTATCGGAATCTTTCGCCGCTGGAGGCGCTTGGCGTGGACCTGCGGGTGAGATTTCCCTCAATCCAGCCGCTGCCGCAGGAAACCGCGCGCGTCCAGGCCTTGCTGGACAAGTTCAGACTCCGGCGCAATGCCTTCCTGGTGGTACATGCCGGCGCAAGCTTCCCGGGGCGCCGCTGGCTGCCCGAGCGCTTTGCCGCGGTCATCGACACGATATCGACCGAAACCGGTCTCCCCGTCGTTCTGGTCGGCGGTCCCGATGAGGCCGAAGCGAACGAGAAAATCATGACCCTGGTAAGAACGCCGGTGGTCAACCTGGTAGGGGCGCTATCGCTTGAAACGCTGCTGGCCCTGCTCAAAGAGGCGCGGCTGTTTCTCGGCAACGAAAGCGGCCCGATGCATATGGCAGCGGCCGCCGGCACCCCGGTGGTTGGCCTGTTTGGGCTGACCAACCCGATCGTGTGGGGGCCTGTCGGGGTGCCCAGCATCTCGCTGCGACCCTCCATGCCTTGCGAGTGTGTGGGCGGCGACCTGTGTCACCGGACCAATCCGAGCAAGGCATGTTGCGTCTGGCGCCTCGATGTCGACACGGTCGCCGATGCCGTGCTCCAACTGCTGGCGCGGACGGAAGGGGACCCGGACACTGCGGTGTAGGGCGAAAGCAAATTTTCGCGACTGTCGCTTCTTGTGCTGTTTGCCGTCCCGATTTTCGCCTAGATGCCGGTCTTGTAGAGGCAAAGTTTGTTGGCGCGGCGCGACTATGGCCGTGCGCGCCGGGTTGGAATGGATGATGGGTTTTCGAAATTTCCTTTGCGCGATGGCGCTGTCGCCGCTCGCGGCGTCGGCGGGCAATGCTGCGACACTGCTCGAGCCGACGCTGCATCTGAAGCCGCAGGGCGTTGAAGGCGGCGGCGGTCGCGTCGCCCTGACGCTCGATGCTTGCGGCGGCAAGACCGACACAAGAATCCTTTCGGCGCTTGTCGACAACAAGATACCGGCGACGATATTCGTGACCGGCATCTGGCTGAAGCGCAATGCCGAAGCCCTCGAGATCATGCGGGCGCATCCCGACCTGTTCGAGCTGGAAAACCATGGCGGCCGCCACATTCCGGCGGTCGATGCGCCGCGCAAGATCTATGGCATCCGCAGCGCCGGCAGTCCGGATGCCGTCCAGGCCGAGGTTCAATCCGGCGCCGCCGCCCTTGCCAGGGCAGGAGGGCCGGCGCCCAAATGGTTCCGCGGCGCCACCGCCGAATACAGCCCTTCGGCGATCGCCATGATCCGCAGGCTGGGCTTCAAGATCGCCGGCTTCTCGATCAATGGCGATGGCGGCTCGTTGCTCGGCGCCAAAGAAACGGCGCGCCGCATAGGCGCCGCCAAGGACGGCGACGTCATCATCGCCCACATCAATCAGCCGACCCATGCGGCCGGCGAGGGCGTGGTTCAGGGCCTGCTCGCCTTGAAACAGAAGGGCATGACCTTCGTGCGCCTCGACGACGCCGAAGGCATTGGGAACGACGGCACGACGGACTGAAGTGCCACGATATCCAGGTGAGGCCGCCCGCGAACAGCGAGTTTCCTGCGCTTCCGGTCTTGGCCAGCCGATAAGGCTCAGCCCGGTTCTGCTTCGACCGTCACCTTGTTCGTGTAGAACGCGCCGTGATTGCGGATCTCGGTCATTTCGTCGAACGGTTGTTCGTAAGCCCACATCGCGTCATGCCGGCTTCGCCGGCCGGCTGGACGCTCCAGTAGCTGGCATCGCCCTTGTAGGGGCAATGCGTGGAATGCTCAGTGGCGGCGAGCTTGCTGAAGTCGATGTCGTCGAAGGAGATGTAGAAGGCGGCTGGGTAGGGCGGCTCCGACAGCACCTTGGCCCGGGCCGAGCGGGCGATGACGGTGTCGCCGGCGCGCACGGTGACGTTGCCCCGATACAGTTCGACGGTGATCACCTTGTCGGGATTGCGCTGGAAGCCGGGGGCGGGGTTGGCGGGCTTGTCCATAAGTGGTCTCCTGGAGCAATTCCAGGGAAAGTGGGAAGCGTTTTCCGTCCGGAATTGCATCGAAACGAAGTGGAAGCGTTCATCGTTTCGGTAAAACGATGACATGTTCTCGGGGAAGATTTACATGTGTCGGCCAAGCGCATCGCGCAAGCGCGGATCCCGCCGTACGTCATCACCATTCATTGAACGTCTGTTTTCCGGCGGTCAGGCGGCCGTCTTGAAGGCGTCCATGAGGCCGGCATAGGCAGCGGCAATACCCGCGACGGGATTGGTGCTGCGCGCCGCGGTCTCGACCTTCAGCGCACCGCCGCTGGTCGGCAGCGTGAGGAGCAGGAATTGCCGGTTGCCGGCGTCGCCGATGCAGGCGGCGGCGACATGTTCGCCCTCGGCGCCGTTTTCAACGCGCATTTTGAACAGCAGCGTTCCGCCGACGGCCTCAAGCGCGCCGCCGACAACTTCGGCAAATTCATCTTCGGAAACGGTTTTGACGTCCGGCGTCAGGTCGTCCAGACTTTCGGCAAGCGTGCTTTCGAGGGCTTTTTCGTCGAGCTGCGCGTCCATGCGAATCTCTCCATTCGCCAATCTCACCCAGCCCGTTAATGAAGCTTAACGGCGACGATGGCCGGATTATGGCGGTTTTGCCGGTTCTTCGATTCGTCCACGTCCTTCGACTTATGACGGCTGGACAAACCGACCGTTCATTCCACAATGCGTGAAAAGATGACGCGAATGCGCAAAGGGGAGGAATTGATGCTCGGATTGATGCAGGAATGGCCGCTGCTTTGCCATAAGCTGCTCGACCATGCCGAACGCCAGCACGGCAGCCGGGAAATCGTGTCACGTTCGATCGAAGGTCCGATCGTACGCACCACCTTTGCCGAAATCCATCGCCGGGCGCTCAAGGTTGCGCAGCGGCTGGAGCGTGACGGCTTCGTACTCGGCGATCGCATCGCGACCCTCGCCTGGAACACGGCCCGCCATATCGAAGCCTGGTACGGCATCATGGGCATCGGCGCGATCTATCACACGCTCAATCCGAGGCTTTTTCCCGAGCAGATCGCCTGGATCATGAACAATGCCGAGGACAAGGCGATCTTCGTCGACCTGACCTTTGTGCCGCTCCTGGAAAAGATCGCCGGCGCGGTACGATCGCTGCGGCGGGTGATCGTGCTGACCGACCGGGCGCATATGCCCCAGACGTCGCTGGCGAACGCCGTCGCTTACGAGGAATGGCTGGCAGAGGCCGACGGCGCCTTCGCCTGGAAGACCTTCGACGAGAACACCGCCGCCGGCATGTGCTACACCTCCGGAACGACGGGCGACCCGAAGGGGGTTCTCTACAGCCATCGTTCCAACGTCCTTCACGCCATGATGGCGGCGATGCCCGACGCCATGGGCCTGTCGACGCGCGATGTCGCCCTGCCGGTCGTGCCGATGTTTCACGCCAACGCTTGGGGGCTCGGCCAGAGCGGGCCGATGATCGGCGCCAAGCTGGTGATGCCGGGTTGCAAGATGGACGGCGCCTCGATCTATGAGTTGCTCGATACCGAAAAGGTGACGTTCAGCGCCGCCGTGCCGACCGTCTGGATGATGCTGCTGCAATATCTGGAAGAAACCGGCAAGAAGCTGCCATATCTGAAGAAGGTCGTGATCGGCGGGGCGTCCTGTCCACGCGCCATCACGGCCAAGTTCCAGGACAACTACGACGTGCAGGTGGTGCATGCCTGGGGCATGACCGAGATGTCGCCCCTGGGCACGCTCTGCACCTTGAAGCCGCAATATGAGACGCTGACCGGCGAGGCGCGGCTCGATATCCAGGCCAAACAGGGTTTTTCGCCCTTCGGCGTCGAGATGAAGGTGACCGACGACGACAACAACGCGTTGCCCTGGGACGGCAAGACCTTCGGGCATCTCAAGGTGCGCGGTCCCGCAGTGGCGCGCGCTTATTATGGCGGCGCCGGGGCCGAGCAGTTCGATGCCGATGGCTGGTTCGACACCGGCGACGTCGCCCACATCGACGCCAGTGGCTACATGCAGATCACCGATCGCGCCAAGGACGTCATCAAATCCGGCGGCGAGTGGATATCGACCATCGATCTTGAGAATCTCGCGGTCGGCCATCCGGACGTGGCGGAAGCGGCGGCCATCGGCATCCCGCATTCGAAATGGGGCGAGCGGCCGTTGCTCGTCGTGGTGAGCAAGCCCGGCAGGGAGCCGAGCAAGGACGACATCCTCACCTTCATGAGCGGCAAGGTGGCGAAGTGGTGGATGCCCGACGACGTCGCCTTCGTCGGCGAAATTCCGCACACCGCCACCGGCAAGATCCAGAAGACCAGTTTGCGCGCCCGGTTCAAGGACTACCGCCTACCGACGGATTGACGAAAAATGTTCGATCTTCGGCTTCAAGCCCGCGCCAAAAACCTCTAAGTCTCGGTTCGGACTGGGGTAATGCGGCAGACCATGGCTACAATTCCTGAACGGCAGACGTCGAGGGCGGCCGGCTGGTCGCGTCGGATCGGGGCATTTTCTCTCGTCCTTCTGCTCACCGTCGTTGCGAGCTATCGGCTCGACCTTGTGGAGACACTGCCTTTCCTGTGGGTGCTGGCGGTCGTGGCGTTGCTGGCGGCGCTTGCCCTGTTGCTGGCGGGCCTTGCCTTCTCGCGGGTCTGGAGTTTCGGCGATCGCGGCGGCCGCGATCTCAGCATCGGCGCATTGCTGGCGCTGCTGGTGCTGGCCCCCTACGGCGTCGCGGTCTACTGGGCGACGATCTATCCGCCGCTGCGCGACATCTCGACCGATCTCGACGATCCGCCGGCGCTGGACACCAGCGACCGCACCGCCGACATGAACGAGCTGTCGCCGCCGACGCCGGGCGAACAGAGCCTGCAGGCCGATGCCTATCCGCTGGTCAACGGGCGCAGCTACAATCTGCCTTTCGAAACCGTGGTCGACGCTGTCGAAACCGTGCTCGACCGCCGCGACTGGCAGCTGACGGCGCCTTATCCCGACATCAACGGGCAGAGCGAGGCGACGATCAATGCGCTGGCCAAGGGCTTCGTGCTCGGATTGCCGGCCGACGTCGCCATCCGCATCACCGACGACGGCGATCAGGTGATCGTCGACATGCGCTCGGCCTCGCGCTACGGCCGCTACGATCTAGGCGACAACGCCGCCCGCATCACGGATTTCCTTGGCGAGCTCGACCAGGAGGTCGCCGGGCAGGTCGGCGCGGCGCCGGCTGAGTGATCACGCGGCGGGGCTGAAAATGCCGTCGATCGCCGGATCGCCTTCTGTGGCCACGAGCCCGCGGGCAACCAGATCCTCGAGATGGGCAAGCACCGAAAGACCGGCGGCGCCGTGTAGCCGCGGGTCGGTGTCGCGATAGATCGCCGAGACCATTTCCTTGATAGTGCGGTCTCCGGCCCGGATGCGCTCGAGGATTGCCCTTTCGCGCATCTTGCGATGAGTCTTCAGGCCGCGCATGAACCTGCCCGGTGCGGTCACAGGTCCGCCATGGCCCGGTAGCAGCAAGCGATCCTCGCGCGCGAGGAGCTTGTCGAGGGAGCTCATATAGTCGGCCATGGCGCCGTCCGGCGGCGCGACAATCGAGGTCGACCACGCCATGACATGGTCGGCTGAAAACAGGGTGCCGGTTCCCTCCAGGGCAAAAACGGCGTGGTTGGCGGTGTGGCCGGGCGTCAGCACGGTGCGAATGGCCCAGCCGTCACCCACAGTCAACGCATCGTCGGCCAGCACGACGTCGGGAACGAAGGCGAGATCGGCGCTGGCATCGAGCGGATTGACCTCGCTGATGCGCAAAGCGCGGGCCGGCCGATGCGGGCCTTCGGCGAGCGTCGGCGCGCCGGTCAGCTCTTTCAACCGCGCCGCAAGCGGCGAATGGTCGCGATGCGTGTGGCTGACGAAGATGTGGCTGACCGGCCGGCCGGCCATTGCCTTGAGCAGCGTTTCGAGATGGGCGTCGTCTTCCGGCCCTGGGTCGATCACCGCCAGCGTCTCGCGGCCGACCAGATAGCTGTTGGTGCCGTGGAAGGTGAACGGGCTCGGATTTCTGGCGGTGATGCGCAGCACATCCGGCGCAACCGCAACAGCCTGGCCGTAGGCGGGATCGAAGCTGGTGTCGAATTCAAGGGCCATGCCGGCGGGCTCCGTTGCAACGCGGCAAAATGATTGCCGCCCAATACGGAAGCCAATATAGGAAAATCAATGCGTGTCGCCCAAAACTGCGCAGCGGTTTTGGGTGAACGGCATGCATCAACACAAATTTGCAAAGCGCGTCGTTGAATCCGTTGATGCGCGGCGCACTTTAAAAGCCAGCAAATCAGCCAGAATGGGGAAGACCATGGCAACTGCAACCACGATGCGTCCGCTTGTTTCTCTCACCCTGCCGGATCGCGGCGCTGCCCGGCTCGCGAGCCAACTCTTCCTGGCGCTTGCCGGAACCCTGCTGCTGACGCTTTCGGCCAAGACCAAAGTGGTGCTCGGCCCGGTCGACATTTCGCTGCAGACGCTTGCCGTGCTGTTGATCGCCTCTGCATTCGGCCTGCGCCTGGCCGTCGCGACGCTTCTTCTCTACCTCGCCGAGGGTGCTTTTGGCTTGCCGGTCTTTCAGGGTACGCCGGAAAAGGGCATCGGCATCGCCTATATGCTGGGCTCGACCGGTGGCTATCTTGCCGGCTTCATGGTCATGGCGGCGATCGCCGGCTGGGCCGCGGATCGCGGCTGGGACCGCAATCCCTTCAGGCTGTTCGGCGCCATGCTGGCGGCGGAAGTCGTCATGATGGCCATGGGCTTTGCCTGGCTGGCGATCCTCATCGGGCCGGAAAAGTCCTGGCAGTTCGGCGTCTTGCCTTTTATCGTCGGTGACCTGATCAAGGTGGCCTTGGCCGCCAGCCTCGTGCCGGCCGTGTGGGCGTTGCTCAAGCGCGGCTGAGCCCGAGCCAAGAAAGCCGGCGGGCCGAGCACCCGCCGGCTTTTTCGCCTTCACACGCGCCCAATCGCATGACTGCAAGGGGCGGCATTAAATCCGATATTAGTACATGCTGGGGCATAAACGGACGAGCCGACACACGAAACGCGACCGCGGGCATCTCGATATCTGAGCGCGCCCCGGCAGCTCGACGGAGAGCCTGTTGAAGGGAATAATCCTGGCCGGGGGCAGCGGAACACGCCTCTATCCGCTCACAATAGCGGTTTCCAAGCAAATCCTGCCGATTTACGACAAACCGATGATCTATTACCCGCTGAGCGTGCTGATGCTCGCGGGAATACGCGAGATCATGGTGATCTCAACGCCGCGTGACCTGCCGATTTTCCAGGCTCTGCTCGGCGACGGCTCGGAATTCGGTCTTGAGCTGTCCTATGCCGAGCAACCACAGCCCAACGGCCTAGCCGAGGCTTTTATCATCGGTCGTGATTTCATCGGCAAGGACAACGTGTCGATGATCCTCGGCGACAACATCTATTTCGGCGACGGCCTATCCAAGCTCTGCCGGACGGCGGCTGCGCGCGAAAGCGGGGCTTCGGTCTTCGCTTATCATGTCGAGGATCCCGAGCGTTATGGCGTGGTCTCGTTCGACAAGGCCACCGGCATGGCTTTGACGATCGAGGAAAAGCCGCTCAAGCCGAAATCCAACTGGGCCGTCACCGGCCTCTATTTCTACGACAACAGGGTAGTCGACATCGCCTCCACCATCCGACCCTCGGCACGTGGTGAGCTTGAGATCACGGCGGTCAACAACGCCTATCTCCATCGCGGGGAACTGCAAGTCCACCGGCTCGGCCGCGGCTATGCCTGGCTCGACACGGGAACGCATGACAGCCTGCACGAGGCGTCATTCTTTGTGCGTACTATTGAACATCGGCAAGGAATCAAGGTCGCTTGCCCCGAGGAAATCGCTTTCGAGCAAGGCTGGCTCGACGCCGACAAGGTTCTGGAACGCGCGGCGCGCCTCGGCAAGAACGAATATGCCGCCTATCTGCGCAGGCGGGTCGCCGACCTGACGGAGGATCAAGGTGCTTGAGGTCAGGACGCTCGGCCTGGAGTGTGTGCTGGAGATCGTGCCGAAGCGGCATGGCGACGCGCGCGGCTATTTCTGCGAGACCTGGAACGCGGAGCGGTTTGCACAAGCGGGTATCGACCTGACCTTCGTGCAGGACAACCATTCCTATTCCGCGGCCGCCGGCGTCCTGCGCGGCCTGCACTATCAGCTGCCGCCCCGCGCCCAGGACAAGCTGCTGCGGGTTGTGCGGGGCAGCGTGTTCGACGTCGTCGTCGATATCCGCCGCTCCTCGCCGACATTCGGCCAATGGTCGGCGCTGGAGATTTCAGCGGAGAAAGGAAACCAGATCCTGGTGCCCAAGGGATATGCGCACGGCTTCGTCACGCTCGTGCCGGACACCGAGATTCTGTATAAGGTCACCGATACCTATTCGCCGGAGCATGACAGGTCGATCCGCTTCGACGACCCGGCAATCGGCATTGCGTGGCCGTCGTTCGCAGGCGATTTTCAGCTCTCGGACAAGGATCGCAAGGCGCCACTGCTAGGCGAGGCGGAGGTTTTCGCGTGAGGGAAGAGGGCGGGCTGAATTTCCTGGTCACTGGCGGCGCCGGCTTCATCGGCTCGGCCGTGTGCCGGCATCTGTGCGCCAATCCGGCCTACCGCGTCACCAATCTCGACAAGCTCACCTATGCGGGCAACCTCGCTTCGCTAAGGCCGATCGAGAATGCGCATAATTACCGCTTCGAGCAGGCCGACATCTGCGATGAGCGCGCGGTGCTGGAGATCTTGCGCCGCGACGACATCGATATCGTCATGAACCTGGCCGCCGAAAGCCATGTCGACCGCTCGATCGACGGGCCGGGCGCCTTCATCGAGACCAACATCGTCGGCACCTACCGCATCCTGAATGCGGCGCTGGAATATTGGCGCGGCCTGTCCGAGGAGCGCAAGGCGGGCTTCCGCTTCCATCATGTCTCGACCGACGAAGTCTTCGGCGACCTGCCCTTCGACGGCGGTATGTTCGTGGAGGAAACGCCCTATGCGCCGTCCTCGCCCTATTCGGCGTCGAAGGCCGCCTCCGACCATCTGGTGCGGGCCTGGCACGAGACCTATGGCCTGCCTGTGGTGCTGTCCAACTGCTCGAACAATTACGGCCCCTATCATTTCCCGGAAAAGCTGATCCCGCTGGTCATCCTCAACGCGCTCGACGAGAAGCCGCTGCCGGTCTACGGCGCCGGCGCCAATGTGCGCGACTGGCTGTTCGTCGACGATCACGCGCGGGCCCTGGAACTGGTGGCCACCAGGGGCCGGCCGGGCGAGAGCTACAATGTCGGCGGCAATTCCGAGCGCACCAATCTCGGCGTGGTCGAGGCGATCTGCGATTTGCTCGACCTGAGGCGCCCGCGCGCCGGCGGCAAGCGCCATCGCGAACTGATCGCCTTCGTCACCGACCGCCCCGGCCATGACCGCCGCTATGCGATCGACGCCTCCAAGATCGCGCGCGAACTCGGCTGGACGCCAAAGGAGAATTTCGACAGCGGCCTGGCGAGGACCGTCGACTGGTATCTCGACAACAAATGGTGGTGGGGGCCGATCCGCGAGCAGCGCTACGCCGGCGAGCGGCTGGGCCGGACCGCAGCGGAGAAGCGCCCGATAGAAAACGTCCCAATTGAAAACGCGAAGGTTCAAGGCAACCCGGCCGGGAACGCGGCCGAGAGCAGGAAGGTAACGACGTGAGGCTTGCCGTCACCGGACGCGAGGGCCAGGTCGCCGCAAGCCTGGTCGAGGCGGCGCGGGGCCGCGACGATGTCGAAGTCGTCGCAGTCGGCCGGCCGGCGCTCGACCTTGCGCGGCCCGATACGGTGCTCGCGGCGCTGGAAGCGGCAAGGCCGGACATCGTCGTTTCCGCCGCCGCCTACACCGCCGTCGACCAGGCCGAGGACGAGAAGGACCTGGCCTTCGCGGTGAACGCAACCGGCGCCGGCAAGGTGGCGGAAGCCGCGGCGAGGCTCGGCGTCCCCGTCATCCATCTGTCGACCGACTATGTCTTCGACGGCACCAAGGACGGCGCCTATGTCGAAACCGACTCCACCGCCCCGCTCGGCGTCTACGGCGCCTCCAAGCTCGCCGGCGAAGACGCGGTCGCCATGGCCAACCCGCGCCACCTCATCCTGCGCACCGCCTGGGTCTACAGTCCCTTCGGTAAGAACTTCGTCAAGACGATGCTGAGGCTGGCCGGCGACCGCGACGAGATCGCGGTCGTCGCCGATCAATGGGGCAATCCGACGTCGGCGCTCGACATCGCCGACGCGATCCTGCATGCGGCGCCGAAGCTGGTCGACGACAGGAATTTCGCCGCCTTCGGCATCTACCATCTGGCAGGCGAGGGCGAGACCAACTGGAGCGGCTTTGCCCGTAATGTCCTCGACACAAGCCGGGCGTTTGGTGGCCCGCACGCGATGGTGCGCGATATCTCGACGAGCGACTATCCGACCAAGGCCAGGCGGCCGGCCAACTCGCGGCTGTCGAGCGCGAAGTTTGCGGGTGTGTTTGGGTGGACGGCGCCGGGGTGGCGGAGTTCGGTCGAGGCCGTTATACGACGTGTTCAGATTGGAAGGGCTCGGATCCCTGTGGAATAGCGGACAGCGCGTATCTGCTGTCTTGGCCTGCGTTGTTTAGGGTCCAGCTGTGCGAAGGTTAAGCCAGAGATTGACAAGCCACGTCGCGAAACCTAAGCACGAGCAGCTTGCGGGGCCGGGGGGCTCGGCAACTCAAGGAGACCTTCTTGAAAGGCACTATCCTTGCTGACAGCAGAGGAACGTTCCTCTGTTCATCAATATTAGAAAAGTCGAATATTAATTCGAATATACAGCAAGCCACTCCGGCGGCTGATCTATAGCTATGTGTTGTCTGATGCTTCGCATCCGCCGCAATGCTGTCGCAGGGCTCGCGAAATCGATGTCAGTTTACCTAACTTGCGTCGGGCCAGATTTCTTCGGAAAGGATGGCAAACGGTGGCTTTGAAGTTCGGTACCAGTGGGCTGCGCGGTCTCGTCAGCGAGCTTCGAGGGCCACCGGCGTACACCTATACAGCCGCGTTCCTGCGCATGCTCCGGGACCGGGGCGCATTGAATGAAGGCTCGAAGGTCTATGTCGGACGTGATCTTCGCGCGTCCAGTCCACAAATCGCGCAGCTTGTTCACGCGGCGATCGCCAAAGCCGGTCAGGTGCCGGTCGATTGTGGAGCATTACCGACGCCAGCGCTCGCGCTTCACGCCAGCAGCAAAAAAGCTCCGGCAATAATGGTCACGGGTAGTCACATACCCGACGACAGAAATGGCCTCAAATTTTACCGGGCGGACGGCGAGATCGACAAGCGCGACGAACGCGACATCGTCGAGACCCACGCGGCCATGGGGGACATCGTACCGTCACTGTCTGAAGTTGATCCCGAGCGGTCAGGTGCCGAGCCATCCCAGGGTTACATGAACCGGTTTCTGGGCTTTTTTGAAAAAGGCAGCCTTTCTGGCCTGCGCATCGGCGTTTACCAGCATTCTTCCGTGGCAAGAGACATCGTTGTCGATGTTCTTCGCAGACTGGGGGCCGAGACGATTGCTCTGGGCAGGGCCGAAGGCTTCATTCCGGTAGATACCGAAGCTCTCAGACAGGAGGATGTGGCGCTTCTCAAGCAATGGGCGGCGGCGGAACCGTTCGATGCGATCGTGTCCACCGATGGCGACGGCGACAGGCCGCTCGTGGCGGACGCTGGCGGTATTTTCGTGCGCGGCGATCTTGTAGCTGCCATCACCGCGCATTTCTTGGGTGCCGATTGCGTCGTCACGCCGGTCAGCTCCAACTCAGGTCTGGAACGTTGCGGTTATTTTGGAAGGGTGATCCGCACGCGCGTGGGTTCGCCCTACGTCATTGAAGGTATCGCGACCGCTCTCGCCGAGGGCGCAAAATGTGTCGTCGGGTTCGAGGCGAATGGCGGCGTTCTGCTCGGCTCGCCCGTCAAGAAAGGTGGGCGTATCCTTCCGGCTTTGCAGACGCGGGATTCGGCGTTGCCAATCCTTTGCGTGCTTTCGGCGATTGCAAAGACCGGCCGTCCGCTCGCGGAGATAGCGGCCGACTTTCGCTTTCTCGCCGGCGCAAGCGGTCGGCTTGAAGACGTGCCGAACGAGAGTAGCGCGTCCTTTCTCGGCAAGCTGGCGACTGACGCAATCTATGCCAACAAGATCTTCTCGGCTCTCGGCGGCCTTGCGAATATTGACAACCATGACGGTGTGCGTATCACCGCGCGTAACGGAGAAGTTGTGCATTTCCGTGCGTCGGGCAACGCGCCTGAACTGCGCTGCTATGTCGAGGCAAGAGCGGAATCGCGCGCAGACGAATTGCTCGGTTGGGGCCTCGCTCTCGGCCGGGATCAAATCTTGGAAAGTTGAAGTTTGACCAATATCGTTCCTGTCATCATCAGTGGCGGCGTCGGTTCCCGGCTATGGCCGATCTCCCGCGCATTGCATCCAAAGCCCTTCATCCCGCTGCCGGAGGGCGGGACGCTCATTCGAAAGACTTACGCCCGCACCGTGGAGCTCGAAGGCGTCGATCATGTCGTGACTGTCACCAACCGTGATCTGCTGTTTCTTACCGCCGATGAATATGCGGAGGTCGCGGCTCCGGAGGTGAAAAACACATTCCTGCTGGAGCCGTTCGGCCGTGACACCGCAGCCGCAGTTGCGCTCGCGGCACTGCACGTCGCGCATGAGAACCCGGACGCCATCCTGGTCGTGCTTCCCGCGGATCACCTAATAGTTGATCAGTCTGGCTTCCGCGCGAGCGTCGCGAAAGCGGCGGCGCTTGCGGCCTCCGGCCAGATCGTCACATTCGGCGTGAAGCCTGACCGCCCGGAAACGGGCTTTGGCTACATCGAGGCCGAGGGGGATAGAGTTCTTCGGTTCGTGGAAAAGCCGAATGCGGTCACGGCAGCCCAATTCATCGCCAGCGGCCGTTTCTTCTGGAACTCGGGGATGTTCTGTTTCACCGCCCGCTCGATGCTCGAAGCCATGCAGGAGTTGTGCCCGGACATCTTGTCCAGTGCACGCAGGGCTCTCGAGAAAGGCAGGACAGCGGATAGCGCCGACAGACTTACTGTCGAGGTGGATAGGGACAGCTTCGCGGCCGTTCCCGCCGTTTCCATCGACTATGCGGTAATGGAGAAGGCAGGCAACGTGGGTTTCGTGCCCTGCGGTTTCGATTGGTCGGACATCGGCTCATGGTCTGTGCTGTCGGAGCTTGTTCCGGCCGATGACAAGGGCAACCGCGCCACTGGCGAGGCAATCCTGCACGACACGGCGAACTGCTATGTGCACAGCGAAGACCGGCTGGTCGGCCTTGTCGGCGTCTCGGATCTTTTGATCGTGGACACGCCGGACGCGTTGCTGGTCGCGCACAAGGACAAGGCACAGGAGGTGAAGGACCTCTACAGCCGCCTCAAGGCGGAGGGGCACGAGACGGCGACGCTGCATCGCACGGTGCATCGCCCATGGGGCACTTATACCGTGCTGGAGGAAGGACACCGCTTCAAGATCAAGCGGATTGAAGTGAAGCCAAATGCCCGCCTGAGCCTACAGGCGCATCACCACCGCTCCGAGCATTGGGTGGTGGTGAGCGGTACCGCCAAGGTCGTCAACGGCGAGAGCGAAATCCTGCTCACGATCAACCAGTCCACCTATATCCCGTGCGGCCACAAGCATCGCCTGGAAAACCCGGGCATCCTTCCGCTCGTCATGATCGAGGTGCAAAGCGGGGAATATCTCGGCGAAGACGACATAGTGCGGTTCGATGACGTTTATGGCAGGGCCTGACGGTTCATCGGCTCGCAGGGCCGGAGCGAACAATAGTATCGAGCGTTGATGGCAAAGGCAGCATTGATAACCGGCATTACCGGTCAGGACGGCGCCTATCTGGCGGAGCTTTTGCTTGCCAAGGGCTACGAGGTCCACGGACTTGCACGACGCTCGAGCACGGCCGACGTCAACACGACGCGTCTGAAATGGCTTGGCATCGAGAAGGACGTCAGGATCGTCGACGGGAACCTGATGGATCTGTCCGGCCTGGCGCGAACCATGCGCGACGTAAGGCCCGACGAAGTCTACAACCTCGCCGCTCAGTCCTTCGTCAAATCGTCCTGGCAGCAGCCGATCCTGACGGGCAACGTCACCGGCATGGCCGTGACCAACGTGCTTGAGGCGCTACGCCTCGAAATTCCCGAAGCGCATTTCTACCAGGCCTCGTCGTCGGAAATGTACGGGTTGACCCCGGAGCCGATGCAGTCGGAGGCCACGCCTTTCCATCCGCGCTCTCCTTATGCCGTAGCGAAGCTCTATGGCCATTGGATCACCGTCAATTATCGCGAAAGCTTTGGCATTCACGCCTCGAGCGGCATCCTGTTCAACCACGAATCGCCGCTTCGCGGCATCGAATTCGTGACCCGCAAGGTCACGGACACGGTAGCGCGGATCAAGAAGGGTCTGGCCAGCGAACTGCGGCTGGGCAACATCGACGCCAAGCGAGACTGGGGCCACTCAAAGGATTATGTCCGCGCCATGTGGCTGATGCTGCAGCAGGATCAGCCCGAAGACTACGTGGTCGCCACCGGCAGGACGACGACGGTGCGGGACATGTGCCGTATCGCGTTCGAACATGTGGGGTTGATGATAGACGACCACCTTGTCATCGATCCCGACCTATTTAGGCCAGCGGACGTCCCAACACTGCTCGGCAACCCGGCAAAGGCAAAGGCAAAGCTGGGTTGGGAAGCCACGATCTCTTTGGAACAGATGATCTGCGAGATGGTGGATGCGGATCTCGAAAGGGTCGGCGATTAACGACTTCAGGGCTCGGGGGAGCTAGCAAAATATACCGAGAGCATTGATGAAAAAGACAGCACTGATAACTGGCATTACCGGGCAGGACGGCGCCTATTTGGCGGAGTTTTTGCTAAACAAGGGATATGTTGTTCATGGAATAAGACGCCGTACCTCTCT
This sequence comes from Mesorhizobium sp. B4-1-3, assembly GCF_006439355.1. GTDB lineage: Bacteria > Pseudomonadota > Alphaproteobacteria > Rhizobiales > Rhizobiaceae > Mesorhizobium. The sequence continues at coordinate 293,793 of NZ_VFTG01000002.1, forward strand.
GTTTAACACAGACCGTATCGATCATTTGTATCATGACCCACACGAAAAAGGCGTCGATCTAACCTTGCACCATGGCGATCTTACAGATTCGTCAAGCCTGATGCGCATAATCCAACTCGTTAAGCCAGATGAGATTTACAATCTCGCGGCACAGAGCCACGTAGCAGTTTCATTTGAAGAACCGGAATACACCGCTAATTCCGACGCGCTAGGTGCCTTAAGAATTCTGGAGGCTATACGTGTTATTGGTTTGGAAAAGAAAGTTCGATTTTACCAGGCTTCAACATCGGAGCTTTATGGGCTTGTGCAAGAGATACCCCAAAGCGAAAAAACCCCATTTTATCCGCGATCGCCTTACGCAGTTGCTAAGTTATACGCGTATTGGATTACGGTAAACTATCGGGAAGCGTATGGGATATACGCTTGCAATGGAATTTTATTCAATCACGAGTCACCAACAAGAGGTGAGAATTTCGTCACTCGTAAAATTACACGGGCGTTGGCCCGTGTTAAACTTGGAATGCAGGAAAAATTATATTTGGGAAATCTTGACTCCCTACGCGACTGGGGCCACGCCAAAGACTATGTCGAAATGCAATGGCTTATGCTTCAGCAGAGGACCCCAGAAGATTTCGTCATCGCAACTGGTGAGCAACACTCGGTCCGCGAGTTTGTAACTCTTGCGGCCTCGGAACTGGATATTGAGATAAGGTGGGAGGGACATGACGTCGACGAAAAAGGATACGATGCCAAAAATGGCAAGTGCATCGTGGAGGTCGACCCCCGCTACTTCCGTCCGACAGAAGTCGAAACACTGCTTGGTGACGCCAGTAAGGCTCGGAATAAACTTGGTTGGCAACCTAAGATTAAATTCGCCGAATTGGTCAAAGAAATGGCCCGGGAGGACTTCAAGGGCGCCCAACAAGAGCAGCTTTTGGCAGAGCACGGATATCAGCGCTTTGGTCGCGCGGAATAACCATGGCACGAATTCCTGTATATGAGCCATTCCTCGGCGGAAACGTATCGGCATATGTCAACGAATGCCTGACGGCCGGATGGATCTCTTCCCGCGGAGCCTTCATAGCGAGGTTTGAAAACGCATTTGCCGAGTATGTCGGCGCGGAGCACGCGACCAGTGTAGCAAACGGCACCGTAGCTCTTCACCTTGCGTTGGAGGCGCTAGGCATCGGCGCCGGACACGAAGTCATCGTCCCCAGTTTTACCTATGTGGCGTCGATCAACACCATTTTGCAAACTGGAGCGCGACCGGTTTTTGTAGATTCGCTGCAGGACACGCTGCAGGTAGATCCGCACGCCATAAGAAACGCCATCACGCCGAACACCCGCGCGGTAATGGCGGTGCATTTGTATGGCCATCCCTGTGACATGGACGCGATCTCGACCCTTTGTCGCGACCATGATCTCCTTCTTATTGAAGATTGCGCGGAAGGTTTCGGGACCCGTTGGAAAGGCCAGCATGTCGGTACGTTCGGTGATGCTGCCACCTTCAGTTTCTTCGGAAACAAAACCATCACCACTGGGGAAGGCGGGATGGTGCTGGCGCGATCGGCCGACGTGATTGATAGATGCCGACGACTAAAAAGTCAGGGCGTGTCTCCAGATCGTGAGTACTGGCACGACATGCTCGCCTACAACTACCGCATGACAAACATTCAAGCAGCGATCGGACTGGCTCAACTTGAGATAGCCGATGGCCTTCTTGCGAGCAAAAAGAGGATCGCGCATAGCTACAAGCAAGCCCTTGCCGGGCTGCCTCTGCGGACCCATGAGCCGGTCGGACCGGTGGATCATTCCTTCTGGATGTGCTCCCTTCTGGTCGACAGTCCAGTTCAACGAGACCCGCTGCGCAGACATCTGGCGGAATATGAGATCGAGACCAGGCCCTTTTTTCCGCCCGCCCATCTCATGCCGCATTGCCGGGCTGATATCGAGTTGCCTGTAGCGGAGAACATCAGCGCTCGCGGAATCAACCTACCGAGCTATCCAGGGTTACCCCCTGAACAGCTTGAGCGCATCTGCGGAACCATCGTGTCCTTTTTTCGATCGCACGAAATATGAGCCTGCTTGATTATATGAAGGGCGTATGGGCAGCGCGCTACTTCTGGTGGCACTTGTCGATGTCGGATCTCCGCGCACGATGGAGGCGTTCTTTTTTTGGCGTCTTCTGGTCAATCCTGCAGCCGCTCGGATTGACCCTGCTTCTGTCACTGGTCTTCAGCAACATTTTCGGAAGCACGCTCGGCGCCTACGCGCCATACATCCTCTCGGGGATGATTGTCTGGGAATACGTCACGACGACGGTGATTGGCGGAGCATCAGCTTTCGTTCAAGCCGCTCCCTACATTAAGCAAACCAAGCACCCGCTGGCGATTTATACGCTGCGCAACGTTTTGACAGGATTGTGCGTGCTAGGCATGGCCAGTACAGCGCTGATAATCTGGGTGCTTGTCGTATTTCCGCAAAATCTTTCGTGGAGTTGGTTCGCCGCGCTTACGATCTTTCCGATACTGGCAATGATCGCTTGGCCATGGGCAACTTTGATGGCTTATATCGGTACCCGTTTCCGGGACCTGCCGCATGCGCTTGGCCTCGTGATGCAGGCTATGTGGTTCGTGTCGCCGATCTATTTCGAAACTTCCGTATTTCGTAAGGGCAATTTGCATGTCCTTCTGGATTTTAACCCTATCTATCATCTGCTCCAAATTATTCGCGCTCCGCTTTTGAGTGGCGAATGGCCCACTGCCGCCAACTACCTTTGGTGCTTTGGCACTATTGCCGCGCTGTCGGCGGCAGCTGTGCTGGTGGGCAGGTTCGCGGAAAGGAGGGTGATCTTTTATCTATGACAAATCGGATACGCCTCCAGTCGGTTAATCTCCACTACGCTTCGGTTGGCTTCAGGGAGCGCTCCCTGAAATCAATGCTGTTGTCGCTCGCGTCGCTGACAAGAGAACGGGAGAAGATCGTCGACATACACGCCCTGAAAAATCTTAGTCTTAACATTGGGCCTGGCGAGCGTGTCGGCTTGATCGGACATAATGGGGCCGGCAAGAGCACCTTTCTCAAAATGGTCGCGGGGCTATACCCAATATCTTCCGGCAAGCGTGCGGTCGAAGGGACGATTCGGTCGCTATTCGATCTGAGTCTAGGTTTTGAACCAGACGCCACCGGTCGGGAGAACATCCTCTATCGAGGGCTTCTTCTGGGCCTCTCTCCAAAATTCATGCGTTCGATTGAGGATGAGGTTGTTGCTTTTACCGATATCGGGGAATTTATCGATTATCCAATAAAGACGTACTCGGCAGGTATGCAAGTGCGCTTGGCATTTGCGATTTCGACCGCCGTTGGGGGCGATATTCTCCTCCTTGATGAAGTGATCGGCGCCGGTGACGCGAATTTCATTGGCAAGGCACGAAAGCGAATATTGGAGCTCGTCGAGCAGGCCGAGATTCTGTTGTTAGCTTCTCATGATTTCGTAACGCTGCAGTCCATCTGTGAAAGGGGGATCGTGTTTCACCATGGAGAGATCATTTTTGACGGGAATATCTTCGACGCTATAGCCAGCTACAATAAAGCGAACGGGATCGCTACTGAGTGATGGATATGAACCTCGAACGCTTACCTTCATCCAGCGAGGTACCCTCCGGAAATTCAAAGCGTTTCCGGGTGGACAGTACCCCGCGTATAATGTGGATTCTCAATCACACAGCAGCTAGAAAATTCGAAATCCCTATGCTCCGGAAACTGGGATATGAGGTCTTTACTCCGAAGATTTATCCCAACGATGCAAATTTTCGAAGCGCCTCGGTCGATTACTCGGAGGACGTGAACCTAACCATCCCGGAAGACGATCTTGAAATTCTGAACCAATCCGATTGGTATGCTGGCCCTCATCGAGAGGTGTGGGAAATCGCCAATAAGTATTTCGACATAGCGTTCTTCATTGTCTTTGATCCGAAGGGAGTTGAAGCGATGTGTCGTCGTTTCAGCGGGGAACTGGTTTGGCGTACGTACGGATTGGCGGGCGAAAACTCGTACAGCAAGATTTTGGAGTCCTTGCCGCAGTATCGACGAGCACAGGCAGCCTTTCGGCGCCTCGGCTCGCGCTTTTGGTTTGCAGAAGGATATTCCAATCTCCACGAGATCGAGAGCCCCTGGCTTCAGAGGCGTACCGTCTATCTACCACTTGGTATGGCCGGTGCCTCGACGCCAAACGAAACGGAGTGGGTGGGAGGGGACAAGCGAATGCTATTCGTCTGTCCCGATATAGGCTTCAATCCAGCCTACGCAGAAATATACGAGGAGTTCAGGCGTGAATTTAAAGGGTTCCCGTACGCGATCGGGGGAGCCCAGTCGATCGAAGTGCTCGATTCTCACATACTCGGCTATCTGCCTCTGGAAGAGCATAGAAGAAACATGCAGCACATGCAGGTCATGTTTTATCACAGCAGGGAGCCGCGCCACGTTCATTATCATCCGTTCGAAGCTATCAAAGTAGGTATGCCTCTTGTCTTTATGGCTGGGGGCATGTTGGACCGACTGGGAGGCTTAGCGCTTCCCGGACGAGCCAAATCCTGGGAGGAAGCCCGAAGGAAGGTTCGCCGCCTGTTGGATGGTGACAAAGCATTTATAGATAAGGTGCGCTCCACACAGCCGGTGCTGCTTGAGGCAATGAAGGCAGAACATGCCCAAGACTCATGGGCCAAGGGTCTGCGAACGATTGAACTTGCTTCGGGGAACCGAGAGCGCAAGGAGCGAATAAACAGCCAACGAATAGCAATCCTCTGCTCGCATCGAAACATGCAGGAGGCCGTGCGTATCTATCGAGAACTAACAAGCCAGTCCCAAGTCGCAAATGAGAGCCTGAGCATCGTTCTTGGGGTTGAAAATCCAGAATCGGAATTTAATCGCAAGCTAAAAAAGAAAGCTGCAAAAGCCGCTATTGCGGCATTTAAACGAGACATCGATGAGATTGATGCCCGGTGTAGGATATTCGAATGGAAGTATATTTCAAAAGCTTCCGCGGAGCGGGCGCTCACTTACGCGGGGATAGGAAGGGCTCTCTACGACAACGCTTTCTTAGTTCCTGACGATGAAATGAACTTCTTCGAAGATAGTGATCTTTGGATCGTAGTCGGGGGGCGAACGCCTGCGCCAGTGCTGCCTATGAAGCCGATTGTCGTTGTCGTACAAGATTACCCGAAAACCGGTTTGCCACCAAACGACGATCGTTGGCAGGCGCGCCTAGGATACATTCCTGAGCCAGACGCAGTGATCGCTTTCGATGAACGAACGGTGTTGCATCTCGTCAACATGGAAGGCTTAGACCCCAAGATTGTCCACTTCGTTAAAGATGGTGCTTCGCCACCGAACTCTCTTTTGGAAACCGTGCTGGAATGCCTGTGAAAACATTTGGAATATATCTGGCATATGGTCCGCTTGTTGATTTACGAACCGAGGGATTGGGTCGCCATCTTGCTGAGTTTCTTAGAGCGTCGGCAAGCTTTAAGGATGTAAAGTTTGTCATCGCGGCACCGCGATGGCTCAGGCGCCCACTAGAACAACTCTTGGAGAACTTTGATCTGGAGTTTGGATTCTTTGAAGTGATTTCTCCTAAGCATATGTCCTTGTTGGGAATATTATATCAGATTCGCGCGGCGTTATTAGGTCGTCGAACTCAGTTAAGAGAAAGAATTCGTGGAAAGGGATATCTAAGAGCCGTAAAAGAATCCCTCACCATGATGACAAAGTCATTTATATTGGTTATTTTGGGATCTCGAAGCCCATTCGCGCTACTTTTGGTCGTTGTTCTCGGAATTACTGCATTACCCATCTTGGTAGTGGCGCTGGCATTTGCTGTAGCTATAACTGTGATGGCCAAAACGTCTGCAAAACTTCTACCGCGGTCGCCCATCGCAAGAGTCAAGCGGTACCTCAATAGAAATGGCTTGTTTACTCGCCTCAGCCACAGCGCCTATCGCTTTATGTGCGATTCGGAGGCATCGGCGGTGGCCGACGAAGCTAACAAACGCCGCAATGTCGAAGCATGGTATTCACCTGCCGCGTTCTGGCCCGAGTTCAATCAAATCAAAGCGCCGCGCCTAATGTGCGTACCAGACGTTGTGCCGATTCATTTTCCTGTGGGTTTCGCCATTGAGGAGCCAAATGGCGATCGCAGAATGCAAGACTTCAAACGAATTGAGGCGGCAATTGAGGGCGGTGATCGTTTTGTAACCTACAGTAGCGACGTAAAGAACAAGACGTTGGTAGACCGCTTTCACGTCGATCCTAATCGCGTTAGCGTCATTCCACACGGCGCGAACCGGCTTGACCGGCTGATTAAGGTGACTGGATTCCCTGATACCGAGGAAGCTACCGACTCTGTGAGTGTGCAGAATTTTTGGGGCGCCCTCTCAAGAACGGTAAATAATAACAACGCCACTTGGTACGCGTCGAAAGACCTAGGTTTTTTGTTTTACGCTAGCCAAATACGACCCAACAAAAATATAGTGAACCTGCTCCGAGCTTATAATTACCTAAGGCGAAGCCAGAACCTGCCATATAAGCTGCTATTGACTGGAGAGTGGCGAGAGTCAATCAACGTGGTACGCTTCATGAACGAGAACCGGCTCCACAACGACGTCCTTTTTGTGCGAGGGTTGAGTGAAAGGGAGCTTGCAGCCTGCTATAGACTCGCAACATTGGCGGTAAACCCTTCACTAGCTGAGGGAGGAATGCCATTCACCTTTACGGAAGCGGTCTCCGTCGGAACGCCGGTAATTATGGCAGATATCCCGGTTTCCCGTGAAATCATCAGGGACGTTGAGGTTGCTCGCCGGACGTTCTTCGATGCGGCCGACCACAGGAGTATTGCCGATGCCATCAGCGCTGCATTGGCTGACCGAGACGGTCTTTTTGCAGTTCAGCGGGAGTTTTATGATCGCCATTTGGTTGGCCGATCTTGGACCGAGGTGGTCGGTCAATATATAGAAGCGCTGGACAATATTTCTCATGGACAGTGTGTGTGAAGAATGAAGCAGAGAGGCAGGGATGCTTAATTGATCATCCGATCGAAGGCTAATGATGACAAGTGTGGGTTTCCAGCGCAGCGTTCCGGTTGAACTCTCGATCCTAGAGGTTCCTCTGGCTTTCGTCCACATCCCCAAGACAGCAGGTACGTCCTTCATTCGTTATCTCGAAGGCCACTTTCTGAAAAGTGAAATCGCGCCGCCGTTTCTTGGTGATTTCAACGCTATCCAGATTTCGGATCCCTCCAAGAAGCTATTTTGGGGACATTTTCGTCTAGTTGATATCGCCCGCTATTTGCCGCATGCGCTGTTTCTCACGTTTTTGCGGCACCCGGTTTTGCGATCGTATTCTCAATACAAGTCATGGCACGATCCGCGGAACTTTCCAAAGGATGACCCGTGGCGGAATGTGATGACCACTGAGCAGATCGATGACATCGAGTTTGCGCAGAAAGTCAGTTTCGAGGAGTTCGTGAGCGGGCGGAGAGCGCGATTTGAGACCGAATTGCGCGATGTCCAAACTCTAATGCTGTCCAGCCACCAACCAGGAACGCCGCAGTTCCTGCCTTCGGCTAAGGATAATCTTTTGAGCATGGCGTTCTTTGGGATCGTTGAGGAGTTCGATCTTTCCATTAGGCTACTGCAGCAGCACATACTGGGATTTAAAAGTTACGACGTGGCGCCGCAGCTAGAGAACCGTAGTGATACGAGCCCGCTGTCGCTCTCGAAAAAAGGCGCGGATCGCCTATCCGACATGCTTCAAAACGACATGGAGCTTTATAGGTTCGCAATCGAAATTTTTTCGGAACGAATAAAAGGGACTGTCCGGTGCGGTCGTTGAGTTTCTCCGAAACGGACGCGGAACTACTAAATGAGCCTGCCGGCAACGTTTTTGTCGAGCGCGAAAGCGTCACACGACCGTCATGATAAAAGGTCTTTTCATCATGGGGTTTGGGGGGCACGCTCGGAGCGTAGGCGATATAGCATTGGCTGCGGGCTTTGACGAATTAACTTTTGTCGACGCGCAGGCAAGGGAAGGTGAAGAATTTGCCGGCTTCCCTGCCGTCACGGCTCTGCCTGAGAAGCTCACACGGCCGGGTTGGTTCGTATTTCCGGGTTCGGGTGACAATCAACGACGACGGATACAATGTGACACTGCCCGTCTCCCTCTTGCAACGCTTGTGGCACCAACCGCCTCCCTAGGGGCGCAATGCGAAATCGGCCAAGGTTCATTTATCGGCCACCAAGCCCATCTGGGGCCGCTTGCAAAAATCGGCCAAGGCACCATCATCAATAGCGGCGCCGTCGTTGATCATGAATGCGTGGTCGGCGATTTTGCGCATATTTCCATCAACGCAACGGTGGCCGGACGCTGCCATATCGGCGCCCAAGTAATGGTCGGCGCCGGCTCCACGGTAATCGATGGGATTAGTATATGCTCCCACGTGAATGTCGGCGCCGGCGCAACAGTTGTCCGAGACATTGAAGTGCCTGGTGTGTATATCGGAACGCCCGCACGCCTGGTCCGTAGCTGAACGGGGATGTTTCTGATGCTAGAACTAAGCAGAGAAATACGACCCGGTTTATGAAAATCGCCATCGACGGCAGGAATCTCGGATCGGCCACCGATGGCATCGGCCGGTTCGTCCACAATGCGATCAAGGCTCTGGCGGCGCAGGGCACCAATGTGGTGCTCTACGCGCCGGACGTGGTCAGCGAAAGCTATGACATTCCGTCTGGTGTTTCCGTGCGGTCTGCCGGCTTCAAGGGGCCTCTCGCCAGGACCTTTTGGGGGCAGTCGGTGCTGCCCTCCCAGGCTCGGCGCGACGGCGTGGAAGTTCTCTGGGGGCCGTCCCATCGGCTGCCTTTCGTTCTCGATGGCCGCATCGCCCGTGTTGTCACCATCCACGATCTCGTCTGGTTGCACGCGCCCGAAACTATGCGAACCCGCACGTGGATCGGCGAGCGCCTCCTGATGAAACCCGCTTTGCGAAAGGCCGACATCGTCGTCGCGGATTCGACGGCCACGGCAAGCGCGTTGACGGCTGAGTTTCCGTGGCCGAAAGCGCCGGTCAGGACGGTCTTTCCAGGTACTGCTGCGCTGCCGGCCCCCGGCGATGTTTCGAGCTTGGAGCCGCTGGGCATCACCAAGCCCTACGCGCTCTTTGTCGGCACGCTCGAGCCGCGGAAGAATCTCGCCAATCTGATAAAGGCCTATGGCCTGCTGCCGGCCGGCACCCGCGCGGGTTGCGATCTTGTCATCGTCGGCGCCAAGGGATGGAAACAGACGGGCCTGGCCGATCTCGTGCGCGTCGGTGGGCTCGAGGCCAACATCAAGTTCACCGGCTTCGTCGACGATGGCGTGCTCGCCACGCTTTACGCGAATTGCCTGTTCCTGGCGATGCCGTCGCTCTATGAAGGATTCGGCTTTCCGATCGTCGAGGCCCATTCCTTCGGCAAGCCGGTGCTGACGTCGAACACGTCGTCGATGCCGGAAGTCGCCGGAGACAGTGCCGCCCTTGTCGACCCGAACGATCCGGCGGGGATCGCCGCGGCATTCGGCCGGCTCTGTACGGACACCGAGTTCCGCAACCGGATCGCCGCCGGCGCGCGCAGCAATGCCGGGCGCTTCACTTGGGAAAATCACGCCAAGGGCATGCTGCAGATATTCGAAGAGGCCATACGGCAAAGACGAAAGACCGACGCGTGAAAGTCCTGCACTTCTTCAAAACCTACTGGCCGGATACCTTCGGCGGGGTAGAGCGGACGATCCATGCCATCGCCGAGAGCACGGCCCGGCACGGTGTCGAAACCCAGGTGCTCTCGTTGAGCCGCAAGCCGGAAGAAAACACCCGACGCCTTGACGGACATATGGCCGTCAAGGCGAGGCTCGATTTCGAGCTGGCGTCGACCGGATTTTCGCGTGAAGCCTTTCGCAAGTTCCGTATGCTCGCCGCAGGGGCCGACCTGGTCCACTACCATTTCCCATGGCCGTTCATGGATATCGTCCATTTCCAATCCGGCCACGGCAAGCCGACTGTAGTTACCTATCATTCAGACATAGTCAAACAGCAGCTCATCCTGCCCTTCTACCGGCCCTTGATGATGCGCTTCCTCAGGAACGTCGATGCGATCGTGGCGACATCGCCAAACTACCTCGAGTCGAGTCCCGTTCTCAGGGCATTCAAGACCAAATCGAAGGTCATCCCCATCGGCATCGACGAGGGCGCCTATCCGACGCCAAGCGAGGTCGACGACGCCTGGTGCCGATCGACGGTCGCGGAGCCCTTCGTGCTGTTCGTCGGCGTCTTGCGCTACTACAAGGGGCTGGATGTCCTGATCCGTGCAGCCGGCAAGACGCGGTGCAAGATCGTCATTGCCGGCTCGGGCCCGGTCGAGCGGGAACTTAAACAACAGGCAAAGACGCTGGGCCGCGACAACGTGATTTTCCTCGGCGAGATAGCCGAGCCGCGCAAGATGGCGCTGCTCCGCAACTGCGTCGGCTTTGTCTTTCCTTCGAATCAGAGATCGGAGGCCTACGGTCTTTCGCTCGCAGAGGCGGCCATGTGCGGCAAGCCGATGATTTCTTGCGAAATCGGCACGGGCACGAGCTATGTCAACGAGGCTGGCCAGACCGGGCTGGTCGTGCCCCCATCGGACCCGGTACAGCTTGCCGAGGCGATAAACCGGCTGGTCGAGCAACCGACCGAGGCGGCGAAGTGGGGGCGAGCCGCGCGGGAGCGCTACGTTCGCCTGTTCACCGCCGACAGGATGGGGAAATCCTATTCCGAACTCTACCGCCAGCTCGAGAACCGCAAAGGTTGAACGCCATGGCCGACCACCCGTCTGCCCGGCTCAATGACGAGCCCATTGTCGCACTGTGGCCCGCTGAGCTTATGGCACTTGGCAGATCGGCGCTCCCGCAAAAAACTTCTGGCTCTCCCGTCCTCTCCGCGCTAAGGCGATAACCGGGCGACGGGGCCGGGGATTGCAATCTGAAGTGGCGGTGGACGATGTTTTGTCCAGAGCCGTTCTGATAGTATCTCCGCGCCTGGAGTCAGTGCTACCCAATGACCGCCTACGTAGAAGCCGTATCGGAACTTCGACCGAGGATGCGGCGCGCCATCATCATGATCCAGGACCTCGTCATGGTCCTGGTCGCGCTGGCGCTTAGCCTCATCCTGTCGCAGTCGCGGCTGTCGTTCGACGCCTTCTCCTCCGGCGGGCTGGCCTGCTGGGCGCTCATCGTGCTCGTCGCCCATCTGCTGTTCCGATCCAGCGGCCTCTACAACACCGTCTGGCGCTTTGCCTCCACGCCCGACTTCTTCAACATCCTCAAGGGCTGCGGCAGCCTGACGGTGGTCCTCTATCTGGCCTCGCTTGCCTTCCGCTTATTCTTTCAGCCGGTCGCCGGCCTCAACGAGCGCCAGTTCATCGTCTTCTTCCTGGTCTCCTTCACCATCATTTCGGCGCCCAGGCTCTATTATCGCTTCCTGCGCGACGGCGCGAGCTGGCGCATCCTGCGCCGCACCGCGGGCGATGCCTCGACCAAGCAGGCGCTGTTCATCGGCCGGCTGAGCGAGGCGGACGTGATCGTGCGCTTCACCCGCACGACCGCGCCCGCCGAATACGCCATTGCCGGCATCATGGCCATCGAGAGCGACGCGCCGCTCGGCACCCAGATCCAAGGGGTCCCGGTCGTGGCGCTCAGGCCTCGCCTGGTCGAGGTGCTGGAAGACTATGTCAAGGGCACGCAAAGCCTCGACCTCCTGATCTTCGGCCAGGGGGTCGAGCGCGAAATCGAGGATTATGCCGAGCTGGTGCGCGTCGCCCGCCACAGCGGCATCGGCGTCGTCCAGTTTTCCGGCCTGTCGGAGCTGGGGCAGGGCGGCAAGCTGGTTCTCGATGCGGTCGAGATGGAAACCATCATGCGCCGTTCGGCGGTCGCCACCGACACCGCGCGCATCGGCGCCTTCGTCGGCGGCAAGCGCGTGATGGTCACGGGCGGCGCCGGCTCGATCGGCCGCGTGCTCGTCAAGCGCGCGCTGGAGCTCGGCGCCGAGGCGGTGCTGGTGGCGGACAATTCCGAGTTCGGCATCTTCCAGCTCGATCAGCAGACCGACGACGCCGACCGCGGCCGGCTGACCAGCCGCATCGTCGACGTCACCGACCGGCCTCACATGACGCGCCTCGTCAACGAGTTCAAACCCGCCATCATCTTTCATGCCGCGGCGCTGAAGCACGTGCCGCTGCTCGAGGAGAACTGGGAAGCGGCGATCGAGACGAATGTCTTCGGCACGCTCGCCTGCGCCGAGATCGCCGCCGAATGCGGGGTGCCGCAGTTCCTGCTGATCTCCAGCGACAAGGCCGTCGACCCGACGTCGGTGCTGGGCGTCACCAAGCGGGCAGCCGAACAGATCGTCTCCTCGCTGCATGAGGCCCAGGCGGCCTTGCTGCCGCGTGCCGGCGCGGCGAACGGCCATGCCGGCACGCCCGATTTACGTCATTCGGGCACGAAATTCATCGCCGTACGCTTCGGCAATGTCTTCGGCTCCAACGGCTCGGTGGCGACCATCTTCCAGGCGCAGATCGAGGCCGGCGGTCCAGTCACCATCACCGACCGGCGCATGACCCGCTATTTCATGACCGTGACCGAGGCCGTCGATCTCGTCATCATGTCGGCCGCCGATGCCGAGCAGCGCCGGGGCGCGGACGACTACGCCATCTACATGCTCGACATGGGCAAGCCCGTGCCGATCCTCGAAGTCGCCGAAACCATGATCCGCATGGCCGGCAAAAGCCCCTACACCGATATTCCGATCCGCTTCACCGGCATCAGGCCCGGCGAGAAGCTGCACGAGACGCTGCATGCGGAAAACGAGGAGGTGGTCAAGCTCGACATCGCCAAGATCTTCGGCCTCAGGACAGGCGTCGTCGAATGGCCGAAGATCGAGGCGGCCCTGCCGGCGCTGGTGGCCGCCATGCACGATCGCGACAAGGCCGCGGCGCTCACCGTCCTGGCCGGGCTCTACAGGGCGGAAGAAGACGAAGACATTGGCGGCCTGCGCGAAGAGGCGGCGCTGAAAGCGGCCGGACAGGTCGGCTAAGCATGTCTCCCGAAAGTGGAAATCTGTTCCGGGATAAAGACACGCATAAAACCAAAGACTTGAAGCGCGCTATGCGCTTTAGACCTGCGCCATGCGTCCGCTGGCCATTAAAGCTCGCTCGAACGCCCGAATGGTTCTGAACCGTTACCAGATCAGCAGCGTGACCATTCTCACGGGCATCATGTATGGCGCGACCTTCGTCGCCGGATCTGAGCCATGACGGTGAAGCGCGCTCTCGACCTTGCGGTCGCTGTTCCGATGCTGGCGCTGACGTCGCCCGTCCTGCTTGTCGCGATGCTGGCGATCCGGGCAACGTCGGCTGGCCCGGCCATCTTCTCGCAGATCCGCGTCGGCCGGGGCGGAGCCCTCTTTGCCTGCCGCAAATTGCGCACCATGTATCGCACAACGCCGTCCTTGCCCACGCACGAGGCGCCGGCCGGTTCGGTCACCGCGGTCGGCAAGGTGCTGCGCGCAACCAAGATCGACGAATTGCCGCAACTCTGGAACGTGCTCAAGGGTGAGATGAGCCTTGTCGGCCCGCGCCCGTGCTTGCCGACGCAGACGGAACTGATCGAACGGCGCAAGGAACTGGGCGTGCTTGCAGCACTTCCAGGCATCACGGGGCTGGCGCAGATCAAGGGGATCGACATGTCCGATCCAACACTTTGCGCTGAAACCGATGCGGCCTATCTCAAGGCCGCCTCGACCGGCCTCGACCTCAAGATATTGCTGGGCACGTTCTTCCGCGCATAGGTTGACCGTTCACGCACGCGGCGGGCCGCTTCCCTGTCGTGCCAGTTCCTCAAGCCGGCCGAGCGTATCCGTTTCCCGCTGCCAGCCTTCCGAGGCCAGCAATGACGAATCGCAGACCTGTGTCGCCGCCAAAGCCTGCCACGCAGCCTGTCTGCCGGCGAGCGTTGCCAGGATCCGGAACGGCCAGACCGGCGTGGGGAGCAGCCTGGCCTGCCGGCCGTACCCACGCCGGAACGCGGTGATGATTTCGGCCATCGCAACCGGCGAAGCGTCGCTGAGCACATAGATCTGGCGCGGCGGTGCGGGACGGGTCAAAAGATGCGCCACGGCGCCGGCCATGGCGTCATGCGAGACGAGCGAACGAACCGCCATCAGAGCGGCTGTCGGCAACGGCAGGCTTGTGGCCGCCAGCCGCATCAGCGCGCGCAGATTTCCCTTCATGCCCTCGCCATAGACCGGCGGCAGCCGCAGCGCCGTCGCGCCATCGCGTCCGGCCGTTGCAAAAGCCTCCAGCATCGCGATCTCACCTTCGCGCTTGGAGCGCCCGTAGGCGCATTGCGGGGCAGGGAGCGTGGTTTCGTCGATGGTGCCGCTGAAACCGGCGCCCACCGCGGCGCGGATCGAGGAGAGATGGATGAAACGCCCGTCGGTGCGCGCCGCGGCAGCCTGGGCGAGCCGTCCGGTCAGCGTCGCATTGACCGTCCGGAAGTCGGCCGCGCCGGCGCTGCGATCATTGTTGAGCGCCGCGCAGTGGACGACATGCGTCACGTCGCGCATCAACGCCAGGAAGGCTTCGTGCGGCGCATCGGCGCCGGGCAGCGCGACGGCGTCCACACCTACCAGCCGTTGCGGCAGGCGCGAAGCGATCCGTATGTCAAATCGGGCTTCGCGCAATCGACCGACGAGTCGGCGCCCGACGAAGCCCGTCGCGCCGGTGACCAAGACCTTCATGGTTGCCGGCTGGCGCCCAGCGCCACCGCAGGCGAGGCTTTGCCGGTCGGCGCTACCGTCCGCCCGGACGCAAGGTAGGTTCCCGAAATCAGGAACACCATCAGCGTCGCGTCGAGGATATCGTGGCCGACGAGGATGCCGGTCATTCCCGCGGTGAGATAGGTGATGACCGCGACGAGGATCATCGTCGCGCCGAACCGCTCCACCGGATCGACGCTGCGGCGCAACGTCCTTGCCGCGTTCCATGCGGCGACGATGAAAATCGACGCCAGGGCCAGTGCCCCCAGCAGGCCAGCCTCGACCATCGCCGTCAGGAAGCCGTTGTGAAAATGGCTGAAGCCCGCGCTTAGGCCGAACTGCTCGTGAAAACCCTGCTTCATCAGCGCGCGGCTGGCCGAGATGCCATGGCCGAAAATCGGCATCTTGCGAACCGCGGCAAAGCCGATTTCCCACATCGCCACGCGCAGGCCGAGCGCCGTCGAATGGTCGCCATTGGCGTTCAGCGCGTCCCAGTCGCTGACCAGGAAGTCGGTTCGATCCAACACGACGCGAGAGCCGATGGCGGCGATCACCACGGCGACCACGAGGCCGATCGCCACGAAGCGCGCCACGCTGGCGCCGGTGAACCGGCGGCGATTGACGAGAAGCACGACAATGCCGGCAATCGGCACGGCCACCCAGATCATGCGTGATCCCGAATAGACGATCGCCATGGCTCCGGCGATCGCCGCCAGGACCAGCGGCTTCCAGCGTTTCTCGATGCCCGACAGGGCGCCGGCGAGGCATGTCATGACGGCAAGGCAAGTAACGGTTGCGAAGACGATCGGGTTTCCGGCGCCGCCCTCGGCCCTCACGCCGAGCCGATAAGACTGGAATACGGCGATCGCCAGCGCGCCGAAGCACGCCGCGGTGCTGGCCAGGATGGCGATGCGTGCCAGCGCGGTCTTCTCGGTAATGCTCCAAGTCGAATAGGAGATCGGGAAAAGCAGGAAGGTGATCAGCGGCAGGAAAAACCGCAGATCGGCGGCCAGCGTGCCGTTGACGATCGAAGCGAGAACCATGGCCGCGCAATAGGCGTAGATCGCCGCGGTCAAGGCGAGCATCGACCCGTCGATGTTGAAGCGTCGCCGCTTCGTGGCGAGCAGCAGCACGGACCACACGCCGCCGGCGTTGAAGGTGATGCTGACCAGCGATCCAAGCACCGGCGGCGAAAAAAAGCAGATGATCGAGAAATAGAAATTGATCTGTGAGGGGGTGAGGTGGCGTCGGAGCTTTGTAAACGGGTTCAAAATGCTTGCTTCGCAATTTTCAGGTTGCGCCCGGATATCCTTGGAGCCGGCGGCCAGAGGCCGTCTCGCCGATTTCCGTTTGCCGCGCCTTGCCCGTTCCCCGAGCCCGTATAGCGGCTGGCTCCGTCCTGCGATAGTGCGGTCGACACTGTTCCGACAGAAAACCGCCGATCCGGCGAACATCGGGAGCCCCGAATTCTTCGAAGGCGACGTCTTTCCCGCTTCCCCGTTTCGACAGCTCTGGCAGGAATTTCCGCTTTGCCGGCCATGCTTGGAAAATTCGTTCTATAATGGCCTTGCGCCGCGCCGGTCTTGCATTGTTATCGGCGGCACCGATCTGTTAGAACGCCCGCACGAAACAGTTTGTCCGAAGTGAAATTTGCGCTCGGGGCGTCATGGGATGCGTCCGCAATGCAAGATTTCCTCGACCGCACGAGAGAACGCTCGACGCTCCATGAATATCGCGCTCACGCATCTGCAGCGGCTCGAGGCCGAATCCATCCATGTCTTCCGCGAGGTCGCGGCGTCTTTCTCCAAGCCGGTGATGCTCTATTCGGTCGGCAAGGATTCTTCCGTGCTGATGCACCTGGCGATGAAGGCCTTCTATCCTGCCAAGCCGCCTTTTCCCTTCCTGCATGTCGACACCACCTGGAAGTTCCGCGAGATGATCGCCTTTCGCGATCAGATGGCGCAGAAGCTCGGCTTCGACCTTTTGGTCCATGTCAACGAGGATGGCGTGCGCGAGGGTATCAATCCCTTCGACCACGGCTCCAACACCCATACCCATGTGATGAAGACCGTGGCGCTGCGCCAGGCGCTCGACAAATACGGCTTCGACGCGGCGTTCGGCGGCGCCCGTCGCGACGAGGAGAAGTCGCGCGCCAAGGAGCGCATCTTTTCCTTTCGTAACGCCCAGCATGCGTGGGACCCGAAGAACCAGCGGCCGGAAATGTGGAAGATATTCAACACCCGCATCGCGCCGGGCGAGTCGATCCGCGTCTTTCCGCTGTCCAACTGGACCGAGCTCGACATCTGGCAATACATCCTGCAGGAGAACATCCCGATCGTGCCGCTCTATTTCGCCAAGGAGCGGCCGGTGGTTGAACGCGACGGCATGCTGATCATGAAGGATGACGACCGCATGCAACTGCGCCTCGGCGAGACGATCGAGAACCGCTTGGTGCGCTTCCGCACATTGGGCTGCTATCCGCTGACCGGCGCGATCGAATCGGAAGCCGACACGCTGGAGGCGATCGTCGGCGAGATGCTGACCGCCCGCACCTCCGAGCGCCAGGGCCGCCTCATCGACCGCGACGAGGCCGGCTCGATGGAAAAGAAGAAGCGCGAGGGTTATTTCTGATAATGCGCCACATCATGGCCAAAAGCCTCGCCCCGACCGATTCGATCCGCGACTACATGGCCGCGCAGGAAAAGAAGTCGCTGCTGCGCTTCCTAACCTGCGGCTCGGTCGACGACGGCAAGTCGACGCTTATCGGCCGGCTGCTCTCCGACACCAAGCAGATCTTCGAGGACCAGCTTGCCGCGCTCGAGAAGGATTCGCGCAAGCACGGCACCACCGGCGACGACATCGACTTCGCGCTCCTGGTCGACGGACTGGAGGCGGAGCGCGAGCAGGGCATCACCATCGACGTCGCCTATCGTTTCTTCGCTACGCCCAAGCGCAAGTTCATCGTCGCCGACACGCCCGGCCATGAGCAGTACACGCGCAACATGGCGACGGGCGCCTCGACAGCCGATCTCGCCATCGTGCTGATCGATGCGCGCCAGGGCGTGCTGCGCCAGACCAGGCGTCATTCGATCATCGCCTCGCTGCTCGGCATCCGGCACATCGTGCTTACGGTCAACAAGATCGACCTCGTCGGCTTCGACAAAATCGTGTTCGACCGGATCGTCGCCGACTACGCCGAGTTCGCGCGGGAGCTGGGCTTTGTGAGCGTCGCGCCGATCCCGATGTCGGCGCGCTTCGGCGACAACGTCACCAGCCGCTCGGAACGCACGCCCTGGTATTCCGGGCCGTCGCTGATCGAGCATCTGGAAACCGTGTCGGTCGACGAGGCCGCCGTCGAGCTGCCGTTCCGCTTCCCGGTCCAGTATGTCAACCGGCCGAACCTCGATTTCCGCGGCTTTGCCGGCACCATCGCCTCGGGCACCGTTTCGCAAGGCGAAGAGGTCGTCGTTGCCAAGTCGGGCAAGGCATCCCGAGTCAAGCGCATCGTCGCGCAGGGCGGCGACCTCGAGCAGGCGGTCGCCGGCCAGGCGATCACGCTCGTGCTCGAGGACGAGGTCGAGGTGTCGCGAGGCAACCTGCTGGTTTCGCCGGCAGCTAGACCCCAGGTCGCCGACCAGTTCGCTGCCAACATCGTCTGGTTCGACGAGCAGGCGCTGCTGCCCGGCCGCTCCTATATTCTGCGAACCGAAACCGACCAGGTGAGCGCGACTGTCACCGACCTGAAATACCGCGTCAACGTCAATGATTTCGCGCACGAGGCGGCGAAGTCGCTCGACATCAACGAGGTCGGTGTCTGCAATCTCTCGACGCGCGCGCCCATTGCTTTCGATCCTTTCGCGGAGAACCGCACCACCGGCGCCTTCATCCTGATCGACCGCATCACCAACGCCACCGTCGGCGCCGGCATGATCCTGCATTCGCTGCGCCGTGCCGAAAATATCCACTGGCAGTCGCTCGATGTCGGCAAGCGCGGCCGTTCCGACCTGAAGAATCAGCGCCCGGCGGTGTTCTGGTTCACCGGGCTCTCCGGTTCAGGCAAGTCGACCATCGCCAACCTGTTCGAGAAGAAGCTGTTCGCCTCCGGGCGCCACACCTATATCCTCGACGGCGACAATGTCCGCCATGGCTTGAACCGCGATCTCGGCTTCACCGACGCCGACCGCGTGGAGAACATCCGCCGCGTCGCCGAGGTGGCCAAGTTGATGGCCGACGCCGGGCTGATCGTCATCGTCTCGTTTATCTCGCCCTTCAGCGCCGAAAGGCGCATGGCGCGCGAGCTGATGGCTGAGGGCGAGTTCGTCGAGGTGTTCGTCGACACGCCGTTCGAGGAATGCGCACGCCGCGACCCGAAGGGCCTTTACGCGCGCGCCCTGAGCGGCGAGATCAAGAATTTCACCGGCGTCGATTCGCCCTATGAGGCGCCGGAAAACCCGGAAATCCATCTCAAAACCCTCGGCAGGAGCCCGCAGGAAATGGCGGAAGCCCTGGAACACTGGCTGACCGAGCGCGACATTGCCGAGGAGCAGTATGACAATGGCGGCGGCATCTGACGACGAGGCGATGCTGGGCGTCTTCGAGCGTCTGGCGTTGGAGGCGGGGCGCGAGGTGATGCGCGTCTTCCGCGAAGGCGGCGCCGTCGACAGCAAAGCTGACTCTTCGCCGGTGACGGAAGCCGATCGCGAAAGCGAGAAGATCATCCTGGCCGGCTTGCGCGCCGCCTATCCGGACATCCCATGCGTGGCCGAGGAAGAGGTGGCGGCGGGCATCGCCACGCCCGACCTTGACGGCGCCTTCTTCCTGATCGATCCGCTCGACGGCACCAAGGAATTCGTGAACCGCCGCACCGATTTCACCGTCAACATCGCACTGGTCCGCCATGGTGTGCCGGAAGTCGGCGTCGTCTTCGCGCCGTGCACCGGGCGCTTCTTCAGCGGACGGCCCGGCAAGGCCGAGGCGCTGGAGGTCGATGCTGATTATTGCATCACCGAACGCCGGCCTATCAATGTTCGCGAAAGCGGCACGCCGCTCGCGGTCGTGGCCAGCCGCTCGCACAACACGCCGGAGACCGAGGAGTTCATCCGCGATCTTGGCGCCGCGGAGATCGTTTCGATCGGCTCATCGCTGAAATTCTGCCTGCTCGCCGCGGCGGAGGCGGATGTCTATCCACGCTTCGGCCGCACCATGGAATGGGACACGGCGGCAGGCGACGCAGTGCTGCGTGCCGCCGGCGGCATGACGCGCACGGTGGACGGCCGACCGCTCGTCTACGGCAAGCGCAACCAGGCCAGCGACAGCGATTTCGCCAACCCGCATTTCATCGCGCGCGGGAAGAGCGCGCCTTAGGGTTTTGGTGATTGGCCGCTAACCATGCTTCGTCATCCTAGCGCGGAGCGAGGAGCGAAGCGACGCGCGCAGACCCTAAGATCCATGCCGTTACGCTAACGCGTTGCAACGGTTACAGAATTCTACTCCGCAGCGCTTTCCGATGCAGGTCACAGCATGGATCCTCGGGTCAAGCCGGTCAAGCCCGAGGATGACGAAGCGCTGTTTCAAGCCGCCGCGACATGCGCCGAGTTCGACCCGATGTAATTGCGGATGGTCTCGATGATGCGGTCCTGGTCGGCTTCGCTGAGATAAGCGTGCATCGGTAGGCAGAGGATCTGCTTCGGCAGTTCTTCCGAGACGGCAAGGCCGGTCGGCGTGCGCGGATAATGCTTGTAGGCGACCTGCTCGTGCAGCGGCTTCACGTAATAGATCACCGATGGAATGCCCTTTTCGCCGAGATGGGCCTTGAGCCCGTCGCGTTTCGGGGTCTCGATCGCGTACTGCGCCCAGGCTGAGCGGCCGTGACCCAGATTGCGCGACGCCTTGACGACATCGCCGAGACCCTTTGCATAGCGGTCGGCGACGACCTGGCGCGCCACCATTTCGTCTTCGAGGATCGCGAGCTTCTCGATCAGGATCGCCGCCTGCAGCGTGTCCAGGCGCGAATTGATGCCGACGCGGACATTGTCGTATTGCGTCTCGCCCTTGCCGTGGAAGGCGAAGGAACGGAGCTTGTCGGCCAGCGCGCCGTCATTGGTGAACATCGCGCCGCCGTCGCCGTAGCAGCCAAGCGGCTTGGCGGGGTAGAAACTGGTTGAGCCGACATGACCGAAAGCGC
Organism: Mesorhizobium sp. B4-1-3; assembly: GCF_006439355.1. Classification (GTDB taxonomy): domain Bacteria; phylum Pseudomonadota; class Alphaproteobacteria; order Rhizobiales; family Rhizobiaceae; genus Mesorhizobium. Next base: position 314,852 of record NZ_VFTG01000002.1, read on the forward strand.
CGCACATCGTGCCGTCGGCGGAACCGCCCATCGACTGCGCGGCATCCTCGATCACCAGGAGGTTCTCGCGCTTGGCGATCGCCATGATCGCGTCGTAGTCGGCGGCAAGCCCGAACAGGTCGACCGGAATGATCGCCTTCGGCTTCAGCCTTCCTTCCTTCTTGATCATCGCGATCGCCGCTTCGAGGCTGGCGATGTCGATGTTGTAGGTATCGCGGTCGACGTCGACGAAGACCGGCTCGGCCTTGGCCAGCGCCACCACTTCGGCCGTCGCGGCGAAGGTGAAGCTCGGCACGAACACCGCGTCGCCCGGACCGATACCGGCGGCAAACAGCGGCAGGAGCAGCGCATCGGTGCCGTTGGCGCAGGCGACCACATGCTTCACGCCGATATAGGCCGCGAGATTGTTCTCGAATTCGGTGACCTGGGGGCCGAGGATATAGCGGCCGTCTTCGACCACCTTGTCCATCGCGGCCTTCAGCCGGTCGCGGATTCGTTCGCGCTGCGCGCCAAGATCGATGAACTGCATGTCGGCCTCAAAATGCCAATAATCCGGCCCGCTGGTATCAGACTTGGTCGGCACGAGAAAGCCGGCCAGTGGCAAGGTCAATTGCGCAAGTGTCGCAGCCTGTTACCGCCTTTTGCCCGCGCACTGCCCGAAGAAGGCGGAAATCGGGTTAAAACGAGCATTTTCAACGCCTTTTATCGCGCCGTTCCCTTTTTTGGAAACATAAAGTGATCGCTTGGAAAAGCCCTTCGGCCAATCCGGACAACCACTCAGGCGATTTCGTGCCGCCAGGGCGGGTTGGCGCCGGCCCGCGACACTGTCACCGCCGCCGCCTTTGCGCCGAGCTCCAGCGCCTTGCGGATCGCGTCGTCGGAGAGGCTGCCGATCGCTGCCTTGGTCAGCAGGCCCTGCTCGTGCAGCGACGCAAGGATGCCGGCATTGAAGGTGTCGCCGGCGCCGACCGTATCTACGACCTTCACCTTCTGCGGCATGACCATGACCTTGTGCGCCTTGCTGTAGCCGACGGCGCCTTCGCCGCCATGGGTGACGACGATCAGTTTCGGTCCGCGATCCAACCAGTTGCGTACGACCTCCTCATGGGAGCCGGCCTCGTCGAACCATTTCAGGTCCTCGTCCGAGAGTTTCACGATGTCGGCCATCGCCATCATCTCGCGAATGCGCCTGAGATGCTTGGCCTTGTCCGGGATGAAGTTCGGCCGGATGTTGGGGTCGAGCATCATCACCCGGGCGTCGTGCTCGCGCCGCATGAACTCCTCATAGGCCGACCCAGCCGGCTCGGAGATCAGGCTGATCGCACCGAACAGCATCGCCTCGATCTCGGCGCCAAGCTTCGGCAGGTCCTCGATGGTGAGCATGCGTCCGGCGGTGTTCTCGTCATAGAAGGTGTAAGTCGCCTGGCCGTCGGTGAGCCGCACGAAGGCGAGCGTCGTGGGCTTTGGCGACGTGTGCGCATAGGTGGAGCTCACTTTGCTCGCGCCGAGCGCCTCGCGGAGCTGGCCGCCAAACAGGTCCGAGGAGAGGCCGGAGAAGAAGCCGGCCGGAGCGCCTAGCCGGCCGAGCGCGATCGCCGAGTTGAACACCGCGCCGCCGACATAGGGCACGAAGGCCGCTTCGCCTTCCGTGGTCGTGCGCGGCAGCATGTCGATCAGGGCTTCGCCACAGCAGAGGATCATGTCGTCTTGGTCTCCGGCGGATGGATCACGCCCTTGCGGATGATGATGTTGGCAAAGAGCCTGGGTTCGCTGGTCGCCACGATCGCGTGCGCGGCCTTGACGCGTGCATAGAAGTCAGGCCCGGCCAGCGCAACCACCTTGTGCCCAGGCGCGCGCCTGGCGCAAACCGCTTCCATCTCGCGATGCACGGGGTCGGCCAGTGCCGGATCGCCCTTCACCGAAGCACGGAACAACGCCTCCGGCACCGCCTCGTCCACCGGCAGCACGCTGAGCACGGCGTCGAGGACGGGAATCACCTGGTGGCCGTCCGCGCGGATCAGCCGCCGCGCCTGTTCCTCGGCCGGATAGTTGCCGTCGACGATCGCGATCTCGTCGCCATGCCCCATGGCCCTGAGCGTCGCCAGGAACTGGGGCCCTAGCAGCGAGGGGATGCCGATCAGCATGTCAGGCGCCCCCGGACGTGTTCGGTCCGATCAGGAAGCGCTCGGAGAGCGGCAGGCTGGCGCCGCCCATGGCGCGTGCGTGGATGCCGACCGTTCCTTCGCGAACGATAGGCAGCTTCAGCCCTTCGGCGTCGATGGTGGCAATCGCTTCCGTCACGGCATCGACCAGTCGGCGCCGCACATCGAGCGGCATCCAGCCGTCGATCACCGCCGCCTCGAAATCGATGACGGACGAGGCCGAGACGATGGCATAGGCAAGCGCACGCGAGGCGCTGGCGATCCACGCGTCGAGTTCGGCGCCGATGTCGCCCCATTCCTGCGGCGAGGTCCAAAGGTACGAGCCGTCGATGCCCTTGGCGGAAAGCGCCCGTTCCAGCATCGCGATCGACGCGACGTCGATGAGTTGCGTCGGCTTGCCGTCCGGCCCTGGCACCGGCATCGAGCCCAGCGCGCCGGCGTTGCCGTTAGGCCCGCTATAGAGGCGGCCATTGAGCACGATGCCGCCTCCGGCAAAAGCGCCGATGTAGAAATAGACGAAATCGCGCGCTCCGCCTGCCCGCCCGAAGACGAGCTCCGCGCCGCAGGCCGACGTCGCATCGTTCTGCAGGTAGACGGGGAACTCGCACTGCGCCTGGATGTCGGCGCGGATGTCGCGATGGCGCCATTCGTCCATGATCTCGCGCGGCGCGCCGGCCGTGTCGGCCCAGTTCCATAGCTCGAACGGCATGGCGATGCCGAGCCCGGCAATGCGCTTGTCCTGCGCCGGCGTAAGCTCGCTTCGCATCGCCTTGATGCCGGCAGTGACGAAGTCGACGGTCTCGCGCGGCGCCGGATAGCGGTAGGAATGCTGCAGCATGCCGCGCACATTGCCGAGGAAGTCGATCAGCACGAGCTCGGCCGAGCGGCGGCCGATCTTGAGGCCGATGAAGAAAGCGCCTTCCGGGTTGAGCGCCATCGGGATCGAAGGCTGGCCGATCTTGCCGCGCAGCGGCGCCTGGCGCACGAGCAGCTTGTCTTCCTCGAGCTCGCGCATGATCACCGACACGGTCTGGGCCGACAGGCCGGTCACGCGCGCGATGTCGGATTTGGCCAGGCTCCCATGCTGACGCACCAAGGACAGCACGAGCCGCTCATTGTGGTCGCGCATGCCGCTCTGGTTGGTGCCGCGATGCAGCCGGCTTTCCAAAGCCTCGGGCGAACCGTGCCTCGCAATGCCGGTCTCCACCCTTTTCCTCCCGTCTGTTTCCCCTCGGGGCTTTTCGTTCAGAATGGGTGAACAGCGCAAGAGTGTCAATAATAAATAAGAGTGATTTATTTATTGACAGCCGTAGCGGACTGGTGTCTTTTTGACATCGCGCCCACACTGGGAGAACTTCGGTGGGCGCTCCGCAGGCGCCGGTTGGCCGGCGCCGGAGTGGTTCACTGGGAGGAAATCATGCGTAAATGGACTATCCTGAAGGCGGCCGTTGCCGGTCTCGCCTTTTACGGCGCGATGGCTACGGCCTCGTATGCCGCCGACATTGTCGGCCTGATCACCAAGACTGAGGGCAATCCGTTCTTCGTCAAGATGCGCGAGGGCGCGCAGGCCAAGGCCAAGGAACTCGGCCTGACGCTGCAGACCTTTGCCGGCAAGTTTGACGGTGACAATGACAGCCAGGTCGCGGCCATCGAGAACCTGATCTCGGCTGGCGCCAAGGGTTTCGCCATCGTGCCGAGCGATTCCAGCGCCATCGTGCCGACCATCAAGAAGGCGCGCGACGCCGGCCTGCTGGTCATCGTGCTCGACACACCGCTCGATCCGATCAATGCTGCCGATGCCACTTTCGCCACCGACAATTTCAAGGCCGGCGAGCTGATCGGCGAGTGGGCCAAGGGCACGCTGGGCGACAAGGCCTCCAGCGCCAAGATCGCCTTTCTCGACCTCGCCACCAACCAGCCGACCGTCGACTATCTGCGCGACCAGGGCTTCATGAAGGGCTTCGGCATCGACATCAAGGACCCCAAGAAATACGGTGACGAGACCGATCCGCGCATCTGCGGCCACGAAATGACCGGCGGCGCCGAGGATGGCGGCCGCACCGCCATGGAAACGCTGCTGCAGAAATGCCCGGACGTGAACGTGATGTACACGATCAACGAGCCGGCGGCGGCCGGCGGCTACCAGGCGCTCAAGGCGGCCGGCAAGGATGACGGCTCGGTGTTGGTGGTTTCGATCGACGGCGGCTGCCCGGGCGTCAAGAACGTTGCGGCCGGCGTCATCGGCGCAACCTCGCAGCAATATCCGCTGAAGATGGCCGCCATGGCCATGGAAGCGATCGAGAAGTTCGCCAAGACCGGCGAGAAGCCGAAGCCGACCCCCGGCAAGGAGTTCTTCGACACCGGCGCCACACTGATCACCGACAAGCCCGTCAAGGGGGTCGAATCGATCGACAGCAAGAAGGGCGCGGAACTTTGCTGGGGCTGATGCCTTCCTAACACCCGCAGTAACGGATTAAACTCGCTGAAAGGGCGGCTCCGGCCGCCCTTTCCCGAAACACGGGATCCTGGGAGGGGATAAAATGAGCGACGACGCAACCGGCTCGGTCTCGGCCGAGCGCGGCCTTCACGGCCACGACCAGTCCGTGGCGAGCTTTGATGAGGACCGGGGTTCATTTCTCAAAACCCTGCAGCGCTTCCTGCACGAATATCCCACGGCCGTCCCGTTCATCGTCCTGGTCATAGGCATCTTGATTTTCTCGATCGCGGCAGGCGGACGGTTCTTCGCGCCGTTCAATCTTTCGCTTGTGCTGCAACAGGTCACCATCATCGCCTTTCTGGGCATCGCCCAGACGCTGGTCATCCTCACCGCCGGCATCGATCTTTCGGTCGGCGCCATGATGGTGCTGTCGTCCATCGTCATGGGCAGGCTGACCGTCACTTACGGCGTGCCGGTCGAATTGAGCTTCGCGCTGGGCCTGCTCACCGGCCTTGTCTGCGGCCTGATCAACGGCGTTCTGGTGGCGGTGATCAAGCTGCCGCCTTTCATCGTCACGCTCGGCACCTGGAGCGTCTACGGCGCGATGGTCATCTACGTCTCGCATTCCGAGACCGTGCGCGCCCAGGACATCGAGGCGGCGGGACCGCTGCTGCAATGGCTGGGTCACACCATCAGACTGGGTGGCGGCGCGGTGCTGACCTACGGCGCCATCGCCATGATCCTGACGGCGCTGATCATCTGGTATGTACTGAACCGCACCGCCTTCGGCCGCCATGTCTACGCGACCGGTGACGACGATGAGGCTGCGCGCCTTGCCGGTATCAACACACGCGGTGTGTTCATTGCCGTCTATACGCTCGCCGGCTTCATCTGCGCGGTCGCCGCCTGGGCGCTCATCGGCCGCATCGGTGCTGCAAGCCCGCTCGGCAACCAGACGGCCAACCTCGATGCCATCACCGCCGTGGTGATCGGCGGCACCTCGCTGTTCGGCGGCCGCGGCTCGCTCGTCGGCACGCTGTTCGGCGCGCTGATCGTCGGCGTCTTCCGCAATGGCCTCGCGCTCGCCGGCGTCGACTCGCTCTGGCAGGAGTTCACCGTCGGCATCCTCATCATCCTCGCCGTCACCATCGATCAGTGGATCAGGAAGATTTCGGCATGAGCACGCAGCAGCCAATTCTTCAGGCCAAAGGCCTCAACAAGCGCTATGGCAGGGTGGTGGCGCTCGACAACGCCGATTTCGACCTGATGCCGGGCGAGATCCTCGCCGTCATCGGCGACAACGGCGCCGGCAAGTCGACGCTGGTCAAGGCGCTGTGCGGCGCGGTCATCCCGGACTCCGGCGCGATCGAGCTCAACGGTAGCCCGGTGCATTTCCGCTCGCCGATCGAGGCGCGCATGGCCGGCATCGAGACCGTCTATCAGAACTTGGCCCTGTCGCCGGCACTGTCGATCGCCGACAATATGTTCCTGGGCCGCGAGCTACGCAAACCCGGCTTTGCCGGGCAGTGGCTGCGCCGGCTCGACCGCTCGGCCATGGCGCGCATCGCCCGCGAGAAATTGTCCGAGCTCGGGCTCATGACGATCCAGAACATCAACCAGTCGGTCGAAACGCTGTCTGGCGGCCAGCGCCAGGGTGTCGCGGTGGCGCGCGCCGCGGCTTTCGGCAGCCGCGTCGTTATCATGGACGAACCGACCGCGGCGCTCGGCGTCAAGGAAAGCCGCCGCGTGCTGGAGCTGATGCTTGACGTCAAGAAGCGCGGCCTGCCGATCGTGCTCATTTCGCACAACATGCCGCATGTCTTCGAGGTGGCCGACCGCATCCACATCCATCGCCTGGGCCGTCGTCTCGCCGTCATCGACCCCAAGCAGTATACGATGTCCGACGCCGTCGCCTTCATGACCGGCGCCAAGGCTCCGCCGGAGGTGTTGGAGGTCTGATCGCGCCGCATTGTCGCGGGATGGTAGAGTGCCGCTGCTTAAATCGGTCGAAACTATGCTGCAACGCACTAGATAGGCTGGGAGGATCGGTGAAAGCCGCTATGATCAGGCCAGTTGCACGAGAGGCGAAATGACATCCGCCATGACGATCGAAGTCCCTGTCCTCGACAATCCCGACCCCAGGACACTCGCCGAAGAGGTCTTGATGTCGCTCAAATACCGGGTCGGCAAGGACACTACGGTCGCCACGCCCTATGACTGGCTGACGGCCTCCATCAAGGTGGTGCGCGACCGCATCGTCGACCACTGGATCCAGGCGACCAAGGAAGCCTACGACCAAAAGGAAAAGCGCGTCTATTACCTCTCGCTGGAATTCCTGATCGGCCGCCTGATGCGCGACGCTTTCTCCAATCTCGGCCTGATGGAGAACATGCGCGAGGCGCTGTCCTCGCTCGGCGTCGATCTCGACCTGATCGCCGGCCTCGAGCCGGACGCAGCACTTGGCAATGGCGGCCTCGGCCGTCTCGCCGCTTGCTTCATGGAAAGCATGGCGACCGTCGATATCCCCGCCCATGGCTACGGCATCCGCTACGCCAACGGCATGTTCCGCCAGGAAATCCAGGGTGGCTGGCAGGTCGAGCTGCCGGAGACCTGGCTCGACCACGGCAACCCTTGGGAGTTCGAACGGCGCGAGCGCTCCTTCGAGGTCGGCTTCGGCGGCTCGGTGGAGTCCATTACCTCCAAGGACGGTCGGCTCGAACGCCATGTCTGGAAACCGATCGAGCATGTGCTGGCCGTCGCCTATGACACGCCGGTGGCCGGCTGGCGCGCCAGGCGCGTCAACACGCTCCGGCTCTGGTCCGGCATGCCGATCGACCCCATCCTGCTCGACAAGTTCAACGCCGGCGACCACATCGGCGCGCTGGCCGAAAGCAACAAGGCCGACGCGCTGTCGCGCGTGCTCTACCCTGCCGATTCCCATATGGCCGGTCAGGAGCTGAGGCTCAGGCAGGAATATTTCTTCTCCAGTGCCTCGCTGCAGGACATCGTCCAGCGGCATTTGAGCCAGTATGGCGACCTGAAATCGCTGCCCGACAAGGCGGCGATCCACCTTAACGATACCCATCCTGCGGTTGCCGTGCCGGAACTGATGCGGCTCCTGATGGACGTCCACGGCATGGATTTCGACCTTGCCTGGGACACCACCAAGCGTACCTTCGGCTATACCAACCACACGCTGTTGCCCGAGGCGCTGGAAAGCTGGCCGGTGCCGCTCTTCGAGCGGCTTTTGCCGCGCCATATGCAGATCGTCTACGCCATCAACGCGCAGGTGCTGCTCGAGGCCCGCGCCACCAACCAGTTCTCCGGCGATCAGATCGCCCGCATCTCGCTGATCCAGGAAAATGGCGACCGGCGCGTGCGCATGGGCAATCTGGCCTTCGTCGGCTCGCATTCGATCAACGGCGTCTCGGCGCTCCACACCGAGCTGATGAAGGAGACGGTGTTCGCCGACCTCCACAAGCTCTATCCCGACCGCATCAACAACAAAACCAACGGCATCACGCCGCGGCGCTGGCTGATCCAGTGCAATCCCGGCCTGACCGCGCTTGCGCGCGAGGCGATAGGCGACCGCTTCATGGACGACATCGAGAAGATCAAGGATCTCGATCCGCTCGCCGATGACGCGGCTTTCCGCGAAAAGTTCGCCGGTGTGAAGCGGCAGAACAAGGTGCGGCTCGCCAACCTTGTCGCCGATCGGCTCGGCATCAAGCTCGACCCGTCGGCGCTGTTCGACATCCAGGTCAAGCGCATCCACGAATACAAGCGCCAGCTGCTCAACATCCTGGAGGCGATAGCGCTCTACGATCAGATCCGCTCGCATCCCGAGCGGGATTGGATGCCGCGCGTCAAATTCTTCGGCGGCAAAGCGGCCCCCAGCTATCACAACGCCAAGCTGATCATCAAACTGGCTAACGACGTCGCGAAAGTCATCAACGGCGACCCGTCGGTGCGCGGCCTGCTGAAGGTCGTGTTCGTGCCGAACTACAATGTCAGCCTGGCCGAGGTGATGATGCCGGCCGCCGACCTTTCCGAGCAGATATCGACCGCCGGCATGGAGGCATCGGGCACCGGCAACATGAAGTTCGCGCTGAACGGCGCTCTGACGATCGGCACGCTCGACGGCGCCAATGTCGAGATCAAGGAACATGTCGGCGACGACAATATCTTCATCTTCGGCCTCACCACGGCCGAAGTCGCCGAGCGGCGCAACAACGGCTACAATCCGCGCGGTGTGATCGAGGCCTCGCCCGAGCTGTCGCAGGCGGTGTCGGCCATTTCCTCCGGCGTCTTCTCGCCCGACGATCCCGGCCGCTATCGCGACCTGATGAACGGCCTCTACCAGAGCGACTGGTTCATGGTGGCGGCCGACTTCGATTCCTACGCTGCCTGCCAGCGCGAGGTCGACGCCGTCTGGCGCAACAGCCCCGACTGGTACGCGCGCGCCATCCGCAATGTCGCCCGCGTCGGCTGGTTCTCGTCCGATCGCACGATCCGCCAATATGCGAAAGACATCTGGAACGTGCCCGTCTGATATGATTGCATGAGGCCGCGAGCAATGTGGTCTCGCAGAAAACAACATAGTGTCCGGGGAGGGAACACCGCCTGATGAGCAAGCCGCGCGCGACCGCTGCGACAAGCGGGCCGGACGGACTGGCGCCAGCCGGTGATGTCGCGGCGATTGTCGCCGGAACGCATGGCGACCCATTCGCGGTTCTGGGCGTGCAGGAGGGCGGCAAGGGTTTCGTCGCGCGCTGCTTCGTGCCCAACGCCGAATTCGTTACCGCCTACACGCTGACCGGCAAGGAGATCGGCGAGCTCTCCCGACGCGACGACGCCGGCTTCTTCGAGGGCAAGATCTCGATCCGCAAGCGCCAGCCGCTGCGCTATCACGCCAGGAATGCCGGCGGCGACTGGTGGCTGACCGATCCCTATTCCTTCGGCCCGGTGCTCGGCCCGATGGACGATTACTATATGGCCGAGGGCTCGCATTTACGGCTCTTCGACAGGCTAGGCGCCCACATCATCGATCATGAGGGCGCGACCGGCGTGCATTTCGCCGTCTGGGCGCCCAATGCCAGGCGGGTTTCCGTGGTCGGCGCCTTCAACGACTGGGACGGCCGCCGCCACACCATGCGCGACCGCAAGGACACCGGCATCTGGGAATTGTTCATCCCCGATCTCGTCGCCGGCCAGCCCTACAAGTTCGAGATCATCGGGCCCGATGGTGTCAGGCTGCCGCTCAAGGCCGACCCGTTCGCCTTCGAGTCCGAGCTGCGCCCCGCGACGGCTTCGGTGACGGCGCCGCCGATGGCGCATAAATGGGGCGACGAGGCGCATCGCAACTATTGGCAGAAAGCCGATCCCCGGCGCGAGGCGATCTCGATCTACGAGGTCCATGCCGGCTCCTGGCAGCGCCGCGACGACGGTACGTTCCTGTCCTGGGACGAACTCGCCGCGCGGCTGATCCCCTATGTCATCGACACCGGCTTCACCCATATCGAGTTCCTGCCGATCTCGGAGCACCCTTACGACCCGTCGTGGGGCTACCAGACGACCGGCCTTTATGCGCCCACGGCCCGTTTTGGCGATCCCGACGGCTTCGCCCGTTTCGTCGACGGCGCGCATCGCGCCGGCATTGGCGTCATCCTCGACTGGGTGCCGGCGCATTTCCCGGTCGACGAGCATGGGCTGGTGAAGTTCGACGGCACCGCGCTTTACGAGCATGCCGACCCGCGCCAGGGTTTCCATCCGGACTGGAACACCGCCATCTACAATTTCGGCCGCCGCGAGGTGGTGTCGTTCCTCGTCAACAACGCGTTGTTCTGGGCCGAGAAATACCACGTCGACGGTCTGCGCGTCGACGCGGTCGCCTCGATGCTCTACCTCGACTATTCGCGCAAGGCGGGCGAATGGATCCCCAACGAGAAGGGCGGGCGCGAGAACCTGCAGGCCGTCAGTTTCCTGCAGAAGATGAACAAGGAACTTTACGGCCACCACCCCGGGGTGATGACGATCGCCGAGGAATCGACCTCATGGCCGAAAGTGTCGCGTCCGGTGCATGAAGGCGGGCTTGGCTTCGGCTTCAAGTGGAACATGGGCTTCATGCACGACACGCTGGAGTATCTCTCCAAGGAGCCGATCTACCGCAAGCACCACCACAACGAGATCACCTTCGGCCTGGTCTACGCTTTCTCTGAGAATTTCGTGCTGCCGCTCTCGCATGACGAGGTCGTGCACGGCAAAGGCACGCTGCTCCACAAGATGGCCGGCGACGACTGGCAGAAGTTCGCAACGTTACGCGCCTACTACGCCTTTATGTGGGGCTATCCCGGCAAGAAGCTCTTGTTCATGGGCCAGGAATTCGCCCAGCGCCGCGAGTGGAGCGAGGAACGCGCGCTCGACTGGAACCTGCTCGAATTCGCGCCGCATCGCGGCGTCTGGCAGACGGTGCGCGACCTGAATTACCTCTACCGTTCGCGCCCGGCGCTGCATGCGCGCGACTGCGAGCCGGAGGGCTTCTCCTGGCTGATCGTCGACGACCGCGACAATTCGGTCTTCGCCTGGCTGCGCAGCGCGCCGGACGGCAACCCGATCGCCGTCATCGCCAATTTCACGCCGGTGCCGCGCGAGAACTATCGCGTGCCGCTGCCGAAGGCGGGAAAGTGGCGCGAAATCATCAACACGGATGCCGTCGACTATGGCGGCTCCGGCATGGGCAATGGCGGCATGATCGAGGCGAGCGGGGAAGGGGGCGGCATATCGGCGACGATGCTTCTGCCGCCGCTGTCGACGATCATGCTCGAATTCGTCGCGGAAGAAGCAGATGATATCTGACCTTGCTCAAGTCTCGGTTCGGGCAGCTTGTTTGGGAGGGTAACAAAATGGCAGAGATCAAAAGGACCCAGCCGCTGGCACGCGATGCCATGGCCTATGTGCTGGCCGGCGGCCGCGGCAGCCGCCTCAAGGAATTGACGGACCGGCGCGCCAAGCCCGCAGTCTATTTCGGCGGCAAGACGCGCATCATCGATTTCGCCCTCTCCAATGCGCTGAACTCCGGCATCCGCCGCCTCGGCGTCGCCACCCAGTACAAGGCGCATTCGCTGATCCGCCACCTGCAGCGCGGCTGGAACTTCCTGCGGCCCGAGCGAAACGAAAGCTTCGACATCCTGCCGGCATCGCAGCGCGTCTCGGAAACGCAGTGGTATGAAGGCACGGCCGACGCCGTCTACCAGAACATCGACATCATCGAGGCTTACGGCCCCGAATACATGGTGATCCTAGCCGGCGACCACATCTACAAGATGGACTACGAGCTGATGCTGCGCCAGCATGTCGATGCCGGCGCCGACGTCACCGTCGGCTGCCTGGAAGTGCCGCGCATGGAGGCGACCGGCTTCGGCGTCATGCATGTCGATGCCAAGGACAATATTATCGCTTTCGTCGAAAAGCCGGCCGATCCACCTGGCATCCCCGACAAGCCGGAATTCGCGCTCGCCTCGATGGGCATCTATGTCTTCAAGACCAAGTTCCTGATGGAACAACTGCGCCGCGACGCCGCCGAGCCCGGTTCCAGCCGCGACTTCGGCAAGGACATCATCCCCTATGTCGTGCAGCACGGCAAGGCGATCGCTCACCGCTTCGCCAAGTCCTGCGTGCGCTCCTCGCACGAGGCCGAACCCTATTGGCGCGACGTCGGAACCGTGGATGCCTATTGGGAAGCCAATATCGACCTGACCGACATCACGCCCGAGCTCGACCTTTACGACCGCGACTGGCCGATCTGGACCTATGCCGAATTGAAGCCGCCGGCAAAGTTCGTGCATGACGAGGACGGCCGTCGCGGCGAAGCGATTTCCTCGCTGGTGTCCGGCGACTGCATCGTCTCCGGGGCCTCGCTGCGCCGCAGCCTGATCTTCACCGGCGCGCGCATCAATTCCTATTCCAAGCTCGAGGAAGTGGTGATGCTGCCCGACGTGACTGTCGGTCGCAACGCGAGCCTCAAGCGCGTCGTCATCGACCACGGCGTGCAGATTCCCGAGGGGCTGGTGGTCGGCGAGGATCCGGCGCTCGACGCCAAGCGTTTTCGCGTATCGGAAAAGGGCATCTGCCTGATCACTCAGGACATGATCAACAAGCTGTCAACCCGCCAGGGTTGATCAGGGTCGGTCGCCCGGCAAGCTGATGACTTGATCAACAGATTGTCACTTTGACCTGTCACGTTGAGATCGGAATGTGGAGCGCATGCAGGTTCTGTCGGTCACGCCCGAAATCTTCCCGTTGATCAAGACCGGCGGGCTTGCCGACGTGACCGGCGCCCTGCCGATTGCGCTGGCCGGCAAAGGCGTGGCGATGCGCACGCTGGTTCCCGGCTATCCTGTCGTGATGGCCGCCTTCGCCAAGAAGAAACCCGTCTACCAGTACCCGCTGCTGCAGGGCGGCAAGGCTGCGATCCATGCCGTCAAGGTCGGCGACCTCGATCTCTTCGTGCTCGACGCGCCGCATCTCTTCGATCGCCAGGGCGGCCCTTACGGCACCGCTTCCGGCGCCGACTGGCCGGACAATTGGCGGCGCTTCGCGGCCTTGAGCCAGGTCGGCGGCGCCATCGCGGGCGGCGCGATCTCCGGCTACCAGCCCGACATCGTGCATGCGCATGACTGGCAGTCGGCGATGACGCTAGCCTATATGCGCTACGGCAAGGCGGTCGGCGTGCCGTCGCTGATCACCGTGCACAACCTCGCCTTCCAGGGCCAGTTCGGCGCCGGCATCTTCGGCGAGCTCGGCCTGCCGGGCGTAGCGATGCAGCTCGACGGGGTCGAATACTATGGCGGCGTCGGCTTTCTGAAGGCCGGTCTCCAGGCAGCCTGGGCCATCACCACGGTGAGCCCGACCTATGCGCAGGAGATACGCTCGCCGGAATTCGGCATGGGCCTCGACGGCCTGATCAACATGCGCGCCACCGACCTCTACGGCATCGTCAACGGCATCGATGTCGACATCTGGAATCCCGAGACGGACAAGCATCTGGTCGCCAATTATTCGGCCGAAACGCTAAAGGCACGGGCCAAGAACCGCAAGGCGGTCGAGGAACGGTTCGGCCTCGAGGCGGACGGCAGCCCGATCGTCTGCGTCGTCAGCCGGCTGACCTGGCAGAAGGGCATGGACATCCTGGCCGCGGTCGTCGACGGCATCGTCGCCGCCGGCGCGCGCCTCGCCGTCCTGGGTTCGGGCGATGCCGGCCTCGAAGGCGCGCTGCTTGCCGCGGCGGCGCGGCATCGCGGCCGCGTCGGCGTCGTCGTCGGCTATGACGAAGGCCTTTCGCATGTCATGCAGGGCGGCTGCGACGCCATCATCATCCCTTCGCGCTTCGAGCCCTGCGGGCTGACCCAGCTATACGGCCTGCGCTATGGCTGCGTGCCGGTCGTCGCTCGGACAGGCGGTTTGGCCGATACCGTCATCGACGCCAACGAGGCCGCCTTGTCGGCCGGCGTCGCCACCGGCTTCCAGTTCGCGCCCAACAATGGCGGCGCGATGCTGCATGCCATCCAGCGGATGGTCGAGCAGCATGCCCGGCCGGCGGTCTGGGCCTCGATCCAGCGCCAGGGCATGAAGGCCGATGTCTCCTGGGACAAGAGCGCCGAAAAATACGTCGAACTCTACCGTTTGCTGCTTTCGAAAAGGGCTGCCTGACGCATGATCAAAACCGTCCCCACCAAACCCTATGCCGACCAGAAGCCAGGCACGTCGGGCCTGCGCAAAAAGGTGCCGGTATTCCAGCAGGAGCACTATGCCGAAAACTTCATCCAGTCGATCTTCGACGCGCTGGACGGTTTCCAGGGCAAGACGCTGGTGATCGGCGGCGACGGCCGCTTCTATAACCGCGAGGTCATCCAGAAGGCGATCGCAATTGCCGCCGGCAACGGTTTCGGCAAGGTGATGGTCGGGCAGGGCGGGATTCTGTCGACGCCGGCCGCCTCCAACATCATCCGCAAATACAAGACCTTCGGCGGCATCATCCTGTCGGCCAGCCACAATCCCGGCGGCCCGCATGAGGATTTCGGCATCAAGTACAATGCCGGCAATGGCGGCCCGGCGCCGGAGAAGATCACCGACGCGATCTTCGCCAAGTCGAAGGAAATCAAGAGCTTCAAGATCGCCGATATCGGCGAGATCGACATCGATAAAATCGGCACGGTAAAAGCCGGCGACATGACGGTCGAGATCTTCGACCCGGTCAAGGATTACGCCGAGCTGATGGAAAGCCTGTTTGATTTCGAGGCGCTGCGTAAGCTCTTCAAGTCGGGCTTCCGCATGCGCTTCGACGCCATGCACGCGGTGACCGGACCATATGCCAAGGAGATTCTCGAACGCCGGCTCGGCGCCCCGGACGGCACCTGCCGCAACTTCAAGCCGCTGCCGGACTTCGGCGGCCATCATCCGGACCCGAATCTGGTGCACGCCAAGCATCTCTATGACGAGATGATGGGACCTGACGCGCCGGACTTCGGCGCGGCCTCGGACGGCGACGGCGACCGCAACCTGATCATCGGCAGGGGCATCTTCGTCACGCCGTCGGATTCCGTGGCGATGCTTGCCGCCAATGCTCGCCTGGCACCGGGCTACAAGGACGGCCTGAAAGGCATCGCGCGCTCAATGCCGACCAGCGGCGCCGCCGACCGCGTCGCCGAAAAGCTCGGCATCGGCATCTATGAGACGCCGACCGGCTGGAAGTTCTTCGGCAACCTGCTCGACGCCGGCATGGCGACCATCTGCGGCGAGGAAAGCGCCGGCACCGGCTCCAACCATGTGCGCGAGAAGGACGGGTTGTGGGCCGTGCTTCTGTGGCTGAACATCCTTGCCGTACGCGGCGAGAGCTGCAAGGACATCGCCACCAAGCACTGGGAGACTTACGGCCGCAACTACTATTCGCGCCACGACTATGAGGAGGTCGAGAGCGACCGCGCCAATGCGCTGGTCGACGAGCTGCGCGCCAAGCTGGGCTCGCTGCCCGGCACCACCGTGCGCGGCCTGAAGATCGCCAAGGCCGACGATTTTGCCTATCACGATCCGGTCGATGGCTCGGTGAGCGAGCATCAGGGTATCAGGATCCTGTTCGAGGGCGGCTCGCGGGTCGTGCTGCGCCTCTCCGGCACCGGCACCTCTGGTGCGACGCTGCGCGTCTATATCGAGCGCTACGAGCCGGACAAGGCGCGTCACGATCTCGACACGCAGGAAGCGCTGGCCGACCTCATCGCCGCCGCCGACGACATCGCCGGCATCAAGAGTCGCACTGGCCGCAACAAGCCGAGCGTGATTACTTGAGGGTGGTGTGGCGCGACTTTCCTTCCCCCCCAGGGGGGGAAGGTGGATCGGCGTGCAGCGCCGAGACGGATGAGGGGTGTTGGCCGGATCGCCGTCATCGCCAAGCTGGAGCACCCGCCATCCGTCGCCTTCGGCGACACCTTCTCCCGCAAGGGGAGAGGGGGGAGCCCGCATGACCCTCGGCGCCACCGTCACCCCCGAAGGCGTCCGCTTTGCCGTCTGGTCGTCATCGGCGAGACGCCTGTGGGTCTCGCTTTTCGACGACAGCGGCGCACGCGAGATCGACCGGCTGGAGCTCAAGCCGGAAGGCGAGGGCGTGCATGCGCTCCTTGTCCCCGGCCTTGGCGACGGCACGCGTTACGGCTTTCGCGCCGACGGCGACTACGCGCCGGATCGCGGCCTGTGGTTCGACCCGGACAAGCTTCTTACCGACCCCTATGCCGTCGAGGTCGACCGTCCGCACCAATATCATTGGCGGCTTGCCGCCAAACGCAACGAAGGCGCCGACACCGCCTCGCTGATGCCGAAGGCGATTGCGCGTTCCTTGCTCGAGCCGGTGCCGGCCAAGCCGCCGCTGTTCCGGCCCGGCGGCCTGATCTACGAGCTTAACGTCCGTTCCTTCACAAAATTGCATCCGGAAGTGCCGGAAGCGCAGCGCGGCACCGTCGCGGCGCTCGTCCATCCGGCCATCATCGAGCACCTGAAGCGTCTCGGCGTCTCGGCCGTGGAACTGATGCCGGTCACCGCTTGGATCGACGAGCGGCATCTGCCGCCGCTGGGCCTCAGCAACGCCTGGGGCTACAATCCCGTCACCTTCATGGCGCTCGACCCGCGTCTGGCGCCCGGCGGCCTCAACGAGTTGCGCGACACCATCGCCGCGCTGCGCAAGGCGGGCATCGGCACCATCCTCGATCTCGTCTTCAACCACACCGGCGAGAGCGACCGGCTTGGGCCGACGCTGTCGCTGCGCGGGTTCGATGCGCGAGCCTATTATCGGCATCAGGCGGACGGCCGGCTGGTCAACGACACCGGCACCGGCAACACCGTCGCCTGCGACCATCCGGTTGTGCGGGAGATGGTGCTCGACACGCTGCGCCACTTCGTCCGCTTCGCCGGCGTCGACGGCTTCCGCTTCGATCTGGCGCCGGTGCTCGGGCGCGTCGACGGTGCCTTCGATCCGGAAGCGCCCCTGCTTCAGGCCATCGCCGGCGATCCCGCGCTCGCCGACCGCGTGCTCATCGCCGAACCATGGGATATCGGCCCAAACGGCTACCAACTCGGCAATTTCCGCCCGCCCTTTCTGGAATGGAACGACCGCTACCGCGACGATGTCAGGCGGTTCTGGCGCGGCGATGCCGGCGCGATCGGCTCGCTCGCCACCCGGCTTGCTGGGTCCTCCGACGTCTTCGGCAGGGACGACCGGCCGACGAGCCGTACGGTCAATTTCATCGCCGCGCATGACGGCATGACGCTGGCCGACATCGTCGCCTATGAGCGCAAGCACAACGACGCCAATGGCGAGCAGAACCGCGACGGCCATAATGACAATCTGTCCTGGAACAACGGCGCCGAGGGCGAGACGGGCGAGGAGGCGATCGCCATCGCCCGCCTCAACGACCGGCGCGCGTTGCTCGCCACGCTCTTTGCCTCGCGCGGCACCATCATGCTGACGGCCGGTGACGAGTTCGGCCGCACGCAGAAAGGCAACAACAATGCCTATGCGCAGGACAACGCCATCACCTGGCTCGACTGGGCTGGCCGCGATCGGGCTCTTGAGCAATATGCATCGTCGCTCGCCACGCTGCGCCGGGCCTTTCCTGCGCTGGCCGATACGCACTTCCTGACCGGCGAGCCGGCCAACGGATCGGAAATCCCCGACGTGGCCTGGCTGACCGAGACCGGCGCGCCGCTCGGCGAAGCCGACTGGAATGATCACGGCCGCCATCGCCTCGTCATGCTGCTCGGCGACAACGAGGGCGGCCGCCTTGCCGTGATGATCAATGGCGACCGCCGGCAATGCGTCTTCACCTTGCCCGCGCGGGAAGGCTTCGAATGGCTCCCGGCGGTCGAGACGCAGGCGGTCGATCCTGCGCGGCCGCTACCCGGCCGGAGCGTCGGTTTCATGATCGAGCGGCGTGCCGCTGGATCGCGCAACAAGAAGGGCTCGTGATGGTTGGCGACAATTCCGGACAAGGGAGCGAATGGTGGCGCGGCTGCGTCATCTACCAGGTCTATCCACGCTCCTTCCAGGACACGACCGGCAACGGCAGCGGTGATCTCAAGGGCATCACAGCGCGGCTCGCCCATATCGCGTCGCTCGGCGTCGACGCGATCTGGCTGTCGCCCTTCTTCAAGTCGCCGATGGCCGACATGGGCTATGACGTGTCCGACTATCGCGATGTCGACCCGATGTTCGGCACACTCGAGGATTTCGACGCCTTGGTCGCCGAGGCGCACCGGCTCGGCCTGAAGCTCATCATCGACCAGGTGATCTCGCATTCTTCCGATAAGCACGAATGGTTCGTCGAAAGCCGCGCCAGCCGCGACAACGCCAAAGCTGACTGGTATGTCTGGGCCGATGCGAAGCCGGACGGCAGCGCACCCAACAATTGGCAATCGCTGTTCGGCGGCCCGGCCTGGGAGTGGGATGCTACCCGCCGGCAGTACTACATGCACAATTTCCTGGCCGCGCAGCCGGACTTGAACTTCCACAACCCGGAGGTCCAGGACGCGCTGCTCGACACCCTTCGCTTCTGGCTGGAGCGCGGCGTCGACGGCTTCCGGCTCGATACCGTCAACTACTATGTCCACGATCGCTGGCTGCGCGACAACCCGCCGTTGGCGTCAAGCGTCGCCGGCACCAACGGGTCCACCAGCACCTATGGCTTCCAGGAGCATCTCTTCGATAAGACGCGTCCCGAGAACCTCGATTTCCTGAGACGCTTCCGCGCGCTGCTTGACGAATATCCGGGCCGCGCCGCGGTCGGCGAGGTGGGCGACGAGGAGCGTTCCTTGCAGACGCTCGCCGCCTATGTCTCCGGCGGCGACAAATTGCAGATGTGCTACACCTTCGACTTGCTCAGCCCGCAATTTTCCGCCGCCCATGTGCGCGGCTGCGTGGAGGCGTTCGAGACGACTGCCCCGGACGGCTGGGTCTGCTGGGCCTTCTCCAACCACGATGTCGTGCGCCATGTCAGCCGCTGGACCAGACCCGGCGAGAACCCGGACGCGGTGGCGAAGTTCTCGATCGCGCTGCTGTCATGCCTGCGTGGGTCGATCTGTCTCTACCAGGGCGAGGAACTGGGGCTGGAGGAAGCCGAGCTAGCCTACGAGGACCTGCGCGATCCCGTTGGCATCCGCTTCTGGCCGGGTGTGAAGGGCAGGGACGGCTGCCGCACCCCGATGGTCTGGGAAGCGGAGGCCGAGAATGCCGGGTTTTCGACGGCCAAGCCCTGGCTGCCAGTGCCGCAGGCGCATCGCGCTCGGGCGGTCGACGTCGAGAATGGTGAGGAGCGGTCGGTGCTTGCCGCCTATCGGTCGATCCTTGCCTTGCGCAAGAGCCATCCCGCACTGATCCAAGGCGCGATCCGCTTTCTCGGCGCCGATGGCGATGTGCTCGCTTTCCTGCGCGAGCGTGACGGCGAAAGGCTGCTTTGCGTCTTCAATTTCTCCGCCGAGGCCACAGGCTGGGCGCTGCCCTCGGAGATCGGCGAGGCTGAGATAGCGGCATTTGACCTTGACGCCGCCGGCGTTCTCACTGGTGTTGTCGAGGACAGCGTGTTGGCACTGCCGCCTCTGGGCAGTTTCGTCGCCAGAATCGGCTGACGGCAACTTACTGAACCAGCACCGAACGCCCGCAGGTCGCGCCGGTCACCCGGACGTCGGCCTCTCCCACGCGCACGCCAAGCGCCCCAAGAACGTTGTAGACCAGGCTGTCGACCGGCGCGGTCACGCCGTTGAGCAGCGTCGTCACCGCCGGCTTCACCGTGCCGAGCAGGGCGGTCAGGTCGAGGCCGAGCCCCAGCGCATTGACCGAAAGCGTCAGGTTGTCGACCAGCGATGTCGTCAGCGACTGCGTCAGGTTCTTCGTCGACACCGTCTTGATCGCCTTGTTGGCGATGTCGGTGGCGTTGTAGGTCAGAGTGGTCGGCGTCATGTTGGTGACCGAGAAGGCCGACGAGCCCGTCACCTGCAGCACGGGGGCGAGCAACAGCTTCAGGTCCGCAATATCGGCGTCGGAGAATGACTGCGGCTTGGTGAAATCCGCGAAGCCGCTTGCGCTGCTGTTGGCGAGATGGGCTGAGACCACGCCCGGCTGCGCGGCGATCGAAACCTTGATGCTGGAGGGACCCGTCGGGCAGCTGATATCGGTCAGCTTCGCTTCGGCATAGGCCACTTCGACATTGAGCGGCAGGTGGACGGCGACAAGACTGGTGCCGCCGCCGAGATTGGAATTGCCAAGTGTCACACTGGCGTTGAGCTTGATTCGGGTCTGCGCCGTGCGCACCACGGTGCCGGCTTCTCCCACCGCCAGCCAGGCCGAGTTCTGCATCGGCTCGCCGATGGCGATCGCCAGCGTCGTCGATGCCAGTCCCGGAATAGTGGCGCCGAGATTGACCGCGACCTGGTTCGTGCCGTTCGCCAGAGCGGCCGCCGCGGTGAGCATGCTGAGCGCGCTGGCCGTCACGTTGAGTCCGGCCGGCTTTTGCCCGAGGCCGAGATCGCCGACGGAGCCGAGATCGATGAGGGTGCCGAGCGGAATCTTGGCGGTGTTGGTGGCGCTGGAGGCCATGGTCTGCAGGGCGATCTTGGCCGTGCGGTCCAGCCCCGGCACGTTGGCCATCGCGGTGGCGATCTGGCCGATCGTCGCCTTGGAGGCGAGCACGTCGGAATAGCTCACACCCGTCAGATGCAATTGCGTCGCCAGCGCATCGGTGAACGAAAGAACGTCGACATCGGCCGACACCAGTGAATTGTAATCCATCACGCTGAGCGAGATGCCGTTGCCGCCCAGAAGACCGCCGAGAAGCGCGTTGAGAACGCCGCCATTGAGGCTGGCAAGCCGCGAGCCGACCGAAAAAGCCGCTTGCGGCTGCGCGCTGGCGATTGCCGTCGTGCCGAGAGTGGGCGGCGCCATGATCGAGCCGGCGAAATAGAGCGTGCCCTGCTTCTTCAGGGACACCTGCACGGCATTGTAGGGTAGCTTGCCCGCCTCGAACCGGCTGCCGGCGGCAATGGTGCTGACGCCCGTGTAGCGCCCCGGCACGATCTGGACGACCGCCTTGGTGGCGGTCGGCGCCACGGTGGTGCCTTGTTGCTGCACGGCGACCGAGGTGATGCCGTTGTCGGCGAGCGTCGTCAGCACCGCCTGCTGGGCATTGGTGATGTTCGAGGCAGCGGTGATGGCGGCAAGGTCGACAATCGACTGCGCGGCCCGGCGCTCGTTGTAAAGCGAGCCTTCGTCGATCGCGAAGGCGGTCAGCGCCAGCGCCACTGGCGTGCATAGCGCCGTCATGACGGCGAAATTCGCGCTACGGTCGGCGAGCAGCTTCCGCGTCGCCGCAATCAATCCCCGCTTGGCCCGCATCATATCCCTCCGACGCGGATCGTCGACTGGCTCTGGATTGTCGTGCCCGGCAGCGGCAGCGTCCGGAATAGGTTCCAGATCGGCAGGTTGCGCGCATCGTAGGTGACAGAGACGACGAACTGGCTGCCGTCGGCGACGCTGTCCTGCGCGTTGACGGTCAGCTTGTTGGGGTCGACGAACGGATAGCCCGAGACGTCGTGAGCGACGAAATCGGTAACCAGCGCCTGCCGCTCGGTCTGGTTGAGGCCGGCAATCGCCGTGCGTGCCGCATCGGCGGCGATCTGCTGCACCGAATGGCTGGCGCCGAAATAAATCCCATATGCAACCATGCCGAGCAGAAGCAGGATGAAGATCGGCGCAAGCATGGCGAATTCGATTGCCGACGTGCCCGTGGCGTCAGCCCGGAAACGACACCACAGAACGGGGGAATTTCGGTTTTTCAGCATGGTGCGCAGAATGCCAAAACCTGCCTGCAAAAACAGAAAACGCCTCGAACAACCAGCAGGTGTGCCAAGTTGAAAGCAAGCTCTAAGCTTTAGTTTTCGCTGTTTAAGCGTGATGACGCTCACTTTGCGTCAAGCAGGCAATGGTTGAAATAAGATTTCGCTGTGTCTAGTCTCCTGCCACCAGCCGCCGGAAGGGACCGGCGGCACGCCTGAAACGGGGCCGTTTCAACGGTTCCGGGGTGTCAAAACTTAAAAAAGGCGCGGCTGAGGGGCCGCGCCGACAGGGAGAACTTCATGCTGAAAAACGTGCTGAAGGCGACAGTGTTCGCCACCACCATGGCTCTGGCGACCGGGGCCTTCCATACGCCTGCCTTCGCCGAAACGGTCTACAACCGTGGCGCCGCCGCCGAGGCGGAGACGGTCGATCCGCACAAGACGTCGACGGTCTACGAGGCCGATATTATACGCGACCTGTTCCAGGGCCTCGTCATGCATGATCAGAAGACGAACCTCATTCCGGGCGCCGCCGAGAGCTGGACGGTGTCGGATGACGGCACCGTCTACACCTTCAAGCTGCGCAAGGACGGCCTCTGGTCCGACGGCACCCCGGTGACGGCAGACGACTTTGTCTATTCGTTCCATCGGCTGGAAGATCCCGCCACCGCTGCGGAATATGCCTCGATGCTCTATCCGGTGAAGGGCGCCGAGGACTTCAACACCAAGAAAGGCAAGGCCGAGGGTATGGGCGTGAAGGCGATCGACGCCAACACGCTTGAAGTCACGCTGAAGGCTCCGACGCCCTATTTCCTGGAGATGCTGACCCACCAGGCGACCTATCCGGTCAGCAAGGCTTCCATGGACAAGCTCGGCGCCGACTGGATCAAGCCGGGCAAGCTGGTTTCCAACGGCGCCTACACGCTGGCGGAGTGGGTTCCCAACGATCACATGAAACTGGTCAAGAACCCGAAGTTCTGGGACGCCGCGAGCGTCAAGCTCGATGTGGTCAACTATATCCCGACCGAGGATCGCTCGTCGGCAATGAAACGCTTCGAGGCTGGCGAACTTGACAGCTATGGCGATCTGCCGACTGAACAACTCGCCGATCTCAAAACCAAATTTGGCGACCAGGTCCGTGTCGGGCCATATCTCGGCACCTATTATTATGCGATCAAGACCGACAAGGCGCCTTGGGACAATGTCGAGCTGCGCAATGCCATCTCGATGGCGATCGACCGTGACTTCCTGGCCGAGAAGGTCTGGCAGAACTCCATGCTGCCTGGATATTCGATGGTGCCGCCGGGCATCGAGGGCTACACGCCGGCACTGGCCAAATATGCCGACATGCCGCAGATCGACCGCGAGGATGCGGCCAAGAAGATCCTGGAAAAGCTCGGCTACACGCCCGAGCATCCGTTGAAGATGGAGATCCGCTACAACACCTCGGAGAACCACAAGAACACGGCGGTCGCCATCCAGGAACAGCTGAAGCCGCTCGGCGTCGAGGTGACGCTGCTCAACACCGACACCAAGACCCACTATAGCTTCCTCGAGCAGAAGGGTAACTACGACGTCGCCCGCGCCGCCTGGATCGCCGACTACAAGGATCCGGAGACCTTCCTCGGCATCTCGCGCAAGGCGAGCGGCAACAACTACTCGAACTACAACAGCCCTGCCTATGAAGCCGCTATGGACAAGGCAGCTGCCGCCGGCGGCAAGCCTGAGGAGCGCATGAAGGACCTCGCCGCAGCCGAGCGCATCCTCGTCGACGACGTCGGCGAGATCCCGCTTCTCTACTACAGCTACCACGACATCGTTTCCTCGAAGGTGCATGGCTTCGAAGACAATGTGATGGACATTCATCCGTCCCGCTTCATCTCCAAGGACTGACAAGAAACCTTGGCCGTGCCGCCGCTCTCTTTTTGGGAGCGGCGGTCGCGGTCTGTCGTCGTGCCGGGCCGAAAGTCGGATTGGATTTTCAGGTTGCCCGGTGCGAAGATCAGAGATGCCGGCGCGCCACGGATCTTCGACTGGAGAGCCTGTCGCCCTGGCTGAAGCGGGGCGCCGATGCTGCGTTATGTCTTCCGGCGGCTGTTGACCGCCATCCCGACACTGTTCGTCATCGTGACAGTGGCGTTTTTCCTGATCCGCGTCGCGCCAGGCGGCCCGTTCAACCAGGAGCGGGGCTTGAGCCCCGAGATCAGGGCCAATCTCGAAGCGCAGTTCGGTCTCAACGATCCGCTCTGGCTGCAATATGTCCACTATCTCGGCAATCTTTTGCGCGGCAGTTTCGGCCCGAGCTACAATTTGCCGGATTTCACCGTCACAGAACTCTTCGCCAAGGGCCTGCCGATCTCGGTGCAGATCGGTACATCGGCACTGGTGCTGGCGCTGCTGTTGGGCTCGATCCTCGGCACGATCGGGGCGCTCAACCAGAATAAAATAGGCGATTATTCGGTGATCGCCTTGGCCACCGCCGGCAGCACCATCCCGACCTTCGTCACCGCGCCGGTGATCCAGCTCGTGTTCGGACTTTCCTGGAAGCTGTTGCCGATCGGCGGCTGGGGTGACGGCGCCTTGATCAACAAGGTCGGACCGGTGCTAACGCTGGCCCTGCCGCAGATCGCCATCGTCGCGCGCCTGATGCGCGGCTCGATGATCGAGAGCCTGCGCTCGCACCATATCCGCACCGCCCGCGCGCTCGGCCTCTCCGACTGGTCGGTGGTCGTCAAGCACGCACTGCGCGGCGCTGTCCTGCCGATCGTCTCCTTCACCGGCCCGGCCGCAGCCGCGCTGTTGACCGGCTCGATCATCGTCGAGACGATCTTCTCCATCCCCGGGGTCGGCCGCTACTTCGTCGATGCCGCGCTCAACCGCGACTACACGCTGGTCATGGGAACTGTGGTGGTGATCGCGCTCTTCACCATCGTCTTCAACCTGATCGTCGATCTTCTCTACGCGGTGGTCGACCCGAGGGTGCGCTATGACTGAGCTCGCCGTCGCCGTACCCGAGCCGATCGTGGGCCGCTCGCTCTGGGGCAATGCCTGGGCGCGGCTGAAGCGCAACCGCGCCGCCATGCTCAGCCTCTATTATCTGGCTTTCATCGCCGTCATCAGCATTTGCGGCCCCTGGGTCGTACCGCATCAATACACGACCATCTATGGCGACTATGTGCGCATGCCCCCGAGCCTCTCGGCCTATCCGAAGCCCGACATGATCCAGGGCGCGCTGGGCGACGCCATCAAGCGCATGCGCGCCGACATCAAGGAATGGCACCAGGACGGCAATCGCGTCATCGTCACCGTCACCTCGACCAAGCCGATCGACGATCGCAACGTCCGCTATCTCGACCGCTCGGACGCCTTCGACGACACCAGGATCGAGAACAAGTCGCCCGACGGCCTCGAAGTGACGATGAGCTCGGCCGTGAAGCAGCAAT
This sequence comes from Mesorhizobium sp. B4-1-3, assembly GCF_006439355.1. Classification (GTDB taxonomy): domain Bacteria; phylum Pseudomonadota; class Alphaproteobacteria; order Rhizobiales; family Rhizobiaceae; genus Mesorhizobium. Next base: position 340,261 of record NZ_VFTG01000002.1, read on the forward strand.
ATTTCTTCTTCGGCACCGACAACACCGGCCGCGACCTGCTCTCGCGCACGCTGATGGCCGGGCGCATTTCGCTCGCCATCGGCCTGCTTGCCGGCGTCGTCGCCGGCGTCATCGGCGTCATCTACGGCGCGGCGGCGGGCTTCGCCGGCGGCAGGGTCGACGAGGTGATGATGCGCATCGTCGACGTGCTCTATTCGCTGCCATTCATCTTCTTCGTCATCATGCTGGTGGTGTTCTTCGGCCGCAATTTCGTGCTGATGTTCCTGGCCGTCGGCGCTGTGTTGTGGCTCGACATGGCGCGCATCGTGCGCGGCCAGGCGCTGTCGATCCGCAGGCAGGAATATGTCCAGGCGGCGGAAGCCATGGGGGTCGGCCAGCGCGGCATCCTGCTGCGCCATGTCATTCCGAACCTCCTCGGGCCGGTGGTCATCTACATGACGCTCCTGGTGCCGCAGGTCATCATCCTGGAGAGCTTCCTCTCCTTCCTCGGTCTCGGCGTGCAGGAGCCGATGACCAGCTGGGGCGTGCTGATCTCGGTCGGCGCCAAGAACATCGGCTATGCCAACTGGCTGCTCCTGTTCCCGGCCTTCTTCCTCGTCTCGACGCTGTTCGCGCTGAATTTCGTCGGCGACGGCCTCCGCGACGCGCTCGACCCGAAGGATCGATAAGATGGGGACGCCCGACATGGCCGCCGAAACGATCCTCAGAGTCAAGGACCTGCGCGTCCGCTTCCAGACCCTTGACGGCACGGTCGAGGCCGTCAAGGGCATCAACGTCAAGGTCAACGCCGGCGAGACGGTCGCCGTCGTCGGCGAATCCGGCTCCGGCAAGAGCCAGACGATGATGGCGGCGATGAGCCTGCTTTCCTCCAACGGCGAGGCCACCGGCCAGGTCGACTATCGCGGGCAGAACCTTCTGACGATGACCAAGAGCGAGCTCAACAAGGTGCGCGGCCGCAAGATCAGCATGATCTTCCAGGAGCCGATGACCTCGCTCGATCCGCTCTACACCATCGGTAACCAGCTGATGGAGCCGATCCGGCGGCATCGCGGGCTGAATGCCCAGGCGGCGCGCGAAGAGGCGCTGAAGCTGTTAAGGCTGGTGCACATCCCCGATCCCGAACGGCGGATGAAATCCTATCCGCACGAGATGTCGGGCGGCCAGCGGCAGCGCGTCATGATCGCCATGGCTTTGGCCAACGATCCCGACATCCTGATTGCCGACGAGCCGACGACCGCGCTCGACGTCACCATCCAGGCGCAGATCCTGATGCTGCTCGCCGAACTGCAGCGCAAGCTCGGCATGGCGATCGTCTTCATCACGCATGATCTCGGCATCGTGCGCCGCTTCGCCGACCGCGTCTATGTCATGCGCCAGGGCGAGGTGGTGGAGGAGGGCGAGGCGGAAGCGCTCTTCGCCAACCCGCAGCATGCCTATACCAAGATGCTGCTCGCAGCCGAGCCGACCGGCAGCAAGGCACCACCGCCAACCGATTCGCCGGTGCTGCTCGAGGGCCGCAATGTCGAGGTCGCCTTCAAGATCGGCGGCGGTTTCCTCGGCGGCGAGCCGCTGATGCTGCGCGCGGTGGACAAGATCTCGGTCCGGCTGAAGCGCAATCAGACCATCGGCATCGTCGGCGAGTCGGGCTCGGGCAAGTCGACGCTCGGTCGCGCGCTGCTGAGGCTGCTGCCCAGCGACGGCGTTATCCGCTTCGGCGGCCGCGACATATCCGAGGCCGATCGCCAGGCGATGCGGCCGCTCAGGCGCGAATTGCAGCTCGTCTTCCAGGATCCGTTCGGCTCGCTGTCGCCGCGCATGACGGTCGGCCAGGTGATCACTGAAGGGCTTCTGGTGCACGAGCCTTCGCTGACGGGCAAGCAGCGCGACCAGCGCGCCGTCGAGGCGCTGCGCGAGGTCGGCCTCGATCCCAACGCGCGCAACCGCTACCCGCACGAATTCTCCGGCGGCCAACGCCAGCGCATCGCCATTGCCCGCGCCATGATCCTTAAGCCGAAAGTGGTGGTGCTGGACGAGCCGACTTCGGCGCTCGACCGCTCGGTGCAGAAGCAGATCGTCGAGCTGTTGCGCAAGCTGCAGGCCGACCACGGACTGTCCTACCTCTTCATCAGCCACGACCTCGCGGTGGTGCGCGCCATGGCCGACTACATTATCGTCATGAAGCAGGGAAAGATCGTCGAGGAAGGTCCGACGCAGGAGATCTTCGACAATCCGCGCGAAGCCTACACCCAGACGCTGATGAACGCGGCGATCGACACGGCACGATTCAGGATGAGCGCTTGAAGCCGGGGCAAGCCTTGGCCTCGCTCGCCTAATGCGCGGATGGGCACCTCTGGTTCCGCGTCGCGACGATCACCTGCTGCTGTTGCTGCAGCCGTTCGATCCGGGCGCTTTCGCGATTGGCAACCACCGTCTTCACACGTTCGCCGCCGAGCAGCCAGGTCGGCACGCTGGTGTTGGCGACCTTGCCGCGAGCGATCGCGGTGCGTGAAATATCGGTTGCGGTCTCGCCGACCGCATTGTTGAGCTCGGGGCAGTTCATCTTGTCGTATTTCGCCGGGCTGATCGACGCCGTGGTCGACGAGCAGCCCGCCGCCAGAAGCAGCGTCGCGATCAAGATGGCTGTGCGCTTGAATGTCATTTTCTCATTGTCCGCTCTGCAGGCTCCGCGCTCCACGGGAGGACAGGACGCCATTAGGCCAAAGTAAGAGCCGGCTGTCGAGCCTAATGGATGGTGATAGCTACTTCGGCTGCCTCTCGACGCGGAACCGTTCATGCTGAAGGGCACTCGAAGCAATCGCTCGGGTCTCCGCTCAAGCCGCCGCTACAAACCAGGACATTGCTATCGTCGCCCCGGAGTGGCGCCGTGCGGCGGTGATGGTTTCAGCCCAGGCTCTTTAGACCTCGGATAGATTTTGCCGGTATTGATCGGAGAAAAGGAGCAGGAAAGTCATGACCGAAATCTGGCACTCACTCCTCGCTAATCTTGCGTTGGTCTCCATCCTGGTCGTCGCCTGGGACCTTGTGGCTGATTTTACCGGACGCCTTCCACGGCTGATACAGTCGCTGCTTCTCGGCGTGGTCATGTGCGCTGGCTCGGTCATCTCCATGGCAACCGCACTCAACGTCTTCGGCTTTGTCGTCGACCTGCGCGCTGCCTTTATCGGCGCCGCCGCGTTCTTCGGCGGGTGGCCTGCAATGTTCGTGGTCACCATCGGCTCCATCGCCTATCGCCTCTATTTGGGCGGGCAGGGTGCCAATGTCGGCGTCATAGGCATCCTGATCACCGCCGTCGTCGGTATCGCATGGTACCATGTCGTCGCGGTCCGCTCTCGTACCATGCTCGATATACTCGGCCTTGGCGTGACGGTGGCGCTTGCCGGGTTGATCACGCTTCTCGTCATTCCCCAGCAGCTCCTCGCGGGCTTCGTTCAGCAAAGCACATTGCCGTCTCTCGTGCTCGGCTTCATCGGCACCTTTATCATCGGCGTGCTGCTCGACCGGCAGCAGCGGCGTCGCGATCTCGCAATGTCCAACATGATCTACCGTGCCATGGTTCGCGAGCTGCCGGATTGCCTCAACGTAAAGGATGCCGCTGGCCGCTTCATCGTTGCAAACCCGGCCACCGCCGAAATGATGCGCGCCGCCTCGGCCGAGGACCTGATCGGCAAGACGGATTTCGATTTCTACTCAAAGGACGTGGCCGAGCGTTTCAGGCAGGATGAAATGGGCCCGCTGGAAACGGGGCAGACATTGCGCATCGATCAGCCCGCGCTTTTCCTGGATGGCAGCCAGGGCTGGCTCTATACGTTGAAAGCTCCTTTCCGCGACGAGACCGGCAAGATCGTCGGCGTCATCACCTACAACCGCGACATCACCGAGCAGAAGAAAAACGCGCAGCTCAAGAACGATTTCATCTCGACCGTCAGCCACGAGCTCCGAACACCGTTGACGTCGATCCGCGGCTCGCTCGGCCTGATCGTGGCCGGCGTTGCGGGCGAATTGCCGCCCAAGGCCGCCAATCTCGTCAACATCGCCCACAACAACAGCGAAAGGCTGGTTCTTCTCATCAACGACATCCTCGACATCGAGAAGATCGAATCGGGCGTCATCAGCTTCAAGATCAAGCAGATGCCCCTGCGCCCCGTCCTGGAGCAGGCTATAGCCGCCAGTTCCAATTACATGGCCGAGAGCAGGATACGCATCGTCTTGGTCGACGACGCGCCGCGCGCCGAGTCCAATATCGACCCTGACCGCCTGCATCAGGTGATGGCGAACCTCCTGTCCAATGCGATCAAGTTCTCCGAGCACGGCGGCACCGTGATGGTGAAGCTGCAGCGCCGTGAGGGCGGCATGCTGCGTATCTCCGTGATCGATCAGGGGGCCGGCATTCCCGAAGCCTTCCGCGGCCGCATATTCGGCAAGTTCGAGCAGGCCGACGCGTCCAGCACCCGCAGGAAGGGAGGTACGGGTCTCGGCTTGAGCATCGTCAAAACCATCGTCGAAAAGTTGGGCGGCGCTGTTTCCTTCGAAACGGAGGAAGGCAAGGGAACGTCGTTTCACGTCGACCTTGCCGAAGCGCATAGGCAGGAGGCGAAACCGGTCTTCGTCGAGCGCCGGTCGCGCAAGCGCGACGGCCGTCTGCGCGTCCTGATTTGCGAGGACGAGCCCGATGTCGCCGCGGTGATCGCCGCGCTTCTCGACGCGGAAGGCTTCTCCAGCGACGTTGCCCCCGACATTGACACTGCCAAGGCTCTCCTCGGCTCCCGCGACTACGCGGCGCTGACGCTCGACATCAAGCTGGCAGGGGAATCCGGCATCAAGCTCTTCCACGACATCAGGGCGTCGAAGGTCAATTCCGACATTTCGGTCATCGTCATCTCCGCTGTCGCCGATGAGGCCAGGCGTTCGCTGAACGGCACGGCGGTCGGCATCGTAGACTGGCTGGAGAAGCCGGTTGATTCGAAGCGCCTTCACGCCGCCATGGCCAAGATCGCTGGCCGCAGGGTCGAGCCGAAGCCGAAGATCCTGCATGTCGAGGACGACGAGGGCGTGCTTGCGGTGATGTCGGAAGGGTTGGGTTCGGGTGTCTCGATTATCTCGGCGAAAACGCTGAAGGATGCGCAGCAGGCCATCGCGAGCAATCCCTTCGATCTGGTCATCCTCGACATCGCGCTCCCGGACGGATCGGGACTGGATCTGCTTGCCAATCTGCCGCTCGAAACAGCGGTCATCGTGTTTTCGGCGGCGGAGCTGGACGACAAGCTGGGCGATCGGGTCCAGGCGATCATGACCAAAACCAAGGCGTCGGAGATCGACGTTGCAAGACTGGTCAGGAACATGCTGGTCTCGGCCGCCGACGGCGCGGGAGCCACCACGCAGGCCAAGGAGTGACCCTTTATGCCGGCGAAAATCCTTTATGTGGACGACGAAGACGACATCCGCGAAATCGCCCAGATGTCGCTTGAGCTGGAACCGGACTTCGAGGTGCGGTCCTCCACTTCGGGCGCCGAGGCACTGGTCGAGGCGGCGGCATGGCGGCCCGACCTCATCCTTCTCGACGTGATGATGCCGGACATGGACGGCCCGGAGACGCTGAAGCGCCTGGCCGCATCGCCGCCGACGGCGCCGATACCCGTGGTGTTCATTACCGCGCGCACCCAGACGCATGAGGTCGAACGCTATCTCTCCATGGGCGCGGTGGGTGTCATCGCCAAGCCCTTCGACCCGCTGGCGCTTGCCGGCGACGTGAAGAAGCTGCTTGCGTCGCGCGGCGGCCCGGCGGCTTAGCCAGCATTGCGCCGACAGCGCCCCGAAGCTTGTCGGCAAGCCCGCTACGGCGTTTACGCCTCCTATACCATGCGCCGATATTCATCTACTGATTGTATCGAAATGAGGCCGCCGCGAATCGGTCCGTCTATGATCGAGGCTGCATGGGTCAGCGCGGGTGACCGCGCGGGCTGTTTCATGGACCGCGTTGGCGGATGTCGGTTCATGGATCGGGTTACTCCGGGGGGCAACGAGGCGTAAACCGGAGCAGGACTGGTGGATGGAGCGAAGGCAAGAGTTCTGATCTGCGATGACGACCCCTTGCTGCTTGAGCTGATGGAGTTCAGGCTAAGGGCGAAGGGATACGAGGTCGTCAAAGCGGTCGATGGGGCGGAAGCGCTCGAGAAGGTGCGACAGGACGCGCCCGACGTCGTCGTGCTCGACGCGATGATGCCCAAGGCCGACGGCCTTGAAGTGCTGGCGCGCATCAAGGGCGACCCGGCTTTGTCCGACACGCCGGTCGTCATGCTGACTGCCCGCAAGGGCCAAAAGGACATTGTCTCGGCCTTGGACAAGGGCGCCGACGACTATTTGGTGAAGCCGTTCATTCCTGAAGAGCTTTTGGCCCGGCTGGCGCGTCTCATCGCGCGCAAGAGCGGAAAGCGCTGATGCGGCGCGGCCGGCGCTTGAGCTTCACCGCATGCCTGATCCTGGCCGTTGCCGCCGCTCCGGCCGCGGCCCTCGCGCAGACAGTCGACGAGCTCTACGCCTCGGCGGTGAAGGCGAGGCAAGCGCAGCATTTCGATGAGGCCGCCGACCTCCTGAAGCGCGCGCTGGCGCTCAAGCCCGACAATGCCGACGCGCTGGTCCAGCTTGGCTTCGCAGAACTCGGCCGCAACGACCTTTCGGCCGCGCGCGATGCCTTCTCTAAAGCCCTTTCCATTGCCCCGACCTATCGGGACGCCTCCTTCGGCATGGCCGAGGTCGAGTTCCGCTCGGGTAATCTGGATGCCGCGCTGCCGCTGGCCGAAACCGTTGCCAAGGCCGATCCGGCCAATACCGACGCTGGAAAGCTGGTCGAGAACATCCGCAAGGCAAAACAGTCGGCTGCCAGCAAGCTCAAACCGGCCGCCTCTACCCGGGCGGCGGCGACGATGCCGCATCGCCGGCCCGACCCCCTCCCGGGCCTCGTGGAAGAGGGCAGGCGCCTGCGCCAGGCGGGCAAGCTCCCCGAGGCGGAGAAGGTCTATCGCCGCGCCCTCAAGCTGGCGCCGAAGGACACCGACATCCTGGTCGCGCTTGGCCTCGTTGTGGGCTCCAGCCAGCGTCTCGACGAAGCCGACCATTTCTTCGACTGGGCGCTGGCCATAAAGCCCGGTCTTCTCGATGCCAGCCTGGGCAAGGCGCGCCTGGCGATCTGGCAGGGCGACGCGCCGCGCGCGCGAGCCCTGGTCGACGGCGTGCTGGCGACCGCGCCTGACAATGTCGAGGCGCTCAGCCTCGACGGCAAGATCGCCCTGATCGAGGCCGATTACACGCGTGCCGGGCAGTCGTTCCAACGTGTGCTTGCGCTTGAGCCGAAGAATGCCGAGGCGCTGGTCGGGATCGGCGATGTGCGCCGCGCCGAGGGCGACGACGAGGCCGCGCGGCAAGCCTATCATCAGGCGCTCGTCATCGAACCGGGCACTGCCGACATTGAGCAAAGGCTGGCTGTGCCGCCGCCGCGCAAATGGCGGCTCGATCTCGGTAGCGAGGTCAGCGATCTCACCAACGGTCTGGGCAACTGGACCGACAGCTCTGCCGGTCTTGCTTACCGGCTGTCGCCGCGCACGACGCTTTCCGGCCACACCCGGCTGGCGACGCGTTTCGGCCGCACCGACGCCCAGATCGAGGGTCGCATCGACCAGGCTTTCACGCCGGCCTTCTCCGCTTATGCGCTCGCCGCGGCGACGCCGGACGCCGACTTCCTGGCGCGCTATTCGATTGGAGCCGGCGCATCCTGGCAGGTCGTGGCGCCGGCAAAGGCGTTCGGCCCGCTCTCGCTCAACATCGATGCCCGCTACGACAATTTCGCCGATACGAGCGTCACCAGCATCCAGCCTTGGATCCAGGGCTACGTCCTCGACGGCCGCCTGGGCCTCTCCGCCCGCTGGGTGCATGCCCAAGACGAGATCGGCACGCGCGCCGACGGCTATGTGCTTCGCGCCGACCTCGCGGTGACCCCACGCTTCAACGTCTTCGCCGGTTATGCCGACGCCCCCGAGATCGACGACGGCGCGCTGGTGCCGACGCGCACCGTCTTCGGCGGCATTTCGTTCGACGTCAGCGACCCGCTGACACTGCGCGCGAGCATCGCGCATGAAGAACGCCCGACCTTCGACCGCAACATATTCGGCCTCGGCCTGACGGCGCGGTTTTGACGATGTGGTATATCTGGGACCTGTCGATACTGCTCAGCGCGCTGTCCCTGGCGACCATGCTGCTCCTGATCGCGCGCCGTGTGCTGCAGGAGCGCCGGGGCAGGGCGCCGGCTGATCAGCGGCGCCAAGTGCTGACGGCACTGATCGCCTTCACCGAGAACCGCGATCGCGAGGCCTTGAAGGCGACGGTGCTTGGCGTGCAGGCCGGCATGGCAATAGACGCCGGCTTCGAGTTCATTTCGCTGCTGCGCGGCGAGGAGAGGGATGATGTGTTGGTCGCCTTCAACGAATGCGATCTGCCGGACCGTGTCGGCCGGCTGCTGCAGAAAGGCAACGTCGCCGAACGCATTCACGCCGCCGAGATGCTGGCGGCGCTGGGTTCGGAGGATGCCTCGGCAAAGCTGCTTTCGGCGCTCGCACAGGACCGTTCACGCGAAGTCAGGATAGCGGCGGCCATCGCGCTCTGCGATCTGGGCAGCCTGCCCCTGCTCGGCACTGCGCTGGATTTCATCGGCGTGGCGGGGCAGCGCTCGCGCCGCCTGATCGAGCTGTTCCGGCGCTTTCCGCGTTCGCGCTTCAACGAGCTTGCGGTTCACGCATCGCGGGTGGACGCCTCGCCCTTTGTCAGGGCGGCTGCGATCGACGCGCTCGCCCATGCCGGCGGCTTCGGTTTTGCCGATTTCTTCGCTGGCCTAGCCGACGATGCCTCGCCCGAAGTTGTCGCCGCCGCGCTGCGGGCCTTGGGCCTCACTGGCCATGCCCAGGCGCCGGCCATCCTGAAGCGCGCCATGGCCAATGACGACTGGGACGTGCGCGCCGCCGCCGCCGAATCCGCGGGGCGCCTCGGTCTGCCCGAGCTCGCCGCGCCGCTCTCCAGGCTCTTGGATGACGAGGTCTGGACCGTGCGTTATGCCGCCGCTAATGCGCTGCGCTCCTTCGGCCAGCCGGGAGAGCGGCTGCTGCGCGAAATTGCTTCCGCTGAGGTTTCGCGCAGCCAGCGCACCGCCTCGCTTATCCTTGCCGAGGGACCGGTCCTATGATCGCCGAGTGGAGTCACGAGGTCGTTCTGGCCGCCACCGTCCTTTCCTGGTTCATCATCGCGGCTGGGTTGGCGCAGACAACGATCTACCTCCTGCAACTCGTTTTTGCCGGTTACGCGCTGTCCAAGCGCCCGCCGGTGGCGCGCTCGGCGTTGCTATGGCAGCGCTATGGCGACGTCGCGCCGCCGATCGCGCTGCTGGTTCCGGCCTATAACGAGGCACTGAACGTGGTCGAGAGCGTGCATTCGATGCTCGCGCTCGAATATCCGAATTTCGAGGTGGTCGTCATCAATGACGGCTCGAAGGACGACACGCTGCAACGCCTGATCGATGCCTTTAAGCTGATGAAGTTCCAACGGCCCTTTGAGGAGGCGCTCGCCCACCAGCCGATCCGCGGCCTCTATTCCTCGCCGATGACGGAACGGCTGTTCGTGGTCGACAAGGAAAATGGCGGCAAGGCCGATGCCCAGAACGCTGGCATCAATGTTTGCCGCGCGCCGCTCTTCTGCGTCATCGACGGCGACTCCATCCTCGAGCCGGATGCCTTGATGCGCGCTGCCCAGCCCTTCATCGACGACCCCGAGCGCACCATTGCCGTGGGCGGCACGATCCGCATCGCCAATGGTTCGAAGATCGAGGCGGGCAGGGTGCGCGAGGTCCACCTCCCGCGCCGCTTGCTCCCTTTGTTTCAGGTGGTCGAATATTTGCGCGCCTTCCTCATGGCGCGACTGGCCTGGAGCAGCATCAACACGCTGATGCTTGTCTCCGGAGCCTTCGGCATGTTCCGCCGCGCGGAAGTGGTGGCGGTGGGCGGCTTCACCAAGGGTTCGATGGGCGAGGACCTCGACCTCGTCATCAAGCTGCACCGCCATATGCGCGATAAAAACCGCAAATACCGCATCCAGTTCATTCCCGAGCCGGTGTGCTGGACCGAGGCGCCGGAATCGCTGAGCGTGCTCGCCCGCCAGCGCTCCCGCTGGCAGCGCGGCGCGCTCGAATGCTTCTTCCGCTATCGCTCGATGCTGTTCAATCCGCGCTACGGCCGCGTCGGCTTCCTCGGCTTCGGCCACATCCTGATTGTCGACGTGCTGGGGCCGGTGGCGGAGGTGCTGGGCTACATCCTGATCCCGGCCTTCTGGCTGCTCGGCATTCTTTCGGCGGAATATCTTCTCGCCTTCACCGCGCTCATCTTCACCTATGGGGTCTGCGTCAGCGTCTGCTCGCTGATCCTCGAAGAGGCCGAGCTGCAGCGCTTTCCTCGCGCCAGGGACCTTGCCGTGCTGACAGCCGCCGCCGTCATCGAGAATTTCGGCTATCGCCAGCTCAATAATTTCTGGCGCGTGAAGGGCTGGTGGCAATATCTGCGCGGTAACCAGGGCTGGGGCGAGATGACCAGGACCGGGCTCGGTGCCGCCAAGAAATAGGCCCCGGCGGCTTCAGGCCGGGGTCATTCACACCGGGATTAGCCCGCGCCATTCACGCCAGCGTCCCCTCGATCTCCGCGATCAAGCCATCAAGCGCCGCCCGCACGCTCGCGCCATCCGCCTGCTCGACGAGCAGCGTCTCCAGCGCGGACGCGCGCGCGCTGATTTCAGCGAAGCCGAATGTGCCGGCGGCGCCGGCGAGCGAATGGGCGAGGCGGACCAGCGGGTCGTTGCCGGGCAGGGGAGCAGCCTGATGCGCGATGGCCTTCAGCTCGGCGAGTTGATCGGCGCAGCGGGCGAGGAAGCGTTGGCGCAACGGGGCGAAGGGATCGTTTGGGATGAGGCTGGCTCCACCGCTAGCCCATTGTTTTTTCTGGTCGGAGTGGCAGGATTTGAACCTGCGACCCCCTCGTCCCGAACGAGGTGCGCTACCAGACTGCGCTACACTCCGTGACCAGACCGCGGGCTTATAGCTGCCGCTTTCCGATCCTGCAAGCGTCAATGACAGCACTTCTGTCGCATTTCCTTTCTTTCGCGAAGCTTGCCCGAATGGCATAGGATTTGGCTGCGAGGTAAAGGTGGGCTTAAAGGCTTTGTCGTAAGTCCAGCGCGTCGGAGCCGGACGTTTGACAAGGTCGTTCATGAGTCAGCGTATCGTCAGTTTTGTCATGAGCGGCGGCGTCGGCTCGCGGCTGTGGCCGCTGTCGCGCGAGGACAATCCCAAGCAGTTCCACGATTTTTCCGGCGACGGCTCGATGCTGGCGAAAACCTTGCGCCGCCTTGCGGCGCGGCCGCAGGGCGAGACGCCGATCTTCCTGATCGCCGCGGAGCGTCACGCCGAGCGCGTCCATGCCGACCTTGCGGGCATCGATCTCGGTGGCGGCGGGCCGCTGTTCGAGCCGACGGGCCGCAACACGGCTGCCGCGGTGGCGCTGGCCAGCCTGCGCACGCTCTCCGAATATGGCGACGAGCTTGTGCTGGTGGTCCCGTCCGATCATGAGATTTCGACGACCGCTCAGTTCTGGCAGAGCATCGAGGCAGGCGCGGCTGCGGCAAATGCCGGGCGGCTCGTGGTGTTCGGCCTCAAGCCGACCCAGCCCGAGACGGGCTACGGCTATATCGAGGTCGGGACCGGCAGGGACGGCGTCTTCGACGTCTCGCGCTTCGTCGAGAAGCCCGATCTCGCCACCGCGCAGGCCTATCTCGACGACGGCAGCTTCTACTGGAACACCGGCATCTTCCTGTTCCGCGCCGGCGCCATGCGCGACGCCTTCGCGGCCTATGAACCGAAAATCTGGCAGGCGACGGAGACCGCCTACGAGGCCGCGACCAGCGATCTGTCCGGCCTCTATATGCCGCTGGACCTTTATTCCGAGATCCCGTCGACCTCTATAGACTACGCCATCATGGAGCGCGCGAAAGACATCGCGATGGTGCCGGCCGGCTTCCGCTGGAACGATCTCGGCTCCTGGCAGTCGCTGCTGGATGTCGGCCCGTCCGATGGGCAGGGCAACGTCATCGTCGGAGACGTCGTCGCCATCGATTGCGAGAACTCCTATATCCGCAGCGAAGGTCGCCTGCTGTCGGCCATCGGCATGAAGGACGTGGCCATCGTCTCCACCGCCGATGCCACCTTCGTCGCCCCAGTGAGCCATAGCCAGCACGTCAAGAAGATCGTCGAGCAGCTGGAGAAATCCGGCCGGCTGGAGACGCGGTTCACGCCGGCGCATGACCGTGTCATCGAGAGTGGCGCCTGGCGGCGGCGCGTGCGCCACTGGCTGTTCGAGGAGACGCTGCCGCTGTGGTCGACGGTCGGCGTAGACGAGCGCCATGGCGGTTTCCACGAGGCGCTGCGCTTCGATGCCTCGCCGCTGATGAAGCCGAAGCGCATGCGCACCCAGGCGCGTCAGGTCTATGCCTTCGCGGTAGCCAAGGAGCACGGCTGGGACGGCCCGGCGGACCGGCTGATCGCGCATGGCATCGACTTCATGGCGGGGCAGGGCCGCACCGACCGCGGCGGCTGGGTGCGCACGTTCAACATCGACGGCTCGGTCGCCGATCCGGTGGAGGATGCTTACGATCATTCCTGCGTGCTTTTGGCGCTCGCCCACGCCCATATGTCGGGGCACCCCGACGCGTTACGGCTCGGCGAGGAGACGTTTTCCTTCCTCGATGCGCATCTGGAAGACGCCCGCATGACCGGCTTTCTGGAAACCTCCGACGGTGCGGAAGAACGGCGTTCCAATCCGCACATGCATCTGCTGGAGGCTTTCCTTGCCTGGCACAAGGCGACGGGCGAGCGCGCTTATCTGCGCCGCGCCGCGCGCATCATCGACCTTTTCCGCAGCCATTTCTTCGATGCCGAAAGCTGGACGTTGGGCGAATATTTCGACGAGGGTTGGAAACCGGCGGCGGGTGAGAGGCGGAGCTGGACCGAGCCCGGCCATCATTTCGAATGGGCCTCGCTGCTGGTCGATTTCGCTGCCCGCAGCGGCCAAGGCGAACTCACCGCCTTCGCCCGCAAGCTTTATGCCTCGGCCGTTGCCAACGGCCTCAACCGCGCCACCGGCCTCGCCTATGGCGCCGTTTCTCGGCAGGGCTTGCCGCTCGACACGGTCTCGCGCAGCTGGCCGCAGGCCGAGGCGATCAAGGCGGCGATCGCGCTCGACGGCTCGGGCGGGCCCGACCTCAAGCCCGAAATCGAAGCGCGCGTCGGCCGCCTGTTCCGCTGGCACATCGATCCGGCGCCGCTCGGTCTGTGGATCGACCGCATCGACGAGCGCGGCCGCTCACTGGCGACCGAGGTGCCGGCCAGCATCTTTTACCACCTGGTCTGTGCGCTGACGCAATATCTGGATGGGACGGCGGAGAGGTCTCAGTAGGGCGCCGCCACGTCCCCGGTCTCGACATAGACCGCCTTCAGCTGGGAGTAATGCGCCAGCGCGGCTAGCGAATTCTCACGGCCGATGCCGGACTGCTTGACCCCGCCGAAGGGCATTTCCACCGGCGTCAGATTGTAGGCGTTGATCCAGCAGGTGCCGGCCTGCAGTTCGGCAATCACCCGGTGGGCGCGCGGCAGGTCGCGGGTGAATACGCCGGCCGCGAGGCCGAATTCGGTGTCGTTGGCGCGCTCGATCACCTCGTCCTCGCTGTCGAATTTCAAGACGCTCATCACCGGCCCGAAAATCTCTTCGCGCGCGATCCGCATGTTATCGGTGACATTGGTGAACACAGTCGGCTCGACGAAGAAGCCGCCTTCGAACCCTTGCAGCGACGGCACGTTGCCGCCAAAGGCGAGGCTCGCGCCATCCTGCTTGCCGGCCGCGATGTAGGAAACGACCTTATCCTGCTGCGCCTTGTTGACCAGCGGCCCCATCTGCGTTTCGGGATCGAGCGGGTCGCCGATGCGGATTTTCTTGGTGCGCTCGATCAGCCGGTCGACGAAGCGGTCATGAATGCCGTTCTGCACGAAGACGCGCGTGCCGTTCGAGCAGATCTGCCCGGTGGAGTAAAAGTTGCCGAGCATGGCGCCGCCGATGGCGTTCTCGAGATCGGCGTCGTCGAAGACGATCAGCGGCGACTTGCCGCCGAGTTCCATGGTGGCGTGCTTCATCTTGGAGCCGGCGAGCGAAAGCACCTTGCGGCCGGTCAGCACCGAGCCTGTCACCGAGACCTTTGCCACGATGTCGTGCCCGATGAGGCCGGCGCCGACATCCCCATAGCCCTGCACGACGTTGAACAACCCGTCGGGCAGGCCGGCCTCCGAGTAGATCTCGGCCAGCGCCAGCGCCGACAGCGGCGTGTTTTCCGACGGCTTGAACACCATGGCATTGCCCATGGCGAGCGCCGGTGCCGACTTCCACCCCGCGATCTGGATCGGATAGTTCCAGGCGCCGATGCCGACGCACACGCCGAGCGGCTCCCTCCGCGTGTAGGCGAAGGGCCCACCAAGGTCGATCATCTCGCCGTTGAAGGCAGCGACCGCGCCGGCGAAATATTCCAGGCAGTCGGCTGCCGAAGGCGCATCCGCCACCAGTGTCTCCTGGATCGCCTTGCCGGTGTCGAGCGTCTCGATGCGGGCAAGATCGGCATTGCGCGCGCGCAGGATGTCGGCGGCCCGGCGCAGGATGCGGCCGCGCTCGACCGGCTTCAGCCGCGCCCAGGCCGGCTGCGCGGCGCGCGCGGCCTCGATGGCGAGTTCCAGAACGTTCGTCGTCGCTGAATGAAGCGTGGCGATGGTCTCGCCCGTCGCCGGATAGATCACCGGCAGCGGTGCACCGCCTTCGTCTTCAATATAGCGGCCGTTGACGTAGTGCGATGCCGTCGGTTGGGCGCGCATGGCTTTCTCCAGAACTGTTGGCCGATCGGGTCGTCTGCCTGACAATGCCCTATCGGTCCGCCACCTGCCAGCGCGGATTGATCCAGGGTTCCTGGTTGGATGGCGCCAGCGGCGTGCGACCGAGGATATGATCCGACGCCTTCTCGCCGGTCATGATCGACGGCGCGTTGAGATTGCCATTGGTCACACGCGGGAAGATCGAGGAATCGGCGACGCGCAGCCCCTCGACGCCGATCACCCGGCACTCGGGATCGACGACGGCGGTCAGGTCATCGGCGCGGCCCATCCTGCAGGTGCCGCAGGGGTGGTAGGCGCTCTCGGCGTGATCGCGGATGAAAGCATCGAGCTCGTCGTCGCTCCGCGCATGGCTGCCCGGCGAAATCTCCTTGCCGCGGAAGCCGTCGAAGGCCTTCTGGCCGAATATCTCGCGCGTCAGCCGGATACAGTGACGGAACTCGCTCCAGTCGTCCGGATGCGACATGTAGTTGAAGCGGATCACCGGCTTCGTCTTTGGATCCGGCGAGCGCAGCGTCACCGAGCCGCGCGACTTCGAGCGCATCGGCCCGACATGCGCCTGGAAACCGTGCGACTTCGCCGCCGATTTGCCGTCATAGCGCACCGCCGCCGGGATGAAGTGGTACTGGATATCCGGGTAGTCGACGCCAGCCTGCGAGCGCACGAAGGCTGCCGCCTCGAAATGGTTGGTGGCGCCGAGCCCGCTCTTGAAGAACAGCCACTGCGCGCCGATCAACGCCTTGGAAAAAGGATTTAGCACCGAGTTCAGCGTGATCGGTTTGGTCGATTCCTGCTGGATGTAGAGCTCCAGATGGTCCTGCAGATTGGCGCCGACGCCTGGCCGGTCGGCAACCACTTGGATGCCGTTTTCCTGGAGATGTGCGCCCGGGCCAATGCCGGACAGCATGAGGATCTTCGGCGAATTGATCGACGACGCCGCGACGATCACCTCACGCCGCGCCTTAACGACCTGAATTTGTTTGTTCGCTTCGATCTCGACGCCGACCGCACGTTGATTCTCGATCACCACGCGCCGCGCGAAACCCTTGAGCAGGCTAACATTCCTGCGTTTGAGAGCCGGCTTCAGATACGCGTTCGCCGCCGACCAGCGGCGGCCGCCCAGAATGGTCTGCTCCATCGGCCCGAAACCTTCCTGCTTCGAGCCGTTATAGTCGTCGGTGAGCTCGAAACCGGCCTGACGTCCGGCCTCGATGAAGGCGCCGTAGAGCGGGTTCTTGCGTGTGCCGCGCTGCACATGCAGCGGGCCGCCTTTGCCTCGCCAGCCATCCTCGCCGCCCTGGGAATCCTCCATGCGCTTGAAATAGGGGAGCACGTCGGCGAACGCCCAGCCGGCGGCACCCTGTTCGGCCCAGTGATCGAAGTCATGCGCATGCCCGCGCACATAGACCATGCCGTTGATCGAGGACGAGCCGCCGATCACCTTGCCGCGCGGGGTGGCAAGCACGCGCCCGCCGAGATGCGGCTCCGGCTCGCTGGCGAAGCCCCAATCGTAAAGGCTCATGTTGAGCGGGATCGACAGCGCCGACGGCATCTGGATCAGCGGCCCCATATCGGTGCCGCCGAACTCGATGACGATCACCGAGTGCTTGCCGTCTTCCGACAGCCGGTAGGCCATGGCCGAGCCGGCGGAGCCGGAGCCGATGATGACGAAATCCGCTTCAAGCATTGTTCATACGCGCCCATCGTTCATGTGCGAGATGAAATCGGCGAGCGAGACATTGCCGCCGGTTGCAACCACAAGGACGGTTTTCCCCGCCACATCCACCTTGCCGCCAAGAAGGGCGGCGAGCGATGCGGCACCCGAAGGCTCCAGCACCAGCTTCATCCGCTCGAAGGCGATCTTCATAGCCCGCCGCACCGAGGCGTCATCGACAGTGACGCCGCGCACACCGGCGGCGCTGACGGCCGCGAAGGGCGCGTCGCCTGGCTTGCGCGCCATCAGCCCGTCGCAGATCGATTTCGGCCCGATCGGCATCGTCTCGATCGCTCCATGCGCGAGCGACGAGCCCATGCCGTTGAAACCCTCCGGCTCGACGGCGATGACCCCGGTCTTCGGCGACAGATAGTGGAAGGCGAGCGAGACGCCGCCGATCAGTCCGCCGCCGCCGACCGAGCAGAACACCAGATCGGCATGCGCCTTCTTCATGGCCAACTGGTCGAGCGCTTCCAGTCCGGCGCCGGCCTGGCCGGCGACGATCTCCGGATCGTCGAAGGGATGGAGCAAGGTGAGGTGCTCGGTATCGGCGATCTCGCGCGCCTTTGCGGCCGCAACCTCCTCACGCGCGCGCTCGCCATGGTCGGTCAGCACCACGCGCGCGCCATAACCGGCCGTCGCGTCGCGCTTGGCGGCGGGCGCGTCGATCGGCATGACGATCGTGACCGGAATGCTCAGCGCCTGGCCGGCGGCCGCCAGTCCCTGTGCGAAATTGCCGGAGGAATAGGCCACCACGCCCTTTTTCGCTTCATCCGGCGTAAGCCGGCTCAGCCGCCAATAGGCCCCGCGCACCTTGAAGGAGCCGGCCCATTGCAGCGACTCCGGCTTGACGAAGACGCGCGCGGCGCCGGTTTCCCTGGCCAAGGCCGCGGACTCCAGGAGCGGCGTCACCTGCGTGGCCGCCGAGGTGACGGCATAGGCCTGCCTCAGGTGGTCGAGGGTAGGGACGAGAATGTCTGCCATCATTCGCCTCTCGGATACCGTTTGCTCTCTTCGAGATTGTCGAGGTTCATGTGATTGCGCATGTAGCGTTCCGACGCCTTCTGCAGGGGTTGGAACTCCCACGGGTAGTAGGCGCCGTTGCGCAGCGCCGGATAGATGACCCAGCGGCGCGCCTGGCTTTCGCGCACGGCGGCGTCGAAGCTCGCCATGTTCCAGCGCGCGCGAACCTTTTCCATGAAGGCCGAGACCAGATCGGCGTGGGCCGGGCTGGCGGCGAGATTGTCGATCTCGCGCGGATCGGCGTCGAGGTCGAAGAGCTGCGGCGGATCGAGCTCGCAATGGACGAATTTGTATTTGCCCTCGCGGATCGCCACCATCGGCGCGTAGGAGCCTTCGGCCGCATATTCCATCAGCACCGGCGCCGAGCGCTCCTTGCCGCCCGCAAGCGGCAGCAGCGATTGGCCGTCCGTCCATGGCGCTATCGCGCTCGTGTCGATGCCGGCGAGGTCGCAGAGCGTCGGCGCCACGTCGAGATTGGAGACAGGCGTCCCGATCAGCCCGGCCTCGATGCCTCTGCCGGCCATCATGAAAGGCACCCGCGCTGCGCCCTCGTAGAAGCACATCTTGAACCACAGGCCGCGCTCGCCCAGCATGTCGCCATGGTCCGAGCAGAACAGCACGATCGTGTCGTTAGCCATGCGGGTGCGCTCCAGCACCGACAGCAATTCGCCGACCTTCTCGTCGAGATAGGAGATGTTGGCGAAATAGCCGCGGCGCGAGCGGCGGATATGTTCCGGCGTGATGTCGAAACTGTCGTAGTCGGATGCCTTGTAGAGCCGCTTCGAATGCGGGTCCTGGCTGTCGTAGGGAATGAAGCCCACCTCCGGTTCCAACGCCGGGCAGTCCTCGTAAAGGTCCCAGTATTTGCGCCGCGCGACATAGGGATCGTGCGGATGCGTGAAGGAAACGGTCAGGCACCAGGGGCGCCGGTCCGCGTCATCCGAGACACGTGCGAACTCGTATAGCTTCTGCGTCGCATGGAAGGCGACCTCGTCGTCATATTCCATCTGATTGGTGATCTCGGCGACGCCGGCGCCGGTCACCGAACCCAGATTGTGGTACCACCAGTCGATGCGCTCGCCTGGCTTGCGGTAGTCCGGCGTCCAGCCGAAATCGGCAGGATAGATGTCGGTGGTGAGCCGCTCTTCGAAACCGTGCAACTGGTCGGGACCGACGAAATGCATCTTGCCGGAAAGCACCGTGTGATAGCCGGCGCTGCGCAGATGATGCGCGTAGGTCGGGATCGAGGAGGCAAACTCGGCGGCGTTGTCATAGACCTGGGTGCGCGAAGGCAGTTGCCCGCTCATGAACGAGGCGCGGCCCGGGGCGCAGAGCGGCGAGGCGGTATAGTTGTTGGCGAAGCGCGCTGAGCGCTGGGCGAGCGCCTTCAGATGCGGCGCATGCAGGAACTCGGCCGGGCCGTCCGGGAAAAGCGTGCCGTTGAGCTGATCGACCATGGCGATCAGGAAATTGGGTCGGGTCGTCAAGGCAGGCTCCGTCCGTTGAGCTTGGTTTCGAGATAGTCTTCGACGAGCGCGATCGCGGTCTGTGCGTCGGGAACGCCGTCTTTCAGCGCGCGGCGGATGTAGAGTCCGTCAATCAGCGCCGCGGTCGCTTCCGCCACGCGGTCGGCCTCGGTCCGCGGCAGGATGCCGGTCAACCCGCTCATCAGGTTCGAATGCAGCCGCCGCGCGTAAATGCGCAGTAGCCGCCGCAGTTCGGTCGACTTTTGCGCCTCGACATAGAAGGCGAGCCATGCGGCGATGATCTGAGACTGGAACTGGTCGTCGGAAAAGCTGACTGCCACGACTGCCGAGACGCGCTGGCGCGGCGTCCCGGCAAGGTTGAACGCACGCCTCGTGTCGGTGTTGAGCTCGGCGAGGATGTGCCGCATCGTCGCGAACAGCAGCTCGTCCTTGGCGCCGAAATAGTGATGCGCCAGCGCCGACGACACGCCGGCGCGGCCGGCGATCTCCGACATCGTCACGTCCAGCGATCCGCGCTCGCCGATCGCTGAAATCGTCGCATCGATAAGCGCCTTGCGGCGCACTGGCTCCATTCCGATTTTCGGCATTTTGGGGGTCCGGTTCGAGTTGAGATTATTTTTTATTGACGCATCAATCAATAATAATCGACAGCGGGATCAACCGATCGTGTCGTCCTGGCCCATGCCTTGGGCTGGAAAACGGTTCACTATTGAACAATATTGAATCACGTGCCGCGAAGGATCGTGCTAGGCTGCGGCGCAAATGGAGATTGCCATGACCGCATGCATCGTCGGCTGGGCGCATTCGCGCTTCGGCAAGCTCGAAGGCGAGACGCTGGAGGGCCTGATCACCAAGGTTGCCGTCGAGGCGCTCGACCATGCCGGCATCGGTCCCGACGATGTCGACGAGATCGTGCTTGGCCACTTCAACGCCGGCTTCTCGCCGCAGGATTTCACTGCCAGCCTCGTGCTGCAGGCAGATGACCGGCTGCGCTTCAAGCCGGCGACGCGCGTCGAGAATGCCTGCGCCACCGGCTCGGCAGCTGTCCGGCAAGGTATCCGCGCCATCGACGCCAACGCCGCCCGCATCGTGCTAGTGGTCGGCGCCGAGCAGATGACGACCACGCCTGGCCCCGAGATCGGCAAGAACCTGCTCAAGGCCTCCTACCTGCCGGAGGATGGCGACACGCCGGCAGGCTTTGCCGGCGTCTTCGGCAAGATTGCGCAGGCCTATTTCCAGCGCTATGGCGACCAGTCGGATGCGCTGGCCATGATCGCGGCCAAGAACCACAAAAACGGGGTCGACAATCCCTATGCCCAGATGCGCAAGGATTTCGGCTACGAGTTCTGCCGCCAGGAAAGCGAGAAGAACCCGTTCGTCGCCGGTCCGCTGAAGCGCACCGACTGCTCGCTGGTCTCGGACGGCGCGGCCGCACTTGTGCTCACCGACACCGCTACGGCGCTCAGGATGCGCCGCGCCGTCACCTTCCGCGCCAACGAGCATGTGCAGGACTTCCTGCCGATGTCGAAGCGCGACATCCTCTCCTTCGAGGGCTGCGAGCGCGCCTGGGAGCAGGCGTTGAAAAAGGCCGGCGTCACGCTCGACGACCTCTCCTTCGTCGAGACGCATGACTGCTTCACCATCGCCGAGTTGATCGAATATGAGGCGATGGGCCTGGCCAAGCCAGGCGAGGGCGCCAGACTGGCGCTGGACGGCACGACGGCCAAGGACGGCCGCCTGCCGGTCAATCCCTCCGGCGGCCTGAAGGCCAAGGGTCATCCGATCGGCGCCACCGGTGTGTCGATGCATGTGCTGACCGCCATGCAACTGACCGGCGAAGCCGGCGGCATCCAGGTGCCCGGAGCGAAGCTCGGCGGCATCTTCAACATGGGTGGCGCGGCGGTGGCCAACTACGTTTCCATTCTCGACAGGATTCGCTAGAAGCGGCCCGCATTAAAGGGGCGCGCCGCTGGGCGCGCGTGCGGGAGGCAACATGGCAAATCCGGTTCTGGTCGAAGTCACGCGCGGCGCGGTGGTCGAAAGCAGGCACCGCGGCGCGGTTTCGGTCTTCGACGCCGACGGCAACCCCGTCTGGGAGATCGGCGACACGGACCGTCCGGTGTTTCCGCGCTCCGCGGTGAAAGCGATCCAAGCGCTGCCCCTGGTCGAATCGGGCGCCGCCGACGCCTATGGCTTCGGCAACCGCGAACTGGCGCTGGCTTGTGCCTCGCATTCCGGCGAACCCGCCCATGTCGAACTGGCCGCGGCGATGCTCGCCAGGGCCGGCTTGGACAAGACCGCACTGGAATGCGGCGCGCATTGGCCATCGAACCATGCCGCCGAAATCGCGCTGGCCCGCGCCGGCGGCGTGCCCAACGCTTTGCACAACAACTGCTCCGGCAAGCATTCCGGCTTCCTCTGCACCTGCGTGCATGCCGGCATCGCGCACGCCGGCTATGTCAAGGCTGGCCATGCGCAGCAGGAGATGGTGCGCGACGCCATGCAATCCGTGACCGGCGCGGCGCACGGCGTCGACAACAGCGGCATCGACGGCTGCTCGATCCCGACCTATGCCGTCCCGTTGCAGAGTTTTGCGCTGGGCTTTGCCCGCATGGCGACGGGCAGGGGCTTTTCGCCCGAGCGCGACAAGGCTGCGAAGCGGCTGCTTTCGGCCTGCATGGCGGAGCCGTTCCTGGTCGCCGGCACCGGCAAGGCCGACGTCGCCCTGATGCAGGCCGCTCCCGGCCGCATCTTTGTCAAGACTGGCGCCGAAGGCGTCTATTGCGCGGCCTTGCCCGAGCTCGGTCTCGGCATTGCGCTCAAATGCGATGACGGTGCCGCCAGGGCGGCGGAAGTGATGATCGCCGCGGTGGTGGCGAAACTGCTGCGCGATGATGAAGCGGTAGCGGCCAGGCTCACCCAACTCGCCCATCCCGCAATCGAGAGCCGTATCGGCGCCAAGGTCGGCTTGCTGCGGCCGACGGCGGCGCTTAAATAGCACGTCGGCTCACTGACGCGCATCCGCGCGAGTGAGACTCCAGACAAGAATAATGTGCTAGTCTCCACACACAGTCGAACGGATGGTGGGTGCTGGCCATGCTGGAAGCGGACAAGGTGTTTGCCGGGTCGATCCCGGAAAATTACGATCGCCATATGGTGCCGTTGATTTTCGAGGCCTATGCCGCCGAAACCGCGCGTCGGGCAGAGTCCTTCTCACCCTTAGCCGTTTTGGAGACCGCTGCGGGCACGGGAGCCGTCACCCGCGCCCTGGCGCCGAAACTCGCTCCAGGGGCGAGCTACGCCGTCACCGACCTCAACCAACCGATGCTCGACTACGCGGCGTCGCGTCAGGGGCCTGACAGCCGCATCACGTGGCGCCAGGCGAATGCGTTGAGCCTGCCCTTCGACGATGCGTCCTTGGACCTCGTCTGCTGTCAGTTCGGCGCCATGTTCTTTCCCGACCGCGTGGTGGCCTACCGCGAGGCGAAGCGGGTTCTGAAGCCCGGCGGACATTTCCTGTTCAGCGTCTGGGATCGCATCGAGGAGAACATATTCGCCGACGACGTAACGAATGCTCTGGCAACGATCTTTCCGCACGATCCGCCGCGTTTCCTGGCGCGTACGCCGCATGGTTATCACGACAAGGATCTGATCCGAAGCGATCTAGCTGCCGCGGGGTTCTCCGACGTGACGATAGACACCCGGGCCGAGCAGAGCCGCGCATCCTCCCCGCGCGTTCCGGCCCTGGCCTATTGTCAGGGAACAGTGCTGCAATGAGATCGAGGCCAGGGAGGCCGGACGATTGGCATCCGCGACCGACTACGCCGAATCCGTGATCGCCGACAGGCACGGCCGCGGCGAAATTGCCGCCAAGATCCAGGCCCACATCATCGTCGCTGCGGCTTAACTTACTTTGTTCCGCTCGACTGTCAGATGCGCGTAGCCGGTGTCGGTTGACTGAGACAGGTCCCCGGTCACCGGGTCGGCCCAGCGCTGGCCGATGACGGCGCCGTTCTGCGCGCCGTCGATGACATTGTCCGAGATTACGGCGCTGCCGGATCCCTCGACGACTGAAACGACGATGGCGGTGCCGGCCTTGCGGATGATATTCCCCGTCGCCACGACATTGCGCAGATAGGGGCCCCAACCGAGCTGCATGCCGTAGAGCGGCGCGTTCTCGACGACATTGCCCGAGACGGTGGTGTCGGCCTCGGCACTGATGCCGACGCCGAAGCCGGGCGGATCGGCGGTGTAGGGGCCAACCGTCGTAAGGTTGCGCACGATGTTGTTAGAGCAGACCGCCATGCGGCCGCCTTCGTTGAAATTGACGATGGAGATGCCGTTGGCGGCGCCGTCGACAAGATTGTTGCTGAGGATCGCGCCTTCGAAGGAGAATTCCGAATAGATCCCGGTCTCGCCCGAGCGCGAGCAGGTGTTGCCGGTGATCTGCAGGTTGCTGGCGCTGTTGGCGCGGATCGCGGTGAAGGCGCAGTCGGCGACGACATTGCCGGAGATAATCACGTTGCCGGCGCGGAAGGCGTTGATGCCGTTGCCGTTCTGGCCGGTGCCGCCGCTGCGCGCGCCGATGCGCTGGACGCGGTTGCCGCTGACGATGGTGCCGTCTTCCGCCGCCTGCCAGCGGTGCACCAGGATGCCGCCATTGGCGCAATCGGACACGCTGTTGCCGGAAATCTCCAACCCGCCGGCCTCGACCGAATAGATGCCGGCATCCGCGGCGCCCGAAATATCGCAGCGGCCGACGCGGCCGACGGCATGCTCCAGCGCCAACCCGTTCTTGCCGCTGCCGGTCACCTGGCAATTGTCGATCACGAGATGGGCGACGCTGCGCAGGTCGAGCAGACCTTGCGTGTAGTCGGCCAGCCAGCGGTTGGCGCCGTCGAGCACCAGCCCGCTGAGCTCGATATGTTCGGCCTGTTCAGCCATCATCAGATGGCCGTTGCCGCCATAAACAATGCGCGTCGCGCCGGGCACGCCCGACAGGCGCACGCGAGCAGGCAGTTTGAGGTTCGAAACGAGATAGGTGCCGGGCGGCAGGAACACCGGCTGGTCGCGGTCGCTGGCCTCAGCCAGCATCCTGGCGAAAGCCTTGCTCTGGTCGTCGACCGCGCCCGGCTGCACGCCGATCCCGGTCGCGTCGATCGAGCCGCGCATGGCGGCCATCTCGATGCCCGGCAGTGACTTCGCCGATGCCTTGCCGGCGAAGAGGCCGGCGACGGCAAGGCCCGCGGTCCGGGCAAGCAGCGTTCGTCTGTTCAACATCGGCACAGGTCCTGGCGTTTCGTCGTGTACGTCGCAGGAATCGTGCCAGGGTGGGCTCACCGGCAAATCGCTTGTGCAGTCGCCTCGCCAAGCCTAAGTTCAGTCCATGAGCAGAGCTTTTACCCGCGAAGAAGACAGCGAAAACGCCATTGCCGGTGTCGGCGAACGGCCGATCAGCACGCATCGCAACCTAGTGACGGAGCGCGGCTTGACGATGATCGAGGACAATCTCGCCGACCTGCGCGACATTCTGGCCAAGGCCGAAAGGAAGGGCGACCGCGAACGCATCGCGGTCGTGTCGCGCGACCTGCGCTACTGGGCCGCCCGGCGCGAGACCGCGGAGCTTTCCGTGCCCGAGCCGGGCAGCGACGTGGTGCGCTTCGGCATGGGCGTGACGCTGGAAGGCGACGACGGCAAGAAGGTGCACTGGCGCATCGTCGGCGAGGACGAAGCCGACCCGTCCAAGGGCAGTATTTCCCACGTTTCCCCAATGGCCGTGGCCCTGTTCGGCAAGACGGTCGGCGAGGTCGTCACCGTCAACGGCAAGGAATGGGAAATCGTCAAGCTCTCGGACAGGGCCGAGAGCTAGAGCAATTCCAGGAAAGTGTGAGCGGTTTTCCGCCCGGAATTGCGTAAAAACAAAGAGATAGGGCGTTTCACGGTTTCCACGAAACGGTGAAACGAACTAGCAGCCAAGCCTGCTTGCCAGTTGCTGCAATTCAGCTTCATATTTGTCCATGACATCGCGAGCAGCGTTCATTTGCCGTTCGTGGTTGTCGTGGCGGATGGCCTTAGAATGAGGCCGTCGTCGGTTCAATGGTATGGAACTCATCGCCGACTTGAAGGTCCAAGCTGTCAAGCATTTGGTCTGCAGCAGGAGGGCGCCCGATCCGTCCTCAGCCTGTGGATGGTTGTCTTGAACATTATCGCGCCTTGGTTGTATCCATTCATAGAACAACCTTTCGGTCAAATCAGCAAGCCCTCATCGATCGGCCAGCAACCGATCCATCAGCCGGTTCGCCGCTTCCGGGATAACGGTCCCAGGCGGGAAGATTTCCGCAGCACCCGCCGCCAGCACCGCGTCATAATCCTGCGGCGGGATGACGCCACCGGCGACGATCAGCATGTCGCCATGGCCGAGCTTCTTCAGCGCTTCCTTGAGCTCGGGGATCAGCGTCAGGTGCCCGGCAGCCAAAGAGGAGGCGCCGATGATATCGACGTCGTGCTGCACCGCCAGCTTCGCGATCTCGTCCGGCGTCTGGAACATCGGCCCGACGGTGACGTCGAAGCCGAGATCGGCGAAGGCGCTGGCGATCACTTTCTGGCCGCGGTCATGGCCGTCCTGGCCCATCTTGGCGACCAGGATGCGCGGCTTGCCGCCGGTCTTCTTCTCGAACGCTTCGATCTTCTCCTGCAGCGGGTCGAGCGCCGGGTTGTCGCCGAGCGCGTCGCGGTAGACGCCGGAGATCGTCTGCACCGCCGCCGTGTGGCGGCCGAACACTTTTTCCAGCGCCAGCGAGATCTCGCCCACGGTGGCGTTGGCCCGTGCCGCGCGGATCGCGAATTCGAGCAGGTTCTCGTCGCCTTCGGCAGCGCGGGTCAGCGCGGCTAGCGCATCCTCCAACGCTGCGACGTCGCGAGTGCCTTTGAGCCGCTGCAGCTTCGCCAATTGCCTGGCCTTCACCTCGGCATTGTCGATCTTCAAGACATCGACGTCGACATCCGTTTGCGGCCGGTGCGCGTTGACCCCGACCAGCACCTGCTCGCCGGAATCGATGCGCGCCTGCGTGCGGGCGGCGGCTTCTTCGATGCGCAGCTTGGGGATGCCCTTTTCGATCGCCGCAGCCATGCCGCCGAGGCTTTCGACCTCCTCGATATGGGCGATCGCGCGCGCCGCCAGATCATGCGTCAGCCGCTCGACACAGGCCGAGCCGCCCCACGGATCGATCATGCGCGTGATGCCAGATTCTTTCTGCAGGATGAGCTGTGTGTTGCGGGCGATCCGCGCCGAATGGTCGGTCGGCAGCGCCATCGCCTCGTCGAAGGAATTGGTGTGCAGCGACTGCGTGTGTCCCTGCGTCGCCGCCATCGCCTCGATCATCGTGCGGGTAATGTTGTTGTAGGGGTCCTGTGCCGTCAGCGACCATCCGGAAGTTTGGCAATGGGTGCGCAACGACAGCGAGCGCTCGTCCTTCGGCGCAAAATTCTTCTTCATCAGGCTCGACCACAAGAGCCGCGCGGCCCTGAGCTTGGCGACCTCCATGAAGAAGTTCATGCCGATCGCCCAGAAGAACGAAAGCCGCGGCGCGAAGCGGTCGATGTCGAGGCCGGCGGCGACGCCGGCGCGCGCATATTCGATGCCGTCGGCAATGGTGTAGGCGAGTTCGAGGTCGGCCGTCGCTCCCGCTTCCTGCATGTGATAGCCGGAGATCGAGATCGAGTTGAACTTCGGCATGTTTTGTGAGGTGTAAGCAAAAATGTCCGACACGATCCGCATCGACGGCTTCGGCGGATAGATGTAGGTGTTGCGGACCATGAACTCCTTCAGAATGTCGTTCTGGATGGTTCCGGCGAGATCCTTCTGCGCGACGCCCTGTTCCTCAGCCGCGACGATGTAAAGCGCCATGATCGGCAGCACGGCGCCGTTCATGGTCATCGACACCGTCATCTCGTTGAGCGGGATGCCGTCGAAAAGCTGGCGCATGTCGAGAATGGAATCGATCGCCACGCCCGCCATGCCGACATCGCCGGCGACGCGCGGATGGTCGCTGTCATAGCCGCGATGCGTGGCAAGATCGAAGGCGACCGACAAGCCTTTCTGGCCGGCCGCGAGGTTGCGCCGGTAAAAGGCGTTGGATTCCTCCGCCGTCGAGAAGCCGGCATATTGCCGGATGGTCCAGGGCTGCTGGACATACATTGTGGGGTATGGGCCGCGCACGAAGGGCGGCAGCCCCGGATAGGTGTCGAGATTGGCGAGCCCCTTGAGGTCGCCCTGCGTGTAAAGATGTTTTACGGCGATGCCTTCCGGCGTCATCCGCTGGCCCTCGAGCTCGACCGGCGCGCGACGCGGCGCCGACCAGCCGATCTGGCTGAAATCCGGGATCATGATCCGGCTCCGATCGACTGATCGATGCGCACCGGAAACAGCGGCTCGCAGGTCGCAACGCCTTCGGTCAGGGCCGGACGCCGCTCCTGCGGCAGTGTCTCGACCGGGCGCTCGCTGCCGACGCGGTAAAGCGTCGTGCCGACAATGCCGCGCTCGCCCGACCGGTAGGCGCCGCTGCGCTTGGCGGCGGCAGTCTGGACGCGGTTCTGGATATAGCCCTGCTGCAGGCTGGCGAGCACGCCGCCCTCGGCCTCGATGCGCTGGAATTCTTCCCAGGCGGCAGCGCAGAGACCGTCGGTCAGCGCTTCGACCGCTCCCGAGCCGCAGGCGGGGTCGGCGACATGGCCGAGATGGCTCTCCTCGGCCATGATGAGCTGGGCGTTGCGGGCGATGCGGCGGGCAAAGCCGGCCGGCAGGCCATGTGCGATCGTGTGCGGCAGGACCGAGATCGAATCGGCGCCGCCGGTTGCCGCCGCGAAGGCCGCGATCGCCGTGCGCAGGATGTTGGTTTCCGGGTCGGCCACCGTCATCATGCGGTAGGAGGTCTCGGCATGGATGCTGGCGGTCGATGCCGGGATCGAGCAGGCTTCCTGGATGCGCGCCCAGAGCTTGCGCAACGCCCGCACCTTTGCCATCGACACGAACTGGTCCTGGTCGACGCTGAGCGCGAAGCCGATATGGGGTGCCGCATAGACCAGCGGCTGGCGCGCCTTCTCGAACATCCTGAGATAGGACACGACCGAGGCCATCATCGTGCCGAGCTCCTGCGCCTCGGTGGCGCCGGCATTGTGGAACACCCGGCCGTCGGCCTCGAGCAGCACGCCCGGCACATCCATCGAGAAGAAATGCGCCAGCGACTGCGGCATCGATTCCTGCAGCGCCTCGATCGAGGTGCGCAGCCGCCCGGCTCCGGCGAAGATCGCCGCCGGGTCGATGCCGAAGGAGAGGTTGAGCTTGGTCGGATCGGAGCGGCGTTTGCTCAGGAAAGCGAGCAGCCAATCGGCCACGGCGCGGCTCCAGGGATGCGCGTCGATGCGCACCTGCACGCGGTTGAGGGGAACGCCGTCGAGCACCCTTTCCAACGCTTCGGCGGTGCGCGGCAGGCCGTAGCCGAAGGCATTCGGCGCGCCCTCGAAGACAAGCGACAGGCCGGTGGCGCCTTGGGCGATGTCTTCCAGGGCTTGCGCGCTGGCGCGGGCGGTATCGGGATCGTCGACACGCTGGCTGACAATCCAGGGCGCGGTCGGATTTGTGCGCGGCCATGGCTCTCCGGCCGTCGAGCGTTGGCTGAGCGGCTCGATGCGGATCCCGTCATCGGTGCGGGAGACGAGCTTTTCCTCGAAGGAGCCGCCGGCGAGCGCCTTTTCCGCCAGCGCCTGCCAACGCTTGGCGTCCGGGTTCGGAAGGTCGACATCCCTGGTCAAGGCGCCGGCGCCCATCGCTCTCCTCGCTTCTCGGCCGCATCAGCCGGTTCAGCCAATCTAAGGTCAGGAACCGGATATCACAATGCGTCATCCGGCCGGTTCTTTCACGGCCAGCCAATCGATTGCCAAACATGCACGCAATCCGCAAGCGCCAACGGCCAAATTCGGTGCGCCGCAAAATCGATGCTGGGCATTGCCGCATGCGGCGGGCGTTACTATACCTCCGGGTGAAGCCCTTGAGCGGAACAGATTGCGGAGACCGGATATGGTTGACGAGACCAGCATCTTCATCGGCGCCAGCCGCAAACCCGACGATTCCTATCAGCGCGCCGAAGAGCTTTTGCTGCGCTACGGCAACCGCCATGGCCTTGTCACCGGGGCCACCGGCACCGGCAAGACGGTCAGCCTGCAGATCCTGGCCGAGGGCTTTTCGAACGCCGGCGTGCCTGTCTTCTGCGCCGACATCAAGGGTGACCTTTCCGGCATATCCATGATGGGCCAGGCCAAGGATTTCCTGGTCAAGCGCGCTGAGCAGGTGAAGCTCGATCCCTACCAGTTCCAGGAATTCCCCGTCATCTTCTGGGACCTGTTCGGCGAGCAGGGCCACCCCGTCCGCGCCACCATCTCAGAAATAGGACCGCTGCTTTTGTCGCGGCTGATGAACCTCACGGAAGCGCAGGAGGGCGTCATGAACATCGCCTTCCGCATCGCCGACGAAGAGGGCCTTCTCCTGCTCGATTTGAAGGACCTGCAGGCGCTGCTCGCTAATATCGCCGAGCGCGCCGACGAACTCAGCTCGCGCTATGGCAATGTCACCAAGCCCTCCGTCGGCGCCATCCAGCGCACGCTTCTGGTGCTCGAGAGCCAAGGCGCCGCGAACTTCTTCGGCGAGCCGGCGCTGCGCATTGCCGACATCATGCGCACCACCCGCGACGGCCGCGGCGCGATCAGCGTTCTGGCCGCCGACAAGCTGATGATGAATCCCAGGCTCTACGCCACCTTCCTGCTCTGGCTGATGTCGGAGCTGTTCGAGGAACTGCCGGAGGTCGGCGATCTCGACAGGCCGAAGCTGGTCTTCTTCTTCGACGAGGCTCATCTTTTGTTCGAGGACGCGCCGAAGGTGCTGATCGACCGGGTCGAG
Source organism: Mesorhizobium sp. B4-1-3 (assembly GCF_006439355.1). GTDB lineage: Bacteria > Pseudomonadota > Alphaproteobacteria > Rhizobiales > Rhizobiaceae > Mesorhizobium. The sequence goes on from NZ_VFTG01000002.1 coordinate 370,461, forward strand.
CAGGTGGTGCGGCTGATCCGCTCCAGGGGCGTCGGCGTCTATTTCGTCACCCAGAACCCGCTCGATATTCCCGAAAAGGTGCTGGCCCAGCTCGGCAACCGCGTCCAGCACGCGTTGCGCGCCTATACGCCGCGCGAACAGCAGGCGGTGCGCACCGCCGCAGAGACCTTCCGGCCCAACCCTGATTTCGATTGCGCCACCGCCATCACCCAGCTTGCCACCGGCGAGGCGCTGGTCTCGATGCTGGAGGACAAGGGCGTGCCGGCCATGGTCCAGCGCACGCTGATCCGTCCGCCGTCATCTCGGCTCGGACCGATCACGCCCGACGAGCGCCGCAAGATCATCGCCGAGAGCCCGGTCGCTGGCCAATACGACGAGACCGTCGATCGCGAATCGGCCTTCGAGATGCTGCAGAAGAAGGCCAAGGAGGCGCAGGACGCCGAGGCGCAGGCACAGCAGCAGAACAGCGGCGGCTCGCGCTGGACCATTCCCGGCTTCGACGATGTTTTGGGAACCGGCAACCGGCGGCCTTCCAACCGCCAGACCGTGGCCGAAGCCGCCATCAAGTCGGTGGTGCGCTCGGTCGGCTCCTCCGTCGGCCGCGCCATCGTGCGGGGCATCCTGGGGAGCTTGGCGCGCGGGCGCTAAGAGTGGGCGGCGACCGTCCGCTTCTAGACCGTCAGATCAACAGGCGACCATCCTATCGTGGCATGGCCGCCGTCGCTCACGGGTAGCTTCCGTATTTTGGGCAGGTGGGAACTGGCGCTAGCCGCCCAGGCGAATGTGCACGGCACCCCGACGCGTCAGAGGTTGTCTTTTGCTACCTCAGGACGAAAAAATCTTACTTGAGAACAAGGAGATAGCATCAGCGGCATCTAAAGTTTTCGTGAGAGAAGTTTTTCCTCACCGAACCGCAATTTCGTGAAATACCGCACGCCTCAAATCATGGCTCTTGCGTTGCTGTCGTCGGTCGGACTCCGATGGCGTTTACCAACCAGCACATGATCACGAATTGTTTTGCCTGAGGAACCGAAGACACGCGTTGAGGTTGGACCAAGGCGGGTGGGGGCTGAGCATCAGGAGGCCGTCTTGCGGCGCGACGATGATCTACCAGCCCTATTGTCGGAAGTCGCTTCCGACAGGGCTCCCTTGCTGAACGCGAAAGGCGGATTGTCGGCCAGGCACACCCATCAAATCCAGCAATTCCTGAAAGAGAATTTCTCGCGCAAGCTGTCGCTGGCGGAGATGGCGGCCGTGTGCGACTTGTCACCTTACCATTTCGCCCGCGCTTTTTCTAAGACGTTCGGCGTGTCGCCTCATCAATATGTTCTGGTTCTTCGCCTCGACCTTGCCGAAAAGCTGCTTGCCGATAGCCGCATGTCGATCACGGACATTGCCGATTCGACGGGATTTTCGAGCCAGAGCCACTTCACCACCATGATGAGGAAGTATCGCCATGTGACGCCTCAGCAGGTGCGGACAGGGCAACGCCGCTCTCGATCGGGAATTTAGATCATCCTAATTTAGTAATTATCAAGTTGAACGTCTGCTTATTTCAGCCATCTCTGAAGTAACTCACTGTTAACTAGGGATATTTTGCATAATATTTTTGAACGGAACAGCAATTTATTGGAATACCTGAATCCAAAAACATGACCTCCTGAAGCAATTCCGGCTGCCCCGGAATCGATTTGGCTGCGGGGGGACATGAGCGACGACACGGCGATTCGCCGGAGCCTTTCCGAGGAGATCGGCTACTGGCTGGAATCGGCATCGAGAACGCTTGCAAAGCGCTATGGAGATGGCGTGCCCCTCGCCAAGCAGGACATGCTGCTGGCTCACTATCTCTATGGCCTCACGGCCGTGGTTCACGCGCATGACGCGCCAGCCGCCCATCTGGCGGCGGTGCGGTCCTATCTCGAGCGGCTGATCCCGCCGGAGCGGGTTGCGGCGGCGCTCCAGGCTATCCCTGAGGCCGGTGACGTCTGGCTCGAAAACACGCTCGATCGCGTCGAGGCGATCGGGGAAAAACAAGGCCATGCGCTGCTCGCGCGTGGCGCCGACGTGATCATTCCATTTTCGAGCAGACACGCTCCGGCGGCTGGGTTGGCGGACCCGGCGACCATCGAGCGCGACCCACCAAAGGAGGCATTATCACAATGAACTTCAGGCAAGAACGTATCGCTCAGCGCGGGTCGGCCCGATTTGCCGGAAACTGGGTCTCCGGCGCTGGCGACAGCCGCTCGCTCCGGCGCCGCCTGATGGCGGCGCTGCGCAACGCGCATCGCGTGCTTGGCATGCGGCGCAGGGGGCTGGGGCTTGGCACACTCGGCGGTGGCAGGTTTCTGGCGGCGGTGCTGGGTGCAATTGCATTCGGCGGTATCGCCACGCCCGCATCGGCACAGGTTTTCGGCGGCGGCGGCACGGCAAACGGTGTGCGCGGTATCGCGTTTGGATCTGGAGCCGTGCAAAACGGAGCCGATTCAATAGCCGAGGGTACCAATGCTAGCGCGGGCAGCCAGAATGCTGTCGCGATCGGCTTCCAGTCGATCGCCTCGCAGATCAACTCCATCTATCTCGGCTCGCGGACTGTTGCGGGAACGGGTGCCACGGCCACGAGTGCCATCGGCATCGGCACGGATGTCACGGCATCCCAGGCCGACGCAATTGCCATGGGGCGTTCGTCCGTGTCGTCGGCACAATATGCGATCGCCATCGGTCTGAATGCACGTGCTACGGGTACCGGCGGCGCGATCGCATTGGGTCAAGGCACTGTCTCAAGCGGCGTCAATTCGGTCGCGCTCGGTGTAACCGCCAATGCCACTGGAGCTGGCGCAAACGCCTTGGGCACCTTCTCTCTTGCTTCTGGGGGGAACTCCACTGCCCTCGGCACCAGTTCCACGGCCAGCAACAACTATGCGACAGCCGCGGGCTGGGGATCTGTCGCCAGCGGCGCCAACTCCACTGCCGTCGGGCGTGAGGCCGCTGCCAGCGGCATAAACGCCTCTGCATTTGGGGAAGGGGCAAAAGCGGTAGCAGACAATTCTCTCGCTGCCGGCGTCAGCGCCAACGCAGGCGGAGTCGGCAGTACCGCACTCGGCATCGGCACCTCGGCCGGCGGCGCCAGTTCGGCAGCCGTGGGCTTCCAGGCCCAGGCAGCCGGTACGAATGCAATCGCCGTTGGCCCCCAGGCAAATGCATCGGCGTCAAACTCGGCAGCGTTCGGCAACGTCGCCACGGCTTCGGGTCAGTTCGCACTGGCTCTAGGCAATTCGGCCGTGTCGAGCGGCGTCGGCTCGGTCGCGGCTGGTTCTGGAGCCCAGGCGACGGACGTCTCCACCACCGCGATCGGCAACAACGCCGCGGCGGTAGCCGCCAACGCAAGTGCGCTGGGATTGGGCGCCACTGCGAGCGGTGTAGACGGCACAGCGGTCGGCAGGCAAGCCAATGCGAGCGCTCAATCGGCCATCGCCATAGGCACCAACTCCGCAGCGAGCGCCGCTGCCAGCACGGCAGTTGGCAACACCGCCGTTGCCAGCGGAATAAACGCCTCCTCATTCGGGTCTGGAGCGAAGGCGACAGGCGACAATTCCCTTGCCGCCGGCGTCAGCGCCAGCGCCGGTGGGGTAGCCAGCACCGCACTCGGCATCGGTTCCAATGCGTCAGCGCAGAGCGCCATCGCCGTCGGCAACAACGCCAAGGCCGATTCCGCCGAGGCGGTTGCCATGGGCACCAATGCGGTCGCAACCGGCGGCAAAGCGGTCTCCATCGGCTCCGGCAACACCGCCTACGGCAACGGCGCGGTTTCAATCGGCGATCCGAGCTATGCCAGCGGCACCGGCGCCTTCACCGGCGGCGCTAACAACATCGCCAACAGCGACGGCACGGCAAGCGCCACCGCCGCCAACCAGGCCGCCGGCGCAGTGGCGATCGGCAACAACAACAAGGCGATCGGGCAGGGCTCGGTCGCGCTGGGTAACGGCTCCACTGCCGGGGCTGCGGGTCTCGCAGGCAACATCGCCCTGGGCGACGGCGCGACTGCTGCGGCGAAGTCCGGAGACGTCGCCCTGGGCTCCGGCTCCGTGACTGTCGCGGCCGTGGGCACCAGCGGCACGACGATCGGCACCACGGCCTACAGCTTCGCCGGGACGGCTCCGACATCGACCGTCAGCATCGGCGCGCCGGGCGCGGAGCGGACCCTCACCAATCTCGCCGCTGGACGGCTCAACGGCGGGTCGACCGATGCTGTCAATGGTTCGCAGCTTTTCGCGACCAATCAGCAGGTGACGCAGAACACGACCGATATAAGCAATCTCAGCACGTCGCTTACCGACATCAACACCGGCGCGGGCATCAAATATTTCCACGCCAATTCGACGCTGCCCGATTCCCAGGCTCTGGGAACCGATTCCGTCGCGATCGGCCCCAATGCCGTCGCCAACAATGCGGGCGACGTGGCAATCGGCCTGAACTCCGTATCCGGCACCACGACCGTGGTCGGCGGCACGACGATCGGCGGTGTGAACTATACCTTCGCCGGCGGAACGCCGGCCGGCGCGTTCTCGGTCGGCTCGGTCGGTGCTGAACGCCAGATCCAGAACGTCGCGGCTGGGCGGTTGAGCAACTCCTCGACCGACGCAGTCAACGGCTCGCAGCTGTTCGCGACCAACCAGCAGGTGACGCAGAACACAACCGACATCGCAGCCAACACCGCCGACATCACCAATCTCGGCAACACGATCAACAACATCAGCACCGGCGGCGGCATCAAATACTTCCACGCCAATTCGACGCTCGCCGATTCCCAGGCGCTAGGGGCGGATTCCGTCGCCGTCGGCCCCAATGCGGTGGCCAATAATGCCGGTGACGTGGCGATCGGTCTGAACTCCGTATCCGGCGCCACGACCGTGGTCAGCGGCACGACGATAGGCGGTGTGAACTACACCTTCGCCGGCGGAACGCCGGCGGGCGCATTCTCGGTCGGCTCGGTCGGCGCGGAGCGCCAGATCCAGAATGTCGCGGCCGGGCGGTTGAGCAACTCCTCCACCGACGCCGTCAACGGCTCGCAGCTGTTCGCCACCAATCAGCAGGTGACGCAGAACACCACCGACATCGCTGCCAACACCGCCGATATCACCACTCTTGGCAATACGATCAACAATTTTGCCGGCGACACCTCGTCCGCCTACACGGACGCCAATGGCGAGGGCATCCGCTATGTCCGCACCAACGACACGACGCTTCCGGTCACCGACGCCTTCGCGCAAGGGATCGGCTCCTCTGCGCTCGGTTACCAGGCGACGGCATCCGCCGCCAATTCGCTGGCGCTCGGCCGCGGTACCACTGTCTCCATCACCGACGGCGTAGCGCTCGGCTCCGGCTCGGTTTCCGACCGCGCGGTGGCGCCGATATCGGGGTCGATCCTGTCCGGCACCGGTCTCATTCCCTATAACACGGCGGATATGAGCCTGCTCGGCGCCGTCTCGGTCGGCACCTCCACCTCCTATCGCCAGATCATCAACGTGGCCGACGGCACCGAGGACCAGGACGCGGTGACGCTTCGCCAGTTGAAGGGAGCGCTGAGCTCCTTCGCGGTGACGGGGACCATGTACTTCCACGCCAATTCGAGCGCCTCGGACTCGCTGGCTGTCGGTGCCGAGTCGGTCGCGATCGGTCCGCGCACCACCGTCAACGGCGACAACGGTATCGGCATGGGCAACGGCGCCATCGTCCAGCAGACGGCGCCGGGCGGCATCGCGATCGGCCAGAACGCAACATCCAACCAGGCCGACAGCATCGCCTTCGGCACGAACTCGACGGCGAACGGCGCCCAGTCCATGGCGCTCGGCGCCGGCGCCACGGCCAATGAGCCGGGCAGCGTCGCGCTCGGCGCCGGCTCGACGACCGCCGCGGCGGTCGCCACCACCGGCACGACGATCAACGGCGTCAACTACACCTTCGCCGGAACCGCTCCGACGAGCACGGTGAGCGTGGGCGATGTCGGCAAGGAACGCACCGTCACCAATGTGGCAGCGGGCCGGATCAGCCAGACTTCGACCGACGCCATCAACGGCAGCCAGCTTTACGCGACCAACCAGGCTGTCGAAGCAGTGCAGGGAAGTGTCGGCAATCTGAATGAGTTCGCCGTCCAGTATGACAAGAACCCGGACGGCACCAAGTCCAACTCGCTGACACTTGTCGGCGGCGACCTGAATGCGCCCGTCGTCATCCACAATGTCGGCGCCGGCACCGCCGATACCGATGCAGTGAACGTGCTACAGTTCAACAACGGGCTGGCGACAACGCTCGACAACTCCAAGGCCTACACCAACCAGGTGGCGGCCACCACGCTGCAGCAGGCCAATGCCTATACCGACTCCAAGCTCAGCCAGCTCAACATGGATATGGGCGAGGCTCGAGGCGAAGCGCGCCAAGCGGCCGCGATCGGCCTGGCGGCCGCTTCGCTGCGCTATGATGACCGTCCTGGCAAGCTCAGTGTGGCGGCCGGCGGTGGCTATTGGCGAGGCGAGGGGGCCGTCGCGTTTGGTGCCGGTTACACCAGCGAGGACGGGAGAGCCCGGGCAAATGTCTCTGGCACGACGGCCGGCGGACATTGGGGCGTCGGCGCAGGCGTCAGCTTTACCTTGAACTGAGTCCATTCATGGTCAGGCAAGCCAGCTCTGCTGTCGCAATCTGCATGACTTGCCTGCTCCTGTCCGGTCCGCGCGCGGCCGGGCAGGAGGCGGCCCCGCCTGCCTATCGGATAAAGCCTTCGGACGTCGCCGTGCCTCCCGGCGTGAAGCTCGGCGACTACCAACGGACCACGCGCCCATTCGAGAACTGGACCCTGATCTGCGACGAGAATCTCCAAGCCAGGAAGAAGGTTTGCAACATCAGCCAGTCCTTCGTCGACCAAAGCCAGGTCATGGTCTTCAGTTGGTCGCTCGCGGCCGACGAGAAAGGCAAACCCTTCATGATCTTGCGGACTCCCAGCCAGGCCGGCGCGGGAAGCAGGCTTTCGCTCAAGCTGGCCGGCCGCCAGCAGGCCGTCGACGTTCAGCTACAGGGCTGCGATGCGTCGGTTTGCGTCGGCTATGTGCCTGTAGGCCCGGTCCTTCGCGAGCAGATCGGCAAGGAAACCACCGTCCAGGTTTCCTATTCCCTGCCGTCGGGGGCGACCGTCAGCCTCGATGCTCCTTTCAAGGGGCTCAAGACCGCGCTTTCGACCATCAAATAGAAAGACTTTGAGATGACACGCCAATCCATCGAGGACAGGATCCTGACGCGCTCCGAAGCCGTTACGCTGACAGGACTGCCGGCCGGCTCGCCATCTGCGCGGTTGTCCGCTTGGCATCTTGCGCGGACCATCACGCTGCTTGGCGCGTTCGCCGTCCTGGTCGCAGGGGCGGTCGTCCTGTCGTTCCGTCTCTATCCCGCGCTCGGTACATTCGTCGCCGGCACGGCTTCCGCGCAAGCACAGGCGCCTATGCAGGGCGAGCCGGCGCAACCCGCGCCTGCGCCGGCGGATATCGCGGCGAACAAGAATCCGTTTCAGGCGCATGCCGCTCAGGCGGGCGTGCGCACCTGTGCCAATCTCTTTACCACGCTCGGACAGGCTCTGACTGCCGGATCGACCTATGCGGTCCAGACGCAATGGGACAAGACCTCGCCCGATGCGCATGCGGTGCAGGCGGTCGCCGGGATGAGTTACAATCTGCCGGACTATAAGACCCAGGCCGCCGGCGTCGTCTTTGCCTCACCGCTTGGCCAGACCTGCGAGGGCGGCTTCGTGCGCGTGGCGCCGTTCCAAAGGTCTTGCCAGGAAGTCGTCGGCACGCTGCCGAAGGGCAGCCAGCTGGCAGACAATCTGTCGAACACGATGCTTTTCAACCTTGCCAACAATGGCGGTCAGGCCCTGCTCGTTCCGACGGGAAATACCTGCGTTGTCGTTTCGGTCGCGCGCATGGGCGGATAACGGCCAGGCACAGTCACCTGTCTTGAACAGCTGCAATCGGGAGCTACGAACATGTTGATCGACCGTCGCCTCTCATTCCCGCTGCTGGCGGCCCTGGTCGGGCTTACGATCGCCAGCCATGCGGCCGACCTGGTTTCGCCACCGCCGGCTGAGACGGGCGAGGAAAAGGGCATCTGGGGCGCGATCGCCTACTCGCCGGGCGACGGCCGTCACGGCTTCTTCTGGGGCGCCGACAAGCGGCAGGAAGCGGAAGACATCGCGCTGAAGCACTGTGAGAACGCGGACGGCAAGGGCTGCCGGGTGGTCGAGGTGTTCCGCAACCATCGCCATTGGGACGATGACGACGGAACCGGCTTTCCCTACGAGCACTGCGCGGCGCTGTCGGTCGGCAAGAGCCGTGGCGCGGCGACACCGTTCTGGGGCGCGGCATCGGCCACGACCCGCGGTGAGGCCGAGGACAAGGCGACGGCCGAGTGCGGAGGCGAGGGGAAGGAGTGCAAGATCCGCGAGTGGGTCTGTACCTGACGTCGCCGGCGGAATCGAGCGCCTGCGGCGATCCGTCGGCCCTGGCGCCGTTCACACCGGGATAAGCGGCGCGACCGCGCGGTCCGATGGACGGTCGCTCGACGACAGGCCGGAAAAGACGCCGGCGCGATCGGCGGCATTGCGGTTCTGGCTCATCTTGCGCTTGCCTTCGAGCCGCGTGATCGGCATGCGCAGGCCGACGATGCCCTTCAGCTGCGACTGGATGAAATCCGCCGGCGCATCGGAAACGGCCCAAGGTGCCGAGCGCTCGCCTTCATGCAGGTTGGTCAGGCGAGTCACGACCTCGAGCAACCTGTCGGCGTCCTCGAAGAATTCGATCGGCCCATGGGCGTGGACGGCAACGTAGTTCCAGGTCGGCACGACCTTCCCGGTCTCCTGCTTGGTCTGATACCAAGCCGGCGTCACATAGGCGTCTGGCCCCATGAACATCGCCAAGCCGTCGCCCACCGCCGGCACGCGCCAGTGCGGGTTTGCCTTGGCGACATGGCCGTAGATCACGCCATGCTCGCCTTCGTTCTCATCCAGCAGAAGCGGCAACGGTGTCGCCAGCGGCCCTTCGGCTGTGGCGGTGACCAGTATAGCCAGCCGCGCGGCGCGGATCGTGGCCGTGAGGCTCTCCTTGTCGTCGTCGCGGAAGGCGGGCGGTATATACATGGCTAAACTCCTTGCGGCATAAAATGCCTGAAGTCCGGCCTGCTTAGAACATCCGGTCCTGAAAGTTTGTGTGGTCCAGTTGGCCGGGTTCGCACCGCTCCAGCCTGCCGGGTTAACCGCTTCTCGGCCCAGTGCCGGTTGCGGTGCTCGCCATCATTTCGGCCGGGCACCGCTGACCGCCTATGCATGTCCCCAGCGGTTTTGGGAAAACAACATGCACGGGACAAAGACTCAAAGCGCATCGCGTCTTGAGCGTTAGAAGATCTCGTTGGTTAGCCGCTTCACGGGACCGAGCAGGATCGAGCCCGTCGGCACCCCGTTGTCGATCGGGATCGCCTTGCGCTCCGGCATGTCCTCTTCCGGTGCGCCGATATTGGCCGTCACGATGACCGGCGTCTTGGTCGGCACGCGGTCGTAGAGGTCGATGATGTCCTGGTTGATCAGGCGCACGCAGCCCGACGATACCGACTTGCCGATCGACCACCATTCGGGCGAGCCGTGCAGGCGGTAGAGAGTGTCCTGGTTGCCTTGGAACAGATAAAGCGCACGCGCCCCGAGCGGGTTCTTCAGGCCGCCCGGCATGCCGCCATTCTTGGCGCTGTATTGCGTCAGCTCCGGCTGGCGGGCGACCATCTCGTCCGGCGGCGTCCATTTCGGCCATTTCTGCTTCCACTGCACGACGGCGTCGCCCGACCATTCGAAGCCGGCGCGGCCGAGGCCGACGCCGTAGCGGATCGCCTGGCCGCCCTCGCGCACCAGGTAGAGGAAGTGGCCGGTGGTATCGACGACGATGGTGCCCGGGCGCTGTCCGGTCGGATCGGGAACGATCTGGCGCAAAAATCTGTGATCGATCTTGTTCACCGGGATGGCCGGCAGCTCGAAGCCATTGTCCGACATCGCGCCATACATCGTCTCGTAATCCCCGAGCGGCGGCTCGACATAGGTGGGCGGTGGCGGCTGGATGGGAGCAGGGGCCGGGCCGGTGGTGGTGCAGGCGGACACGGCGGCCGAAGCGGCGCCAAGGGCCGTGAAGTTGAGAAAGCCGCGGCGGCTGATGCGGAAGGAAGCGTCTGACATGGTTGCCTTTTCTAGGTCTTAATTCGCAAGAAAGCATGAATCCGCGAGCAGGTCGCCGGGGCCATTCATAACAGTCGGTGGCGATAGGCGGTTCCAATTCTGGCCTGAGGGTGGACAGAAAAAGGCGAAGCTGTGACCGTGCCGCCGCTGTTGCGCTGCAGCAACAGCGAGGTCAGGGTGGTTCGCCGCTCACGGAAACGCCGAACCACCCTTTCTTTTGTTTCGATGCAATTCCGGACGGAAAACCGCTTCACTTTCCTGCATCAGACGCCCGCCAGAAGACCATCGAGCGAGGGTAGAATGAGGCCTGGCGGAAAGTCGCGGTATTCGTCCGGCTGATTGGCCCGGTTGATCCAGACCGTGCGGAAACCGAATTTCGTCGCGCCGGCGACGTCCCAGCGGTTCGACGACTGGAAAGACACCGCGCCCGGATAAAGTCGCCAGTTGGTGACCACCATGTCGTAGACCGACGGGTCGGTTTTGAACCGCTCGACCGCATCGACCGAGAATACGTCGTCCAGGATCTGGTCGAGTGCCGCGGATTTGACCGCCGCGTCGAGCATTTCCGGCGAGCCGTTGGAGAGGATCGCGAGCTTCGCGCCCGAGGCCTTGAGCGCCTTCAGCACGGCCGGCACTTCCGGGTAGCAATCGAGCCGCCAATAAGCTTCGAGCAGTTTCGTCCGCAGCGCTGGATCGGCCGAGGGCACCTTGCGCAAAGCGAAATCCAGCGCCTGCTCGGTCAGTTGCCAAAAGTCGGCGTATGAGCCCATCAGCGTCCTGACCCAGGAATATTCGAGCTGCTTGGCGCGCCAGATTTCCGACAACAGCTGGCCGTCCGGGCCGATCTCGCCGGCATGGCGGCGCACGGCAGCGTGCACGTCGAACAACGTTCCATAGGCGTCGAAGACATAGGCCGCATGATGCATGGAAAGAGTTTTGCGGCGGCAAGCCGCGCCGTGCAAGCGCTGATTGCCGTTAAGTGCCGCTGGCCTCAATGATTTTCGGCCATGTCGGTTGACGCCGGCCCTCAAAGCATCGTCCTATGCCGGCCCGAAATCACTTATTTGGACGGCAAACATGACACTGGCGGCGGCGGCGCAAACCGCGACTTGGACCTATGTGGACGGCGACTGGTATGAAGGCAATGTCGCGGTACTGGGGCCGCGCAGCCATGCCATGTGGCTCGGCACCAGCGTCTTCGACGGCGGCCGCTGGTTCGAAGGCGTCTCGCCCGACCTCGAGCTTCACGCCGCTCGCGTCAACGCTTCCGCGACCGCGCTTGGCCTGAAGCCTTCGATGACGACGGAAGAGATCGTCGGCCTGACCTGGTATGGTCTGAAGAAATTCGACGGCAAGACGGCGGTCTATATCAGGCCGATGTATTGGGCCGAGCATGGCGGCTATATGGGCGTGCCCGCCGACCCGGAATCGACACGCTTCTGCCTGTGCCTCTACGAAGCGCCGATGATCCCGCCATCCGGCTTCTCGGTCACGGTCTCGCCGTTCCGCCGCCCGACCATCGAGACCATGCCCACCAACGCCAAGGCGGGCTGCCTCTACCCCAACAATGGCCGCGCCATCCTGGAAGCCAAGAATCGCGGCTTCGACAACGCACTCGTGCTCGATATGCTGGGCAATGTCGCCGAAACCGGAACCTCCAACGTCTTCCTGGTCAAGGACGGCCATGTGATGACGCCGGCGCCGAACGGCACGTTCCTGTCGGGCATCACCCGCTCGCGCACCATCAACCTGCTCGGCGATTACGGCTTCAGGACCATCGAGAAGACGCTGTCGGTTCGTGATTTCCTCGAAGCCGACGAGATCTTCTCGACCGGCAACCACTCCAAGGTCGTGCCGGTCACCCGCATCGAGAATCGCGACCTGCAGCCCGGCCCGGTGGCCAAGAAGGCGCGTGAGCTCTATTGGGAATGGGCGCATTCGGCGTCCGCCGCCTGAGCAGACGGAGCGTTTTTCCGCTTCGCTGAACGGCGAACCGCTCCATCTCCTTATTTTGCGCAATTCCGGGCGGAAACCGTCTCACACTTTCCCCGGAATTGCTCTAAAAAGTCGCTCGGCGTTCCATTCCGGAGTTGCCCCGATCCATTCCAGACCTATCTTAGGCCGGTAGTATCACCGGACTTTTTTCCTCGAGGGAGTACCATCCATGGCTTTTGAGTTGCCCGCTTTGCCTTACGACTACGAGGCCTTGCAGCCTTACATGTCGAAGGAGACGCTGGAGTATCATCACGACAAGCATCACAAGGCTTATGTCGACAACGGCAACAAGCTGGCCGCCGAGGCCGGAATGGGCGACCTGTCGGTCGAAGAGGTCGTGAAGCAGTCCTTCGGCAAGAATGCCGGGCTCTTCAACAACGCCGCCCAGCACTACAACCACATCCATTTCTGGAAGTGGATGAAGAAGGGCGGCGGCGGCAACAAGCTGCCGGGCGCGCTGCAGAAGGCTTTCGACAGCGACCTCGGCGGCTACGACAAGTTCAAGGCGGATTTTATCGCCGCCGGCACCACCCAGTTCGGCTCGGGCTGGGCCTGGGTCTCGGTCAAGAACGGCAAGCTGGAAATCTCCAAGACCCCGAACGGCGAGAACCCGCTCGTCCATGGCGGCTCGCCGATCCTCGGCGTCGACGTCTGGGAGCACTCCTATTACATCGACTACCGCAATGCGCGGCCGAAATATCTCGAGGCCTTCGTCGACAGCCTGATCAACTGGGACCATGTCCTGGAGATGTACGAAAAGGCCAAAGGCTGAGCGATTTTTGATGAAAAGCCCCGGCACGCCGGGGCTTTTGTTTTTCAGGCAGGAAAACGGCAAGCCAGCCGGCAAAATCGTCACGGCGAAGGGGAATAATCTCGCCGCGGCGCCCGTTAACGTCCAGTCGCGTACTCTTTCCTTCACCACGGAGCCAATTGAATGAGAAAGCTTGTCATCGCCATCTCCATGCTCGCCTTCGCCGGTTCGGCCGCCTACGCCGACCCGATCAAGGATCGCCAGGCCCTGATGAAGGAGCGCGGCAAGCTCGCCGGGCAGATCTCGAAGGTGGTTAAAGGCGAGACGCCTTTCGATGCCGCCGCCGTGCTGGACGCGCTGAAGGCGCTGCAGGCCAACGCCGAGAAATTCGATGTCGATACGCTGTTCCCGGCCGGCTCTGATAAGGGCGACACCACGGCCGCGCCGAAGATCTGGGAAGACATGGCCGGCTTCAAAGCTGCCGAGGACAAGTTTCTGGCCGATACCAAGGCCGCGGTCGCTTCGCCGCCGGCCGACGCGGGCGCACTGAAGGCTCAGCTCAACACGCTGGGCGGCGATTGCGGCACCTGCCATCAGACCTACCGGATCAAGAAGAGCTGACCGCCTAAATGGCCTGGCTGAGGAAGCTTGTCGGCGCCGTCATCGTGCTTGGCGGCGCCGCGGCAGCCGCCGGCTGGGTCCTGTCGGCTCCGGTCAGGCTGGACGCCGCCACCGTCGCGCAACTCGGCCCCGGCGATGCCGCCAAAGGCAAACGCATCTTCTACGCGGGGGGCTGCACCTCCTGCCACGCAAAACCGGGCGCCCAGGGCGACGCCCGCCTCAAACTGGTCGGCGGGCTGGAGCTCAAGACGCCGTTCGGCACCTTCGTGCCGCCCAACATCTCGCAAGACCGGAAGGACGGCATCGGCGCCTGGAGCGAGGAGGATTTCGCCAACGCCATGCTGAAGGGCGTTTCGCCTTCCGGAGAGCATTTCTACCCGGCCTTTCCCTATGCGTCCTACGCGCGCATGAAGCCGGCCGACATCGCCGACCTCTACGCCTTCATGAAGACGCTGCCGGCGGTCGCCGGCAAGGCGCCGGACCACAAGCTGTCCTTCCCCTTCACCATCCGCCGCGGCATCGGCCTGTGGAAGCTTCTCTACCTCAGCCCGGACCCGGTGATCGCGCTGCCTGGCGGCACACCGGACAAGGTTCTCGCCGGCCGCTATCTGGTCGAAGGACCCGGCCATTGCGGCGAATGCCACACGCCGCGCGATTTTGCCGGCGGCGTCAAGAAGGGTGAATGGCTGGCGGGCGCCGTCGCCGCAGAAGGCTCAGGAATCGTGCCCAACATCACCCCCGGGGGGAAGAGCATCAAGAGCTGGTCGGAAGCAGATATCGCCAACTATCTCGAGACCGGCTTCACGCCCGATTTCGATTCCGTCGGCGGCGCCATGGTCGAGGTGCAGAAGAACATGGCGCAACTGACCGCCGACGACCGCGCCGCGATCGCCGCCTATCTCAAGGCGATCCCGCCGCATCTCAACGGCTACCCGGCGCGCAAGCCAGCGAACTGACCTTTTATCTTACGGGTGCCGGTCGCCCAGGAAATCGAAGCCGTTTTCGAAGAAGTGATTGTAGTCGCAGGTCAGTTCCTCGCCCGGCGCGATGTCGCGCAGCGCGTATGTTTCCTCGGGCGAGGAGACGTCGCAGTTCGGCTCGTCCGCGTGGTTCATGTAGCGCGCGTCATCTGCCTCGAAGACGATGTAGTTGGGGTCGCGCCGGTCCGGATAGGAATAGCGATCGAGATAGGACTTCACCGGCCCGCTCTCGCTCTCATACGTGTCGACAGGAATGCGCCGGTCGAACCTTGGGTCGAGCTTCCAGATCAGCGTGCCCTTTGCGATGCGGTGTTTGGCGAAGACGCCAATGCCCTGGATGGGCGATTTGTCGAGATAGACGTCGACGAGCAGCATGACGAACCTTGCGAATGAGCGGTCGGCGCGGTCCAAGGACCACGTCCAAAAAACAGAGCATTGCGTAACGCGCGCCCTTGTCAATTGCGAGTGGAAAATCAGGCTTTGCCTGTCACTTTCAAGGCATAGGCGTAAATGTAGGCGATCTCCTCCAGCCGCGAGAACCGGCCCGAGGCGCCGGCGTGTCCGGACTCCATGTTGATCTTGAACAGGACCGGATTGCCGCCTGCCTTGCGTTCGCGCAGCCGCGCCACCCATTTCGCCGGCTCCCAATAGGTGACGCGCGGATCGGTGAGGCCTGCCAGCGCCAGGATCGGCGGGTAGTCGAGCGCCCCCACATTGTCATAGGGCGAATAGGCCGCGATCGTCTCGTAGTCGGCGGCGGACGCGATCGGGTTGCCCCATTCCGGCCATTCCGGCGGCGTCAGCGGCAGGCTGGCGTCGAGCATGGTGGTGAGCACGTCGACGAACGGCACCTCGGCGACGATGCCGCCGAAAGCTTCCGGCGCCATGTTGGCGATCGCCCCCATCAGCATGCCGCCGGCGGAGCCGCCCTGCGCAACGATGCGGTCATGCCGGGTGTAGCGCTCCGCGACGAGATGGCGGGCGCAGGCGATGAAATCGGTGAACGTGTTCATCTTCTTCGCCCGCTTGCCGTCCTCGTACCAACCGTAGCCCTTGTCCTTGCCGCCGCGCACATGCGCGATGGCATAAACGAAGCCGCGGTCGACCAGCGACAGGCAGTTGGTGTTGAAGGCGGAGGGCACCGTGATGCCGTAGGAGCCGTAGCCGTAGAGCAGGCAGGGTGCGGAACCGTCGAGCGGCGTGGCGCGATGGTAGAGCAGCGAGATCGGCACCAACTCGCCATCGGCCGCCGGCGCCATCAGCCGACGCGTGACATAGTGCTCCGGATCGTGGCCGGAGGGCACTTCCTGCGTCTTCAGGAGCACCCGTTCGCGGCTGCGCATATTATAGTCGAACACCTGCGCCGGTGTTGTCATCGACGAATAGCTGAAGCGCATCACTTCGGTGTCGTATTCATAGGAGCCGGAGAGACCGAGCGAGAAAGCTTCCTCGTCGAAGGAGATGAAATGCTCCTCGCCGCTGGCGCGCTCGCGCACCACGATACGCGGCAGTCCGTCCTTGCGCTCGAGCCTGACCATATAGTGCTTGAAGCCGAGCACCGAGAGGATCAGGCGGCCCGGCTCGTGCGGCACCAGTTCCTGCCAGTTGGCGCGCACCGGGTTGTCGACCGGCGCGGTCATGATCTTGAAGTCCTTGGCGCCGTCGGCATTGGTGAGGATGAAGAAGATGTCGCCGCCTTCTTCCAGGTCATATTGCACGCCGGTCTCGCGCACCGCCACCAGCTTCGGCTCGGCCGATGGATCATTGGTCGGCAGCAAGCGGTATTCCGAAGTCTCGTGGTCGTTGATGCCGATCATGATCCAGTCATTGGCGCGCGTGCCGCTGACATCCATGAAGAAGCCCGGATCGGTTTCCTCATGGATCAGCCGGTCGTTCTCGGACTTGTCGCCGAGCGCGTGGAAGAACACTTTCGACGGGCGATGATTGTCGTCGAGATGGGTATAGAAGAAGCCGTCGTCGCCGGCGTCCCAAACCCCGCCGCCGCCCGTATCCGGAATCCGGTCGGCAAGATCCTTGCCGCTCGCGAGATCGCGCACGCGTAGCGTGAAGAATTCCGAGCCCTTGTCGTCGAACGCCCATAGCAGCTTCTTGTGGTCGCCCGAATGGTCGACGCTGCCGAGCCGGAAATAGGCCTTGCCCTCCGCCTCGCTATCGCCGTCGAGCAGGATCTCCTCGGCGCCGCCGTCGCGCGGCGTGCGGAAATAGCGCGGCTGCTCGCCGCCTTGTCGGAAGGAAGAGCCATAGGCATAAGGGCCGTCCTTCATCGGCACCGTGGAGTCGTCTTCCTTGACGCGCCCCTTCATCTCGGCAAACAGCTTGCCGCGCAGGTCCGCGCTACCCGCCATCAGCGCCGCCTGATAGGCGTTCTCGGCCTCGAGATGGGCGCGGATGCGGCCGTCGAGCAGGGAAGGGTCACGGAATACGGCCTGCCAGTTGTCGGCTCGCATCCAGGCGTAGTCGTCGCTGCGGGTGATGCCGTGATGCGTGTCGGAAACCGGGTGTTTTTCAGGGGTCGGCGGGCTGGCGGCCGGGAAGGCGGAAGTCAAGGCGGAAGCTCTGGTCATTACGTCTCGCTGCGGAATTTGCTTGAATGACGAATGAACACGCCGCTCAGCGGCGGTTCAAGGGGCGCGGCTCAAGATGGTCTACAGAAGCTAAGTCGAAGGGGGAAAGATGAAATCCTGTGTTTCTACCGCAATGTCCGTCGTCCTCGCGGCGGGTCTGGCTTTTTCCAGTCAGTCTCATGCAACCGTCTTTGCCGCCTGGCAAGTGGCGGGGGTGCCGTTCGGCGACACCCTCAATGCACGAAAGTATCCGTCCAACACATCACAGAAACAGGCTGCTTATCCGAACGGCACCGTACTGCAGATGACCGGCCGCTGCACCGGTGGCGTGAACCTGCTCGATATCGCCCGGCAGCCGCAATGGAAGCAGCGCCAGGCGATCCGCTACCGCTGGTGCGAGATCTGGCACGATCCGGCGCAGAATGGTCATTTTGTCGCCGGCTGGGTCTACGGCAAATATATCGCGCCTCACTGATGAATTCTGTCGCAAAGCCTCGTCGGCTCCGGCCGCCAAGGCGAGATCCTTGCGTCTCGTTGCGCCGCAGGATTCGTTGCACTGGCACAACAGGCGCCCAAGCATTGATCAAGCATTGAATGCCGTGTCGGGTGGCGATCGGATGTCTAACACGTGGATGGCGCTACGTCATGGCATGCTGGTCTGGCCAGAAAAATCTCGCGAAGTTACACGGTGCACGAATTTTTGAAGCTGAATCGGCAATATTTGATGAATATCGATCAATATAAACCAGCATGCGAATTGACTTACTTTCAATGCAGCGTCATTAAGATAACCGACGCGAATCGCAGAGCCTTTCCTGAATGAATTCGCGCGATGCCCGATCCCAGAAAAAGGGCGCAGTTTTAGAAACAACTCTCGTTGGGGCCTTAGCACTATGGAAATCGTCGAAACACCTTCGAAAAACGGTGATGCGCTGATCGAGCTGACCGCCGATGTCGTCGCCGCCTATGTCAGCAACAACCCGGTGCCGGTCGGGGAACTGCCAAACCTTATTGCCGACGTCCATGCCGCGTTGGGCCGCGTTGGCGGCTCGCCGGAGCAGCCGTCGGCCGAGAAGCAGAAGCCGGCCGTCAACCCGAAGCGCTCCGTCCATGACGACTACATCGTCTGTCTCGAGGACGGAAAGAAGTTCAAGTCGCTGAAGCGGCATTTGATGACCCACTATAATCTCACGCCGGAAGAGTATCGTGAGAAGTGGGGCCTGGACGCCAACTACCCGATGGTTGCCCCCAATTATGCGGCCGCCCGCTCGCAACTCGCCAAGAAGATGGGCCTGGGCCGCAAGCGCAAGGGCCGCTGACGGGCTCCTGCTCTTGCAAGCAGCTCGACGGCGCCCTCGCGGCGCCGTTTTGCTTTAAAGATCTGAGGTCAGGCGGTCTGCTTCAGCGCCGCTTCCGCGTCGCGCTTGATGCGCTTGACCATCGAGCGCAGACCGTTGGCGCGCTGCGGCGACAGATGTTCGTCGAGGCCGAGTTCCTTCAGCGTCGCTTCGGCATCCGTGTTCTGGATTTCGCTCGCATGTCGGCCTGAAAACAATGCCAGCATGATGGCGACGAGGCCGCGCACGATATGGGCATCGGAATGGCCCTGGAAGCTGATCACCGGATCGGCGCCGTCGCCTCGCTCGGTGGTGAGCCACACCTGGCTCACGCAGCCGGGCACCTTGTTCGCGGCCGTGCGTTCCGCCTCGGGAAATGGCGGCAGGCCTTCGCCAAGCTCGATCACATAGCGATAGCGGTCCTCCCACTCGTCGAGCAGGGAAAAGTCGTCGCGGATGGTCTGGATCGGGGTGATCATTGCCCGCATATAGTGACCCGGCTCCGCCGCGTCACGGAAAAAGAAAGACGCCGCGGGCGTCGAGAGGTCGGACGCGCCCGCGGCGGAGAGCAATTCCAGGAAAAGTGCGTAGCGGTTTTCCGTCCGGAATTGCGCCAAACCAAAGAAAGAGCAATCCAGAAAAATACGTAGCGGTTTCCGCCCGGAATTGCGCCAAAACCAAAGAGCCGAGCGAACGGCCGGAAGAATTCAGTTCTTCGCCGTCAACATCACCGGAATGTTCACCTTGGCGGGCAGCACGATGTCCTCGGCGACGCTGCCGGTGGTCGTGACGGAGCCATCCGCGACCTTCGTCTCGGGCGTGCCTGCCTGCCCGGACTGCCCAGACTGCCCAGACTGCTTGTCGTCGATCATGGCCGCGGCGATCTTGGCCGTTTCCTTGGCGCGAACGGTGATGGTGTACATGGCCGATTTGCCGGTTTCGCAGACATCGGGCTTGCGCTCGCAGAGCCCGGCAATGTCGCCGACTGCCTCGCGCGCCGCAAAGAGCGCCTGGATCGGCCCGACGCTCTGCTTGCCGTCCTCGCCCGGGCCGACGCCAAGTGGCAGCGCCAGCAGCACCAGCGAAAACCAGAAAGCCATCCTGATCAGAAAGCCCATCTTACTAACCTCTCATCCGGGATGGATGATGCATCCATCCGTGACGGATCATGCATCCCTTGGCATGACCTCTTTTATGGGCACGATCATGGCACGGTCACACAAAGGACGGCTTGCATCGAAGCCGCCAATTTTCTTCAAATTTTAAGCAAATTCGAAAGGAATTGGCTTTGAAACGCAATTGCCTCGAATCTCATCCGCTGTATTAACTTCACGACAACCATATATCGCGTTGTAATTGCGCAATTTTCTTATGAGCAGGGGTTAGTCGGATCAAGTTGTGGTCCATTTCGGCACAGGCCTCGCGGCTAACCCGCCGTTTACCATGGCGGCAACTCGGCATGCTTCGCGAGGCCGGCATCACAATATTTGCCTTGGGGCGGTCGCCGGCGCCGCCAGCCTTATCCATTCCTTAAACGCTGGATGCGAGTTTCAAGTCATTGATTGAGTCACCTGCAAGGCAGGGTGTTTTTACGACCGGGTACGCGTGCGTTGAGTTCAATTTCAGCCAGATACGTTCAATTGCCCGGCGCGGTGTCAGCCGGCTGCGAACGCATGGTTCACCCGACCGTTACGGGTGAGGCCGAACGCTTGCGCCAGCGCCGTTTCATAGGCGTTATGTTTGCCGCTCCGTTCCTGGCTGCGGGTGCCGCGGTCACGCTTGTCACGTCCAGCCTCGGCGCGGCCGTCACGATGGCCGCGATCTTTGCCGCTTTCGGCCTATGCTGGTTCGCGGCGCTTCTGGTGGCGGCTACCGGCCACATGGCGTTCGTCAGCCGCATAGCTGTGGTGCTGGGCGGCCTTGCCCTTGCCGGCGCTATTGCCGCGGCGGGCGGGTTGGCCTCGCCGGTCGCTTTGCTTGCCGCTGCCTTGCCGGTCGAGACCTGGTGGGTCTCGGGATCGCGGCGGGCCATGCTGTCAGGTGCCTTGGCGGCGGTCGGTGCGATCGTACTGCAGCCCTTCGCCGGCCATGTCCTGCCATCGGGCGAAATCGCGGCCTGGCATTGGCTGCTGCCGCTCGCCTGGGCGCTGACGCTGGTGCCGCGGGCCGCCGCCTTCGCCGGCCCGGCAGGCTCGCGGCTGACGGAGCCTGCCGCCGATCGTCTTGAGGACGTGATCGACGCCGTCGTGCTGCGCCTTGGGCGCCAGGGCGACGTGCTCGACGCCTCCGCCAAGGCTCGTTCGATCCTCAAATTGGCGCCGGAACTCCTGCTCGGCACCGGCCTTTTCGACCGCGTCCATCTTTCCGATCGCGTCGCCTATCTCACCGCCTTGGCCGACATGCGCGAGGGCGCGCCGAAACGCCGGCTCGACCTGCGCATCCGGCTGCCGCGCGAGGGTTCGTGCGCGACCGACAATTTCCGCCCGTTCAGCCTCGAGCTGCTGCGCGGCGACGCCGATCGCGACGCCTTCACCCTGGTCCTGCGTGAAAACGACGATGTCGCGGCGCTGCGAGAGGAGCTTGCGCAAGCGAGGGAGGAGGTTGCGACCGCCGAAGTGGCCAAAGGCCGCTTCCTCGCGGTGGTCAGCCACGAGCTGCGCACGCCGCTCAACGCCATCATCGGCTTCTCCGACATGCTGCTGCACGAGATGTTCGGCGGCTTCAAGGACCCGCGCCAGAAGGAATATGTCGGCCTGGTCAGGGAGTCCGGCCAGCATCTGCTGTCGGTCGTCACCTCGATCCTCGACGTGTCGCGCATCGAGGCGGGCGCCTATGCGACCGAGCTGGAGCCATTCCGCTTCGTCGAGGCGGTCGACATGTGCCGCTCGATGATGCGGCCGCTGGCCGACGCCAAGGGCATCGTTCTTGCCACGCAGATCGCGCCGGATGCGGGCGAGATCAATGCCGATCGCCGCGCCGTGCAGCAGATCCTGATCAATCTCGCTTCGAACGCCGTCAAGTTCACGCCCGATGGCGGCAGCGTCGTGATCGGCGCCAAGCGCGTCGGCTCCCGCCTGCATTTTTGGGTGAGCGACACCGGCATCGGCATCGCCGAGGAGGATATGGCCAATCTCGGCAAGCCGTTCATGCAGATCCAGAACGACTACACGCGCCGTTTCGAGGGTACCGGGCTTGGTCTGTCGCTGGTCAAGGGCCTGGTGGCGCTGCACGACGGCACGATGTCGATCGAGAGCGCGCCGGGTGAGGGCACGACGGTGACGATCGGCCTGCCGGTGAACGGGCCGAAGCGGCATTCCGGTGCGCCTTCCGGCGTGCTGGCCATGCCGGCGGCGAAGCCGAAGGGGGACAGAGATGGGGAGGGAAATGGCTCGCTCCGCAAAACGGCCTAAGGTCGTCGAACCCGAACGCGGCGTCCTCGCCGAAGGCGCGGTCGCGGTCGGTCAGCTGATCGCAAGCAATCCGGTCCTGGTCGGCGGTTCGACCGCCTTCCTGGTGACGTTGTTCTATGTCTCGGCCAATGCGCTCTGGTATCAGCCTTTTCCGCATACCGGCGCCTTCTTTGCCACCCGCAGCATCGAGAATTTCCCGCATACCCTCTCCAATGAACCGGAAACCACCATCAACATCGTGCGCCAGGCGCCGGCGCAGCCGGTCGCCAAGCCGGATCCGGTCGTCCAGCAGGTGCAAGGCATTCTGAAGGACCTCAATTTTTATGACGGCACGGTCGATGGCCTCACAGGCCCGGCCACGCGCAAGGCGATCCAGACCTATCAACTGAAAGTCGGGCTGCCCGGCTCGGGCGAGATCGACGGCGCGTTGCTCGACCAGCTTGGCGCCCGCCAGACGACGGCGGCCATTCCCCACCCGGCGCCGCGGCCGGCCGATGGCGTGGCCGTCCTGGCCGCCAAGCCGCCGGTGATCCCGGTTTCCGCACCGGCCGATGGCGCCACGCAATCGCCCGATGCCCGCATCGTCAAGATCCAGGCAGGCCTGAAAGCTTTCGGCAACAACGACATGCAGCTCGACGGCAAGGTCGGCGCCCGCACCAAGGCCGCGATCAAGGAATTCCAGGCCTTATTCGGCCTGCCCGAGACCGGCGAGCCGGACGAGGCTGTCTATGTCAAGATGCGCGAGATTGGCCTGACGAACTGAGCGGTCACGGAAAACTGTTCATTCCAGCCAATGTTTTGCGCTCGGCTTTCAAAGCACGGAGAAAGGCGCGGCGATCGATTTCCTGGCCTTCGCCGCTCGCGATTCCTTCATCATAGGCGCGCTTCAATCGTGCGAGTTCGAGCTCGCGAAGCTCCTCGCGGTGCTCCCACAATCTGAGGGCTTCCCTAACGATTTCGCTGTTTTGAGGCATAGTCGCCACTCTCGACCGCATCTTGCAGTCGCGCGGCCTGCTTCGGCGTGAGGGATATGGTCAGGGTGCGTCCCATTGTAGGGTTCCTCTTAAAATCTAACAAAATTTGTTGGACGTTTCCTTCTGTGCTCATCGCTCGCGCGCACAGCTAAATCCCGCTAGACAAACTGAATGCCATCCGGAAACCTCCCATGCGCGTAACCACCGATCTTTGGGTCTCCGCCCTTGTCCGCCGCGTCTTCGGCGCCGGCGGCTTTGCGGCGATCGTCAAGCGCGGCGCGACCGAGGCGGGCGCTGTCTTCGTGCTGTCGCGCGGGCGTCTTGGGGAGGTGGCCCTCTACGGGCCGGCGCCGCAGACGAGCTACGATTCGGCTGATCCCGACGAGCGCTTCTTTGCCCTGCTCGATTCAAGCGACGACGGCTCGGCCTTCGATGCGCGGCTGGAGCGGGAAAAGAAATTCGACCCCGACATCTGGGTGGTCGAGATCGAGGCAGGGACTGTTCCGGTCGAAGAGCTTCTTTCGGTAAAGACGGAATAGATCAGGAAGCCTTGAGGCTGGAGGTCGCTTCGCTGTTCGACACGTCGCGGCGCTCGGTGCCGGGTGCGTCGGGGGCAATGTCGCGGATCGCCCGCGAAAGGGTCTCCGCCTTCCAGGCGCGTAGCTTGTCGAGCGCCGCCTCGCGGTGCAGCAACCGGTAGCGGTCGAGGAAGAGCCGGATCGCCTGCGGGTGCGGGAACTCGCCGGGATAGACTGCGACCGCGATCAGGAATGCCATGTCTTCGCTGAGATCGAGGGCCCGCAGTGCCGCAAGCAATGCGGCATAGCTCGATTGCCTGGTCACGGAGCGGGCCGTCGCGAAGTCGATCCCCAGCGCGTCGGCAAGCGCGGTCTGGAAGAAGGCCGCGTTGCCGGTCAGCGCCGTCTCGCGCAGCTTCACGTAGGCCGGCTGGCCGAGGAAGGTGTTGACATCGGCAGCGTTCCCGGTCGGGCGCATCATCGAGCGCAGGCGGCGCCGCGCGTTCTCCGCGGCTTCGCCGGACAAGGGACGGTCGGTGTCCGCCTTGGCCACGGGCTCCGGTTTCGGCGTGAGCTTCGTGACCGTTTCCGGCGGCCGCGTCTTGACGAGCGTCGGTCTTTCCAGCACGCGGATCAGGTCGGCGATCGTCGGGTTGAGGTCCTTGCGGCGCGCAATGGCCCGCGCGTGCGGCAGCCCGTGCCGGCCGATCAGCGCGATGAGGTCGATGTCGCTCAGCGCGTTGGAGCGCGTGAGCAGGGGTGCTGCGATCTCGACCGGCTCTTCGGCCAACCGCCTGACCAGCGCGGCCGGCGCATATTCGCATTCGGAAAGGGCAGCGGCGACATAGCGGCGCGACTCGACCGAGACCTCGTCGAACAGCGGCAGCGTCAGATCCTCGAGCTGGGCGATCTCGCGGCGCGAGGGGCGCGTCAGCGAGCAGAAGGCCGACACGGCGGCGCGGAACAGCCTTTCGGCCTTTCCAGCTTCGGTCCGGATAGCGATTTGCCTGAAATCCGAAGATGACACGGAGGATACGCCCGACACTCGACACAATCCCGAACCGCACGATCCGGCCGGCCGGTTTCGCGTCTTCAGGAAAAACAAACATCAAACTAGCCGCGATCCGTTAGCGCTCCGTTAACCCTCTAGGTTCCTTAATCAACTTTGGAGGCGTTGCGTTGTGCTCCGGTCAAACCGAGAGGAATGCGCGAACCATGGGCATGGTCCTGTCTTTTGTGCCGCGTGCGGCACCCGTAAATCGAGCAAGTCACGACACCACGACGGCGGCGGCGGCGGCGGTCATCATTTTCCCCGGCGTCCGCTATGAGTTGCGTCCGCAGGCCGATGAGGCCCGGCCGCGCGAAAGCTCCGACAGGCCAGGCTCTCCGCCACCTGCCAAGCCGCATCACTGATCGGTCGCTTTCTCAGTAGTCCTGCAATTCGCAGGCGCTCTGCTCGAGGAAGCGCGACACGATCGGCTTCCAGCTCGCGTCCGGCACGAAGGCGCGGATGACGAAAATGCCTTCCTGGATCGGCGCTTCGACGAAGATGGCGCCCTGCAGATCCTCGGGAAGGTCGCGTCGCACCTCGATCATCTGCGCCGGCGTCAGCACCACCGCATCGAGCTTCTCGCCGTTGGCGTTGTGGTCGTTGAAGGAATAGATGTTGTGGCCGCCGCGGTCGTAGACCGAAGCCGACCAGAACGGCACGTCGCCCGGCGCCCTGATCCTGACCAGTCCATCCGAGAGATCGAACCGGCAGGCGGCCGCGTAAAACAGCGGATCGACCGACTTCACCACCGGCGCGCCGCCGGCCTCGGCGTCGAGCCGCGTCATCTTGTAGAGGTCGGATGACATCGCCAGCCGCGACCAGGCATCGCGTTCGGAAAATTCCGGCACCAGGAACAGCACCACGATATGCACGATACCGGCGCCGATGAGGCCGAGGATCAGGGCATGCAGCAGCCTACGCATTGCAGCCCGCCTTCAGGATGCGCGGCAGCGTGACGTCCGAGAGGCCGGTGCTCGAGGCGATCGGCGTGTCGTAGAAGGTCAGCACGAAATACATCTTGCCGGAGCCGCCGGTCAGCAGCCAGTTGCCGGGGGCAGGGCGGCTGCCGACGGAAATGACGACGGAATTGTCGGGCTGGCGCAGCACTTCGTAGGATTGCAGCGCCGACTGCCTCGGCTTGCCTGTGTCGATCACGCCAAGCGACTGGTCGGCGGCATAGAGCGTCCAGAAGCGGGCGGTGGGATAACCGCCTTCGATCGTGTAGGTGCATTCTCGTTTCAACGGCGCGCCGGCATCGTCGCGCTCGGCGACGAAGGCAAGCCCCTCGGCCTGGCCGAGCGCCAGCACGCCCTCGCGTGCCACTCGCGCCTTGGAGTAGGGGTCGGCGTTGAGCGTCCCGACTTCGGGGAAAGCGGTCCATTGGCCGATACGGATCGCGCCGACGCCGTCCTGCGCATTGAGCGCATACCAGACGCTGTAGCCGCCAAGCCCGATGGCGATGGCAAGCGAAAGCAGCGTCAGGATGGCGTTTTTGAGCATGAGAGCCGCAAACAGAGGAGATTGCCCGGGATATCGCGGCGCGGGGTGCCGTGGCAAGCCGGCTTCACGCAAGCGCCGCCCTAAAGCGCCGAAAGCGTCTCCGGCAAAGCGGGCGCGCCGAGCACGGGCGCGGCCTGGAAAGCCTTGGTCATGTCCCGCAGCGTCTGGCTGGTGCGGCTGGACAGCACCGGCGGGCGTTCTGCCTCGGCCTGCGCCGCCGCCGCGTCGGCTTCCTTCTTAGCTGCTTCCTCAGCCTTGGCCGCGACCTCCGGGTCGACCCACGGATGATCGAGACCCGGGATCGGCTTCAGGTCGATATTCTGGTGCGCATAGACCATCAGCCGCTGCCAGACCATCGCCGGCAGCGTGCCGCCGGTCATCTTGTTGGTCGGCGTGAAGTCGTCATTGCCGAGCCAGACGGCGGCCGTGTAGTTGCCGGTGAAACCGACGAACCAGGCGTCGCGATAGGATTGAGTCGTGCCGGTCTTGCCGGCGACGACGATGTTGGGAAGCTGGGCGCGCCGCGCCGTGCCGATCGCCGGCACCGCCGCCAGCATCGTGTTCATGTATTTCAGCGCTTTCTCCGACAGCACGCGGTGCGGCGGCGGCGCATCCTTGGCCCAGTCATAGACCACCTCGCCGGTGCGGGTGACGAGCTGGGTGATGCCGTGGCGGGAACCGACGAAACCGTTCTGGGCAAAGACGCTGTAGCCGGTCGCCTGGTCCATCACCGTCATGCCGGACGTGCCGAGCACCATGGTCTTGTGCGATTCCAGCGGCGATTCGACACCCATCGATTCCGCCATCGCCTTGATCGGACCGATGCCTAGGTAATCCTTGGCAAGCCGCACCGGCACGGTGTTGATCGACTTGGCGATCGCCGTGAGCAGCGTGACATTGCCGGCCGAGCCGCCATTGTAATTGTGTGGCGACCAGCCGCCCCAGCTGATCGCGCCGCCCGAAACGACCGAATCCGGCGTGAAACCATGCTCCATTGCGGTGGCATAGACATAGGGCTTGAAAGAGGAGCCGGTCTGGCGCAGCGCCTTGGTGGCGCGGTTGAATTGGCTGGCGCCGTAGTCGCGGCCGCCGACGATGGCGCGCACCGCGCCGTTGGTCTCGATCACCACCACCGCGCCTTCGGTGACGTTGTATTCCTTGCCGAATTGCCTCAGATGGAACTCGACTGACTCTTCCGCGGCCTTCTGGATGTTGGCGTCGAAAGTGGTGTGGGCGACCAGCGAATGCTGGCCGGGCTTGGCGATTTTCTTCACCTCGTCGAAGGCCCAGTCGAGGAAATAATCCGGGCTCTTCTGCTCGCCGCGATCGACGACGTCGGCCGGATGCAGCCGCGCCTGCAGCACCTGGCCCTCGGTCATAAAGCCGGCGTCGACCAGGTTGGACAGCACCACATTGGCGCGGGCGCGTGCCGCCGGCAGGTTGATGTGCGGGGCGTATTTGGTCGGTGCCTTGAACAGGCCGGCCAGCATCGCCGCCTCGGCGAGGCTCAGATCCTTGACGCTCTTGCCGAAATAAAAATCCGCCGCCGCCTCGATGCCGAACGTGCCGCCGCCCATATAGGCGCGGTCGAGATAAAGCTGCAGGATCTCCTTCTTGGAAAGGTTCGCCTCCAGCCACAGCGACAGGAAAGCTTCCTTGATCTTGCGCTCCAAGGTGCGCTCGTTGGACAGGAACAGGTTCTTGGCGAGCTGCTGCGTGATGCTGGAGCCGCCCTGGACCACGGAATTCGCGCGCATATTCTCGAAGAGCGCGCGCGACAGGCCCAGGATGTCGATGCCGTAATGGTCGAAGAAACGCCGGTCCTCGGTCGCCAGCACCGCCTTGATGACGATGTCCGGCATCTCGTCGACCGGCACGGAATCGCGCTGGATGATGCCGCGCTGACCGATCTCGTTGCCGTAGCGGTCCAGGAAGGTGACGGCGAAGTCGCCCTGGTTGCGCCAGTCGCCGGCGGTGATGTCGAAGGCCGGCATGGCGAGCGCGAGCAGCACCACGAAGCCGCCCGCGCCCATGGTGAAACCTTCGCTCAGCACCTCGATGATGGCGCGGCGCCAGCCATGCACGCGGAAGCGGCGGGAAAAGATGGTCGCCGCTTCCCAGAATTCGCGCGCTTTGAAGCTGATCTCATAGAGCGAGGAATCGAGCCACGCGTCGACGGCGAGAGCCGCCGAGGCGATCCGGCCTCTTCTCTTGCGCGGTTTCGAAGGACTTGCCATTCCAGACTTCCGACCCAATGCGCTTTCGCCCGAAAACAGCATGCGGGCAGTTTCAGGGTGGCGCCCCTGTCAAACTATTCAACCATTTTATCACCGCCCACAAGGGCAGCGAAGCCACAGCACAAGCTTTGTTGATTGGAAGGATGCATTGGTGGCCGATCGATATCACCGCGACGCGATGAAGCGCATGAAATGCGCCACATCCGCCTCTGTCGGCTCCTGGCCGGTGAAGGAGCGCAAATAGGCGGCGAGATGGCTGACGCGCGCCTCTACCGGTTCCTTCAGGTCGAGCACGTAATAGCCGATCTGCATGTAATAGAGGACGCGGGCGCGGATGAAGGCGTCCTCGCTCTCATAGCCATGCCGGCGGTACATGTCGCGTATGGCAAGCAGGCGCTCTTCGTCGGCCTTGTCGATCATGCGCCGCACGTCGTCGGAGCGCCTTGCCCATTCGCGGACGGCGAAATCGAGCCTGGGATCGAACAGGCGCTCGTCGGCCCAGCATTCGAAGACGTTCATCACACCCATGATGATGGTCTCTGCCGGGCGGCGGGCACGCTCGACGATCGCCGTGGTGTTGGTCTCGTGCCAATGCCTGAGCAACTGGTCGAGCAGGTCCCGCCGGCTTTCGAAATACCAGTAGAAGCTCGAGCGCGAGACGCCGAGCTTCTGTCCCAGCGTCAGCACGCGCACGCTCTCGATGCCGTCTGAAACCAGCGTCTGCAGCGCGAGGTTTATCCAGTCCGCGCGGGTCACCTTGATATTGCCGGGCGCCGGTTCGTCCCGGGGAGCGGTCATGGTCATGACCGAACAAGTGGCACGGCGCGGGCCGGCGCGCAAGCACTGGACAGAAGTGTCTAGACACATATGTCCAGAATATATATCGTAAGAACCTCCAACGAGAGGGAGAGGGCTCGTGAAGTCGCATTACCGGGCAGTGGTCATCGGGGGAGGCGTGGTAGGCGCCTCGGTGCTTTATCACCTCACGCGTTTTGGCTGGAGCGGTGTGGCGCTGATCGAGCGCGCCGAGTTGACGGCGGGCTCGACCTGGCACGCGGCGGCGGGCTTCCACGCGCTCAACGCTGATCCCAATGTCGCGGCGCTGCAGGACTATACGATCAAGCTCTATCGCGAGATCGAGGCCGAGTCGGGCCAGAATGCCGGGCTGCACATGACCGGCGGCGTCAACATGGCGAGCGACCCGCAGCGCTGGGAATGGCTGAAATCGGCCTGGGCGGTGTTCCAGTCGGTCGGCATCGAGACGGCGCGGCTGGTGACGCCCGAGGAAATCAAGGAGATCTGCCCGATCGTCGACGTGAATGGCGTGCTCGGCGGGCTCTATGATTCCAATGAGGGCCATCTCGATCCCTATGGCACCACGCACGCCTATGCCGGCGCCGCGAAGAAGCGCGGCGCGGACGTCATCCTGCGCAACCGCGTCGTCGAACTGAGGCAACGCGCCGACGGTGGCTGGGACGTCGTCACCGAGAAGGGCACGATCGTCGCCGAGCACGTCGTCAACGCCGGCGGCCTGTGGGCCAAGCAGGTCGGGTTGATGGCCGGCGTTGACCTGCCGGTGACGCCGATGGAGCATCATTATTTCGTTACCGAGGACATTCCCGAGGTGGCGGCATTGGACAAGGAACTCGGCCTTGCCGTCGATCTCGACGGCTTCTCCTATTTGAGGCAGGAGCGAAAGGGCGTGTTGCTCGGCGTCTATGAGCAGAACCCGAAACACTGGAACATGGACGGCGCGCCTTGGGATTACGGCATCGAGCTGATCCCCGAGGACATCGACCGCATCAGCCCCGAGCTTGCCAGGGCCTATGAGCGCTTTCCCTGCCTGGCCACGGCCGGCATCCGCAAATGGGTCAACGGCGCCTTCACCTTCACGCCGGACGGCAATCCGCTGGTCGGTCCGGTCAGGGGGCTGAGGAACTACTGGGTCGCCTGCGGCGTCATGGCCGGCTTCAGCCAGGGCGGCGGCGTCGGCAAGTCACTGGCCGAATGGATGATTTATGGCGAGCCGGAAGCCGACATCTTCGGCATGGACATCGCCCGCTACGGCGCCTTCGCCGCCAACCGCGAGTATCTCAGGCAGACGACGGGCCAGTTCTATGCCCGCCGCTTCGTCATCACCTTCCCCAATGAGCGCCTGCCGGCGGGCCGGCCGCTGAAGCGTCCCGGCGCCTATGACGGCATGAGCGCCGCCGGAGCCGAATGGACGGCGTCCTGGGGACTGGAGATCCCGGCCTATTTCGCGCCGATGGGCTTCCGCGAGGAGACCACGCTGAAGCGCTCCAACGCCTTCGACATCGTCGGCGACGAGGTGCTGCAGGTGCGCCGCGCCGCCGGTCTCGTCGATACCACGGCTTTCTCGCGCTATGCCGTGTCAGGCCTCGGAGCAGAGGCATGGCTCGACCGGCTGCTCGCTTGCCGGCTACCGAAGCCCGGCCGCGCCAAGCTGGCCCCGATGCTTGGCTCCGACGGCCGGCTGAAGGGCGATCTCACCGTGCTCAACTGGGGCGGCGGCGAATACTGGATCATGGGCTCCTACTATTTGCGCGAATTCCACATGCGTTGGTTCGAGGCGCATCTGGCGGATGGCGTCAAGGTTGCCGATATTTCCGATGCCACATCCGGTTTCCTCGTCACCGGACCGAATGCACGAAAGATCCTCGAACGCACCACGCATCAGGACCTCTCCGCCGAGGCGATACCCTTCATGGCTTGCGGCGTGTTCGATGTCGGCCTAGTGCGCGCCCGGGTGGCAAGGCTGTCGATCGCCGGCGAGCTCGGCTTCGAGATCAACTGCCCGGCCACCCTGCATTCGACCCTGCGCGAGACGCTGCTTGCCGCCGGCGAAGACCTCGGCCTAGCCGAGATCGGCTACTACGCGCTGAATTCGCTCAGGCTGGAAAAGAGTTTCGGCATCTGGTCGCGCGAATTCACGCAAGGCTACACGCCCGGCCAGACCGGGCTCGACCGCTTCATCGCTTTCGACAAGGGCGATTTCATCGGCCGCGACGCGGCGCTGAAGGAGCGCGAGGACGGCATCGCGCGGCGAATCGTGACGCTGGAGGTCGACGCTGTCGACGCGGATGCCAGCGGCTTCGAGCCGGTCTGGTTGAACGGCCGGCGCGTCGGCTTCGTCACTTCCGGCGGCTATGGCTATACCCTCGGCAAGAGCGTCGCCCTGGCGTTGCTCGATGACGATTTCGCCGGGGAGGGCACCGAACTTTCAGTACACATTGTCGGGGTCGAGCGGCCGGCGCGCGTCATAGCCGCCTCGCCCTACGACGCTGAAGGCAAGGCGATGCGGCAATAGAGCATGATCCCGAAAAAGTGGGAACCGGTTTTCGGAAAAGATCATGCTCAAATAAGAGGATAAGATGGAACAGGATGACATTTCGAAGAAAAGTCATCCTGTTCCAAGGAGGAACCGCCATGATTGACGAGGCCGCACGTGATCTCCGGCGCGAGCGCCGGCGGGGACGCACCGGCGAGGCAGGCAGCGAGTCCAGTCGTCACCCGAACTACCGATCGCTGAAGAACCCCTTCCTGCCGCAGCCGATCTTTTCCGACGATCAGGTCGCGGCCATACACGCTACCGCGCTGCGTGTGCTGGAGGAGCTCGGCATCAAGGTGCTGCTGCCCGAGGCCCGCGCCATCTACGCCAAGGCCGGCGCTTTGGTCGACGAAGACAGCCAGATGGTCAGGATCGGCCGCGACATGGTCGAGGCTGCACTTGCCTCGGCGCCGCGCTCCATTCCGGCGCTTGGCGGCGACCGCTCCCGCGATTTGGCGCTCGAGCTCGGCTCGATGGCCTTCCTGGCCGGCTCCGGCGCGCCCAACGTTACCGATCTCGAGCGCGGCCGCCGGCCGGGAACGCTCGCCGCCTTCGAGGAATTCACCAAGCTGATCGAGCATTTCGACGTGCTGCACATGCTTGGCCCCTGCGTCGAGCCGCAGGACATCGACAATCGCTTCCGCCACTATGCCGTCAACAGGGCGCAACTGACGCTCTCTGACAAATTCCCCTTCGTCTTCGCGCGCGGCACGCCGCAGGTCGAGGACGGTTTCGAGATGATCCGTCTGGCGCGCGGCCTTTCGCAGGACGAGTTCCGCGCCGGCGCCCATTGCTACACCGTCATCAACACCAACTCGCCGCGTCAACTGGATATCCCGATGGCGCAAGGCATCATCGACTTCGCCAAGGCCGGCCAGGTCCTGGTCATCACGCCCTTCTGCCTGGCCGGCGCGATGGCGCCGATCACGGTTGCCGGCGCGCTGACCTTGCAGCATGCCGAGGCGCTGGCCGGGCTGACGCTGGCCCAGATCGTGCGGCCCGGCGCGCCGGTGGTCTATGGCTCCTTCTCCTCCAATGTCGACATGAAGTCCGGCGCGCCGGCCTTCGGCACGCCGGAACACATCAAGGCGACGCTTGGGGCGGGGCAGCTCGCCCGCCACACCGGCCTGCCTTGGCGCTCCGGCGGCGGCAGCGCCGCCAATGTTTCCGACGCGCAGGCGGCGCACGAGACGCAGTTCGCGCTGTGGGGCTCCGTGCTCGCCGGCGCCACCATGTGCATCCACGCCGCCGGCTGGCTGGAAGGCGGCTTGAGCGTTTCCCTGGAAAAGCTGATCACCGACGTGGAGGCGCTGCAGACGATTGCCGAGCTCTGCGCCACGACGCCGGGCGACGCCGATGCCATCGGTTTCGAGGCCATCGCCGAAGTGCAGCCCGGCGGCCACTTCTTCTCCGCCGCTCACACCATGTCGCGCTACCGCACCGCCTTCTATGAGCCCCTGGTCGCCGACTGGTCGAATTTCGGCAACTGGACGCAATCCGGTTCGAAGACGGCGACGGAGCGCGCGACCGGCATCTGGAAGCGCATTCTCGCCGACTTCCAGCCGCCGGCCTCCGCCGCCGCTGCCGCCGGCGTGCTCGACGAGTTCATAGCGAAGCGCACCGAGGAAGGTGGCGCGGCTCCGGTCTCCTGATTTGACGAAAACGTAATAAATTCGAGACCTTCGCCCTTCAGGATATAGTCAAAACGATCTGGCATCGGATCGCGAGCGCGGCTACGTTGGCCGCGACGCGGAGACATGTGTTGGCGATGGACGGTAGATGACGGCGCCTAGCGATTTGATGCAGGCCTTGTTCCTGAGGCTCAAGACCGATGCGTCGCTGTCGGCGCTGCTCGGCGGGGCCGGCCTGCTCGAACGTGCCGACGCCAAGGCCGCCTATCCGCATGTCACGTACGGGCGCACCAGCGCCTTCGATCTCGAGACAGGCGCCGACAACGACAATGACCAGCTGATCACCTTGCACATCTGGTCGAAAGCTCAAGGCGAGGCCGAGACGCGCCTCATCATGGACAGCATCAAGGCGCGCCTCGATGGCGCCGCACTGTCCATTGGCCCGCGCGGCCAGACGCGCCTGTCGCTGGAATTCGCCGAGGCGCGTTACGACGAGGATCTTGCGGCCCATCACGGATTGCTGCGCTTCCGCGCCTTGACACAAGAGACCGCCTGAGACGCTGGCGGGCCTCACAGCTGCGCCTGGATCGCGGCCTTGTCGATGACCGACCAGACCTCCCTTATGCGGCTGTCGTGGAACTCGTAGAAGACGTTCTCGGCAAAGGAAACGCGTTTGCCGTGGATCGGCAGGCCGAACAGCACACCCTTGGGATGGCAGTCGAAATGCAGGCGCGCCGCCACGCGCGGCGGCTGCGAGATCAGAAGCTCGATGTCGAAGCGCAGGTCGGGGATGGCCTCGAAATCGCTCTCCAGCATGCGGCGATAGCCAGAAAGCCCGACCGTCTCGCCATTATACTGCACCTCCTCGCCGACAAAACGGCCGAGATTGTCCCAATCCTGGTCGTTTAGGCAAGCGATGTAACCCCGGTAGAGATTGGCAATATCCTCGCGCGTCATCGTATTCTCCCATGGCCGTCCGGCGTTCTACACCAGCTAGCGCGGGGCGCGGCAAGGGCAGCCAAAAAGCGTAGCGGATCGACTGTTTTTCCAGCTATCAATTCGAAGCCGGCTTGAGGAGCCTTGGTATCGGCACGCGCGGGGGTGGCGGACATGAACTTTCGATTGTTCACCGTTCATTTCACGTTCAGCCCATATGCGTTAGAACCGTGATCATGAAAGATCTTGGCTTCCACCTCCGCAAAGCAGTGCTAGCGCTTGTCGCAGCCGGGCTCTTTGCGTCGCAGACGACGGCAATGCCGGTCATCGACCCGTCGGTCGACCAGCCGGTCGTGCTTGCCGCCGGCGATTGCTACGCCATCGGCCAGCAGGTCGCCGCCCAGAACGGCGGCACGCTGGCCAAGGCCTCGCAGGCGACGCGCGGCGGCCAGCAGGTCTGCGTCATCGTCGTGCTCGTTCCCGGTAAGAATGGACAGCGTCCCCGCCGCTCGGAAATCGTCGTCCCGATGGGCTGACCCCTCTCGTTTCCCTGGCTGGCGGAATCGGCCTATACGTCTACCCAACAACAGGCTTCAACCCATGCGCGTGCTCGTCGTCGAGGATGACAAGGATCTCAACCGGCAGCTGGCCGATGCGCTGGTCGATGCCGGCTATGTGGTCGACCGCGCCTATGACGGCGAGGAGGGGCATTTCCTCGGCGACACCGAGCCTTACGATGCCGTGGTCCTCGATATCGGCCTGCCGCAGATGGATGGCATCAGCGTTGTCGAGCGTTGGCGTCGCGGCGGCCGCAAGATGCCGGTACTGATCCTCACCGCGCGCGACCGCTGGAGCGACAAGGTCGCCGGTATCGACGCCGGCGCCGACGACTATGTGACAAAGCCCTTCCATATCGAGGAGGTGCTGGCCCGGGTGCGAGCACTGATCCGCCGCGCGGCTGGCCATGCTTCGTCGGAGCTCACCTGCGGGCCGCTGCGTCTGGACACCAAGGCGTCCAAGGCCGATGTGAACGGCGTGCCGCTGAAGCTCACCTCGCACGAATTCCGGCTTCTCGCTTATCTGATGCATCATATGGGCGAGGTGGTCTCGCGCACCGAACTGGTCGAGCATCTCTACGACCAGGATTTCGACCGCGATTCCAACACCATCGAGGTGTTTGTCGGCAGGCTTCGCAAGAAGATGGGTATCGACATGATCGAAACCGTGCGTGGCATGGGCTATCGCATCCGAGAGCCGGAGGCGTGACGCGGAACCGCTGAAGCCAACGATGAGAACGTGGCTTTCAAGGCTGCGGCTCTGGCCGCGCTCGCTGACCTTTCGCGTCATCGCCTTTTCGACCATTTGGGCGATCCTGACGCTGGTCGTCATCTTCACCCTTATCACCACGCTTTACCGCCAGGCCAGCGAGCGCGGCTTCGACAGCCTGCTGTCGGCGCATCTTTTCAACCTGATCGGCTCCGTCGGCATTTCCGACAACGGCGCGCTGACCGGCTCGCCCGACCTCGGCGACCTGCGCTTTTCCGAGCCGAATTCCGGCTGGTACTGGTCGGTGGAGCCCGCCTCCGAAGGCGTGCATGGCGAAATCCATTCCTCCTCGATGACGACTTCGCTCCTGTCTCCGAGCGTCGCGGAGGTGCCGTTCAACGCGAACTTCCAGCGCAGCTACTCGATGGAAGGCATCAAGGGCGAGCAGCTCGAAGTGTTCGAGAGCGAGTTCGTGCTGGATGCCAAGAACCGCGCCGCGCGTTTCCGCGTCATGGGCAACCACAGCGAATTGGAGCAGGAGATCGCCAGCTTCCAGCGCCGCCTGCTCACCTATCTGTCGCTGTTCGGCGTCGGCATGATCGCCATCAACGCCATCGCCATCTTATTAGGGCTCCAGCCCTTGCGCCGGGTCCGCAACGCGCTGGCCATGGTGCGCGAAGGCACCGCGCAGCGGCTCGACGGCAGCTTCCCGGCCGAGATCGAGCCGCTGGCCAACGAGACCAACGCGCTGATCGAGAACAACCGTCGCATCGTCGAGCGCTCGCGCACGCAGGTCGGCAACCTTGCCCATTCGCTGAAGACGCCTTTGGCCGTGCTGATCAATGAGGGCCGCGCGCTCGGCGGCGCCAAGGGCCAGCTGATTGCCGAGCAGGCCGCCTCGATGCAGAAGCAGGTCGAGCATTATCTGCAGCGCGCGCGCGTCGCCGCGCAGCGCGACAGCGTCGTCTTCCGCACCCCGGTTTCGCCTCTGGTCGAGCGCATGGTGCGCGTTTTGCGCAAGCTCAACCCGCAAACGCCGCTGACGCTGTCGCTGCCGCCGGCCGAGATCGTCTTTGCCGGCGAGCGCGAGGATCTCGAGGAACTGCTCGGCAATCTGCTCGACAATGCGATGAAATGGGCAAAGAGCGCTGTTGCCGTGACGATCGCCACTATTTCGGGAAGCGGCAACCTGTTTGAAATCGTTATAGAGGATGACGGTCCGGGCATTCCCGAGGACATGGCGCGAGAGGTGTTGAAGCGTGGCAAGAGACTGGACGAGACGAAGCCGGGAACGGGGCTTGGCCTTGCCATTGTCGCCGACCTCGTCAATGAGTATGGAGGCTCGCTGGCGCTGGAACGGTCCGGCATGGGCGGCTTGAGGGTGGTGGTGAGATTGCGGAGCCTTCAGTGATGTTTCCTATCGATTTGCGTGCGGCTGCCAACGGCCAAATTTCAGACAAATATCAACAGTATGGCGATGAAAACCTCCTGATGGCGCGCCCCCAGCCCATCCAGTTCCGTCCCGCTGAAGAGAACCGGTTGCCGGCATGAAGATTCGCGTCGCGCTCGTTTCCGCCCTGCTCGCCGTTTCCGGCTGCACGACGCTGGGCAGGGTTGGTCCGACCTCTCCTGTCACGCCTGTCTCCACGCCGCCGACCGGGGGCAAGGTATCGACCAGCATCGTTTCGGCCATGAATGGCGGGCTTATCGGCGGATCGATCGGCTCGGGCCTCAGCGATGCCGAAAAGCGCAAGGGGCTGGAGGCGGAGTACAAGGCGCTGGAATACAACACCAGCGGCCAGAAAGTGACGTGGAAGAGCGACAACTCCTCGCATTATGGCGAGGTGACCGCCGCCCAGCCCTACCGTGTCGGCTCGCAGGACTGCCGCCAGTACACCCACACTGTCTATACCAGCGGCGCGGGCGTCACGGCGCGTGGCACCGCCTGCCGCAACGCCGACGGCAGCTGGACGCCGCTGACCTAGAAGACAAGCCGGGCCTGCCTAATTATTCGCTCGGGTTGACTTCGATCAAGGTCGGGCGGCGCTCCCGCCGTCAAAGCGTCGCACGATGGTCGTGTTGGCAGGGCAGGGCTCTGCCGTTATTGGAATAGGCATGCTGTTCTGGGTCATAGCCGCAATCCTCACGCTGGGCGCCAGCTTGGCGGTGCTGTTGCCGCTCACTGGCGGCGTGAAGGGCGGGTCGCCGGCCGGCGACCACGATCTCGAAGTCTATCGCGACCAGCTTTCCGAGCTCGACCGCGACATGGCGCGTGGCCTGATCCAGCCCGCGGAGGCCGAGGAGGCGCGCGCCGAGATCGGCCGCCGCATCCTGCGTCTGGGCGCGGCTATGCAGCCGGGCGCCGCAACGCCCAAGCCCGCGCGCAGCGCCAGATGGGTCGCCAGCGTGGCTGTACTTGCGGTTCCGCTGCTGAGCTGGGGCCTTTACAGCATGCTCGGCTCTCCCGATCTGCCGTCGCAGCCGCTGGCCGAGCGTCTCGCCAAGAACCCGGCTGATTCCTCGGTCGACGAACTGGTCGCGCGTGCCGAAGCCCATCTCGCCGCCAATCCGGCGGACGGCAAGGGCTGGGACGTGCTGGCGCCGATCTATCTTCGGCTGCAGCGCTTTCCTGACGCCGTGACCGCCTATCGCAACGCCATCCGGCTCGACGGCGATAGCGCCGTGCGCCAGTCGGGTCTTGGCGAGGCGATCGCCAGCGCCGCAGGCGGCATCGTTTCGGCGGACGCCCAAAACGCCTTCGAGGCGGCTCTGAAGCTCGATCCGGCTAATGCCAAGGCGAATTTCTACCTGGCGGTCGGCCTCGCCCAGGAAGGCAAGAAGGCCGAGGCCGTTGCCGCCTGGCAGAAGATGCTCGGCCAGCTTGCGCCGGATTCGCCTTGGCGCAGTGCCGTCCAGCAGGCGCTTGCCGAGGCGGGCGGCCCCGCAGTCGCCGATGCCGCGCCGGCCACCGGCCCCGACGCGCAGCAGGTGGAAGCCGCGAAGCAGATGTCGCCGCAGGACCGGCAGGCGATGATCGAGACCATGGTGGCCGGATTGGACGACAAATTGAAGCAGAATCCCCGCGACGAGGAAGGATGGATGCGGCTCATCCGTTCCTATGTCGTGCTTGGCAAGGCCGACCAGGCGCGCGCCGCGCTCGGCCGCGCTGTCGCCGCTTTTGGTGCCGATAGCGCGCAGGCCAAGAAATTCACCGCCTTCGCCGCCTCGCTCGGCGTGACGGCGACGGAGTAAGGCAATGACGCGCAAGCAGAAGCGGTTGTCGGTGATCCTGGCGGGGCTGGCTTTCCTCGGTGCCGCTGCCGGGCTCACCTTCTATGCGCTGGGACAGAAGGCGTCCTATTTCTACATGCCGGCAGAGCTGGCAACGGCAAGCGTCCAGCCCGGACAGCGCATCCGCCTTGGCGGCCTCGTGGCGAGCGGCACTGTCATGCGCGGCAACGGCGCAACCGTGGCGTTCTCGGTTACCGACACGCAAAAATCCGTCAAGGTGACCTACACCGGTATCCTGCCCGATCTCTTCCGCGAGGGGCAGGGCGTCATAACCGAGGGCGCTTTCGGCCCGGATGGGGTTTTCGTCGCCGACAGCGTGTTGGCCAAGCATGACGAGCGCTATATGCCGAAAGAAGTCGCTGACGGCCTGAAGGCCAAGGGCGTCTGGGTGGAAAGCAAGAGCCAATAATGGTTGAGACCGGACATTTCGCGCTCGTCCTCGCCTTCGCGCTGTCGCTGGTACAGATGCTGGTGCCGCTGGTCGGCGCCCGCACCGGCAACCAGCGGCTGATGGCGGTCGGCGGTCCTGTCACGGTCACCGGCTTCGCGTTGACCGCGTTGTCCTTTGCCGCCCTCGCAAGCGCCTATGCCAGCTCGGACTTTTCGGTGGCGAGCGTGTGGGAGAACTCCCACTCCCTGCAGCCGATGATCTACAAGATCACCGGCACCTGGGGAAACCACGAAGGCTCGATGCTGCTGTGGGTGCTGATCCTCACCTTCTTCGGCGCGCTCGTCGCCGTCTTCGGCAACAATCTGCCGGCAAGCCTGAAGGCCAATGTGCTGGCCGTGCAGGGCATGATCGGCGCCGCCTTCTTCCTGTTCATCCTGGCGACCTCCAATCCGTTTATCCGCCTCAATCCGGCGCCGATCGAGGGCCGCGACCTCAACCCGATCCTGCAGGACCTCGGTCTCGCCATCCATCCGCCGATGCTTTATCTCGGCTATGTCGGCTTCTCGATCTGCTTCTCCTTCTCGGTCGCGGCGCTGATCGAGGGTCGTATCGACGCCTCCTGGGCGCGCTGGGTGCGGCCGTGGACGCTCGTCGCCTGGATGTTCCTCACTGGCGGCATCGCTATGGGCTCCTACTGGGCCTATTACGAGCTCGGCTGGGGCGGCTTCTGGTTCTGGGATCCGGTCGAAAACGCCTCCTTCATGCCCTGGCTCGCCGGCACCGCGCTGCTCCATTCGGCGATCGTCATGGAGAAGCGCTCGGCGCTGAAGATCTGGACGCTGCTCTTGGCCATCCTGACCTTCTCGCTGTCGCTGCTCGGCACTTTCCTGGTGCGTTCCGGCGTGCTGACCTCCGTGCATGCCTTCGCCACCGACCCGGCGCGCGGCGTCTTCATCCTGTGCATTCTGACTTTGTTCATCGGCGGCTCGCTTGCGCTGTTTGCGCTGCGCGCCTCGCAACTGACGGCGGGCGGCCTGTTCCACCCGATCTCGCGCGAAGGCGCGCTGGTGCTGAACAATCTCTTTCTCACCACCGCCACGGCGACGGTGCTGGTCGGCACGCTCTACCCACTGGCGCTGGAGGCGCTGACCGGCGGCAAGATCTCGGTCGGCGCTCCCTTCTTCGATCTCACCTTCGGCCCGCTGATGCTGCCGCTATTGGCCATCGTCCCGTTCGGCCCGCTGCTCGCCTGGAAGCGCGGCGACGTCATTGCCGCCTCGCAGCGGCTGATGGCGGCCTTCGCGCTCGCGATCACCGCGATGTTGGTCACCGGCCTGTTCATCGACGGCGCCTCGGTCTTTGCAGCACTCGGCGTCGGCCTTGCCGTCTGGCTGATCGCCGGTGCGCTGACCGACCTTGCCGTCAAATCCGGTTTCGGCTCCGTGGCGCCGCCCGTGATGCTTCGCCGCCTCGCCGGTCTGCCGCGCTCGGTCTTCGGCACGGCGCTTGCCCATCTCGGTCTCGGGCTGACCTTGCTCGGCATCGTCGCCACGCTCTGCTTCGGCACCGAGAAAATCCTCACCATGCGTCCCGGCGAAACAGTTGAACTCTCCGGCCACACGCTGCGCTTCGAGGGGCTCACCCCACAGAAGGGTCCGAATTTCACCGAGGATCGTGGCCGCTTCCTGCTGATCTCGGACGGCAATGCCGATGGCGCGATCACATCGGCCAAACGTTTCTACCCGGTGCGCCAGATGGTGACGACGGAGTCCGGCATCAGGACGCTGGGCTTGAGCCAGCTCTATCTGTCGCTCGGCGACGAGAACAGTGATGGTTCCGTCGTCGTGCGGCTCTGGTGGAAGCCGCTGGTGACGCTGATCTGGGGCGGCGGGCTGGTGATGATGGCGGGCGCCGCCATGTCGCTGCTCGACCGCCGCCTGCGCGTCGGCGCGCCGGCAAAGCGGCGCAAGCCGGCCGCCGCCTTGGCGAGCCCGACATGAGCGCAAGGTTTTCGCTCGCCTCGCTGGCCCTGCTGCTGGCGCTGTTCTTCGCCGGCACGGCGCAGGCCGTGAAGCCCGATGAGGTGCTGCAGGACCCGGCATTGGAGGCGAGAGC
This sequence comes from Mesorhizobium sp. B4-1-3, assembly GCF_006439355.1. Classification (GTDB taxonomy): domain Bacteria; phylum Pseudomonadota; class Alphaproteobacteria; order Rhizobiales; family Rhizobiaceae; genus Mesorhizobium. The sequence goes on from NZ_VFTG01000002.1 coordinate 411,651, forward strand.
GCGCGCTCTCTCGGAAGGCCTTCGCTGCATGGTCTGCCAGAACCAGTCGATCGACGAATCCGACGCCGATCTTGCTCGCGACCTGCGCGTCCTCGTGCGCCAGCGCCTCGTCGCTGGCGACAGCGACCAGCAGGTGATGGATTACATCGTCTCGCGCTACGGCGAGTTCGTGCTCTTGAAGCCGCGTTTCAGCCTGCGCAACGCGCTTTTGTGGGGCACGCCGGTGCTTCTGCTACTGGCCGGCGGCCTGTTCATTGTGCTGAGCAGCCGCTCGCGCCGCCCGGCATCGAACAGCGTTCTCAGCGCCGAGGAACAGGCGGCGCTGGATAAAATGCTGCGCGACTAGCGAGCCAATCCCAACATTACAAAACTTTCATGTACCGGAAATGGCGCCGTAATGTGCGGCTCTCTAATCCTCTTGCCCGAGGATGCTTCGCCTGAGCGCATCCCTTCGAAAGAGGAAACGAATCCCATGAACATTGCCCCCAATTCATATTCCCGCACCCGCAAGCGCCTGATGGCCGCCGCCGCCTCCCTGGCCGTTGTCGGCACGGTCGGCGCGGGCATGCTCGCAACCGGCACCGCCCCCGTGCTGGCCGATGCCGTGCGCGTCGAAGCCCCGCAAATGCCGAGTTTCGCCGATGTGGTCGAGCACGTCTCACCGGCCGTCGTCAGCGTCAAGGTCAAGGCCAAGATCCAGCCGACGGCCGATGACGGCTCCGACGACCAGGACGGCTTCGAAAACCTGCCCGACAACCCGCAGCTGCGCCGCTTCTTCAAGGAATTCCGCGGCTTCGGCGACCAGGGCGGCCAGTTCGGCATGCGTCGCTTCAA